>NZ_JACKTL010000001.1 GCF_025822245.1 Mycolicibacterium hodleri
TGCAGGAGAATGAGGTCCGGACCTTCCCCTGCCTGAATTGTCCTGGTACGGACGCCGTCGACATCTACGAAGCGTGTTTCCGCTCCAAGCAAGCTCACACAAATTGAAGCGTCTTTGAGCAACCTTCGACGTCCTCTCAGCCAGTACAGTACCCAGTTTTTATCATACTTCCCGAATATCTGCAAGGTAGAAATTTAGGCTTCTGTGTAAATCGACCCTCGAAGGGGAGACGATGCCCACGTCAAGCGGGCGCAGCGGTGCGGCTGGCGACGCAAACTGTCGACCATCACATCGACACAGTTCTTCGCTGCGGTCGTGCAGCGTCGTATCAATAATTCTTTCTGTGCTGCAATGTCATTCGCACCTCGCGACAAACCCTGAACGCCACGCGGACTGCCACGTTTCACCAAGGTCGGACGCAACCTAGCCGACGAGCGAACGTTCTTCTCGGGAGTACTCACTACCTGAGTGCACCCGATAGATCCCTCAGTTGGAGCCGTGGATGCCAAGCGAGGACCGGTGAGTGGACGTCAGCACCGTAGCGGCGTCGACCGTCCTATACCCGGGGACCGATCAGGAGGTGCGCTGGCCACTCGGGTAGTTCTCCAAGCAATCTATTAGTTCGTTCAGTCGTGCAAGCAGCTGCTGCCTGTGTCGCGGGTTGATACCGGCAAAGAGTCTCTGCAGAAAGTCGTAATGACCGGGCAGAAACTCGGTCATGAACTGATCGCCCTTCTTCGATATCGCGACCACAACCGGCGCCGATCGCGGGGATTCACCTTGCGTGTGACAAAACCTGCCTTGGTCAGCGTGTCCACCACGCTCGTCAGGCTGGCTTGGCGTACAGAAATAGAGTCCGCTAGTGCGCCCATCGTCATCGGCCTCTCGGCCCGCTTGAGGACGGTCAGAACGTTGAACTGGCTCATCGAGAGGTCGACCGGGGCCAACTCCTCGGCGGCGACCCGACCGAAGGCGGTCACGGCACGGTAGAGCGCGAGCGGGAGCGCCAACGAAGAGGGGTCGTGATCGGGTCCGGCTTCGCGGGTCTTGGCCGCGACCTGTGCGGCCATCGTCAACTTCTCGGTACTCATGAAGTCCCTTGCAACGTTGATCAGCGGTTCGGCAGACATCTCCACCCGGGTGCCGATCATACCGGCAAATGGCTGGTGGTCTTTCTTTCCGCTCACCGATATTCGACCCGTTAACAATTCAGTTAGCTATACAGCGTGACGGGGGTCGCACTCAAGACGTAGGGGTTCACTTCGGAGGCATCGACCGGATTCGCTGAAGAAGTTCTGTGCTTTCGGGGTAGGCACGG
>NZ_JACKTL010000002.1 GCF_025822245.1 Mycolicibacterium hodleri
GCTCCCACCCAACGAGTTCGAGACTCTCTACTACGCTGCCCTCAACACCGAGGAACAGCCCACAATGGAGGCGGCACAAAACCTCAGGTGATTCACCCCCGGGTAGAGCGGGAAGGCTCCGACGCTGAACCCACAGTCTCTCACCAGCGCAGATAGCACGTCCCGCGCCGCATGCGGCCCAGCTGGTCACCGAGAGTTACGTTGGCGGTGCGCACCTTCGACCGACGGACAAAGGGCCCGACCATGATTCAAGTACTCCACGCCAGCCACAACGGCGAGCTGTACAAGCGCCGCGTCCTATCCGTCGACGACATCGCCGACCTCATCCGCGAGACCAGCCTGGAGACCCTGACGAACACGGCGGGCATCGACTTCTGGTTCACCCCCTCCACGCACCGAGCGCACCGCCGAGTCAACCGCAGCGCCGCCGAACTCCTCCTGGCCACAACGCGATTCAGCGCCTCGAACGTGCCGCTGATGCGCGGCATCGTCGTGCTGGCAGCCCATGATGGCGCCGGCGAGCTGGCTGGCCTGAGCGACGCCCAGATCAACGGCCTGGCCGACACCCTCCGCTGCCTCTCCTGGCGCGAGGACCTCGTGCTGTCCCGCCGCATCGCCCGAGACCAGCGCAGCCAACTGCGTGCCAGCCGCACCGCCTCCAAGGCCGAAGGCGCCAGCATGTCGTGGATGGCATGAACCCGGAAGTGCCTCAGCTGGTGCGCCAGCTCGCCGATCAGCAGCCGCAGCAGGCCCCGCAGCTGGTCACCCAAAACGCCCAGCTGGTGACCCAGGCGACCTGGTGGCGCAGCTACTGAGGCGAAACCGCCGCTGAGCTGCGGGGATAGCACGTCCCCACTAATGGCCGCGCGTCGCCGGCGCCCATCAGCGTCGACGATCTCGAACTGCCCGCCCATGCGCGTGACCTGCGGCGATGGCATTGCCCCCGCCCTCTGGACGCGAGGCGTCGCAGTGTCCGGCCGGCGCAGGAGCAAAATTCACACCTTGGTGAAACCCCGGAGATAATCACCGCCATTGGTAAATTTCCCTCACCAGGTAAAAACCTGGGATCCCGCCCGCTCGCAGGAGACCTCATGTACGCCGCCGCAACCCGCCGCTCGCCCCTTCCCGCCCTCGCCCTGACCACCGCCGCAGCCCTCACCCTGACCCCACTGGTGCTGCCCCCGCCGACAACACCGCTGCACCTGTCGCTGCCCCAGGTCTCGGCCCCGCGCCTAGAGCTGACCGCCGCAATCAACCCCGCCGACGTCACCGCGTTGATCAACAACCTCAACGCCGCCCTGCAGTCCGCCTCCACCACCGTCACCGGCCTCGTCGGAACCCCCGGCCAAACCCTGGCCAACGCCCTGGACTCGGCCGCCACCCTCAACGACAGCCTGTGGGACGGCCTCATCGACGCCACCGACAACCAGACCCTGGCCGCGATCCTCACGACCCTCAAAGACACTGCAGGCAACGGCCTCTCACGCCTGTCGAACTCCGTCGACGCCGCCAACGACACCATCGTGCTGACCACCGGGCAGCTCGCCGACCTGCTGACCTCCACCCTGACCGGATCCCTCGGCACCGCCCTGCACGCCGTCGCCACCGTCATCAACAACCCGCTGGCACTACCCAGCTACACCGGCCTCATCAACACGCCCCTCGACATCGCCGGCCTCCTCGTCACCGGCGGCATCGGCGCCGTCAACAATCTCGGCGCCAACGTCCTCACCGTCACCAACACGGTTGTCACCGGAGTGACCGCCCAGGTCGACAACGCCCTCAACACCTTCAACGGCCTCCTCAGCGCCGGCAAGACCCTCACCGGCATCGACCTCATCAACGGCCTCCTCACCGCCGTCCAAGGCATCGTCTCCGCCCCCGTCACCGCCGCCGTCGCCGGCGTCAACGGCGCCTCCACCACCATCACCAACGCCGCCGCCATCACCCTCGACAAGATCGCCGACGGCGCCTCCGACGCGATCGCCACCTGGATCGGCGACGGCACCCGCTCCGGCGCCATCCAAGAAGTCATCAACACCATCGGCTCCGCACCCCTGAGCCCCGCCAGCTACACCCACGCCGTCTCCGTCCTCGTCGGCGCCGGCATCACCACCGTCACCAAGGTCGCCCACACCGCAGGATCCCTGGCCTCAGTTCCGTTCACCGCCGCCGCCGACATCACCACCGCCGCCGCCGACGTAATCACCGCGCTCACATCGGGATTGGCCACCGCCGCCTCCGGCATCATGCAAGCCGCCGGGCTGCCCTCCCTCGTCTACGGCCTACCCCACGCCATGGCCGCCACCGTCAACGGCCTCGTCAACGCCGCCGCATTCACCACCGCCACCGGCCTGCGCACCATCGCCGCGGCCCTCGACTTCGGCTCGGCCATCACCGGAAACCTCACCTCGGCCGCCGCTCCCACATCCAGGGCAGTCACCCTCACCCTCGCCGCCGACACCACCACCGCCAAGGACGACGCTGAATCGGCGGCAGGGGACAGCGCCGCCGCAGAACAGGCCACCCACAGCACCGAGGCGGCCGCGGCCTCGGCCGAACCCGCCACCGATGCGGTCGCCGTCACCGAGCCCGACGCCGAGACTCCTCCCGCGGCCGCCGAGCCCGACGCCGAAACCCCCGCGGCCGCTGAGCCCGACGCCACCACCGACATCGACGCCGAAACACCCGTCGCTGAGACCGAAGATCCCACCACCGCGCCGACCACGGACACCACCACGACGCCGGCCGCCGGATCCGAGACTGCGGAAACCGAGCCGGCCGCCGAGACCAAACCCGCCGCCAAGGATGACGCCGCCACTGCCAACTCCGACAAGCCCGCCGCCGCGGCACCCAAGAAGAAGCCCCGCGGCACCGACCGCGCAACCGACACCGACGACGACGCCACCGAATCGACCAGCACCGCCGGACGAGCCACCCCGGACCGTGACACGACATCCACCACGGGCAGCAACTCGACCAGGACGCCCAAGCACGCCTCCGAGACCTCCCCGCGCCACGCAGCCGCAAGCACCGACGCCCCGAAGCACGCCGCCGCGGCGTAGCTACCCCTCGATCGGTTCCACGTCGACAAAGGCCGCCAGGTCGGTCACGTCGCGGTGGGCGTCGTAGGTGCGCAGCAGCGCGATGTAGCGCTGCTTGTCGAGGTCTCAGTCGTACTGCTCGATGGTCGGATCCTGCGCCGCGGCGAACACCAAATCGGCCAGAAGCCTTGTGGTGCGGCCATTTCCATCAACAAAAGGATGAATGCGCCGCGGGCGCGGCGTGGCACCGCGATGCCCAGCTGCTGAGGCGTCCAATCGTCGGTATGCGCCCACCGATAGGAGATGGCCTTGTTCCACGTCGTAGACGTCCGCGCGAGTGATCGGGGAGTCCAGGACCTCGACGATCTCGGGCAGCAGGGCATCAAGCTCGTCGTGCGGAAGAGGAGTTTCCCCGTAACCGGGGGACAGGGCCATCAACGCTTGGGTGGCTGCTGCTTCGCCAGATAAGCCTTGACCGCTGCCGACCGGCGGTGACCAGCGGGCACTACCCGGCCCTCCAACTTCGCCGACGCCTTGGTGGCACGCGCTCCGGCCTTCTTGACGGCAGCCTTCGACACCACCACCTTCTTCGGTGTCTGGCGTTCCATCACTGCACCTCCACGAGCGTCGACCGTCGCATCGAAGCTACCGGCCCCGCACCCCCGATGACCACGGCGTTTACCTACTCACCGCCGGTTACCGACGACCGCGTGACACCGTTCGATGGTCCCCCGCCTCATCCCAGCAGAGCCGCCACCCACCGCTCCGGATCGAACAACTCATCCGCGGACAAGCCCGTAAACGACTGCAACGCACCGGGATACACCCGCTCATACATCGCATTCCACCGCGTCGCCATCACAGGCGGCGTCAGCATCCACTCCGCCGCAGCCTCGCTGAGATACCAGCGGCCGCCCTCCCGCGTCGCCGAGATCAGACCCCGCCGGCACAGGCCCTCCCACAACGCCTCCAACTGGCGCGTGCGCGGCTGCAGCGGCTTGGCCAGTCGCTCCACGTGCACCCGCCCCAGCACCCACGGCAGGCCCCACACCCGGGCCGCATGCGCACGATGAGTGCCCCGCAGAACCTCATAGACCGGGCCCGCCGGTCCCTCCAGCCGGTGCAGCAGCATCGGATCGTGGGCGAACATCTCCGTTAGCCACCCATCAACCGTCCCGCCTGCGACCGCGGCGCGCAGCCACTCGGCCACCTGCACGATCGTGTCCCGCCGCGGATTCCGATCAATGTCACCCCAGGCCTCCGAGTTCGTCGACGTCAACAACCGCGCCGGCACCCACTCCGCCCACGTCGCCCACCCACGCGTCGCCGCATCAGCGACACCGACCGCGCCGGCATCAGCATCGTTGAACGGCGGCATGAACACGCGGTGCGAACCCACCTGCGGGACAGTCGCATTCAACTCCGCCGCCCGGGCCCGCGCAAGGACCTCCCGCTCACCAGCGCTGCCCGGAACCTCGGCCGCCACCGCCCTCAGCTGCTCCGCCAGGCCATCCGGCCGACCGGAACCCAGCTGCCGCGCGAAATCCGAATCGAGGTCAGTCGCCGCCTCGGACGCCTCCGACGTCCACCCGAAGTCGACCACCTCGTGATTGGGCCGGGCCCGGTACACCGGGCGATCAGCCTTCAGAACCCCGCCCCGGCGCAGCAGTTCGGCCACGGCTTCGGCGTCGCTGGCCACACCACGCACTGTCACGCCGTCGCAGCGCTGTGCGCGGAAGAAGCCGTCGGCGCGCCACTGCAGCGCGCCTTCGTTGTTGAGGCCGCGTAGGTCGACGCATCCAAACAGCAACTCGTGCAATGCCATACCCCGAATGTAGCACATGTGCTACCGTGGCGGGCATGGAAACTGTGGGAGTCCGCGAACTGCGCCAAAACGCCTCCGAACTGCTGCGCCGCGTCCAAGACGGCGAGGAAATCACCATCACCGTCTCCGGCCGCCCCGGCGCCCGCCTCGTCCCCGCCAACCCCAACACCTGGCGCCAGTGGACCGACGTCGCCGACCTCTTCAACGGACCCGCAGACGCCGACTGGGACACCGACCGCGACCTCATCGACCAGCAGATCACCGACCCCTGGACGCCACGATGAAGGCCATCCTCGACACCAGCGTCGTCATTGCCACCGACCTTCAACCCCTCGAAGGCGCCCTCGCCGTCAGCGCAATCACGATGGCAGAGCTGCACTTCGGCGTCCTCGTTGCCAAGACACAACCAATTCGTGCCGAACGCCTCCGCCGCCTCCTCAAACTCCAGCGGGACTTCGACCCCATCCCTGTCGACCAGGCCGTCGCCGCCAGCTACGGCCAGCTCGCCGCGGCCGTCGTCGACGCCGGCCGCCAACCCCGCGCCCGCGCGATGGACCTCCTCATCGCCGCCACCGCACACGCCCACTCCGCTCGGCTCTACACCCGCAACGCTGCCGACTTCCAAGGCCTCGAAAGCCTCATCGACATCACCCCCGTCTAACCCCGCGAGGAACCCATGAAGACCGCCAAACTAACTGTGCGACAGCAAGAAGCGATCGGTCTCGTCGAGCAAGGCCGTGTGCAATACGGCCACGAATTCCCCAACATGGCGCGCCGCGGCCACACCACCTACCCAGTTTTCCTCATTGATGGCCACGCCGCCTACAACCAGCAAGGCCGCACCTTCGCCGCACTCGAAGAACGCGGACTCCTCGTCATCCGCCACGACCTCGTGCCGCGTGAACCCAAGCCGGCGACCACCAGGACGTCACGCACACTCACCGGGGAAACCACGATCACCATCCCCGCCCACGACGCCCCCGTCGACCCGGGATGGCGCACCGCAGTCGAACTCGCAACGTCTGTCGACAGTGCCCAAGAGTGAGCGGACCGCGGCCGCAGGCGGAAAGTGAAACTAGGAAACGTTGTTTCAGCGACGGCGGACGATCTCGGCATACCGCGAGTAGATCGCCTGATGCGAGACGCCAAGCGTCCTGGCGATAGCCGGGACCGTGACACCGCGGCGACGGGCGTCCTCAATCGCGGGTGCGGGATCGCATACCGGAGCGAGGATCCGCACCACTAGCAGTGACCAGGGCTTCTCGAACGCGTGCAGTAGTTCGTATCGAGGGTCTGTGTGATCTGCAGCCAAGAGAACAGTCAGAGCATCCTCGGCGTTGGTACCGGCACCGGCACCTGGGCCAGCCAGCAATCGCTCGGTGGCTTCCAACCGAGCGGCGTTCAGGGCGGCCTGTGCGACAGCCTTTGATGCTGCGGCCAGCGCATCATCGGACAGGTCATCGAACGCCACGCCGTCGACAGTATCGCCTTGATGGCAACCATCAATGCAGCCACACCCGCAATGCAAGAACGGCATGTTGTACGCTGCAAGCACAGATTGCATTGCGCGATGTCCTAGAGGGAGCGGTCCATGTCCGACCCACACACCACACAGATCAAAGTGGCCTGCGACGACCTGTACTGCTCACCCCTAGATCCCGTGGCCCAAGCCAACGCCCGCGATCTCCTCCGACAATCCACACCCGCCCTTGATGAGCGGAACCTGACCCGCCGGATCCGGATCGCCTGCGACGAGCTGCACGACGACCCCAACGATCTCGATGCCCGCCACGCACTCCTGGCCCTGATCGACCCGACATCCCCAGCGGCGAACCGCTCCGGTGTCACCTCCCGGCTCTAGCATCACGAACAATGGCTGAGCAGCTGCGCGCGTACCGGTTCGCGCTGGACCTCACCGAGGCCCAGGCGTCTGCCGTCGCGCAACACGCCGGCGCCGCACGCTGGGCCTACAACCACGCCCTGGCCGCCAAATTCGCCGCACTCGACGAGCGCCACACCGCCATCACCCTGGCGGTGGACGCCGGTGCGGACCGAGCTGACGCAGCCAAGCGGGCGCCGAAAGTGCCTGGCAAACCCGACATTCAGAAGACGCTCAACACGGCGAAGGGCGACGACCGCCGCGGCGAGGACGGACTCTGCCCTTGGTGGCACACCGTCAGCACCTACACCTTCCAATCCGCCTTCGCCGACGCCGACCGCGCCTGGAAGAACTGGCTCGACTCACGCACCGGAAGACGGAAAGGCCGCCGGGTCGGCCGGCCTCGGTTCAAGACCAAACACCACAGCCGCGACAGCTTCCGCATTCACCACAACGTCAAGAACCCCAGCATCCGACCAGACACCGGCTACCGAAGAATCATCATCCCCCGCCTCGGCTCCTTGCGCGTGCACTCATCGACCAAACCGCTTCGCCGCGCTCTCGGCCGAGGAGCCGTCATCCAGTCAGTGACGATCGCCCGCGGCGGCCACCGCTGGTACGCCAGCATCCTCACCAAGCAACCTCACACCGAGGTCACCTCCACGCACCGTCAACGCCAAGCCGGCACCGTCGGCGTCGACCTCGGCGTCCACACCCTCGCAGCCCTATCCACTGGTGAGACGATCGACAACCCGCGGCACCTGGACGCCGCACGGACCCGTCTCACGAAGGCGCAGCGAGCACTCTCGCGCACCCAGAAAGGCTCGAACCGCCGCCGCCGAGCAGCTCGACTCGTCGGCCGCAGGCACCACGAAGTCGCCGAACGCCGCGCAACGACCCTGCACGCCCTCACCAAGACGCTGGCCACACAGTGGTCGACCATCGCGATCGAGGACCTCAACGTCGCCGGCATGACCCGATCGGCCCGCGGCACAGTGGACCACCCCGGCCGAAACGTCCGGGCGAAAACAGGACTCAACCGCGCCATTCTCGATGCCGCCCCCGGAGAACTGCGCCGCCAACTCGAGTACAAGACGAACTGGTACGGCAGCAGCATCACGGTCATCGGCCGGTTCTTTCCGTCCAGTCGAACGTGTTCAGCGTGCGGAGCGAAAGCCAAGCTCACACTCGCTGATCGCGTATACCGATGCGCTGCATGCGGATTCACCGCAGACAGAGACGTCAATGCAGCCATCAACATCGCCGCCCAGGCGGCCGTCGCCCTCGGCATGAAGGAGACGCTAAACGCCCGCCGAGCTGCCGACGACCACCCGCTAGCCGCGGGGTCGAGGTCGTCGTCAGCAACGAAGCGGGAAGGCCGCCACACCGTGGTGGCCACCCCAGCCCGGCAACAGGCTGGTCACCCAACAGAAGCGGAAACGGACCCGACCGGCACCTGGCTGGTCACATGGGTCGGCTCCACGCGGGCGGGTGAGCCCGAAAGGATGAATGCGGACGGGGACGGGGGAACGACGGACATCGTCCGTCTCGGCGTGCAGTCGGCTCCACGCGCGGACGGGTGAGCCCACAAGGCACGGCAGGGGCTAGGGTCCGGCGTCGGCTCCACGCGCAGACGGAGCCCAGCGACCGAGCTCAAATCGGTTGCAATCGGCGACCGAGCAGGATCATTTCTGCAGCTAAACTGGCCGGCATGAGCCAGCCGATGGGATTCGAGGTGCCGGCCTTCCGGGGTGGGTCCGATTCGATGGGCCAGCAGGGCCAGCAGGCGGCGTCCGACCTGTCCAGCGGCGTGTCCTCGGCGCTGTCTCCACCTGGTGCGTCGAGCCCGGTCGGAAGTCAGATCTCAATGCTCACCGGTAGTCTGCAAACCGGCCTCTCGCCGGCCGGGCCTGCCCTGTCCAGCGGTGCGCAGGACCTCAATCAGACGACGCAGGGTGCCATGACGGGCATCCAGAATCAGGACGCGAAGAACGCGGCCGGGTTCGAAAACACCGGCACCCCTGGCCAGGGGTTGGCCGGCTCGGATGTCCCCGGTCAGCTCGATCCTGAGTCCATCGATCAGGAAGCCAAGGCCAAGGCCGAGGAGATGCTCGGCGGCGATCAATCGCAGCAGATGATGCAGCAGATGATGCAGATGGGCATGCAGGCCGGCATGCAGATCCCGCAGCAGATCATGCAGCAGCTGCAACAGATCACCAGCAAGGTGGGCGAGGCGGTCGGCAAGGCCGGCGAGCAGGTGGGCCAGCTCGTCGGCAAGGTCGCCGAGCAGGCCACAAAGGCCGCGACCGAGACCCCGGACCTTGGCCTCGACGGTCTTGGTGGCGCCGGCGGCGGATTCGGCGGCGGCGGTGGCGGCGGCGGCGGTATGGACCCCGGCACCACGATCCCGGCCGGCCTGGAGACACCAGTGACACCCATGAACACCTCCAGCGCGCTACAAGGCAGTGCGCTGCAGGCACCTGGCGGTGGATCTCCGGCAGGGGCCGCGGGCAGCCGGATGCCGATGATGCCGATGATGCCGATGCACGGCATGCACGGCGGCGGTAAGGGTGGCGGCGAGGGCACCAAGCGCGACCCGGCGATCTTCCCCGAGGACAAGATCTACGACGCCCCCGGCGGCGTCGAGCAGACCTTCGGCGCGATCCCCGAGATCGAGTCCGAAGAGCCGCCGTTCGGCAATGCCGGCGGCTCGCACTCCTCCGGTCACTAGCCCCGGGGCCCTGTCGTTTCCGGTGGTCGCCGCACCCAAGATCAGGGTCGAGGCGGTGTTAGCCTTTCCGTGTGATGAGCACTGGCATTGTGCGCCAGCGCTATTCGGCTCATCGCCGCGCATAAGCACACAATCTCGCCGAGCCCTGAGGACGCCATGACTGTCGTCGACGACGCCCCCCTGGACACCCACCCCGCCCGCAACGGAACCGCGTTCTCCACGGGCCCGATCGCGACGTTGCCCGCCCAGCAGCCGGTGCTGCCGCCTGGAGACGACGATCTGGTCCTGGCCGACGGCGAAGAGGTCCTGGCGGCGCCCGGTTCGGCGAAGATGCTGCGCGTCACCCGCTTCGCCGCGGTGTCCATCACCGCTGTCATCGGTATCGCCTCGTTCATCCTCAGCTTCGCGTCTCTCACCGATCTCGCGATCCGAGCCGGATACCCCCGCAACCTGGCACCGCTGTGGCCGATCATCGTCGACGGGACGATCCTGGCATCCACCATGGCAGTCCTCGCCCTGGGAGCGTACGGGGCGCAGCAGCGAGCGAATCGGCGATTCTTCTGGTGGGTCCTTGCCTTATCGGCGCTGGTCAGCGTCGGCGCCAACGCACTGCATGCGACCATCCAGCCCGGTATCGAACTCGCGCCCTGGCTGAAAGCGGCGATCGGGGTGGTCCCACCCGTCAGTCTCTTGGCCACCGCCCACGGCGCAGCCATTCTCTCAAGGGTCCGCCCAATGACTGTGAAGGCCGTTCGCCTGCAACAGGAAGTGCAGCAGGTGCAGCAGGAAGAGGATCGTCGCCGCTACTGGCTTGAGGCCGCGCGCACAGTCCAGCAACAGAATCCGTCTGTGAAAGCCATCGCAGATCGGCCGGTCGAGCAGATCGCTGAAGTGCTGGAAGCTACACACAACGGCGTTTCGCAGCGCGGCCTGAGCACGGCGACGGGTTTGCATCACGAGACGATCCGGAAGATCCAGCAGGCCGCTGCTGCGGCGGCGGCGGCGTCTCCTGCTGAGGGCGCATCGAGATAAGGCCGAGTTGGATCGACGGCGCGATCCGCCGGCCAGTCCAGGGCCGTGAGCGGGCGGGTGCCGTCAGGGACGTGCCGTCAGGCCAGGTCAGGCCCACGGTTGGGGTATGTCGGTATGCGACAGTGGAATTCAAGCGTCGGCGCAGCCGGATCTGTCGGAATCCGCCGATAGTCTGAACAGGCAATACACAACCGGGGGAGGTACGGCATGCGGGTTCGTCGAAGCGGCGCAGTAGCAGTTGTCGGTGCGGCGATCGCGATCGCGGCCTGGCTGAACCCGAGCTTCGACCTCGGCTACCGCGGGGACACCGTGGCGATCGCGGCCCCAGAAGCGGCCGGCAACGTGGCAACACTGCTGGACCAGGTGAAGGTGGTTGACCGCATCAATGACGTGCCCGGTTATGAGCGCAGCTGCAAGCGCGGCGACGCGTGTTCGTTTGGTCCCGCGTGGAACGACCCTACAGACTCCACGGGGTGCGACACCCGAAACCGCATGCTGGCCAGGGATTTACGCGATGTTGTGTTCAAAGACGGCACGCGGAACTGCAAGGTCATCGCGGGCTGGCTGCAGGACCCCTACAGCGGCGAACGAGTCGACCGGATGGACGTCGAACTCGACCACACAGTGGCCCTCCACCATGCGTGGAATGCTGGTGCCTGGCAATGGGATTCACGGAAGCGGCAGATCTTCGCCAACGACCCGATGGAGCTTCGGGCGCTCTCGTCGAGCGTCAACCAAGACAAGAGCGATGCCGCGCTTGACGAGTGGATGCCGCCTCTCCCAGAAGCCCGTTGCCCGTTTGTCATTGACTACCTGTCTGTCATGGTGAAGTACGAACTGCCCATCACGCTCAGTGAGCGGGATGCGGCTGCGGCGGCCTGCGCCACTGCGCCACTGAGCTGAACGCCGCCCCCGGCTTATACGGCGGCGCGCATACCCTGCACGTGCAGAACGTCCCGCACGGTGCCCATGATGCCGTCGGCAGTGTGCTCGCGGCAAGCGGCGGTGTGGACGAGGCCGGACACGTAATCGTCACGGTGTGACCAGATCTCGACGATCCAGTCATCGGGCGCCGCAGCGGGCCGAGCGAGCTTCCGCAGCCCGTAGCCGCGGTGGTCGGACACGTGCAGCAGGTGACCGTCGCTCAGGCGGCATTCGATGACATAGCGCGCCGGCGGCGGGCCGGGCAGCTCGTCAGGGCCCAGCACATGCGGGGGATAGGGCTCGTCGGCGTCCGCGGGCCCAACGCGGACCACCTCAGCGTCACCAATCTCGCGGCGCAGCAGGTTGAGAAGCGCGGAGTACTTCGACGACAGAAGAGCGCAAGTCAGCGTGGCGCTGGCCACCGCTCAGCGCCCGACGAACTGCGGCGGCGCCGACGTCGGCTCAGGAGACTGCACATCGAGCAGCATGCTCCATGAGTAGGTGGCGTCAGCAAGCGCACGTAAGGCCACCGGGTTCCGCATCGCCAGCGCCGCCTCGGTGGCGTACGCCTGCGCCAGCAGCGGCCGGCACGCGCCACCCTCGGTGTCCAACTGCCCGACGGGGACGTCGCGGACGTCGACGCGGGCCGCGCGCTCCTGGACGCACAGCTCGTGGTGCTCCTCTTCCAGCTGCTCCCACGGCAAGGACGCCACCCAACGAGGCTGGTCGATCCGTCCTAGGTTCGAGCGGCACATCGACAACAGTTTGTGCCGGGTGGCGGACGAGCCAGCCTTCTCGTCGGCGCTAAACGCCAGCCACAGCACCTGCTCTCGCTGCTTGACTGGATCGACGATGTGTTTGACCGCGCGCCGGCGAGTGTCGGACACCTGCAGCTCGAATCGCGTCACCACAGGGCCGCTGAGCAGCTCCGGATGGGCGCGATCGGTCCCGTCCACGTATGCCCATGGCAGGCCGGCGGTGACCGCTGGGGCGCTCGACATGGTGGAGGCAAGAGCTGTCAGCTGCCCGCCGGCCGCGGCGGCGTACTCGACGATGACGCGAGCGGGGTCGAGGGCCCCTTCCCAGCGGGCGGAGTCTTCGTGCGACCACGGCATCACCACATCTGCGGGGAGGAATGCCTCGGCGGGGACCCAGCCGCGGCCGCGGTCGGACGTCACGACAACCTGCCGGCGGCCACTCGTCACGATCATCCCCGCCGCCCAATGAACCGCGGAGGCGCCGCCGGCTGCTTCCACCACCGATCGCACGGTTGCCAGATCCTGATCATCCGATGCCTCAAGCGGATTTAGCGGAGGGGTGAAGATTGCCGGGGCAATGATCGGGTCAGATGCGCTGAGTGGGGCAATGATCGGGCCACCGACCCCACCGCCGACTGGCCCGCCCGAGGGCGGCACTGACGGATCCGGATTCTGCTGCTGTGACGAGTTTGACACCGGCGTCGACGACGGCGGCGCAGCGTGCGCACCAGGTGCAGGGCCCGGCGGAGGTCCATGGCCCGGAGCAGGCGCAGGGGCAGGGGAAGGAGCTGGCGCGGGCCCCGGCGTTGCAGTCGCAGGCACACCGGCAGCGGGCGGGGGCGCGGCCATCGCCGGGGGAGGCGGGGGAACCGCCCCGCCGGGCGCTGCCGGCGCCAGTGGGGCTACAGGAGGTGGCGGCGGTGCGGGCGGTGGTGCAGGGACCGCGCCTGCGGCCGCCGAAGCCAACGGGGCGGCTGCGGATAGAGGAGCCGCGGACATCGGAGCCGCAGCAGCAGGAGCAGCTGCCGCGGGCGCCGCCGCCGACATCGGACCTGCCACGGCCGACCCAGCCGCTGGTGCCGCCTCAGTCGCCGAAGAAGTAGCAGCCGACTGCACTGCCGGCGCAGCTGAAGCGGCCGGTGACGCTTCACCTGCCGTCGGGGCCGAGGACTGCGAGATAGGTTGCGCGCCAGCAGGAGACGTCGTGCCGGAGCCTGCTCCGGAAGAGGCGCCTTCTGCTCCAGAAATGCCCGTCGTGGAAGTGTTTCCGGTTGGCGACGGAGTGCTGGTGCCGGCGCCAGAAGGTGTCGCGGAGCCTCCCGTGGAGGCCGCGGGGGAGGTCGCTGGAGTTCCGGCGGATCCGGGAACCGAACTACTCGGCGAACCACTAGAGGGCATTCCAGGTCCTGACGTGGACGCACCACCACCGCCGGCTGTCTGGTTAAAGCCCGCGGGCGTAATTGCGGCCTGTCCCGGGCCAGTCGTCACGCCAGCGGGATCGGATACGCCGGAGCCCCCGCCTTCACCGACCTGACCGGGCCCTGAAGTGACCCCGGATGGATTGCCCAAAGCCTGGGTGCCCGAACTGCTCTGACCTGGGCCGTTGGTCACCTCGGATGGGGGCGCGCCGCCGGTACCAGTGAGGGACGCAGGTGCCTGGCCAGGGCCTGCCGTCACCTCTGAGCCTGTGCCAGGCATTCCGCCCGGCATGGGCATCGCGGTGGGGACCTGGCCCGCCCATGACGGGACAGCCGCGAGGGCGCCCTGGGCGGCACCTGAAATATCGGAGATCAACTGCTTGCCTTGGCGCTTAACCTCTTCGATCGCGTCGTCGATCTCTTGCTCCTTGCCCGCCAGTATCGCTGCGGGGCGAGCGGCCTCGAGTGTGCTGATGGCGGACTCCACCCAGCCAACTACTCCGGCCATTTGGGCAAGCATTGCGCCGAGAGTGGTGGCCCAGGCCTCCAGGCACGCAGCTGCCTGGGCGACTTGAGCGCCCACCTTCCCGACGTTGATGAAGTATTGGCTCCAGCTGCTGGAGATGACTTCTGCGAGGGTGCCTTGGCCGTGATTAAGCAGTCGGCCGGCGGCGACTTGCCCGTCCTGCGAGGTAGCAATGAGTTGGGTAGACAGCTTCGTCATCTCGACCGAGCGCCGCATCAAATCCGCAGGCTGAAGGCTGTCCTCCCAATAATTTTGAAGGATCTCGGACGCGTGCGGCGTTGTCGGCTTCGGAGTCACTGATCCGGCTGACCGCTTAGCTCACACCACACAGCTGATCGAGCCGTGCGGACGCGGCCGTCGCGGCCACACCATCGGCCTGCGTATAAGTGCGATTGCGCAGCAACTCGATTTCGCTACGCCGCTCCGCGACATACTGGCGCGCGACTGATGCAGTACTGGCTGGCTCGGCGGAAATCTGCGGCTCAAACAGGTCAAGGGCCTTGGCGATCGCAGCGGTCCGATTCCCGACGTAGGTATCGATATTCGGCGTCGACCAATCCCAGCCCGGAGGTAGCTGAGGGATAGCCGTCAGCGCGGCCTTAGTGGAGGGCCATGCCTCGCAGGTGGAGCTGCTCTCTGCGACGCTGCCCTGTGCCGGCACATTCTGGGCAGCCGTTGGAGCCGGGCCAGCGGGTGCTGCGGTATCGGGGCCGCGGCTCAGCAGGACAGCTGCGATTACCGCGGTGGCGATGATGATGGCCGCGACGATGATGGCGACGGGAAGCCACCGCCGTGCCGGCTTGGCAGGCGGGTAGTACGGCGGCCACTGGGGCGGCGGCCCGGGCGGCGCGCTGATGGGGCGGTTTCCCTCCATAGGGGAATCGTAGCGCCCTGGGATCGCGCCGTCACTGGTGATCGGGGCGTCGAGCTGCGCATTTCGTGCCATGGCGAGCCCCCTTCCTGGCTATTTGCCCGGTTATAGACTGGCCGAGCTTCTGTCGTATCAGTGTGATAGCACTATGCTAGCACATTGCAACGGGGTGGTCCTTGGCCCATTTTCGCCAGGGAACCGGCCGATGGCTGCCGCCGGTTCGAGCGTATGAGGCCAAGGTGTGGTCGTGGGGCTCCGCGGTGGGACGTGCTATCGGTGCAGGTGAGCAACTTCGTTGACGTGATGGGCGCTCGCCAGCTGCGCGGTAAATAGATGCTCCGCGGCAACCGATTTGAGCTTCAGTCGCTGTTAGCTTGCTTGATATAGCCGTCCAAGTCAGGGGAGTTGAATGCGCGTGAGGAATCGGAATCTGGTGGCCGCCACAGCTGCTGTGGTGTGCCTGGGCCTAGTCGGGGCGCCGGTCGCGGTGGCGGACGACGCAGTGGTGCACACCCTGGGTCAGTCCGCTGAGCTGGTCAACGGCGATGTCGTGCAGGCCTGGACGATCAAGGACCTCAAGCCCAGCTCCGACGTCATCCCCTACCAGGTGGCGGGGACGTTGTGGGAGGCCACGGCGACCGATTCGGCGGTCCGCGGGACTGTGCAGCCGATCGTGTCGAACCTGAACGCGCGGGCGCGCAGTGGTCAGACCTACCGAGTGCTGTTCGGGGTGGCGACGCCGCAGGGTGTGAATCCGGCTGCGCTCGTTCAAGGCCAGCAGACCACGGGCAAGGTGTACTTCGACGTCACCGGTGATGTGCCGGACAGTGTGGTCTACAACGCGGGTGGTTCGGATCTCGCGGTGTGGGTGCAGCCGCCACCGGCTCCGCCGCGGCCTGTTTCGTCCGGGTCGGGTTCGTCGAGCGCGGGGTCTGAGGCGACGGCGGCGCCGGCCGCGGAGGGTGCTCCGGCGCTGGCTGATGTGCCGGGCGTCGCGCCGGCGGTGGCGGGCAGTGAAGAGGTTCCGGGAAGTGTGGGGACCCCGGTCGCTCCTGGTGGTGTCGGTACTCCGGTGGAGCCGGGTAGCGCGGGTACGCCGCTGCCGTCCGGTAGTGCTGGGACGCCGATCGCGCCGACTGCGGGTGCTGCGACACCCGGTGGGGTGGCTGCTCCGAGTCCGGCGGCTGCGGCTCCAGCGGCGGCGCCGGCTGAGGTGCCGTTGGCGCCTGCGGGTAGCTCGGGTACGCCGGTGCCGCATGGTCAGGGTGGTCAGGCTGCGGTGGCGCCGACGACGCCGGTGGTTCCGCCGGCCTAGCAGAAATGTTGCACTCTGCTAGCATTGTGCAACATGGCGACTGTTTACCTGCGCGATGTCCCACAAGACGTCGCAGACCGGCTCGCGCTGCTCGCGGCCCGAGAGCGCATCTCAGTGAACGCCTACGCCGCGCGGGAGCTGGCCGAATCATCCCGACGGGCCGACAACGCCGACCTGCTCGCTGCACTCCCGGACCTCGGCGTCGCCACGGAGGAGATCGTCGCCGCGGTCGACGAAGGCCGCGCAGGAAAGTGATCGTCGTGGATGCCTCGGCGGCCGTGGCCGCGCTACTCAACGACGGCCAGGCACGCGAACGCCTGACCTCCGAGCGCGTCTGGGCGCCGGAAGTGATCGACGTCGAGGTGGTCAACGGCCTGCGCAGCTGCCTGGCTCGTGGCCGGATCGACGAAGCCGCGGCGCAGGCGGCGTTCACGGCGTGGCAGGGCCTGGGGATCCGGCGGGTCAGCGGCCGCGGGCTACTGCCGCGGGTGTGGGAGCTGCGCGAGGTCCTCGACACCGCCGGCGCCTCGTATGTGGCGCTGGCCGAAGCGCTCGACTGCGCGGTGGTGACCGCTGATGCGAAGCTCAGCGCGATCACCGCGGCGCGGTGCCCGGTACTACGTGTAGCGAACTAGATGAGGAGGTGGAGAGGTGTTGAACATACTGCAGCGCAACGTGATCCGCGGTTTCCTGGATGAGGGCATGGACCCGGACGGGATCGCCGACTATCTGGGCCGCCTGAATGACCTGGGCCCTCTGGAGGTAGTGACCATCCGGTCGGCGGCATACGACATGCTCAACGAGAAGCCAGCTGACGCGCCGGACGTCGCTGGCGGCCGGCCGGTGCTGACGCTGATCGCCGGCGGCGCGGCTTAGCAGCGCGGGAGGGTCATATGGAACTGGCGGAAGTTGAGTTCACTGCACGGCTGAACTCTGTTGTCGATAGGGCCGAGGTTATTCGTAGCGCGCTGGGCGCGGCTGGGGTTGCAGAGTCTTCGATGCGCGAGTTCGCTGAGGCGACAGAGGTGATAGTCCACAAAGAGTCGGCGTGGAAGCCTGATGCTGTTGTGACTCTCGGCGAGGGCAAGAGGATGAATGACGGTGCGCCGTATGCAGCGCAACGGGGTCTGACTCAGTTGACGCCGTGGGCATTTGCCGAGCATCACGTGCCGGGCACTTCGGTGTGTATCTATGACCCGGTTGCCAATATCGCCGCGGCCTGGCGATTGGTCGGCGTCACGCACGGGGTGGATCTGGAGACGGGGCGCGGTTTGGCCGAGTTCATGGCCGACGTTCACGCGAATCCGGGTGCATGGTTTGCAGGCCGGTGAGGATCTAGAAGCTGCTGTCAGGCGTCAGCGCGTCGCGGCCTACGTCATTCGTCAGCGGGGGCGTCGTAGCGAGCTGCTTGTCTTCGAGCAGGCGGGTACGCCGGAGGCCGGCACCCAGATCCCTGCCGGCGGGATCGTGGCGGGCGAGACGGCCGAGGGTGCGGTTGTGCGTGAGATCGCCGAGGAGGCGGGTCTGATTGGGGTTACGGTCCGCGCGCGCCTGCACACCGAGGACAAGCCGCACTGAACCACCCCGGGTTTGATGCACACCTTCTTTCGAGGGAAGGTTGTTCGCATTATGCCGAGGAAGTACGACGACGAGTTCAAGGCCCGGGCGGTGCGGTTGGTCACCGACCATGCCGAGGAGTACGACAGCCGCACGGCCTGTATCAGCGCGGTGGCCAAGCGGTTGGGGGTGTCCTACGAATCGCTGCGCCGCTGGGTGAACCAGGCCGAGGTGGATACCGGGGTCCGTGACGGTGTGCCCACCGATACGGTGCGCGAGTTGCGCGAGCTCAAGCGTAAGAATCGTGAGCTTGAGGAAACCATCGAAATCCTCAAGGCGGCAACAAGTTTCTTCGTGCGGGAGAGCGACCCGCGACACCACTGATCTGTGCGTTCATCGCCGAGCATCGTGCTCGGTTCGGGGTCGCTCCGATCTGCCGCGTGCTCACCGAGCACGGCTGCCAGATTGCCCCGAGAACCTTCTATGCCTGGCTGACCCGACCCCCGTCAGCGCGGACCCTCTGGGACACCGTGATCACCGAAGTGCTGGCCGGCTTCTACGAACCTGACGAGCACGGCCGCCGGAAACCTGAGTCGTTGTACGGCGCCACCAAGATGTGGGCTCACCTGCAACGCCAGGGCATCGCCGTGGCCCGTTGCACCGTGGAACGCCTGATGCGGGCCAACGGCTGGCGTGGGGTCACCCGCCGCAAAAAGGTTCGCACCACGATCGCTGACCCGGCCGCGGCGCGGGCAGCCGATCTGGTCAAACGCCAGTTCCGGGTGCCCGCCCCCAACGTACTGCTGGTGGCGGACTTCACTTACGTCCGCCTGGCCAGCGGAGCGTTCGTATACACCGCGTTCGCCATCGACGCCTTCGCGGGCCGGATCGTCGGGTGGACCTGCTCAGCCAGCAAGGAAGACAGGTTCGCGCGCCAGGCGATCCACCATGCCGCACAACTCCGAATAAACGAAGGTAATCCGTTGTTGGGCAATACTATTCACCACAGCGATGCAGGCTCGCAATACACCTCCGTGCGGTTCGGCGAGACCCTGGCGCTGTCCGGACTGGTGGCGTCGATCGGCACAGTCGGGGATGCCTTCGACAACGCTCTGGCCGAGACGACGATAGGGCTCTACAAGACCGAAGCCGTCCGCGACGACTCACCGTTCCGGCGAGGTCCGCTGCACCGCCTGACCGACGTCGAACTGCTCACCGCTGAGTGGGTGCACTGGTACAACACCGACCGGCTCATGCACCGCCTGGGCCGCATCCCACCGACCGAGTACGAGACCATCCACTACGCTACAAACACAGCCCAGCCAGAGGCTGCACACCAGTAACCAGGTGTGCATCAAACCCGGGGCGATTCACACCCCGTTACGGGGCAGCCGCGGTCTACGACGTTCTTTGTGCTCGATGCCCCGTCTGACGTCCCAGATGCCTGGTCGCACAGAGTGTCTGGGCGCGACGCTGATGCGGGGCTGTCATTCCATTGCCGGTTCGTGGGTCTGCCGCTGCAGGTGCCGCTTGCCGACGGGCAGGACACCTGGCTCGGGCTGGTGGACCCCGCGTTCGCCACCACGCAGGCGGCTCGCGCGCAGTGCGCGGAAGTGCTTCGGTCGCGTCACCTGCAGTGACGGCGCGTCCCTTGATTTGGCGTGCGCCGGGCCCGGTTTGACGACGGGACGGCGCCCATACTCGAACAAGCGCGAGTGGAGGGGAGCTGTCATGGCGGACGGTGCGACACCGGTTTATGGAATGTCGTTGGAGCAGGCGCTCATTCACGTCTGGTACGACGGATTCAACTCGGGGGCTTCGACGGGCTGCAATCTCTTCCTGCCTGGCCGAAGCGGCCGATGCGAAGGCAGACGAGCTGGTGGCGGCGGCGAGCGAGTCGCCGGAGCTGCGGGCCCAGGTGCAGGTCGAAGTGCGCGAGCGGATCACGTCCTTGATGCAGGCCGTGATGGCCAAGGGCCCCCTTCCGGGCGTTTCTGCCGAGGACATTCGGCGCCAGTCGACCGATGCACCTGGACGTGTCGGCCCCGCGGCGGACAATCACGCACAACCCGAAGGAGTCGACATGGCGAACGAGACACTGGTGGAGCGGCCGGCGGCCGACGACGAGTTCTTCCCCGACGATGCGCTGCCGATCCATCACCTCGACGAGGACCGCGACGGGCAGGAGCGCGGCGTGTGCCCGCACTCGGGTGGCAGCCGCACCGACGGCGGTGGTTGTCCCCGCGGATGCGAGGGAGCCACCGAGCATTACTCCAACGACGGACACCGGAGGTGCTACGACCCGGCCCCGATCCGCCCGCGGGCTGGAGCGTAACGATGAGTACGGGTACCGACCACGCCGACATCTGGGCCTTTGAGTTGGCGTCGTGCGAGCCGACCGAGTGGGAGCGCTGGATCGATGCCGTCGAGTCGATCCTCGGTCACTCGGCAGACGGCGACGGCGAGGCCGACGGGTATTCGCTCGACGAGTTCTACGACACCTGGAAGCAGGGCCTGTCGCCGGATGCGGTAGCCGCGGGAATCCGGCACATCGTGACCCGCGACGGTCATCAGTACTGGCTGCGGAAGCTCCCTGGTGGCGAGTTCTTCGTCAACCGGGCGAACCCCCCGAGCCCTGAGTGGTCGGGTGAACCGTGGTGGACGCAGATCGGCGGGCCCTTCGCCACACGGCATCTGGCGTGCGAGTGGCTCACGGAGACAGGCGGAATCGTCACTGAGGCCGGAAGCGCTGATGGTGTTGGTCGGTAGCGGGCACGAGGTCGTCGACCTGGACCAGGATGCACTCGACCCGCCGGATGACTCGGCTGAATGCGGTTGCGGGGTCCGCCGGACGATCCTGCGGCACAACCTGATCTCACCGTGCGCCGGTCGCGCATTGGCGAGGCTGAAGGCCGCTCATCCCGACGAGTACGCCGGGTACCTCGCCGAGCAGAGGGCGGAAGCGTTGGCGGAGTTCGAGGCAACGTGGCAGCGTCACCTCGCCGGCGACCACCATCCGCGATAGACCGAACAGCGATGGGAGAACCGATGAGCGCACGGTTGAATGGCCGGACGACGCAACGGTTTCCGCTGTCGCGCGCGCGATCTTCGTCGAGCGGTTCAAGGACCGGAAGCTGACCGGTGAGCCCACGGACGCTGACGTCGACCAGGTACGCCACCTCGCCGAGGCGGCGCTGCGAGCTATCGCGAACCTCAGGACTGTGGCGGACGCCGCCGACGTCCCGGTCCGCGCTGTGGCTTCCAACAAGGCCGACGGGTCGATAGTGGCGCGGTTCGACGAGGAGAACGGGGTCGTCTTCGGCGACGGCGCTGGAGCGAGCAGGTGTGGTTGAGCGGATCCGGCCCGGAGGGGACTGCCAGGACGTGTTCTGGCGGTTCCTAGGTGATCCGACGGATGCGGAGATGGACGCGGCCGTGGACCTTGATGCAGCGGTGTCGGGTGACGTTGCCGACGAGGAGCGTCCGAGCCTCTCGCTGGCGATGGCGCGTCTGGATGCGCTCGGGGCGGCGTTGGCGGCCACCCGATCGATCCGCGACGAGGAGGCCGCCGGCAGAGCGTTGGATGCCAACCTCGCTGCACTCCGCGCAATCCGCCGAGTGCTCGACCACGCGGTTCGGGCTGAGGGGACTGGCGGGCGTCCGGCGTCGTCGCGGGCGGAGAGATCGGTTACGAGACGGTGACAGCAGCAGTTCGACGTCGTGTGGTCAAAAAGCTGTGTCCGGGCAGTGATGCGATACCGCCGGCACCTCCTGATTCGGGGGACCAGTGGTGTCCTGCGTGTGGAGCGGAGATCGGTGTCGGCGACAACGGGTGCATCGTCGCGCACCCCATGCGGTACGCGGCCATCGTGGAGCACATGGCGCATGTCGTGACTGAACTCGAGCGTGGTTGGTGGGAGCCGATCTGGTCGCAGCCCCAGCGGCCGCGCTGACGAATCTCAGGTGGGAACGGCTTTCGCGCGTGGCCTTCTTGGCGGCGTAGCTGGGAGGTCGAGAGGATGCTTGCTCATCGCCAGAGGTTGAGGGGCAAATGCGCTGCTCGCGCGGTCGAGGCATTGTGATACTTGGGGGTTTGCTGGGTGATCTGGTCGCAACCGTATCGGCTATCGCCGTCGTGATGGCTGGGCTTCGGTGATGGCGGCGTCGTGGATGTCGATGCTGTAGCAGATGGTGGCGATGTAGTCCTCGATCTCGTCGGCATCTTGGGCGCGGCTGCCTTTGATCTCGTTGAGTGGCCCGACGAAAGGGCGTTCGTATGCCTCGGGGACGCGGGCGGTGGGTTGTGTTGCGTCTGTGTACGCAAGCGCGCTGGGCTGGCGCAGGTAGTAGGCCGAGCCTTCGGGGGTGATGACGTATGAGCGGTCCGCTGGGTCCAGGGGTTCGTTGTCGCAGTTAGTGGTTGACGCGCTGGGTGAATCACCTGAGGTTTTGTGCCGCCTCCATTGTGGGCTGTTCCTCGGTGTTGAGGGCAGCGTAGTAGAGAGTCTCGAACTCGTTGGGTGGGAGC
>NZ_JACKTL010000003.1 GCF_025822245.1 Mycolicibacterium hodleri
TCGCCGTTGGCGTTCACGGGCGTGAAGAGGTCAGTGAGCGGTGAATGGTGCCGGCGGTGCCGGGGGTGCAGGCGTCAGCACCAGCGGAGTCGGCACGGGCGGCAACGGCGGCAACGGCGGCGACGGCGGCATCGGCGCGGCAGGTCAGGCCGGCGGCGCAGGCAGTGCGGGCGGTGCCGGTACCGCCGGCTCCAACGGCACCGTGGCCGGTACCGCGGGCACCGCCGGCACGGCAGCTGGCAANGGNGGCAACGGCGGAACCGGCGCGGCAGGCGGCAACGGAGGAACCGGAGCCGCAGGCGGCAACGGTGGCGTCGGCGGCGCAGGCGGCGCGGGCACTGGTGCAGGTGGAACCGGTGTCGGTGGCACGGGCGGTACCGGTGGATCCGGCGCCTCGGGCGGTCCCGGCGGAACCGCGGGTGCCGGCGGCACGGGTGGCGCCGCCGGAGCGGGTGGAACCGGCGCCAGCGGCGGAGCAGGTGGCACCGGCGGAGCAGGTGGCACGGTCGGTACGCCCGGCCGCGGCGGCATCTTCGGCGGCACCGGCTCCACCGGAAGTGCGGGCTCGACCGGCACGGCCGGAAACACCGGCGCCACCGGAGCAACCGGTTCGGCCGGCAGCACCGGTGCCAGTGGAGCCAATGGCAACACGGGTGCCAGCGGTGCCGGCGGTACCAAGGGCGCGAACGGGGCCAACGGGGCCTCTTCGTAACACCGAATGACCGCGGCGCATACGCGCCGTGAAACGCCTGGGGGCGTCGGCTACGGCCGACGTCCCCAGCCGCGTGCGGGGACACGGCGCTAGCGTGACGACGTGACCTCCTTCGCTTCCCGCCTTGCGTGCTCCGCGCTCGGCGTAGTCATGGTTCTGACGGCTTCCCCCTTCCCCGCCGCCGCCGACGCACCGAGCCCCCTGTTTGCCTTGGTGGACGCGGCCGCGCAGCGCCTCCAGACCGCCGAACCGGTGGCCGCCTCCAAGTGGACCACCGGCGGCTCGATCTCGGATCCGGCCCGCGAACGACAGGTGATCGACGCCGTGACGGCCGCGGCCAAGTCGCAGAACGTCGACCCCGACTACGTCGAACGGGTCTTCCGCGATCAGATCGACGCGACGGTCGGCGTCGAGTACGGCTACTTCAGCGAGTGGAAGCTCGATCCCGCCAGCGCCCCCACCACCGCGCCAGACCTATCGGATTCCCGGTCCGCGATCGACGGGTACAACCGCACCATGGTGAACGAGATTGCCGCGCAATGGAATACGTTGCACTCACCCACCTGCGTCGGCGATCTGGAGGCCGTCAGGGCGGCCGTCGCCGCCAGCCGTGGCTTCGACGATCTCCATCAGCGCGGCCTGACGTTCGCGACGAGGTCCTACTGCCGGTGAACCGCCGGGCGACGACCGGGTGAACACGCCGTTGACCTGGGTTAACGGGCGTCTCGCCGATTAGGCGTTCGGGGCCGCGACGGTTTACTCTTTCCCGCGGTCCGTCGTCCGACACAGGAAAAATTCTCATGCCTCTTCAGCCCACCTTGCGGCGCGCACACAATCCTCTCGGCACTCGCACCCACCACGTCATGCCTCGGATGTACGGTCCGACGGTCGGTCAGAGCTTCGACATCGAGATTCACCGCGAGATCGACGGCTGGTCGATCCGGATTCCCGAGATAGGCGGCGTGACTCGCGCGCGCCGGCGGGCGACGGTCGAGCTGGCGGCGCGCGAATGCATCGCGGCCATGACCGGCATTCCGATCGGTTACGTCGCGGTCTTCGTCGCCAAGGAAACCGTCGGCGCCGAGTAGCTTCTGCTACGCCTGGCTGCCCCGGAACGTTCGAAAGCGCCGACGCCCGGCGACGGTGCGCACATCCCAACAGCGTCCGCGAAGTCACACAGATGCACTGTCAGCACGTGCCCTCGCCGTGTCGCCGACGCTGGTCATGACGAGGGCCAGCACTCGATCAGGCCCCCCACGGCCAGTCGCATGTGTCGCCACCCGACAGCTCACTTCGACACGGCCGCGTGCCGCACGACGTCATCCACACGACGCCCCCAAGGAGCGACGTTCCGCCACCCCTCAGCTGGTCGTGGGTGGTGGTTGTGGTTCGAAGGGGGTGTACCACCACCATTGGGCGCGCTCGCCCAGCGGCCCGCGGCACGGTTTCACCGCCGGTGGGGGTTGAGTGGGTGAACGGGCCAATGATCCCGGGTTCAGTGGTTCCCCGTCGGCGTCGGTGACGACGAGGTGTGCGGCGGGGCCGGTGATGGTGATCCCGCCACTGTGGTGCAGGCGGTGGTGGAAGGGGCAGAGCAACACCAGGTTGTCGAGGTCGGTCGGCCCGCCGTCCTCCCAATGCCGGATGTGGTGGGCGTGCAATCCGCGGGTCGCCCCGCACCCGGGGACCACACAGC
>NZ_JACKTL010000004.1 GCF_025822245.1 Mycolicibacterium hodleri
CGTGGCCGCCACGGCCAGTCCGCCCGCCGGCGGTGGCGGCGAGGCCAGCGCGAGCATGCCCGCCACCAGTGGCCGCGGACCGTGCCGCCGGGCCGCCCTGTCGTCGGCACACATCTCGAGCAACTCGGCAACGGCGGCCGCACCGCGGGTGAACAGCGGGAGGTGCGCCATGCGTGCGGCCAGTGCCCGCAGCACCATCAGCAGTTGGTGATGCCGGCCGGCGATGTGGGCGTTCTCGTGGGCGAGCACCGCGTCGAGTTGAGGTCCGTCGAGCGCCGCCACCGCCGCCGTGGTCAGGACGATTGCGTGGGGACGGCCGACGACGCAGTACGCCGCGGGCCGCGTGCCGCTCACCACCACCACACCCGCTGCGGCCGTGGGCGTTCCGACCATCCTGGCGGCGTCGGCGTGCTCCGCGCTGGTCGTGCGCAGCACGCGCACCGTCCGGCCGACGCCGAACGCCACCACCGTCGAGATGCCCAGGCCGACGGTCAGGAGTGCCACGACGCCGGAGGGTCCCAGCGTCGCCCGCCGCTCCGAGACCCCGAGAAGTTCCAGGCACACCACGACGACCGACCCCGTCGGGCCGCTGCGCAGGAGCGGCGCGACGAGGACGACCATCGCGGCGATCCAGGCGACCACCACACCGGCCATCGCGGTGAGCCACGCCGCGACGCCCAGGCGTGGGTTGGTGCCGCGGCGCGTCAGTCGGGCCAACGGCGACGGTGCCAGCCAGGCGACCAACGCCCCGTAGAGCAGCAGGTAGACGGCGCCGGTCACGTGCGACGCCTGGGCCCGCCGCCGAGCCGCAACGCGGCTTCCAGCTGCGCCGACTCCTCCGCCGTCATCTGCTCGACGAAGAAGGCGAGCACCGCCTCGGTGTCGCCACCGGCACTGAACGCCGCGCGCATCAGGTTTGCCGACCGTTCCTCACGCGTCATCGTGGGCCAGTACCGGTAGGCCTTGCCCTCGCGATCGCGGCGCACCCATCCCTTGCGGTGCAGGTTGTCCATCGTGGAAAGCACTGTGGTGTAGGCAATCTGCCGGACTCCGGCGAGCTCGTCGAACACCTCGCGGACGGTGACGCCGTCCTCGCGAGCCCAGACGCGGTCCATCACGGTCGCCTCGAGATCGCCAAAACCCCGCTGCTGCATCGTCACCTCCCGTGGCTGGTGCCTTCGAATCTAGCCGCCACCCACCGTGCACACACGAAGTCGCCGTTGCGGCCCACCTCCCGCAGGGACCACTCGGTGCGCAGCGGCAGGACGCGCGCACCCGAGCCGAGCGAGCAGGGCGCGTAGGACACCACCACCTCGTCGACGAGTCCCGCCGCGGCGAACTGCGCCGCGACGTCGCCGCCGCCGACCACCCACACGTCCCGCCCGGCCGCGGCCGCCTGCAGGACGGAGTGCAGTTCGGCGACGTCACCGGCGAACGTCGTGACGGGGTGCCCGTCGGCGACGATCTCGGGCCGGTGGGTGAGCACCCAGCTCGGCTGGTCGTACATCCAGTCACCGGGTTGGTTCTCGAGCAGCCACTCGTAGGTGGACGCGCCCATCACCAGAGCGCCGACCCCGTCGGCGAAGGCCTCGTAGCCGAAGTCGCCGCCAGCGTCGACGGCCCTGGAGGTCAACCAGTCCAGGCTGTTCGCCTCGTCGACGACGAAGCCGTCCAGG
This sequence comes from Mycolicibacterium hodleri, assembly GCF_025822245.1. GTDB lineage: Bacteria > Actinomycetota > Actinomycetes > Mycobacteriales > Mycobacteriaceae > Mycobacterium > Mycobacterium hodleri. Next base: position 1,677 of record NZ_JACKTL010000004.1, read on the forward strand.
CTCGAGGCGGTGTAGTACACCGTTGCCACGTCAACTCCTCCTCATCCAGTCCAACGGGTCGCCGGTGCCGGCATCGAGGCCGTGCCGCCTCAGCATCGACCGGCACAGCTGCCGCCGGTGCGCCGAGTAGACCAGCACGTGCGCGACGATGCCGTAGAGCTGAAAGGACTCCGGCGGGTCACACAGCGCGTCGATGACGGTGTCGCCCAGCCGGCCTCGGTCGGCGTGCTCGGCCACCATCGCCGTCCAACGTGCGGCGACCGCCGCGTGGTCGTCGAGGAGCGTTGTCGCAGAACGCAACTCGCGCCGTCGAGGTTGGTCCAGACCCTCGATGCCCGCGAGCCACACCTCCTTGGTCCACACGACGGCGCCGAGGACCGACGCGACACTGGGTTCGACGCCGTCCCAGTCGAGCACCACCTGTCCTGGCGAAACCTCCTGTCGCCATTGGTCTTCGGTGAGCTCACGGGCCGTCTCGATCAGATGGGAGGTGTCGGCGACGTCGTGGGCCACCATCAGATGGGACACCTCGGGTGCCGGGGCGTCGTCGGCACTGGTCAGCCACAGCGACTCGGGCGGGTGGAAGTGCAGGCCGTTGGGCGCGGGCAGCCAGAACTCGACGTCGCCGGCGCGCGACGGCGGCACGCCGTAGGACCGCCGAAAGGCTCGCGAGAACACCTCGGGTGACGACCAGCCCTCCTCGGCGGCCACCACCGCAACGCCGTCACCACGCCGCAGTCGCCACGCGGCGCGTTCGAGCATGACCCGGCGTCGGATCGCGGCGGGTGGCTCACCGGCCAGCCGGCTGACCTGGCGGGAGAAGTGGAACTCCGACGAATGGCTTCGGCGCGCCATCTCGGCGACGTCGGAGTTGCCGCCGTCGACGACCGCGTCGAGGAGTTCGCGCAGCCGGTCGCGTCCCGACGGGCAGGAGCCCGGGGGTTGATCGTGCAGTTCGCTCACAGTCGTCGAGTATGGCCGCGCGCCGCGTCGAGCGACATGACGATTCCTGCTGCGTGCCGCACTACACTCGGAAATCCTGTGAGCGAATTCGATGCGTTGCGAGCCGACGACGCCGACCTTGCCGGACTGCGCAAGGCGGTCCGGACCTTCCTCGTCGCCGATCGGGAGACCTTCGGGTGGACCCCGGCCGTGGACTGCTGGCTGTCCAGTTGGGACACCGACTTCAGCGTCCGGCTGGCCGAGGCCGGGTTCATCGGCCTGACCATCCCCGCCGAATACGGTGGTCGGGCACCGGCCGACGGCACCGGCTACCTGCACCGCTACGTGGTGACCGAGGAACTGCTGGCCCATGGCGCACCGGTCGGCGCGCACTGGATCGCCGACCGTCAGGTCGCCCCCGGCCTGATGGCGTACGGGACCGAGGAGCAGCGGCGACGTCTGCTGCCGCGGATCGCCGCGGGGCAGCTGTACTCGGCCATCGGCATGAGCGAACACGGCGCCGGCTCGGATCTGGCGGCCGTGCAGACCCGGGCGACCCGTGCCGACGACGGCTGGGTTCTCAACGGCACCAAGGTGTGGACCAGCGGCGCGCACCTGGCACACCAGATCGTCGTGCTGGCCCGCACCAGCCCGCTCGATCGCGACCATCGGCACGCCGGCTTCAGCCAGTTCATCGTGCCCACCGATCTGCCCGGGATCACGATCAGCCCCATCGTCCTGATGAACGGCGAGCACCACTTCAACGAGGTGCAGTTCGACGACGTTCGGCTCACCGACGGCGACGTGCTCGGCGAGATCGGCGCCGGGTGGCACCAGGTCACCTCGGAGTTGGGATTCGAACGCAGTGGCCCCGAACGCATTCTGTCCACGGCCACGATGCTCTTCGAGGTCGTCGAGGCCCTTGGTCGCGGGGACGTCGACGACCGAACCGCTGCCGCGGTCGGCGACCTCGTCGGGCGGATGATCTCGCTGCGGCAGATGTCGGTGTCGGTGGCCCGGGCGCTGACTGCCGGCGAGGACGCCAACACCCGGGCGGCGATGGTCAAGGACGTGGGCACCCGGTTCGAGCAGGACTCGGTCGAACTCGCTGCCGACCTGATCGACGGCGTCGACGGACCCGAGGGCGCCCGGCTGCGTGCGCTACTGGCCACGGCGCGGGTGCACTCGCCCTTGTTCACGCTGCGCGGCGGCACCAACGAGGTGCTTCGCGGCATCGTGGCCCGAGGAACCAAGGCGGCGACGTGAACGACGAACTCAAGGCGCTCGTCGACGAGATCGGCCGCCAGTCCTTCGACGCGCCCGTGGGCCGTCACGGGCTGCCCGAACCCTTCGATGCCGAGTTGTGGCAGGTCCTCGAGACCTCGGGACTGACCAGGCTGACGACCGAGCAGGGCGCCGACCCGGCCGACGCCGCGGTCGTCCTCGGTGGGTTGGCCCGCTACGCGGCGGCCGTGCCCGTCGCCGAAACCGACGTGCTCGCAGCGTGGTTGGCCGCCCAAGCCGACCTGCCGGTGCCCGCCGACGGCCCCCTGACGGTGGCGATCACCGACGTCGAGCCCGGCGGCGAGCGGATCGCCGGCACCGCTCGCGACGTCCCGTGGCCGGCGGCCGGACCGGTCGTCCTGGCCGCGCGTGGCGCCGACGCCACCTTCGTCGCGGTGCTCGAGCCGGGTCCGGCAGCCACCGGGTACAACCTGGCCGGCGAGCCCCGGGGCGACGTGCCGTTCGACCTGTCGTCGAGTGACGTCGTCCGGCTTTCCCCCGGTGTCGCGGACGAATTGGTGCGGCGAGGCGCGTGGGCACGGTGCGTGCAGATCGTCGGCGCCTTCGACCTGGCGGCGCGGCTCACCGTCGGCCACACCGGCGAGCGCACGCAGTTCGGTCGCACGCTCGACACGTTCCAAGCCGTCCAGCACTCTCTGGCCGCACTCCACGGCGAGGTCGAGAGAAGCCGTGCGGCAACCACTTTGGCCACCTACGCCGCCGTCGACCACGGATTCGGCAGCCCGCAGGCGGACTACGCGGTGACGGCGGCCAAGGTCGCGGTGGGCCGCGCCGTCGGCCCCGTGACGACCATCGCCCACCAGTTGCACGGCGCCATCGGCGTGACGCTCGAGCACCAGCTGTGGCTGGCCACGATGCGCGCGCGAAGCTGGGCCGACGAGTTCGGCACCACCGGCTGGTACGCCACCCGCCTCGGCCGGATGGCGCTGGCGGCCGAGGACCCGTGGGACGTCGTCGTCGGCCGGACCTACGAGTCCAGCAGCTGACCCACCCCGCTCCGTCGTGGCTACGTACCGCACGCGTGCCGTCCGGATCTAAGGTGAGTCATGAACAAGTTGACGCCCACGGCATGCGTCGTCGCGACGGCAGCCCTGATGACCTCGGCAGTCGCGATCGCTCCGCTCGCCGGTGCCGCCCCGGGATCGGCGAGCTCGGCCATGCCGATGTCCGGTCAGTGGCGGGCGTGTGACTTCTCGAAGTTGCCGTGGGTCGACGCCGTGGGCGACGCCCGACCCGTCGCACACGTCCGCACGGACGGTTCCGGCATGTTGGTCGCGACGGTCGACATCGCGACCGCGCTGCCGAACACCCGCTACGACGTTCGGGTGATTCAGACACCCCGGCCGTCGGCGTACTGCGGCGCAGGTGCGCCGGGCGTGGTCACCGGCACGCTGCAGACCGACGCGATCGGCGGGGGCACGACGACCTTCGGTGGCCCGGTCGCCGACAGCGCGACCGGAGCCTGGGTCATTCTCGAGCGGCCGTCGCCATATGCCCAGGCCCCGGCGGAGTTCTACACCACGGAGTTCCTCGCGTCCGTCTGAGGCTCGCGACCCAGGATTACCGCGACGCAGGGTGCCCCGGGTAATCTAAAACTAGAACACGTTTCACTTTCGGCAGGGAGCACCCGTGGACGCGAACGACATCGATCCGGTCGACATCGAACCGACAGCCGTCACGAAGTGGGATCCGGGTCTCACCGAGCGCGTGATGGGCTTCCTGCGCCCGCTCATCAAGGGCTATCACCGCGCCGAGGTGCACGGCCTCGAGGACTTTCCGGCGGGTGGCGCCCTGGTGGTGGGCAACCACTCGGGCGGCCTGTTCGCGATGGACGTCCCGGTGTTCGCGACGGGCTTCTACGAGAAGTTCGGCTTCGACCGTCCGGTCTACACGCTGAGCCACGACATCATCTTCACCGGCCCGACCGGCGACTTCTTTCGCAAGACCGGCTTCATCCCCGCCAATCACGAGAACGCCGACGAAGCCCTGCGGGCCGGCGGAGTGGTGATCGTCTTTCCCGGCGGCGACTACGACGTCTACCGGCCGACCCGATCGGAGAACCAGATCGACTTCGGCGGGCGCACCGGCTACGTGCGAGCGGCCCTCAACGCCGGGGTGCCGATCGTGCCGTCGGTGTCGATCGGCGGGCAGGAGGCCCAACTGTTCCTCTCCCGCGGCGAGGGGATGGCCAAGGCGCTGCGGCTCGACAAGCTGCTGCGCGTGAAGATCCTGCCGATCTCGTTCGGGTTCCCGTTCGGCCTCTCGGCGGTCCTGCCGGTGAACGTGCCGCTGCCGACGAAGATCGTCACCCGCGTCCTGCCTCCGATCGACGTCGTCGCCGAGTTCGGCGACGACCCGGACGTCGACGAGGTCGACGCGCACGTCCGCCGGGTGATGCAACAGGCACTCGACCAACTGGCCAGGCAACGCCGACTCCCCGTGGTGGGCTGAGCGGACCATGGCGCTGACCGATCCGCTCACCAACACCCTCGGCCTGCTGACGACGATGGCACGCGCGGGCGTCATCGCCCCGTTGCGCCCGGACAAGTATCTGCGCATCGGCGCCGCCATGGCGCGCGAGAACATGGGCATCACTTCGGGTTTCGCGAGTGCGGCCCAGCGGTGCCCCGATCGTCCCGCCCTCGTCGACGAGCTCGGCACCCTGACGTGGCGTGACGTCGACCAGCGGGCCGACGCCCTTGCCGCCGCGCTGCAGGCGCTGCCCGGCGGAGCCCCGCAGACGATCGGCATCATGGCGCGCAACCACCGCGGCTTCGTCGAGTCGTTGATCGCCGCCAACCGCATCGGCGCCGACGTGCTGCTGCTCAACACCTCCTTCGCGGGACCCGCTCTCGCCGAGGTGGTGTCGCGCGAGGGAGTGGACGCGGTCGTCTTCGACGAGGAGTTCACCCCCACCGTCGAGCAGGCCCTTGCCGACCGGCCCGACGCGGTCCGGATCGTCGCGTGGCGCGACGATCCCGACCATGGGGGGCGTGCCGTCGAGACCATGATCGGCGAGCACTACGGCCGGCAGCCGAAGCGGGCGGGCACCAAGTCGAAGGTCATCCTGCTGACCTCGGGGACGACGGGAACGCCGAAGGGCGCCAGCCACTCTGGCGGCAGCCCGCAGACGCTCAAGGGCATTCTGGACCGCACCCCGTGGCGCACCGAGGAGGTCACCGTCGTCGTGGCCCCGATGTTCCACGCGTGGGGTTTCGCGCAACTCGCCTTCGCCGCGATGATGGCGTGCACGATCGTCACCCGGCGCAAGTTCGACCCCGAAGCGACGCTCAAGCTGGTCGACCGCCACCGGGCGACCGGATTGTGCGTCGTCCCAGTCATGTTCGACCGCATCATGGCGTTGCCCGAGGACGTGCTCTCGCGGTACAGCGGGCGTTCGCTGCGGTTCGCGGCCGCATCGGGCTCGCGGATGAACCCCGACGTGGTGACCGCGTTCATGGACCGCTTCGGGGACGTCGTCTACAACAACTACAACGCGACCGAGGCGGGCATGATCGCCACCGCGACGCCCGCCGACCTGCGCGCCGCACCGGACACCGCGGGAAAACCCGCCGAGGGCACCGACATTCGCATCCTCGACGCCGAGCGCCGGGAGGTGCCCACCGGTGAGGTCGGCACCATCTTCGTGCGCAACTCCACCCAGTTCGACGGCTACACCTCGGGTGCGACGAAGGACTTCGAGGGCGACTACATGTCCAGCGGCGACGTCGGATACCTCGACGCCGACGGGCGACTGTTCGTCGTCGGCCGTGACGACGAGATGATCGTCTCGGGCGGCGAGAACGTCTACCCCATCGAGGTGGAGAAGGTGCTGGCGGCTCATCCGGCGGTGGCGGAGGCGTCGGTGCTCGGCGTGGCCGACGACGACTACGGCCAGCGGCTGGCGGCCTTCGTGGTGCTGGCCGACGGGTCGGCGACGCCGGACGACCTGAAGGCGCACGTTCGGGCGAACCTGGCGAACTTCAAGGTGCCGCGCAGCATCACGGTGCTGGAGAGTTTGCCGCGGGGCAGCACGGGCAAGATCGTTCGTCGTGACCTTCACGCGCTTCTCGACACGGGCGACCATGCGACGTAGGCATCCTCTGCTGCGCGCCGTCGCCGAGCTCCTCAACGCCGCCAACGCCGTGCAGCCGCTCGGCCGCGAGGGCTACGTGACGATTCCGGTGTTCTTCCTGGGCTGGCCCACCGGCGAGGCGGCGCCGGTGGTGGCCGGGGCGTCGATGGTGGACGCGGCGCGACGCGGCCTGCGCGGCGACTTCGCCGGCAGGCGAGGCAGGCTCGCGCTGGGGCTCACCGCGTTGTCCTGGGCCGCACTGGGTTTCGTCTACTTCCGAAACGCGAAGTCGCAGGAGCGCTTCGAGGCCCCGCTACGCGACGTCCTCGGCGACGACTACGCCGCGATCGCCGCCGAGGAGCGTCGGCGGCGTCGCGGTGGCGTGCTGCGGACGTCCTGGGCCCGGCGCCAGTACGTGAAGAAGGACGACGTCATCCGGTACGGTCCGCACCGCGCCAACGTCGCCGACGTGTGGCATCGCGGCGACCTGCCCCGCGACGGCAAGGCACCCGTTCTGCTGCAGGTGCCCGGTGGCGCCTGGGCGATCGGGATGCGCCGTCCGCAGGCCTATCCCTTGATGACGCACATGGCTGAACGCGGCTGGATCATCGTCTCGATGGCGTACCGGGTCAGCCCGCGCAACACCTGGCCGGCGCACATCGTGGACGTGAAGCGGGCCCTGGCGTGGATCAAGGAGAACATCGCCGAGCACGGCGGGGATCCCGACTTCGTGGCGATCACGGGCGGTTCGGCGGGCGGGCACCTGACGGCGCTCGCCGCCCTGACGCCGAACGAGCCGCAGTGGCAACCGGGTTTCGAGGACGCCGACACCTCCGTGGTGGCCGCGGTGCCGATCTACGGCCGCTACGACTGGTTCACCCGAGAGGGCAGCGGTCGACCCGAGTTCATCGCCATTCTGCAGCGCTACATCGTCAAGAAGCGGTTCCTCGAGCACCGCGCGGACTACCTCGACGCGTCGCCCATCACGAAGGTGCGGGCCGACGCGCCCCCGTTCTTCGTGCTGCACGGCACCGACGACTCGATCATCCCGGTGCAGGAGGGACGCGCGTTCGCCGAGGCCCTCGAGAAGGCGTCGGACAACCCGGTGGCGTATGCGGAGATCCCGCACGCCCAGCACGCCTTCGACTTCTTCGGCTCGCCGCACGGGGACTACACCGCGACGGCCGTCGCCCACTTCCTGGATTGGGTGAAGGCCAAACGGGGTTAGCTCACGGCAGGACGGTGTGCATCAGCATGACGTTGTAGGCCGACCACAGCGACAGGTTGTAATACAGCTCCTTGCCCGTCGACCACGGATGCAGGTAGGGCGCGTAGATCCCGCCGGGAAACTCCATGTGGCTCACCAACATCGACTCCGGGCTCCACGGCCCCTGCGGGGTGGGCGACGTCCGCATCACCACGTCGTTGGCGCCGTTGCAGTAGAGCGCGAGGTACTGCTTGAGATAGGTGTTGTACTGGGCCGACATCTCGCCCACCGGACCGGGAATCACCGGCGTCGCCGCGGCCGGGTTGGCGGGCACCCACGCCCCGCTGTCGCCGTTCCAGTACTCGTACTTGGTCAGGTCGGGGATGAGACCGGGTGCCACGCGCGCGACGTACGCCGAACCGCCGCGGCCGTTGGGCGTGCCGTAGGTGTAGACGTACTGGTCGCCGGGCCCCGGCTTGAGGAACGCGCCCATCTGGAAGTTCTCGTTGCCCGCCCCCGGCGTGCGGATGGTGCCGGGGTAGACGCCCCACGTCTCGCCGTTGTCGGGCGACATCGCGATTGCCGAGTAGTTGGTGGTCCATGCGCCGTTGGCGTCCCAGCTGCGGATCGACATGAAGTTCAGGTACTGCTTGCCGCCGGCGGCGATGCCCGCGGTGGGAATGATGCCCGTCTCCTGCGGCGCCTGCCCGATGGTGTTGACGATCTGCTTGGAGATGCCGGGCCGCCACACCGGAGAGCCCGAATACTTGTTGGCGACAACGCCGTTGGGCACGGCGACCGTATTGGACAGTGAGCGGTCCTGGCTGCGGAACAGGGTGTTGTACCGCCACTGCTTGCCGGGGATGCCGCAGTAGCCGTTGGTGTCGCCGAACGCCATCAGCACCTGGTCGTTGGCGGGATCGCCGTTGTCCCACATGATGCCGAGGTCGGTGCCGGTGATGGCAAACCTCTTGATGGTGTCGTTGGGGCTGTCGGGCCCGGTCACCCAGCCCACCAGCGAGGTGCCCGGTGGTGCCGTCGACACCGGCGCGGGGGCCGCGACGGGGGCCGGCGCAGGCGCCGCCGCAGACGGCTGGGTCGCGGTCCCACCGGGCCGGGGCGAGGGCACCACGGCGGCCTGCTGCTGCACCGGTGCCACGGGAGGCGGGGTCAGCGCCTTGATGAGCGCGGGCAGCAGACCGAGCTTGGGGAGGGGGGCCGCATCGTTGGCACCAGCGGGTTTGTGGCCGATCGGCCGGTTGAACGGCGAGATGCCCGACGGGCTGGGGATCTGGAACGCCTGCCCGGGGAGCGGCTGCGCCTGTGCGGCGGCACCCTCGCAGGGTTCGGCGTTGGCCGGTGGGGCGACGCCCACGACGGCGCAGAGTCCGAGCACGGCCGCCGTCGCCACGGATGCGGAGGCAAAACGACGACGCGGCGACATGTCACACCTTTCACGGAGGACGTCGCAGTGACGTCAGCAACTTAGGTTGTGACGATAGTTATCCGTGGGACATTTGTGATTGGTGAGTCACGGCTTGGTATCCATCCGTGACCGTGTCGCAACCTTCGGCGGTCGAGACCCGCGGGATCGGCCTACGGCGCCATCGCCCCGTCGACGACCGTGAGCTCCTCGGAAAGTCCGGCGGCACGCCGAATCTCGACGAACGCCGCCACCATCGCATCGGTCAGCTCGTGGGCGTCGGAGAGCGTGGCGCCGTCGGACAGCACCGAGACGTTGAGCTGGTCGACGTAGCTCCACACCGTGATGTTGAGCCCACTGCCGGTGGTCAGCGGACCCACCGAATAGATCTCGGTCACCAGGGCACCGCCCACCCGACCGTGCTCCCGCGGGCCGGGAACGTTGGAGATGGGCAGGTTCAGCACCTTGTTTTGACCGTCCTTGCCGGCCAGCCAGCGGAACATCGCCTCCGCGGGCGCCGGCGGGAAGTACGCCGACCACCGGCTCACCAACTCGGGACCCATCAGGTCGTGGGTCTCCTTCGCCGACACCGCGGCCTCGTGGACGGCCCGGACCCGCTCGAGCGGATCGGCCATCTCGACCGGCAGCGTCATCATCACGCCCGTGAAGTAGTTGCCCGACACGCGATCGCGGGAGAAGTCGAAACTCACTGGGACGGAAGCCAACAGCGGATGGTCGGCGTGTCCGTCGTACTTCTCCAGCAGCGTACGCAGCGCGCCGGCGGAGATCGCCAGCACCATGTCGTTGATGGTCACGCCCAGGTGCTTGCCGGTCTGCTTCACGTCGACGAGCGGCAGCGTCGCGGTGGCGAACTTGCGGGTCGCGTCGACCATGTGGTTCATGAAGGTGGGCGGCGGCGTGAATGGTCGGGTCAGCTCCGGTCCAAGCTTGCGCGAGCTCTTGCGTACCCGGCCCAACCCCTGCGCGGTGTACCTCAGCGTTCCCGGCAAGCGCCCAATCTGACGCAGATGGTCACCGAAGGCGGTGCGCACCAACTCCGCCTTAGAGGGCGCGGGATCCGTTGCGTAGGAGTCGCGGTCGTCGGGCGTGCTCTGAAGATCCATGCCGCGCGCCATCAGGTTGGCCGATGCCACGCCGTCGGCGAGCGCATGGTGAATCTTGCCAAGCACGGCGATCCTGCCGTCGGCGAGACCCTCGATGAAGTACATCTCCCACAGCGGCCTGCTGCGATCCAGCGGCGTGCTGGCGATCTTGCCGACCGCGTCGTCGAGTTCGCGGCGCCCGCCGGGACTGTCCACCCGGTAGGGCCGGATGTGGTACTCCAGGTCGACCTTGCAGTTCTCTCGCCACATCGGATGGTGGAACTTCATCGGGATGTCGACCAACTCGTAGCGGAACGGGTCGAGCTTGTGCAGTCGGCCGTGGATGACCTTGCGGAAGTCCTCGACGCCGAACGTGCGGCCCTTGAGATCGTCGAGCGCGATCACCGCCAGCTTCAGCGTGTGCATGTGCACGGTCGGCGTTTCGCTGTACAGAAGTACCGCGTCCCACCCGCTGAGCCTCTTCACGCGGTTATATAACCGCCCTTGTCCCCGCCGCGGTCTGGTTTCGGTGAACTTCGTTGAGGAACAAGCCGATCGCGGTGGCCGTCGACCCCGTCCTGGCCCCGTCGGTCATGTCGAAGCCGTGCCCGGCGCCGGGCAATTCGACGTACCCGACCACCGAACGGGACTCCGCGCGGAGCTTCTGGACGAAGTCCCTCGCCTGTTGCACGGGAATGACCGTGTCGCCGCTGCCGTGGATGACCAGGAACGGCGGCGCCTCGGCGTGGGTACGGGCGATCGGCGACGCCTTCCGGAAGATCTCCGGGTGCCTGGCGATCTTGCGCTTCACCACGACCCGCTCCAGGAAGTCGACGAAGCGGGCCCGCTCGACGGTGGAGCGGTCCTCCCAGTCGTAGCGGCCGTAGATGCCCACGACCGCGTCGACGGAGGTGTCGGAACCCTCTGGCAGGTCGCGCTGCAACTCCGGATCGTTCGGGGTCAGTCCGGCCAGCGCGGCGAGGTGGCCGCCGGCCGACGTGCCGGCCACGGCGACGAAGTTGCGGTCACCGCCGTACTTGTCGACGTTGGCCCGGGCCCAGGCGATCGCCGTCTTGACGTCGGTGAGGTGTTGCGGCCACGGATGATGCGGTGCGACGCGGTAGTCGATCGACAGGCACACCCAGCCCATCTCGGCCAGGTGCGACATCAGCGCGTAGCCCTGCAGGATGCGTCCGCCGTGCACCCAGGCACCGCCGGGCAGGAAGATCATGACGGGTGCGGGCTGCGTGGGCAGCTCCTCGGGCCGCCACACGTCGAGTAGCTGAGTGGGGCTGTCGCCGTAGCGAACCGAGGACCGGTAGACGTTGCGGCGGTGCTCCAACGCCTTCCACACCGGCGGGGTGCGCTCGGGAGCGGGCCAGGTGATGTCGAGGTCCTTGGCGGGCACCACCCCGCGCAGCGCCGCCTGGGTGACCGAGGCAGTCGCGTCGCGTTGCTGCTTCTTCACCTCGCCGATGCCGGGGGTGAACCACGACTTGACCGCCGCACCCACGAAGTCCGGCGTGTGGCGAACCCCCCAGATGCACCCGGCGGTCGCCCCACCCAGCGGTTCGAGGTACTTGCCGATCACCGGAAGCGACGTCGCGGCGACACTGGCCGCCAGCATGTAGTCGGCCGGTCCCGCCTCCATCAGCCACCGCACCCGCGTGGTCATGGTGGGTCCGGGGTACCGGGTGTCCGGTCGAGCCGTCATTTCGCGAGGGTACCCCGGTTACCCGGGGGTACACGACAGTCTGCGAAATTTGTCTACTCGCTACTCGTCCTTGCCCGGTAGGGGCCGGTTCGCGACCACTGGGAACTGGCCCGTGTACCCCTCCCGTTCCTGGGCCACGGCCAGCACCCGCGACCGGACCGCGAACCAGCCGATGACCAGCGCGGGAATGATCACGATGAGGGACGCGACGGTCCAGGTGCCGATGGGCGGGTCGCAGGCCATCAGGACCAGCACGCCCACCAGGAACGCCAGCGTGGCGTACCCCGTCCACGGAGTACCCCACAGCCGGAACGAGGGGCGCTCCAGAATGCCCTTCTTCGACCAGCGGTACAGCTGGATCTGGCAGATGACGATGGTGCCCCAGGAGGCGATGATGCCCAGCGCGGCCACGTTCAGCACGATCTCGAACGCCTGCGCCGGCACGACGCCGTTGAGCAACACGCCGAACAGTCCGATCACCGCCGTCAGGCAGATGCCGCCGTAGGGCACCCCGCGCTTGTTCATCAGCGACGTGAACTTCGGCGCGCTGCCGTTCATCGCCATCGACCGCAGGATCCGGCCGGTCGAGTACAGGCCGGCGTTGAGGCTCGAGAACGCGGCCGTGAGTACCACGATGTTCATGATCGTGCCCGCGCCGTCGACCCCGATCTTGGAGAAGAACGTCACGAAGGGGCTCTCACCGGACTTGTAGGACGTGTAGGGCAGCAGCAGCCCGAGCAGGAAGACCGAGCCGACGTAGAACAGCGCGATGCGGGCGATGACCGAGTTGATGGCCCGCGGCATGATCTTCGCCGGGTTGGCCGTCTCCCCCGCCGCCGTCCCGACGAGTTCGACTGCGGCATAGGCGAACACGACGCCGGAGGTCACGATGACCACCGGGAACAGGCCGGTCGGGAGCAGGCCGCCGTGATCGGAGATGACGCTGAATCCGGTGGCCTGTCCCTGGATCTTGTAGCGCCCCGCCAGGAAGATCGTGCCGGCCACCAGAAAGGTCACCAGCGCAATGACCTTGATCAGTGCCGCCCAGAACTCCAGCTCGCCGAACACCTTCACCGAGATCATGTTCATGCCCAGCACGAGCGCGAGCGCGATCAGCGCGATCGTCCACTGCGGGATGGCGGCGAAGGCCTTCCAGAAGTGGAAGTAGGTGGCGATCGCGGTGGAGTCCACGATCGCCGTCATCGCCCAGTTCAGGAAGTACATCCACCCCGCGACGAACGCCGCCTTCTCCCCGAGGAACTCGCGGGCATAGGACACGAAGGATCCCGACGACGGCCGGTGCAGCACCAGCTCGCCGAGCGCCCGCAGGATGAGGAACACGAAGACGCCGCAGAACGCGTACACCAGGAACAGCGCGGGTCCCGCGCTGGCGAGCCGGCCCCCGGCGCCTAGGAACAGGCCCGTGCCGATGGCGCCGCCGATCGCGATCATCTGAAGCTGACGCGGCTTGAGACCCTTCTCATAGCCCGCGTCCTCGGTGGTGAACGCCGAGTTGTCGTACTCCTCCTGGGCTGCCTTGGGCTCGGTGCTCATCGGGTCGCCCCGCTCGCCGGCGGCACGACCGGCGGCGGCTTCGAGGTGTCGTTGATGTCGCGGAAGGTGAAGGCGAAGCCGAACACCGCGAGGACGGCGGCAAGGGCGTACCCGACGATCGACCACCACCCCACGTGCAGGTAGGCCGTGATCGCGACGATTCCCATCGCCAGGAACACCATGGACATCCCGATCAACGGGATCTTGGCAGTCAGGTCGATACGTGCCATGGCACCTACCTCGCGTCGTCGTCGAGCCGAGCCGGGTTCGATCCTCAGTAGACACCCGCGCCAGCGGTGACGTGTCAGAAATCACCCCGACTCACAGACATTCGAGACACGGAATGGCGTCGAAGCTGGTCACGGTACGGCCGCAGACGTGGCGTCGTCTCGGCGGCTGTGCCACGCTTGACGGCGTGGCTAGCACATCCGGCCAGTCCATCGTCGTGGAGAGCAGAGTCGTGGAGAGCGGGTACGTACCGACACCTCGACGGAGCCGGGCACGGTGAAGAATCCCCCCACGGGCAGCGGCGTCCCAGACCTCGCGTCCGTGCTCGCCGCACTCGACGACACGTGCTCGGGACCCGAGGGCGAGGCCAAGCGACTGCAGGCCCGGGCGCATCGCCGCGGAATCCTCACCCTGGTGATGATCGTGCTGCTCGTCGGCGGGGTCATCCAGTTGCTCACGTCCACCCCGGCGGAGACCCGAACCGCCGACAACGGCAGCCGCGCCAGCATCGTGTTCAGCAACGCCGGCACCGGCACCTGCCTCAGCTGGCCCCCGGACGCACCCGACAAGCCGTCCTTCGTGCAATGCCGGTCGGACCACATGTTCGAAGTCGCCAAACCCGTCGACATGAACGGCTTCGGCGAACCGTGCCAGCTGGCGGTGCGCGAATACCTCGGCACCCACTACGACCCCAACAGCCGCTTCACCATCAGCGTGCTCTGGGCCGGGGACGCCAACGGCACCAGCACCGGCGCCCGCAATCTGCTGTGCGGTCTCCAGCTGCTCGGCAAGGACGGCAAGCCGGTGCCCTTCAAGGGCCGCATCCTCGACCTGGACCAGTCGAAGGTCTGGTCACCCGGCACCTGCCTCGGCGTCGACTCGTCGAACCGCTCGACCGACACCCCGGTCGACTGCTCGACACCCCACGGCCTCGAGGTCACCGGCTCGGTCAGCCTGGCCGAGCGCTTCACGGGCGCCCTGCCGTCGGACTCCGAGCAGCGGTCGTTCATCACCGAGGCCTGCACGCGCGCCACCGACGCCTACCTGGCGCCCGCCAGGCTGAGCACCTCCGGACTGTCCCTCGGCTTCGATCCGGTGTCCGCGACCAGCTGGGCGGCGGGCAGCAAGCAGGTGTCGTGCGGCATCGGCAAACCCGCCGAACAGGGCTGGGCGCCACGGACGGGAAGCGTGCGGACGTCGTCGCCGGCGGATCTGCCGCCGCCACCGTCGCCGCCACCTCCCCCACCGCCCCCGCCACCGCCGAGCGCGTCGGACCCGGCGCCCCCGCCCGTCTACGAAGAACCCCTGATTCCGATCGGTCCGCTGCCGACGGAGACCCCGCCGGCCGCCCCGACCACCACTGCGGCCCCCTCGACGGAGTCGCCCACCTCCACGCCGCCGCCCGCGGAGACATCGTCCACGGCGGCCCCGACGACCACGGCCACGGCACCGCTCGGGCCGCCGCCGGGACCGGCGACGCCGCCCAGTGAGACCAGTACCGCCGCACCGCCGGGCATCTTGGAAATCCCCGGGCTTCCGCCGATCACGCTGCCCGGCTACGTGCCCCCGGAACCCGCGCCGGCAGAGGCGGGTTAGTCAGCGGACGGCGGCGGCGGAGCGGATGCGCCCCAGAGCCGTCAACGCCACCAGGGTGACGAGCAGCAGGATGGTCGTGCTGGCGGCGGCCTGGAAGGCCTGGCCGCGGTCGGTGAGCGCGAAGATGGTGACGGGCAACGTCTTCCACGTCGCCGGGTACACCATCACCGTGGCGCCGAGTTCGCCCATCGACAAGGCGACCGCGAGCCCGGCGGCCGCCCCCAACGCCGGGAGCAGCAGCGGCAGCGTCACCCGCGTCAGCACCCGAAACTGCCCTGCGCCAAGGGATTCCGCCGCCTGACGGTAGGCGGGGTCGAGGCGGTCCAGCGCGGCCGAGACGGCGCTGAAGGCGAACGCGAGGACCAGAACGGCATGCGCGAGGATGACGATCCACCGGGTGCCGCCCAGCAGCAGCGGCGCGGAGTTGAAGGCGATCACCAGGCCGAGCCCGAGAGCCACCGACGGCACGGCGATCGGCAGGTGGAACACCGCGTCGACGACCCGGCTCAGCCAGGGCGGCGCCTCCCGCGACGCGAGCGCCGCCCACGTGCCGAGCACCAGGGCGAGGCCGCCGGCGACGACGGCGGTCTGCAGGCTGACCGACAGGCTCGCCAGGTTCTCTCCGGACAGCGCACCGCCGACGTGGGTGAAGCCCAGGTGTGACGGCAGCGCGCCGGTCCACGATCCGGCCAGTCCGGCGAGTACCACCGTCGCCAGTGGCGCGACGAACACCACGACCACCACGACCCCGAAGAGCCCGAGCAGGACGGCCCTACTGCGACGGTTCCACAGCAACATCGGTTCCTGCCCTTCCTCGTTGGGTCATCGAGCGGGCGAAGACCATCCGGTAGACGCCGTAGAGGGACAGCGACAGCGCGATCTGTACGGTCGCGATCACCGCCGCCCCCGGCAGGTCGAACGTGACGATGCCCCTGGTGTAGATCAGCACCGGCAGCGTGGTGACACCCTTGGCGCCGGTGAACAGGACGATGCCAAACTCGTTGAGCGTCAACAGCAGAACCAGACTGCCACCGGCCGTCAGGGCGGGCCACGCCTCCGGCAGCACCACCGATCGCAACACGCGCAGCGGGGATGCGCCGAGGCTGGCCGCGACGTTGAGCTGCGCCCGCGGCAACATCGAGAACGACGCCAACAGCGGCCGGATGACGAAGGGCGTGAAGAACGTGATCTCCGCGGCGATCACCCCGGCCGGGGTGTAGAGGAAGTTCAGCAGGGGCGCGTGGTCTCCCGTGACGCCGGCGATCGCGGCGTTGACCGCGCCCGCGGTGCCGTAGAGGAAGGTGAAGGCCAGCGTGACGAGGAACGACGGCAGTGCCAGCACGGTGTCGATCAGACGACCGACGAGGCGGCTGCCCGGGAACGGCACGAAGGCCAGCACGACGGCCAGGAACGTGCCGAGCACCAGGCAGCCCAGCGTGGCGGTCGCGGCGATGGCGACGGTGCGCCACAACGCGCCGCGAAACGCCTCCGAGGACAGCACGCTCCCCCAACTACTTTGTGTCCCAACGCCCGTCACCGACTCCAGGCACACCCGGATCAGTGGGTAGACCGCGACGAGCAGCACGACCACCAGGGGCGGCACGGCCCACCACGTCGCCGCCGACCGCGGTGCGGGCGGTCGGACCGGAGCCTCCGACGACTGCTCGAGCAGCGCGGTCACGGGGACTGCACCAGCACGCCCGCGGGTTCGGGGAATCGCAGGCCGATCTCGGCCCCCAGGTCGTAGGTCACCGCGCCGGGCACGTCCACGTCGAGCAGCTGGTCGGGCAGTCCGTGGACCGACACCACCAGCCGGGTGCTGGCGCCGCGCCACACCGCGGCGTTGACCTTGGCGCGCAGGGCATCTCGGTCACCGAGGCCGACGACCTTGATCACGTGCGGGCGAATGCACAGCAGCGCCTTGGATCCCGGAGCCCAGTCGACCTTGCCGACGCCCGGCTGCGGCGCCTCCGCGCCGACCGTCTGATGCGCGACCGACACGAGCGCCGACGTCCCGATGACGCGCCCGACGGTGCAGGGAATCAGGTTGGCTCCGCCCAGGAATGCCGCGGTGAAGCTGGTGGGCGGGCGCGACCACAGGTCCTTCGCGGTGCCGACGTCGGTCAGGCGCGCCTGGTTCATGACGACGATCCGGTCGGCCAGCGCCAGCGCCTCACCCTGGTCGTGGGTGACGTACAGCATCGCCGTGTCGGGCAGCGCCTCCTTGAGCCGCTGCAGCTCGGTGAGCATCGACTGCCGCAGCTGGGCGTCCAGCGCCGCCAACGGCTCGTCGAGGAGGAGCACGTGTGGCCGAATCGCCAGGGCTCTGGCGATGGCGACGCGTTGCTGCTGGCCGCCGGAAAGCTCACGGGGCAAACGTCGTCCGAAGCTCGTCATGCCGACCATGTCGAGCGCCTCGGCGACCCGGGCCGCGATCTCTCCCCGGGGCACCCGATGCGACTTCAGGCCGAAGGCGACGTTCTCGGCCACCCGCATGTGGGGGAACAGTGCGTAGGACTGCAGCACCACCCCGATGCCGCGCCGTGCCGGCGAGAGGTCGGTGACGTCGCGGCCCGCGAGCCGGACGGCGCCGGCGGTGGGCCGGACGAAGCCGGCCAGCGCGTTGAGGGCGGTGGACTTGCCGGACCCGCTGGGCCCCAGCAGCGCCACCGTCTCGCCCGCGGCGACGCGCAGGTTGAAGTCGACCAGCGCCGCGGTCGCCTTCTTGCCGCGGCCGTAGGCCACCCCGACCCGGTCGAACACGATCGCCGGCGGCGCGTCCACGGGCTGGCGGGCGGCGCCCGCCCTCCCCGTCTGAACGGTCTTCGTTGCCCTGGTGTCGGCCATCATCAACTGCCGGTGGCCTTTTGGTACGCGGCGACGTCGGCGTCGAGGTCCACGAGGACGGCGTTCCAGTCCGGCACCCACACGTCGACGCCCTGCAGCACCGCGGCCGGCGTGTTCGGTGCGGCCGCCCCCTGCGACGACGAGGCCAGCGAGGTCAGCACCGGAATGCCGAGCGCCGAGGGTGCGACGGTCTTCTGGACGTCCTCCGAGACCAGGAAGGCCAGCAGCTTCTTGGCGGCGTCGGCGTGCGGCGCCCCCTTGGTGACGCCTGCGACGTAGGGCAGCGAGACCGTGGTCTTCTTGCCGTCGGCGGCGGCCGGGAAGAAGACGGTGAACTTCGACCCGTCGTCCTTGATGGAGCCGAGGTTCATCTGGACGTCCCCGTTGGCGACCAGCAGCTCGCCGTTGCTCACCTTCGGCTGCAACTTGCCGGTCGACGACGACGGCCCGACGTTGTTGGCCTGCAACTCCTTCAGGTAATCCAGCGCCGCAGGCTTGCCCATCAGGTGCTGCAGCAGGACCAGCACTGCGGTGCCGTCACCGGCCTGTCCCGGCGTCGAGTACTGCAACTTGCCCTTGAACCGAGGCGACAGGAGATCGGTCCAGGTGGCGGGCTGCGGATTGGCGTCGGGGTTGGCGATGAAGCTCAGCGCGTTGTCCACGACCGGCAGGTAGTTCCCGCCCGGGCCTACCTGGGCGGCGGCGATGCCGCTGGCGTCGACGCCGCTGGGCTGCAGCAGCCCCGATTGATCCGCCTTCTGGATGAACGGGGGCAGGGTGACCAGCAGGTCGGCCTGCGGGTTGGACTGTTCCTTCTCGACGCGCGACACCACCTCGCCGGAGCCGGCTTCCACCACGTCGACGTTGACGCCCGTGCTCTTGGTGAAGGCGTCGAACTGCGTCTTGTACCAGCTGGCCAGGCCGTCGGCGCTGTAGACCGTGACGGTCTCGCCCCCACCCGATCCGGACGATCCGGTACCGCCGCACGCCGTCAGGGCGGCGGCCAGCGTTGCGGCGGTCAGGGCCGCCAGAATGGTGCGAAGCGTCATGTCTCAGTCCTAGGTTTGGCGGTCGAGGATCAGGTCGGCGAACTCGGACACCGTCGGCACCACATGGGTGGCACCGGCGTCGTACAACTGCTGCTCGCCGTGCGCACCCGTGAGAGTGCCTGCGGCGATGGAACATCCGGCGCGCAGTGCGCTCGCGACGTCGCTGGTGGTGTCACCGAGCGCGGCGACGTCGCCGACCCCGTCGACGCCCAGCCGCATCAGGGCGGTCAGGATGAGGTCCGGGTAGGGACGGCCGCGCACCCCGGCGCCGGGCGCCAGCACCAGGTCGGCGACGGACTGCCAGCCCAGCGCGGCCAGCAGCTTCTCCTGGGTCGTGCCACTGAAGCCCGTCGTCAGCGCCACCTTGACCCCGGCGTCGCGCAGACGTGTGATCGCCTCCGCCGCACCGTCTACCGCTCTGGCGTTGCCGTCGTCGACTGCCGCCGCGTAGGCGCTCTCGAAGGCGGCGTTGGCTCGCTGGGCGAGGTCCTCGGTGTCACACAGCGCACGGAACACGACGATCTTGGACTGGCCCATGGTGTCGAGCACGTACTGGCGGGCGTGGTCGCGTTCGGGGCCGTCGGCGGGTATGCCCGCCGCGGTCGCGGCGACCTCGAACGAACTGATGACCAGTCCGTCGTCGGCCACGGTGGTTCCTGCCATGTCGAGCACGGCGAGCTGAATCATGTTCTCCCTCATAGTTCGATCACGTCTGCGGTCTGTTCGGCGATGACCGGCCCGAGTGTCATGCCCCGGCCGCCGGGGCCGGTGACGACCCAGACTCCGTCGGCGGCTTCGGTGCGGGACACCAGGTGGCCGGGGTCGACGCACTGGCTGTACACGCCGGCCCACCGGCGTCGGATCGTGGGCAGCGGCCGACCCAGGAATTCCTCGACGCGCGCCGCCAGATAGTCGTAGGGCGCGTCGTCGACGTCGAAGGCGAAGGGCTCGTCGTATTCGTGGGTGTCGCCGATCGTCAGCCCACCGTGCAGCCGCTGCACGCACAGCAGCTGCATGTGTCCGTCGGCGGCCACGGGATTCTGGGGTTCGTTGTCCCGCAGCTCGTTTAGCGCATCGCCCGCAAAGCCCGGGTAGTAGCGGAAGCTGTCGCCGTCGGCGATGGCCGTGGTGAGCGGTTCGTCGAGGGGGTCGGTTTGCATCATCTGCAGCCGCACGCGCCGCACCGGCAGGTCGCCGGCGATCTCCCGGGTGAGGCCGCCGTGCGCGGCGCCGGGGCACACCAGGACGAGGTCGCCGTCGTGGCGCCGGCCCCGGTCGTCGCGAACGGTCGTGCCGTCCACCGACCGCGCCTCGGTGGCGGCCAGGAACTCGTATCGACCCGTGCCTGCGAGGTGTTCGCGGATGGCGGGCATGGCTTGGCGTGATTCCACGGCGGCGTCCCGCGAGCAGTGCAGTGCGGCCAGGAACGTCCCGCGCAGTGCGGGATTGAGCGCGCGGGCGCCGGCCGGGTCGAGCAGCTGGAACCCGCGGTCACCGGCGTCGGCGCGCCCGGCGACCTGTTCGGCGACGGCAACCTCGCGCGGGGTCCGCAGCAGGGTCAACGAGCCGGCGGGCCGGAACCCGACGCCGGGGATCTGCGCGCCGATGCGTTCCCAGAGTTCGCGGGACCGAAGCGTCGCGGCGAGCTCGTGGTCGGCGCGGCCCGAGACCCAGACCAGGCCGAAATTGCGCACGGTCGCGCCACGGGCCTCGGTCTCGCGCTCGAGGTGGGTGACGTGGTGGCCGCGCCGAACCGCCTCGAGGGCGTGGGCGGTTCCGAGGATTCCGCCGCCAATGATCGTGACGCGCATGGTGGGTGACCTTTCAGACTCGGGGATACGGACTGCGAAAGCTCCGGTGATGGGGATCGGAACGGAAGATGAACAATTGGTATAGACCAATTGGGGGTATGCTGCAACCGTGGACGCGATCAACGACACCGCCCGCCTCCTGTCGTCGCTGCGCGACGTGTGGGACGAGGAGGCGGTCGACGAACTGAACCACGCCCTGCAGTCGGCGGCCCGGGCCGTCGACGACGGCGCCGACGACGAACTGGTGCTCGCCGCCGCCCTACACGACGTGGCGCACAGCCCGTTCTTCGACGCGGCGGCGGCTCGGCTGCACGACCAGACCGCCCGAGAGTGGCTGACGCCGCGGTTCGGCGAGCGGGTCGGCTGGTTGGCCGGCCAACACGTCGCGGCCAAGCGGTATCTGGCCGCGACCGATCCCGCCTACGGTGCCGCGCTCACCCCCACGTCGACGGCGTCCCTTCGGGCCCAAGGCGGCGCCGGGGTCGACGCCGCGCTCGTCGCACACCCCTGGTGGCCCGACGCGGTGCGGTTGCGGCGCTACGACGACGCCGCCAAGGATCCCGACGCCGACGCGACCGTCACGATCGAGGACGTGCTCGCCGTCGCCGAACGCGTTGCCCGCCAACGGTCGTCGCGATGAGCAAGCCCTACGCGATCCGCACCGCACTCGAGGAGGTTCTCGACGGGCTCGTCGAGGGCGACTCCTTCCCCCCAGAACGCGAACTTGCCGTGCGCTTCGGCGTCGCAAGGGAGACCGTGCGACAAGCGGTCCACGAGCTTCTGGTCGAGGGACGCGTCGAACGCCGCGGTCGCGGCACGGTGGTGTCGAAGCCCAAGCTGGTGCAACCTCTTTCACTCAAGTCCTACACCGAGGGCGCCCTTTCGATGGGTCGCAAGCCGGGCCGACTGCTCGTCACCTGGGAGGACGTGGAGGCGGGTTCGGCGGCGGTGCCGGACCTCGCCGCCGCCCTCGACGTCGCCGACGGAGCCGCGGTGATGCACCTCGAACGCGTCCTGCTCGCCGACGGCCAACGCATCGGGCTGGAGAGCACCTACCTGCCGACACATCGCTTCGGCGCGTTCACCGAGACCTTCGACCCGACCACGTCGCTCTACGCCGCGATCCGCGCGACCGGGGTGCACTTCGGATCCGCGGTGGAACGGGTCGAGACGGTGCTGGCGTCCCCGCGCGAGGCCGGTCTGCTGGAATCCACGACCGCCATGCCGATGCTGCGACTGCATCGGCGGTCGGTGGACACCGAGGGCCGCCCCATCGAAGTGGTGCGCTCGCTGTACCGGGGCGACCGGGTGGCCTTCGAGGCGCTGCTCGACGATCGGGATTAGCCCCGCGGGCACCGGCCGGTCAGTACTGTCGACCCGTGGCCGACTTCCATCCCGACCTGGCGCGCTCCGCCCGGCTGATCCCCCGCAGCATGATCACCCCGAACTCCCTGCCGGTGTTCCGCGTGGCGGCGCGGCTGATGGACCGTCGCACCCCGGCCGACGTCGAGGTGCTGAGACTGACCTCCGGCGTTCGAGTGCGCCTGCACCGAGCACCCGGGACGACGTCGAAAGGCCCTGGGCTGCTGTGGATTCACGGCGGCGGATACGTCATCGGCAGCGCCGCCCAGGACGACGACCTCTGCCGCCGCTTCGCCCGTGAACTTGGCGCCACCGTGGCTGCGGTCGACTACCGCCTGGCTCCCGAGTACCCCTACCCGATCCCGCTCGAGGACTGCTACCGCGCGCTCACCTGGCTGGCGGAGCTGCCCGCCGTCGACCCCGCGCTCGTCGCGATCGGCG
Source organism: Mycolicibacterium hodleri (assembly GCF_025822245.1). Lineage (GTDB taxonomy): Bacteria > Actinomycetota > Actinomycetes > Mycobacteriales > Mycobacteriaceae > Mycobacterium > Mycobacterium hodleri. The sequence goes on from NZ_JACKTL010000004.1 coordinate 24,334, forward strand.
GCGCCAGCGCCGGTGGTGGACTGGCGGCCGCATTGGCGCTGCTGGCCCGCGACCGGCGCGAGGTGAACGTCGCCGCCCAGCTGCTGGTCTATCCCATGCTCGACGACCGCTCGGGTACCGAGGAGGGTCTCGACGACCACCGACACCGGATGTGGACGCAGAAGTCGAACGTCTACGGCTGGTCCAGCTACCTCGGCGACGCCGACCCCAATGTGGCCGTGCCGGCGCGCAACCCGGATCTCGGCGGGCTGCCGCCGGCGTGGATCGGGGTCGGCACCAACGACCTGTTCCATCGGGAGGACCTCGCCTACGCCGAGCGCCTCACTGCCGCCGGGGTGCCGTGCCAGGTCGAGGTCGTGCCGGGGGCGTTCCACGGCTTCGACGGCGTCGTCCCCAAGGCACCCGTGTCCCGGAACTTCCTCGCCAGCCAGGTGAGCTGGCTGAAGGAGCACCTCACGCAGACGCAATCGGCCTCGTCCTGAAACCGTCGCCACCGAGGGCGGTGGTCCGCCGCGCGGCGTTCTGCTCGTGGGGTTGGCCCAACGCGATGGCACTCACCTGTTCCAGCCGGTCGTAGATCTCCGCACCCAGGTCGACGTCGAGGGCGGCCAGGTAGTCGTCGAGCTGGTCGACCGTGCGCGGTCCGATCACGGGAACCACGCCCGTCGGTGACCGCCTCGCGCGTTCCAGTAGCCAGGCGACGGCCACCCGGGCCGGTGGGACGCCGAGTTCGCTCGCGGCCTCGAGCACGGCGTCCACGGTCGCGGCCTTCACGGGCTCGTCCTCGGCGTGCACCAACCGATTCCACTCGGTGAGCCGGCCTGCATTGCTGCTGCGGTACTTGCCGGTCAACAGTCCACCACCCAGCGGTGACCACAGCGCGGCGCCGACGCCGAGCGCCTCGGCCATGGGCAGGTTGTCGCGATCGCCGCTGCGCTCGACGAGGCTGTACTCGAACTGCACGGCCGAGATCGGCGTCCAGCCCCGCACGTCGGCCAGGGTCACTCCGCGGGCGGTGAGCCAGGCCGGGAAGTTGGACAGACCGGCGTAGAGGATCTTGCCCGCGCTGGCGAGGTCGTCGAACGCGCGGACGATCTCCTCGACCGGGGTGACGAAGTCGGGGAAGTGCACGTAGAGCAGGTCGAGGTAGTCGGTGCCCAGGCGGCGCAGACTGTCCTCGACCGAGCGGAACATGGCACGGCGCCCGTTGCCGGTCTGCAGCACCCCGCTGCCGTCGGGTGTCGCACCTCCGATGGCGAACTTGGTGGCAATGGTGAACTGCTCACGGCGCCCCGCCAGCATGCGGCCGAGGATTTCCTCGGACTCGCCGACCTGATAGCTCGCCGCCGTGTCGATCGTCGTGCCTCCGGCGTCGGCGAAGCGGTCGACCAGGGCACGTGACGTCTCGGCATCGGCCCCGTACCCCCAACGCGTGCCGAAGTTTCCGGCGCCGAGGGCGAGGGCGGACACGCGTAGGCCGTTGTTGCGGCCGAAGGTGAAGTGCTCCATCCTCGGTCCAAGCCCCGTCGAGCTGAGTTTATTTCCCGATACTCAGATCGCGGACGTGCCTACCCCTTCAGGAAGGCCAGCAGGTCGGCGTTGATCACGTCGGCGTGCGTGGTGGGCATGCCGTGGGGGAAGTCGTCGCGGTAGGTCTTGAGCGTGCCGTTCTGGAGCAGTTCGGCGGACTTCGGCCCGGCCGCCACGTACGGCACGATCTGGTCGTCGACGCTGTGCATCACCAGGACCGGCACGGTGATCTTCTTGAGGTCCTCGGTGAAGTCGGTCTGCGAGAACGCCACGATGCCGTCGTAGTGCGACAGCGCGTCGCCCATCATCCCCTGGCGCCACCAGTTCTCGATGATCGCCTCCGACGACTCGACGCCCGGCTTGTCGAAGTTGTAGAAGGGGCCCGACGGCAGCGCGCGGTAGAACTCCGACCGGTTCGCCGCGAGCTGCGCCTGCAGACCGTCGAACACGCTCTTGGGCAAGCCTTCCGGGTTGGCCTCGGTCTGCACCATCAACGGCGGCACCGCACTGATGATGGCCGCCTTGGCCGCCCGGGACTCGCCGTGGCGAGCCAGGAAGCGGACCACCTCACCGCCGCCGGTGGAGTGCCCGACGTGGATGGCGTCGTGCAGGTCGAGGTGCTCGACGAGGGCGTGCAGATCGTCGGCGTAGTGGTCCAGATCGTGCCCGCCCGGGGTTTGGGTGGACCGGCCGTGACCGCGCCGGTCGTGGGCGATGACGCGGTAGCCCTGGGCCAGGAAGAACAGCATCTGGTTGTCCCAGTCGTCGCTCGACAGCGGCCAGCCGTGACTGAACACGATCGGCTGACCCCGACCCCAGTCCTTGTAGAAGATGTCGGTGCCGTCTCCGGTGGTGATGAAAGCCATTGCAATGCCTCTCAGTTGAGCGATTTGTGGAGTTCGAGGAGCGCTGACCGCTCTTGAAACTCCACAAATCGCTGGGGGGGGACTAACGGGGGTCGAGCGGGTTGCGGCGTCCGACGACCAGCGGGTCGGCGGGGGTGAAGGGGAACGTCGGGAGGTCGTCGATATGGGTGTCGAACGCGGCGGCGAGCACCTCACGCGAGTAGGCACTGGCCGATGCACGGTAACCGATGTCGGCGGGGAACGGCTGGTCGAAGAAGATCAAGAAGTGCCAGTCGTCGTGGCCGATGTTCTCGATGTGGTGCGGGTAGGCCCGCGGGATGAAGTACATGTCGCCGGTGGTCATGTTCCACGTGTCGAGTGTGCCATCGGGATTCATGATCGTCATGCGGGCGTCGCCGTACTGGACGTATCCCATCTCGGCGGTGACGGGATGCCAGTGCGGCTCCCGCATGCCGTCCTCGGTGACGCGCAGCGAGTACATCGAGATGTCCTTCAGCGCCGGCCAGTACTGGTCGCGGGCGAAGCGGGCGCTGCCGCTGACGTAATTGAGGCTGGGCGGCTGGGCCTCGACGTCGAACTTGTGGGGATCGTTGAAGTGGGCAGCGGTGGGCACGACCGGAGCACCGGTGCGGGCGGCCAGCTTTCGGTCGACGGTGCTGCGGCGGATCTTCGCGAAGTCCGAGGACGGCAGGTCGTAGGTGTTGCCCAGCACGGCGTCGGAGAAGGCGCCGAGGGTGGCACCGAAGCCGAAGTCCTCCGGACGCTCGTGGCGGAAGGCGATGATGAACTCGGCGACGTCGTCGCCGATGTTCTCGATGTGGTGCAGCGAGCCCGACGCGGTGTGGAACATCTGCCCCGCGGTGACGATGAAACTCGAGAACGTGCTGCCGTCGTCCAGGATCGACACCAGGGCGGTGCCCGACACGCAGTAGGTGAGCTCGTCGGCGTTGGCGTGCCAGTGCGGCGTGCGCATCGCCCCTGGGTTCAGCAGTACCCGCTTGATCGACAGGTTCTTCAGGATGGGCAGATTGTCGGCGGTGACCCGCCGCATCGAGCCCAGATCGGACTCCTCGACGATCTCGCCGTCGAGCAGCGAGAGGGTGTGGTTGTTGCGGGTGATCGACGTGGTCATGACTGCGCCTCCTCGGTATGCGGGTCAGCCCGGTGGGGCCATGCCACTTACCTTGGTCCACCCGGGGTGACGGCGTCGACGGCGCTGGCCGCAATCTCGACTACCGGCTAGCCCCCAGCGGGATCGCGGGTCAGAACTGCAGGGCGCGGAATCGCCAGTCCAGCACCTGCCGGTCGGGCTCTCCGACGGCGTAGACGAGCGATCGCAAGGACAGCACCCCGCCGCGCCCACCGGGCAGCGGTCGAGCCGCCTCCACGTGGAGCTCGCTGTAGAGGGTGTCGCCCTCGCGCACCGGTCCCGTGTGATCACAGGAGTCCCACCCGAGGACGGTGACCAGGTTGGGCATCAGCCGCGTGGCCTGTGCCAGCGCCAGGCCGATGGTGTGCCCGCCGTAGACCAGCCGGTGCCCGTTGACCCGCCAATCATGATGCGTGGCAGCGATGTTGAGGCTCAACCGGGCGAGTTCGGGTGCGCTGCTCACCACGTCGCCGGTGCTCGTCAGCACCGTGCCCGCCATCCCGGCGTCGAAGTGGGGGCCGGGCACCCGCGCACGGAAGGCGTCGGCGTCCCACTCGGCCGTCGGGTCCGACGACGTCCCCGTGTCGACCCCGATCGCCGAGAGGTCGTCGGCGTGCCCGGTGTCCGGCGCCTCCGGGCTCAGCGGCAGCATCGCGCATCGGTAGAAGTCCAGCACAAGACGGTCGGCCTGGTCGATCGTCGTCATCCGCAGCGCGGCCAACCCCGTTCGGCCGCGGCCGGGCTTGGTCGAATTCTGCTTCAGCCCAACCACTTCGGTCCTGGTGTAGAGGGTGTCTCCGATGATCGGGTACCGGAAGTACGTCAGCCCGCGGTAGAACAGGTTCGCCTTCACCCTCTGCGTGGCGAGGGTGCTCTGGCCGATCGCCACGTCGCTGACCATGGCGGGGTGCGCCAGCGCGGCCGTGGCTCCGGTGACCGCGCGCGTCAGTGCGGCGTCCAACGGCATCCGCATCGGGTCGCCGAGGATCGACTGGTGCACGGCGGCTGTGCCGGGGGTCAGCGTCATCGACGGCGCCCGGTCGAAGACCTGCCCGACCGCCAAGTCGTCGAAGAACGGTGCGGACGATATTTGGCCGGACAAAGTCACAGCGTCACATGCTGGCAGTGCCGCCACTGACGTGTCAATATGGCCGTACAAATGGAACTCAACGATGAAGAACTCCTGTTGATTGCCACGGTGCGTGAATTCGTCGACCGTGCCGTCAAGCCGACCGTCCGCGACGTCGAGCACGCCAACACCTACCCCGAGGCGTGGATCGACCAGATGAAGCGCATCGGCATCTTCGGGCTGGCCGTGCCCGAGGCGTACGGCGGCACCCCGGTCTCGACGCGGTGCTACGTCCTGGTCACCCAGGAACTGGCGCGGGGCTGGATGAGCCTGGCCGGCGCGATGGGCGGCCACACCGTGGTCGCCAAGCTGCTGGACCTGTTCGGCACCGACGAACAGAAGCAGCGGTACCTGCCCGCCATGGCGACCGGCGAGCTCCGCGCCACGATGGCGCTCACCGAACCGGGCGGCGGTTCCGATCTGCAGGCGATGACCACCGTCGCCCGCGCGGACGGCGACGAGCTGGTGGTCAACGGCGCCAAGACCTGGATCACCAACGCACGGCGCTCGGGACTGATCGCGCTGCTGTGCAAGACCGACCCACACGCCACCCCGAAGCACCGCGGCATGTCCATCGTGCTGGCCGAACCCGCTGCGGGACTGGAGGTGTCACGGGATCTGCCCAAGCTCGGCTACAAGGGCGTGGAGTCGTGCGAACTGTCGTTCGTCGACTACCGCGTGCCGTCGACTGCCGTCCTCGGCGGCACGCCGGGCAAGGGTTTCGGGCAGATGATGAAGGGTCTCGAGACGGGCCGCATCCAGGTCGCCTCCCGAGCGCTCGGGGTCGCGACCGCCGCGTTCGAGGACGCCCTGGCCTACGCCCAGGAGCGCGAGAGCTTCGGCGAGCCGATCTGGAAGCACCAGGCCATCGGCAACTACCTGGCCGACATGGCCACCAAGCTCACCGCCGCCCGGCAACTGACCCTGCACGCCGCCGACCGCTACGACAGCGGTGCCCGGGCCGACATGGAGGCGGGAATGGCCAAGCTCTTCGCCTCGGAGGCCGCGATGGAGATCGCCCTGAATGCGGTCCGGATCCACGGCGGCTACGGCTACTCCACCGAATACGACGTCGAGCGCTACTTCCGCGACGCGCCGCTGATGATCGTCGGCGAGGGCACCAACGAGATCCAGCGCAACGTCATCGCCGCCCAGCTGGTGGCCCGCGGCGGGCTCTGATCGTGCGCGCCCCGCCCGCGTATCAGGCCCTGCGCCAAGCACTTCGAGACGACATCGCCTCGGGATCCTATCCCGACGGGGTCCGCTTGCCCACCGAATCCGAGCTCGTCGCCCGGCACGGCCTGTCCAGGCAGACCGTGCGGCGCGCGTTCCAGGACCTCGTCGCCGAAGGCCTGGTGTACCGGGTCCCGGGACGCGGCACCTACGCCCGCGAGGACGGGCACCGCTATCTGCGGCAGCTGGGCTCCATCGAGGACCTGATGAGCCTGTCCGACGACACCACCATGGAGGTGCTCACCGGGCTGCGGCGCCGAGTCGACGTCGAGGCGGCCAGCCGGCTGCGACTCGACGACGACGTCGTCCACACCGTGGTGCTTCGTCGCCTGCACGGCACCAACCCCGGCGTGCCGTTCGTGCTGACGCGCGTGCACCTGCCGGAGTTCGTGGCCAGGCCGGTCCTGCAGGCGCGGGAGTTGACCGACGGCGCCGTCAGCACCAGCACCGTGATCGGACTGACGGAGCCACACCTCGCCGCGCCGATAACCGAAGCGGCACAGTCGATCACGGTCTCGGTCGCCGACGACGAGGTCGCCACGGCGACCGGCTGCGCACCTGGCCATCCGATGCTGCGCGTCGACAGGCTGTACTCAGACGCCTCGGGGACGCCGGTGGAGCTGGCGGTCAGCCACTTCCTGCCCGAGCAGTACACCTACCGGGTGACGCTGCGCCGCTCCAGCTGACCCTCACCTAGCGGGAGTACTGCTCGATCAGCCCCTGCTTGTACAGCTTGCCGGTGTCGGTGCGGGGCAACTGCGCCTCGAACGAGATCGACCGCGGACACTTGTAGTGGGACAACCGATCTCGCAACCAAGCGAGCAACTCCTCGGCGAAGGCGTCGGTCGCGTCGGCCTGGTCGACGGTCTGCACCACGCCCTTGACCCGCTGCCCCATCTCCTCGTCGGGAATGCCGAACACCGCGGCGTCCATCACCTTTGGATGGGTCACCAGCACGTTCTCCGCCTCCTGCGGATAGATGTTCACTCCGCCCGAGATGATCATGTGGTGGCGCCGGTCGGTCAGGTACAGGTAGCCGTCCTCGTCGAGATAGCCGATGTCCCCCACCGTCTTCCAGCCATGGGAGTCGCGCGAGGACGCCGTCTTGTCGGGGTCGTTGAGGTACTCGAAGTCGGCGCCGCCCTCGAAGTAGATCTCGCCCGCCTCACCCGGGGGCAACTCGTTGCCGTCCTCGTCGAGGATGTGCAGCGGAGTCATCATCGACCTGCCGACCGACCCGGGGTGGGTCAGCCACTCCTCGGCGCTGATGAGCGTCGACCCGATGGCCTCCGAGGACGCGTAGTACTCGTCGACGATCGGGCCCCACCAGTCGATCATCTGCTTCTTGATCTCCACCGGACACGGCGCGGCGGCGTGCATGACGCGTTCCAGGCTGGAGACGTCGTAGGAGGTGCGCACGGCCTCGGGCATCTTGAGCATGCGGGTGAACATCACCGGCACGAACTGGCCGTGCGTCACCCGGTACTTCTGGATCGCCTCCAGGGTTCCATCGGGGCTGAACTTATCCAGGATGACGGTCGTGATGCCGCCGGCCTGCGTCTGCATCGACCAGACCGACGGGGCGGTGTGGTACAGCGGCGCCGGGCTGAGGTAGACCGCCTCGGGGTGCATCCAGAAACCGATGAGCGCCGCCATCAAGCCGGGTACCTCGGCCGGCGTTTGATGCGTCAGCGCCCGCTTGATGCCCTTCGGCCGGCCGGTCGTGCCCGAGGAGTACTGCAGCAGATCGCCCTCGATCTCGTCGTCGATGGGCGTAACCGGCTGATCGGCAACACATTCCGGGTAGCTCTGCCAACCCTCGAGATCGCCGTCCACGATGAGGCGAACCGCGGGCAGACCGTTGGGCAGCTCGGCCTCGAGCCCGGCCAGCAGCTCGCGCAGACCGCCCGACCCGACGATGGCCTTGGCGCTGGAGTTGTCGACGATGTAGGCGACCTCGGCAGCCGTGAGGTGGGTGTTGATCGGCACGTAGTACAGCCCGGCGCGACGCGCGGCCCACATCACCGCATGGAAGTGTTCGCTGTTCTCCATCAACATCGCGACGGCGTCGCCCTCGACCAAACCGGCCGACCGGAACAGGTGGGCAAGCTGGTTGGCCCTGGCCTCGAGCTGGCCGAACGTCACCACCGTCCCGGACGGATGCATGATGATGGCCGGCTTGTCGGGGGTCGCTACGGCAGTGTCGCGGATCTGCATGACGTGACTCTACGACGGCGTTACTTGACGGGTGTCAACTAGGGTCGCCTACCCACGCCACCAAACGCATAAGGCCCTGAATCCAATGGATTCAGGGCCCGTTGCGACTGCTCACGCAGAGGCAGTTAGTCGGCCTCGGCCAACCGGGTCTTCAGCGCGTCGAACTCGTCCTTGATGCCGGTGGGCAGCTTCTCACCGACGAATTCGAACCACTCCTCGATCAGCGGCAGTTCCTTGCGCCACTCGTCCGCGTTCACCGCCAGCGCCTCGTCCACGTCGGCCGGGTTGACGTCGAGACCGTCGAGGTCCATGTCCGCTGCCGTCGGCACGATGCCGATGGGCGTGCTCTTGCCGTCGGCCGTGTGCTCGATGCGTTCGATGGCCCACTTCAGCACGCGGCTGTTCTCGCCGAACCCGGGCCACAGGAAGCGGCCGTCCGCACCGCGGCGGAACCAGTTGACGAAGAACACCTTTGGCATCTGCGACTCGTCGGCGTTCTTGCCGATGTCGATCCAGTGCTGGAAGTAGTCGCCGACGTTGTAGCCCAAGAAGGGCAGCATGGCCATCGGGTCGCGGCGCACGGTGCCGACCTTGCCCTCGGCGGCGGCGGTCTGCTCGGAGCCCAGGGTGGCCCCGATGAACACGCCGTGCTGCCAGTCGCGAGCCTCGGTGATCAGCGGGACGGTGGTCTTGCGGCGGCCGCCGAACAGGATCGCCGAGATCGGCACACCCTGCGGGTCGTCCCACTCCGGGGCCAGCGTCGGGCACTGCGAGATCGGGGTGCAGTAGCGCGAGTTCGGGTGCGCCGCCTTGCTTTCCGTCTCCCGCAGGATCCAGTCGTGGCCCTTCCAGTCGATCAGGTGGTCGGGCTCGCCCTCGAGACCCTCCCACCAGACGTCGCCGTCGTCGGTCTTGGCGACGTTGGTGAAGACGGTGTTACCCGCGGCGATGGTCTTCATCGCGTTGGGATTGGAGCTCCAGTTGGTGCCCGGCGCGACGCCGAAGAAGCCGAACTCGGGGTTGACGGCGTAGAGCCGGCCGTCCTTGCCGAAGCGCATCCACGCGATGTCGTCGCCGACGGTCTCCGCGCGCCAGCCGGGGATCGTGGGCTGCAGCATCGCGAGGTTGGTCTTGCCGCACGCCGACGGGAACGCCGCAGCGATGAAGTAGGCCTTGTTCTCCGGGCTGATCAGCTTGAGGATCAGCATGTGTTCGGCGAGCCAGCCCTCGTCGTGGGCCATCGCCGACGCGATGCGCAGCGAGTAGCACTTCTTGCCCAGCAGCGCATTGCCGCCGTAACCGGAGCCGTAGCTCCAGATCTCGCGGGACTCGGGGAAGTGGGTGATGTACTTGGTGTCGTTGCACGGCCACGGCACGTCCGCCTGGCCCGGCTCCAGCGGAGCGCCGATCGAGTGCAGCGCCTTGACGAAGAAGCCGTCGTCACCGATCTTGTCCAGAGCGGCCTTGCCCATCCGGGTCATGGTGCGCATGGAGACGACGACGTACTCCGAGTCGGTGATCTCGACGCCGAGCTTCGGATCCTCGGCGCCCAGCGGACCCATGCAGAACGGCACCACCCACAGCGTGCGCCCGCGCATCGAGCCGCGGTAGAGGCCGGTCATCAGCTCCCGCATCTCGGCGGGGTCCATCCAGTTGTTGGTAGGCCCCGCGTCGATCTCGCGCTCCGAGCAGATGTAGGTCCGCGATTCGACTCGCGCCACGTCCGACGGGTCGGACAGCGCGAGGAAGGAGTTCGGCTGCTTCTTGTCGTTGAGCTTCTGGAAGGTGCCCACATCGACGAGGTGCGCGGTCAGCCGCTCGTACTCCTCGTCGGAGCCGTCGGCGAACATCACGCGGTCTGGTTCGGTGAGCTCGGCGACCTCGCGAACCCAGGCGAGCAGCCCCTCGTGTTTCGTCGGTGCGCTGTCCAGACCCGGAATGGTCGCTGAGGTCATCTAAATCTCCTGCTCGGCGGTCTCGGTGAATGCCTGGCTCGAGGTTAACGTGGGTGACATACCCGCGGTTAATCCGTCGTATGTCCGTTGTCTCACAGGAACGATTCAGAAGAGCGTTTCCGGCGAGATTGGCGGAAAAAACCTTGAATCAACACCATTCATACTGGTCAGTAACATCATGGCGCGTCAATTGGCGGCTCGGCAAGACCTCGGGTGGGGGCGCCGCGCGGGCCGCCGTGGCCCACTGCGACTCGGCGGCCAGCAATCGTTCGGCGACCATGGCCTCCCCGTGCCACCGAAGGGTCGCGGCGACCTCCCCCACCCACCGGTCGAGCAACGCGCGATCGTGGAGCAACCCCCGCGCTCGCACCACCCACGCCACCAGGGCCAGCCCCGCCGCGGCACCGGCCGCCCACCCCGCCGTCGACGATCCCGGCACCAGCCCCGTCAGCAGCCGGCTGGCCGCCACCGCGATGCCCAACCCGAATCCCACACCCAGTACCGCCACCAGTCGGCCCTCCAGCCGGCGCGACGACGTCGCCGCCCGGCTGACGTCGGGCGGCTCGTGGAACGCGGGGTGGGACGTCGAGCCGAGCCCCAGGTCGACTGCGGCGGCGTCGACCGCCCGGTCGACCTCGTCGGCCAACCGGACGTGGAATCGCAGCGACTCGGCCAGGACCACCGCCTCGAAGGCGGCCGATCCGCCCACCCCGACCTCGGCGGCCGCCTCCCTCAGCTCGGCCCGCAATGCCGAGCTGCGATCCCTGACGACGCGCAGCAACTGCAGCCGGGTGCGCGCGAGCACGCGCCGGGCCTCGGCCGGATCCGGCCCCCGTCGGACGGGTATTCGCCTGGTACGCAACGGACTACGTTCGAGCTCACGGCGCAGCAGCTCGACCAGGTCGTCGACGCGGGCCTCCCCGAGACCCGGTGCGGCGGCCACGCCCACCCACGGCGTCGACCGGTATTGCGCGTCCCAGGACGCAACGAGCGCCCGGTCGGCGGCCAGGACGTCGCGCCACCCGCGGTGCGCGTCGACCTTCGACACCACCCCGATCACCAGATCGGTACGCGCCGCCGCCCGTTCGACGGGCGCCCAGTCCGACCGCGCCACCGGTGCCGCCGCCGAGACGACCGCGAGCACCGCGTCGGGCGCCCGCCCCGGCGGGTCGGTCTCGACCACGACCACCCCGGGCAGCCGATCGCGGAGGGCGGCCGCGACGCCGCCCACCCCGCTCAACGGCGGCCCGACCACCTGGACGACGCGGTCTCCCGACGTCACGCCCGCTGCCCGTCCCGCAGCCGCAGCGAGCCCCTGACGATGTCGGCGCTGCACTGCCGATGCAGGGCGTCGACGGGTCCGCGGCCGTAATTGCGCCACCTCCTCGCCCGGTCGAGATGGGCCGTTGCGGTGTCACCGCAGTCCACCGACAGCCCCGCCGCGGTGACCACGTCGACGGCCGCGGTCATCGCGGCCATCGCCGTGACGTCGGCGGCCAGCAGCTCGGACAGGGCGACGTCGTCCAATTGACCTGCCAGACAGTGCAATTCGGCGATCGCGGCACGCACCCGGCGGTACCGGACCGGTGCCGCGACCGCGTCGAGGGCGCCCATTAGCTCGTCGGCGTTGCCGACCCTCGCCAGGTGGGCCGGCAACCGGTCGGGATCGCACCCGTCCTTCAGCGCCAGGACCGCGTGGGCGATGCCGAACCGGTCGAGACGCGCCAGCAGCCGGGTCCGCACCTCGCGTTCGACGGGATGCGGGTCGTCGACGAAGGCGTCGACGCTGCTGAGGTTCGGAGGTTCGGTGACGAAGTGGCGCATCGCCGCGACGAGGTCGTCCCCCAGGTCGCCCGGGGACTGGAGCGCGGCGAGCAGCCCGACGACGGCCACGGCGGGGATGCCGGTGGTCCGGTGCACGGCTGCGGCGCGCCGTCGCGCCGTCGCGACCGGACCCACCGGGCCGGCCCCGGCCAGGTCGGCCTTGGTGAGAACGACCAGGACCGGCCGACGGGCCGCCCGGGCCGCCGCCAGGTCCTCTGGCTTCACCGCTTCCGCCACCACCAGGACGCAGACGTCGCCGCCGTCGGTGACGGTGATCCCGCGACGTCGCAGTGCGGTGGCCACCCGACCCCGGCCGACGCCGTCGCGGCCCGTCACCTCGACGCTCAGCGGTCGCCCGAGGCGGTCGACGACGCCGCTGAGGGCCGAGCCGCCTGTGGTCTCCGCCACCGTCGCCAATTCTCCGATGAATGCCCTCGTCACGGTTGCCTCCCCGGATTTCATCGTGGCACCACCGCATACCCCCGCCGAGCGGCAAATTCGCGCGGTGTCGCGTTAGCGGCTCAAGGCAACTGTTGGGTATCAAATTGCACCACGATGCGGGCACACCGGCCCAGATGAGCGACCATGGACGGATGCACGTGCAGCGCGATGGAGCCGAGCCGTCGGTCTCCGACGACGACTCTGGCGCTGCGCACGCCCCTCGACGCGTCAGCAGCTTCCGATCCCGGCGGTCGGCGTTGTCCGGATTGCAGCGGGAGACGTGGGATCGGCGCTGGCCAGAGCTCGGAATGTTGGTCCGGGACGCCGACGGCAACCTCGCCGACCCGGTCGACGCGCGCGCCTGGTTCGGGCGGTCCGCGCCGCTCGTCCTGGAGATCGGCTGCGGTACCGGGGTCTCCACCCTGGCGATGGCGGCGACCGAACCGGACCTCGACGTCATCGCCGTCGAGGTCTACAAGCGCGGCCTGGCCCAGCTGCTCAACGGCCTCGACCGCGAGGGGCTCGACAACGTGCGCCTCATCCGCGGCGACGGCGTCGACGTGCTCGAGCATCTCCTCGGACCGGGCTCGCTCACCGGCGTCCGGGTGTTCTTCCCCGACCCGTGGCCGAAGGTGCGCCACCACAAGCGCAGGCTGTTGCAGCCGGAGACCGTCGCGCTGATCGCCGACCGGCTGCGGCCCGGCGGGATCCTGCACGCCGCCACCGACCACGCGGGATACGCCGTGCAGATCGGCGAGGTCGGCGACGCCGAGCCCTCGCTGCGCAGGCTCGACGACTCGGTCATCGAGGACGCCGGTGCCGACCTGCCGATCTCGGTGCGCCGACCGGTCACCAAGTACGAGGACAAGGCGCAACGTGCGGGCAGCGCCGTGTCGGAGTTCCTCTGGGAGAAGCGCGCATGAGCCTCACCGAGGACGTCGGGATGATCGACGAGGACGCGCCCGACGAGGCCCACGACGACGAACTCGAAGACGAGCTCGAGGATGAGCTCGACACCATGACGGTGGCGCCCGATCCCCGCACCCCGCAGCGGGTACTGCTGGTGTGGGACGCGCCCAACCTGGACATGGGACTCGGTTCCATCCTCGGCGGTCGCCCGACGGCCGCCCACCGGCCGCGGTTCGACGCCCTGGGGCGCTGGCTGCTGGCGCGCACCGCAGACCTCTCCCGAGAGCGCGCCTCCGACCAGCCGCAGGTCACGTTCGAGCCCGAGGCCACGGTCTTCACCAACATCGCGCCCGGCAGCGCCGACGTCGTCCGGCCCTGGGTGGAGGCGCTGCGAAACGTCGGTTTCGCCGTGTTCGCCAAGCCGAAGATCGACGACGACAGCGACGTGGACAGCGACATGCTCGACCACATCGCGCTGCGCCGTCGCGAGGGCCTGGCCAGCGTGTTCGTCGCCTCGGCGGACGGTCAGGCGTTCCGCCTTCCGCTCGAGGACATCGCCAGGGACGGCATCCCCGTCAGCGTTCTCGGATTTCGCGAACATGCGAGTTGGGCGCTAGCGTCGGATACCTTGGAGTTCGTCGACCTCGAGGACATCTCAGGTGTCTTCCGGGAGCCTCTACCGCGAATCGGCCTTGATTCGCTGCCCCAGCAGGGGGCGTGGTTGCAGCCGTTCCGGCCGCTGTCCTCGCTACTTACCTCACGCTCGTGAACGATTGAGATCGAGACGGCGGAGGTAAGAGAGAACTTGAAGAAGATCAGTTAGGAGCTCACGTGTTCGCCTGGTGGGGTCGGATGGTGTACCAATTCCGGTACTTGGTCATCGGAATCATGGTGGCGCTGTGCGTTGGTGGCGGCATCTACGGCGCGAGCCTGGGTCAGCACGTCACGCAGAGTGGGTTCTACGACGACACCAGTCAGTCGGTGGCCGCGTCGGAACTCGCCGACGACGTCTACGGCCGTGACCGGCTAAGCCACATCGTCGGCGTGCTGGACGCGCCGGCGGGCAAGAAGGTCAACGACCCGCAGTGGTCCAAGCAAGTCAAGGGCGAGCTCGACAAGGTCGTCGCCGACCACCCCGATCAGATCCTGTCCTGGCAGGGCTACCTGACGAACCCGACGGGTGATCCGACGACCAACAAGGCGCTGGCCAACGAGGGCACCCGCACGTTCATCGTCATGCCGCTCAAGGGCAACGACGACGACACCATTCTCAAGAACTACAAGCTCATCCAGCCCGACCTGCAGACCGTCGACGGGGGCAAGATCCAGCTGGCCGGCCTGCAGCCCATCGCCAGCGAGCTGACCGGCACCATCGGCGACGACCAGAAGCGCGCCGAGGTGGCCGCCATCCCGCTGGTCGCCGTCGTGCTGTTCTTCGTCTTCGGCACGGTGATCGCGGCGAGCCTGCCCGCCCTCATCGGTGGCCTGACCATCATGGGCGCGCTGGGCATCATGCGGCTGGCCGCCGAGTTCACCCCCGTGCACTTCTTCGCCCAACCCGTCGTCACGCTGATCGGTCTCGGCATCGCGATCGACTACGGCCTCTTCATCGTGAGCCGGTTCCGGGAGGAACTCGCCGAGGGCTACGACACCCCCGCGGCCGTGCGCCGCACGATGATGACCTCGGGCCGCACGGTCATGTTCTCGGCGGTGATCATCGTGGCCTCGTCGGTGCCGCTGCTGCTGTTCCCGCAGGGCTTCCTGAAGTCGATCACCTACGCCATCATCGCCTCGGTCATGCTCGCCGCGATCATGTCGAACACGGTGCTCATCGCCGCCTTGGCCGTCCTCGGCCACCGGGTGGACTCGATCGGCGTCGGATCGCTGACCAAGTTCGCGCTGCCGAACACCATCCACTCGGATCCGTCGAACCCGAAGAAGAACACGCTGGCCCTGGCCGCGATACCGACGGGCATCCTGCTTCCGCCGATCGGCATCGCCGTCGGCCACATCGCCCGCAACCAGATCAAGAAGACCGGTGAGCAGGGGGCGAAACTGGCCTACATCGGCCTGGTGTTCGCCTATCTCGGCCTCTACGGCGGGCTGGCCTACGGGTGCTACGCCCTGCGCGACGCCGGCGTCATCGAGGGCGCGCTGTTCTGGATCCTGCTGGGCATCGTCATCTTCTGCGCGACGGTCACCGCGATCCTCGTGCTGGCCCGGTTCGTGCCGCTGATCCGCAGGATCACGCTCTGGTGGCTGAACTTCCTTGCCGAGAAGACCCAGAAGACCAAGACCCGCGAAGAGGTCGAGAAGGGCTTCTGGGGCACGCTGGTCAACAAGGTGATGAAGCGGCCGGGCGCATTCGCCCTGCCCATCGTCATCGTGATGATCCTGCTGGTCATCCCGTTGGGTCAGCTCGCCCTCGGCGGCATCAGCGAGAAGTACCTGCCCCCGGACAACGCGGTGCGCCAGGCGCAGAACGCGTTCGACTCGAGTTTCCCCGGCTACCGCACCGAGAAGCTGACCCTGGTCGTCCAGGGTGCGACGCCCGAACAGCTGGCCCAGGTCAAGAACGAGGCCGCGCAGATCAGCGGCTTCACCGGTACCTGGGACGAGCGCCCGGTGGCTCCCGACGTCAAGGATCCGAAGATCCCGATCGGCACCGACGGCCAACCGCACCCCTGCCTGTCGAAGGACCTGCCCTGCGTCCTGCAGAACGGCCTCGAGGTGCGCAACGACGCCTCGAAGAAGATCGACGAGTTGCGCAACATCTCGGCGCCCAAGGGCGTGACCATCTGGGTCGGCGGCACCCCGGCGCTGGAGCAGGACAGCATCCACAGCCTCTTCGCGAAGCTGCCGCTGATGGTCGTCGTGTTGATCTTGACCACCACGGTGCTCATGTTCCTGGCGTTCGGTTCGCTGGTGCTGCCCATCAAGGCGGCGCTGATGAGCGCCCTGACCCTCGGCTCGACGATGGGCATCCTGACCTGGATGTTCGTCGACGGGCACGGGTCCGGCCTGATGAACTACACGCCGCAACCGCTGATGGCCCCGATGATCGGGTTGATCATCGCCGTCATCTGGGGTCTGTCGACCGACTACGAGGTGTTCCTGGTCTCCCGCATGGTGGAGGCCAGAGCCCGTGGATTGTCGACGGCCGAGGCGATCCGCGTCGGCACGGCGACCACGGGCCGGCTCATCACCGGCGCCGCGCTGATCCTCGCGGTGGTCGCGGGCGCCTTCGTGTTCTCCGACCTGGTGATGATGAAGTACCTGGCCTTCGGTCTGCTGTTGGCGCTGCTCCTCGACGCCACGATCATCCGAATGTTCCTGGTCCCGGCGATCATGAAGATGCTCGGCGACGACTGCTGGTGGGCGCCGCAGTGGATGAAGCGCATCCAGGAGCGGCTGGGCCTCGGCGAGGTCGAACTGCCCGACGAGCGCAAGCGGCCCACGGCCCGCGAGGCCGAGGTCGACTCCGAAGCCCTCGTCGGCGCCGGCGCACCCATGCGGGCACTCCCCCCGCACGACCCCACCCATCCGCAACCCGGACCACGGTCGGTCACCACCGGCAAGGTCGCGCCCCAGCGCGTCAGCCCTCCGTCGGCGGCGGGCACCACCCGCCTCCCGACGGCGCCCCCGGCCCCCGCGGCCAAGCCGCCCGCGCCTA
>NZ_JACKTL010000005.1 GCF_025822245.1 Mycolicibacterium hodleri
TCGGTATTGGGGTGCGTGTGGTAACCACACCGATACCGGAGGTCCTCACCTACTTTCGGAAGCCACGCCGTCGGTATTGGGGTGCGTGTGGTAACCACACCGATACCGGAGGTCCTCACCTACTTTCGGAAGCCACGCCGTTCACAACCTGCCTGGTCATTACAGCTAGCGCCCCTGGTAGGTCGCCTTGCCCGGTCCATGCTCGAGGAAGCTCGCGACGGCGCCCTTCAGGTCCTCGGTCGCGAACAGCGCACCCGACACCTCCGGGGTGACGCCGTCGGCGTGACCGACACCGCCCGAGCGCCACGCCGCGATGATCTCCTTGGTCGCCGCGTGTGCCTTCGTCGGTCCGTCGGCCAAGCGGGCGGTCAGCGCGCGAGCCGCCGACTCGACGTCGTCGTGCACCGCGTTCACCACGCCCCATGCCGCCATCGTGGCCGCGTCGTACACGTCGCCGGTCATGACCAACTCCCGCGCCCGGCCCGATCCGGCCCGCTCGGCCAGCCGCTGCGGTCCGCCCATGGACGGTGTCAGCCCGACGACGGTCTCGACGAGTCCGAACTTGGCGCGCGGCCCGGCCAGGATGACGTCGCACGCCAGCGCGATCTCGAACGCTGCGGTGAGCGTCAGGCCGTGTGCGGCAAACACGACCGGGCATGGCAACGCCTCGACGGGCGCGATGATCTGGGTGAACAGCGTGCGCCACAGGTCGGCGCCCTGCTGCTCGGTCAGCCCCTGGAAGACGTGGACGTCCACGCCCGCCGAGTTCACCTTGCCCTCGGCGCGCAGCAACACGGCGCGAGGCGGGTCGGCTGAGAGCTCCGCGACGTTGGCTGCCAGCGAATCGAACATGGCCTGGTCGAAGAGGTTCAGAGGGCCGTGGTCGAAGGTCAGGGTGGCCAGTTCGGCGCCCGACGGAGTGGCGGATCGAACGACGGTGGTGGGTTCAGTCGGCACGGTGTCAGGGTGTCATCCCGGTTGCCGACGTGCCCGGGGAGGTCCGGTCAACCGGCTCAACCGGAGACGTCCACCATTCCCTGGTGGTCCTCGATCACGACGCGCTGGCCATGCTCGGCTTCCTGCACGTCGATCCGCACCTCGCGGCCGCACTCCGGACAGGCCACCGCCGTGTCAGGGGGCGGCTCACCCGGCAGTTCCCGGCCGCTGCCTGCGCACTGCTGATTCATGTCGTCCCCACATCGCACTCGACGTTCTGGCTCTGGCAGTGGCGACATACCCGCAGGCGGCGCGGTTGACGCGCCGGTGTGCGAAGGTCGCGAGGTTCTCCCAGGTGGCCCTGGCAGCATGACGGCAATGAGCTGGAATCACCGTCGCGGCGCGGGTCGGTCACTGTTGGTCCTGGCCGTGGTGACCATGGTCGGCGCGGTGACGGCCGGATGCGGCGGGACCGTCGCCGGCAAGCCTGAGGCCAGCGCGGAACGGGCGGGCGAGACCGTGCAGTGGGGTCCGTGTCGCGTCGTGTCCGGAGGGGGCGACGCACAACCCCCGGAGGGCGCGGAGTGTGGAAAGCTCACCGTGCCGGTCGATTACGCGAAGCCCGACGCCGGCACCGCCGACCTGGCGTTGATCCGCTTTCCCGCCACCGGTGAGAAGATCGGATCGTTGGTGGTCAATCCGGGCGGTCCCGGCGAGTCGGGGGTCGACGCGGCCGCGGGCATGGTGGAGGGCTTGCCGGCGGAGATTCGGCAGCGGTTCGACCTGGTCGGATTCGACCCGCGCGGCATCGGCTCGTCGACGCCGGCGGTGCGCTGCAACTCCGACGCCGAGGCCGACGCCGAGCGCGCCGACCCGCAGGTCGACTACAGCCCCGCGGGCGTCGCCCGCATCGAGGACTCCGAGAAGCGGTTCGTGCAGCGCTGCGTCGACCGGATGGGCAAGGAGTTCCTCGCCAACGTCGGAACCGCCAGCGTCGCCAAGGATCTCGACGCGTTGCGCGCCGCGCTGGGCGACGACAAGCTGACCTACCTCGGCTACTCCTACGGCACCCTGATCGGTTCGGCATACGCCGAGGCCTATCCGGACAAGGTGCGGGCGATGATCCTCGACGGTGCCGTCGACCCCGACGCCGACCCGATTCAATCGGACGTCAGCCAGGCGGCCGGCTTCCAGAAGGCCTTCGACGACTACGCCACCGACTGCGCCAAGAACGCCCGGTGCCCGCTCGGCACCGACCCCACCAAGGCCGTCGACGTCTACCACCACCTGGTCGACCCCCTGCTGGCCAAGCCCGCGCCGACCCACGATCCGCGCGGGTTGGGCTTCCGCGACGCGATCACGGGCACCACCATGGCGCTGTACTCACCGAGCACGTGGAAGCAGTTGACGGACGGCCTGACCGAACTCGCGCAGGGCCACGGCGACACCCTGCTGGAGCTGGCCGACGACTACTCCCAACGCGACGAGCAGGGCCACTACGCCAACAGCAACGACGCCCAGATCGCCGTCACGTGCGTCGACCAACCGCCCGTCACCGACCGCGCGAAGGTCGTCGACGAAGACCGGCAGATGCGAAAGGTGGCGCCGTTCATGACCTATGGGCCGTTCACGGGCAACGCGCCGCTCGACGACTGCGCCTTCTGGCCGGTGCCGCCGACGCGCACGACCCACGCGGCGGCTGCGCCCGGCCTGCCGCCGGTCCTCGTGGTCTCGACGACCCACGATCCGGCCACCCCGTATCAGGCGGGGGTGAACCTGGCCAAGGAATTGCACGGCGCGCTGCTGACCTTCGAGGGCACGCAACACACGGTGGTCTTCGAAGGCGATTCGTGCGTGGACGAGGCCGCCACCCGATACCTCGTCGACCTCGCGCTGCCCGCCGCCGGAACCACCTGCTAACCCGCCGCGATCTCGGCGAGCAACTCCGCCTTGCGGGCGTCGTCGGCGAAGGACGCGGTGACGGAGTTGCGGGCCAGCGTGGTCAGCGCCGCCTCGTCGAGGCCGAGCGCGTCGCGCACCGCCCTCACGTTGTCGTCGAGATAGCCACCGAAGTAGGCCGGGTCGTCGGAGTTGACGGAGACGTTGAGACCCCGCCGCAGCATGGCCGACAGCGGATGGTCGGCGATGTCGTCGACGACGCGCAGCCGCACGTTCGACAGTGGGCACACCGTCAACGGCGTCCGCTCGGTGACCAGGCGTTCGACCAGGGCGTCGTCCTCGAGGCAGCGGATGCCGTGGTCGACGCGCTCGACACCGAGCAGATCGAGGGCCTCCCAGATGTAGCTGGGCGGCCCCTCCTCACCGGCGTGCGCCACCAGGTGTAGACCCTCGGCCCGCGCCTTGGCGAACACCTCGACGAACTTCGACGGTGGGTGGCCCACCTCGGCGGAGTCCAGTCCGATGCCGACGATCGGACTGCCCAGTGCGACAACGGCTTCCAGGACGTCCATGGCGGACTCGGCGCTGTGGTCGCGCAGCATCGCGATGATCAGGCCACTGCTCACGCCGTGCGTCGCCAGCGACGACGCCAGCGCAGTCGAGACGCCGTCCATCACCTCCTCGAGGGCGATCCCGCGGCTCAGGTGGGCCTGGGGGTCGAGGAAGACCTCGGCGTGTCGGACCCCGGCGCGTGCGGCTCTGGCGAGGTACGCGTCGGTCATCTCGGCGAAGTCCGCCGCGGTCTGCAGCGTGGCCATGTTGGCGTAGTACAGGTTCAGGAACGACTGCAGGTCGGCGAAGTCGTACTGCGCCGAGAGTTCGTCGACGTCGGCGTAGGGCAGGTCGATCCGGTTGCGCTCGGCGAGGCGCAGGATCGTCTCCGGTTCGAGGGTGCCCTCGAGGTGCAGGTGCAGTTCGGCGAATGGCATGGTGACCATTGTCGCCTCATCGCAGGACGGTCAGCGCCGACTCCGCCGCGAGTCGCAGGGCGCGGTCCACCGGCAGCGCCCGAAACGACGTCGACAGGATCTCCACGCCCCACGGCCCGTCGAACCCCAGCTCGCGCAGGGTCGCCACCAGACCGGTGAGGTCGAAGGCTCCGTCGCCGCACAGCACGCGGTTGTCGACTGTGTCGGCGAACAGCGTGCCCACGACCTCGGCCACCGCGTCGTCGAGTTCGACGCCGAAGATCATCTCGGGCGTCAGCGTGGCGCGGAGTTCGGCGAGCGACGTGCCGGCCCGGAAGACGTGCCAGGCGTCGACGAGCAACCCCGCCGCGGAATGTCCTGCCGCCGAGACGATCTCGGCGCCCGTCGGGACCGTGGCGATGGCCGAGAAGGGCATGGTCTCGATGGCGACACGGGTGCCGTGGGCCTGCGCCTGCTCGGCGAGCTCACGAAGGGGTGCGGCAAGGGCGAGCGGGTCGGTCGCCGGTGGCCCATTCTCCGACCCGATCTTGATCATGGCGGGGCCCAGCACGTCGGCCGCCTCGAACAGGAGGTCGCGGACGTCGTAGGTGTGCCCCGCGGCGCCGCGCGGAATCCACCAGCGTTCGAGCAGTTCGATCTCGACGTGGGTCAGTCCCGCGTCGGTGATCAGGCCCTTGAGCGCGTCGAAGCCCATGGCGTCGCGGATGACGACGAGGTCGTCGACGATCAATCCCAGGCCGCAGAAGCCGGCGTCGGCAACGGCCTTCACCCGTTCGGCGACGGGTACCGGACTGACGGCGGGTTGGTGCATCGGCGAGGTGTTGCCTGCGCTGGTCCATGCGGTAGCCACCAGGGCTGGTGTGGTCACTACATCCTCCAAACCGCGTGTCGAGTGTGCGGTGAGATCGCGATGTCGGACGACACGGCGATCTCACCGCACTCTCGATGGCGTGTGGGTCAGGCGTTTTGGGGGAAGCCGAGTTCGATGCCGCCGTGGCTGGGGTCCAGCCAGCGGCTGGTGACGGCCTTGCCGCGGGTGAAGAAGTGCACACCCTCGGTGCCGTGGGCGTGGCTGTCGCCGAACAGCGAGGCCTTCCAGCCGCCAAAGCTGAAGTACGCCATGGGTACCGGGATGGGCACGTTGATGCCGATCATCCCGACCTCGACCTCGTTCTGGAACCGCCGGGCGGCGCCGCCGTCGTTGGTGAAGATGGCGGTGCCGTTGCCGTAGGGGTTGGCGTTGACCAGTTCGAGTGCCTCGTCGTAGGTCTCGACGCGGATGACCGAGAGCACCGGTCCGAAGATCTCGTCGGTGTACACGCTCATCTCGGGGGTGACGTGGTCGATGAGGGTGGGGCCCAACCAGAAGCCCTCGGCGCCACCGTCGGCGGTGACGGTGCGCCCGTCGACGACGATCTTGGCGCCGTCGGCCTCACCGGCGTCGACGTAGGAGGCGACCTTGTCGCGGTGGGCCTTGGTGACCAGTGGGCCCATGTCGGTGTTCTTGGTGCCGTCGCCGATCTTCAGCGGCGTGGTGCGCTCGGCGATCTTGGCGACCAGGTCGTCGGCGATGGGGCCGACGGCCACGCATGCCGAGATGGCCATGCAGCGCTCACCGGCAGAGCCGAAGCCGGCGTTGACCATCGAGTCGGCGGCCAGGTCGAGGTCGGCGTCGGGCAGGATCACGGCGTGGTTCTTCGCCCCGCCGAGGGCCTGGACCCGCTTGCCCGCGGCGGTGCCGGTGGCGTAGACGTACTGCGCGATCGGGGTGGACCCGACGAAGCTGACGGACTTGATCTTCGGGTTGGTCAGCAGTTCGTCGACGACGGTCTTGTCGCCCTGCAGCACGTTGAAGACACCGGCGGGCAGCCCGGCTTCCTTCCACAGTGCGGCCAGCCACAGCGACGCGGTCGGGTCCTTCTCGGACGGCTTGAGCACCACGGTGTTACCGGTCGCAATGGCGATGGGGAAGAACCACATCGGCACCATGGCCGGGAAGTTGAACGGGGAGATGACCGCCACCGGGCCAAGGGGCTGGCGGATCGAGTAGACGTCGACGTTGGTCGAGGCGTTCTCGGTGAAGCCGCCCTTGAGCAGATGCGGGATGCCGCAGGCGAACTCGACGACCTCCTGGCCACGGCTGACCTCGCCGAGCGCGTCGGATACGACCTTGCCGTGCTCGCTGGTGATGATCTCGGCCAGCTCGCCCTTGCGGGCGTTGAGCAATTCGCGGAAGGTGAACAGGATTTGGGTGCGCTTGGCCAGGGAGGTGTCGCGCCAGGCGGGGAACGCCGCCGCGGCGGCGTCGATCACCGCACGGGCGTCGTCGACGCTGCCGAGGGCGACCTCGCCGGTGACCTCTCCGGTCGCGGGATTGGTGACGGGCGCGGTGTCGGAACTGGTGCCGGGGAACGCGTCGTTGTTCACCCAGTGGCCGATGGTGGTGGTCATGTCTGCTCTCACTTCGTGTACTTGGAGACGTAGTCGGTCATGGTGGCAAGCTGGTAGCGCGACACCTCGTGCGCGTTCTCGTCCTCGGCGAACACCGAGGACACCATCACGGTGTCGGGACGGTCGTAGAACCCGATCTCGGCGAGCCCGGAGAAGAACTCGTCCCAGTCGACGTCACCGTCGCCGATCTTGAGGTGCTGGTGTACCCGGGCGGCGTTGCCCGGCGGGTTGGTGATGTACCGCAGGCCGTGGCTGCGATGGTGGTCCATGGTGTCGGCGACGTGCACCAGGCGCAGCTTGTCGCCTGCGGCGCGCATGATCTCG
Source organism: Mycolicibacterium hodleri (assembly GCF_025822245.1). Classification (GTDB taxonomy): domain Bacteria; phylum Actinomycetota; class Actinomycetes; order Mycobacteriales; family Mycobacteriaceae; genus Mycobacterium; species Mycobacterium hodleri. Next base: position 6,600 of record NZ_JACKTL010000005.1, read on the forward strand.
ATCATGTTGCCGCCCATGTGGAAGGTGTGGCACGCCACGTAGACCATGCCGAGGTTGGGGGAGTTGACGCCCCGGATGATGCGCACCGCTTCGAAGCCGTCTTCGACGAAGTCGTCCGGGTGCGGATCGATGCGGACGTCGATGCCTTCGCGCTCGAACATCGGCATCAGTTCCTCCATGGACCGGAAGAACGCCCGCTCGGATTCCTCGGCGCGTTCCGGCCGTCCGGAGAACTCGGTGTTGATCACGTCGACGCCCAGGTCGACGGTGATTTGGACGACGCGCTTCCAGTTGCGGACGGCCGCTTCGCGGGCGTCCTCGTCCGGACCCGACCAGCGCAGCACCGGCAGGACCGAGGCGATGCCGACGTTCGCGTGGTCGCAGGCCTTGCGAAACTTGGCCACCAGGTCGTCGTCGGCCCGCGGGTGGTTGAAGAACGGGATGAAGTCCCGGTGCGGGGTGAGTTGCAGGTATTCGTAGCCCAATTCGGCCGCCACGCGCGGGAATTCGAGCAACTCGTAGTCGTGGTGGAACGGGGTGGGGTCGAGTGCGATCTTCATGGCGGTCCGTGTCATTCGCTGGGTCGGACGAACGGACGCTGGATCTTCTTCCAGTCGGCGTACGTTCGATGGGCGGATTGGGTCGACTCGAGGGTGGACGTCTCCGACACCGGTACGTCCCACCAGGATTCGCTGTCCGGGGCGAAGATCAGCGGATCGGTCTCGACGTGAATCACCGTCGTGCGGTCGCTGGCCTTGGCGACCTTGACCGCATCGGTGAACTCGGCCGCGGTGACCACGCGGATCACGTCGGCGCCGAGGCTGGCGGCGTTGGCGGCCAGGTCCACCGGCAATTGGTCGCCGTCGAGGCGGCCGTCGTCGCTGCGGTAGCGGTAGGCCGTGCCGAACCGCTGAGAGCCCAGCGCCTCGGAGAGTCCGCCGATGGAGGCGAAGCCGTGGTTCTGTACCAGCACGACGACGACCTTCACGTTCTCCTGCACGGCGGTCACCAGTTCGGTGGCCATCATCAGGTAGGAGCCGTCGCCGACCATGACGAACACGTCGCGGTCCGGCTCGGCCATCTTGGCCCCGATGCCGCCGGCGATCTCGTAACCCATGCAGGAGTAGCCATATTCGACGTGGTAACCCTTGCGATCGCGGGTGCGCCACAGCTTGTGCAGGTCGCCCGGCATCGATCCGGCGGCGCAGACCACGACGTCGCGCGGATCGGACAGGGTGTTGACCAGACCGATCACCTGGTTCTGGTTGAGCGCCACGTCGTCGTCGAGCTTGTACACCGCGGAGACGGTGTCGTCCCACTCCTGAGCGAGATCCGCCGTGCGAGTTCGATAGTCGTCGCTCACCGAATAGTCGCCCAGGGCGACGCCGAGGGCCTCGAGGGCCTCGCGGGCGTCGGAGACGACGCTGACGCCGCCCTGCTTGACCGAGTCGATGGATGCCACGTTGACGTTGACGAACTTGACGTCGGGGTTGTTGAACGCCGTGCGGGAGGCACTGGTGAAATCGCTGTAGCGGGTGCCGATTCCGATCACGACGTCGGCCTCGGTGGCCAGTGCGTTGGCGGCGGTGGTGCCGGTGGACCCGATGGCGCCGACGGACTGCGGATGGTCATACGGCAGCGAGCCCTTGCCGGCTTGGCTCTGCCCGACGGGGATGCCGGTCTTCTCGCAGAACGCGGCGAGCGCATCGGTGGCGTCGGAGTAGATGACGCCGCCACCGGCGACGATGAGTGGCTTCTTCGCCGCGCGGATGACCTCGGCCGCCCGGGCGATGACGGATCGCTCCGGCATCGGACGTGCGACGTGCCAGGTGCGTTGAGCGAACAGTGATTCCGGCCAGTCATGCGCCTCGGCCTGCACGTCCTGGGGAATGGATATCGTTGCCGCACCCGTCTCCACGGGATCGGTCAGCACGCGCATCGCGCCGAGCAGGGCGGCGGGCAGCTGCTCGGGCCGCCACACCCGATCGAAGTAGCGCGACAGCGGCTTGAACGCGTCGTTGACGGTGACGTCGCCAGAGGAGGGCAACTCGAGTTCCTGCAGAACGGGGGAGCTCACCCTGGTGGCGAAGGTGTCGGCGGGCAGCAGCAGGACGGGCAGTCGGTTGATGGTGGCAAGCGCCGCGCCGGTCAGCATGTTCGTCGAGCCGGGCCCGACACTGGCGGTGACGGCCCACGTCTGCAGCCGGTCCTTCTGCCGCGCGTAGGCGACGGCGCTGTGCACCATGGCCTGCTCGTTGCGGCCGAGCACGTAACGCAGCGACGGCTCGGTGCCGGTCTCGATCGCGGTGAGCTCGTCTTGCAGCAGGGCCTGACCGAGGCCGGCGACGTTGCCGTGCCCGAAGATGCCGAAGGCGCCCGCGAAGAACTTGGTGCGGGTGCCGTCGTGCTCGACGTACTGATTGCCGAGGAACCGAATGGTGGCTTGGGCGACGGTGAGTCGCACGGTCGGTTCGGTGTCGGCGATCTTCTCGGCCCGCTTGGGTGCGGTGGAGACCATGATCATGCTCCTGTCTGGTGCAGGGGGAGGCGGGGGTCTATCGGTTGGTCGTCCCACGTGCCCCGGAGCCACGCGTGCTCGGGGTCGTCGACGATCTTCCAGGCGCGCTCGGCGCCCGGTCCGGCCATCACGTTCAGGTAGTACATGTGGTAGCCGGGGGCGGCAACCGACGGGCCGTGATAGCCGTGCGGCACCAACACGACGTCGCCGGTGCGGACTTCTTCGAGCACCTCGATCGGCCGGTCCGGCGTGCCGTACACCCGGTGGTAGCCAAATCCTCTGGAACCGTCTGGGCCAGGGGCGATCTCGAAGTAGTAGATCTCCTCGAGCTCGGACTCGGTCGGCGTGTTCTGGTCGTGTTTGTGGGCGGGGTAGCTCGACCAGTTGCCGCCGGGGGTGATGACCTCGCAGGCGATCAGCGAGTCGGCCTCGAACACGCCTGCCGTGCCGAAGTTGTGGACCTGGCGGCTGCAGTTGCCCGCGCCCCGTAACTCGACCGACACGTCGGCGGCGGCCACGCGGCGGTTGGGAAACGCCGTCCTGGCGCGGGCGCCGCAGATGGCGAACCGGCCCTCGCCGGAGATCACGTAGGTCTGGTCGACGCCGAGGTACACCATGTCCGACGGGCCGTCGAACACCGATGCACGCGGGGACAATTCGAAGGTGGTGCCGTCACATTCGACCGTCCCGCCACCGGCCAGCGGCAGGATCATCACCTCGGTGTCGCCGGTGTGGAGCTCGGCGGTCTGGCTGTCGTCCAGTTCGAGGACCTGCAGGGAGGATTCGGTCCACCCCGCCGACGCCGGGGTGACGTCGACCGTGAAGGGCAGTTCGGCGCTGCGGGCCGGGATGTAAAGCTCGCTGTGCATGTCAACGCACCATCGAAACGGCCGTCGCCACGGCGGAACTCACGTCGTCGTCGGCGGGGTACAGCAGCGTGCGTCCGACGATGAGGCCGCGCACCGACGGCAGGCCGAGGGCCTTCTCCCAGGAGGCGAACGCCTCGTCCGGGTCGGCGGGGTCGCCACCGAGAAGCAGCGTCGGCATCGTGGTGGACTCCATGACGCGGTCCATCTCGGGGACCACGGGCAGCTTCATCCACGTGTAGGCCGACGTCGACCCGAGGCCCTGACCGATGTGCACCGACTTGATGACGGCGTCGGGGCTCAGGTCGTTGTGGACCTTGCCGTTCACGCGGCTGGACATGAACGGCTCGAGCATGGCGATGAGGCCACGCGCGGCGAGCTCGTCGACGGCCTTGGCGCACGCCGTCATGGTCGCGACGGTGCCGGGATCGTCGAGGGCGATGCGGCACAACATCTTTCCGCCGTTCATCTTCGCGGCTGCCGTCGACTCGGCGGTGGCACCGGTCATCCGGTCGTCGAATTCGAACGCCGCGCCGGCCAGACCGCCACGGTTGAACGACGAGAACACCACCTTGTCCTCGAGCGCCCCGAGGAGCAGGAGGTCGTCGAGGATGTCCGACGTCGCGAGGACGCCGTCGACGCCCGGCTCGGCGAGTGCGGCCCGCAGTCGGTCGAGCAGATCGGTGCGGCTGTTCATCGCGGTGGGGCGGTTGCCCACGGCCAGCGCACCACGCGCGGGGTGGTCGGCGGCGACGATCATCAGCCGGCCGTCGCCCCGGATGGTCGGGCGCGTGGTCCTGGTGTCCCAGGCGCGGGCGACGGCACCCGGGTCGGCGGCGCGCAGCTCGGTCACGGCGGCGTAGTCGGGGCACAGAGCGGTGGAGGTTGCGCTAGACATTGACGGCCTCCTCGGCGGTCCGTTCGGCCAATTCGGCGACTTCTGCGGCGGTGGGCATGGCGGTCGAGCACTCGAGCCGCGACGCCACGATGGCCCCCGCGGCGTTCGCGTAGCGCAGCGTCTTCTCCAGCGACCAGCCGTGCAGCAGACCGTGAATCAGGCTGCCGCCGAAGCTGTCTCCGGCGCCGAGGCCGTTGACGACGTCGACCTCGTTGGGCGGCACGGTCACCGAGGAGTGCCTGGTCTTGCCGAGTACGCCGCGCGGGCCCTGCTTGACGATCGCCAGCTCGACGCCGAGGTCGAGGAGGGCGTCGGCCGCCTTGTGCGGGTTGGTCTCGCCGACGGCGATCTCGCACTCCTCGCGGTTGCCGACGGCGACGGTGACCTGCTGCAGGGCGCGCTGAACCTGCTCGGTTGCGGCGGCGGCGTTATCCCAGAACATGGGTCGGTAGTCGAGGTCCAGCACCGTCAGCGGCGCCCGGCCGCGATGTTCCCAGGCGGCGAAGTGCGCGCTGCGGCTCGGCTCCTCGGACAGCCCCGTCACCGTCGACCAGTACAGCCGCGCGGATCGGACGGCCTCGGCGTCGATCTCGCCGGGGGTGACTTGTAGGTCCGGTGCGCTGGGCTTGCGATAGAAGTACAACGGGAAGTCGTCCGGCGGGAAGATCTCGCAGAAGGTGACCGGGGTCGGAAACGCGTCGTGGGTCGCGACATAGCGGTTGTCGACCCCGAGCCGGGCCAGTTCGTTGCGGACGAAGCGACCGAACGGGTCGTCGCCCACGCCGGAGATCAACGCCGCGCGGTTGCCGAGCCGGGCGGCGGCGACCGTCACGTTGGCGGCACTCCCGCCGAGGAACTTGCCGAACGACTCGACCTCCTCGAGGCCTACGCCGATCTGCAGTGGGTAGATGTCGACGCCACTGCGACCGATGGCCAGCACGTCGAACGGCTCTGAGGTGGACAAGTCAGCTCCCGGGTCGGTTTGGGTTGAGGCTCTCCACGACTGTGCCCCCCGTCACTCGTGTCTGTCAAGAGTTTGTCCTGACATTCAGACTTGCGGTCATGTCGGTGTTACCCTGAGGCCCAGTCTTGCCTGGTCACTTGAGATCGGAGTCGACGTGCCACTCGACGTAGAGCTCGACCGCTCGAGCCCTGTTCCGCTGTACTACCAACTGGCGCAGGCGATCGAGGCGGCCATTCGCGACGGCCACCTGGCTCCGGGGGACCGGTTCGAGAACGAGCTCGACCTGGCCAAGCGCCTCACGCTGTCGCGGCCGACGACGCGTCGGGCCATTCAGGAGATCGTCGACAAGGGTCTGCTGGTGCGCAAGCGGGGGGTCGGCACCCAGGTGGTGCAGAGTCCCGTGCACCGTCGCGTCGAGCTGACGAGCCTGTTCGACGACCTCGCCAGGGCCGGGCAGGAACCCACCACCGAACTGTTGGACTACCAGGTCGGCCAGGCCGACGACGAGGTGGCGACCCAGCTGAACCTCGCCAGCGGCCACGAGATCGTCACGATCCAGCGGCTGCGCCGCGCCAACGGTGAGCCGCTCGCGGTCATGGTCAACTATCTTCCGGTCGAATTGGCGCCCGAGGCCGACGAACTCGAACGCAGTGGGCTGTATCAGGCGTTGCGCGCCCGGGGTGTGCACATCCGGTTGGCCAGGCAGCGCATCGGCGCTCGGCCCGCGACGCGCACCGAGGCCAGGTTGTTGAGCGAAAAGGCCGGTGTCCCACTTCTGTCGATGAGCCGGACCGCCTTCGACGACTCCGGCAAAGCGGTCGAATACGGCGACCACTGCTACCGCGCCTCGCGGTACTACTTCGAGACCACGCTCGTCGACCGTTAGCCGGTCGTTCGACGGCCAGCCCTCGATCCGGCTGGCTAACTTCGTCGCGCCCATTCGGATATGACCTGCAGTCCTAATGTCCGAACAAAGTATTGACTTTCACGTGTGACCCGTATTACATCGTCTCAAGGCCGTGTCCCACGGCACCCGCAGACAGGAGAGACGATGAAGTTTGTTCGGCTTGCAGCCGCCGCCGGTGCAGGGGTAATCGCCCTGGGGCTCGTGTCGTGTTCGAGCACGGGCGGCAAGCCCGCCGGGTCCGGTGAAGGCTCTGGAGGCGGGGGCAGCGTCGACACCCCGCGGATGACGGTCGCGATGATCACCCACGAAGTGCCCGGCGACTCGTTCTGGGATCTCATTCGCAAGGGCGCCGAAGCCGCCGCGAAGAAGGACAACATCGAACTCCGGTACTCCAACGACCCGGAGGCGCCCAACCAGGCCAACCTGGTTCAGAGCGCCATCGACAGCGGCGTGGACGGCATCGCCGTCACGCTCGCCAAGCCCGACGCGATGGCCCCCGCGGTGAAGGCGGCCGAGGCCAAGGGCATTCCGGTCGTGGCGTTCAACTCCGGCTTCGACAACTTCAAGTCGATGGGCGTGCAGGAGTACTTCGGCCAGGACGAGAAGCTGGCCGGCATCGCCGCCGGCGAGAAGCTCAACGCCGACGGCGCGAAGAAGATCGTCTGCGTCATCCAGGAGCAGGGTCAGGTGGCCCTCGAATCCCGTTGCGCCGGAGTCAAGGAAGGCTTCAAGGGGGAAAGTGAGATCCTCAACGTCAACAGCAAGGACATGCCGTCCGTCGAGGCGACCATCACGGCCAAGCTGCAGCAGGATCCCACCGTCGACCACGTCGTGGCGCTCGGTGCGCCGATTGCTCTGACTGCGGTTCAGTCCTTGGGCAACGCGGGCAGCCAGGCGAAGATCGTCACCTTCGACACCAACGCGGCCCTGGTCGACGCCATCAAGGGCGGAAAGGTCCAGTGGGCCGTCGACCAGCAGCCGTACCTGCAGGGCTACCTCGCCATCGACGCGCTGTGGCTCTACAAGAACAACAAGAACCTGATCGGCGGCGGTCAGGCGACGCTGACCGGACCGTCGTTCATCGACCAGGGCAACATCGACGCCGTCGCCGACCTGGCCAAGGCCGGAACTCGCTAGGAGCGGGAGGAAACATGACTACGCAAACAGACCTCAACGTGGGCGGCCACGAGGTGGTGCGCGACGAACGTGTCAAGGAGCGAAATCGCCTGCAGAGGCTGTTGATTCGCCCCGAGATGGGGGCGGGCATCGGTGCCATCGGCATCTTCGTCTTCTTCCTCGTCGTCGCACCCCCGTTCCGCGAGGCCAACTCCCTCGCCACCGTGCTGTACGCCAGTTCGACCATCGGCATCATGGCGTGCGGCGTGGCGGTCCTCATGATCGGCGGGGAGTTCGACCTCTCCGCCGGCGTGGCCGTGACGTTCAGCTCGCTGGCCGCGTCGATGCTGGCCTACAACCTGCACCTCAACCTCTGGGTGGGAGCGGTGCTCGCGCTGGTGCTCGCGCTGGCCGTCGGCTTCCTCAACGGCTTCCTGGTGATGAAGACCAAGATTCCCAGCTTCCTCATCACGCTCAGCTCGTTCTTCATGTTGGCCGGCATCAACCTCGCGGTGACCAAGTTGGTCTCCGGGCAGGTGGCCACGCAGAGCGTTGGTGACATGGCCGGGTTCGACTCCGCGCAGAAGGTCTTCGCGTCGTCGTTCGACGTGTTCGGCGTCAGCATCCGCGTCACGGTGGTGTGGTGGCTCGCCTTCACCGCGGTGGCGACCTGGGTGCTGTTCAAGACCAAGGTCGGCAACTGGATCTTCGCCGTCGGCGGAGACGCGGACAGCGCTCGGGCCGTAGGTGTTCCGGTCACCAAGGTCAAGATCGGACTCTTCATGTTCGTCGGGTTCTGCGCCTGGTTCGTGGGCATGCATCTGCTGTTCGCGTTCAACACCGTGCAGTCCGGTCAGGGCATCGGCAACGAGTTCTTCTACATCATCGCCGCGGTGATCGGCGGCTGCCTCCTCACGGGCGGCTACGGCACCGCGATCGGCGCGGCCATCGGTGCCTTCATCTTCGGCATGACCAACCAGGGCATCGTCTACGCCGGTTGGGACCCGGACTGGTTCAAGTTCTTCCTCGGCGCGATGCTGCTGTTCGCGGTGATCGCCAACAACGCCTTCCGCAACTACGCAGCGAAGAAGTGATTCGATGACCACCACAGTTGAAAAGCCAAGTCACGACGCCCCTTCCGGTGGGAAGGTCCCGCTGGTCGAACTGAAGGACGTGGGCAAGGCCTACGGCAACATCACCGCCCTGAAGGGCATCTGCCTGCGGGTGCACGCCGGCGAGGTGACGGGGATCCTGGGCGACAACGGCGCGGGCAAGTCCACCCTGATCAAGATCATTTCTGGTCTGCATCAGCAGACCGAGGGCGACCTGCTGGTCGACGGCGAGTCGATCAAGTTCGGCTCACCCGCCGACGCGTTGTCCAAGGGCATCGCCACGGTGTACCAGAACTTGGCCGTCGTCCCGCTGATGCCGGTGTGGCGCAATTTCTTCCTCGGCCAGGAGATCCGCAAGAAGTCGTTCCCGTTCTCGTTGGACGCCAACGCGATGCGGGCGACCACGCTGACGGAGTTGTCGAAGATGGGCATCGAACTGCCCGACGTCGACGCGCCAATCGGGTCGCTGTCGGGTGGGCAACGGCAATGCGTCGCCATCGCGCGTGCGGTGTTCTTCGGGGCCCGGGTGCTGATCCTCGACGAGCCCACCGCGGCACTGGGCGTCAAGCAGTCCGGGGTGGTGCTGAAGTACATCACCGCGGCCAAGGAGGCGGGCTTCGGCGTGGTGTTCATCACGCACAACCCGCATCACGCGCACATGGTGGGCGATCACTTCGTGTTGCTCAACCGTGGCAGGCAGAAGCTCGACTGCTCCTACGACGACATCACCCTGGACCGGCTCACCCAGGAGATGGCCGGTGGTGACGAGTTGGAGGCATTGACCCACGAACTGGGCCGCAAGTAGGTCGGCCCCTTCGACTCCACGGACCCCGTCGGCCGCACTGGCCGGCGGGGTCGTCGTGCGGAGGGGTCAGAGCCGGCCCTCGACGAACACGCTGTTCGGCACGGGCGCGTCGACGTCGCTCGGGAGTGCCCGGCCGTAACCGGCCAGCAGGTCCTCGGCGCTGATGGCCGTGACCGTCCAGCCATGTGCGCCAAGCCAATCGGTGACTTCGGTCCGCTGTCCGTCGTAGAGCAGCTCGCCGATGTCGGTCCCGGCGTCGCTGCCCAGCTTCTGCGCGACCTCCCGATACTTCTCCATCTGTTCCTTGCGCTGGGCGACGCTCTCGTCGCTGAAGAAGTCCCCCGTGAAGGCCTCGACCGCTATCCGGCTACCCGGTGCGCTCAGGGACTGAATGCGGTCGAACAACAGGTCCTGTGCCTCCGGCGGCAGATATGGCAGCAGCCCCTCCGCCGACCACGACGTCGGGGCGGAGGGGTCGAAACCCGCCTCCACCAACGCCTTCGGCCAATCGTGGCGAAGGTCGATGCCGACGTCGACGAGCCTGGCGACGGGTTCGGCGCCGTGGGACTTCAGCGTCTCGAGCTTGAAGGCGAGCACCTTTGGCTGGTCGATCTCGTAGACCACACTGCCCTGCGGCCATGCCAGTCGCCATGCCCGCGCGTCGAGCCCCGCAGCCAGGATGACGGACTGAGCGATACCCGCGGCGGCCGCGTCCAGGAAGAACTCGTCGAAGTACTTGGTGCGCGAGCCGATGTAGCTCTTCATTGCCTCGGTGCGCTTCCCGAAGTCGGGGTCGACCTCGGCCAGCTCGGCCGGGGGCTCGTCGCTGAGGTAGATCTTCCAGACGCCGTCACCGGCCGCGTCCAGGAACAGGCTCGCGAACGGATCGTCGATGAGGGCGTTGGGGCTCCTCGTCTCGGCCGCCCGACCTCCGGCAACGCCGAGGGCGGTGACACCGACGCTCTCGTTGATGTCCCACGTGTCGTCATCGCTCCTGGCCATTGCCCGTTCCCTCCGCCGTCGGTATCTAGCTCCACTACCTATTGTGCCCGTCGAACCTGGCAACGAGTGCCCGTGCTCTAGGCGTCACTCGCTGCGGGCGGCACCAGGTCGGTGAGCTCGGCGCGAACGTCGACGACCCGCTGACGCATCGCCTTCGCAGTCAGGGTGGGGTCACACCGCCCCAGGGCGACCTCGACCCCGACCTCGCGGGACGCGCATGCCAGGGCTGACAACCAGACCCGCATGACCAGCCAGGGTCCGCGAGCGTCGGGATCGACGCCCATCCGGTGCGCGATCGACTCGAGCAGGCCCTGGTGCGTGGTGCCGATCGCCAACGGGCGAAGGGTGGCCGACTCGCCGATCACGAGCAGCGCGCCGGCCAAGAGGGTGGGCGTCACGGCATGTCGGCCGCCGTGGACGTCGTCGAGCATCTGAAGATGCGCCTCCACGAGGGCGTCGAGCGGCCCGACGGCGTCGTCCACCTTCTGCAGGTGCACCCGTGCGGTCTCGGCCATGTCTTGGATGACCGAGAGAATCGCGGCTTCCTTGGTGGGGAAGTAGCGGGAGAAGGTTCGCGGCGAGACGTCGACCGCGGCGGCGATCTGCTCGACGGTCGCGTTCGCGAACCCGTGCCGCCGGCTCAACTCGACGGCCGCTCCCACCAACTGGACGCGGGTGCGCAGCCGCTTCCGTTCCCGCAGGCTCACTGGCACTCCGTCGGCGGCGTCGGTCACGCCCTTGAGGTTACGTGCGAGACGCGTGTCGCACCCCCACCAGCGGGGTATGTGGCAGAACATGACGGTTTCAGTGGTAACCACGGTCGACGCCGGTGCACGACGAGTGGCGCGCCGCGTTCTCGTCAAGGCGCCCGCGGCGGAGATCTTCGCCATCGTCGGCGATCCGCATCGCCACCCCGAGCTGGACGGCTCGGGCACGGTCCGCGACGTCGACGTCAAGGGCCCGCATCGCCTCGCCCTGGGCGACAAGTTCACCGTCGGCATGAAGCAGTACGGCGTGCCCTACAAGATCGTCTCGACCGTCACCGAGGCTCGGGACGGCACGGTCGTCGAGTGGCAGCATCCCCTCGGGCACAAGTGGCGATGGGAGCTGGCCGAGTCGACGCAGGGTGGCGACACCGTCACCGAGGTCACCGAGACGTTCGACTACAGCACCGCCAAGGTGCCGTTGATGATCACCGCGTTCGGCTACGACAAGAAGAATGCCGACGGCATCACCGCGACGCTGCAGCGCCTCGCCGACCGGTTCGCCTAGACGGTGAACGCGGCGCGGAACGCCTCGAGGGCGTCCACGTCGTCGCCGGAGGCGTAGCCCTCCAGCCCGACCGTGCCGCGATATCCCATCTCGTGCAACGCCTTTGCGACCGCCGGATAGTAGATTTCGCCGGTGCCCGGCTGCTGTCTGCCTGGCACGTCGGCCACCTGCACCTCGCCGATGGCGGGACCGCAGCGGCGAACCAGCTCGATCAGGTTCCCCTCGCCGATCTGGGCGTGGTAGAGGTCGAGCATCATCTTCACGTTGGGGTGGGCCACGCCTTCGATCAGTGCGAGCACGTCCTTGGCGCGTGCCAGCGGCACTCCGGGATGGTCGACGATGGTGTTGAGGTTCTCCACCACGAACGTCACACCCGCCGCCGCGCCCAACTCGCCCAGTCGTTCGAGCGTGCGCACGGCGGTGGCCCACATCGCTCCGGTCGCCCGCAGGCGAGGCCGGGCCGGCAACCCGTCGACGAGCTCGGCGGTGTGCAGGTTCAGCCGCGTCACACCAAGGGTTTCGGCGGCCTTGACGCTCAACTCGGCCGTCCGGACCACCTCGTCGGCGGTCTGCGGGTCGATCAGATCGCCGTGGAGATATCCCGTCATCGACGTGAAGGTGGCGCCGGTCGCGGCGAGCGCGTCCAGGTCCTTGTCGTGCCAACTCCAGATCTCGGCGGCAAACCCGAGCTCGTGGATCCGACGCACGCGTTCGACGATCGGGAGCTCGGTGAACACCATCTCGGCGCTGACGGCCAGTTCGAAGTCGCTCACGAAGCCACCCTAGTGCTCGGCCGAGTTGGCAGATCGTTCATCGGCGCGACGCCCTCCGGTGACGCGCGCCACCACGCGCCATTTCCACCGGGACGGCACAATCGACGCATGGACGTCGACCACGATCGAGGGGCCCGCACCGCGGCCTGGCGCGACCCGTTGAGCCTGTCCTTCCGCGCCCACCGACGGGTGTTGCTGTTACGCCTGCGCTGGCACGAGCGCGCCGCAACACGACCGCGGACCTCAAGGCGCGACTGACGAACCACCGCGCTACCGGACAACGGACGCCGCCCGGTACGCCGCGTCGACCAACGCCATGTTGGCCACCGCATCGGCCGTGCCGAAGGGCAGCTCGGCGCCGTGCTCGACGTGGGCGGCGAACGCCTCGAGCTGATACGTGTAGGACGCCGTGGTGCCGAGGTGCTCGACCCTCGCGCCCGACTCGGTGGTGATGGTCAGCCGGTCGTCGGTGCTCGGGCTGATGAAGTCGTGCACCAGCAGGTCGCCCGCCGTTCCCGCTATGCGGATCGTGAACGAACGGTGTTCGGCCACCATCGAATTCGCGGTCAGTCCGGTGGCGCCGCCGGGGAAGCCGAGTTCGACGTCACACCACGCGTCCACTCCGGGCGTCCGCTGCTCGGCGTGCGCCCGGACGATCGACGGCTTGCCCTCGACGCCGGGCATGGCGAGACGGCCGAGTGAGCGCATGACGTGCAGCCCGTAGCAACCCAGGTCCATGAGGGCCCCGCCGGCGAGGTCTCGCGACCAGCGTGGGTCGTCGTCGGCGGGTGCCTGCATCGCCATCCTGACCTCGACGTGGGTGACGGCGCCAATGGTGCCGTCACCGGCGAGCTCGAACGCGCGCCGGGTGACCGGGTGGAAGAAGTAGTGGAAACCCTCCAACACCGTCACACCCGCCGCGTCGGCGGCCTCGGCCACCTCACGCGCCTCGACTTCGTCACGGGCGAAGGGCTTTTCGCTCAGCACCGGCTTGCCTGCCGCGATCGCCGCGAGGTTCCACGGCGCGTGCAGGGAGTTCGCCAGGGGGTTGTAGACGACGTCGACCTCTGGGTCGTCGATCACGGTCTGGTAGTCGTCGAGCACCCGCTCGACGTCGTACTTCTCGGCGAACACCTCCGCTCGCGAACGGTCCCGCGCCGCCACGGCCACCAGACGGTGGCCGAGCTCGGCCGCGGGACCGACGATCGCCGCCTCGGCGATCCGGGACGCGCCGAGGATGCCGATTCTCACGACGTGACCTCCCGCAGGTACGCCACGCTCGCCAGCACGTCGCGAACCGGACCCTCCCCGGCGGGTTCGCCGTCGAGGATCGTGTCCTGCTCCAGCACGAACCAGCCGTCGAATCCGTTGTCCCGCAACACCGAGACGATTCCGGCCACATCGACGTCACCGGTGCCGAGCGGGGTGTACATACCCGCCTTGACGGCCTCGGTGTAGGTCAGCTCACCGGACTGCACCTTGGCCGCCAGCGCGGCGTCGACGTCCTTGAGGTGGGTGTGCGCGATACGGCCCGGCACGGCCTTGGCCAGCTCCAGCGGATCGGTGCCGCCGATCAGCAGGTGTCCGGTGTCCAGGCACAGCTTGATCGACGAACCCTGCAGCACCCGGTCGACGTCGGCGCGCGTCTCGACGATGGTGCCGACGTGGGGATGCAGCACCGCAAGCAAGCCCCTCTCGGCCACTATGCCGGCCAACCGGTCCAGGTTGGCAACCAGCCTCGCCCACTGGGCGTCGTCGAGGACGGGCCGCGAGTCGTAGCCGTCGGCGCCGGTGGCTGCGGCAAGCACCACGACGCCGGCGCCGGCGGCGACCAGGGACTCGAGCGGGCCGGCGAGGTCGTCGGCGGGGTCGTGGTCCTCCTTGAACAGTACGACCGGCACGAAGCCGCCGACACACGCCAGATCATGGCCGTGCAGAACGTCTTTCAGCTTCTCGGTGTCCGTCGGAAGGAAGCCCTCCGGTCCCAGCTCGGTGGCCGTCAGCCCGGCGCCGCGCATTTCGGTCAGCACCCGATCGGGCTCCAACTGGAAGCCCCAGCCCGGCACCTCGCACACACCCCAGGAAATCGGGGCTCCGGCGATCTTGAGAGCACTCACGAGTTGCGCACCTCGGCGATCGTGACCGGGGTACCCCGGCGCAGCGACTCGGTGGCTGCCTCGGCCAGCCACGCGACCTCGACCGCGTCGGCGACCGTCGCGCCGAGGACCGGACCACCCTTGGTCACCTCGACGAACGCGGCCAGCTCGGTGCGGAACGCCTCGGTGAACCGGTCCATGAAGAACCCGTGCGACGGTCCGGTGGGAAAGTCGTTGTCGGGGTCGGTATTCCGCAGCGGCACACCTTGATCCCAGCCGGCGGCGACGCTGTCGTCGAAGCCGTGGACTTCCAGGCGGCAGTCGTAACCGCGGGCGTTGTAGCGCGCGTTGGACACCACGCCCAGGGCACCGCCGTCGAACTTCACGATGACCGCGGCGGTGTCGACGTCGCCGTACTCGGCGAACAGGGGATCACCCTGCACGGTCCCGGTGGCGTACACCTCGACCGCGCGCTGTCCGGTGATCCAGTTGATGACGTCGAAGTCGTGCACGGCGCAGTCGCGGAAGATGCCGCCCGAGCCCTTGATGTAGTCCAGCGGCGGGGGAGCGGGGTCCATCGTGGTGCTACGCACGGTGTGCAGCTTCCCGAGCGAGCCGTCGTCGACGGCGCGCTTGGCCGCGGCAAACGCCGCGTCGTACCGGCGTTGGTAGCCGACCTGCACCGGCACGCCGGACGCGAGGATTGCCTCCGCGACGCGGGCGCTCTCGACGGCCGTCGACGCGATGGGCTTCTCGCAGAACGTCGGGATGCCACGCTCGACGGCAGCCAAGGTCAGCTCGGCATGGGCGGGCGTGGCGGCCGCGACGACGACGCCGTCGACGCCGGAGGACAGCAACTCGTCGACCGTCGCGACGAACTTCGCGCCGTGCTTGGCGGCCACGGCCTCGGCGACGTCCGTGCGCTCGTCGGTGATGACGAGACCGTCGAGACCGTCGAGATTGCTGAGGGTTTCGGTGTGGAACGCGCCGATGCGGCCGAGTCCGATTACGCCGAGGGTGGTCATGAAATTCTCCTTGTGATGTGTTGTGCGATGACGTCGTCGAGGGCTGCGGGGGTGAGGTCGTCGGCGAGAGCCGACAAAACGGTGTCGACCTGGCTTGGCGGTGCCAGGCTGCCGATCGGCTGATCGCGGTCGAGGTTGGTCGGGAAGGCATAGCCCTCGGCGGTCGCGTTGACCGCGTTGCGGAGCTCGCGATCGGTGCGTCCTGCCGCCTTCATGGCCAGCAGTGCCGGGTAGACGGCGCGCACCATTGCGGCGCGGTCCATCGACTCCATCGCCCTGCCGAACGGCGAGGAGATCTGCAGGAGGTTGGCCATCCGGCGGATGTCGGTCGAGGTGTTCGCGCCGGCGCCGTGCATCAGGGCGGGGTTGAAGAACACCGCGTCACCCTTGCGCAGCGGCACCTGCACCTGAACGGTGGCGAAGAAGTCGACGAACTCCTGCCGGTAGAACGCGATGTATCCACCGAGGAATTTCTGCGAGTGCGGCAGCAGCATGGTCGGGCCGGACTCGAGCGGCATGTCGCAGTGGGCGACGGCACCCTGCAGGGTCAGCGCAGGCGACATGCGGTGCATGTGCGCGGGGTAGGCGGCCAGCTGGTCCTCGTCGACGAAGCCGAGGTGGTAGTCGCGGTGCGGAACCTGCGGGGCACCACCGGGATTGACGACGTTGACCTGCGAGGTGACCTGGTAGCGGGGTCCCAGCCACGCCTCGCACACGATGGCGAGAGCGTCGTTGGCGTAGTAGTCGGCGAACACCCCGGGGGAGTGCAGGGCGAGCTTTTGTGCGGCGTTCCAGACCCGGTCGTTGACGCCGGCCTTGCCGAAGTGGTCGCCCGCGGCGCCACCTGCCGCGCGCTGGTCGGCGATGAGGGCGGTGAACGCCTCGCTGGCCCGGTCGACCGTCGAGTGGTCGAACACGCCCTCGAACACCACGACGCCGGGACCGTCGGCAAGCGCCCGGATCAGTTCGGTCTGGAGTTCGTGTCGGTCCGCGGTTGCCATCGTCTCGGCGGAGTAGACGAGGGCGCCCAGACGGACGTCGCTCGCCAGCGGGTAGTCGGCGGCGTCGGTGGGGGTGGCGACGAGGGCGCGGAAGTCGTCGAGATCGCAATCCGCCGACTCGATCCACGCTCGGTGCGCGGTGGTGAGTGATGAGGCCATGGCCGCTAGTCTTGTTGTGACGAGCGCCGCAATCAACACCAAGAAACCGTCAAAAACACCTCAGCTCAAATCACGGAGGGCGGGAGGGGAGGGAACGTGCCGCACCGCTACAAGGTCCGCGAGATCGCCCAGCAGGCCGGGCTGAGCGAGGCAACGGTCGACCGCGTCCTCAACGACCGGCCCGGGGTGCGCGAGAACACGCGTGCCGAGGTCGCCCAGGCCATCGCCGACCTCGACAAGCAGCGCGCCCAGCTGCGCCTCAACGGCCGCCGCTTCCTGGTCGACGTGGTGATGCAGACCCCGCAGCGGTTCTCCGACGCCTTCCGCGCCGCGATCGAGGCCGAACTGCCCGCCTTCGCGCCGGCCATGGTGCGGGCCCGGTTTCACCTCTGGGAATCGGGGTCGACGGCGCAGATGGCCGAGGTGCTCGGCAAGATCCGCGGGAGCCACGGCGTCGTGCTCAAGGCGCAGGACGCCCCCAAGGTCACCGAGGCCGTCGACCGGCTGGTCGGCACCGGCGTGCCCGTCGTCACCTATTCGACCGACGTGCCCAACAGCGCACGCTGCGCCTACGTCGGCATCGACAACCACGGGGCGGGGGTCACGGCGGCCTACCTGATGGACCAGTGGCTCGGCGCCGCGCCGTCGGGGGTGCTGATCACGTTGAGCGGCACGGTCTTTCGCGGCGAGGGTGAACGCGAGGTCGGGTTTCGGTCCGCGCTGCGCGGGTCCGGTCGCGAGGTCGTCGAGGTCAGCGACAGCGACGGCATCGACGCCACCACCGAGCGCCTGGTCCTCGACGCCCTGCAGCGCCACCCCGGGCTGGAGGCCGTCTACTCACCTGGCGGCGGCAACACCGCGACGGTCGCCGCGTTCGAGAAGTTGGGACGCGAATACAAGGTCTTCATCGCCCACGACCTCGACGTCGACAACCGGCGACTGCTGCGCGACGGCAGGATCTCGGTGGTGTTGCACAACGATCTACGCGCCGACGCCCGGGTGGCGATGCGGCAGATCTTGCAGCGGCACGGAGCCCTGCCCCCGGAGGCGGCCCGGCCGGCGCCGATCCAGGTGATCACCCCCTACAACCTGCCCGCTTGACCAACGAGTCGTCGATTCCCGGCGGGGCCAGATACCATTTCGCCTCACGGCGACTCCGGTGCGCCGACGGAAAGCAGGAGATTCGAACGGTGCGGCCACAGCTCGTCGACGGCGTCACCGTCCTCGGCAACCTCGCAGTCGACCAGATCGACGGCGCCCCGCCCAGTCCCGGCGGGTGTGCCTCGTTTGCGGGCGTGGCGCTGGAGTACGCGGGCGGCGTCGGCCAGATCGTGGCGATGGGCGCCCCCGAGGACCATCAATTGTTCACCGGGGTACTGGATCGCTTCGGGTCGCTCGTCCGGATCATCGACTCCGATCGGACCGCCGGGTTTCGGCTGGACTACGTCGACGTCGACCACCGCGCGATGTCCGTCACCGCCCTGGGCCCCGTCTGGGGAACCGAGGAGATCGAGACCGCGAACCCGGAGACGACGTGGGTGCACCTGGCGCCGCTGCTTCGCGCGGACTTCCCCGAGTCCACGCTGGCGCTGCTGGCCGAGCGCGGCCACCGCGTGGCCTACGACGGTCAGGGTCTGGTGCGCGCCGACCGGGTGGGCCCGCTCGCGGTGGACCGCGACTACCCGCACGGCCTGCTGCGCGACATCAGCGTGCTGAAGTTGGCCGAGGACGAGGCGGTCATCGTCGCCGACGGCGAATTCGACGCGTCGACGGCCGACCGGCTGGGCGTGCCCGAGATCCTGGTGACGCTGGGCTCGGAGGGGTGCGACATCTACACCGAGGGTGACGTCGTCCGCGTGCCCGCGGCCTGGCGGGTCACCGGAGTGCAAGCCACGGGAGCCGGTGACATGTTCACGGCGTGCTACGTCGCCAACCGGGCGGCGGGTGCGGGTCCGGTGGCCGCGGCCGAGCGGGCGAGCGAACTGGTTGCCCGCGAGCTCGAGAAGCGGCTGCCCGTGCCGTCACCCGACCGGGTGTAGGCGCAGGTCCGGACGGTCGAACTCGACACCCGTCAAGTTTCTACCGGCGGGTAGCTTCGTTTCTTAGGATTCGCGCCGCGGCGAACGTGACGAAAACCACAAAATCGTCGCTGGCCGTTCGCCTTCACGCTCGTGAACAGGATGTTTCCCGCCGCTGGTCGGACGGCGCGCGTGGCTGGCCGGTAAAGGCCAGCCTAAGAGCAGTGCAATAATCGGTACTGCCAGTGACAGATAAGAAGAGGCTGACGTCCACCCGGCGGCGCGGGCGCGAAAGCGCACACCCCAGCGACGCGGCAATGCCTCCTCTTCGTGAAGTGTGAAAGGCGGGGGTCGTGACTGTGAGCGGCAGCGAAGCCGGTACGAGTTCATCCTCCCGGCAGAAGCTCGAGAAGGTCGTCATCCGCTTCGCCGGTGACTCCGGCGACGGCATGCAGTTGACGGGTGACAGGTTCACCACCGAAGCCGCGTTGTTCGGCAACGACCTTGCGACACAGCCGAATTACCCCGCCGAGATCAGGGCACCACAGGGCACGCTGCCCGGTGTCTCGTCGTTCCAGATTCAGATCGCCGACTTCGACATCCTCACCGCCGGTGACCGCCCCGACGTTCTCGTCGCGATGAACCCGGCGGCGCTGAAGGCCAACGTCGGCGACCTTCCGCGCGGCGGTCTGGTCATCGCCAACTCCGACGAGTTCACCAAGCGCAACCTCGCGAAGGTGGGCTACGAGGCCAATCCGCTGGAAACCGACGAACTCTCGGACTACGTCGTGCAGGCCGTCCCCATGACCACGCTGACGCTGGGCGCCGTGGAACAGATCGGCGCGACCAAGAAGGACGGCTCCCGGGCCAAGAACATGTTCGCGCTCGGGCTGCTGTCGTGGATGTACAGCCGCGAGCTCGAACACAGCGAGCGGTTCATTCGGGAGAAGTTCGCCCGCAAGCCCGAGATCGCCGAAGCCAACGTGCTCGCCTTGAAGGCGGGCTGGAACTACGGCGAGACCACCGAGGCCTTCGGCACCACCTACGAGGTCTCGCCCGCGAAGCTGAAGTCCGGCGAATACCGTCAGGTGTCCGGCAACACCGCCCTGGCCTACGGCATCGTCGTCGCCGGCCAGCTGGCCAACACGCAGGTGATGCTGGGCAGCTACCCGATCACGCCGGCGTCGGACATCCTGCACGAGCTGTCCAAGCACAAGAACTTCAACGTCCTCACCTTCCAGGCCGAGGACGAGATCGCGGGCATCGGTGCGGCCCTCGGGGCGTCCTACGGTGGCGCCCTGGGCGTCACCAGCACCTCGGGCCCTGGCGTCGCCCTAAAGGCGGAGGCCATCGGACTCGGCGTGATGGCGGAACTGCCGCTGCTCGTCGTCGACGTGCAGCGCGGCGGTCCGTCCACCGGGTTGCCGACCAAGACCGAGCAGGCCGACCTGATGCAGGCGCTCTACGGCCGCAACGGCGAGTCCCCGGTCGCGGTGCTCGCACCCCAGTCGCCCTCGGACTGCTTCGAGATCGCCGTGGAGGCGGCCCGGATCGCGCTGACCTACCGCACCCCGGTGATCCTGCTGTCCGACGGCGCGATCGCCAACGGCTCCGAGCCGTGGCGCATCCCCGACGTCAGCACCTTCGAGGCGATCGACCACACCTTCGCCAAGGAGGGTGAGCCGTTCCAGCCCTACGCCCGGGATCCCGAGACGTTGGCCCGGCAGTTCGCCGTCCCCGGCACGCCGGGGCTGGAGCACCGCATCGGCGGGCTCGAGTCGGCCAACGGATCGGGCAACATCTCCTACGAGCCCAAGAACCACGACCTGATGGTGCGTCTGCGCCAAGCCAAGATCGACGGCATCACCGTGCCGGACGTCGTCGTGGACGACCCGAGCGGCGAGGCTGAGCTGCTGATCGTCGGTTGGGGCAGTTCCTACGGACCCATCGGCGAAGCCTGCCGTCGGGCCCGGCGCGCGGGCGTCAAGGTGGCCCACGCCCACGTGCGGTACCTCAACCCGCTGCCCGGCAATCTCGGCGACGTCCTTCGCAGTTACCCGAACGTGGTGCTGCCCGAGATGAACCTCGGTCAGCTGGCGCTGCTGCTGCGCGGCAAGTACCTCGTCGACGTGCAGTCGGTGACGAAGGTGGAGGGCATGGCCTTCCTCGCCGAGGAAGTGGAGGGCATCATCGAATCGGCCCTCGACGGAACGTTGCGGGACAAGGAAACCGACAAGGCCAAGTTCGCCCGGTTGGCTGCGGCCACCATCGAGATTCCGGCGACGGCCCAAGGAGCGCAAGCATGACCACAGCGAGAAGCGAAGCGGATCGCGCATCGACCCAGTTGATTGGTTCGGATCTGGGACTGACCGCCCTCACCAAGGTCAGCGGTGTGCCGACGACCGACGAGCCGCAGAAGGCCAAGGACTTCGCCAGCGACCAGGAGGTGCGCTGGTGCCCCGGATGCGGTGACTACGTCATCCTCAACACCATCCGCAGCTTCCTGCCCGAGCTGGGTCTCAAGCGCGAGAACATGGTGTTCGTCAGCGGCATCGGCTGCTCCAGCCGCTTCCCGTACTACCTCGAGACCTACGGCCTGCACTCCATCCACGGCCGCGCGCCGACCTTCGCCACCGGTCTGGCACTGGCCCGCGACGACCTGTCGGTGTGGGTCGTCACCGGTGACGGCGACGCGCTGTCCATCGGCGGCAACCACCTGATCCACGCGCTGCGCCGCAACGTGAACATCACCATCCTGCTGTTCAACAACCGGATCTACGGTCTGACCAAGGGCCAGTACTCGCCGACCTCCGAGGTCGGCAAGGTCACCAAGACCTCACCCATGGGCTCGATCGACCACCCCTTCAACCCGGTGTCGTTGGCTCTCGGCGCGGAGGCGACCTTCGTCGGTCGTGCGTTGGACTCCGACAAGAAGGGCCTGACCGAGGTGCTGCGGGCGGCCGCCAGCCACCGCGGTGCGGCACTCGTCGAGATCATGCAGGACTGCCCGATCTTCAACGACGGCTCCTTCGACGCGCTCCGCAAGGAGGGCTCCGAGGACCGGCTGGTCAACGTGAAGCACGGGGAACCCATCACCTTTGGCACCGACGGCGCGTACTGCGTCGTGAAGTCCGGCTTCGGACTGGAGGTCGCCAAGACCGCCGACGTGTCGGCCGACGAGATCGTGGTGCACGACGCCACGATCGACGATCCGGCGTACGCCTTCGCGCTGTCGCGGCTGTCCGAGCAGAACCTCGAACACACCGTGATGGGCATCTTCCGTCAGGTGAGTCGGCCGACGTACGACGAGATGGCACGCAATCAGGTGGCCTCTGCGATGGAATCCAAGCCCCACGACACCTCGGCTCTGCAATCCTTGCTTCGTGGCAAGGACACCTGGAACGTCGAGTAGCAGCAGCACCGGTCAGACTCCGCTCGCGGGCATCGTCCTGGCGGGCGGTGCCTCGAGGCGAATGGGTCGCGACAAGGCGACGCTCGAGCTCGACGGCCGCACGTTCGTCGAACGGACGGTGTCGACGTTGGCCGCCAGATGTGCGCCGATATTCGTCGTCGCCGCGCCAGGTCAACCCTTGCCTCCGCTCGACGCCGAGGTGCTGCGCGACGACGTCCGTGGCGTCGGCCCACTTCTGGCCACGGCCAGGGGGCTGCGCGCCGCCGCCGACGCCGGCGTGGAACGGGCATTCGTCTGCGCCGTCGACATGCCGTACCTCACCGTCGACCTGATCGACGAGCTCGTCGGCCCGTCCGTGCGACTGGGCGTCGACGTGGTGCTGCCGTGGGACGGCCGCGACCACTATCTGGCCGGTGTCTACCGGACCGACCTGGCGGTGCGGGCCGACGAACTGGTGTCCGCCGGTCAGCGCAGCATGCGGGCACTGGCCGACGTCGCCGACGTGCAACGCGTGGTGATGTCCGAGCAGCGCGCGTTGTCCAATGTGAACGCTCCGGCCGACCTCGGGATGACGAGCTGACCCAGCAAATGGTGAATTGTGACGCTGACGGCGGTCCATTTCTGGCGTTGCCGCATTCATTCGCAATTGGCGTGACGAAATGGCGGGGACGTTCACGCGGTAATCCGACCCGGCCATTCGCTGCGTGCTGCCGGCGGCTTGGTGCGCATGTCGTGTGATCCATTGTGGCGGAACGACGTTCACGACCACGCGACGCGCGTGCTGGGCCAAAGGTGGAGCAGCGCATTGCCTTTGCGAATTTCGTGGGGAGCGGTCGGGAATTTCGCTCGCCGTCGTGCTCGCGGGACGGTTCGAGGAGCAGGGGTGGGTCGCCTCGAACGACGGATGCGTTGCGGGGAAGTCGGTGGCCAAATGGTCTGCACAGAAACACAATTGGTTTCCACCAGCGAAGAGTGTGATCGTCACCGAGCTGCGACGGAAAATGGTGGCTAGTCGGAACGCCCAGTGCGACAACATTTTTCGACATGAATGACCGACCACGCGACTCGGTCTCTCAGCGAACGAATTCGGCGTCACCTGGGCTGAATTCGCCAATCATGCTGGTGTAGAGCCGTTCTGAGTGGTGGTTGTGACGCCTGGGACTTCCATTTCGTGCGCCACGTCACATTCGACGCGTGATTTGACTCACTTTCGGATTGGGGGCAGAGAAATTCGGGGGCTCCGTCGAACTCTGCGATGACCTGCGCGAATGCTGCTACGGATCGTCGTTATCCGATCGTTATCGAACGGGCACACGCGGCGCGGCGGGTTTCGCATTCCGCGAGAACGTTTGTACCTTTCAAGGGTCTCCACGAGCGGAGCAAATGAAACACAAACCACGAACCAGCGTGTGAGTGGGGCGGACACAGGGCCCGGACGAAATCCGGTGCGGTGACCGCCGTCGGGTGACCGCCCGGCGTGGCATGTCGAGCCGCCCACTGTCGTGCCCGACCGAGACGGCACGGCCCAGTACCTTTCGCCTGTTCTTCAGGCAATTACGCCTGCGTACCCCGCAGGTGTCCTTGGTGCGCGCGTGGCGAAAGGACAGAAGTTGAAGTTCACCCGCAATACGCTTGGCCTGGCCACCATCGCCGGGGCGCTCGCCGTGGCCCCGATCGCGCTGGGAGCCGGGACCGCGAATGCGGACGGCGGCGTCAACTGGGATGCCGTCGCAGCCTGTGAGTCGGGCGGCAACTGGTCGACCGCCACGGGCAACGGGTACTACGGAGGCCTGCAGTTCACGATGAGCACCTGGCACGCCAACGGTGGCAGCGGTTCGCCGCACCAGGCGAGCAAGGACGAGCAGATTCGCGTGGCCAACAACGTGCTGAAGAGCCAGGGCATCGGCGCTTGGCCGGTCTGCGGACGACGCGGATAGCTCGACGAGGAACCTGCGAGAGCGGCGCTGGGCGACACGCCCGGCGCTGCTTTCTCTTTTGACCCTCCTAGCTCAGCTTTCCCTGGCTTCCATCACGTCTCGATAAAGAACTTTCGTCGCTTCTGTAACGCATGTGATCGACCCCACGAATTACCCGTTGACCGCGTCAATTAGCCAGGGGCTAACGCGGTCCTCGTGTCAACCGGTCGGGGAAGGACCGCACTCGTGAAGATCCAGGGATTCCGCAAGGCACTCACCAGCGGCCTCAAGCTCGTTCTGCTGACCGGTGCCTTCGCGATCGTCGCCATGGCGATGTCGACCGGCATGTCCGCAGGCACCGCGCACGCCGACTCGATGAACTGGGACGCCGTCGCGCAGTGCGAGTCGGGCGGCAACTGGGCCGCCAGCACTGGGAACGGCCACTACGGCGGGCTGCAATTCAAGCCCGCCACCTGGAGCGCCAACGGCGGCGTCGGTTCGCCCGCGACGGCGTCGCGGGCGGAGCAGATCCGCGTCGCCGAGAACGTCCTCGCCAGCCAGGGTCCCGGCGCATGGCCCAAGTGCGGCGTCCAGGGCGGCACCCCGGCCGTGTGGAACGTCTCGTCGATCAGCCCGGCGCAGCCCGCGACCGGCTGCCAGGCGATGCCAACCCAGGGACTGCTCGGCCTCATCAACCCCCGCCAGATGTGCTCTGCGCTGCTCAACCCGATGGGTGCCCTGACCGGTCGGAGCTGAGCACGAAGGCCGACCGTCCGGCCACCGACGCCAGGTGTCGCCGAAGGATTGCCTCGGGTATCGCCGCCGACGCCCGCATCGCCACGGCGCCCAGAAGCGCGGGCCGAGCGTTGACGATCCTCCCGAACAGCCTGGACTCCCGGGTCAGCGCGAGCGCTCGCGGGCGACGCAGCTCGGCGTACCGCGTGAACGCCCCCGGAAGGTCGTCGACGACGTCGACGCACCGCGCCAGCGTGGCGGCGTCCTCCAGGCCCTGACAACCGCCCTGGCCGAGGTGCGGTCGCATGGGATGGGCGGCGTCGCCGACCAGTACGACGGAACCGCGCGACCATTGGCGAGCCGGCTCGCGGTCGTAGAGGTCGTTGCGTAGGACGTCGGCCGGGTCGGTGGCCGCCAGGAGGGCGGGCACCGGATCAGCCCACCCGCGGTACTTGTCGCGGAGGTGGGCGAGTTCGCCACCGGGAGAGGTGTCGCCCTCCGGGCGACGCTCGGTGCCGAACCAGTAGGTGTGATTCGCCCCGAGCGGCACGTGCCCGAATTCGGTTCCGACGCCTACTGTTTCGCCGGCGAGGTTCGGGTCCAGCGCGTAACCGGCGACGCCACGCCATGCGGTGTATCCGGCATAGCTGCGGCGGAGCGTTCCGTTGAGGTGGCGGGCCACCATGGAGCCGATCCCGTCGGCGCCGATCACCGCGGCGACCTCGCGTGCCCCGCCGTCCGACGTCGTCACCCGGACGCCGGTTGCGGTCACGACGAGTTCGCGTGCCGCCACGCCCGATTCGACGGTCCCGTCGGCGAGCGCATCCGCCAGGATCCGGGTCAGCACCGACCGCCGCACCACGACCAAGGGCTCACCGAGGGCGGCGACGATCCGTTCGGGTGCGGGGCGTCGAAGCCACGTGCCGTCCGACCAGCGCATCGCGCCGGCGGACACCCGGCCACCGGACTCGCGGACGGCGTCGCCGAGACCGATGTGGTCCAGAGCGGCCAAGGCGTTGGGCCAGATGGTGATCGCCGTCCCCGACGAGGCGTCGACGCGTTCCTCGAGGACCGTCACCCGATGTCCTCGGCGCTGCAACGCACCCGCGGTCGCCAGTCCGGAGATGCCGGCGCCGACGACGAGGAAGTTGCGGCTCACGCCTCGACGTTATCGGCCCGGCGTCGGGAGGTCGACCACCAGCAGGGTGCTCGACCCGGCCTTGAACGACGGTGCCGGTGGCGGTCAGCGGTCCGCTGCACGTCGTGTAGCCATTGCCCTGCGTCAGCGCGCGGGTGTAGGCGCGACAGGGGTTCGAAGATCAACCCACGGCTCGCGACGATCGCCTTCGAACGTGCCCCGAGTGGTTGGACCCGCGATCAGTCCCGAATTGGGTTCCGGCGCCGCCTGTCTCGGCGCGGCGGGTTGGTCGGTTGTGCAGACCGATCCCATCGTGGTGACGCACGAGTTGTTTGCTGAAAATTGTCACACATCCTGCTCGCCCAGCAGAGGGGCCGTGTCCTCATCTCAAGGGGAGTCGCCAAAAGATAAGTGGCAACGTCGCGTGTTGAGTTAACTGAGATTCTTGAATGAACTGCTGAACAGAGTGTTTAGCGAATTTTCGCGTAACTGTTCACAGCGGATGGGCAGGAGGTAAGTTTCCGCTGGCGAGGTAGATCGCGGCAGGGCAGTGCTTTCCAAATGACCTTTTACACCCGCTTCGACATAACCAGGGGTCCGAGATGTCGGTTCTGAAGTCGTCGTCTGCTGCATTCCGAACCAGCACTCCGGGGGAGGCGAAACCTCTCACTATCCCTAATTCGTTGCTCATCGGGAGAATTGGAGCCCTCGCAGTCGCCTTGGGGATCGGTACCGCGATGGCGACCGCGGGTATTGCCCATGCCGAAGGCGCTGACGGCGGATCCTCGGCGTCGTCATCCAACGAGTCGTCGTCCACGTCTGGCGCAGGTCCCAAGTCGCAGTCGGCGAGTGCTTCGGACCCGGCCTCGTCCGCGCCACGTTCGACGCCTACGGGTGCCGCGGGCACGGGTCGCTTGGATGCGGCCGCCACGGACGCCTCGGTGAATTCGTCGAGTTCCACCGCGCGGGCCGTGAGCCATCGCGACGCCGGGACCACGGGCAACCAGCGTCCCGCACCGACCAACCAGCGTCCCGCAACGACGGCGCGTTCGAATTCGGCGGCAACGCAGGCTTCGAAGACGCAGACGCCATCCGGCGAGTCGACTGGCGTCACGTCGACCTCGGTCGACGCTCGGACCACACCGAAGGTGTCCGCCGTCACCAGCGCAGTGGCCGTCGAAACCGCGTCGTCCGTTGTGCCGACGACGACGGCGACGGCGACGGCGACGAGTGCCGCACCGGCAGGACAGGTGCCCGCGACTCCCGACGGTACGTCGCTCTCGCTGACGCTCTTGGCGGCGACGCGTCGCGAGCCCGATTCGGTAACTGGCAACGCGACGACGCCGACGGCCGCCAAGGCCGCTACTCAAGTCGCCGCAGCGCAGGTGGTCGCCGCCACGTCGGCCGCGGTCGTCCCCAAGACCGCGACCAGCGCGACGACCACCGCAGCGACCAGCGCGACGACCACCGCGGCGACCAGTGCGACGACGACTGCCGTGACCAATCCGGTAATCGAGGCGGAGGCCATGACGCTCACGCCGTCCGGGGCCGGAGGGGCGTACCAGGAATCCTCCGCTTCCGGTCAGGGGGCTCTGCTGCTGGCGTCGAATTCGACTGCGTCAACCACTCTTTCGTTGCCCGCGTCGACGAACATCGTGATCCGTGCGCGTGGCGACCAGTTCTTCGGCGCACCCAGCATGACCGTCTCCGTCGACGGAAAGGTGGTCTCGACGGCGCAGGTGTCGTCTACGACGTGGCTTGACTACAACGTGCCGGTGACCATTGCTGCCGGAGTTCACACCGTCAGCGTCGCGTTCACGAACGACCTCTACCTGTGGCCAGGATTGGACCGCAACCTGCGGGTAGACAAGATCACCGTCGTCGCCAAGCAGACCACGACACCGACGACGCCCACCACCCCGACCTCGCCGACGACGAGCTCTCCGAGTTTCTTCAACGGGGCCGACTGGCTGTGGAAGCCGATCTCGGCGAACGCGGCAACAGCCGCCAACAGTGCGACCTGGGTGAGCTACCTCTCGGCCCCTAGCGCGTCCCGGATAGCGGATCTCTACGACTACGGCGTCACGGTGATACCCGCGTCGGCGATTACCAGCAGCACCCCCCGATACGACGTCAAGCTCACCCAGCCGTGGGGGAGCGATCCGTTCGGCACCTACACGGTGCCCATCCCGTTGGGTACCAAGGTGCCCCCCGGTTCCGACGGGCAAATCACGGTTCAGGACCCCGTGACGGGCAAGGTCTTTGGCATCTGGCAGGCCAAATACGACAGCGCCACCAATACCTGGTCGGGTTCGTGGGGAGGGATGACCGACCTCAAGGGCAATGGCGTCGACGCGTCGGGATCGGCCACGGCAAGCAACATCTCGCGCTACGCCGGGGTAATCACCGCCGCCGAGTTCAGTGCTGCAGTCGCTGCGAACACGGGCGTCAACCACGCGCTGGTCTTCGCCACCGACATCGCCGGGCCCGCATTCGTCGGCCCCGCCATCAAGTCAGACGGCGCCAACCTCGCCGGCGTGGCGGTGCCGATCCCCGAGGGGTACCGCATCCAGCTGGACCCGTCCATCAACGTCGATGCCATCCCGGGCATCACGGCAGGCGAGAAGGTCATTGCCAAGACGTTGCAGACCTACGGCGCCTACGTCGTCGACCAAGGTTCCGCGCGGATGGCGTTCGCGTTCGAAACCGTGCCCGGCGCGACCGCCGCCAATCCTGGCGCGGCCTGGACGAATGCCGGGTTGTCGTGGGATTACTACGACATGGCGAAGATCCCGTGGTCGAAGTTGCGGGTACTGGCACCGGCTGCCGGCTGAGGCACGTCGGAGATGCCGGCGCCGACGACGAGGAAGCTGCGGCTCACGCCTCGACGCTTCATCGGCCCGGCGTCGGGAGGTCGAACACCAGCAGGGTGCTCGACGCGGTCGCGACGATGGCGCCGCTCGCGTCGGTGACGACGCCCTCGGTGAAGCCGACGCGCGACCCGGCCTTGACGACGGTGCCGATTGCGGTCAGCGGTCCGCTGGACGTCCGCACGCCCTTCAGGTAGTTCACCTTGATCTCGATCGACGTGTAGCCCTTGCCCTTCGGCAGCGTGCTGTGCAACGCGCAGCCGGCCACCGAGTCGAGCAGGGTGCAGACCAATCCACCGTGCACCGCGCCGATCGGGTTGTACGCCGAGTCGTCGGGTTCGCAGGTGAAGACCACGCGGCCGGGCTCGACGGAGGACATGGCGAACGTCATCAGCCCCGAGATCGGTGGCGGTGGCAGCGTCCCGTCCACGATGGCGCGCAGGTAGTCGACGCCCGCCATGGACAGGCCCTTGGCCGTGGTGGGTGCGGGGTCGTGCCAGGTGACGACCTTCGAGCGCTTCTCGCCCCATCCCTGATCGTCGGTCACGTGGTCTCCTCGGGTCGGACGAAGTGGCGATAGCGGCTGGGGCGCAACGGGTCGTCGGACGCCACGGCGTGCTCGGCGCCCCAGGTCAACAGCGCGTCCAGCACGGGCAGCAGGTCGCGGCCCGACGCGGTGAGCCCGTACTCGTCGCGCGGGGGATGGTCCTGATAGGTGGTCCGGTCGACGATGCCCGCCGCCTCCAGCGTCTTGAGCCGCGCGGCGATCCGGTCGCGAGGCGCGCCGGTTCCCCTCACGATCTCTCCGAAACGGCAAGCGCCGAGGGCGATTTCGCGGACGACGAGCAAGGACCACTTCTCGCCGACCACGTTCATCGCGGCGGCGATCGGACAGGGGCGGCCCGCAAGATCGGCAAGCGGCGTGGTCGACATGGTGTTAGCGTGCCAGGAGTGAGTTTGAAAATCAAACCTGTCAAGCGCGACGTCACCTCCCTGGTTCCCATCGCGGCGGGCACGGTGCTGGTACTGGTCACGTACGTCACCCCGATGGCCACGTTGACGGCGACGGTGGCCGGCCTGGGCGCCGGTGTCGCCACGGGACCGTGGGTGCTCAACTCCATGTCGGTCGGCCTGGCCGCGGGCCTGCTGGCCGCCGGCGTCGTCGGTGACAACGTGGGCCGCCGTCGCGTCTACCTCGCCGGGCTCGTCGCGATGGCAGTCGGGGCCGTCGCCTGCTGCCTCGCCTGGGAGCCAGTGGGATTCGTCGCGGGTCGTGTGCTCGAGGGACTGGGTGGCGCCGCGGTGTTGGCCTGCGGTCTGGCGATCCTGGCGCACGACTTCACCGAGCCGCGCCGCCGCACCCACGCGACCGCGGTGTGGGGCACCAGCGTCGGTCTGGGCATCACGGTGGGGGCGGTGCTGTCCGCCGCCGTCGGGGCGGCGCACTGGCGCGGCCCATACCTGGCCGTCGCAGTGGTCGCACTGATCCTGTTGTGGCCCAGCCTGTCCCGCATCGGTGAGTCACGCGCGGCCGAGCGGCGTCGGCTCGACGGCGGTGGACTGGGGCTGTTCGCGGCGGCGATGATTCTGCTGGTGTGCGCACTGACCCTCGGGCGCAACGGCATTCACCTGACATCGGTGGTGCTGGGTGCCGCCGGGCTGCTGGCGCTGATCGGCTTCGGGCTCGTCGAAGTTCGCGTGACCGATCCCCTCGTCGAGCCGAAACTTCTTCGGAACCACCGCTTCCGCGCCGCCACCGTCGGGTCCTTCGTCCTGGGTGCCGGCGTCATCGCCACCGTGTCGTTCGTCCCGACCCTGGCCCAGACGGGGCTGCGAGCCGGCATCTGGCCGGCCAGCCTCCTCGTCGTCGTGTGGTCCGGCACCAGCGTCGTGACGGCCTTCCTGTCCCGGCACGTGCGGCATCCGATGACCGGGCCCGTGCCGATCGCCGTCGCGCTGGTCGTCGTGGCGGCCGGCCAGGCGCTCGGCTTCGGCGTGACCACCGAGTCGAGCCCGTGGCGGCTGGTGCCGTCGCTGTTCGTGGCCGGCGTCGCGACGGGACTGCTCAACGCCCTGCTCGGCCGCGAGGCGGTCGCCAGCGTCCACGCCGACCGGGCGGCGATGGGCAGTGGGGCCAACAACACGGCCCGCTACTTCGGCGCGGCGGTCGGCATCACCTCCTTCGTCGTGATCGCCACCCACGTCGGCGACGACCTGGCCGCCGGCTGGAACGTGGCGATCGCCGTGTCGTCGGCAATCTCGCTGGTGGGCGCCGGTGCGGTGGCACTCGCCGGCCGAGTGCCGCGCCACCCGCGCCGCTGACCCGGATGTGTGGTTTCCTCGACGGAGACCGCCATGACGCCCGCCATCGAGTTCACCAGCGTGCCCCCGTGGGCCGTCGCGCCCCGCTGCGCCCCGGCCGACGTGTCGGGCCGGTACTGGACCGTGGTCGCCTTCGTGGGCGGCGAGTCGATCGCCAGCGAGTGGGTTGCGCAGCTCGAGAGCCGCCCCGGCGCGTCCCCTCGCGTGCACCTGGTGTGCGACGACGACGTGGCGACGGGTGCGGTCGACGCCGACGTGGCCACCGCGCGCGTCGGGTGGCGGCTGATGATCGCAGGCCCGGCCGACGCCTGCCTCCGGTTGAGGGCCCACGCGCTCGGCATCGGCATCGGCGACGACGAGATCACCGTCGCCAGCACCGACGTGACCGCCAAGGACGTCCACTGCGCGCATTGTCGCGCGGTGACCCACGACGCGGTGCCACTCGGCGGCGTCGTCGCCTGCCATGGCTGTGGTCGCCGGCTCGCCGTCCAGGCCCACGTCTCGCGACGGATCGGCGCACACCTCGGGGTGCTGGCATGACCGACCTGCACCTGGTGGTCGTCGCCGTCGACGAGCGGATCCCCGGCATCCGATCCCTCACCCTGGCGCGGCCGGACGGTGGGCCACTGCCGTCGTTCACGCCGGGCAGTCACCTCGTCGTCCGGTGCGGGCCCGTGCTGAACGCGTACTCCCTCACCGGTGACGGTGCCACCCCGACCAGCTACTCGATCTCGGTGCTGCTGTGCCCCAACGGTTCCGGTGGATCACGGTGGCTGCACCACGAAGTGCGCCCCGGCGACGTGATCGCTGCCCGCGGACCGCGCAGCGCGTTCGCGCCCGTGTTGAGTGCCAGGCGACACCTCTTGGTGGCGGCGGGCATCGGGATCACCCCCATGGTGTCGCACCTGCGCAGCGCCCGGCGGTGGGGACGCGACGTCCAACTGCTCTACGTCCACCGCCGCGACCGCGGCGCCCACGTCGAGGAGGTCGAGGCGCTCGCCGACGACGCCACGATCTTCACCGACCGC
This sequence comes from Mycolicibacterium hodleri, assembly GCF_025822245.1. Classification (GTDB taxonomy): domain Bacteria; phylum Actinomycetota; class Actinomycetes; order Mycobacteriales; family Mycobacteriaceae; genus Mycobacterium; species Mycobacterium hodleri. The sequence goes on from NZ_JACKTL010000005.1 coordinate 38,553, forward strand.
GAATCCTTCACCACCGCAACCGAACATGCCTTGGCCAATCAACCGCTCGGGACCCACCTCTACGTCTGCGGTCCGGCGTCCTTCATGGCCGAGGTCACCGCCAGGGCGACCGACTGGGGCTGGCCCGCCAGCCGGGTACACGTCGAACACTTCGGCACCGACGCCTTCGACCCCGGGGAGCCGTTCGAGGTTCACCTGAGCGCGACCGGCGCCACCTTCACCGTCGAGTCGGGCGTCTCGCTGCTGGCCGCCCTGCTGGCGCGCGGCGTCGACGTGCCCAACCTGTGCAGGCAGGGGGTGTGCGGCGAATGCCGCATCGGTGTCGCCGCGGGCGGGATACTGCACCGGGACCTCTATCTGAGCGAGCGGGAACGGGCGGCCGGGGAGTCGATGATGTGTTGCGTGTCGAGGGCGGCCGGACCACGACTGGAGCTGGCGCTGTGACCGGAGTGGCCCCGAAGTCGTTGTCCGCCTTCCCCTTCCCCTTCACCACCGACAGCTACCGGTACAGCACCAACTTGGCACCGGCGGGCACCGAGGTGCCGACCGCGACCGGCCGGTGGGGGGACCGCCTCGTCGACGTCGACGGGGACTACGAGACCGAACTCGCCGAGCGGGCGACGATCCTGGCCGCCGACCCCGGTCGCCATGCCGTCCTGCCGCACATGCGCCCGGCCTGCTGGGACGCGATGCTCACCCTGATGCGGGCATTGGCCACCACGTACCCCGAGGTGATGTCCCTGGACGGTGACGGCGACACCTGGCGCTGGCGCAACGCCCGGCTGGGTGTCGTCCAGGACTTCACCGTCGGCGACGACTCCAGCCTGCCGGCCGAGCCGCTGGCCTACGTCGCTGCTCAGGTGCAGGAGGACGTCGTCCTGCTCGACCAGCGCGGCGACGAACTGTTCGTCGACGCGGGCGTCGTGACCTTCGCGGCGGCCTGGTCGTTCGGCTTCGACGTCGGCATGGAGTTCCTCGAGGTCCACGGGCCGGTACCGCGCCTTCGAGAGAGTGGTGTCGTCACCAGGGCCCGCGACTTCATCGTGCGATTGCAGCCGGGGGAGGCGTACCGGCGCACCAACTGGTCGATGGCGATGGGTCACCGCCTCGACCAGTCACTCGAGCGCTACCCGGAGTGGGCCCCGGACCGGGACGCGGCGGTCGACGCCGACGACGACGCGTTCGGCCGCCTCGTCCACCTTCGCGTGGAAGTGCAACACCTCATCCGGCTGCCCGAGTCCGGGGCCATCTGCTTCCTGATCCGTACCTACCTGCTGTCGTTGAGCGACCTCGTCACCGTCGAACCCTGGCGGCTGCGCGCGGCGGCGGTGCTCGCCGAGCTACCGGAAGACCTGGCCGACTACAAGGGCTTCGCCCCGCACCGCGACCGCATCGTGGCGTGGCTACGACATCACGGAGGAACATGACGCCGTCCCCCTTCTTCGATCTCGACGAGTTCCTGGCCCTGCCCAGAGTCGCCGGGCTCGCGGTGTCGCCGGACGGGACCCGTGCCGTCACCACCGTCAGCGAGCTGAACGCGAAACGCACCGAGTACGTCACCGCGGTGTGGGAGCTCGACGTCGCCGGCGAGCGGCCGGCCCGCCGCCTGACCCGCGGCACCAAGGGGGAGTCGGCACCGGTGTTCACCGCCGCCGGTGACCTGCTCTTCGTCGCGACGCGCGAGGTCCCCGGCGCCGACGGCACCGACGAACCGACGGCGTCTCTGTGGCGGCTGCCCTCGAGCGGTGGGGAAGCCGTCGCGGTCCTCGACCTCGCCGGCGGCGTCGACGCGGTTCACATTGCCCGGGCCGCCGACGTCACGTTGGTCACCGCGCCGCTGATGCCCTCGGCCGCCGACGTCGCCGACGACGCGCGGGTGCGCGCGCTGCGCAAGGACGCCAAGGTGTCGGCGGTGCTGCACACCGGATTTCCCGTGCGGCACTGGGATCACGACATCGGCCCCGCCGAACCGCATCTCGTCGACGTGTCCGGCTCCCGGGACGTGACGCCCCGTCCCGGGGGCGGATTGCGCGAGGCCGACGTCGACCTCAGCGCCGACGGCCGCTTCGCGGTGGTTTCGTGGGCGGTGCCAGGCCCTGGCGCCTCGATCCGCCACGTCCTGGTGCGCGTCGACGTCGCCGCGGGCACGCGGACGACGGTCGCCGACGACCCGCTCGCCGATCTGGGCACCCCCGCGATCTCGCCTGACGGGTCGGCGGTGGCGTTCATCCGGGAGTCGCACTCGACGCCCGAAAAGGCGCCACGAATGACGCTGTGTCTCATGACCTTCGGGGAGCCGGTCACCACGATCGCAGAGGACTGGGACCGGTGGCCGGCCTCGGTCGCGTGGACGCGTGACGGCTCATCGCTGGTCGTCACCGCCGACGACGGGGGCCGCCGGCCGGTGTTCGTCGTCGACCCCGCCGACTCGTCGGTGACGCGCCTGACGTCCGACGACTTCGCCTACACCGACGTCTGCCCCGCACCCGGAGGGGCGATCTTCGCGCTGCGCAGTTCGTACTCCGCGGCGCCGCACCCCGTGCGCCTCGACCGCGACGGGTCCGTGACGGTGCTGCCCTGCGTGGACGCCCCGGATCTCCCCGGTGAGGTGGTGGACGTGTCGGCCGTCGCCGACGACGGCACCGCGGTGCGGTCGTGGTTGGTGCTTCCCGACGGTGACGCGCCCGCGCCGCTGGTGTTGTGGATCCACGGCGGTCCGTTGGGCAGTTGGAACACCTGGCACTGGCGGTGGAACCCGTGGCTGCTGGCCGCGCGTGGCTACGCCGTCCTGATGCCCGACCCGGCGCTGTCGACGGGGTACGGCCAGGACTTCGTCGAACGAGGCTGGGGGGCTTGGGGTTTCGCGCCGTACACCGATCTGATGGCCGCGACCGAGGCGGCGCTGCGGCACCCCGGGGTCGACGCGACCCGCACCGCGGCAATGGGGGGATCCTTCGGCGGGTACATGGCGAACTGGATCGCCGGTCACACCGATCGTTTCGACGCGATCGTCACTCACGCCAGCCTGTGGGCGCTCGACCAGTTCGGGCCGACCACCGACGGCGCCTACTGGTGGGCCCGGGAGATGACGACGGCGATGGCCGACCGGAACTCACCGCACCGGAGCGTCGGCGAGATCGCCACCCCGACGCTCGTCATCCACGGCGACAAGGACTACCGCGTGCCGATCGGCGAGGGCCTGCGGCTGTGGTTCGACCTGCTGACCCGGTCCGGGCTTCCCGCCGCGGACGACGGCACCAGCCCGCATCGGTTCCTGTACTTCCCCACGGAGGGGCACTGGGTGCTCGCGCCGCAGCACACGAAGATCTGGTACCAGGTGATCCTGGCCTTTCTGGGGCGCCATCTGCGCGGTGAGGCCGAGGAGCTTCCGGACACGCTGGGATGAGGCCCCGGTAGCTTGGGGCCATGACCGAAGCGCAGCGTGAATTCGACATCGTTCTCTACGGGGCCACGGGGTTCGTCGGCAAGTTGACCGCGCAGTACCTGGCCGCGGCGGGCGGTTCGGCGCGCGTCGCCCTGGCGGGCAGGTCGGTGGCCAAGCTCCGCGACGTCCGTGAATCCCTCGGCGAGGTGGCCAAGGGCTGGGAGCTCGTCGAAGCCGAGGCCGGCCAGCCCTCCACCCTCAACGACATGGCGGCGCGGACCCGCGTGGTCGTCTCCACCGTGGGGCCCTACACCAAGTACGGGCTGCCCGTGGTCGCCGCCTGTGCCGCGGCGGGCACCGACTACGCCGACCTGACCGGCGAGACGATGTTCATCAGGGAGAGCATCGACCTGTTCGGAAAGGAAGCCGCCGACAACGGTGCCCGCATCGTCCATTCGTGCGGATTCGACTCCATTCCTTCGGATCTCACGGTCTACGCGCTCTACAAGCGGGCCCTCGCCGACGGCGCAGGTGAACTCGGGGAGACCAACTTCGTCCTCCGCGGCTTCGCGGGTGGCGTGTCCGGCGGCACCGCGGCCTCGATGCTCGAGGTCATGCACACCTCGTCGACCGACCCCGAGGCGCGCCGGGCGATGAGCGACCCGTACACCCTCACGACCGACCGGTCCGCCGAGCCCGACTTCGGTCACCAGTCCGACACCCCGTGGCGCCGCGGGCGCGACATCGCCCCCGAACTCGACGGCGTGTGGACCGGCGCGTTCGCGATGGGGGCGCCCAACGCGCGAATCGTGCGGCGCAGCAACGCCTTGCTCGACTGGGCGTACGGCCGAACGTTCCGGTATGCGGAGAACATGAGCGTGGGGTCGTCGGTGGTGGCGCCCGTCGCCGCGGCGCTGGGTACCGCGGCCAATGCCGCAGTGCTGAGCCTCGGCAGCCGGTACTTCGACAAGCTGCCCCGCGGTCTCGTCGAGCGGATCTTGCCCAAGCCAGGGACGGGACCCAGCGAGCAGGCCCGCGAGAAGGGCCACTACAAGGTCGAGACCTACACCACGACCACCAGTGGGGCCCGCTATCGGGCGACCATGGCGCAGAAGGGCGATCCCGGGTACAAGGCGACGTCGGTGTTGCTCGGCGAATGCGGGTTGGCGCTGGCGCTCGACCGCGACGCGCTCTCCGACCTCCACGGCGTCCTCACGCCCGCAACGGCACTCGGCGATGCGCTGCTCGCGCGACTGCCCGCCGCGGGTGTGACGCTGACGACCGAACGGCTGTGACGGTTCGTCGTCGGGGCTACTGTCGCGGGCAGGCTCGACCACTTCAACGGCGAAGGCGACGGTGACCCGATGGCTGATCTCGACGAACTCTTCAACCAGATTCCCACCGGCGACATCGCCCGCAAGCTGGGCGCCGACGAAGGCGAGGTGAACCGCGCCGTCCAGACGCTGGTGCCGCTGTTGGTCGGCGGTCTGCGGCAGAACGCCCAGGATCCCGGCCACGCCGCCGGCATCGAGAACGCGGCAAGCACCCACGCCGCGAGCGGTCTGCTGGACGGGGGAGTCAGCGTCGACCAGGTCGACGAGGCCGACGGATCCAAGGCGATCGCCAAGATCTTCGGCGGCAACGACAGCACCCAGGTCGCCGCGGCACTCTCGGGCGGTGGTGCCGGAAACGGCGAGCTGATCAAGAAGCTGTTGCCGATCCTCGCGCCCATCGTGCTCGCCTACCTCGGCAAGCAGCTCTCCCACGGGTCCGGCGGTGGCGGCGTCGGAGACGTCCTCGGCGGCATCCTCGGCGGCATGCTGGGCGCCGGTCAAGGCGGCGGCGGGGGCCTGGGCGACATCCTCGGCGGGCTGCTCGGCGCCAAGAAGTAGTCCCGCACCCCGTCGAGAAGCCGCGATCGAGGGCCTTTCTCGTGAGCTCGTCAGGAGTTCCTACACTGTCGAGGTGACCGTCAGCCCGAAATCCGCAGACAGCCCAGGGGTGCAGGCCCTACCCAAGTCGTGGGATCCGGCTGCCGTAGAGACCGAGCTGTACCAGGGGTGGGTCGACGCGGGCTACTTCACGGCCGACCCGTCGAGCGACAAGCCGCCGTACTCGATCGTGCTCCCACCGCCCAACGTGACGGGCAGCCTGCACATGGGCCACGCCCTGGACCACACGCTGATGGACGCGCTGACCCGGCGCAAGCGGATGCAGGGCTTCGAGGTGCTGTGGCTGCCGGGCATGGACCACGCCGGCATCGCCACCCAGAGCGTGGTGGAGAAGCAACTCGCCGCCGACGGCAAGACCAAGGAAGACTTCGGCCGCGAGCCGTTCGTCGAGAAGGTGTGGGACTGGAAGCGCGAGTCCGGCGGCACCATCGGCACCCAGATGCGCCGCATCGGTGACGGCGTCGACTGGAGCCGCGACCGATTCACCATGGACGACGGGCTGTCCCGCGCGGTGCGGACCATCTTCAAGCGGCTCTACGACGCCGGCCTGATCTACCAGGCGGAGCGGCTGGTCAACTGGTCGCCGGTACTGCAAACCGCGATCAGCGATCTCGAGGTCAAGTACGACGACGTCGAGGGGGAGCTGGTGTCCTTCCGGTACGGCTCGATGAACGACGACGAGCCCCACATCGTGGTGGCCACCACCCGGATGGAGACGATGTTGGGCGACACCGCGATCGCGGTGCACCCCGACGACGAGCGGTACCGGGCGCTGGTCGGTCAGACCCTGCCCCACCCGTTCCTCGACACCCAGGTGGTGATCGTCGCCGACGCCCACGTCGACCCCGAGTTCGGCACTGGCGCAGTCAAGGTGACGCCCGCGCACGATCCGAACGACTTCGAGATCGGCGTCCGGCACGACCTGCCGATGCCGTCGATCATGGACGCACGAGGCCGCATCGCCGGCACCGGAACCCGCTTCGACGGGATGGATCGGTTCGACGCCCGCGTCGCGGTGCGGGAGGCGCTCGCGGCCGATGGTCGCATCGTCGAGGAGAAGCGGCCCTATCTGCACAGCGTCGGGCACTCCGAGCGCAGCGGCGAGCCCATCGAACCGCGGCTGAGCCTGCAGTGGTGGGTGCGGGTCGAATCCCTGGCCAAGGCCGCCGGCGACGCAGTGCGCAACGGCGACACCGTGATTCACCCCGCCAGCCTGGAGCCGCGCTGGTTTGCCTGGGTCGACGACATGCACGACTGGTGCATCTCGCGTCAGCTGTGGTGGGGCCACCGGATCCCGGTCTGGCACGGCCCCAACGGCGAGAAGGTCTGCGTGGGACCGGACGAGACGCCACCCGAGGGCTGGGAGCAGGACCCCGACGTGCTGGACACGTGGTTCTCCTCGGCGCTGTGGCCGTTCTCCACGATGGGCTGGCCCGACCGCACCCCGGAGCTCGAGAAGTTTTATCCGACAACTGTTCTCGTCACCGGCTACGACATCATCTTCTTCTGGGTGGCCCGGATGATGATGTTCGGCACCTTCGTCGGCGACGACGACGCCATCACCGCCGGCGGCACGCGCGGTCCGCAGGTGCCGTTCGAGAATGTGTTCCTGCACGGCCTGATCCGCGACGAATTCGGCCGCAAGATGAGCAAGTCCAAGGGCAACGGCATCGACCCGTTGGACTGGGTCGACACCTACGGCGCTGACGCGCTGCGGTTCACCCTGGCCCGCGGCGCCAACCCCGGCGGGGACATGTCGATCGGCGAGGACTACGCCCGCGCCTCGCGGAACTTCGCGACGAAGTTGTTCAACGCCACCAAGTTCGCCTTGATGAACGGGGCGACCCTTGCCCCGCTGCCGGCCCCCGAGCACCTGACCGATGCCGATCGTTGGATCCTCGGCAGGTTGGAAGAGGTTCGCGCGGAGGTCGACTCGGCGTTCGACCGCTACGAGTTCAGTCGAGCCTGCGAGTCGCTGTACCACTTCGCCTGGGACGAATTCTGTGACTGGTACCTCGAACTCGCCAAGGTCCAGTTGGCCGAGCAGCCGGACGGGCGGACCAACGCCGTGCTGGCCGCCGTGCTGGACAGCCTGCTCAAGCTGCTGCACCCCGTGATGCCGTTCGTCACCGAGACCCTGTGGAAGACGCTTACCGGCCGCGAGTCGGTCGTGATCGCGGACTGGCCGCAACCGTCGGGGTATGCCCTCGACGAGGTCGCCGGTCGCCGGGTCGCCGACATGCAGAAGCTGGTCACCGAGGTCCGCCGGTTCCGCAGCGACCAGGGTCTCAACGACCGGCAGCGGGTGCCGGCACGTCTGATCGGCGTCGCCGAGGCCGACCTGTCGACGCAGATCGCGGCCGTGACCTCGCTGGCCTGGCTGACCGACCCCGCGGACGGGTTCACGCCGTCGGCCGCGGTGGAGGTCCGGTTGTCCAACGGAATGGTGCTCGTCGAACTGGACACCTCGGGCACCGTCGACGTGGCCGCCGAGCGGAAGCGCTTGGAGAAGGACCTCGCCGTCGCGCAGAAGGATCTGGCGCAGACCACCGCCAAGCTGGGCAACGAGGAGTTCCTGGCCAAGGCCCCCGACGCCGTCGTCGACAAGATCCGTACCCGGCAGCAGGTCGCCGGGGAAGAGGTCGAGCGAATCACGGCCCGACTCGCCGGGCTCTCGTGACCGAGCCGACGGCCGAGCCGACGCCCGAACCCACGCCCGACGAGATTGCCGCGCTGCTCCAGGTGGAGCACCTGCTCGACCAGCGCTGGCCCGAGACCAAGATCGAGCCCAGCACGACGCGGATCTCGGCGCTGATGGAGCTGCTGGGCTCGCCGCAGCGGGCCTATCCGACCATCCACGTCGCGGGCACCAACGGAAAGACCTCGGTCGCCAGGATCGTCGACTCGCTGCTGATTGCGCTGCATCGCAGGACCGGGCGCACCACCAGCCCGCACCTGCAGTCGGCCGTGGAGCGCATCTCCGTCGACGGCAAGCCGATCACCCCGGCCCTCTACGTGGACACCTACCGCGAACTGGAACCGTTCGTCGAGCTCGTCGACCAGCAGTCCGAGGCGGCCGGCGGACCTCGCATGAGCAAGTTCGAGGTCGTCACGGCGATGGCGTTCGCGGCCTTCGCCGACGCGCCGGTCGACGTCGCCGTCATCGAGGTCGGCCTCGGCGGCCGCTGGGACGCCACCAACGTGGTCGACGCGCCGGTCGCCGTCATCACGCCCATCGGCCTGGACCACACCGACTACCTCGGGGACACGATCGCCGAAATCGCCGCCGAGAAGGCCGGCATCATCGTCAAGCGGTTGCCCGACCCCGTCGCCCCCGACGTCGACCTGAGCACCGTGGTGATCATCGGACAGCAGACCCCCGAGGCGATGGAAGTCATTCTCGCCGAAGCCGTTCGGGCCGACGCCGCGGTCGCGAGGGAAGGGTCGGAGTTCGCGGTGCTCCGCAGGCAAGTCGCCATCGGCGGGCAGTTGCTCGAACTCCAAGGCCTGGGCGGGGTGTACCCCGAGGTGTTCCTGCCGCTGCACGGCGAGCACCAGGCCCACAACGCCCTGCTGGCCCTGGCCGCCGTCGAGGCGTTCTTCGGAGCGGGCCCGGACCGTCAGCTCGACGTCGACGCCGTCCGGGAGGGCTTCGCCACCGCGTCCAGTCCCGGCCGGCTGGAGCGGATGCGCAGCGCACCAACGGTGTTCGTCGACGCGGCGCACAACCCGGCGGGTGCGGAAGCGCTCACCCGCGCGCTTGCCGACGAGTTCGAATTCCGCCACCTGGTCGGCATCGTCTCGGTGATGGGGGACAAGGACGTCGACGGGATCTTGGCTGCCCTCGAGCCGGCCTTCGACCAGATCGTGGTGACGCACAACGGATCTCCGCGGGCGCTCGACGTCGAGGGGCTCGCCATGCGCGCCGAGGAACACTTCGGCCCGGACCGCGTCATCACGGCGCAGACGTTGCCCGACGCCATCGAGACCGCGATCGCGCTGGCCGAGGACGGCGGTGCCGATGACGCCTACCCCGACGGTTTCTCCGGCAGCGGCGTCGTCATCACCGGATCCGTCGTGACGGCCGGCGCCGCCCGCACCCTCTTCGGGCGGGATCCGTCGTGAGCGAATCAGTCGAGCGGCCCCCCGTCGGGCCCGACCCGTGGAAGAGCTTCCGCGGGGTGATGGCGGGCACGCTGATCCTTGAGGTCATCGTCGTTCTCCTTGCGCTGCCGGTGGTTTCGTATTCCCACGGTGGGCTGACGTGGGTCAGCGGCGGCTTCATCCTCGGCGTCACCGGCATCCTGATCCTGCTGGCCGGCGTGCAGGGCAAGCCATGGGCGCTGAAGGCAAACCTCGCCGTGCAGGTGGTGCTGATCGCCGGCGTCGTCATCCACCCCGCCATCTGCTTCATCGGCGTGGTCTTCGCCGCAGTGTGGTTGCTGATCGCCTACCTGCGCGCCGAGGTCAAGCGGCGTCAGGACCGTGGCCTGCTGCCCGGTCAACAGCCCCCACCTACCTGACGGGTAGGCTTCCTCGCCGTGACTGAGCGGACGCTGGTACTCGTTAAGCCCGACGGCGTGAAGCGCCTCCTGGTCGGGGAAATTCTCGGCCGAATCGAGCGCAAGGGCCTGACCATTGCGGCCCTGGAACTCAAGAACGTCAGCGAGGACCTGGCCCGGCAGCACTACGCCGAGCACGAGGGCAAGCCGTTCTTCCCGTCGCTGCTGGAATTCATCACCTCCGGGCCCGTCGTGGCCGTGATCGTCGAGGGCCCGCGGGCCATCGCCGCCTTCCGTCAGATTGCCGGCGGCACCGACCCCGTTGAGAAGGCCGCCCCCGGCACCATCCGCGGTGACCTGGCCTTGGTCACGCAGGACAACCTCGTCCACGGCTCCGATTCGCCGGACTCCGCGGCCCGCGAGATCGAGCTCTGGTTCCCCGGTCGTTAGCTGTCGACCGGGCTTGGAACGGCACCTCGTCGGAGTCGGCGCCGCGATGTGGGATACTGGCCGAGGGTGACCTGCTTCATAACGGAGCAGGAAACCCGGATGAAGATTGGACGAGCGCGACCACCTGGGACGTGTTCCGAGTGCGGCGCGAAGTCCAGCCATCATTCAGCCAGGCACTGAGGGTTCTCACGAACTGCTCGGAGCGAGACCATGACAAGCCCGGGAAGAGTTCCACGGGTCCATAGCGGAAGCCCTCGCGTGGCCGCGTCAGCACGACGCGCCCGGGGGCTTGAGGAGAGTACGTGGCTGACCGTGATTTTGCCGCCCCATTCGAGCTACCCGGAGAGACTCAGCGAGACGAGGAAGCGCCAGCACAGCTGAGCCTCGATCCCGCCGACGTCTTCGTCGAGCCGGTTGCCCCGCGTACCGCGCCATCGGCGCAGGCCCTCGAGGTCGAGCCCGAGCCGCCGCCCGTGCCGGAGCCCCTGCCCCCGAACACCGCGCCTGCGGCGTACATGCCGCTGTTCGTCGCGCCCCAGCCCATCGCCTTCGTGCCACCCCGCGCCGTGGTGGTGCCCGACGACGACCTGGACGAGGACGACGAGGACGAGGACGACGCGTCGGACGACTCCGACGACGAGCAGGACGACCGCCCCGCCAACAAGCGCCGCCGCCGTGGCCGTCGTGGTCGCGGTCGCGGGCGTGGCGAACAGAGCGACGACGCCGACGGCCCCGGTGACGGAGACGGCCGGGACGGCGCCGACGACCAGAGCGACTCCGACGACGGTTCCGACGACGACGGCTCGGACGACGAAGGAGCCGACGACGAGGGTGGCGACGACGACAGCACCGGCGCCGACGGAGCCAACCGTCGCCGCAGGCGCCGCCGCCGCCGCAAGACCGGTGGTGGGGCCGGAGATTCCGACGGCGACGACGCCACGTCGGCCGACGACCCGCCCAACACCGTCGTCCACGAACGTCAACCGCGCGCCGCGAAGGCCTCCACCAAGTCCTCCGGAGACGGCGAGATCCAGGGCATCGCGGGTTCGACGCGCCTGGAGGCCAAGCGTCAGCGCCGCCGCGACGGCCGCGACGCCGGCCGTCGCCGCCCCCCGATCCTGAGCGAGGCCGAGTTCCTGGCCCGTCGCGAGGCCGTCGAGCGGGTCATGGTCGTGCGCGACAAGGTGCGCAGCGAACCGCCGCACGAAGGGGCCCGCTACACCCAGATCGCGGTCATGGAGGACGGCGTCGTCGTCGAGCACTTCGTGACCTCGGCCGCGCAGGTGTCCCTGGTCGGCAACATCTACCTCGGCATCGTCCAGAACGTGCTGCCGTCGATGGAGGCGGCCTTCGTCGACATCGGCCGCGGCCGCAACGGCGTCCTCTACGCCGGCGAGGTCAACTGGGAGGCAGCCGGCCTCGGCGGCGCCCAACGCAAGATCGAGCAGGCCCTCAAGCCGGGCGACTACGTCGTCGTGCAGGTCAGCAAGGATCCGGTCGGGCACAAGGGCGCCCGGCTGACCACGCAGATCTCCCTCGCCGGCCGCTACCTGGTGTACGTGCCAGGCGCCTCGTCCACCGGCATCAGCCGCAAGCTGCCCGACACCGAACGTCAGCGGTTGAAGGAGATCCTTCGCGAGGTCGTCCCGTCCGACGCGGGCGTGATCATCCGCACCGCCTCGGAGGGCGTCAAGGAAGAGGACATCCGCACCGACGTCAACCGCCTGCAGGAGCGGTGGGCCCAGGTCGAGGCCAAGGCCACGGAGGTCACCGGCAAGGCGGCCGGCGCCGCGGTGGCGCTGTACGAAGAGCCCGACGTGCTGGTCAAGGTCATCCGCGACCTGTTCAACGAGGACTTCAGCGGACTCGTCGTCTCCGGTGACGACGCCTGGAACACCATCAGCGAGTACGTGACCTCGGTCGCACCCGAACTGCTCACCCGCATGACCAAGTACGAGCCGGCGGCCTCCGGCGGTCCCGACGTGTTCGCGGTGCACCGCATCGACGAGCAGCTGACCAAGGCGATGGACCGCAAGGTCTGGCTGCCGTCCGGCGGCACGCTGGTCATCGACCGCACCGAGGCCATGACCGTGGTCGACGTCAACACCGGAAAGTTCACCGGCTCGGGCGGCAACCTCGAGCAGACCGTCACCCGCAACAACCTCGAAGCCGCGGAGGAGACCGTCCGGCAGCTTCGGTTGCGCGACATCGGCGGCATCATCGTCATCGACTTCATCGACATGGTCCTGGAGTCCAACCGCGACTTGGTGCTCCGCCGGCTGACCGAGGCGCTGGCGCGCGATCGCACCCGCCACCAGGTGTCCGAGGTGACGTCGCTGGGGTTGGTGCAGCTGACCCGAAAGAAGTTGGGCACCGGGCTCATCGAGGCGTTCTCGACGACCTGTTCACACTGCGCCGGGCGCGGCATCATGCTGCACGGCGATCCCGTCGACTCCGGATCGGCCGCCGGCCGCAAGAGCGAGCCGGGGACCGGGCGGCGCAGCAAGCGCGGCAAGAAGGGTGGCCGGACCGAAGAAGAGGTTCAGGTCGCCAAGGTTCCCGTGCACGCCGCGGGTGAGCATCCGATGTTCCGCGCCATGGCCGCGGCCACCGGCCGCGAGGACGGCGACGACGAGGACGGCGACGGTGTTCCCGACGACGCCGAGGACACCGTGGTCGAGGGATCCGAGGACCTTGCCGCGACCGAGCCCGTCGAGGAGGTGTTGGCCGAGGATTCCGAGGACGACCTCGACGACGAGGACGACGACGAGGATGACGAGGACGACGACGACATCGAAGTCATCGACGACGACTTGGTCTCCGACGAGGACGACTCCGAGGACGACGAGGATGACGACGACTCCGACGAGGATGACGACGACGATTCGGACGACGAGGATTCCGACGACGACTCCGACGAGGAGGACGACGAGCCCGTCGTCGCGGTGACCGGTCGGCCCCGGCGTCGGCGCGCGGCCGCCCGCCCTGCAGGTCCGCCGGTGTCATGACGTCGGAGGCGTCGCAGGCCGGGGCGCGGTTTGACCCTTTACCTGCTGGTCACGTACCCTTGCACAGTTGTCTGCAGGCTCGGTAACGACTGAGCCCGCGACACGCGGGGCTTATGACCCCCGCACCCAAGACCCGCGCACGCAGCCCTCGGGTGGCGCGCGCCCGCAAGCGAAGATGAGGATGACGCAAACGATGGCGACCTACGCAATCGTCAAGACCGGCGGCAAGCAGTACAAGGTCGCGGTCGGTGACATAGTCAAGGTGGAGAAGCTGGAGCTCGAAGCCGGCGATTCCGTCTCGCTGCCGGTGGCGCTCGTCGTCGACGGTGCGAACGTCACCACCGCCGCGAAGGACCTGGAGAAGGTCGCCGTTACCGCAGAGGTGCTCGAGCACACCAAGGGTCCGAAGATCCGCATCCACAAGTTCAAGAACAAGACCGGTTACCACAAGCGCCAGGGCCACCGTCAGAAGCTGACGGTCGTCAAGGTCACGGGCATCAAGTAGTAGGGGAGCGAACTAAATGGCACACAAGAAGGGCGCTTCCAGCTCCCGCAACGGTCGCGACTCCAATTCACAGCGCCTCGGCGTCAAGCGTTTTGGTGGCCAGGTCGTCAAGGCGGGCGAGATCATCGTGCGTCAGCGCGGCACCCACTTCCACCCCGGCGTCAACGTCGGCCGTGGCGGCGACGACACCCTGTTCGCCACCGCCCCCGGCGCCGTGGAGTTCGGTGAGAAGCGCGGCCGCAAGACCGTGAACATCGTTCGCACCGTCCGCGCGGAGGTTTAACTCCGAGTCGAGATCGACGTTTTGCAGCTCGGCTCTCGCGCAAGGGAAGCAAAACGTAGATTTCGTCATGGAAAGGACCTCTCATGCCCCGTTTCGTCGACCGCGTGGTCATTCACGCGCGAGCAGGCAACGGCGGTAGAGGCTGCGCCTCGGTACACCGCGAGAAGTTCAAGCCCCTCGGGGGTCCCGACGGCGGCAACGGCGGCAACGGTGGCAGCATCGTGTTCGTCGTCGACCCGCAGGTGCACACGCTGCTCGACTTCCACTTCCACCCGCACGTGGACGCCCCGTCCGGCAAGCAGGGCATGGGCAACAACCGCGATGGCGCGGCTGGCGAAGATCTAGAGCTCCGTGTCCCGGACGGCACCGTCGTCGTCGACGAGGACGGCCGGATGCTGGCCGACCTCACCGGTGAGGGCACCCGGTTCGAGGCTGCGGTCGGCGGCCGAGGCGGACTCGGAAACGCGGCACTGTCGTCGAAGGCGCGCCGGGCACCCGGCTTCGCGCTACTGGGCGAGAAGGGTCAAGCCCGCGATCTCACCCTCGAACTGAAGACCGTGGCCGACGTCGGCCTGGTCGGCTTTCCGTCCGCGGGCAAGTCCTCGCTGGTGTCGGTCATCTCGGCGGCGAAGCCGAAGATCGCCGACTACCCGTTCACCACTCTGGTGCCCAACCTCGGCGTCGTGTCGGCGGGGGAGCACACATTCACCGTCGCCGACGTCCCCGGCCTGATCCCAGGCGCCTCCGACGGCCGCGGTCTCGGACTGGACTTCCTGCGGCACATCGAACGCTGCGCGGTGCTCGTGCACGTCGTCGACTGCGCCACGATGGAACCCGGCCGCGATCCGGTCTCCGACATCGACGCGCTCGAAGCCGAACTCACCGCATACACCCCGACGCTGCAGGGCGACTCCTCGCTGGGCGACCTCGCCGAGCGTCCCCGCGCGGTGGTGCTGAACAAGATCGACGTGCCCGACGCCCGGGAACTGGCCGACTTCGTCCGCGAGGAGGTCGCCGCCAAGTACGGCTGGCCCGTCTTCGAGGTCTCCACCGTGACGCGAGACGGCTTGCGGCCGTTGACCTTCGCCCTCTGGGAGATGGTGGCGTCGTATCGCGCGGCGCAGCCGGTGGTGGCGCCGCGGCGCCCCGTCATCCGGCCCATTCCGGTCAACGAGAGTGGCTTCACCGTCACCCCCGACGGCGAGGGCGGCTTCGTGGTGCGCGGCACGCGCCCCGAGCGGTGGATCGCCCAGACCGACTTCACCAACGACGAGGCCGTCGGCTACCTGGGTGACCGACTGGCCCGCCTGGGCGTCGAGGACGAGTTGCTCAAGCAGGGCGCCACGTCGGGGTGCGCCGTCACCATCGGCGACATGACCTTCGACTGGGAGCCGCAGACGCCTGCCGGCGTGGAGGTCACCATGTCGGGGCGTGGCACCGACCTCAGACTCGAACAGGACGACCGGGTTCGCGCCGACGAGCGCAAGATCGCCCGCAAGCAGCGACGGGAAAGTCGCCAGTACGACGAGCAGTCGTGACCGGCGCGCACCGCGACGCCATCCGGACGGCCCGCAGCGTGGTCGTCAAGATCGGCACGACGGCGTTGACGACGCCGAAGGGCATGTTCGACGCGAGCCGGCTGGCGTCATTGGCCGACGCGATTCAAGCGCGGATGAAGGCCGGCTCCGACGTGGTGATCGTGTCGTCGGGCGCGATCGCGGCCGGTATCGAGCCGCTGGGGCTGTCGCGGCGCCCGACCGACCTCGCCACCAAGCAGGCCGCGGCGAGCGTCGGGCAGGTGGCCCTGGTCAACGCGTGGAGCGCCGCCTTCGGCCGCTACGACCGCACCGTGGGGCAGGTGCTGGTGAGCGCCCATGACATCGCGATGCGCGTGCAGCACACCAACGCTCAGCGCACCTTGGATCGGCTGCGCGCCTTGCACGCGGTGGCCATCGTCAACGAGAACGACACCGTCGCCACCAACGAGATCCGCTTCGGCGACAACGACCGGCTCTCCGCGCTGGTGGCCCATCTCGTCGGTGCCGACGCGCTGATCCTGCTGTCGGACATCGACGGCCTCTACGACTCGGACCCGCGAAAGGGCAACGCCCGCTTCATCTCCGAGGTGGCCGGGGCGGACGATCTCGACGGCGTCATCGCCGGCGGTGGAAGCAGTCTCGGCACCGGTGGCATGGCGTCCAAGCTGTCCTCGGCGCTGCTGGCGGCCGACGCGGGGGTGCCGGTGCTGTTGGCCGCGGCCGCCGATGCGGGTGCGGCACTGTCGGAGGCATCGGTGGGGACGGTCTTCGCGCCACGCCCCGAACGCATGTCGTCGCGCCGGTTCTGGGTGCGGTACGCCGCCGAGTCGACGGGCGCGCTGATGCTCGACGACGGCGCGGTGCGGGCCGTGGTCGAGCATCGGCGGTCGCTGCTGCCTGCGGGCATCACCGAGGTGTCGGGCCGTTTCCACGGGGGCGACGTGGTCGAGCTCCGCAGTCTCGACGGCACGGTGGTAGCACGCGGCGTCGTCGCCTACGACGCCGCGGAACTGAGCACCATGGTCGGCCGGTCGACGACGGACCTGCCCGCCGACATGCGCCGTCCCGCAGTGCACGCCGACGACCTGGTCGCGGTCTAGGGCGCCTCGAGATACAGTGCGCCCCAGATGATCTGGGTCAGGGTGGCGGCCAGCTCGCCGTCGCCGGACTCCGGGGCCCCTGGCAAGCTCTGCTGACAGGTGCGCTCGACCATCCAGGTCAGACCGGTGGCCGCCGTCTGCGCCGACAACTCCCGGCGAATGTAGCCGTCGTCCTGTCCCTCGGTGATGACGGTCGCCAGACGCGCGGCGATCGCGGCGAGGATCTCCCGGTACGTGGCGCCCACTGCGGCGTCGTACCCCGCCATCTCGTTGAGCGCCACCAACAACGGCTGATGGCGCCGGTAGGTGGCCACCAGGGCCGTCATCGCGGCCAGCACGTCGGCGGGGTCGCGACGCCGCGACACGCTCCACCACCGCTCGGCGGCGGTGGCGAGGTCGTCGAACACCTGCCCCGCCAACCGGCGCAGCAGATGGCCCTTGTCCTCGAAGTAGATGTAGAAGCTGGCGCGTGAGATGCCGGCCTCGGTGGCCAATCGGTCGACGCTGAGCTCGGTGAAGCTGGCGCCGTCGGCCATCAGCCGTTCGGTGGCGTCGAGCAGCTTGCGCTCGATCTGCCCGCGCCGTTCCTGCCGGCCGGCCTGCGGCTTCCGGGTCACTGACGGCATGCAGGCAGCGTAGACCGCACGCGCACATCTTGACTAGACACACTGTCTAGACCTATCGTCAGCGCCATGACTGTGTCGCCGCTCACACCGACTACGGCTCGCCCGTACGACCCGATCGACCTCTCCTCCAAGGCGTTCTGGTCCACCACCGCCGCCGACCGCGAGACAGCCTTCGCCGAACTGCGCCGCGACCGGCCGGTCAGCTGGCACCCGCCCGTCGAGGACGCGCTGATGCACGACCCCGAGGACCGCGGCTACTGGGCGGTCACCCGGCACGCCGACATCGTCACCGTCAGCAGGGACAGCGAGACGTTCCTGTCCGGCAAGGGCGTGCTGTTCGAGAACGTGCCCGAGGAGCTGCTCGAGGCCTCGCAGTCGTTCTTGGCCATGGATGCGCCGCGGCACACCAAGATTCGCAAGGTGGTGCACGCCGCGTTCACGCCGCGGCAGGTGCGCCGCATCGAGGACTCGATCAAGGCCAACGCATCCGACATCGTCGCGGAGTTGCGGGAGGCGGGCACCGGCGCCGACTTCGTCGACCTCTGCGCCAAGGAACTACCGATCCGCACGCTGTCGGACATGGTCGGCATCCCGCAATCCGAACGACTGCAGGTGGCCGACGCCGCGGACGCCATGGTGTCGTGGGGCGACCCGCTGTACCTCAACGGCCGAAACCCGTTGGAGGTGCTGATCGGAAGCCAGATGTACCTGCATCAGGTGTGCGGCGCGCTCGCCGCCGACCGGCGAGACCACCCCGGCGACGATCTGATCAGCGCGCTGGTGCAGGCCGAAGTCGACGGGGACCGGCTCACCGACGCGGAGATCGCCGCATTCTTCGTGCTGCTGGCCGTCGCGGGAAACGACACCACCCGGCAGACGGCCAGCCATGCCATGAAGGCGCTGACCGACTTCGACGACCAGCGCGCCTGGCTGACGGCCGACTTCGACGACCGCATCGGCGGTGCCGTCGAGGAGTTCGTGCGGTGGGCGACGCCGGTGATGACGTTCCGCCGCACGGCTGCCGTCGACTGCCGCCCCGGTGGCCAGGACGTCGCCGCGGGGGAGAAGGTCGTCATGTTCTACGCGTCGGGCAACTTCGACGACGCGGCCTTCGACGAGCCCGGTCGTTTCGACCTCTCGCGTAAACCCAACCCGCACCTCGGCTTTGGTGGCGGCGGTCGCCACTTCTGCCTGGGCGCACACGTGGCCAGGGCCCAGCTGCGGGCACTGTTCGGCGAACTGCTGACCCAGCTGCCCGGCATCTCGGCGGGCGAGCCGTCCTACGTCGCGGGCAACTTCGTCCACGGCGTGCGCTCGCTGCCGGTGACCTTCTAGGGAGCCGGGATCGGCGAGAGCTCGTCGACGAGGAGGACCAGCAGCTCGGAACATCCCGCGTCGAGCTTGACCGCGGCGAACTCGTCACCGCGCGTGACCCCGCGATTGATGATCGCGACGGGCTTGCCGGCCGCGGCGGCGTGCCGCACGAAGCGCAGCCCCGAGAACACCGTCAACGACGAGCCCGCGACGAGAAGGGCGTCGGCGGCGTCGACCATCGAATATGCCTGTGCCACACGGTCCTTCGGAACGCTCTCGCCGAAGTAGACGATGTCGGGTTTGAGCATTCCGCCGCAGCGCGGACAGTCGACGTACCGGAACGACGACGTCTCCTCGACCATCGCGTCGGCGTCGGGGGCCACGGCGATGCCGCCGACCGCCTCGGCGCGTTCGACGAAGCCGGGGTTGAGCGCCTCCAGTTCGTCGGCCAGCTGCGCGCGCGTCAGGGTGAAGCCGCACCCGAGACACACCACCTGGGCATACGTGCCGTGCAGGTTGACGACGTTCTCGCTGCCGGCCTTGGTGTGCAGCAGGTCGACGTTCTGGGTGATCACGCCAGTGGCGACTCCGGCGCGCTCCAGCGCGGCGAGCGCGCGGTGCCCGGCGTTCGGCAGGGTGTCGTCCATGTGCCGCCACCCGACGTGGTTTCGCGCCCAGTACCGCTGCCGGAACACCGGGTCCGAGGTGAACTGGCGGATCGTCATCGGATTGCTCGGCGGCGAATCCGGGCCGCGGTAGTCGGGGATGCCGGAGTCGGTCGACAACCCGGCCCCGGTGAGGACGGCGAAGCGCCGACCGGCAAGCAGCGAGACCAGATCGGGCGCGGTGTGACCGTTCATCACCGTCCAGGGTAGGCGGCCCACGGCGTACCTGGGATGATCGGGGCGTGGACTTCTACTCCGCCTACCGGCACGACTACGTGCGAGTGGCCGCGTGTACCCATCACACCGCCTTGGCCGACCCGTCGGCCAACGCCGAATCGGTGCTGAACGTGGCCCGCGAATGCCACGCCGAGGGGGTGGGGCTGGCGCTCTTTCCCGAACTGACGCTGTCCGGGTATTCGATCGAGGACATCGTCCTGCAGGACACCCTGCTCGACGCCGTCGAGGTGGCCGTCGACCAGGTGGTGGCGGCCTCGGCGGATCTGCTGCCGGTGCTGGTGGTCGGGGCGCCGCTGCGCCACCGGAACCGGATCTACAACACCGCGGTCGTCATCCACCGCGGGACGGTGCTCGGCGTCGTACCGAAGTCCTATCTGCCGACCTATCGCGAGTTCTACGAACGCCGACAGATCGCACCCGGCGACGATCAGGGCGGTGTCATCCGCCTCGGCGGCACCGAGGTGCCGTTTGGCCCGGACCTGCTGTTCACCGCGACCGACCTTCCGAGTTTCGTTCTGCACGTGGAGATCTGCGAGGACATGTGGGTCCCGGTGCCGCCCAGCGCCGAGGCGGCGTTGGCGGGCGCGACCGTGCTCGCCAACCTCTCGGGCAGCCCCATCACCATCGGCCGCGCCGACGACCGGAAGTTGTTGGCGCAGTCGGCATCCTCGCGCTGCCTGGCCGCCTACGTCTACGCCGCGGCCGGTGAGGGCGAGTCGACGACCGACCTGGCCTGGGACGGCCAGACGATGATCTACGAGAACGGCGTGCTGCTCGCCGAGACCGAACGCTTCCCCAAGGGGGAACGCAGGTCCGTCGCCGACGTGGACACCGGACTGCTGCGCGCCGAGCGACTGCGGATGGGAACGTTCGACGACAACCGGCGCCACCACGCCGACCGCACCGATGCGTTTCGCCACGTCGAGTTCGTCCTCGACCCACCCGCCGGCGACATCGGGCTACGGCGAGCCGTCGAGCGCTTCCCCTTCGTGCCTTCGGATCCCGAACGCCTGCAACGCGATTGCTACGAGGCCTACAGCATCCAGGTGTCGGGTCTCGAACAGCGGATGCGGGCGCTGGGTTACCCGAAACTGGTGATCGGGGTGTCCGGCGGCCTCGACTCGACCCACGCACTGATCGTCGCGGCCCGGGCCATGGACCGCGAGCGCAGGCCGCGCAGCGACATCCTGGCGTTCACCATGCCCGGCTTCGCCACCGGGGAACGCACCAAGGGCAACGCCATCGCGCTGTGCGCGGCCCTCGGAGTGACCTTCGCGGAGATCGACATTCGCGACACCGCGACGCGGATGCTCACCGAGATGGATCATCCCTTCTCCCGTGGCGAGAAGCTCTACGACGTCACGTTCGAGAACGTTCAGGCCGGTCTGCGCACCGATTATCTGTTCCGGTTGGCCAACCAGCGCGGCGGCATCGTGCTGGGCACCGGCGACCTGTCCGAACTCGCGCTCGGTTGGTCCACCTACGGCGTCGGCGACCAGATGTCGCACTACAACGTCAACGGCGGTGTGCCGAAGACGTTGATCCAGCACCTGATTCGCTGGGTCATCTCCTCGGGCCAGTTCGCCGACGACGTCAACGCGGTCTTGCAATCGGTCGTCGAGACCGAGATCACCCCCGAGCTGGTACCCGCCGGTGAGGACGAGGAGATTCAGAGCAGCGAAGCCAAGGTGGGACCCTATGTCCTGCAGGACTTCTCGCTCTTCCAGGTGCTGCGCTACGGCTTCAGTCCCTCGAAGGTCGCCTTCCTGGCCTGGCATGCCTGGCACGACGCCGAGGCCGGGCGGTGGCCGACTGGCTACCCGATGGACGAGCGGCCGGAGTACTCGCTGTCCGAGATCCGGCACTGGCTAGAGGTGTTCGTCCAACGGTTCTACTCGTTTAGCCAATTCAAGCGTTCGGCGTTGCCCAACGGGCCGAAGGTGTCCGCGGGCGGAGCGCTCTCGCCGCGCGGTGACTGGCGCGCCCCGTCGGACATGTCGGCGCGGATCTGGCTCGAGGAGATCGCACGCGAGGTCCCGGAGGCCTAACTGTCGCCGGTGTGAAAAACTCTCCGCTGTGGAGGAACCCTGCAACGGCGCCGCGCGTGTCAGTGCAGATGCGGGGGTACCGCTTCACCGGCAGCTCTACCTGGTGCTTCACGACGAGATCAGCCGCGGAGCACTGGCTTCGGGCGAGGCCCTCCCCACCGAGCAGGCCCTCTGCGACATGTTCGGCGTGTCCCGGATCACCGTGCGACGTGCGTTGGCGGACCTCTCCGACGCCGGACTCGTCGACAGGCGCCACGGCGTCGGGTCCTTCGTCACGTGGCCGGCATCGTCGGACGGATCGCACCTGGAGGCCGAGCGCGAGGTCGAATCCGAGACCGACGTCGAGGTGATCGAGTGCGGTGTGCGGTCCCTGCCGCCCGCCGTCGCGGCGCGCTGGGATTCCCGCGACGACGCCCTCTACGTGTTGCGGGTCCGCCGCGAGCGGGACACGGGTGAGCCGCTGCTCGTCACCGAGGCGTGGCTGCCCGTCGACCTTGCCGGGGTGGTCACCGAGTCGTCGTTGGCACGGGCCCCGTTGCACCGCCTCATCACCGATGCGGGGGTGACGCTGGAATGCCTGGAGCACGAGATGACCGCCGAGATCGCCGGTCCCCGGACCGCCTCGTTGCTCGGCACCGCCATCGGCTCACCCCTGATCCGGATGAACCGCGTCGCGTTCGCCGCGGCAGCGCCACATCACGTGCTCTCGACGGTCATGTCGCCCAGCAAGAGCCGGATCGTGGTGAACCAGAACGCCATGGACATGGAGGCGGGCGACAGCGTGTTCGTCGCCCATGACGTGCTCAGACCGACGAGCTGAATCACCCGGCGAGGACGTCGTCCACCGCTTCGGCGGACGGCGCACAGTCCCCGGCCCCGGCCGTCAGGGTCGCCAGGGCCCCGGCGGCGCACGCTCGGCGGATGGCGCCCTCGGGACCCCGATGCCATTCGGCCGCAAGGACTCCGGCGAAGACGTCACCGGCCCCGGTGGTGTCGACCGGCTCGACCGGCGGCGCCGCCACGTCGAATGCGGTGTCGCCGCCGCGGTAGCTCGCTCCGGACGCCCCGCGGGTGACGACGAGATGACCCACGGGCCAATGCCATTCGTCGGCCTCGACCTCGTTGACGACCACGACGTCGACCGCCTCGGCCAGCCCGGCGAGCTCGGCGGGGTCGGCTCCCGCCGGTGAGGCGTTGAGGATCACCAGGGCGCCCGCCTCCCGGCCCACCCGGGCGGCGGCCAGCGCCACGGCCAGGGGAATCTCCAGCTGCATCAGCACGACCTCGGCGTCTGCGACCGTCTGCCTGGCGTGTGCCGACGCCATGGAAAGGTGGGCGTTGGCACCGGGCGCCACGACGATGGTGTTCTCCGCGCCGGCGTCGACCACGATGGCCGCGGCCCGCTCGGTCCGGATGCCGACGACAGCGACGACGCCAGGACGGTCTCGCCCGGCGCGGGCAGGGTGCCGACGGTGAACGACTGGTCGAGGTTCACACTGCCCACCACGCATACCCTCGCCACGCCGCCCACCGTAACCCGACGAGGCAAAACGTGGCGTGGCTCGATAAGCTGCACTAATGAGCGTTGAGGCTCCTCCAACGTCGAATCTGCGAGACCAGATTCACGACGCCGCCCGGCGGGCGCGCGTCGCCGCCCGCATCCTCGCCACGTTGACCACCGAGACCAAGAATCGGGCCCTGCACGCCGCGGCCGACTCGGTCCTGGCTCACGTGCACGAAGTGCTGGCCGCCAACGCCGCCGACGTCGAGGCCGCCAGGGCGTCGGGAACACCCGAGTCGATGCTGGACCGGTTGGCCCTGAACCCGCAGCGGGTCGAGGGCATCGCGTCGGGCCTTCGGCAGGTCGCCGGTCTACCCGACCCGGTCGGCGAGGTGCTCCGCGGCAGCACCCTGGCCAATGGGCTTCAGATTCGTCAGCAACGCGTGCCGCTCGGCGTGGTCGGCATGGTCTACGAGGGCCGACCGAACGTCACCGTCGACGCGTTCGGGCTGACGCTGAAGTCGGGAAACGCGGCGCTGCTGCGGGGCAGCTCGTCGGCGGCGCAGTCCAACGCGGCGCTGGTCTCCGCGCTGCAGATGGCCCTGCTCGGTGAGGGATTGCCCGAGGACGCCGTCCAACTGCTGCCCAGCGCCGATCGCGCCAGCGTCACCCATCTGATCCAGGCGCGCGGGCTCGTCGACGTGGTCATTCCGCGTGGGGGTGCGGGGCTCATCGACGCCGTGGTGCGCGACGCGACCGTGCCGACCATCGAGACGGGTGTCGGCAACTGCCACGTCTTCGTGCACGAGGCGGCCGACCTCGACGTCGCCGAACGAATCGTGCTGAACTCCAAGACCCGCCGCACCAGCGTCTGCAACGCCGCCGAGACCTTGCTGGTCGACTCGGCCGTCGCGGCGACCGCGCTGCCGCGGCTGGTGGGCGCGCTCGAGGCCGCCGGCGTCACGGTCCACCTCGACCCCACCGAGGAGGAACTGCGGGCCGAGTTCCTCTCGATGGACATCGCGGTGGCCGTCGTGGACGGGGTCGACGCGGCGGTGGATCACGTCAACGAGTACGGAACGGGGCACACCGAGGCCATCGTGACGACCGATCTCGCTGCGGCGCAACGCTTCACCGACCGAGTCGACGCGGCCGCGGTGATGGTCAACGCGTCGACGGCCTTCACCGACGGCGAACAGTTCGGCTTCGGCGCCGAGATCGGCATCTCCACCCAGAAGCTGCATGCGAGGGGCCCGATGGGACTGTCGGAGTTGACCTCGACGAAGTGGATCGTGTGGGGTTCGCCCGCCGACGGCCACATCCGGCCTACCTAACCGACTTCCGAGCACTGGAGTAACCATCACGTGACCGTCCCCGCTCGCTCTGCCCCGCTGTTCACCGACATCGACGACGTCGCCAACCGGCTCGCCGAAACCGGATACCTGCCCGACACCGCCACGGCCACAGCGGTCTTCCTCGCCGACCGGCTGGGCAAGCCGCTGCTCGTCGAGGGACCCGCCGGCGTCGGCAAGACCGAGCTGGCCCGGGCGATTGCCCAGTGCACCGGGTCGGGTCTGGTGCGGCTGCAGTGCTACGAGGGCGTCGACGAGGCCCGCGCGCTCTACGAGTGGAACCACGCGAAGCAGATCCTGCGGATCCAGTCCGGGTCCGACGACTGGGACCAGACCAAGATGGACGTGTTCAGCGAGGAGTTCCTGCTCTCGCGGCCACTCCTGACGGCCATCCGCCGTACCGATCCGACGGTGCTGTTGATCGACGAAACCGACAAGGCCGACATCGAGATCGAGGGCTTGCTGCTCGAGGTGCTGTCCGACTTCGCCGTCACCGTGCCGGAACTGGGCACGATCACCGCGACTCGCACGCCGTTCGTGCTGCTGACCTCCAACGCCACCCGCGAACTGTCCGAGGCGCTCAAGCGTCGATGCCTCTTCCTGCACATCGACTTTCCCAAGCCCGACCTGGAGCGACGGATCCTGCTGTCGCGCGTGCCCGAGCTTCCGGAGAAGGTCGCCGAGGAACTGGTCCGGATCATCGGCGTGTTGCGCGACATGCAGCTCAAGAAGGTGCCGTCGGTCGCCGAGACCATCGACTGGGGGCGGACCGTCCTGGCGCTGGGCATGGACACCATCGACGACGAGATGATCGCCGCCACCCTCGGGGTGGTGCTCAAGCATCAGTCCGACCAGGTGAAGGCCAGCGGGGAGCTGAGGCTCAACTGATGGCCGTCCGTCGCACCAGCCCGCCGCAACCCCTTGCGCCGCACGGATTCCCCGGCCACCTGGTGGAGTTCGTCGAAGCGTTGCGCGGCGTCGGCATCGCCGTTGGGCCGTCGGAGACGGTCGACGCGGGCCAGGTGATGACGGTGCTCGGACTCGGCGACCGCGAGGTGCTGCGCGAGGGGCTGGCCTGCGCCGTGCTGCGACGCCCGGAACACCGCAACACCTACGACGCGATGTTCGACCTGTGGTTCCCCGCGGCGCTCGGTGCGCGCACGGTGCTCTCCGACGACGAGTCCGACGCCCAAGCTCCCGACGCGGCGCCGAGCCAGGACGCCGAGGCCATGCGGGCCGCGCTGGTCGAGATGCTCGCCCGCAACGAGGACATGGGCAAGATCGACGATCGGTTGGCGGCGATGGTCGCCCAGATCGTCGAGGCGTTCGGCAAGTACAGCTCAAGCCGGGGACCGTCTTACTCCTCCTATCAGGCGCTCAAGGCCATGGCCCTCGACGAGTTGGAGGGCAAGCTGCTCGCCGGGCTGCTGGCACCGTACGGCGAGGAGCCCACCCCCACCCAAGAGCAGATCGCCAAGGCGATGGCCGGCAAGCGCATCGCGCAGCTGCGCCGCATGGTCGAGGCCGAGACCAAACGCCGCACGGCCGAGCAACTGGGGCGCCAACACGTCCAGACCTACGGCATCCCCCAACTCGCCGAGAACGTCGAATTCCTCCGGGCCTCCGGCGAGCAACTGCGCGAGATGCGCCGCGTGGTCGCACCGCTGGCCCGCACCCTGGCGTCCCGGCTGGCCGCCCGTCGCCGTCGCTCGAGGGCCGGTCAGATCGATCTGCGCAAGACGCTGCGCAAGTCGATGTCCACCGGCGGCGTTCCGATCGAGGTCGTGCTGAAGAAGCCGCGCCCCGCGCGTCCGGAACTCGTGGTGCTGTGCGACGTCTCGGGCTCGGTCGCCGGCTTCAGTCACTTCACGCTGCTTCTGGTCAACGCGCTGCGTCAGCAGTTCTCCCGGGTCCGCGTCTTCGCGTTCATCGACACCACCGACGAGGTCACCGAGCTGTTCGGCCCCGACTCCGACCTGGCTGTCGCCGTGCAACGCATCACCCGGGAGGCCGGCGTGTTCACCCGCGACGGTCACTCCGACTACGGGCACGCGTTCGTCTCGTTCCTGGACAAGTATCCGAGCGTGCTGTCCCCGCGGAGCTCGCTGCTGGTGCTCGGAGACGGGCGCAACAACTACCGCAATCCCGAGGTCGACCTGCTGACGCACATGGTGACCGCGAGCCGGCACGCCCACTGGCTGAACCCCGAGCCCAAGCATCTGTGGGGCAGCGGCGATTCGGCGGTGCCGCGGTACGAGGGCGTCATCCCCATGCACGAGTGCCGGTCGGCCAAACAGCTCGCCGCGGTGATCGACCAGCTGCTGCCCGTCTAAGCTGCCTATTCGTGACTCGACGCAGGCTGGGGGTGATGGGCGGCACCTTCGATCCCATCCACCACGGTCACCTCGTGGCAGCCAGCGAAGTGGCGGACCTGTTCGCCCTCGACGAGGTGGTGTTCGTCCCCACGGGTCAGCCCTGGCAGAAGCGCGACCGCACGGTCACCGCTGCGGAGGACCGCTACCTGATGACGGTCATCGCCACCGCCGCCAACCCGCGCTTCTCGGTCAGCCGGGTCGACATCGACCGGGGCGGGGCGACCTACACCAAGGACACGCTGCGCGACCTGGCGGCGCTCAACCCGGACGCCGATCTGTACTTCATCACCGGGGCCGACGCCCTCGGCTCGATCCTGTCGTGGCAGAACTGGGAAGACCTGTTCTCCCTGGCGCGTTTCATCGGTGTCAGCCGGCCCGGTTACGAGCTGGACGGCGAACACATCGAGGCGGCGATGAAGGAGCTGCCCGCCGGTTCGCTCAAGCTCGTCGAGGTTCCCGCCCTGGCGATCTCCTCGAGCGACTGCCGTAGGCGAGCCGAACTCGGCAGGCCCATCTGGTACCTGGTACCCGACGGCGTCGTGCAATACGTCACCAAGCGCGGTCTCTATCCCGCGACAGCCCACCCACTGGGGGAACACCACACATGACAGCCAACGCAGAAGCCATTCACATGGCCACGATCGCCGCTCAGGCGGCGTCGGCCAAGCTCGCCGACGACGTCGTCGTCATCGACGTCTCCGACCAACTGGTCATCACCGACTGCTTCGTCGTCGCCTCGGCGTCCAACGACCGGCAGGTGAACGCGATCGTCGACGAGGTGGAAGAGAAGATGCGGCTGGCCGGGTACAAGCCCGCCCGCCGCGAGGGCACCCGCGAGGGGCGGTGGGTGCTGCTCGACTACATCGACATCGTGGCCCACATCCAGCACCAGGACGAGCGCAACTTCTACGCCCTCGACCGGCTGTGGCGGGACTGCCCGGTGATCCCCGTCGACCTGGACGGTCCGCAATGAGGGTTCGCCGCCTGGTGCTCTTACGCCATGGGCAGACCGAGTACAACGCGGGCAACCGCATGCAGGGCCAGCTCGACACCGACCTGACTACCCTCGGTCGGGAACAGGCCGCCGCGGCCGCCGAGGTGCTGGCCAAGCGTGAGCCGTTGGCGATCGTGTCCTCGGACCTGCGCCGCGCGCTGGATACCGCGACCGCGCTCGGCGAGCTCAGCGGGGTGCCGGTGTCGGTCGACACCCGGCTTCGCGAGACGCACCTCGGTGACTGGCAGGGCCTGACCCACCTCGAGGTGGACGACGTCGCGCCGGGGGCTCGGCTCGCGTGGCGCGACGACGCCAGGTGGGCTCCGCACGGCGGCGAGAGCAGGGTCGACGTGGCGGAGCGCAGCATGCCGGTGGTCGACGAACTGCTCACCGCGCTCGGCGACTGGGGCACCGGGGGAGCCTCGGACCGGCCGGTCGTCCTGGTCGCCCACGGGGGTCTGATCGCCGCGCTCACGGCCGCACTGCTGGACCTTCCGGTGGACAACTGGCCGGTGCTCGGCGGCATGGGCAACGCGAGCTGGGTGCAGCTGTCCGGACATTCCGACGACGATGCGGCGCCCCGGGACGTCCGATGGCGGCTCGACGTGTGGAACGCCTCGGCCCAGGTCGCCAACGATGTCCTCTAGCGACACTCCCCGCCGCACGTTGTTGGTCTTCTGCGACTCTCTGTCCTACTACGGGCCGACCGGCGGGCTGCCGGCCGACGATCCCAGGATCTGGCCCAACATCGTTGCCTCCCAACTCGACTGGGATCTCGAACTGATCGGTCGGATCGGCTGGACGTGCCGCGACGTCTGGTGGGCCGCGATCCAGGATCCGCGCGCGTGGGCGTCGTTGCCGCGCGCGGGCGCGGTGATCTTTGCGACGTCCGGCATGGACTCGCTGCCCTCGCCGCTGCCGACCGCGGTGCGCGAGCTGATCCGCTACGTGCGGCCGCCGCTGCTGCGCCGGTGGGCGCGTGACGGCTACGGCTGGGTGCAGCCACGATTGGCACCGGTCGCGCGACCGGCGCTGCCCGCCCACTTGAGCGTGGACTACCTCGAACAGACCCGCGCCGCAATCGACTTCAACCGACCAGGCATCCCCTTCGTGGCGTGCGTCCCGTCGGTCCACATTGCGGAGACCTACGGCAAGTCTCATCGGTGGCGTGAGGCCACCGCGGCCGCCATCACCACGTGGGGGCGACGGCACGACGTCCCGATCGTCGACCTGAAGGCGGCGGTGGGGGACGAGGTGACGAGCGGCCGGGGCAACCCCGACGGCATCCACTGGAACTTCGAGGCGCATCGCACGGTGGCCGACCTGATGATGAGGGGGCTCGCCGAGGCGGGAGTGACGACCGTGGACGCGGGCGGCTGAGCGTGGCGGTCGTGGTGGTCACCGATTCGTCGGCCCGACTGGATCGGGACCTTCTGCAGCGGTGGGGGATTCGGCACGTTCCCCTCCACGTGCTGGTCGACGGCGCCGACCTGCTCGACGAGGTCGACGACGTGCCCAACGACGTCCACGACCGACCGCACGCCACGACCGCGGGAGCCTCGCCGGCCGACCTGTCGCAGGCGTACCGGAACGCGCTGGCCGACAGCGGTGGCGACGGTGTCGTTGCGGTGCACCTGTCCGCGGCGTTGTCGAGCACGTTCAGCTCGGCCGTCGGGGCGGCGCGTGAGTTCGGTTCCGCCGTGCGCGTGGTGAATTCGCGTTCCGCGGCCGCCGGTGTCGGGTTCGTCGCCCTCGCCGCGGCCCGGGCGGCAGCCGACGGTGGCGACCTCGACGCGGTTGAGTCCGCGGCGCGGGCGGCGGTGCCGCGCGGTCACGCCTTCATCGTGGTGCACCGGCTCGACAACCTGCGGCGCAGTGGCCGGATCGGCACCGCCGCGTCGTGGTTGGGCACGGCGTTGTCGCTGAAGCCGCTGCTGTGCCTGGACGTCGACGGCCGGTTGGTGCTGTCGCAGCGGATTCGCACGGTGTCCAAGGCGCATGCGGCGTTGGTCGACGCGGTCGCCGAGGTCGTGGGTGAGCACTCGGCGACCCTCGCCGTACACCACGTCGACAATTACGACGCCGCGGCGGAGATCGGGGCTGCGCTGACCACCCGTCTGCCGCAGGTGAATTCGACGTCCGTGACCGACATGGGCCCGGTGCTGTCCGTGCACGTCGGCGGCGGCGCGGTCGGCGTCTGCGTGACGCTGGACGACTGAAGGGGGAGTCGTGACACCACTGAAGATGGCCCGCCGGGAGCGCGAGGAGTTCGCCGACTTCCTGAGCGCTCTGACGCCCGAGCAGTGGGACCACCCGTCGCTGTGCGCGGCATGGTCGGTGCGCGACGTCGCGGCGCACTGCGTCAGCTTCGAGGGCTTGACGGCTCGCGAGCTGGCGACGCGGTTCGTCAAGGGCCGCCTGCAGACCGACCGCATCAACGCTCTCGCGGTCGCCGCTCTGGCCGGTCAACCGACGGATCGGCTCGTCGGCATCCTGCGGGACAACGCCGAACCCCACGGCCTCGGCAGCGGGTTCGGCGGCCGGGTTGCCCTGACCGACAACATGATTCACCAGCAGGACGTCCGACGGCCGCTACGGCTGCCCCGTCGGATTCCCCCCGAGCGCCTGTGCGCGGCGCTGGACTTCGTCCGCTACGCGCCCACGATCCGCGGTGCGTGGCGGGCCCGCCGGGTGCGGCTCGTCGCCACCGACGTCGACTGGTCGCACGGCACGGGCCCCGAGGTGCGCGGCACCGGCGAGGCGCTGCTGATGATCATGGCTGGCCGCCCGGACGCGCTGGCCGACCTCGACGGGGCGGGAGTGGTCAGCCTCGCCGCACGCGTCCGGTGACCGGCGGCAGGTCCTTCAGGGTGACGATGCCCGGTGCCGCGGCGACCACCGCGGGCACCGCGTTGGTCACCGGCATGGCGGTGTAGATCATCCCGAGGCCCATGAACCCCGGTTCCTTCCAGTCCTTGGGGGGCAGGCAATGCAGCACGGTACGCATGTTGGGCGTGCCGAAGACCTGGATGACGTGACCGTGTTCGAGCGGCTTGGGCGGAGTGACGTGACTGCCCATCGTCCAGTTGAATCCCACGCTGACCACGTTCCGGTCGCCGACCCAGCCGCGGTGGTAGCCGAACACGCCGCCGACGGTGCCCTTCGGAATCTGCATGAAGCCGAGATCTGAATCTTCGGTGGCCGCGGTGAACTCGACGTCGAAGGTCAGCCGGTCGAGGGTGGCGCCGATCGCGTCGGCCATCATCGCCGCCGACTCGGCGAACACCTCGCTCTCGCGTCGCACGCTCTCGGCGAGGCCGGGGGTTTCCGGATCCCGGCCGAATCCCATGGCGGACTGGGTCCCCGCCGACTCGTAGGTCGAGCAGTCCACCGACTCGGTGATCCGGATCTGGTCGACGTCCTCGCACGCACCCGAGAGCACCATGCCGACCATGTTCGTCATGCCGGGATGTGCGCCACTGCCGAAGATGGTGGAATTGCCCGCCGCACAGGCCTTCTGGATGCGTTCCCGATCCTCGGGAGTCTGCTTGCCGCCGGTGATCCACGCGGCGCTGGAGCAGACGTTGACACCCGCTTCCAACAGTCGGACGAGCTCGTCGACGCTGGGCCACAGCGGGTTGTAGCAGCACGCGTCCGGCTTCAGGGCGATCAGGGCGTCGACGTCGTCGGTGGCGGTGACGCCGGTCGGCTCGGTCAGGCCGGCGAGCTCGGCGGCGTCGACGCCCACCTTGTCGGCGCCGTGGGCGTACACGCCGACCAGCTCCATGTCGTCGCGTCCGATGATGGCGTGCAGCGAACGCCGCCCGATGTTGCCGGTGGTCCACTGAATCACCCGGAGCGGGGTCGTCGACGTCATGGATGAACACTATTCGCGAGGTGTGTACTCGCGGGCCGAATCCCCGACTTCGTCGCCGCGCCGAGGTGGTCGTCCGCTGGCATGATCGCCGGATGCACCACTTCCTGCCCGCCACCCCGTCGACGGTGCACTGGGGATTCTTCGACCCGCGTCTGCCCCCGGCGGTCGTCGTCGCGTCCGGTGACCTGATCCAGATCGAGACGCTGACCCACCACGCGGGCGACGCTCCGGACTTGCTCATGGACGACGGCGTCGCCGCCGTCTTCGCGTCGGTCACCGACCGTGGGCCAGGACCGCACCTGCTCACCGGGCCCATCGCCGTCGAGGGCGCCCGCGCGGGGGACGTCCTGCAGGTGGACATCCTCGAAGCGGTGCCCCGGCTGCCCTACGGTTCGAACCTCGCCGCGCACTGGGGCCACCTCTACGACGTGCTGCCGGGCGAGCGCGTGACGATCTACGAATTGGATTGCGACGCACTGCTCGGACGTGCCGTCTTCGGCTATGACTGGACCACGACGCCGTTGGCCGACCAGCCGGGCACGATCGTGACCCCCGACGCCGCGGCCCGTGAGCCTGCCCTACCCGGTGTCGTCATCCCGTTGCGACCACACTTCGGCACCATGGGTGTGGCACCCGCGGAGCCGCAGCGGGTGTCGTCGGTGCCGCCCGGCGATCACGGCGGCAACGTCGACGACTGGCGAATCGGTGCGGGCGGACGAATGTACTTCCCGGTCCAGGTGCCCGGCGCGCTACTGTCGGTGGGCGACCCGCACGTGTCGCAGGGCGACGGCGAAGTCAGCGGGACCGCACTGGAGGCGTCGCTGAACGGGTTGTTGCGGGTGACGGTTCGCCGTGATCTGCCGTTCACCGTTCCGGTGCTGGAGACCGCGACCGAGCTGCTGGTGCACGGGTTCGGCGACACCCTGGACGAGGCGATGAAGGCGGCGGCGATGAGGACTCTGGACGTGCTGCAGCGGCACTTCGGCCTGACGAGTGGGGACGCGTACTCGTTCATGTCGGTGGCCGTCGACTTCACCGTCACCCAGGTCGTCGACCAACGCCAAGGCGTCCACGGTCGGATCGACAAGCGGTGCTTCCCGAGCTGGCGGGTCGCCGGATGACCGGCATTCGCGCGTTCACCTTCAGCCCCGCCGACGGCGTGCCGCCCGGGGTCGCCCCGTTCGTCCACGCCACCGCCGCGGGACAGACGCTCTACGTCACCGGTCAGATGCCGACCGGGCTGGACGGCGCCGTGGTGGGCGACGACGTGGCCACCCAGACCGACCAGGTGCTCCGCAACCTGGTGCGCGTCACCGAACTCTGCGGCGGCGGACTGGCCGACGTCGTCTCGGTCCGCGCCTTCCTGACGAACTGGGACGACTACGCCGCCTTCAACACGTCCTACGCCGCCTGGTTCCCGGACCGTCTGCCGTCCCGGACGTGCGTCGGGGTCAGCGGTCTCGCGGTCAGTGCCTTGGTCGAGATCGACTGGGTGTGCTGGCGACACGACGGTTGGCAGTGACGGCTGGAATCGATCCACAGATCCCACTTCATCCACAGCCGGTGGCCGACGGCCGGTCGGTGAGGCCGACGAGTCCGCGGGCGCGCCTACCGTCACGGCATGCGCACCGAACGACCGGTCCCCGGGGTGGAACACCGACTCTCCGGCACCCGCACCCTCGACGAGGAGCACTCCGAGGCCGTCCCTGACGCCGTCCCCGGCGGTGCGGAATCCGACACGTCGCTGTCGCGATGGTTGCCCGAGGCCACCTCGGGCAGCACGGCCGCGGGATGGCTCGCAACGGTACGGGCCGACCCGGGGAAGGCGGGTGTGATCGGCCTCGGCATCGTCGGCGCCGTTGCCGTCCTGGTGACGGTGTTCACGCTGACCCGCGACGACGGGCCCGCCATCACGTCGGCGAAACTGCCTCCGGTGGAGATGGTCTCGTCCACCGCACCGGGTGCGCCGCCCGGAGCCCCGGCCGACGTCGAGGTCACCGTCAGCGTCGTGGGACTGGTGCACCAACCCGGTTTGGTGACCCTCGGCGCCGGTGCCCGCGTCGCCGATGCGCTCACCGCCGCGGGCGGCCCGCTCGACGGCGCCGACCTGGTCGGGCTCAACATGGCCCGCCGCGTCGGGGACGGCGAGCAGATCGTCGTCGGACTGTCGTCTCCGCCGGGCGCCCCGCCGGCGATGGGCAGTTCGATCACCGCGCCGCCCAGCGCGGGGCCGTCCTCGCCGGTGGTGGGCGACAAGGGTTCGGCCCCAGGCGGACTCGTCGACCTGAACACCGCGACCGTCGAGCAGCTCGACGCCCTGCCCGGCGTCGGCCCCGTCACCGCGGCGGCGATCGTCGCCTGGCGCGACGCCAACGGCTCGTTCGCCGGGGTCGACCAACTCGGCGAGGTCGACGGCATCGGTCCCGCACGTCTGGAGAAGCTGCGCGCGCTGGTCCGGGTGTGAGCTCCCCGACGGTCGCCACCGTCCCCGACGTGCGCCTGGTTCCCAGCGCGCTGACCAGCTGGGCGGTCACCGCGGCCGGCATCGTATGGGGTGCGACGGCCGCGGTGGTCGTCGCGGTGGCCGCCGTGCTCGTGGCGGCGCTGATCGCATGGCGATGGCAACCGGCGAGTCGGTTCTCCATGGTCGGTCCTGCGGTTCTGGCCGTGGCGGCGGTCGGCGTCGCCTTCGCGATGGCCGTGGGTCTGCGGGTGGACGACGCCGAACACCATCCGATCGTGTCCCGGTACGGCGCGACCGCGTCGGTGGTGGTGACGCCGAGCGAGTCACCACGCGTCCTGCGCGGCATGCGAACGATGTTCCGCGCCAAGCTGATCTCGCTGGACGGCCGGCAGACGACCGGGCGCGTGGTCGTCTTCGCCTCGGGCGTCGACTACCAAGACGTGTCGGCGGGGCGGCCCGCCGCGTTCCGCGCCCGCATCTCGCGACCGATGCGGCGAGATCTGTCCGTGGCGGTGCTGACGGCGACCGGCACCCCGAGGTGGGGAACGGCGAGCCTGGTGCAAAGGGCGGCCGGCGACGTCCGCGCCCGGTTCGCCGACGCGGCGCGGTCGGTGCTTCCCGGCGACCAGGCCGCAATGCTGCCGGCGTTGGTGCTGGGGGACACCTCCGCCCTCGCCGAGGACGTCCAGGACGAGTTTCGCGCCGCGGGGTTGACCCATCTGACGGCGGTGTCGGGCGCCAACGTCACCATCGTGTGCGGCGCGGTCCTGTTGACGGCGGGACTGGTCGGGCCGCGGATCGCGGTCGCCCTTGCCGCGGTGGCGCTGATCGCGTTCGTCGTGGTGGTGCAACCGTCGGCCAGTGTGTTGCGTGCATCGGTGATGGGCTCCATCGCGCTGTTCGCGGTGTTGTCGAGGCGCCGACGGCAGGCGATACCGGCGTTGTCGGCCTGCGTGCTGGTGCTTCTGGTGGCGGCCCCCGAGCTGGCCGTCGACGTCGGGTTCGCCCTGTCCGTGTCGGCGACGGCGGCACTGGTGGTCGTGGCTCCGGGGTGGGCGCGTCGGCTGACCGACCGGGGCTGGCCGAAGCCGTTGGCGGCGGCAGTGAGCGTCGCCGCGGCCGCCCACCTCGTCACGGCGCCACTGGTCGCCGGCATGTCGGGAACCTTCAGCATGGTCTCGATACTGGCGAATCTGGTTGTCGCCGTGGTCATCCCGCCGATCACGGTGATCGGCACCGCGGCTGCGGTGCTGACGGTGCCGTGGCCGGCGGCGGCCGAGCTGATGATCCGGTTCACCGGGCCGGAGCTGTGGTGGTTGACGCACGTCGCGTCGTGGGCGGCGGCGATCCCCGGCGCGGTGGTGACCACCCCGTCGGGGTGGCCCGGGGTGGCGACCGTGGCGGCTGCCGGCGCGGCCGCGGTGGCGTCGTGGCGCCGGAGATGGGGACGCATGACGGTCGTCGCGGCCGCGGTGTGCCTGGTGGCGTGGACCGTCGGTGCGGCGTGACACCATCGTCTCGTGAGCCAACTGCACCTCGTCCTGGGTGATGAAGATCTGCTCGTCGACCGCGCCATCGGCGCGGTGCTGCGCACCGCACGCAAGGAGGCCGGCACCCATGACGTGCCCGTCGACCGCATGCGCGCGGGCGAGGTCAGCGTCAACGAGCTCGCCGAACTGCTCAGCCCGTCGCTGTTCGCCGACGAACGCGTCCTGGTGCTCGAGGCGGCCGCCGAGGCGGGCAAGGACGCGGTGGCACTGATCGCCGACGCGGCGGCGGATTTGCAGCCGGGCACGGTGCTCGTCGTCGTGCACTCCGGCGCGGGCCGGGCCAAGGCGTTGGCCGACCAGCTGAAGGCGCTCGGGGCCGAGGTCCATCCGTGCGCCAAGATCACCAAGGCCGGCGAACGCGCCGACTTCGTCCGTCGCGAGTTCCGCACCCTCAAGGTCAAGATCGGCGACGACGTCGTCACCGCGGTGCTCGACGCGGTGGGTTCCGACGTCCGCGAGCTCGCCGCCGCGTGCTCGCAGCTCGTCGCCGACACCGGCGGTGAGGTGGACGCCGACGCGGTCCGCCGCTATCACAGCGGCAAGGCGGAGGTGAAGGGGTTCGACATCGCCGACAAGGCGGTGGCCGGCGACGTCTCCGGTGCCGCCGAGGCGTTGCGCTGGGCGATGATCGGCGGCGAGCCACACGTGGTGTTGGCCGACGCGCTGGCCGAGGCGGTCCATGCCATCGCGCGGGTAGGTCCGCTCTCGGGGGATCCCTACCGGTTGGCAGGCGAGCTGGGCATGCCGCCGTGGCGCGTGCAGAAGGCGCAGAAGCAGTCCAGGCGGTGGACGCGGGATTCGGTGGCCGAGGCGATGCGCCTGGTGGCCGCGCTGAACGCAGACGTCAAGGGCGCGGCCGCAGACTCGGACTACGCGCTCGAGTCAGCGGTGCGCAGGGTGGCCGAACTGGCCGGGGGGCAGTAGCTCAGAGCTTGTGCAGGGCCTGCGCCAGCGCGGACTTCTTGTTCGCCGCCTGGTTCTTGTGGATGACGCCCTTGCTGGCGGCCTTGTCGAGCTTGCGGCTGGTGGTGGCCAGCAACGCGGCGGCCTTGTCCTTCTCGCCGGCGTCGATCGCCTCGCGGAAGCCGCGGACAGCCGTGCGCAGAGCGGACTTCACCGACTGGTTGCGCAGGCGCGCGGTCTCGTTGGTGAGGATGCGCTTCTTCTGCGACTTGATGTTGGCCACGCGTAAGTTCCTTCTTGATGGTCAGCTTGGGGTAACGAAGTGTTCCTGGGCGCCCGTCTCCGGGCAGCGACAGATCAGGTTACCAGCGGAGCGCGAAAATCCCCAAAGTGGAGGGGCCTGGCCTGCCGAAACTAGACAGTTGGGGCAGCATGTCAGTCGTGAGCCTTCGAACCCTGCCAGCGGACGGCGCCCGAACGGGGCGCAAGACCGCGTCTTCGTCCACACGTCACGACGGTATCTTCGGCGGCTACAACAACGTCGGCGACTATTCCAAGGCGTTCGACGAGATGTTCGACGCGCAGGGCAACGTCCGCGGACCGTACAAGGGCATCTTCGCCGAGCTCGCCCCGTCGGACGCCTCCGAGCTCGCCGCGCGGTCCGAGGCGCTGGGGCGCGCGTTCGTCGACCAGGGCATCACGTTCTCGCTGTCCGGGCAGGAGCGGCCGTTTCCGCTGGATCTGGTGCCCCGAGTCATCTCGGCAGCCGAATGGTCCCGCCTGGAACGCGGCATCAAGCAACGCGTCAAGGCACTCGAGATGTTCCTCGACGACATCTACGGCGAGCAGGAGATCCTGCGCGACGGGGTCATACCGCGCCGGCTGATCACCTCGTGTGAGCACTTCCACCGCGAGGCGGCGGGCATCGTCCCGCCCAACGGGGTGCGCATTCACGTTGCCGGCATCGACCTGGTGCGTGACGGCCAGGGCACGTTCCGGGTCCTCGAGGACAATCTGCGGTCCCCGTCGGGCGTCTCCTACGTCATGGAGAACCGCCGCACGATGGCGCGGGTCTTCCCGAATCTGTTCGCCACCCACCGCGTGCGCGCGGTCGGCGACTACTCCTCTCACCTGCTGCGTGCGCTCCGCAACGCCGCGGCCTCCAACGAGGCCGATCCCACGGTCGTGGTGCTCACCCCGGGTGTGTACAACTCCGCGTACTTCGAGCACTCGCTACTGGCGCGGCAGATGGGCGTCGAGCTCGTTGAGGGCCGCGACCTGTTCTGCCGGGACAACACCGTCTACATGCGCACCACCGAGGGCGACCGTCAGGTCGACGTCATCTATCGCCGAATCGACGACGAGTTCCTCGACCCCATGCACTTCAAGCCGGACTCGGTGCTCGGTGTCGCGGGCATCCTGAACGCCGCGCGCGCCGGCAACGTGGTGATCTCCAGCGCGGTCGGCAACGGCGTCGGGGACGACAAGTTGGTGTACTGCTACGTGCCGACGATCGTTGAGTACTACCTGGGCGAGAAGCTGTCGCTGGCCAACGTCGACACCTTCAGGTGCTGGCTCGACGACGAGCGCGAGGAGGTGCTCGACCGCATCGACGAACTCGTCATCAAGCCCGTCGAGGGCTCGGGCGGCTACGGCATCGTCTTCGGTCCCAGCGCTTCCGAGAAGGAGCTGGCGGCGATCACCAAGAAGGTCCGTGCCGATCCGCGTGGCTGGATCGCCCAACCCGTCGTGCAGCTCTCCACCGTGCCGACGCAAATCGGCGACGAACTCGCGCCACGGCACGTCGACCTGCGACCGTTCGCGGTCAACGACGGCGACGACGTGTGGGTGCTACCCGGCGGGCTGACTCGCGTGGCGCTGCCCGAGGGATCGCTGGTGGTGAACTCCAGTCAGGGTGGCGGCTCGAAGGACACCTGGGTGCTGGCGTCGCGGACGTCGGTGGCCGATCGCGAGCTCGCCGCCGCGGAAGTCGTTCGCGCCCTTCCCAAGCCGAAGCCGGCCAAGGAGCGCAACGGCGACGGGTCCGCCCAACCGCAGACGCAGTCCCAAGCGCTCGGACCCCTCGAGGGGCAGCAGGAACAACAGCAACAGCAACAACAACAGCAGCAGCAGCAGGCGGTGAACTGATGCTCGCACGCAACGCGGAATCGCTCTACTGGATCGGCCGCTACGTCGAACGGGCCGACGACACGGCGCGCATCCTCGACGTCACCGTCCACCAACTCCTCGAGGACTCCAGCGTCGACCCCGATCAGGCGTCTCGCACGTTGTTGAAGGTGCTCGGCATCAAGCCGCCCAAGACCGAGCTGGACCTGTGGTCGCTGACCGACCTCGTCGCGTTCAGCCGCGACACCGAGGGCGGTTGCTCGATCGTCGACTCGATTTCGGCTGCCCGCGAAAATGCCCGCGGCGCACGGGAAGTCACCTCGACCGAGATTTGGGAGTGTCTCAACACCACCTACAACGCGCTGCCGGAGCGCGAGCGCGCCGCCCGCCGACTGGGGCCGCACGAGTTCCTGTCCTACGTCGAGGGTCGCGCGGCGCAGTTCGCCGGGCTGGCCGACTCGACGCTGTCCCGTGACGACGGCTACCGGTTCATGGTGCTGGGGCGGGCCATCGAGCGCGTCGACATGATCGTGCGACTGCTTCTCTCCCGTGTCGGGGACAGCGCGTCCTCGCCGGCGTGGGTGACGGTGCTGCGGTCCGCCGGTGCGCACGACACGTATCTACGGACCTACCGCGGCGTTCTCGACGCCGGCCGGGTGGTCGAGTTCATGATGCTCGACCGGCTCTTCCCGCGCTCGGTGATGTACTCGCTGCGGTTGGCTGAACACAGCCTCGACGAACTGCACCACCGCAGGCTCAATCGCGTCGGGGCAACCGCCGAGGCCCAGCGCCTCCTCGGTCGCGCCCGCAGCGAGCTGGAATTCCTGCGGTCCGGGGTGCTGCTGGAGTCCCTCGACGAACGGCTCGGTGCACTGCAGATCACCTGCGCCGAGGTCGGGGAGGCCCTGGCGCAGGAGTACTTCTACTCGGCACCGTGGGTCGCCTGGACCGACGCGGGACGCAACGGTTCGCTGGTCATCGAAGAGGGCGAGGTCTGACATGTGGCGCATGCGAGTGATTCACGCAACCGGCTACGCCTACAAGTCGCCGGTCACCGCGTCGTTCAACGAAGCCCGTCTGACCCCGCGGTCGGACTCACGGCAGAACGTCGTCCTCAACCGCATCGAGACGATCCCGGCCACCCGGTCCTACCGCTACGTGGACTACTGGGGCACGGCGGTGACGGCGTTCGACCTGCACGCTCCGCACGCCGAGCTCGAGGTGACGGCCTCCTCGGTCGTCGAGACGGACAAGGACGAGGTGCCCGAGGAGAAGCTCACGTGGGAGGACCTGGAGTCGCCTGGGGTCAAGGACAAGTTCGACGAGTACCTCACCGCGTCGGAGTTCACCCCGAGCAGCAGACGCCTGACCCGCGTCGGTGAGCGCATCGCCAAGTATCACGATCCGCAGCAAGCGGTGATCGAGGCGGCTCAATGGGTGCACACGGAGCTCGCCTACGTGCCGGGCACCACGGGTGTGCACTCCTCGGGGCTCGACGCGCTGCGCGAGGGCAAGGGCGTCTGCCAGGACTTCGCGCACCTCACGCTGATCGTGTTGCGCAGCATGGGAATTCCCGCCCGCTACGTGTCGGGATACCTTCATCCGAACGCCAAGGCCAAGGTAGGCGACACCATCGACGGTCAGAGCCACGCGTGGATCCAGGCGTGGACGGGCGGCTGGTGGCATTACGACCCCACCAACGACAAGAAGATCAACGAGCAGTACATCAGCGTCGGGGTGGGTCGCGACTACCACGACGTGACGCCGCTCAAGGGCATCTACTCGGGTGAGGGGTCGACGGACCTCGACGTCATCGTCGAGATCACCCGGTTGGCCTAGCCGTCACCTCCACGCGGAGCAGGTCGTCGCCGAGTTCGATCGCCCCGTCGAAGGCGGTCGCCGCCAGCGCCCGCCAGTCGTCCACTTGGCCGGCCGCCAACGGCGGGACGTAGTGCGTCAGGATCAGCGTGCCGACGCCGGCCCGTGTCGCCGTGGCGGCTGCCTCCTCGACCGAGGAGTGGTAGTCGAGGATGTCCCGCAGGCGCTGGTTGGGCACCAGTTGAATGAGATCCTTGCGGATTACCGTGTGCACCAGCGCATCCGCGCCGGCGGACAACGCGTCGAGGCTGGCACACGGCACCGAGTCGCCGGCCAACACCACTGACGCGCCGCCGAATTCGACCCGGAAGCCGATCGTCGGTTCGACGGGCCGGTGGTCGGTGGGCGCCACCGAGATTCGCACGCCGTCGCGGCCCCACACCACGCCGTCGGTCACCTCCTCCACCTCGACGCTGGGCGGTTCGGTGATGTCGGCGTGGTGGCCGATGCGGTAGCCGATGTCCGGCGCCAGCGCGGCGAGGGTCGCCTCGACGACGGCGGCCGTTCCCGGTGGTCCGATCACGCGGAGGGGGGTGCGGGTGAAGGTGGTGACCCACCGCGTCGTGATCACGTCCGACAGGTCGGTGATGTGATCGCTGTGCAGATGGGTCAGCAGCAGCGCGGTGATGTTGGCCGCCCCGACGCCGACCGCCGCGGCGCGC
This sequence comes from Mycolicibacterium hodleri, assembly GCF_025822245.1. GTDB lineage: Bacteria > Actinomycetota > Actinomycetes > Mycobacteriales > Mycobacteriaceae > Mycobacterium > Mycobacterium hodleri. The sequence goes on from NZ_JACKTL010000005.1 coordinate 79,849, forward strand.
ATGAGGACTCCGCGGCCGCAGTCCACCAGGAAGGTTTGATCGCCCGCCCGCACCAGCGTCGCCGGTCCGGCACGGTTGGCGTCCACCATCGGACTGCCCGTACCCAGCAGGGTTACTTCGATCATGTCGTCATATCTACCCGGTCAAGATCAGCGGCGCTGCACTATCGATCGGAACGGATTGGCGGCGAGTTGCCGAGTTTTCGATAACCCATTGAGTTTGTGCACCAAAACTCGTCTGACGTGCGGATGGGTCGCGCTCCGTGAGTCAGAAGTCTCCATAGGTCATTTACGACGGCGAAACAGGTTGGCAACAGATGGCCCCTAGCGTCGATCCCGTCATCACCCGCGATCGAGGAGGAACCATCGTCACCACGCTCACTGGACGGTCCGCCGAGGTCGCCGAGGTCGCCGAGCGGCTCGGCGCGGCCGGCGTGAAGTACGCGGCCATCAGCTTCGTCGACGTGCACGGCAAGCCGAAGGCGAAGATGGTGCCGCTCAACCACCTCGACCAAGCCGCCCGCGGATCGGAGATGTTCACCGGCGCCGCCCTGGACGGAGTGCCGCAGGACGTCAACGACGACGAGGTCGCACCCCATCCCGACCTCGACGCCGCCATCATCGCTCCGTTCAACCGCGAGGTCGCCTGGTTCCCCGGTGATCTCTGGGTCGGAGACACCCCGTTCGAGGCGTGCAGCCGGCAGATCCTGAAACGGGTCACCGCCGACGCCGCGACCCTCGGATACACCTTCAACCTGGGGATCGAGACGGAGTTCTTCCTGCTGACCGACGACCGGTCCGGCGTCCCGCAACCGGCCAGTCTCGACGACGACCTGGCCAAGCCGTGCTACGACCTGCGCACGATGCTGCACAACCTTCCCGTGGTGGACGAGATCGTCTCGGCCATGAACGAACTCGGTTGGGACGTCTACTCGTTCGACCACGAGGACGGCAACGGCCAGTTCGAGACCGACTTCACCTACACCGACGCCGTCGCGATGGCGGACCGGCTGGTGTTCTTCCGCATGATGGTGGGCGAGATCGCCCGCAAGCACGGCCTGTTCGCGTCGTGGATGCCCAAGCCGATCGCCGACCGGACGGGTAGCGGCGCGCACTACAACATGTCGCTGGCCGACGCGGCCGGGGTCAACCTCTTCGCGGAGGCGGACGACCCTCGCGGGTGCGGACTGTCCACTCTTGGTTATCAATTCACCGCGGGTGTGCTGCGCCACGCCTCGGCGATCTGCGGGGTGATCGCTCCCACCGTCAACAGCTACAAGCGGCTCGTCAAGCAGGGCAGCATGTCCGGCCTCACCTGGGCCCCGATCTTTGCCTGTTACGGCGACAACAACCGCACCAACATGATGCGCATCCCCAGGGGTGGCGGTCGGGTCGAGTGCCGGGCCGCCGACAGTGCCAGCAATCCGTATCTCGGCGCCGCGCTGGTGCTGGCGGCGGGTCTGGAGGGAATCCGGGAGGGGCTCGACCCCGGTGAGCCCAACCGCGACAACCTCTACGACGCGTCCGAGCTCGACCTCGCCGAGCGTGGCATCGGCTGGCTGCCGCGCTCGCTCGGTGAGGCGATCGACGCCGTCGAGGCGGACCCGTTGGTGCGCAAGGTGTTCGGTGACGCGATGTTCGACTCCTACACGAGCGAGAAGCGGGCGGAGTGGGACTCCTACACCGCGCACGTGTCGTCGTGGGAGACCGACCGCTACCTGAGGTTCTGGTGATCGGGTGAGCCACCGCTGGGAGGAGTTGACGTCGACCGAGCTCGCGCGTCGGGTGGCCGCCGATCCCGACTGCGTGGGACTGATCCCCGTCGGGGCCACCGAACAGCACGGCCCCCATCTGCCGATCGGGACCGACACGATCGTCGCCACCGCCCTCGCCGACGCCGCCGCCGGCGACCTCGCGGTCGTCCTGCCCCCGATCGCATACGGCGCCAGCTTCTTTCACGGGACCACGCTGGCGGGTACCGTCGCCGCCAGCGGCACCAAGACCGCCGCGGCCGCGCTACGCGTCGCGCGGGCATGCGTGGCCTCGGGGGTGACCCGCCTGCTGTTCGTCAACGGACACGTCGGCAACGCGGCCGCGCTGTGGATCGCGTGCGACGAGTTTCGTCGGGAGTTTCCCGACGGGCGCATCGGCGTCATGCAATGGTGGGAGTTGACCCCCGAGATCGCCGAGCGCGCCACGGCCGACGCCGTGGACTGGCACGCGAATGCCGCCGAGACGTCACTGATCCTGGCGCTGCGGCCCGAGCTCGTCGACGTCGAGGCGCTGGCCGGGGCCGACGATCCGGACCGCACCGCGGGCACCGTCTTCCGCTATGCGCTCGCACAGGTCTCGTCCAACGGCGTCACCGGACACCCGTCGCGCGCGTCGGCGGAGTTCGGGAAGCAGCTCTGGCGCGACGTGGTCGACGCGGCCACGGAGATGGTTCGACGGGCGCACCACGAACGCGCCCCGCTGAGCTAGCCGTGTCGACGCCACGGCGCCGGGCGCCCCGCGCCGGAATCGTCGACGCCGCCACGAAGCTGTTCTCGGAGAAGGGTTATGCGCAGACGACGATGAGCGACGTGGCCCGCGCGGCGGGTCTGCAACAGTCGTCGCTGTACTACTGGTTCCGCAACAAGGAGCAGCTGCTGCAGGAGACGCTGGCCGTCAACCGGGCGCCGCTGGCCTTCATCGCCGAGGTGGGTGCGGGTTCCGGCTCGCCGGCGGTGAAGCTCTACCGGCTGCTGCGCTTCGACACCATGCAGCTCGCCATGTCACCCGTCGACTTCAACGAGATACAACGCATCGCGCACCAGCAGCGCGCCGACTTCCACCAGTTCTGGACGGACTACGAACGGCTCACCCAGTGGGTCGTCGACCTGATCGGGGCGGGCATCGGCGAGGGCAGGTTCGTCGACTGCGACAGGGTGCAGACCGCAGAGCTGCTGTTGAACTTCGACGAGGGGGCCCAGAAGCGCACCCGGTTGCACGCGGATCCCGACGACCGTACCGCCGACGCGGTCCGGGTCGGGGAGCAGGTCGCCACCCTCGCCGTTCGTGGACTCCTCAAGCGCCCCAGCGAGATTGACCGGATCCGAACCCAGGCCGCCGCGTTCGACGACGTCGCCGTTGCCCTCCGGGGAATGCGACCGGTCGAGGACTGACGGTCATTCCCGGCCGGCCGAGACGAAGCTCAGGTCGGCGAATCGATCGCCCGACACCGCTTCGGCCGCCGCGTCGAGTCGCGCGAGTTGACCGTCGCTCAGGGCGACGTCGAGCGAGTCGAGGTTCTCCTCGACCCGGGCCGCCCTGCGGGTGCCGGGAATCGGCACCGACGCCACCCCGAGCTCGTCGGCCCGGTAGCGCAGCCACGCCAGGGCGACCTGAGCTGGCGTCGCCTCACGTTCGTCGGCGACGGCGCGGATCACCTCGACCACCGCGAGATTGGCGTCGAGGGCGTCGGAGGAGAAGCGCGGGAGGTGGTGGCGAAAGTCCGAACCGGACAGATCCGCTGCCGAGGTGACCGTGCCGGTGAGGAAGCCCTGCCCCAGCGGCGAATAGGGCACGAATCCGACCCCGAGCTCAGCGGCGGCGGGCACCACCTGGCGTTCGACGTCGCGGCTCCAGATGGACCATTCGCTCTGGACGGCGGCAATGGGGTGAACGGCGACGGCGGCCCGCAGCTCGTCGGCGGTCACCTCGGACAGGCCGAGATGGCGGACCTTGCCGGCGGTGACCAGTTCGGCCATTGCGCCGACGGTCTCCTCGATGGGGACGGTCAGGTCGCGGCGATGCATGTAGTAGAGGTCGACGACGTCGGTGCGAAGACGCCCGAGGCTCTCGTCGATGCTCTGGCGTACGTAAGCCGCGTCGCCGCGGAACGTCGGCGCGCCAGCGGTGGGATCGCCCGCGATGCCGAACTTGGTCGCCAGGGTGACCTCGTCGCGCCGGGTGGTGAGCAGGTTGGCGATCAGGCGCTCGTTGGCGCCGCCGCCGTAGACGTCAGCGGTGTCGAGGAACGTCACGCCCAGGTCGACGGCCCGGTGGAGGGTCGCCAACGATTCGGCGTCGTCCACGTCGCCGTACACCGGCGTCAACGCCATCGCGCCGAAGCCGACGGCGCTGACGGTCAGGTCGTCGCCGAGCATCACGGTGTCGGTCACGGGCAGGCTCCTCGGGGGGTGTGGCGGCGGTCTCCTGTGGTGGCAACCGACGCCGCGGGCATTGTGTTCCGTCGGCGATCAGATCTAGCCTGGTGTGATCCACGTCACCAAGGAGGCGCCGGTGCGTATCGCAGACGTGTTGAGGAACAAGGGTGCCGGGGTGCTGACCATCGCGCCGGACACTCTGGTCGGCGACCTGATCAGCGGCCTGGTCGGCCGCAACGTCGGAGCCATGGTCGTCGTCGGGCCGGAGGGTCTGATCGGCATCGTGTCCGAACGTGACGTCGTGCGAATGCTCCACGAGCACGGCGCGGGCGCGCTCGGACGACGGGTCGCCGACATCATGACCAGCGACGTCATCACCTGCGCACCCGAGGACTCGGTGGACGGTCTCACCGTCCTGATGACCACCCATCGGGTGCGCCACGTTCCCGTGGTCGAGGACGGCCGGTTGGCGGGCATCGTCAGCATCGGCGACGTGGTGAAGACCCGGATGGAGCAGCTGCAGGCCGAACGCGAGCAGTTGGAGGCCTACATCACGCAGGGGTGAGAGCATGAACGGCGTGCACGTCAGACCTGCGACCCGCGCCGACGTCGAGGACCTGTCGAGGACCCTGGGCAGGGCGTTCGTCGACGATCCGGTGATGCGCTGGATGCTGCCCGACCCCGATCAGCGCCGACGCAAGCTGCGCATCCTGTTCGCCGCGCTGACCCGTCATCACCACCTTGCGCACGGCGGAGTGGAGGTCGTCACCGACGGCGACGGCCGCATCGGTGGCGCGGCACTATGGGATCCTCCCGGTGCGTGGCGCCCGACGCGCCGTGAGGAACTGCGGGCGATGCCGGGGCTGCTGTGGGCGTTCGGACGCTCGCTGCAGCGCGGCGTCCTCGTCGAGGACATGATGAAGAAGGTTCACCCCGAGGAGCCGCACTGGTATCTCGCCGTCATCGGCAGCGATCCGTCGGTGCGTGGCACGGGCTACGGGCAGGCCCTGATGAACTCGCGGTTGGACCGCTGCGACGCCGAACACGCGCCCGCCTACCTGGAGTCGAGCAATCCCGACAACGTGCCGTACTACGCGCGCTTCGGGTTCGAGGTCACCGGCGAGATCACCCCACGGGGTGGGCCGACGCTGTTCTCGATGTGGCGCGCGGCGCGCTAGCGCCAGGAGTAGTCGGACCGCAACCGCGTGGCGACCACCTCGAAGGTCTCACGTTCGAGGATCGCCCCCTCGCGTCGGATGCTCTCCTCGGGCACGTCGAGCACGCGGTCCAGCCGGACCCAGCTCGCGCGGCCCTCGTAATCCCAACTGCCACTGCCGATGGCGACCCAGGAGCGGTCGGTGGCGTGCCGTTCCTGGCTGGACAGCATCAGGCCGAGAAGCGTCGTGCTGTCGCGGCCCACCACCAGAACGGGACGGTCCTTGCCCCGGGAGGGGTCCTCTTCGTAGGCCACCCACGTCCAGACGATCTCACCGGGGTCGGCCTGGCCGTCGAGGTCGGGGGAGTAAAAGATCCGGCGGGCTCGACGGGCGGTGGGAGCGCTGTTCTTGGTGACCGGTCGGCCTGCGGTGATCGCCTGCTGAGGCGGCTGCTGGGACGCGGCGATCACGCTGAGGCCGACGTCGATGCCCATCCTGATGCCCTGACCGAGGGTGCGCGGCACCATCTCGGGGTTCTGCAGCTGCCGGATGAGCTTCGGAGCCTCGGTGAACACCAATTTCTCGGTGGTCTTCACAATCCGCTGCCACGGACTCAACTGAGGAGCCATGGGGTCGAGCATAGGTGAGCCGCGTCGGAGGGCAGGAGCGTAGCGACCGGGGGACGTCCCCGGCGCGATTGTGTCGATGAGGTCCCGGCTCGATATCCTGGACGAGCGCAGCGCCGCTGCCACGTACCCTCACCAGGAGATTCCCATCAGCAGCTTCGCCGACAAGACGTTCACTGCGCCGGCGCAGATTCGGAACTTCTGCATCATCGCGCACATCGACCACGGAAAGTCGACGCTGGCCGACCGGATGCTCGGCATCACCGGAGTCGTCGCCGACCGGGACATGCGCGCCCAGTACCTCGACCGGATGGACATCGAGCGCGAGCGCGGCATCACCATCAAGGCGCAGAACGTGCGGCTGCCGTGGACGGTCAACGACGAGGAGTTCGTCCTCCACTTGATCGACACCCCAGGTCACGTCGACTTCACCTACGAGGTGTCGCGGGCGCTCGAGGCTTGCGAGGGCGCGGTGCTGCTCGTCGACGCCGCCCAGGGCATCGAGGCGCAGACGCTGGCCAACCTGTACCTGGCGCTGGACCGCGGCCTGACGATCATCCCCGTGCTCAACAAGATCGACCTGCCGGCGGCGGACCCCGATCGCTACGCCGGAGAGATCGCCCACATCATCGGCTGCGAGCCCGAGGAGGTCCTGCGGGTCTCCGGCAAGACCGGCGTCGGCGTCCGGGAGTTGCTCGACGCGGTGGTGAGGCTGGTGCCCGCGCCGGTCGGTGACGCCGACGCGCCCGCCCGCGCGATGATCTTCGACTCCGTCTACGACATCTACCGCGGCGTGGTGACCTACGTCCGCGTGGTCGACGGGAAGCTCAGCCCGCGCGAGAAGATCAAGATGATGTCCACCGGCACCACCCACGAGCTGCTGGAGGTGGGCATCGTCTCACCAGAGCCCAAGGCCACCGAGGGCCTCGGCGTCGGCGAGGTCGGCTACCTGATTACCGGCGTCAAGGACGTCCGGCAGTCGAAGGTGGGCGACACCGTCACGGTGGCCCGCAACGGTGCGACCGAGGCGCTGACGGGGTATCGGGAGCCACGGCCGATGGTCTACTCCGGCCTCTACCCGGTCGACGGGTCGGACTACCCCAACCTGCGTGACGCCCTGGAGCGCTTGCAGCTCAACGACGCCGCGCTGACGTGGGAGCCGGAGACGTCGGTTGCGCTCGGGTTCGGTTTCCGGTGCGGCTTCCTGGGGCTGCTCCACATGGAGATCACCCGCGAGCGGCTCGAGCGCGAGTTCGACCTCGACCTGATCTCCACCGCGCCCAACGTCGTGTACCGGGTGGTCAAGGACGACGGGACCGAACTGATCGTCACGAACCCGTCGGATTGGCAGGAGGGCAAGGTCCGCTCCGTCTTCGAACCGATCGTGAAGACCACCGTCATCGCGCCGAGCGAGTTCATCGGCACCATCATGGAACTGTGCCAGTCGCGACGCGGTGAGCTCGGCGGCATGGACTACCTCTCGCCGGAGCGCGTCGAGCTGCGCTACACGATGCCGTTGGGCGAGATCATCTTCGACTTCTTCGACTCGTTGAAGTCGCGCACCCGCGGTTACGCCAGCCTGGACTACGAGGAGGCCGGTGAGCAGGAGGCCGACCTGGTCAAGGTCGACATCCTGCTTCAGGGTGAGGCGGTGGACGCGTTCAGCGCCATCGTGCACAAGGACGGTGCCGCCGCCTACGGCAACAAGATGACCACCAAGCTCAAGGAACTCATTCCGCGGCAGCAATTCGAGGTGCCGATTCAAGCGGCGATCGGATCGAGAATCATTGCGCGCGAGAACATTCGAGCCATCCGCAAGGACGTGCTGAGCAAGTGCTACGGCGGTGACATCAGCCGCAAGCGCAAACTGCTCGAGAAGCAGAAGGAAGGCAAGAAGCGGATGAAGACCATCGGCCGGGTCGAGGTCCCGCAGGAAGCCTTCGTCGCGGCGCTGTCCGCCGACGCCGCCAGCGACAAGCCGAAGAAGTAGCCCGCCGTGCGCCGGCCGGCGGGCAGCTTGTTCGTCGTCCTGCTGCTGGCCGGCTGCGCGCAGACGGTGCCGGGGGTGGCCACGCCCGCGGTGTCGGCGGTCAAGATTCTGCCCACCGAGGCAGAGATCAGCTCCGACATTGGAAACACGTTGAGCACCTTTGGGTTTCAGCCGTTCATCGGTGGGGCGGAGATCCTGCCCGACGGCTACCGCAGTGACGCCGAGGCCTCGCCCATCAGCTGCGCCGCCGTCACCGACACCGCGCCACGCATCGTGTACGAGCCACTGCCCGTCGTCGAGGCGGCCCGTCAGAGTTACTTCAACTGGGACGAGGGCGTCGACGCCTCGGGTGCCGATGCGGCAGTGGTGCGGCTGGCCACTCCGGCGGCCGCCCACGAGGCGTTCGAATCGTTCGCGCGGCAGTGGCAGGAGTGCTCGGGCACCACCGTGGTCAAGCACGTGGGTGACGCGGTGATCGACGCGGCGGTCACGGACGTCACCGTGCAGGATGCGGTCGTCTCGGCGACGGTTCGGACCCGCCAACGCCCGGGCGGCACCCAGACCCGGTACGAGCGTGCGCTCGGCGTCCGCGACGGCACCCTCGTCGAGGTCTCGCTGGCCGTCACGCCCATCGGCGAACGCCAGCCGGATCCACGGTCCTGGGCGGTGCGTATCGCCGAAACGATGCTCGACAAGTCACAATGAGGTCCGTGAACCGGTGTACTCGGCTGTGCGCGGCAGTCGCCGTCGCGGCCGCGGTGTGCTCGGGCTGCGCGAACACCGTGAAGGGTGTCGCCGTGCGTGACGTCGACGCCAACCCGACCGACGTCCGTCCCCTGCGGGAATCCCAGCTCGACGAGGTGCTGCTGAGCATCGCCCAGCTCAACGGGATCGCCGGTGCGACGCAGATGGAGGTCGCCCTCTCCGACGAGCGGATGTCGGACAACTCCGACGCCGTGTCGGATCCCGACTGCCTCGGCTCGATCTTCGGCGCCGAGGACCTGGTCTACCGCTCCAGCGATTGGACGGCGGTGCGCGACCAGGTGGCCAAGGAGCCACGCGACGACAACCAGCACTGGATGGAGCAGACCGCGGTCCTCTACCCGACCGACCGGGCGGCCGGGGACTTCGTGGCCGAGTCCACGTCTGCCTGGCGGGGCTGCGGCGGGTTCTCGGTAGCCGTCGACGACGGTGCGACCAGTTCGATCTGGCTCATCGACGACGTGCGCGTCGACGGTGACGTCGTGACGCAGAGAGTGTCGCAGGAGGACTCCGACGGGTGGGAGTGCCAGCACGCGCTGTCGGCGGTGGCGAATCTCTCGGTCGAGACCATCGCCTGCGCGTTCGGCGTCAACGACGAGGCCGTCTCCATGGTCAGTGCGATGATGGCGAACGCGGCCAGGCTCTAGGCCGGCTGGCGCGAAACTACCTGGGAGTGGCTACTTCTGACGGGCCGGACGTCTGTGTGATCAGCGGGCGGAGAGCCGGCGCAGCGCCATGTGGGCACGGCCGAGCAGGGCGCGGGCGGAGGCGAAGCGCAACCGTTCGTCGAGGAGACCGTCGACCTGCCACGTCGGAAAGGACCAGCCTTCGTCGCGAAGCGCCCGTCGCACCTCTGCGGTCAGCGCCAGCTCGTCGTCGATCGACTCCAGGTCGCGCATCGCATCAAGCTAGGGGTGGACGACGGGCGTCGCGACGGTTTTGGCCGACGTGATTCTTATCCGCGTATCGGCGCCGGGATCCAAGCGGTAGCCTCGGCCGCGCACCGTGGTCAGCCGGTGCGCCTGCGTGGTCAGCTTGACCCGGATCCGACGGATGAGGGTGTCGACCACCCGGCTCGAGACATCCTCCTGGCCAACGCGATCCGACCACACGTCCTGGATCAGCACGTGCCGGCACACGGTCCGGCGTGGCCGCGCGGCCAGGTAGCCGAGCAACGCGAACTCGCGGTAGGCCAGCCGTACGGGTCGGCCGTCGACGCTCACCCGTCGGTCGACCAGATCGATGATCAGCCCGTTCGTCGTCCGGCCGTCGTCGGTGGTCGCGGTGTGCGCCAGGGTGCCCGGAATCAGCTCGGAGACAGCCCTTCCGAACTCGTCCGCGAGGTGCAGGACGTGCTCGACGAAACCGGGTCCGCCGGGTACGTCAAGGGTGACGATGACCCGGACGTCCCTCTCCGGCCAGTCGCCCACACTCTGCGGAACGGCTTGATGCACGGCCAACACTGTGCGCCGCCGCTCGGGCGCGGTACATGATTTCCGTCGTCACGAGGGCAACCGAGGTACGGCATCGCTGCGGGCCGGGCACTGACCACCCGGCGAGCGAGCTCCGTATGTGACCAATTGTGGCGGCCTAGGACTCGTGGTGAATCCAGCCGTGGCCGGTGACCTCACTCGCCGCCTACGGTGCCCTTGCCCGCACGTTGACTTCTCCGAAAGACGGTCGCCGATGTCCGAAACTACAACGCCTGCAGAGATATTGGGAGAGGCCAACCCGGACCGGAAACTCCGAGGCAATCTCGGTGTCGCCTCCATCGTGTTCATGGTGGTCGCGGCGGCGGCGCCGCTCGGCGTGATCGGTGGAGTCGTCCCGCTCGGCATTGCAGGTGGCAACGGTGCCGGATTCCCGGCGACGTTCATCGTCGCGACGATCGTATTGCTCTTGTTCGCCGTAGGTTTCACCGCCATGACCCCTCATGTCGAGGAGGCGGGCGCGTTCTTCTCCTACGTGCGCAAGGCCCTCGGCTTCCCGACGGGAATCGGCATCGCATTCGTCGCCGTCGTGAGCTACCTGGCCATCGAAGCGGGCGTCTACGGTCTGCTGGGCCCGGCGGGTGCGAGCATCGTCGAACTGTTCGGCGGTCCTACCCTGCCCTGGTGGCTGTTCGCCCTGGTGGCCTTCGCGGTGACCACCTACCTGGGCTACCGCAACATCGAGCTGTCCAGCCGGGTGCTTGCAGTGCTGCTGACGGCCGAGATTGCGATCGTCGCGGTCCTCGACCTCGTCATCGTCGTCCGTGGCGGTGATCATGGGTTGTCGACCGGCATCGTCAGTCCGCACGCGATTCTCTCGGGCTCGGTCGGCATCGGATTGCTGTTCGCGATCATCAGCTACGTCGGGTTCGAGGCGACCGCCATCTTCCGCGACGAGGCCCGAGCCCCTGAGCGCACCATTCCGCGGGCGACGTACGCGTCACTGCTCCTGATCGGCGTCTTCTACGCCGTCACCAGCTGGGCGATGATCTCGGGCTGGGGTGACGAGGAGGCCGTCCGCCGGGCCACCGACTCCGGTTCGTCATTCCTCGGAGACACCGCGCAGCGCTACCTCGGAACCGTGGGTGCGGACGTCATCACGGTGCTGTACTTCACCAGCCTGTTCGCCTGCATCCTGTCGTTCCACAACGTGGTGTCGCGCTACCTGTTCGCGTTGGCGCAGCGCGACGTCCTGCCCGCCTCGCTGAGCCGTCCGCACGGCACACACGGATCGCCGCATCTGGCGTCGCTGTGGATCTCCGGGATCGTCGCGATCAGCATCGCCGGTGCGGTGGTGTTCCGGCTGGACCCCGCGGCGCAGTTCTACACCTGGTTTGCGGGGGCGACGACCGTCGGCATCGTGGTGCTGCTCATCGCGACCAGCGTTGCCGTCCTGGCGTACTTCCGCGGTGACCGGAAGGGTTACTCGCAGTGGCGAGTTCGGATCGCCCCTAGCTTCGGGCTGCTCGGTTTGGTGGGTTCGCTGGTCCTGATCCTGGCCAACCTCAGCGATCTCGTCGGTGGATCGAGCGTGCTCGCCTGGGTGATCGTGGTGCTGCTGGTGAGCGCCTTCGCGATCGGCGTCGCGATCGGCCGGCGGGCAGGGCAGTCCCAGTCGACCGGTTCGTGACTCGGGATCACTGCGATCCGATGTCTTGTCGTCCGGTCACGGCTGCGCGACGATCGCGGTCAACCATCGTCGAGGAGAGTGTGTCGTGAGCGAATCGAGTCCCGAACCGCAGGCCCGGCGGTCCTGGTACGCCCGCCTCGGCACCGATTGGTGGGCAACGATCGTCGCGGGCGCGATCACCGTTCTCGCCGTCACCAACCTCCTTCCCCGAATTCCGTGGTGATCCGATGAGCTCGACGTCCGTCACCTCCGACGAGGATCACGTCGACGAGGCCGCGCCGCCCGCGAACCCGCTCGAATACGTTCCCGGGGTGCTGCTGCTCGTCGTCATCGGCCTGCTCGGCAAGTACGCCCAGATCGGCTGGAACGCACTGGCCAAGCATGAACATTGGACCGTACCCGACATCGAGTACGTGCTGTGGGCCATCCTGATCGGCCTGCTGATCACCAACACCGTTGGGGTGCATCGCATCTTCCGTCCCGGCGTCGGGACCTACGAGTTCTGGTTGAAGATCGGAATCGTGGCCCTCGGTTCACGATTCGTGCTCGGCGACGTCCTCAAGCTGGGTGGTACCAGCCTGGTGCAGATCCTGGTGGACATGGCCGTGGCCGGTGCCATCATCATCTTCGCGGCCCGCCTGTTCGGCTTGTCGGGAAAGCTCGGGTCGCTCCTCGCGATCGGGACCTCGATCTGTGGGGTGTCGGCGATCATCGCGTCGAAGGGAGCGATCCGAGCCCGCAACTCCGACGCGAGCTACGCAATCGCCGCGATCCTTGCGCTCGGTGCGGTCGCGCTGTTCACGCTGCCCCCGCTGGGGCACCTGATCGGGCTCAGCGACCACGAATTCGGGCTGTGGGCGGGCCTGGCCGTCGACAACACCGCCGAGACGACGGCGACCGGCTACCTCTTCTCGGAGGAGGTAGGCAAGATCGCGGTCCTGGTGAAGTCGACGCGCAACGCCCTCATCGGGTTCGTGGTCCTCGGCTTCGCGCTGTACTGGGCGGCGCGTGGTGAGGCCGATCAGATCGCCCCGGGATTTGGGAGCAGGGCGAAGTTCGTCTGGGAGAAGTTCCCGAAGTTCGTCCTCGGCTTCCTCGCGGTGTCGGCGGTGGCGACGGCGGGGTGGTTGACCAAGGGGCAGAGTGCCAATCTGGCGAATGTCTCGAAGTGGGCGTTCCTGCTGACCTTCGCCGGCGTCGGACTGAACACCAACTTCCGTGAGCTCGCGCGCACCGGCTGGCGTCCGTTGGTGGTCGCCGTCATCGGATTGTTGGTGGTGGCAACGGTTTCCCTTGGCCTGGTGTTGCTGACCTCGCGCGTACTGGGTTGGGGCGTTCACACGTGACTCTTGCCCCGGCGACGACGTGAGGGCAGATCGCGTCGTCGTCGTCGGAGGCGGTTTCAGCGGCGCGATGTGCGCGGTGAACCTCACCAGGCTCAGCCAACATCCCCTGCACGTCACCGTCGTCGACGACCGTGGGTCGGTGGGACGAGGTGTCGCCTACGGGGTGCGCAGGCCCGAGTACCTGCTCAACGTGGCCGCGCGCAACATGTCCGCCCTTCCCGACGAGCCCGACCACTTCCTGCAGTGGCTGCAGACCCGAGCCGAGTTCGAGCTGACGCCGGAAGTCGAACTGCGGGAACGCTTCATACCGCGCCAGATCTACGGCGACTACCTGCGGTCGATCGTCCAGCACCACCTGCAGAGCCCGGGCGAGTTGACGCTCGCCACATCGGAATTCGTCACCGGCGTCGCGGTCGACGTCGAGCCCGCCGGATCGGGGTGTCTGGTCCACATGGCCGACGGAGCCGTCCTCGAGGCCGATCGCGTGGTGCTGGCCACCGGCAACGAACCACCCGCGCCGCTGCCCGGCAGCGCGGAACTCCAGGAGCACCCCGCCTGGGTCGGCAACCCCTGGGACGCCTGGGAGACGCGCCTGCCCCCGATGGACGGCAGCATCGTGATCCTCGGCACGGGCCTGTCGGCGGTGGACGCCGTCGTCACCCTCCGCGAACTGGGCTGGATGGGCCGCATTCATGCGGTGTCGCGCCACGGCTGGTTTCCGCACGCCCACTTTCGTGGCATCGAGTACCCCGAGTTCCCGCCCCCGGGAATCGATCTCGCCGAACTGGGCCTGCGGGCTCTGCACTCCCTCGTCACCGAGCACTGCGCGGCGTTGCACGAGCGAAACGCCAACCCCGCGATCATCGTCGACAAGTTGCGCCCGCACACGCAGCGGATCTGGAGTGGCTTCACCCGGGAGGAGCGGGTGACCTTCGCGAAGGAGCATGCCGCCCGCTGGAACGTCTTTCGGCACCGCATCGCACCGGTGATCCGCGCTCAGGTCACCGGCTCGCAACTCACCGGGCAGCTAGAAGTTCACGCCGCCAGCATCGCCACGGTGACGGCTGCACGGAACCGGGTCGACGTCCACCTGGCCGACGGCTCGACCTTGTCCGGTGATCTGGTGATCAACGCGACCGGTCCGTCGACGAGATTCAGTGCGACGCGGTCGGTACTGCTGCGGAACCTGCTGCGTCGAGGTGCGGTGGCGCCCGACGCCACCGACATGGGGGTGCGCGTCGAACCCGACCACACGGTGGTGGACGCCGAGGGGGAGCGGTCACCGTGGCTGCTCGCCGTGGGTCCCATGCTTCGTGGAACGTATTGGGAGACCGTGGCCGTGCCCGAATTGCGTTCTCAGGCCCGCCGCGTGGCCGAGACCGTGCTCGGCGCCGCACACGACGAGCTAGGCGACGTGCACCCTCAGCTCGAGTACATGATCTGAGTCCGCTCAGCGCGGATTGCGTTCCCCGGCCTCGACGGCGACGTCCAGTCGGTTCTGCGCCGGCGCCACCGGGCACGTCGCGAAGTCGGTGAACGAGCACGGCAGGTTGGCCGCCTTGTTGAAGTCCAACGTCACCGAACCGTCGGCGTCGGGTTCTGCGACCGCCAGCGACCGCGCCCCCGGGTGGGTGGTCACCCCGCTCGTCGCGTCCGTGAACAGGATGTGCAATCCACCCGACGCACGACCGAAGACGACGAGGCGTCGCCAGGCGCCGGCGAGGGTGAAGTCGACGACCCCGACGGCGTCGTGATGATGTTCGAGTCCGGTGACGACGGCACCCGTCGTCACCGTCGTGGTCCGCTCGTAGGGGGTGAACGTGCCGGTGACGACCCAGCTTTCGCTCGGGGCGTACGTCGGGATGCCGTGGTAGGCCGCCAGGTGCGGGGACTTCGGGTCGTGGACCCGCAGCGCAACCGAGCCCGTGCGGCGGATGACCTCGATGCGTCGCTCGCCGTCCTCGACGAGCAACCCCGGTGCGCCTTCGGCCGGCTCGAGCCGCTCGACCCCGTCGACTCCCTCGACGAACACCGCATCGGCGTCGGCCCGCCAGCGTCCGGGAAGATCGGCGACGCTCTCGAAGTCCTCGGTGAGCCAGTACAGGCCGGTGATGCTGACCCAGCCGAGCGGATCACCGAAGTAGCGCTCGCGCTCGGCGTGCCACTGCGTCCACTCCGTCTCGATCGTGGTCATGCGTCACCCTCTTCGAGCCGGAAGCCGACCTTGAGAGTCACCTGGAAGTGGGCCACCTGACCGTCTTCGAGTTCGCCGCGAACCGACTGCACTTCGAACCAGTCGAGCCCGCGCAGCGTCTTGGCGGCCCGGTTGACTCCGTTGCGGATGGCGGCGTCGATTCCGTCGGGTGAGGTCCCGACGATCTCGACTATCCGGTACGTGTGCTCGCTCATGGCGTCTCCTTCGGTGCGTCGCGTCTGTTGAGTCAACCGTACGAGGCGGATCCTGTACAGCTTCGAACCAGCGTGATTGCAACGGCGGAGACGAAGTCGAGACGCGCTCGCCGTCGTCAAAGTCATTGTGACGCAACGACTCGGGGATCGCCGGGCCGGAGGGCCAGCCAACCAGCGGTGGCGTGGTCGGCGCGCCGGTCGGCCGGCCGTGGCTAGGGTCGCACCATGACCGAAGTGGAGCGCTTCGCCGTCTGGCTCAAGCAGACCTCGTGGCACGAGTGGTGGCCCTGGATCGTGCTCGCCGTGGGCATCGCGATCGTCACGGTCGGCGGCATCCTCTTCAGTCCCGTCAGCCCGTAAAGCCATTTCCAGCAACGACATCGGGGAACTCATGCCCAAGCCGGCAAACGATCGTCCACTCCTGTACTCGGCGTTCGTGATGAACACCCCGTCGCACGTGATCCACGGACTGTGGCGCGACCCGACGGCGGCCAACCACGAGATCAATTCGTTGGAGCACTGGGTCGACCTGGCGCGGTACCTCGACGGCGCGGGCTACGACCTGATGTTCTTCGCCGACGTGAGCGGCCTGCGATCGCCCTGGAACGGTTCCTACGAGCTGGTCGCACGCGAAGGCATGCAGATCCCGACGAACGACCCGTCGGTGCTGATCTCCGCGCTCGCCACGGCGACGAAGAACCTGGGCCTGGTCTACACCAGTTCGATCGCCCAAAGCCTTCCGTTCGACTTCGCGCGGCGCATCTCCACCCTGGACCACTACACCCGTGGACGCGTGGGCTGGAACATCGTGACGAGCTTCTCCGACAACACCTATCGCAACTACGGTCACGACAAGCTCGTCGAGCACGACCTGCGGTACGAGATCGCCGAGGAGTACGTCGATGTCCTCTACAAGCTGTGGGAGGGATCGTGGGACGAGGACGCGCTGCGTGCCGACAAGCAGGCCGGAGTGCATGCCGACGCCGCGAAGATCCACAAGATCAACCACGTCGGTCAGCACTTCTCGGTCGAGGGGCCGCACTTCGTGACACCGTCGCCGCAGCGCGTTCCGGTGCTGTTTCAGGCAGGCGCGTCGCCGGTCGGCCAGCGCTTCTCGGCGCGCAACGCCGAGGGAGTGTTCATCTCCAGCCCGGACCCCGAATCGGCGCGCGGGTTGATCGACGAGACGCGGGCACTGGCAGCCGATTACGGGCGTGACCCATACGACGTCAAGTTCTTCCAGGGTCTGTCGCTGGTGGTGGGCCGCACGTCCGAGGAGGCCAGGGAGAAGGAAGCCCGGATCGAGGCGTTGTCCAGCGTCGAGGGCGTGCTGTGCCACATCCTCGGTGACGCGGGCATCGACGCGGGGGCACTGCCGCTGGACACGCCGCTGTCGGATCTCGGCGAATTCCGGGGCATTCAGGGCTGGATCCGGTGGGCGAGTGAGGCCGCGGGGGATGCCGAACCCACGATCAACGATCTTGGCCGCGCCTTCGAACGCAGCAGTCGCATCGTCGGTTCGCCCACCGAGATCGCCGACAAGCTGGAGGAGTGGCGCGACGCCGGCATCGACGGGGTCAACGTCTTCCACGCCGTCCGGCCCGGCACGTTCTCCGACATCGCCGAACTGCTGTTCCCCGAGTTGCGCAGGCGCGGGCTGCTCGGCGACGACAAGTCGGGCACGTTGCGGCACAAGCTGTCCCGCGGCGGCTCGGATCGGCTGCCCGGCACCCACCCGGCGGCGAAGTACCGCGGCGCGTTCACCGAAAACTCGTTGGCGGACAAGGTCGCAGAGCCCTTGACCCTGCCGGCGCGGGTATAGCGGTCAGCTCAGGGCGGTGCCGTCGCGGCCGACGATCGTCTCCACCGCGCCGCGCAACTTCTCGAGCTCCTGACGTTGCTCCTCCGAGTAGTCGCGTGCGTTGTCGTCCAGCACGCACACCGTGCCGACCACGTTGCCCTCCGGACCGTGGACGGCGAGGCCCAGATAGTTGTGCAGACCGAACTCGACCTCGTCCTCGTTGCCCGCGAAGGTCTGATCGGTCCGGGAGTCCCGGACGAACAGATCGTCGTCGGTGTCGACGATGCGCTCGCAGTACAGCGGCACCCGGGTGGCGTCGTCGCCGGCCTTCTTGCCCGCCGCGCCAACGGTGTAGTGCTTGGTGGCCTCTCCGGCGGTGGCCGCGACGACCATCGAGTCGGGTTCGGAGCGCATCACCAGAAGGGACTTCACGCCGAGCAATTCGGCCACCCTCTCGAGTTCTGGGGTGAGGGCGGCCAGTCCGTCGGTGGTGTCGGTGCGATGGGGTTCGGAGGTCATCCCACGATCTTGGCCCGTCGTCGGAGTTCGGTCGAGGGTTGTCAGACGATGCGACTACAATCGAACACATGTTCGACGTGGTGGACGAGGCGGGGTTGGTCGATCGCATCGCCGCGCTGGAACGCGCCAAGTGCGCCGCGGCCGCCGAACAAGCCGTCCTGACCGCTGAACTGGACACCGCGCGCCGCGCCCGCGAAGCCGCCGACGGTGTGCCCGCGGCCAAGCGTGGCAAGGGGTTGGCCAGTGAGGTTGCCCTGGCCCGCCACGACTCCCCCAACCGCGGCGGCCGTCACCTTGGCTTCGCCCGCGCCCTGGTCTACGAGATGCCCCACACCCTGGCCGCCCTGGCCGCCGGCCGGCTCTCCGAATGGCGGGCGACGTTGATCGTCCGGGAGTCGGCCTGCCTGAGCGTGGCGGACCGGCGGGTGTTGGACGCGAGGATGTGCGCCGACGCCGCCCGCGCGGAGTCCCGACGCCAAGGCCATCGCCTACGAACTGGACCCCCACGCCGTCGTCGACCGCGCCGCCCGCGCGGAGTCGGAGCGCTCGGTGTGGGTGCGCCCCGCCCCGGACAACATGACCTACGTGACCGCGCTNCTACCCATGCCNCAAGGGGTGTCGGTCTACGCCGCCCTGCGCCGGGAAGCCGACACCTGCGGCGACGGCAGAAGCCGCGGCCAGATCATGGCCCGACACCCTCGTCGAACGCGTCACCGGCCGCCCCGCCGAGGTCCCCGTCCCCGTGACCGTGGACCTGGTCATCACCGATGACACCCTGCTCGGCGGGGACCAGGCACCCGCTCGGGTACCCGGGGCTACGGGCCGATTCCCGCGGCGGTGGCGTGCCAGTTGGTCAACCGCGCCGTAAGTGACGACCGGTCACACGCGACACTGCGGCGGCTGTACCGCCATCCCGACTCCGGTGCCCTGATCGCGATGGAGTCGCGGGCCCGGGCCTTCCCCAAGGGCCTGACCCGATTCATCGCGGTGCGTGACGACACCTGCCGCACCCCGTACTGCGACGCCCCGATCCGCCACACCGACCACGCCGTCGACCACGCCACGGGCGGACCCACCACGGCGGTCAACGGGCGGGGCACCTGCGCGGGGTGCAACTACGACAAACAAGCCCCCGGCTGGCGGGTGAGCACCCACCGCGACCGCGACGGCACCCACACCTGCGAGATCGTCACCCCCACCGGTGCCCGCCACCACTCCCAGGCACCACCGCTGCCCGGACGACCCGGCCACCGCCGCAGCATCGTCGAAGTCGCCTTCGCCGACCACCTCGCCTGGCGCAACGCCGCCTGATTACTTCCCACTGATCGCAACCGTCGGTTCGGCAACGGGCGCGCCCTATGTTTCAGAGACATTGCGTGGTCGACAATCCTTGCGCCACGGCATATCTGAGATGAGGATCCATGACCGACCTTGCCATCAGGGAGTCGTCGACGCCGACGGCGGACGGCCCGGCGACGGCCGCCGCGCGGGAGGGCAACCCCGGGCTGTTGGCCTTGCCCTTGGTCATCGCCGGCGGCTTCGGCCTGGGCTTCACCAACACCGGCATCGTCGACGTCGCCGCGGCCGCGGTACCGATCCTGTTGTCGGCCACGGCCGTTGGCTTGCTGCTCGCGACGATCTGGGCGGCGGCGCTGAGTCAGAACGTCAACGCCACCGTCTACGGGGTGTTCTTCGGTTTCTACGCCAGCTATGCCGTGCTGTCCCTCGGCTTGACCCACGACTGGTTCGGAATCAGCGCCGCCGACGCGGGACCGACGACCGCCCTGTGGCTCGGCAGCTGGCTGTTGACCATCGGACTGCTGACCGTGCTGGTGCTGCGACTGCCGTGGACGTACCCGCTGCTGCTCGGCATCGTCGACGTCGCGCTGGTGCTGCTGCTGATCGGAAACGTGACCGGCAGCACCGCGGCCACCCACGCGGGCGGGTGGTTCGTCTTCGCCTTCGTCGCGTTGGTGGGGTACTACTACGTCGCCGCGTTGTGGGAGGAGACCGGGGGACGCGCCCTGCCCCTCGGCCGACCGCTCGTCGTCTGAGTCAGCTCACATCGGGGCGTTGGCGGGCTGGAACACACCCGTGCTGTCGGCTTCCTCCTCGGCGCGAATCACGTGCACCACGGCGTTGATCAACGCCAGGTGGGTGAACGCCTGCGGGAAGTTGCCGAGGTGGCGTCCCGTCCGCGGCTCGATCTCCTCGGCGTAGAGATGCAGAGAGCTGGCGAACGACAGCAGCCGCTCGCACAGATGCTTCGCCCGGCTGATCTCGCCGATCTCCACCAACGCCGACACCAGCCAGAACGAACAGATCGTGAACGAGCCCTCCTCGCCGGAGAGGCCGTCGTCGGTCTCCTCGGTGCGGTAGCGCAGGACCAGGCCGTCCTCGGTGAGCTCGTCGGCGATGGCGAGCACCGTGGCTCGCACGCGCGGATCGTCGGACGGCAGGAATCGTGTCAACGGCACCAGCAACAGCGACGCGTCCAGCGCGTCGTCACCGTAGCGCTGCGTCAGTGCGCCCCGGTGGTCCACGCCGTGCGCCAGGATGTCGGCCTTGATCTCCTCGGCGATCACCCGCCACTGCTGGGCATAGCTCTTCTCGCCCTGCAGATCCGCCAGCTTGGAGCCGCGGTCCAACGCCACCCAGCACATCACCTTGCTGGAGGTGAAGTGCTGCGGCTCGCCGCGGACCTCCCAGATGCCGCGGTCTGGCTCGCGCCAATGCTTGATGGCCTCCTCGACCTGAAGCTTGAGCACCGGCCACAGCGTCTCCGGGATCTGCTCGCGCGACTTGGCGTGCAGGTACACCGAGTCCAGCATCGAACCCCAAATGTCGTGCTGCATCTGGTCGTACGCGCCGTTGCCGATGCGCACCGGCCGCGAGTTGTCATACCCCGACAGGTGGTGCAGCTCCTCTTCGACGAGGCTGCGTTCCCCGCCGACGCCGTACATCACCTGCAGCGGATGGCGTTCACCGTTGTTCGCCCCCGACACGTCGGCGATGAACGAGAAGAAGTCGTCGGCCTCGCGGTCCAGGCCCAGGGTGTAGAGCCCCCACAAGGCAAAGGTCGAGTCCCGAATCCACGAATACCGGTAGTCCCAATTACGTTCGCCCTGAGGCGTTTCCGGCAACGACGTGGTGCTCGCGGCAAGGAGCGCGCCGGTGGGGGAGTAGGTCAGGCCCTTCAGGGTCAACGCGCTGCGCTGCAGGTAGGACCGCCACGGGTGGTCGGGGAAGTCGCCGATGTTGATCCACTGGCGCCAGGACTCGCTGGTCTTCCACATCTTGTCCGACGCCTCTTCGAACGTCTGCGGCGCCGGGTGGCCCGACCAGCTCAGGGCGACGAAGACGTTGTCGCCCTCGGTGAGTCGGGTCCTGGCGCGCGCTTCGTGCCCCTCGAGACCGATGCGCAGGTTGGTGGTCAACCGCAGCGTCGGATGCGCTTCCGGGTTCTTGCTCGAGCGGGCGATCGCCTCGCCGTAGGCCTGCGCCGAGTACTCCCACGTCGCCGGCTCGCGGTGGTAGTCGAACGCCGGCTCACAACTCATCACGAGTTCCACGACGCCGCTGACGCAGCGGACGGTGCGCAGCAGGATGTGCTCGGCGTCCCAGTCCATCGGGGTGCGGCGGTGGGTCCGCGACCGGGTGTCGAGGTCGTGCCACGGGCCCATCACCAACGCGTCGCGCACGATCAGCCACCCGGTGTGCGTCTGCCAGGTGGTCTCCATGATCAGGCTGCCCGGCAGGTACCGGCGGGCCGACGGCACCGTCACCCCATAGGGCGCGAGTCGGAAGTGCCCCGCCCCGCGGTCGAGGATCGCGCCGAACACGCTTGGCGAGTCCGGTCGCGGCACGCACAGCCACTCCACCGAACCGGCCGAGGAGATCAGGCAGGTGTTCTCGCAGTCGGACAGGAAGCTGTAGTCCGCGATCGGCGGAAACGGGTTGCGCAGTGGCCCGCTGGGGGCGTACGGCACGGGTGCGGTGACCGTGTACGGCGCCTCCGGCACGTGGTCGGCCTCATCCGAGGAACCGTCGGTGGACCCAGCTTGCTGCAGAACCATCCCGACATCATCGACTGACCGGGCCTCCGGCGTCTACTCGTGCGGCTCGGGCCGCCGGGCGTAGGCGGGCGCACGCTCGGGAAGCGGTCCGATCGCCACGGCGTACCCGGCCACGGTGCGCAGGAACGGCACCCGGCTGACGACGCGGACTGCCAGGGGTGGCGCTGCCGAGCCGCTGCCGGATACCGCCGCCGCGATGACGCGCGCGTGGATCATCCGCTGCATGCCTTGGATGAGTGCCGTCGGGACCCACCGCCTGGCCTGGATGCGGGCCAGGTCCCTGATGGGGACGCGACCCGTGCGCAGGGGGACCGCCAGCGCGCGCGCCGTGGCCACCGCGTCGGCCACCGCCAGGTTGATGCCGACGCCGCCGACGGGTGACATCGCATGTGCCGCGTCGCCGATCAGCAGCAGACCGTCGGTGTACCACCGGCGCAGCCTGTTGAGTTGGACGTCGAGCAGCTTCACGTCGTCGAAGGAGGTCAGCTCGCCGACGCGGTCCGCCAGTGCGGGCACCAGCTTGGCGACGGTGCGCTGCAGCGACTCGATGCCGTCGGCGCGCAGCTGCGAGTCGGCGCCCTTGGGAATGATGTAGGCGCACTGGTAGTAGTCGCCGCGGTCGATGACGATCATCGCGTGGCCCGACGTCAGCACGCCCTCCAGGCCGGGCGGGTCGCCCTCGGTGCGCGGCAGTCGGAACCACCAGACGTCCATGGGGGCACCGAAGCTCTTGGGCCGCAAGCCCATTGCGGCGCGTAGAGCCGAGCCCCGACCGTCACACGCCACCGTCAGATCGGCTCGCATCTCGGCGATCTGGCCGTCCGGGCCGCGGTAGCGGACCCCGACGACGCCGACGCCGCTCTGATGGAGGGGTTCGAGCACCTCGGTGCTGCGCAGCAGCCGGAAGGTCGGCTCCTTCTGCGCGGCGGTCGCGAGCAGTTCCAGGAAGTCCCACTGCGGCACCAGTGCGATGTGCTTGTGGGGGCCGGGGATGTGGCGCAGGTCGATGTCGACCGGCACGCCCTGCACCGACATGCCCACGGTCTCGATCACGCGATGGGTGAGCCGCTCGAACTCGCGGCCCAGCCCGAGGTCGTCCAGCAACCGGAGCGTGCTCGCGTGCACGGTGTCGCCGCGGAAGTCGCGAAGGAAGTCGGCGTGCTTCTCCATCACCGTGACGTCGACGCCGCCGCGCGCCAGCAGGAGACCCAGCATCATGCCCGCCGGGCCGCCGCCGGCGATCAGGCACGACGTGGACTGAGGTCCGTTCACCCCTTGATCGTAGGGTGGAGCGGGTGAAGGGCATCCTGAGTTGGTGGGACGGGGTCGAACTGTGGCTGTCCGGCCTTGGGTTCGTCGTCCAGACGGTGGTGGTGATGCCCGTGGTGCTGGTTCTCGCCTACTCGGTGGCGGTGCTGCTCGACGGGGCGCTGGGCAACGGCATCCGTCTGCTGCAGCGGGCCAGGCACGCCGACGAGGATCCGTCGTGACCGGCATGCCGCGCTCCAGGGTGACGTTGGTGCTGGTGGCGCTGGTGTTGCTCGTCGTCGTGATGTGGCTGTTCGCCCGATAACGCCACGTCAATCCGGTCTGTTACGCTTCGCGCCATGCACGCACTGTCCGGCAGCGTCGAGAGCCATGTCTTGGCTCTCATCGCCGTGGGCAATTGCGCTGTCGCCGATGTGCACTGTTGTCGCTGACCCCCATTCCGTTGCGCGGTGTGGTGTCGGTCGGGGCAGCTTCATGCCTGAGCGCTGATACGTGTCCTCTCCGTCGTGGCGGGTAACAGAACCCATGAATCGCCGCTAGGAAAGGCCCAATCCATGCCCGTCTTCACCCCGAAGTCGATTCGGTCGCTGACCGCTGCCGGCGCGATCGCCGTCACGGCATCCCTGCTCGCCGCGTGCGGTGGCGGCGCGAGCGACGTCGCCGGTGGCTCTGCCGGCCCCGCCGCGGACACCACGCTCACCCTGGTGGCGTATGCCGTGCCGGAGCCGGGCTGGAGCAAGATCATCCCGGCCTTCGCCGCCACTCCCGAGGGCAAGGGCGTCGCCGTCACCGCGTCGTACGGCGCCTCCGGCGACCAGTCGCGTGGCGTCGTCGACGGCAAGCCTGCCGACATCGTCAACTTCTCCGTCGAACCCGACGTGACCCGGCTGGTGAAGGCCGACAAGGTCGCCAAGGACTGGAATACGAGCGCCACCAAGGGCATTCCATTCGGCTCCGTGGTGACCTTCCTCGTCCGTAAGGGCAACCCGAAGGGCATCAAGGACTGGAACGACCTACTGAAGCCCGGCGTCGAGGTGGTCACCCCGAGTCCGCTGAGCTCCGGTTCGGCCAAGTGGAACCTGTTGGCGCCGTACGCATTCGCCAGCAATGGTGGCCAGGACGCGGCGGCCGGTCTCGACTTCGTCAACAAGCTGGTGACCGAGCACGTGAAGGCGCGTCCCGGCTCGGGCCGCGAGGCCACCGACCTCTTCGTTCAGGGCAGCGGCGACGTGCTGCTGGCTTACGAGGACGAGGCCATCAACGTCGAGCGTCAGGGCAAGCCGGTCGAACACGTCACCCCGCCGCAGACCTTCAAGATCGAGAACCCCGTTGCGGTCGTGACGACGTCGCAGCACGTCGACAAGGCCACCGCCTTGAACAACTACCTCTACACCCCGGAAGCTCAGAAGCTGTGGGCACAAGCCGGCTTCCGCCCGGTCGACCCGGCCGTCGCCGCCCAGTTCGCCACCGACTTCCCGGCACCGCAGAAGCTGTGGACCATCGCCGACCTGGGTGGTTGGGGTGACGTCGACCCGGCGCTGTTCGACAAGGACAACGGCACCATCACCAAGATCTACAAGCAGGCCACCGGATGACGGCTGGGCTCGCGCCGACCCCCGAGGCGCCGGGTCGTCTACGCCGGGCCAGGGGCACGACGTCGCTGCGCGTGGGCGCTGCGACGCTGTGGCTCAGCGTCATCGTCCTGCTGCCGCTGGCCGCAATCCTGTGGCAGGCGGTGGGTGGCGGCTGGTCGGCGTTCGCGGACGCGGCGACCTCCAACGCGGCGCTCGAGTCCTACAAGGTGACGTTGTCGGTGTCCATCGGGGTCACCGCCGTGAACCTGGTCTTCGGATTGCTGGTCGCCTGGGTGCTCACCCGTGACGACTTTCCCGGCAAGCGGTTGGTCGACGCGATCATCGACCTGCCGTTCGCGCTGCCGACCATCGTGGCGAGCCTGGTCATGCTGGCGCTGTACGGCCCCAACAGTCCCGTCGGACTTCACCTGCAGCAGACCAGGTGGGGCATCGGCATCGCGCTGCTCTTCGTCACGCTGCCGTTCGTGGTCCGCTCCGTCCAGCCCGTGCTGCTGGAACTCGACCGGGAGGTGGAGGAGGCGGCGGCATCGCTCGGCGCCAACAACTGGACGATCTTCGTTCACGTGGTCCTGCCCGCCTTGCTGCCGTCACTGCTGTCTGGTGCCGGCCTGGCGTTCTCGCGGGCGATCGGCGAGTTCGGGTCGGTGGTCCTCATCGGCGGTGCGATCCCCGGCGAGACCGAGGTGTCGTCGCAGTGGATCCGCACCCTGATCGAGAACGACGACCGCACGGGGGCCGCGGCGATCTCGATCGTCCTGCTCGCCGCGTCGTTCGTGGTGTTGTTCGTGCTGAGGGCCGTTGGATCGCGCGCGGCGAAACGCGAGGAGTTGGCCTCGTGATCCTGTCGCGCCCGGTGCGCTATCTCATCCGCTACCTGGCGTTGGCGTACATCCTGGTCCTGGTGGTGGTCCCCGTCGGGCTCATCCTCTGGCGCACCCTGGCCCCGGGTTTCGGCACCTTCTTCGCCTCCATCGGCACGCCCGCCGCGATCTCGGCGCTGCAGCTTTCCTTGCTGGTCGTCGCGATCGTGGTGCCACTCAACGTGGTCTTCGGCGTGCCCACTGCACTCGTCTTGGCACGCAACAAGTTTCGTGGAAAGAGCGCGCTGCAGGCCGTGATCGACCTGCCTTTCGCGGTGTCCCCGGTGGTCGTCGGCGTCGCGCTGATCCTCCTGTGGGGGTCGGCGGGTGCGCTCGGCTTCGTCGAGAACGACCTCGGCATCAAGATCATCTTCGGTCTGCCGGGCATCGTGCTGGCGAGCATCTTCGTCACGCTGCCGTTCGTCATCCGCGAGGTCGAGCCCCTGCTGCACGAGCTCGGCACCGACCAGGAGGAGGCCGCCTCCACCCTGGGTTCGCAGTGGTGGCAGACGTTCTGGCGGATCACCCTTCCGTCGATCAGGTGGGGGTTGACCTACGGCATCGTGCTGACCATCGCCAGAACCCTCGGTGAGTACGGCGCGGTGATCATGGTGTCGTCCAACCTGCCCGGCACCTCGCAAACCCTCACCCTGCTGGTCTCCGACCGCTACAGCCGCGGCCAGGAGTATGGCGCCTACGCCGTGTCGACACTGCTGATGACCGTCGCGGTGTTCGTCCTGATCGTGCAAGTCATCCTCGACGCCCGGCGTGCCCGGGCGGCAAAATAGGCCTCGAGTAGGAGACCCCATGAGTTCCGATGTAGCCAACGCGATCACGGTGCGTGGCGCGAACAAGCGCTACGGCGACTTCGTGGCCCTCGACGACGTCGACTTCGACGTTCCGGAGGGCTCGTTGACCGCGCTGCTGGGTCCCAGCGGTTCTGGCAAGTCGACCCTGCTGCGGGCCATCGCCGGTCTGGACCAACCGGATTCGGGCACCATCACCATCAAGGGCGACGACGTCACCGGCGTGCCGCCGCAACGACGCGGCATCGGCTTCGTGTTCCAGCACTACGCGGCGTTCAAACACCTCACCGTGCGGGACAACGTGGCGTTCGGCCCGAAGATCCGCAAGATGCCGAAGGCCGAGATCAAGGACAAGGTCGACAACCTCCTCGAGATCGTCGGGCTCGCCGGTTTTCAGAGTCGCTATCCCAGCCAGCTCTCCGGTGGCCAGCGCCAGCGCATGGCGCTGGCGCGGGCGTTGGCGGTCGACCCCGAGGTGCTGCTGCTCGACGAACCCTTCGGTGCGCTGGACGCGAAGGTCCGCGAGGATCTGCGGGCCTGGCTGCGCCGGCTGCACGACGAGGTGCACGTCACCACGGTGCTGGTGACCCACGATCAGGCCGAGGCGCTCGACGTCGCCGACCGCATCGCCGTGCTCAACAAGGGCCGCATCGAGCAGATCGGCAGTCCCACCGAGGTGTACGACAGCCCGATCAACGGGTTCGTGATGTCGTTCCTCGGCGCCGTGTCCTCGCTGAACGGGACGTTGGTACGTCCCCACGACATCCGGGTGGGCCGCAACCCCGACATGGCGCTCGCGCAGACCGAAGGAAACGTCTCGGCGACGGGCGTCATCCGGGCCGTCATCGACCGAATCGTGGTGCTGGGCTTCGAAGTTCGCGTCGAGCTCACGAGCGCGGCGGACAACACCTCGTTCACCGCTCAGATCACCCGCGGTGATGCCGAGGCGCTCGGCCTCAAGGCGGGCGACACCGTCTACGTGCGCGCGACCCGGGTGCCGCCCATCCCCGGCGG
Organism: Mycolicibacterium hodleri; assembly: GCF_025822245.1. Classification (GTDB taxonomy): domain Bacteria; phylum Actinomycetota; class Actinomycetes; order Mycobacteriales; family Mycobacteriaceae; genus Mycobacterium; species Mycobacterium hodleri. The sequence goes on from NZ_JACKTL010000005.1 coordinate 107,346, forward strand.
CGCCGAGGTGCCGGTCGCCGACCTCAGCGCGGCGGGTCTCCCCGCCACGTAAAGCTGTTGACGTACTTCGCCATGTCGAGGGCGAGGAAGAAGTTGGCGCCGGAGGGGTGCCCGGAGCCGAACTCGGGACTGAACTCGCGGAATGGACCGGCGGCCGCCGCGATCAGCGCGTAGTCGTTCTTCACCCCGACCATGACGAGGATCCGGTTTCGGTCGTCGTCGCCGATTGCGTCCGGAGGATAGTCGTCGGCGACCTCCCCGTACCCGAGCTGGTATCCGACGAAGGCGTTGGGGATCTCGTAGGCGAACGTCGCATCCGGGTAGTGCTGCCGTAGCAAGTCGTCCGCGATCTGGCGCGGCGTCTGCCCGTTGGCGGGCTGTCCGAACAAGCGCAGTGTGCCGCCGTCGCCCGCGAGGAGGTCCAGCACCACGCCGTTCGGTTCGAAGGTGGCGTCGTACGCCGTCTCCGGCCCCGGGTAGGACACCGAGAACTGGCCGTCGTCGGAGGTGAACCGAGGGTTGGTGGAGACCGGCTTGCTGATCGGTGGCGTTCCGCAATCGGGTGGGCACACCACCAGCGCCTCGGGCGGCTCGAACCACACCGACAGCGCGGCCGTGCCCGCCGCCACCAGACCCACGACGACGGCCAGGATGACCAGCAGCCGCGTCGGCGAGGTCGACTTCACCGGGGCCGCGGTGTAACTCGTCTCGGGGACCGAGTACCCCGGCCACGCCTTCGGGGGAGCCGACGTCACGAGCTCACCGGCACCGGGCGCTGGGACCTCCGCCGGGCCCGAGACGCCCGGGAGGCGGTCTGGGCGGCGAGCCCGCACCGCGGGCAGAACGGAAGATCGGGCACGACGTGCTCGCATTCGGGGCACAGCACCAACTCGTCCGTGACCCCCGGCTCGGCGCGGTCGGGTTCGGCGCGGTCGGGTTCGGCGCGGTCGGGTTCGGCGCGGTCAGGTTCGGAGTGCAGCAACGTGACGTGCACGACGACGCGCAGGACGTAGAGGGCGACCACCGTCAGCAGTGCGTACACGACCGTCTCGACGTCGCTGGGTGGGGAGAGGAAGTCCAGCACGCCCAGACCCAGGTAGGCGATCAGCCCGAACATGATCGCCGGCAGGGGAGAGGTCAGCCAGTACCACCGCGGCGCGCGTCCGATGTCGCGCCGCGGCACGAACCACAGGGTGGCGCCTACCGCACCCGCGACCGCCGCGGCCGTCAGCGGCACCGCCAGACCCTGGAGCAGACCCCCGACCACCAGGTCGGCAGTGGATTGACCGTCGGGGTCGGCCGGGCCGCTGGTGAGCTCCGGCGCCAAGCCCGCCATGCTTCCCGCGGTGACGAAGCAGACCGCCCCGAAGGCGCCAATCACGAGCCCGTGCAACGGCTCTCGAGTGCCGGGGCGCCACACGCGCGCGACGATCGTCGGTGCCAGGAGGAGAACGAGGAAACCCACCGGGATGGCGAGACAGGTGAGCAGGAGGTCGAGCGTGCTTGCCGGCAGGCCTAGCGCGTCGTCGTCCACGCGTGCCGCCGCCACGTCCGTCGCGAAATTCCAGCCGACGCCACCGACGATGCTGAGCAGCGCGACCACCACCAGCGTGCCGGTCGACGGATCGGCGCCCGCGTCGGCTTCCCAGAGGTAGGCCAGGAAGAGCGCTGGCAGTCCGGCGCCGACGACCCCGATCAGCGCGGCCAACCACATCGGCAGGGCGGTGCCCACCAACAGCACGAGCACGCCGACCAGCGCGACGCCGAACGCCACCCTGGAATGCCTTGGCAGGGCAGGGAACATCGTGCTGATCACCGCGGGGCGAAGCACGTGCTCGCCGGGTGCCGCCGCGTAGGCCGACAGCCGGAGCCAAGGCGGCCCGTCGCCTCGCCGCGGCGTAGCCGTCGCCCCGCAGTTGCCGCAGAATTCGCCCGTCGGGACGATGACGGCGCAGATGCGACACGTCATCGTCGTCATCGAGGGGCCATCCCCTTCTGGATGTCGAGGAGGTCGCGGGCCAGCTGTGCGACGTTGGGACTTCCGAGTCCGGTCGCAAGATCGTAGCCGGGAACCGCGACGTCGACCGCGCTGCCGCCAAGGGTGACGTCGCGAAACCCGGGAGCGTTGGCGCCCGCAGCCACCCGGTACAGCAGGGGGTTGACGTCACCGAGTCGCTCCCCGCCGTTGGCGAGCAGGTATTGGTTCATCAACGCGGTGAGGCCGGCCCACACCGGCGCCGCCTGTGACGTCCCGGCGCCCACCAGGTCCTGCTGGTCGAATCGAATTCGGACGCCGGTGAACGGATCGGCGAGTGCGGCCACGTCGGGTGTCAGTCGTCGCTGCTTCTTGCCGGAGTCGCGCTCGACGGACATCCTGCGCTGCCACGGCGGCCGCGGAAAGAGCTTGGACACACCACCACTGGTGCCCTGGGACAACGGTGAGTCGATCCACGCCTGTTCGGCCAGCCACTGGCCGTCCTCGTCGGTGGACAGCGTCGTGCCTCCCACCGACGTCATGCCGGGCAGGGACGAGATCGCGTCGAGGCCGATGTCGTCCGGACCGGGTGGCGACGACCAGTTCTCGCCGCCCTTGCACTCCAGGCCTCCGGTGTCGCCGCTGGCGTCGAAGGCCGAGGTGCCGTTGCGGTGCGCTCGTTCCAGGGCCGACTGCACGGGCTTGAGGTCGGTCGCGGTGATCAGCGCGTCACAACCCCACCCGATCGACAAGCTCCACACGGCGCCGGGGAATTGCTCGTTGGTCGCGTCGAACATCTCCGCGATGCGTTCGTAGGTGCGGCCACCCTCCAACGTGGGGCGGGCATTGACGACGACCATCCGGGCATCCGGTGCAATCGCATGTGCCACTTCGAGATCCATCACGGTCTCGGCGCGTGACTCGCTTGGCTGGCCTCCGACGAGGATCGGTTTCAACGGTGGCAGCCCGGACATCGTCGCGAAGTCGTCGAGGTCGCCCTGGTCGTAGCCGCTGAACGCGAAGAAGACGATGGTTTGTCCCTTGCCCGTAATGCCGGCCGCGGTAAGGGGATTCGCGTTGTAGGCGGTCAGCAGAGCGGTCGGCGTCAGCCCTTGGCCGGGGACGTCGAGCGGTACGTAGTCGGGACGCGCCTCGCGGTGCGGGGTGAATCCGAGGATGCGGCCGAGGTCGCTGACCGTGGTGCGGACGGCGGCGGGCACCTCGGGCTGTTGAGGCGACGCGTAGAAGACCTGGCCCTGCATGCCGCGATAGTCGTGCACCGGGACGTCGAACGCCTCGGACACGACGGGAGGGGCACCTTCGACGATGGCCCAATCCTCGCCGGGCCGCCAACGAACGTCGAGTCCCTTGGTGGCCGCCCATTCGAGCAGGGGGTCGGGTCGCGCCGAGCCGCGGAGACCGACGGTGAGTTGAGCGCGGTCCAGATGGGACGGACCGAGATCGGTGGAGCTGGCCAGCAGGTTCGCGTACGGCCCGGCGATGGTGACGGCGGGTGAGGGCGGCGGCTCGGCTCGGTGACCCGAGATGAGAACGGCGACACCGGCTGTCAACGACGCGGCCAACGAGCACCCGATCATGCGCGTAGCGGCGCGTCGATCGAACATCAGGGACTCCCGGTCACCACAGTCGATTCTGCGGGGACGCCACGACGTGACGTCCCCGCAGAATGTCGAATTGCCCTAGGGCGACCGGAGTTAGGAACTGCTGCCGTTGCGGTGAGTTCCGGGCTCGCCGGTAGGAGCCGGCGGTGCCTTCACCGGCGGAGAGAAGCTGTTGGCCCCACCGGGGGTCAGACTCTTCTCCGTCGGAGTGACGGACGGCGCGGTGGTCGTCGTCGTGGTGCTGCTCGGTGCGGGCGTCTCGCTGCTGCTACTGCAGCCAGCGGTCAGTGCCCCCATCGTGATGATCGCACCGCCACCGATGACCAACGCCACGCGGCGAGTGAAACGATCTGTATTCATGTTCTATCCCAATCCAATCCCCGAATTGCGATCCAACGACCGTTTGCGGGGTCGTGGGCGGCTGGACGCCGACGTCAATATGATGCCACGAGTTGAGCAAATCGAGTACGAATCGCTGAATCCGTGCCAGACCGTGTCCAGCAGGGGAGCTCACACTCTGGCGGGAACCACGGCAAACCGGGGTGTGCCGCCGGCGTCGCGGCGCAGAGACGGCCCCGTCGACCGCACGTGTTGCCCGCTCACGCGGCGATGCGCGCGAGCTGGACGGCGTCGAAACGGTCGAGCAACGTGGCGGCGACCAGATTGTGCGAACCAAGCGGCTCCGCCATCGGAATGCCGAGCTCGGCGGCCACCGCGGCGACCCTGTCGGTGATGCGGCCGTGCGCGAGGAACCACGGTGCGACGACCAGGTGTCGGGCTCCCCGGCGCGTAAGGCGCGCCGCGGCCTCGGCGACGGTGGGATGCGGTCCGGTGGCGAAGGCCACCTCCACGCCGGCCCAGCGCGTCCTCGCGCTCAGGGCAGCCGCCACCGTGGCCGTGCGCGCGTTGGCCGCCTCGTTCGACGAGCCCACCGCGACCACTACGACTCCCACGTCGCGTCGATCGGCCGGTGCTCCCGCGGCGGCGATGCGTTGACCGAGCAAGGTGACCAGGGCCGGATCCTCGCCGAGCGCCTCCGCGACCCGGACCACGGCGCCTGACTCCTCGATCACCGCGGGCAGGTCGACCCTGGCGTGATGGGCGCTGGCCAGCAGCATTGGAACCACCACGGCCGGGTCGCCGCGCTTCGCAAGATCGGCGAGGACGTCGCCCACGAAGGGCGCCGACTTCTCCAGGAACGCCGCGCGAACCTCGAGTCCGGGGCGCAACCGGCGGATGCGCCCGGCCAAGGCCACCGCGACCTCCGGCGACCGGGCGTCCGAACTGCCGTGGGCCGCGAGGATCAGGGCGGGCTCAGTCATCTGCGGTCACGAGGCGTGCAGTCCGCACTCCGTCTTCGACTGACCGGCCCAGCGACCGCTGCGGGGATCGGCCCCCTCGATGGGCTTCGCCGTGCACGGCGCGCAGCCGATCGACGGGTAGCCCTCGAAGACCAATGGGTTGACCAGGATGTCGTTGGCGTCGATGTAGGCCTGCATCTCGTCGTCGGACCAGGCGGCAATCGGGTTGACCTTCACCAAGCCGAAGGCCTTGTCATAGCTGATGAGGGGTGCGTTGGCGCGCGTCGGAGCCTCGACGCGGCGGATGCCCGTGACCCAGGCCGAATAACCCTTCAGGGCCTTGCCGAGTGGCTCCACCTTGCGCATCCGGCAGCACGCCGCCGGGTCGCTGGCAAACAGGTTCTTGCCGAGAAGTGCGTCCTGCTGGGCGACGGTGTTCTCCGGTGTGACGTTCACCACGTTCACGCCGTAGACGGCTTCGACGGCGTCGCGGGTGCCGATGGTCTCGGCGAAGTGATAGCCGGTGTCGAGGAAGAGGACGTCGACGCCGGGGCGCACCTTGGCGGCCATCGCCACCAGAACGGCGTCCTGCATGTTCGAGGCCACCACGTACTCGCCACCGAAGTTGTCGTCGGTCCAGCGCAGCAGCTCGTCGGGACTGGCGCCGTCGAGCTCGGCCGCGCCGCGCTCGGCGATGGCGATCAGATCGGTCTCGGTCATCAGGTCGGTCATCAACTACCTCAAATCTGCTTCGTCGGCCCGCACGGCCCACGTTGCAAAACGCTCGCCGTCCTCCCTTTGTTTCACGAAATTGCGCACGACGCGCTCGATGTAGTCGCCCAGTTCGGTGCTGGTCACCTTGTGCTGGCGCAGCTTGCGGCCGAACGCGCTGTCCAAGCCGAGGCTGCCGCCCAGGTGAACCTGGAAGCCTTCCTCGGGGCCGTTGCCGTCGTCGACCATCTGGCCCTTGAAGCCGATGTCGGCGATCTGAATGCGGGCGCACGAGTTCGGGCAGCCGTTGATGTTGATCGTCACGGGGACGTCCAGTTGGGCGTTGAGGTCCTCCAGGCGCGCCTCGAGCTCCGGGGCCAACTGCTGCGAGCGGCTCCGCGTCTCGGCGAACGACAGCTTGCAGAACTCGATTCCGGTGCACGCCATCAGGTTTCGCCGCCAGTGCGACGGCTTCGACGGCAAGCCCAGCGCGTCGAGTCCGTCGCGGAGCGTGTCGAGCTGGTCGTCGGGGACGTCGAGGATGACCAGCTTCTGATACGGGGTGAACCGGATGCGATCCGAGCCGGCGGCCTCGGCGAGGTCGGCGACCTTGCTCAGGATGGTGCCCGACACCCGGCCCGCGATCGGGGCGACGCCGACGGCGTTGAGGCCGTTCTTGAGTCGCTGAACGCCAACGTGGTCGATCGGGCGGGGCACCGGGGTCGGCGCGGGACCGTCGATCAGCGGACGCTTCAGGTATTCGTTTTCCAGGACTTCCCGGAACTTCTCGATACCCCAGTCCTTGATCAGGAACTTCAGCCGGGCCTTCGCGCGCAGGCGACGGTAGCCGTAGTCGCGGAACACGCTGACCACGCCCTCCCACACGTCGGGCACCTCGTCCAGCGGGACCCACGCGCCGACGCGTTGCCCGAGCATCGGGTTGGTCGACAGACCGCCGCCGACCCACAGGTCGAACCCGGGCCCGTGTTCGGGGTGTTCGACACCGATGAAGGCGACGTCGTTGATCTCGTGCACGACGTCCTGCAGGCCCGAGATCGCGGTCTTGAACTTGCGCGGCAGGTTGGAGTACTCGGGCTTGCCGATGTACCGCTTGGTGATCTCGTCGATGGCGGGGGTGCCGTCGATGACCTCGTCGAGCGATTCACCGGCCAGCGGCGAGCCGAGCACGACGCGGGGGCAGTCGCCGCACGCCTCGGTGGTCTGCAGGCCGACCTCGTCGAGGCGCCGCCAGATCTCCGGCATGTCCTCGACCCGAATCCAGTGGAACTGGACGTTCTGCCGGTCGGAGATGTCGGCGGTGTCACGGGCGAACTCGGTGGAGATGGCGCCCAGGGCGCGCAACGACGCTGCGGTCAAGGCGCCGCCGTCGGAGCGGACCCGCAGCATGAAGAACTCGTCTTCGAGCATGTCGGTGTTGTCGTCGCCGGTCCAGGTGCCGTCGTACCCGGGCTTGCGCTGGGTGTAGAGCCCCCACCAGCGGAAACGGCCGCGCAGGTCGCCCTTGTCAATGCTCTCGAACCCGCCCTTGGCGTAGATGTTCTCGATGCGGGTGCGCACGTTGAGCGGGTTGTCGTCCTTCTTGGCCTGCTCGTTGGCGTTGAGCGGCTCGCGGTACCCGAGTGCCCATTGGCCTTCACCCTTGGGGCGCTTGGCTGGCTTGGCGGGTTTGGAGTCGGCCTGGGTCATGGGATGGCCCCTCTCGAGGGAGCCGGCGTGTGAATCGTGCGTCGTCACCGGTGGCTGTCCGGCGGCGCAGATCCGGCGGCCAGCTGAAGTTACAGGTGGACGGGTCTACGGCGTCAAGGCAGACAGCAACAGGTGCATACGCGCTTGAAGTCGACATGCCGCCGGACCACCAGCGAAACGCCGGCGGTCGAAGGCTGGGCAGCAGTCACGCCTGACATTCTGCCACGAACGGCGCGATCGGCTCCAACCGGCCAAGTCTTGCGCTCACCACGAGCAAAAACCGGCTCTGGAAGACTGGACCGATGACCGAACACCGTCCCCGCGCGTTCGGCGTCTACGTCCACGTCCCGTTCTGCGCGACACGCTGCGGGTACTGCGACTTCAACACCTACACACCCGCTGAACTGGGCGGCGCCAACCCCGACGGCTGGCTCGAGGCGATGAAGGTCGAGCTCGAGCTGGCCGCGCACCAGCTGGCGTCCCGGGGCTCGGTTCCCGAGGCGTCGACGGTGTTCGTCGGCGGCGGCACCCCGACGATGCTCGGCGGCGAACGACTCGCCTCGGTGTTGGACGCGGTGCGCGCGAACTTCACGTTGGCCGCCGGCGCCGAGGTGACGACGGAGGCCAATCCGGAGTCGACCACCCCCGAGCTGCTCGACCGCCTGCGCACGGCCGGCTTCACCCGGCTGTCGCTCGGCATGCAGTCGACGGCGCCGCACGTGCTGGCCGCGCTGGACCGGGTGCACTCGCCGGGGCGTGCGCTGGCCGCGGCCGCCGACGCGCGCGCGGCGGGGTTCGAGCACGTCAACCTGGATCTCATCTACGGCACGCCGGGGGAGAGCGACGACGACCTGGCCCGCTCGGTCGACGCGGCGATCGGGGCCGGCGTCGACCACGTCTCGGCGTACGCGCTGGTGGTCGAGGAGGGCACCGCGCTGGCCAGGCGGGTGCGCCGCGGTGAGCTGCCAGCACCGGACGACGACGTGCTCGCCACCAGGTACGAACTGCTCGACGCGCGTCTCTCGGCGGCGGGCTTCGACTGGTACGAGGTGTCCAACTGGAGCCTCCCCGGCGGGGAGTGCCGGCACAACCTCGGCTACTGGGACGGCGGCGAGTGGTGGGGCGCGGGGCCGGGGGCGCACGGCTACACCGACGGCGCGCGGTGGTGGAACGTCAAGCACCCCAACGCCTATGCCGACATGCTCGCCCGTCGCGAACTGCCGGTCGGCGGACGCGAGGAGTTGACCGCACCCGAACGCCACACCGAGGACGTCATGCTGACGGTTCGGCTGCGCGGCGGGTTGCCGGTGACGTTGCTCGACGCCGAGGAGCGGTCGCGGGCCGCCGATCTCTGCCGCAACGGGCTGCTGCTCGACCGCGGCGAGGCGATGGTGCTGACCGACCGCGGCCGACTGCTGGCCGACGCCGTGGTGCGAGAACTGTTGGGCTAGTTGGCCGCTCGACCGTCAGGTCTGCTGGTCCAGCGGGAGGTCCATGTCGTAGACCCGCGCGTGCAGTACGGCCCGGTTGCGCAACGCCGCCCGAACCGCCTGATGCACACCGTCTTCGAGGTAGACGACGCCCTCCCAGCGGACGGCATGCGGGAACAGGTCGCCGTAGAACGTCGAGTCCTCCGACAGCAAGCGGTCCAATTCCAGGACCGTCGTGGTGGTCACCAACTCGTCGAGGCGGATCTGCCGCGGAGGGATCTGCGCCCACTGCCGATAGGACAAATTGTGCTCCGGATACGGCTTGCCGTCGCGGACGCCCTTGAAGATCATCGGCCGGTCCTGGTGAGCACGTAGTGAGGCTATCGGGTGGCGCCCGGCGGCGCCGCGGCACGTCGCCGCTGCTGGCCGACGTAAAATGACGACGACTAGGAGGTGAACCATGGGTACTGCCGATGATCGTCGCTTCGAAGTGCTGCGCGCGATCGTCGCCGACTTCGTCTCCACGAAGGAGCCGATCGGTTCGAAGAGCCTCGTCGAACGCCACAATCTGGGCGTCTCGAGTGCCACGGTGCGCAACGACATGGCCGTCCTTGAGGCCGAGGGATACATCGCCCAGCCGCACACCAGCTCGGGCCGGGTGCCCACCGAGAAGGGGTATCGCGAGTTCGTCGACCGCCTCGACGACGTCAAGCCGATGTCGTCTGCCGAGCGTCGCGCCATCCTCACGTTCCTGGAGTCCGGCGTCGACCTCGACGACGTCCTGAGGAGGGCGGTCAAGCTGCTCGCCCAGCTCACCCGCCAGGTCGCGATCGTGCAGTACCCGACCCTGTCCACGTCGTCGGTACGCCACCTCGAGGTCGTCGCCCTGACGCCGGCCCGGTTGCTGCTGGTCGTCATCACCGACTCGGGCCGGGTCGACCAGCGGATCGTCGAACTCGGCGACGCCATCGACGACGTGCAGCTCTCCGCGTTGCGGGAGCGGTTGGGGCAGGCGCTGGAGGGCAAGCCGATCACCACCGCGTCGGTCGCCGTGTCGGATTTGGCGTCGCAGCTGGTCGGTCATGGCGTCCTCGGCGACGCGGTGGGACGGGCCGCGACGGTGCTCGTCGAAACCCTCGTCGAGCACTCCGAGGAGCGGTTGCTGCTCGGCGGCACGGCGAACCTGACGAGAAATACCGCGGACTTCGGTGGCTCCCTGCGGTCGGTGCTCGAGGCACTGGAGGAGCAGGTGGTGGTCCTGCGCTTGCTGGCCGCCCAGGAGGAGGCCGGTAAGGTTACGGTGCGCATCGGACACGAGACCGCGGCCGAGCAGATGGCGGGAACCTCCGTGGTGAGCACCACCTACGGCAGCTCGGGCAAGGTCTTCGGCGGGATGGGTGTGGTGGGTCCCACTCGGATGGACTATCCGGGAACCATCTCCAACGTCGCCGCGGTTGCTCTGTACATAGGTGAAGTCCTGGGTGCCCGCTAAGGGCCTTGGGACGGATGGCGACTGCGGCTTCACGAAGCGAAGAAGGGTTTGGCGTGGCACGCGATTATTACGGCCTGCTCGGGGTGAGCAAGGGCGCGAGCGACTCGGAGATCAAGCGCGCCTATCGCAAGTTGGCGCGTGAACTGCATCCCGACGTCAACCCCGACGAGGCGGCGCAAGCCCAGTTCCGGGAGATTGGCGTCGCCTACGAGGTGCTGAGCGATCCGGAGAAGCGTCGCATCGTCGACCTCGGCGGCGACCCGATGGAGAGTGCCGGCGCTGGCGGGTTCGGAAACGGTTTCGGCGGCGCCGGTTTCGGCGGCCTCGGCGACGTCTTCGAAGCGTTCTTCGGTGGCGGCGGCGGTGGCCGCGGCCCGGTCGGACGGGTGCGTCCGGGCTCGGACTCCCTGCTGCGGATGCGGCTGGACCTGGCCGAGTGCGCAACGGGCGTCACCAAGCACGTCACCGTGGACACCGCAATCCTGTGCGACCTGTGCCACGGCAAGGGCACGCACGGCGACTCCACGCCGGTCACCTGCGACACCTGCCACGGCCAGGGTGAGGTGCAGTCGGTGCAGCGCTCCCTGCTGGGTCAGGTCATGACGTCGCGTCCCTGCCCGGTGTGCGCGGGCGTCGGTGAGGTCATCCCCGACCCCTGCCACCGCTGCGGCGGCGACGGGCGCGTGCGGGCGCGTCGCGACATCGCCGTGAAGATCCCCCCGGGCGTCGGCGACGGCATGCGGGTCAGACTCGCCGCCCAGGGTGAGGTCGGCCCGGGTGGCGGACCCGCCGGTGACCTCCACGTCGAGGTGCACGAAGCACCGCACGACGTCTTCATCCGCGACGGCGACGACCTGCACTTCAGCGTGTCGGTGCCGATGGTGGACGCCGCGCTGGGCACCACGGTCACGGTCGACGCCATCCTCGACGGCGACACCGACATCGTCGTCGCACCCGGCACGCAGCCCGGAGCCGTCACGACGCTGCGCGGCCACGGCATGCCCAACGTGCGGTCCGGCGTCCGGGGCAACCTGCACGCCCACATCGAGGTCGTGGTTCCCAGCCGCCTCGACCATCAGGACACCGAGATCCTGCAGAAGCTCAAGGAACATCGCGTCCGCGACGTGGCCGAGGTCAAGTCGACGCAGGCCGCACCCGCCGGCGGCGGGTTGTTCAGCCGGCTGCGCGAGACGTTCACCGGCCGATAGCCGGGTCGGGAGCGCCGTGAGTCGCGCGCTGTTCTACGTCGAGTCGGTTCCCGTCGTCGGCGACCTGGTCGTCGTGGACGGTGACGAGGGCTTTCACGCCGCCTCCGTGCGGCGCATCCGGGTCGGCGAGGAACTCGACCTGGGCGACGGTGCGGGCACGGTCGCCCACGTGGTGGTCGACGGCGTCGGCAAGGGCAGTGTGACGGCCCGCGTGCTCGACAGGCGCGTCGTGCCCCCGTCGTCTCCCGGCGTCACCGTGGTGCAGGCCCTGCCGAAGTCGGATCGCTCGGAGTTGGCGGTCGAATTGGCCACCGAGGCGGGTGCCGACGCCTTCGTCGCGTGGCAGTCGGACCGCTGTGTGGCCCGCTGGGACGGGGCGGCCAAGGTCGAGAAGGGGCTTCGCCGCTGGCAGGCGGTGGCCCGTTCCGCGGCCCGGCAGTCGCGCCGTCCCCACGTCCCGCCGGTCACCGCGCTGATGTCGACGAAGGAACTGGCCGTCCACGTGCGGTCGGTGGCGGACGGGACGCCGGTGTTGGTGCTGCACGAGTCCGCAACCGTTCCGCTGGCGGCGACGGGAGTTGGCCAGGCCGGCTCGCTGATGTTGCTGATCGGTCCCGAGGGCGGCATCGGGGACGACGAACTGCGCGTGTTGACCGACGCCGGGGCGACTGCGGTTCGACTGGGTCCGAGTGTGCTGCGGACCACATCGGCGGCCGCAGTGGCACTTGGCGCACTCGGTGTCCTGACGCCGCGCTGGCAGTTGTGAGCTCGATCTCCGCGAAACGTCCACCGTTATCCGCTGCCGGAATTAATCGTCTGATCAGTGCGTTCGTGCTAGCAGACCGGTTGGAGGGCTCCACCGCCGGTCGACGCAACCACAGAGGGCACGAAAGAAGAAATGAAGAACACGAAGAAGATCGGACTTGCCACCCTCGTTGCCAGCGGCTTTGCTGCGGGCATTCTTGGGGTAGCGGCTCCGATGCAAGCGACCGCATCCGCCGAAACGCTGCCGGTGCTGGAGATGCCGGGTTATTCCGCCGGTGTCGACCACGACCGGAAGGTCAAGGCGGTGCTCCCGGCCGTCAACATCGCACACGCCGACAACACCGTGCAGCAGAGCCGCTGATACGGCACCACCCAAGGGAAGGGGCACCCGGCATGGGTGCCCCTTCTTCTTTGGGCCGACGCGTGGCCAGCGGTAAGCTGTCGGCAGTAGACAGCAATGATCTGAGCACGGAAAGCAGGCACTGAACACCACGTGACGCCCCGCGAGACGACCGCCGCTTCGAACAGCACCGCCTCGGACAGCACCGTGCGTAGCAACATAAGTGTTCCGCCCGACCTGATGGTGGGGCTGCTTGGCTCCGCCGACGAGAACCTGCGCGCCCTGGAAGGCCTGCTCACCGCCGACATCCACGTGCGCGGCAACGCCGTCACGCTGTCCGGCGAGTCCGCCGACGTCGCGCTCGCCGAGCGGGTCATGACCGAGTTGATCGCCGTGGTGTCGCGCGGGCAGACGCTGACCCCGGAGGCCGTGCGGACGAGCGTCGGCATGGTCACCGGCATCGGCAACGAGTCACCCGCCGACGTGCTGACCCTCGACATCCTGTCGCGGCGCGGCAAGACGATCAGGCCCAAGACGCTCAACCAGAAGCACTACGTCGACGCGATCGACGCGCACACCATCGTGTTCGGCATCGGACCGGCCGGCACCGGAAAGACCTATCTGGCAATGGCCAAGGCGGTCAACGCCCTTCAGACCAAACAGGTTTCGCGCATCATCCTCACCCGTCCCGCGGTGGAGGCCGGCGAACGCCTCGGCTTCCTGCCCGGCACGTTGAGCGAGAAGATCGATCCCTACCTGCGGCCGTTGTACGACGCGCTGCACGACATGATGGACGCGGAGCTGATCCCCAAGCTGATGAGCGCGGGCGTGATCGAGGTCGCGCCGCTGGCGTACATGCGGGGCCGCTCGCTGAACGACGCCTTCATCATCCTCGACGAGGCGCAGAACACCACGCCGGAGCAGATGAAGATGTTCCTCACCCGGCTGGGCTTCGGCTCGAAGATCGTGGTCACCGGCGACTCCACGCAGGTCGACCTGCACGGCGCCAAGTCGGGTCTGAGCGCCGCGATGGAAATCCTGGACCACATCGACGACATCTACTTCTCCGAGCTCACCAGTGCCGACGTCGTGCGGCACCGGCTGGTCTCCGAGATCGTCGACGCCTACGCGCGCTCCGAAGCGCCCGCGATGAACCGGGCCGAGCGCCGATCCGGCACGGGAAGGCAGCGCCGATGAGCATCGAGGTGTCCAACGAGTCGGGCGTCGACGTCGCCGAGAACGAATTGGTCAGCGTCGCACGGTTCGTCATCGCCAAGATGGACGTCAACCCCGGTGCCGAGCTGTCGATGGTTCTGCTCGACACGCCCGCGATGGCCGACCTGCACATGCGGTGGATGGACCTGCCTGGCCCGACCGACGTCATGAGCTTCCCGATGGACGAGCTGGAGCCGGGTGGTCGTCCTGACGCACCGGAGCCGGGACCGTCGATGCTCGGCGACATCGTGCTGTGTCCGGAGTTCGCGGCCACCCAGGCCGAGAAGGCCGGGCATTCGCTGGGCCAAGAACTCGCCCTGCTGACCGTGCACGGCGTGCTGCACCTTCTCGGGTACGACCACGCCGAGCCCGACGAGGAGAAGGAGATGTTCGCGCTGCAGCGCGAACTGCTCGAGGAGTGGGTGGCCGACCAGGTCGCCGCCTATCACCAAGACCGGCAGAGCGAAAAGGATCGCAAACTGTTGGACAAGTCCCAGTTCTTCGACGAACCGTGACCGGAATAGCCTCTCTCGTCGGAGCTCTCGCGCTCATCGCGCTCGGCGGTGTCTTTGCCGCGGTGGACGCCGCCATCAGCACGGTGTCGATCGCCCGGATCGACGAGATGGTCCGCGACGAGCGCCCCGGCGCCGCCCGGCTGGCCCGCCTGACCGACGACCGGCCGCGCTACGTCAACCTCATCGTGTTGTTGCGCATCACGTGCGAGACGGCGGCGACCGTCCTGCTGGTCGCCTTCCTGTACGAGGACCTCGGCCTGAAGTGGGGTCTGCTCGCGGCCGCGGCCATCATGGTGGTGGTCAGCTTCGTCGCCATCGGCGTGGGGCCGCGCACGCTGGGCAGGCAACATGCGTACTCCATCGCGCTTGGCGCAGCCCTTCCGCTGCAAGCGATTTCGGTGCTGCTGACCCCGATCAGCCGGCTGCTGGTGTTGATCGGCAACGCGCTGACCCCGGGCGTCGGCTTCCGCAACGGCCCGTTCGCCTCGGAGATCGAGTTGCGGGAGGTCGTCGACCTCGCCCAGCAGCGGGGCGTCGTCGCCGACGACGAGCGACGGATGATCCAGTCGGTCTTCGAACTCGGTGACACCCTGGCCCGCGAAGTGATGGTGCCCCGCACCGAGATGGTGTGGATCGAAGGCGACAAGACCGCCGGCCAAGCGACCTCACTTGCGGTGCGCAGCGGGCACTCTCGGCTACCCGTCGTCGGGGAGAACGTCGACGACATCGTCGGCGTCGTCTTCCTCAAGGACCTCGTCGAGCAGACCTACTACAGCAACGGCGGCATCGACACCAGGGTCGGTGAGGTGATGCGCCCACCCGTGTTCGTTCCCGACTCCAAGCCCCTGGACGCGCTGCTGCGCGAAATGCAGAAGGACCGCAACCACATGGCGCTGCTGGTCGACGAGTACGGGGCGATCGCGGGGCTGGTCACCATCGAGGACGTGCTTGAGGAGATCGTCGGCGAGATCGCCGACGAATACGACACCGACGAGGTCGCACCCGTCGAAGACTTGGGCGACAAGCAGTTCCGCGTGAGTGCGCGATTGCCGCTGGAGGATCTCGCCGAACTCTACGAGCTCGAACTCGACGACGACCTCGACGTCGACACCGTGGGAGGTCTGTTGGCCCACGAGCTGGGTCGCGTGCCGCTGCCCGGCGTGGAGGTGACGTGGGACGCGCTGCGCCTGCGCGCCGAGGGTGGTCGGGACCACCGCGGCCGGGTGCGCATCGGCACCGTCCTCGTCAAACCCACCGAGCAGGAAGAAGACGACCAATGAGCGAATTCCGCTCCGGCTTCGTCTGTTTCGTCGGCCGGCCCAACACCGGCAAGTCGACCTTGACCAACGCCCTGGTGGGCACCAAGGTCGCGATCACGTCGAACCGACCGCAGACCACGCGCCACACCATCCGCGGCATCGTGCACCGTCCCGAGTTTCAGATCATCCTCGTCGACACCCCCGGGCTGCACCGGCCGCGAACCCTGCTGGGGGAGCGTCTCAACGAGCTGGTGAAGGCCACCTACTCGCAGGTCGACGTGATCGGGCTCTGCATCCCCGCCGACGAAGCCATCGGCCCGGGGGACCGGTGGATCTACGAGCAGATTCGGGCGGTCGCACCGCGGACCACGTTCATGGTGGTGGTGACGAAGATCGACAAGGTGTCCAAGGAGAAGGTGGCCGCGCAGCTTCTCGCCGTCAGCGAGTTGACCGGCGGCACCGCGGAGATCGTGCCCGTGTCGGCCACCTCGGGTGAGCAGGTCGACGTGCTGACCGACGTGCTTGCCGCGCAGCTGCCGCCCGGCCCGGCGTTCTACCCGGACGGGGAGCTGACCGACGAGCCGGAGGAAGTCCTCATGGCCGAGCTGATCCGCGAGGCGGCACTCGAGGGGGTCCGCGACGAGCTGCCGCACTCGCTGGCCGTGGTGATCGACGAGGTGGAGCAGCGGGAGGGACGAGACGACCTCATCGACGTCCACGCGATCCTGTACGTCGAACGGGACTCCCAAAAGGGCATCGTCATCGGCAAGGGCGGGGCACGCCTGCGCGAGGTCGGCACCGCCGCCCGCGAACAGATCGAGACGCTGCTCGGCACGAAGGTCTATCTGGACCTGCGGGTCAAGATCGCCAAGAACTGGCAGCGCGACCCCAAACAGCTTGGCAGGCTTGGCTTCTAGTCTTCGGGAGTGCCCCACCAGACCTCGGGCTCGTCGGCCCGCCAGGCGCCGCTCGCCTCGAGTGCGGCCGCCAACGACACCAGCAGCGGCTCGCTGCCGGCAGGTCCCATCAGCTGAACGCCGATCGGCAGTCCGTCTGAGGTGAACCCGGCCGGGACGTTGATCGACGGCCACCCGAGAAGGTTCCACGGCCACGTCACGGGGCACGCGCGGATCATCGCGCGGTCGGTCGACAGCCCGCCGCGCCGGTCGAAGTCGTGGACCTTCGGCGGCGGCAGGGCCGTCGTCGGGGCGAGGATCACGTCGGCGAGGTTGAAGATCCAGCCGATGCGACGCTGCGACTCCGCCTCGCGCCGGCGGGCGTCGCGCAGCACCTTCTCCGAGAGCAGCCGCCCGATTCTCGCGTTGGCGGTGGTGCGCTTGTCGAACGTCACGCCGGGTCCGAGCCGGTGCGTCCACTCGAGCAGTCCCGACGTCGAACGGGACAGGAAGTCCCACGACGTGCGGAGGCCGTAGTCCGGGTCGGCGGCGCGCACCGTGTGGCCGAGGTGCTCGAGCTGTCCGGCCATCTTCTCCAGCGCCGCCCGGATCTCGGGATGAAGCGTGGCCCGAAAGCCCGTGAAGGGAAACTTCGTCGACATTGCTACGGTCAACGGGCCCGGTGGCTGGCTGACGTACTCGGCGGCGGTGATCGGTGGGGGCCGGTGCCGGTCTCCGTCGGCGTTTCCGGACGCCGCGTCGAGGACCAGGGCCGCGTCGACGACGGTGCGGGCCAGGACGCCGTTGACGGTGATGCCGTTGAAGGCCTCGGGCAGCGGCCAGGTGGAGATGCGGCCGCGCTGGGGCTTGATGCCGACGAGGTGGGTCCAGGCGGCGGGGATGCGCACACTGCCCGCGCCGTCGGATCCGATGGCCGCGGTGACCAGGCCGGCGGCCACCGCGGCGGCGCTGCCACCGGAGGACCCGCCGGGGGTGTGCTCGGCCGACCAGGGGTTGCGCGTGTGCCCGAACGACGGCCCGCTGGTGAACGGCCACTGGCCGAGCTCGCAGGTGTTGGTCTTGCCGACGATGACGGCGCCCGCGGCGCGCAGCCGACGGACCACCTCGGCGTCGGCCGTGGCCGGTGGAACGTCACCGGACGTGCCGAAGCGGGTGGGCACCCCCGCGACGTCGACGTCGTCCTTGACCGCGATCGGGATGCCCAAGAGGGGGAGATCTTGTCCCGCAGCGCGTTTGCGGTCGGCAGCGGCGGCGTCGGCGAGCGCCTGCTCGGTCAGGACCACGCGGAAGGCGTTGAGGGTGGACTGGCTTGCCTGGATCGCCTTCAGCGAGCGGGTGGTGAGGTCGACGGACGTGACTTTGCCGCTGGCCAGTCGGAACTGCAGCTGAGTCAGGGTGGGGAGGTGCTTGCCGTGGGGCCGCGTGCTCGCCCCGGGGGAGGAGGTGGCTGACATTTGAGTCGAGAATATCCGGACCACCCTCCCCGGCGTGGTCGGTGCGGGTGGTCGGACCGAGGTGGAACACTGTGTGCATGCGGTTGTACCGGGATCGAGCGGTCGTGCTGCGCCAGCACAAGCTCGGCGAGGCCGACCGGATCGTGACGCTGCTCACCCTCGAGCACGGATTGGTTCGCGCCGTGGCCAAGGGCGTGCGCCGGACCCGCAGCAAGTTCGGTGCCAGGCTGGAGCCGTTCGCGCACATCCACGTCCAGCTCTATCCGGGCCGAAACCTGGACGTGGTCACCCAGGTGCAGGCCATCGACGCGTTTGCCGGCGACATCGTCAGCGAATACGGGCGGTACACCAGCGGGTGCGCGGTGCTGGAGACGGCCGAGCGGCTGGCCGGTGAGGAACGTGCCCCGTCGCCTGCCCTGCACCGGCTCACCGTGGCGGCATTGCGCGCCGTCGCCGACGGCACCCGGCCGCGCGAACTCGTCCTCGACGCATACCTGTTGCGGGCCATGGGCATTGCGGGCTGGGCCCCGTCGCTCACCGAATGTGCGCGCTGCGCGGCGCCCGGGCCACACCGGGCCTTCCACGTCGCCGCGGGCGGCAGCGTGTGCATGCACTGCCGGCCGTCCGGTTCGGTGACGCCGCCGCAGGGGGTGATCGACCTGATGTCGGCCCTGCACGACGGCGACTGGCCCGCGGCCGAGGCGTCGACCGAGTCGTACCGTAGCCAGGCCAGCGGACTAGTGGCCGCGCACCTGCAGTGGCACCTCGAGCGCCAATTGCGTACCTTGCCGCTGGTCGAGCGCGCGTACCGCGTCGATCGGACGGTCGACGCCCTCAGATCCCGAGTCGCTCCGCTCCTGCCCGCCGAACCGCCGAGTGGCCCCTTCGGGCAGGATGAGGCACATGGCTACGACAAGGGGCAAGGGCAAGAAGGAGACCTACCCGCAGTTGCCTCCGGCGCCTGAGGACTACCCGACGTTCCCGGACAAGACCTCCTGGCCGGTCGTCTTTCCCGAGCTGCCGCCGCACACCAACGGCAGGTTCTCCCGTCCGCCGCAGCACACGTCCAAGGAATCCGCGCCGCTGATCCCCGCGGGTCAGGTGCCCAACCACGTCGCGGTGGTGATGGACGGCAACGGCCGGTGGGCCACCCAGCGTGGACTCGGCCGCACCGAGGGCCACAAGATGGGCGAGGCGGTGCTGATCGACATCACCTGCGGCGCGATCGAGATCGGCGTCAAGCACCTCACCGTGTATGCGTTCTCCACGGAGAACTGGAAGCGGAGCACCGAAGAGGTGCGGTTCCTGATGGGCTTCAACCGCGAGGTGGTGCGCCGCCGTCGCGAGAACCTCAACGCGATGGGCGTGCGGATGCGGTGGGTCGGATCGCGGCCGCGGATGTGGAGCAGCGTCATCAAGGAGTTCGACATCGCCGAGAAGATGACGGTTGGCAACGACGTCATCACCATCAACTACTGCGTGAACTACGGTGGCCGCACCGAGATCATCGAAGCCGCACAGGAATTGGCTCAGCTGGCGGCCGACGGCAAGATCAAGCCGAATCGCATCAACGAGGCCTCCTTCGCCAAGCACCTGCACCGCGACGACATTCCGGACGTCGACCTGTTCATCCGCACCTCCGGTGAGCAGCGGGCGAGCAACTTCCTGCTGTGGCAGGCCGCGTATGCCGAGTTCGTCTTCCAGGAGAAGCTGTGGCCCGACTACGACCGGCGTGACCTGTGGGAGGCGTGCATGGAGTACGTGAACCGCAACAGAAGGTTCGGTCGAGCCTGATGTCGCTGCTGGAACGGTTGACCTCCGCGCTGGGGGAGGCGACGACGCTGGTCTCGGAGTCCGACGGCGCCCTCACCGTCACGGTGGACGGTCTGGTGGCGTCCCTGCGTGTGGTGGTGATCGCCGAGGGTCTGGAGATGGTGTCGCTTACTCAGCCGCTGGCATGGGATCTGCCGCTGTCCAACGAGATTCGCGATCGGGTGGCCGAGCAGGCGGCTCAGGTGATGCTCGGAACGGTGACGTTGGTGGGCAAGCCGGCCGACGAGACCGTCGCAGACGTGATGCTGCGCTACAACTTTCCGGCCGCGGGCCTGTCCGAGGACGCGTTGCGCACGCTCGTCCTGTTGGTGCTCACCACCGGCGCCGAGGTTCGGCGCGTCCTGACCCAGTGAGGGTGATTCGCATCGTCGCGGCCGTCGTCCTCGACGATCGCCGCCGCGTGCTCGTCGTCCGCAAGCGCGGGACGACGGCCTTCATGCAGCCGGGCGGCAAGATCGAGCCGGGTGAGGAGCCGCTGGATGCGCTCGTCCGCGAGGTCCGCGAGGAGCTGGGCACCGGGGTCGACGACGGGTCGGCCCGACCGCTCGGCCGGTTCACCGCCGAGGCGGCCAACGAACCCGGTCACGTCGTCGACGCGGATCTGTTCCTGGTCACGCTCGTCGGCGTGCCGCGGGCGGCCGCCGAGATCGAGGAAGTCATCTGGGTCGACCCGCACGAGCCGGACGGCGTCGAGCTGGCCCCGTTGACGGCACAGACCGTGCTGGCGCTGGCGCGCGACGGCCTCAGCTGACGGTCGCGGCGCACTCCGCGCACACGCCGAAGATCTCGATCGTGTGGCTGACGTCGGAAAAACCGTGCAGGGCAGCAACTTCCGTGGCCCACGTCTCGGCTGCGGCACCCTCCACCTCGACCGTGGTGCCGCACGTGCGGCACACCAGGTGATGGTGGTGGTGCTCGGAACACCGGCGGTAGACCGATTCGCCCGAATCGGTGCGCAACGTGTCGAGCAGCCCGGCGGCCGCCATCGACTGCAGCGTGCGGTAGACGGTGGTCAGGCCGATGCCCTCGCCCCGGCGTCGCAGTTCGTCGTGAAGTTCCTGGGCCGACCGGAATTCCTCGACGTTCTCCAGCAGGGCCGAGATGGCGGCGCGTTGGCGTGTGGCACGGACGACGGTGGTGCTCATCGGGATTCGCCTCCCTCGTGGTGGTGTGCGTATTCACCCGCATGGGCCACCGCGGCCAGCACGATGTCACTGAGGTGATGGTCGACCAGGCGGTAGCGCACCTCACGGCCGCTGCGCTCCCCGGCGACCACCCCGGCGGACTTCAGGATGCGCAGATGCTGGCTGACCAGCGGCTGCGCGACGGCGAGCACGTCGACCAGCTCGTGCACGCACCGCGAGGATTCACGCAGCTGGAGCACGATCGCGATGCGGACGGGTGCGGCCAGCGCGCGCAACAGGTCACCGGAGTGGTCCAGCACTGCGCGCGGCGGCACCTCGACGGCGGGTGCGGCGCCGTGGACGTGGTCGGCGTGCTCGCCGTCTGTCAATGCGGGGTCGGCGGGCGCAGGCACGGTTGACTTGGAAACCGTTTTCATTACGGCCCAGAATACATGCGTGGACGCGCATGTCAATCGACCGAGCGTGGCCCGCTACGCTGTTCACCCGTGGCCTCCATCATCGACACCGTTGCCAATCTCGCGAAGCGCCGTGGCCTCGTCTACCAAGCGGGCGAGATCTACGGCGGCACCAAGTCGGCGTGGGACTACGGCCCACTGGGCGTCGAGCTCAAGGAGAACATCAAGCGGCAGTGGTGGCGGTCCGTCGTCACCGGCCGCGACGACGTCGTCGGCCTGGACAGCTCGATCATCCTGCCGCGCGAGGTGTGGGTGGCCTCCGGTCACGTCGCGACGTTCAACGACCCGCTGATCGAATGCCTGAACTGCCACAAACGGCACCGCCAGGATCATCTGCAAGAGGCCTACGCGCAGAAGAAGGGCCTCGACGACCCCGATGCCGTGTCGATGGCCGAGATCGTCTGCCCGGACTGCGGCACCAAGGGCCAGTGGACCGAGCCCCGCGACTTCAACATGATGCTCAAGACCTACCTCGGCCCGATCGAGAGCGAAGAGGGCATCCACTACCTGCGCCCCGAGACGGCCCAGGGCATCTTCGTCAACTTCGCCAACGTGGTGACGACGTCGCGACGCAAGCCGCCGTTCGGCATCGGCCAGATCGGCAAGAGCTTCCGCAACGAGATCACCCCGGGCAACTTCATCTTCCGCACTCGCGAGTTCGAGCAGATGGAGATGGAGTTCTTCGTCGAGCCGTCGATGGCGCCCGAGTGGCACCAGTATTGGATCGACGCCCGGCTGCAGTGGTACGTCGACCTCGGCATCGACCCGGACAACCTGCGGCTCTACGAGGTGCCGAAGGACAAGCTCGCTCACTACTCGGACCGCACCGTCGACATCGAGTACAAGTTCGGCTTCGCGGGCAACCCGTGGGGTGAGCTCGAGGGCGTCGCCAACCGCACCGACCACGACTTGTCCAACCACTCAACGGCTTCCGGCACCGACCTGTCGTTCTACGACCAGGCCACCGAGACGCGCTACACGCCGTACGTCATCGAGCCGGCGGCCGGCCTGACCCGCTCGTTGATGGCCTTCCTGGTCGACGCGTATCACGAAGACGAGGCCCCCAACGCCAAGGGCGGCATCGACAAGCGCACGGTGTTGAAGCTCGATCCGCGGCTCGCGCCTGTCAAGGCCGCGGTGTTGCCGTTGTCGCGCAACGCCGACCTGTCGCCCAAGGCCAAGGATCTCGCCGCCGAGCTCCGCAAGAGCTGGAACATCGAGTTCGACGACGCGGGTGCGATCGGCCGCCGGTACCGACGCCAGGACGAGATCGGCACGCCGTTCTGCGTGACGCTGGACTTCGACTCGCTCACCGACCATGCGGTGACGATCCGCGAGCGTGACGCGATGACGCAGGAACGCGTGTCGATCGACGCCGTCTCGGACTACCTCGCGGTGCGCCTCAAGGGCGCCTAGAAGCGGCCGCCGCCGCCGCCCCAGTCGCCGCCCGAGCCGCCGAACGATCCCGGGCTCCAGTCGCCACCGCCGCCTCCGCCGATGCCGCCGCGCAGCGCGCCGGAGAGCAGGTTGCCGATGAGGATGCCGCCCAGGATGGCACCGGTGTTGCCGCCTCCGCCGCCGAACCCGCCGCCGCCGTAGCGTCCGGTGTACTGCCGCTGGGCGGCGCTGACGTCGGCATTGGCCATCGACTGGGCCTGCACCGCCAACAGTGCGGCGCCGTTGGCGCGTTGGATGCCCTCCGACGGGTTGGTGGCCCGCACCGCCTGGGCCGCGTCCAATTGCCGCACGGCTTCGGCCAATCGAGTGCGGGCCTCCGGGCCCACGCTGCCGCGGCGGGTGTCGATGAAGTCCGACACCGATCGCACTTGCGACTGCGCGCTGAACATGGCCTGGTCGAGCGCGCGGTTCAACCGGGCGGCGGCCTCGACCTCGTCGCTGATCGCCGCGAGCAGCTGGTCGAGGGTCGCGTCGGCCTGCGTCAGCTGGGTGAAGGTGCCCAGCGGATCGGTGGTACCGGCATTCTGCGCGTGGGCGACGGCGGCGACCGCCGCGTCCCGGGCGGTGCTCAGTTCGTCGGCGCGGGGAACGCCGCCGCGGGCGAGATGTCCGGCCGCGGCGGTGATGCCGTTCTGGATGTCGGCGATCGCCGCGGGCAGGGTGGCCACCGCACGGTTGATGTCGGTCGAAGCGCTGTCGACCGCGTCGAGCAACATGCGGGCCTGGCCCAGCGCGGATTCCGCCGACCGGATCGCGTCGACCAGCCCGCCTTGGCTGCCCGCCGGCTTGGCGACGAGCGCCCGGGCCTGGCTGATGCTCTGGTCGGCGAACGACAACCGCTGTTTGGCCTGCTCGACGTTGCCCGCGACGGACGCCAGTGCGGTCTCGGAGAACTGCGAGTGCAGCGCCGCGAGCGTCCGTTCGGCGGGTTCGATGCGCGCCGTCAGGTCGACCATCTGCCGCGTGAGGGTGTCGAGCCGGTCCGGTGCGTTGATGATCAGGTCGCGCAACGTGCCGAAGGCCTCGCGCTGCGCCTCGAGTTCGTCGTCGGCCCTTGCGGCCGCGACGATGACCCTCGTGAGGAGGTCGCGACGCTGCTGCGGCGTCTCGGGGATGGTGTCGTCGAGGATCTGCCGGACGTTGAACGCCTGTGTCAGTGCCGTTTTCGCGCCTTCGACCGCCTTGGTGAACGGGGCGGTGTCCCGCTCGCCGAATTCCTCGACCGCCAGGGTCAGTTCGTTGTCGCTGGTGCGCACCGCATTGTCGACCTCGACCACGATCGACTTCGACAGGTCGTCGAGGGCGTCCAGGGACAGCGAGGACAGCGCGTTGGGGTCGGCCGGGTCGACCCGTTTGGCGGCGGCGAGCTCGGCTTCGCGGCGCGTGCGCCGCCGACGCCGCTGCCACACGAGCAGCGCGACCACCGCCAGGGCGATCACGACGAGGAAGATGGCGACGCCCACCCACGACACGCCTCCGGTCGACGAGCCGCCGTTCTTCAACCCCGTCGCCGCGGCGGTGGCGGCGCCTGCCCAGTCACCCTTGCGCAAGGCCGGTTCGACCTCGTTGCGACGAAGGTCCGCCTGGTCGGAATTGCTCATGATGCCCTTGCCGGCCAGCAGCGCGTAGTCGCGGTCCTGGGTGGCGACGGCCAGGATCGCGTCCTGCTCGGGCTGGAAGTTGTTGATCTCCATGGCCCTTTGCGCCCAGGCCGTCCCGGTCTGGCCGGAGAAGGTGGGAACGTAGACGACCCACAGTCGGACGCGGCGGGCGTCGTACAGATCGTCGACGGCGCTCTTCACGCTGCTGAGCGCACCGGCGTCCAGGACCCCGGCGTCGTCGGTGACGTAGTTGGTCAGCCGAAGCGGCGGTGCGGCGCTGGCCGTCGGGAGGGTGGGCGTCAGCAGTGCGCCCACGGTCAGTACCGCGAGAAGCATGCCGAGAACGCGGGCTGCCCTTGGATTCCTGCTCATGACCGCCAATGTAGTGCGCCACGGCCGACGGGCACCCGAGACCGTGCTGGCAGACTGTCCGTCGGTGACGCACTCCAGTGACAGCTACGACGCCTTCGACCGGGAACGCCCGGTGGCCGAGGCGCCGAAGGGTGCTGCCCTGCCGGGGACCGACAACGAGCGCCGCACCGACTTCGCCAGGGACCGGGCCCGGGTGCTGCACAGCGCGGCGTTTCGGCGACTTGCCGACAAGACCCAGGTCGTCGGTCCCCGGGAGGGCGACACCCCGCGTACCCGGCTGACCCATTCCCTGGAAGTGGCGCAGATCGGGCGCGGGATGGCCGTCGGCCTGGGCTGCGACCCCGACCTGGTCGACCTGGCGGGACTGGCCCACGACATCGGCCATCCGCCGTACGGGCACAACGGGGAACGCGCGCTCAACGAGATCGCCAAGGCGTTCGGCGGTTTCGAGGGCAACGCGCAGAACTTCCGGATCCTGTCCCGGTTGGAGCCGAAAGTCCTTGACGCCCAAGGGCGATCAGTGGGACTGAACCTGACCAGGGCATCGCTCGACGCGGTCACGAAGTACCCGTGGACGCGCGGTGACGGCCGCAAGTTCGGCTTCTACGACGACGACACGCCCTGGGCCGACTGGGTCCGCGAGGGCGCTCCCGAGCGGAGGCCGTGCCTGGAGGCCCAGGTGATGGACTGGGCCGACGACGTCGCCTACTCGGTGCACGACGTCGAGGACGGGGTGATCTCCGGGCGCATCGACCTGCGAGTGCTGGCCGACACCGACGCGGCCACCTCGTTGGCCCGGCTCGGCGCCGCGTCGTTCGACGCCGTGCGCTCCGACGATCTGCTGGCTGCCGCGCAGCGACTGTCCCGGATTCCGGTGGTGGCGGCGGTGGGCAAGTACGACGGGTCCGTCGCGGCGTCGGTCGCGCTCAAACGGTTGACCAGTGAACTGGTCGGTCGGTTCGCCAACGCGGCGATCACCGCGACCCGGGAAGTCGCCGGCGCCGGACCGCTGAAGCGCTTCGACACCGAGCTCGCGGTGCCCGCACTGGTGCGCTCCGAGGTCGCGGTGCTGAAGATGCTGGCGCTGCAGTTCATCATGTCCGACCATCAGCACCTGCAGATCCAGGCAGACCAACGCACCCTCGTGCAGGAGGTCGCGCTGGCGCTGTGGGCGCAAGCCCCGAGCAGCCTCGACCCCCAATTCGCACCGGAGTTCGCCGCGGCGGCCGACGACGGAGCCCGGTTGCGGGTGGTGATCGATCAGATCGCGTCCTATACCGAGGGGCGGCTGGAACGCGTGCACCAGGCGCGCTCGCCCCGGCCCTTAGACTGAGCAGGTGGCGGTAGGCAGGAACGATGGGACGCGGGGCGGGCGGATTCCCGACCGCGACATCGCGGCCATTCGCGAAAGCACCCGCATCGAGGACCTCGTCGGCGACTACGTGCAGTTGCGCCGCGCCGGGGCCGACTCGATGAAGGGGCTCTGCCCGTTCCACGACGAGAAGTCACCGTCGTTTCACGTCCGCCCCAACCACGGCCACTTCCATTGCTTCGGCTGCGGCGAGGGCGGTGACGTCTACGCCTTCCTGCAGAAGATCGAACACGTCAGCTTCGTCGAGGCCGTCGAGATGCTCGCCGACCGCATCAACTACACCGTCACCTACACCGGTGGCTCGACCACCAACGTGCAGAGGGACAAGGGCAGTCGCAGCAGGCTGATCGCCGCCAATGCCGCGGCCCAGGCGTTCTACGCCGAGGCGCTGCAGTCCGACGAGGCCGCACCGGCCAGGCAGTACCTGATCGAACGCAACTTCGACGCGCAGGCGGCCGCGCACTTCGGCTGCGGGTTCGCGCCCTCGGGCTGGGACACCTTGACGAAGCACTTGTTGCGCAAGGGTTTCGAGTTCAAGGAGCTCGAGGCGGCGGGGTTGTCGATGGAGGGTCGCCGCGGCCCGCGGGATCGTTTCAATCGCCGTCTGCTGTGGCCGATCCGGGCGAGCAGCAACGAGGTCATCGGATTCGGTGCGCGCCGGATCTTCGACGACGACACGATGACCGCGAAGTACCTGAACACCCCGGAGACGGTGCTCTACAAGAAGTCCAACGTCCTGTTCGGCCTCGACCTGGCCAAGCGCGACATCGCGAAGGGCCATCAGGCCGTCGTCGTGGAGGGGTACACCGACGTCATGGCCATGCATCTGGCGGGCGTGACGACGGCGGTCGCGTCGTGCGGCACCGCCTTCGGCGAGGAGCATCTGTCGATGTTGCGTCGACTCATGATGGACGACAACTTCTTTCGCGGTGAGCTGATCTACGTCTTCGACGGCGACGCGGCGGGACGGGCGGCGGCGGTCAAGGCCTTCGAGGGGGAGCAGAACCTCTCGGGCCAGTCGTTCGTCGCCGTCGCCGACGAGGGCATGGACCCGTGCGATCTGCGGCTGAAGTCCGGGGACGCCGCCCTGCGCGACCTGGTGGCCCGGCGAACGCCGTTGTTCGAGTTCGTGATTCGCACCGCGCTGGCCGACCACGACCTCGACAGTGCGGAGGGCCGGGTGTCGGCGTTGCGCCGGTGTGTGCCGATGGCGGCACGAATCAAGGACCCGACCCTGCGCGACGAGTACGCGCGCCAGCTTGCGGGCTGGGTGGGCTGGGACGACGTCGCCCAGGTCATCGGCAGGGTGCGCGAGACGGCCAAGGCCGGCGGCGCCGCGCAGCGTCGCGACGTCCGCCGCAGCGCCGCCGCGGCCCCG
>NZ_JACKTL010000006.1 GCF_025822245.1 Mycolicibacterium hodleri
AGGTGGAGGGTGCGGGGGACTACCTGCCGCCGTATGCGGGGAATTTGGACATCATGACCGCCGCCGCCACGAAGGTCGGCGAGGAGATCGCCAAGGAACGCGCGTCGGTAGCAACCGGAGGTCAGGCATGAGCGTCATCGACGACATCTACTTCAACCCCATCTGGGACGTCCGGATGACCGACACCTCGCTGCGCGACGGGAGCCACCACAAGCGCCACCAGTTCACCGGGGAGGAGGTCGGCTCGATCGTCGCGGCGCTCGATGCCGCCGGTGTGCCGGTCATCGAGGTGACCCACGGCGACGGGCTCGGCGGGTCGAGCTTCAACTACGGGTTCTCCAAGACCCCCGAGCAGGAGCTCATCAAGCTGGCGGCCGAGACGGCCAAGGAATCCAAGATCGCCTTCCTCATGCTGCCGGGTCTGGGCACCAAGGAGGACATCAAGGAGGCGCAGCAGAACGGCGGCTCGATCTGCCGCATCGCGACGCACTGCACCGAGGCCGACGTGTCGGTTCAGCACTTCGGGTTGGCCCGCGAGCTGGGGCTCGAGACCGTCGGCTTCCTGATGATGGCCCACACGTCGCCGCCGGAGAAGCTAGCCGCCCAGGCCCGGATCATGGCCGACGCCGGGTGCCAGTGCGTGTACGTCGTGGACTCGGCGGGCGCGTTGGTGCTCGAAGGGGTCGCCGACCGCGTGGCCGCGCTGGTCGCCGAATTGGGATCGGACGCGCAGGTCGGTTTTCACGGGCACGAGAACCTCGGGTTGGGGGTGGCCAACAGTGTGGAGGCGGTGCGGGCGGGGGCCAAGCAGATCGACGGCAGCACCCGTCGGTTCGGGGCGGGTGCGGGCAATGCGCCGGTGGAGGCGATGATCGGGGTGTTCGACAAGATCGGGGTGAAGACCGGGATCGACTTCTTCGAGATCGCCGAC
>NZ_JACKTL010000007.1 GCF_025822245.1 Mycolicibacterium hodleri
CCGACCGTAACGTCGTCGAACTCGAGTGGCGTGTTCCAGTCGACACCGGTATCGGCATCGTCGACGGGGCGTGGGCTCCGACCTCGGTCGCCTTGCTGTGAGCGCGCGGAAATGCCGGACTCGGGTCGGGGCTCCGAGGCGTCGTCTGGGTCGTAGTTGAAGACGGTATTTCGGTTGCGCGCGACCAGTTCTCCCGAAACCTTCAAGTATTCTGACTCGTATTGCAGGAAGATTCCGGTACCTACCCGGGTGCGCTTCTGCTCTACCGAGATGATCGTCGTAGTCCCCTGCAACCTGTCCCCCAAGTACAGCGGTGTGTGGTATTGCCACTCGCTGCTGACGTTGACCGATCGGCTGAACGGCAGAGCCAGCGTGTCGGTGATGTTGCCCGTCATCTCCTGCCCGTCGACCAGATAGGGACTGGGCTGTCCGGGTGCCCAATACGGCGGCAGCCCCCACAGCGGGGTCATCGTCACCGGGGCCACGACGCCGAGGTAGCCGTGCGCCTTCGCTGCCGCCTCGTCGTCATGCAGCGGACAGGAAAAGGTGAAAACCTCCAGTTTGCGGCGGATGTCGTTCTGCGTCACCGAGTCGGCTCCTCGAAAGTGGATCTTCTCACCGACACGATCGCGCAACTCGTCAGCGGCGGCCATCGCCCCGCACTTCCGCAGCGGGCAGCCGAAATGCCGGCAGCACAACATCATCGGCGACGTGCACATAGACAACCTCGACGGCCGCATCCGCCAACATCTGGCGTGCCCTCTGTTCTCCGGACTGCGGACCAAATAGGGTCCGACTGGAAAGGATGAACGGCATTGGCGAAGAAATATCAGAAGTTCTCACCGGAGTTTCGGGAGGAAACGGCCCGACTGGTGGTGGACGGGCAGAAGTCCATCGCCGAGGTCGCGCGCGAACACGGGCTCAGTGATACCACTGTCGGCAACTGGGTTCGGAAGTATCGAGAAACGCATGCCACCGACGAGCCGCCGCTGGAATTATCTGAACGTGCTCGGCTGCGTGAATTGGAACGCGAGAACCGAGAAATGGCGATGGAACTCGTTATCTAGGGTCGCGAGGAAGCTGTTCACGATGTAGACGACACGCGTTCGAAGTTGTCGGGAAATGCGTTGTAGACCGATTATCTTCGGTGTCTGTGA
>NZ_JACKTL010000008.1 GCF_025822245.1 Mycolicibacterium hodleri
GGGTTCGAGGGGTTGATCCCACCGGAGATGGTCGCCGAGCTGGCGAAGGCCGCCCGGCTTCGCCCGTTGGTGCACCCGGTCGACGCTGCTCCGGAGTGCGGCTACGTGCCGTCGCGGGGGTTGGCGGACTACGTGCGGTGCCGGGACCTGACGTGCCGCTTCCCCGGCTGCAACGCCCCGGCCACCCGTGGCGACCTGGACCACACGATCCCCCATGGTCGCGGCGGGCCGACGCAGGCGTCGAACCTGAAGTGCCTGTGCCGTTTTCATCATCTCGTCAAGACGTTCTGGGGCTGGCGCGACGAGCAGCTCGTCGACGGCACGGTCATCTGGACCTCACCGGCCGGGGACCGGTACGTCACCCACCCCGGCAGCGCAGTCGTCTTTCCACGGTTGCGCGCGCCGACGGCCCCGATCGTCCTCGACGCCCGAGACCGTGTGCTGAACGGTTCCGACCGCACGGCGAAGATGCCGCGCCGCCGGCGCACCCGCGCACACCAGCGGGCCCATCACATCGCCGCCGAACGAGCCGCCAACCACCGCCAGCGCACCACTACACCAACACCCGCCGCCGAACACGCCCTCGACGGCGACCCGAGCCCACCACCCTTCTAAACGGGCCCAGACCGGTCGGGCTGGGATCTGATCACGTCGGCTGTGCCACGTGCACACTGACGACCGCAGCGTCGTCGAGGCCATCGCCGCCGACGCGAACCTGCCGCTGAACCGGCCTCGGTTGTCGCCGGTGCGCTTCCAGGCGCGACGACTGACCGTCGCGGCCCGCCGTATTCGCCTCTAGCGGCGGCTCAGGCGACCTGGCCCCGCACCACCGGCAGTCCGGGATTGGTCGCCGCCGACAGCGCCGACGGCGACGCTCCCGCGGCGATGAGGTGCGCGGCGAACGAGGCGATCATCGCGCCGTTGTCGGTGCACAACCTCGGCCGAGGCACCCGCAGCGTCAAACCCGCTGCCGCGCAACGTTCCTCGGCCAGTTCGCGCAGCCGGGAGTTGGCCGCCACGCCGCCGGCGATCAGCAGCGTCGACGTGCCGAGGGCTTCGGCCGCGCGCACGGCCTTCTTGGTGAGCACGTCGGCGACGGCCTCCTGGAACCCGGCGGCGACGTCGGCGGTCGCGGCGTCCGGATGCGACTCCACGTATCTCGCCACCGCCGTCTTGAGCCCCGAGAAGCTGAACGCGTACGGGTCGTCACGGGGACCCGTCATGCCCCGCGGAAAGACGATCGCGTGGCGGTCGCCCGTGCGGGCCAGCTCGTCGAGCACCCGGCCACCCGGGTAGCCCAGGCCCAACAGCCTGGCGATCTTGTCGTAGGCCTCGCCGGCGGCATCGTCCACGGTGCCGCCGATCTCCTCGATCGGCTCACCCAGCGACCGCACGTGCAACAGGTTGGTGTGTCCGCCGGAGACCAGCAGCCCGACGCTCTCGGGCAACGGCCCGTGATCGTAGACGTCGGCGGCGAGGTGTCCGCCGAGGTGGTTGACCGCGTAGAACGGAACCTCCCAGGCAGCCGAATACGCCTTGGCCGCAGCAACACCCACCAGCAGGGCGCCGGCAAGGCCGGGGCCGATCGTGGCGGCGACGGCGTCCGGCTTCGACACGCCGGCGGTCGCCAGGGCCCGGCGCATCGTGGGGCCGAGTGCCTCCAAATGTGCGCGTGACGCGATCTCGGGGACGACGCCGCCGAAGCGGGCGTGCTCGTCGACGCTGGAGGCGACTTCGTCGGCCAGCAGCGTCACGGTGCCGTCGTCGTCGAGTTGGCAGATGCCGACTCCCGTTTCGTCACAAGAGCTTTCGATGGCCAAGACGATCATGGTGCCCCTCCCCCGGCCGACTCCACGGCCGGTCGACGCATCGTGTACGCGTCGGCGCCACTGACCCGGTAGTACCTCTTGCGCAGCCCCACCACAGCGAAGCCGACGCTCTCGTACAGCCCGATCGCCGCGGCGTTGTCGGTCCGCACCTCGAGGAAGACCGTCCCGCCGTCGGCGATGGCGAGCAACTGGTCGAGGAGCAGGCGGCCGATGCCCTTGCCTTGGAAGCGGGAGTCGACGCCGATGGTGTGCACCTCGTACTCGAACGGTGGTCTGCGGCCCAGCCGGCTCACTCCCGCGTACCCGACCAGCTCGCCGTCCAGCCGCGCCGCCACGTAGTGGTTGTGGGCGGACTCCAGCTCCCGGATGAACGCCACCGCGGGCCACGGGTCGTCGCCGGGGAACAACTGGGCCTCCAGGTCGGCGCAGCGGTCGGCGTCGCCGATCGTCAGGGGGCCGTACTCCACGGTCACGGGCGCGCCTGCTGGGGCTTGGCGTCGGGACGCCGAAGGTACAACGGCACCAACGGTTCCGGTGGGTTCGCCCACTCGGCGACGCGCACCAGTCCCGACGCGGTCGGCACGCTGGGCGACAGTGGGGGCAGGCCGAAGAGTACGGCGTGCTCGGGCGATCCGGCGACCGCCGACGCGTCGGCGGGCACGTCGGCGGGTGCGTTCACCGCGGGGCCGTCGACGCGGACACCGTCGCGGTAGCGCGCCCAGTACACCTCTCGACGGCGGGCGTCGGTGACCACCAGTACGTCGCCGGCGGTGTCCACCCCGATGGCGTCGAGGCTGCAGACGCCGTACACCGGGATGTCGAGGGCGTGGCCGTAGGCCGCGGCGGTCGCCATGCCGACGCGCAGCCCGGTGAACGGACCGGGACCACAACCCACGACCACGGCGTCCAGGTCTGCCATCCCCAACCCGGCGTCGGCCAAGGCGCCCAGCACGTTTGGGGTCAGCTGTTCGGCGTGGGCGCGCGGGTCGACCGTCACCCGCTCGCCGAGGACCTCGACGCCCTCCGGCGTGCGGCGGACCACCCCCGCGGTGACGGCGGGAGTGGCGGTGTCGACGGCCAGGACGACGGTCATCTGCCCGCCCACTTCCAGGTCGCGATCCGGACGTCGGTGTCGCCGCCACGCTCGAGTCTGATGTCGAGATGCCGCTCGGACAACCGTTCCACCAAGCCCTCACCCCATTCGACCACCACGACGGCGTCGTCGAGATCGGTGTCCAGATCCAGGGAGTCGAGCTCGGCCAGCAGATCCGCGCCGGCATGGTCGAGCAACCGGTAGACGTCCACGTGCACCATCGCGGGAGCCCCGGCCCGCAGCGCCGGATGCACCCGCGCCAACACGAACGTCGGCGAGGTGACGGCGCCGTCGACGTCCATGGCTCGGGCAATCCCCTTGGCCAGCACGGTCTTTCCGGCACCGAGGGGACCCGACAGGACGACGACGTCGCCGGCGACGAGGTCGGCACCCAACCGGGCACCGAAGGCCAGGGTGTCCTCGGCGGTCGGCAACTCCGCGGTGCCCTCGAGCACCTCAGCCATGGGTGCGAACCCGTTCCCGCAACCGGCGCGTCAACGCGACGAGCTTGGACGGCGTCGCCCGCTCGACGAGACGCACCAACGCGTCGTCGACGATCTCGGGTTGCTCCAGCTGAACGAGATGCCCTGCGCCGCCGACGACGACGAGCTCGGACTTCGGCAGTTCGGCGGCCATGGCCTCGGAGTATTCGTGGGGGGTCAGCAGGTCGTGGTCGCCGCAGACGATCAGCGTCGGCACCTTGGCCAGCACGGGAAGCGCCGCGGTCTCGTCGTGCACCTCGAGTGCGTGCAGGAAGCCGACCAGGGTGGCGATGGGCGTGTCGTGCATCATCCGCTCGGAGAACGCGACGACGCTTCTGCTGACCTTCTCGTCGCCGTAGGACGCCGCCCGCAGCACCGGACCGATCACCGAGCTCGCCGCGCCGCGGGTGCGGTGCACGGTCTTCGGCGCGTACCGCACGGCGAAGCGAGCGGCCTCGAGGACGGGATTCTTCAGCACCTCGCCCAACGGTGACCGCGAAACCCCTTCGGCTGCCGTGGAAATCAGGGCGACGCCGACGACGCGGCTCGGGTAGCGCTGCGGATGCTGGCGGGCGTGGGACAACACCGTCATCCCGCCCATCGAGTGACCGACGAGGACCACCGGTCCGCGGGGAACCATCACCGACAACACGGTCTCGAGGTCCTGCCCCAACTGGGGAACGGTGTAGGAGTCGGGCGACGCCTCACCAGACTGGCCGTGCCCGCGCTGGTCGTAGAAGACCATCCGGACCTGCGATCCCCACTGTTCGGTCAGGCGGGCGCGCTGAAAGTAGAACGCCCCCATGCGCAGACTGAAGCCGTGGGCGAACACCACCGTCAGCGGTGCGTCCTCCGGGCCGACCTCCCGGACCGCGAGGGGGACGCCGTCCGACGTCGTCACCACGCATCCCCGGTCGGCGTCGAGGAGTTCGAAGTCCTCGTCCTGGTGGGGGTCGACGTCGGTGACGCGGCGCGTGAGGGAGCGCGCGACGGTGGCGCCCGCGAGTCCACCGACCGCGGAGAGGCCGGCAAGACCGGCCAGCCACTGCCCTCTTCGCTTGCGGCTCAACGGCTTCCGCCTGGCGAGTCGACGTAGACGCGGGAGACCCGACCGCGTGGGCTGGTGACGACCTCGTAGTTGATGGTGTCCAGCGTCGTCGCCCAGTCCTGCGTCGTGGGTTCGCCGAGGTCGCCGGGGCCGAAGAGGACGGCGTCGTCGCCCTCGCTCACGTCGACCGGTCCCGGTCCGAGGTCCACCACGAATTGGTCCATGCAGATGCGGCCGACGTTCGGCCGGAGTCGCCCGTTGATCAAGACGGACATCCGGCCGCTCAACCCGCGGAAGACGCCGTCGGCGTACCCCAGCGGGATGAGCGCAACGGTGGTGTCCGCCTTGGCGACCCACGTGTGACCGTAGGAGACCCCGTCGCCCGCCTTCAGCCGACGCACGTAGGCGACCGGGCACCTCAGCGTCATGGCGGGTCGCAGCCCCATGTCGCCCCTGGCGGGGATCGGCGTCTGCCCGTACACCGCGATGCCGGGCCGCACCAGGTCGAAGGCCAGGTCCGGCCGCGTCATGGCCGCCGGCGAATTGGACAGGTGGTGCACCTCGAACTCGACGCCGGCCTCGCGCGCCTGGGTTCGCATCTCCGTGAACCGCCGGGCCTGTCGGTCGTTGACGGGGCTCGTCGGATCGTCACCGCAGGCCAGGTGCGACATCAGACCGCGAAGCCTGATCGCCCCGTCGGAGACCGCGTGGCGCAGCGCCGTCAGCAGGGCCGGGAACTCGGCGGCTCCGACGCCGTTGCGGCTCAGACCGGTGTCGACCTTGACGGTGACGGTCGCCGGGCGGCCGGTCCGGCGGGCGGCGTCGAGGACCTCGTCGAGTTGCCGAGCCGACGACACGCCGATCTGCACGTCGGCGGCGAGCGCGGGCCCGAAGTCGGTGCCCGGCGCGTGCAGCCAGCACAGCACCGGGGCGGTCACGCCGTCCCGACGCAGGTCGAGCGCCTCACCGAGGGTCGCGACGCCGAGTTCCGAGGCGCCCGCCTCGAGGGCGGCCCGGCCGACGCGTGAGGCGCCGTGGCCATATCCGTCGGCCTTCACCACGGCCATCACCTCGGCCGACCCGGCGAGCTCGCGGAGCAGGGCCACGTTGTGCCGGATCGCGCCGAGATCGACCACCGCGGTCGGCGTGGCGGTCGAGGTCGGCAATTCGGTCGGATGCACGGTCATGTCGCCACGATTGTCTCAGAACGCCCGGGCAGCGTCGCCCGACACCGGCTCCCCGCCCTAGTGGGCGAAGGGTTGCACCCCGTCGAAGTGGCCGTCCGGCTTGAGCTCGTCGAGCGACTTGAGCACGGTCAGGGCGTCGTCCCGCAGCGCCCTCGCCAGGTCGGTGGAGAATCCCTCGCGGACCACGACCCGCAGCACGGTGACGTCGGTGGCGTCGGCCGGCATCGTGTAGGCGGGCACCTGCCAGCCGTAGGCCCGCAGCGCGTGCGAGACGTCGAACTCGGTGTAGCCGCGGGTGCCCTTGAGCTTGAAGCTCACCACCGGGATCGCCGAGCCGTCGGAGATCAGCTCGAAGTGCTCGCTGTCGCGCAGCTGATCGCCCAGCCACCGCGCCGTCTGCGACAGGCACGTCATGACTTGGCCGTAGCCGGCTCGGCCGAGGCGCAGGAAGTTGTAGTACTGGCCGATCACCTGGTTGCCGCCCTTGGAGAAGTTCAGCGTGAAGGTGGGCATGTCGCCACCGAGGTAGTTGACGCGGAACACCAGCTCCTCCGGGAGGTGGTCGGCGTTGCGCCAGACGACGAAACCGATGCCCGGGTAGGTCAGACCGTACTTGTGGCCGCTGACGTTGATCGACACCACGCGGGGCAGGCGGAAGTCCCAGATCACGTCCGGGTGCAGGAACGGCACCACGAAGCCGCCGCTGGCGGCGTCGACGTGCACCGGAACGTCCACTCCCCCTTGCGAAGCCAGCTCGTCGAGGGCCGCGCAGATCTCCGCGACCGGCTCGAGCTCTCCGGTGTAGGTGGTGCCGAGGATGGCGACGACGCCGATGGTGTCCTCGTTGACCGCGCCGAGCACCTGCTCCGGGGTGATGACGTAGCGCCCCTCCTCCATCGGGAGGTATACCGGCTCGACGTCGAAGTAGCGACAGAACTTCTCCCACACCACCTGCACGTTGGAACCCATCACCAGATTGGGCCTGCGGGTGCGCCAGCCGTTCTTCCCGTCCCCGACCTTCGCCCGCCAGCGCCAGCTCATCGCCAGCCCGGCCAGCATCACCGCTTCACTGGAGCCGACGGTGGAGACGC
Organism: Mycolicibacterium hodleri; assembly: GCF_025822245.1. GTDB lineage: Bacteria > Actinomycetota > Actinomycetes > Mycobacteriales > Mycobacteriaceae > Mycobacterium > Mycobacterium hodleri. Next base: position 6,731 of record NZ_JACKTL010000008.1, read on the forward strand.
CGACGGCACTGTTCGGGTCGTCGTCGCGAAGGTTCTCGGCGTGGAAGAGGTCGGCGACCATGCACACGCAGCGCTGCTCGATGGCGGCGGTGGCCGGGTACTCGTCCTTGTCGATCATGTTCTTGTCGAACGTCTCGGCCATCAGCTTCTCGGCCTCGGGGTCCATCCACGTCGTCACGAAGGTCGCGAGGTTCAGTCGCGAACTCCCGTCGAGCATGAGCTCGTCGTGAATGAAGCGGTAGGCGGCCTGCGGGTCCATCGAATCCTCGGGCATGCGCAGCGTCGGCACCGGCGCCGTGGAGAGCCGGCCGGTGTAGGCCGGAGCGATCGAGGCCGACGGTGTGTGCCTGGATGACATCTGGTGTCCCTTCTAGAGATTGGCGATCGACGAACGGATGTGACCGAGGATTCCGGAGGCCGAGGTGGGTGCCGGCCGCGGTCCGGGGCTTTCGGCTGACAGCCCGGCGGCACGGGCGTGGACGAAGGCGGCCATCGCCGCGGCCTCGCCGCTGGGGAGCCCGGCGGCGAGCAGCGCGCCGATGACACCGGAGAGCACGTCCCCCGAGCCGGCGGTGGCCGCCCAGGACTGACCCGCGGGGTTGAGGTAGACCGGCCGGTTGCCCTGTTCGGCGACGACGGTGACGTTGCCCTTCAGCAGGACGGTGGCGCCGAACCGGTCGGCCAGTGCGCGCGTGGCGGCCACCCGGTCGTCGCCGGGTGGATGACCGGCCAGCCGGGCGAACTCGCCGGCGTGCGGCGTCAGCACCGTGGGTGCCGTGCGGCCGCGAAGCATCTCCGGATGTGCGGCCAGGACCGTAAGGGCGTCGGCGTCGACGACGACCGGCAGGTCCGTTCCGAGCGCGAACCGTAGGGCGCCCGCACCGGCGTCGTCGGTGCCGATCCCCGGTCCCACCACCCACGCCTGCACGCGGCCGGCGTCCTCGGCCGAGGACGTCGCGATTACCTCGGGCCAGTGCGAAACCACCTCGGCGTCGGCGGTTCCCGCGTAACGCACCATGCCGGAGGTGGCGGCGACGGCGGCCCCGGTGCAGAGGATCGCCGCGCCGGGGTAGGTGCTCGAGCCGGCCAGCACACCGGTGACGCCCTGGGTGTACTTGTCGTCACGCGGCCCCGGCACCGGCCAGCGGGCGGCGACGTCGGCGGCCTCCAGGCTGACCAGGTCGCCGTCGGGCAGGTCGAGGCCGATGTCGACCAACTCGACCCGGCCGCACTCCCCCAGTGCGTGTACGGGCTTGTAAGCGCCGAACGTCACGGTCAGCGCGGCGTGGACGTGGGGTCCGTCGGCCGCGCCGGTCGCCACGTCGACCCCGCTGGGTAGGTCGACGGCCACGACGGGGACGCCCGCGGCCTCGACGGCGGCGAAGACCGCCGCGGCATCGGGCCTCAGTGAACCGGTGGCGGAGATGCCGACCACCCCGTCGACCACCAGATCCGTTGCCGTCGGAAGGCTTTCGACCACACGTCCGCCGGCGCGCGTGAACGCCGCCAACCCCTGGCGGTGCACGCGTTGCGGGTTGAGCAGTATCGCCGAGGCGCCGACCCCGCGGCGCCTGAGGAACGTCGCCGCCCAGAGTGCGTCGCCGCCGTTGTCACCGGATCCGACGACGGCGCAGACCCGGCGTCCGGCGACCCCGCCGGTGCGCGAGCGCAATTCCGCGGCGACGGCGCCTGCGAGGCCGAACGCCGCCCGACGCATCAGGGCACCGTCGGGAAGGCTGGCCAACAGCGGTGCTTCTGCCTGACGAATGGCGTCCGCGCCGTAGTAGTGCCGCACCCGGCCCACGTTACGTCGTGGGCCACGTCGGCCAGCGGTCAACACGTCGACCGCGTGGACCCGCTCCTACTCCATGCCGGTGCGGCCAGGGGTCCAGAAGGGCTTGGTGACGATCTGGCGCCGATCCCAGCCGCGCTCGTCGGTCAAGATCCGGCGTAGGCGCTGGATGGTGCGGGCCTCACCGGCCAGGTACGCCACGCCCGGCTGGTCCGGCAGGTCGAGGGCGCGCAGCGCGTCGGTCAGCGCCGTGGAGTCGGCCGCCGAACCGGCCCGCTGAACGTGCGTCACCCCGTGGGCCAGGGGTAGCGGGGTGGCGCCCGGCTCGCCCTCGACGACGCCGTGGACCGCGGCCCCGGCGGGCAGTGAACGCAGCATCGCGGCGAACGCGACCGATGCCGTCTCCTCCCCGACGAAGAGGTGATGCGGCGCGTCCGGGCGCACTACGAAGTTGCCTTGCGGGCGGGTGAAGGTCACCTTGTCACCGACGGAAACGGTTGCCGCCCAACGCTTGGCCGGCGTCTCGGCCACACCGTGGTCGAACATCACCAGGTCGAGCGTGCCCGCGTCGGGGTCGGTCTGGTGGATCGAGTAGGTGCGCAGCGTGTCCCGCGGGCGGAGCCGCACCACCGATTCGCGAAACCCCGCCACCTGCAACCGGACGTGCTGACCGGGCGTCCAGGTCAGCCCCTTCAGGCGGGGCCCGCGCAGTTGGATGCGGCGCATGGTGGGAGTGGGTTGGTCCAGCGCGCTGACGGTGCCCGACAGGAACATCGCGTCGCGCACCGCGCTGAACAGCGGGATGGCGCTTACGAGCGTGGCCATCGACTCACGCCGTCCGCACGGAGAGTTCGTTGCCGCGACCCGGCTCGAACGGCAGCGGGACCGAACGGTAGCCGTTGCGGGGATCGCGGACGTAGTTCAGGTAGTCACCCGAGGCGTTCTCGCCGAGCACGAGGGCGCCGGGGCGCAGTCGGGGTTCGAGGAGTTGGAGTACCGGCAGATACAGGCTGAACGCACCGTCGAGCAGCACCAGGTCCACGTCGCCGACGTCGTCGCGCAGCGTCTCGAGGGCGTCTCCGACGCGGACGTCGACGATGTCGGCCAGTCCCGCGGCGGCCAGGTTCTCGGTGGCGCGCCGCGCCTTGGTCGGCTCCAGTTCGGTGCCGACGAGGCGCCCGCCTCCGTTGTCGCGCAGCGCCGCGGCGAGGTGGATGGTCGAGACGCCGAAGGACGTGCCGAACTCCACGACGTTCGTGGCCTGCCGGGCGCGCGCGCAGACGTAGAGGAACTGCCCGAATTCAGCGGACACGTTCAAGAAGTTGTCCGCGAAGTCGTGGTAGAGCCCGCGGTAGTCGGTCGCCTCCCGAGCCAACAACTCGGCGACGGGATCGCCGTCACCCCATTCGTCGGCGATCTGCGCCATCAACGCGCCGTCGGCCGTTGCGGCCTCGTCGAACAATCGGGTGAGTACACCGGCCACCGGGGCCGAATCGAGGGTGTCCATGCCATCGCCTCCTGAAGTTAGGTAACCCTTACTTGAGGGAGGCTACGCGGCCGGGCGGCCCAATCAAGGGCTACGTCTCCTTGCCCACGGCCCTGCCGTAGTGACGGCGCGCCTTCATCCGGTTGCCGCACTCACTCATCGAGCACCACCTGCCGGTGCCGCCGCGACTGCGGTCGAGAAGGAACAGGTGACACTCGCCGTTGGCACAGGGACGCAACCGGCCCGGCATGGCTGACTGCAGCTCACCCCAGGCGAGCACCAGCCGCGCCGGCCAGTCGGCCTCGAGGCGCCACGTCAGGACGTCGCCGACGATCTCCGGCGTTTGCGTGACGCCGCGCAGACGGGCGTCGAGCACGGCACCAGGGGCCTCGCCGCGGACCACGCGCTGCAGGTCGTCGCGCACACCTCGGACGTCGCGGACCCGCTGCCCGGCCGCCCCGTGGGCGCGCAGCCAGGCCGCGTCGAGCGTGTCGGTGGGTGTGCCGTCGACGACCGGCGTGGTGTTCAGCAGGTCGAGGAGCACCTCCGACCATTCGGATTTCATACTAACCACCATAGACCACTTGACAGGTTAGTCGACGGACTGTTCACTGCTAACCATCAAACGAATCCAAAGGGGTTAGTCATGACCACGCACCACCGCTACGCCGAGATCGCCGGCCGCCACACCTTCTACCGCGAAGCGGGGCGTAGGGACGCGCCAGCCGTCGTCCTGCTGCACGGCACCCCGGCCAGTTCGCACATGTACCGCAACCTCATCCCCGCACTGGCTGACCGCTACCACGTCATCGCTCCGGACTACCCGGGGTTCGGCCACTCCGAGCGCCCGGGCGTCGACCAGTTCGACTACACCTTCGACTCACTCGCCGACCACGTCGACGCACTCCTCGACCACCTCGGGCTGACCCGCTACGCGCTGTACGTCCAGGACTACGGCGCACCCGTGGGATGGCGCCTCGCGCTGCGACACCCGGAGCGGATCGCCGCGATCGTCACGCAGAACGGCAACGCCTACGTCGAGGGCTTCGTCGGCGACGCCATGGAGCCGCTGTTCGCCTACGGGCGGGACCGCTCCGAGGCCAACGCCGACGTGCTGCGCGGACTCATCAGCCCCGAGGGTCTGAAATGGCAATACACGCACGGCGTTCCGGATCCGACCGTCGTCGACCCGGATTCCTGGACCAACGCCCACACCGCGGTCGCCGACACCGAGGAGTCGGTGGCGATCCAACTGGAGCTGTTCGCCGACTACATCAGCAACGTCGAGCTCTATCCACAGGTGCACGAGTACTTCCGCACCTCGCAGGTGCCGCTGCTGGCGGTGTGGGGTCGCAACGACGAGATCTTCGGGCCGGCAGGCGCATTGGCCTTCACAGGCGATCTGCCGACGGCCGAGGTCAACCTGCTCGACGGCGGGCACTTCCTGCTGGAGAGCAAGCTCGACGCCGCAGTCGCGCTGATCCGCCCGTTCCTGGCGCAACACCTCGGCTGACGGCTTTTGCGCGTCACCGCAATTCGGAGGCCGCCACCCACTCCGTCGGTCGCAACAGCACGATCTCGGGGATGACGCAGGCCCGCGACAGCCGGGTGGTCAGTCGGACGGTCTCGGCCACGTCGCGTGGGGTGATCATCTCCACGGCGCCGCCCTCGCGGTAGTCGTCGGCCATTGGGGTGTCGGTCAGGCCCGGGCAGATTGCGGTGGCCTTGATGCCCTCCCCGGCGAGTTCGTCGTGCAGGGCTTCGGTGAACCCCACCACCGCGGCCTTGGACGCGGAGTAGGACGACAGCATGGCCTCGCCGCGCTTGCCCGCGTTGGAAGCGGTGTTGACCACCTGAGCCGAACCCCTTTCGCCAACCGCGTTGCGCAGCAAGGGAAGACACTTGGTGGTCAGCAGGATGACCGCCCGGGTGTTGACGGCGAACTGCTCGTCGACGAACTCCGCGGTGAGCTCGCCGACCGCCCTGGTGCCCGCCATGCCGGCATTGTTCACCAGCAGGTCCAGGGAGCCATGGGACTCGCCGACGAGGGCCACCTCGTCGAGGAAGCCCTCGTCGGCGAGTGACCCTGCCAGCCAACGCAAATCGGCACCGTTGGCCGGGGCCAGAAGATCGGCGGCGGTCCGCAACCTGTCGGGATCGCGACCGACCATCGTCACCGCGAACCCCTCCTCGAGGAGCACCTCGGTGATGGCTCGTCCGATGCCTCCGTAGGCGCCGGTGACGATGGCTGTGCGCGTTTCACTGGTCATCGTGCAGGCTTACCAGAGTGCTGCACGACTACTCGACGGTGACCGACTTGGCCAGGTTGCGCGGCTTGTCGACGTCGTAACCACGGGCTTGGGCCACCCCGGCGGCGAACACCTGGAGCGGGATGGTCGACAGCAGCGGCTGGAAGAGCGTCGACACCGCGGGCATCTCGATCAGGTGGTCGGCGTAGGGCCGGACCGTGTCGTCGCCCTCTTCGGCGATGACGATCGTGACCGCCCCACGAGCCTGGATCTCGCGAATGTTGCTCAGCAGCTTGCTGTGCAGCATCGCGGCGTTCTTCGGCGACGGCATCACGACGATGACGGGCAGGCCGTCCTCGATGAGCGCGATCGGCCCGTGTTTGAGCTCACCGGCCGCGAAGCCCTCGGCGTGCATGTACGCCAGCTCCTTGAGCTTCAACGCACCTTCCAGCGCGACCGGGTAGCCGACGTGACGGCCGAGGAACAGCACCGTCTGCGCCCTCGCGAACCGATGGGCCAGCGCGGTCACCGGCTCCATGCACGTCAGCACCCGGGCGATCAGATCGGGCATCGCCTCGAGCTCGGCGAACTCGCGCGCCACCTCGTCGGGGTACTTGGTGCCGCGGGCCTGGGCCAGCGCCAGCCCGACCAGATAGTTGGCGGCGACTTGGGCCAGGAACGTCTTGGTGGACGCGACGCCGATCTCCGGCCCGGCGCGCGTGTAGAGCACCGCGTCGCACTCCCGCGGGATCTGTGACCCGTTGGTGTTGCAGATGGCCAGCACCTTGGCCTTCTGTTCCTTGGCGTGCCGGACCGCCTCGAGCGTGTCGGCGGTCTCGCCGGACTGCGAGATGGCGATCACCAGGGTGCTGCGGTCGAGCACCGGGTCGCGGTAACGGAATTCACTGGCGAGCTCCACCTCGACGGGCAGCCGCGTCCAGTGCTCGATGGCGTACTTGGCCAGCAGCCCGGAGTGGTACGCCGTGCCGCAGGCGACGATGAACACCTTGTCGATCTCGCGGAGTTCCTGGTCGCTGAGGCGCTGCTCGTCGAGCACGATGCGCCCGCCGGCGAAGTGGCCGAGCAGGGTGTCGGCGACGGCGGCGGGTTGCTCGGCGATCTCCTTGAGCATGAAGTACTCGTAGCCGCCCTTTTCGGCGGCCGACAGGTCCCAGTCGATGTGGAACGGCCGGGCAGCGGCGTCGTCCCGGTTGCCGTGGAAGTCGTAGATCGCGTACCCGTCGGCGGTGATCACCACGGCCTGATCCTGGCCGAGTTCGACGGCGTCGCGGGTGTGCTCGATGAAGGCGGCGACGTCGGAGCCGAGGAACATCTCGCCGTCGCCGACGCCGATCACGAGCGGCGTGGAACGCCGCGCGGCGACGATGGTGCCCGGTTCGTCCGCGTTGGCGAACACCAGCGTGAAGTGGCCCTCCAGGCGCGGCAGCACGGCCATCACCGAGCCGACGAAGTCTCCCGCGGACGGGCCGTGGTGGTACTGCCAGGACACCAGGTGGACGGCGACCTCGGTGTCGGTGTCGCTGGCGAACTCGACGCCCTGGGCTTCCAGCTCGGAGCGCAGCGCCGTGAAGTTCTCGATGATGCCGTTGTGGACGACGGCGATCTTGCCGGCGGCGTCGCGGTGCGGGTGGGCGTTGCGGTCGGTCGGCCTGCCGTGGGTGGCCCACCGGGTGTGGCCCATGCCGGTGCTACCGGTCATGTCCTGCGCGTCGGCCTCCGCGAGAGCCGCCTCGAGGTTGGCCAACCGTCCGGCGCGCCGGCGCACGTCCATGCCGCCGTGCCCGTCGAGCAGGGCGACCCCCGAGGAGTCGTAACCCCGATACTCCATCCGACGCAGCGCGTCGACGACGATGTCTCGGGCAGGACGCTGTCCGACGTAGCCGACGATTCCGCACATGACTGTTCAGGGTAGTGCAAGCCGCGCCCCCGGCCCGGTGTGAGCTACGGTCATCGGGTGGCCAAGACGAAGAAGCTCTTCGCTGCGTTGACCCGTCGGGGACCGCATCGCGTACTACGTGGTGACCTGGCCTTTGCCGGCCTGCCCGGGCTCGTCTACACCCCCGAGAAGGGGATGAACCTGCCCGGCGTGGCCTTCGGGCACGACTGGCTGGTCTCCGCCGACCGGTACGCGGGAACACTGGAACACCTGGCGTCGTGGGGCATCGTCGCCGCCGCCCCGAGTACCGAGACCGGCTTCGCCCCCTCCGTGCTGAGCCTGGCGTTCGACCTGGGCACCACGCTGGACGTCATCTCCGGAGTGCGACTGGGCCCGGGCAAGATCAGCGTGCACCCCACCAAGCTGGGGGTCGCCGGTCACGGCTTCGGCGGATCGGCCGCCGTCTTCGCCGCCGCGGGGATGTCGGGCCGCGTGAAGGCCGCCGCCGCGGTGTTCCCCACCGTCACCAAACCGGCCACCACCCAGCCCGCGTCGTCGCTGAGGGTGCCCGGCCTCATCCTGTCCGACCCCGGGGACCCCATGTCACTGCGGTCCAACGCCGTCGAATTGGCCAGGGCGTGGAAGCCGGCGACCCTGCGGGAGGTCAAGAAGGTGACCGCCGGCGGCCTCGTCGAGGGGCGCCGCGTCGCCAGGGCGCTCGAGCTGCCGGGTGCCGACAAGGGCACGCAGAAGATCGTGCGGGCGCTCCTGACGGGCTACCTGCTGCACGAGCTGGCCGGCGACAAGACCTACCGGGACTTCGCCGATCCCGAGGTGGCGTTGCCCAAGGCCGACGTCCTCGATCCGTTCTCCGGCGACCCCGTCGAACTGGAGAACAAGGTGGTTGCGCTCCTCAAGCCGTAGGTGCGCCGACACTCGGCGTGATGACGCCGCCGTCGGCGTGTCGTCGCGACGACCGCAGTCTCGCGGGGCTCAACGACGGCGGACCGACTCGCCGTTTCCCTGCGCGGCGATGGCGGGCGATTCGTCGCCGCCGACCGCGCGGGCGCCCAACGCCGCGGCTGCCACGGCGACCAGTGGCAGCAGCAGGGCGAGGTTCAGCGTCACCAGTTCGGAGAGCCAGCCGATCAACGCGGGGCCGGCGAGCAAGGCGACGTAGCCGCAGCCCACCACCCGGGAGAAGTCGGTGCCGGTCGCACCCGCGACATTGCCCGCCGCGGTGAACACCTGCGGCAGGCTGCCGGACAGCCCGAGACCGAAGATCACCCAGCCGGCCATCGTCAACGGCAGCGCGGGCGACGCCACCACGATGCCCAGCCCGACGACGGCCAGACTGCCGTAGCGCAGCACCCAGACGGGCCCCTTCCTGGCACTGACCATGTCCGCGGTGAACCGTCCGACCGTCATTGCCGTGACGAATCCGCCGAACACGAGGGCACCCAACGAGTTCGAGACTCCGAGACGCTCTTGGGCGTGCAGGCTGCTCCAGTCCATCGCGCAGCCCTCGGCGAGCAGCAGGACGAACGCCAGTGCACCGAGCAGCACCAGGCGGCGGCGCTTGCTGAGGGGTTCGGAAGGCGCTCCCTCCGGCGGCGCACCGACCCCCGTCGTCGGATCGGCTCGCACACTCCGCAGGTTGGGCGCGGTCACCGCGACCAGCAGCAGGCACGAGCCGCACATCACGGCCGTCGTCGCCGGCATGCCCCACGCGGCGGCCAGGGCGGCGGCACCGATCAACGAGCCGATCACGCTGCCGACGGAGAAGATGGCGTGGAACGCGGACATGATCGGCTTGCCCGCCTGCTGCTCGACGGCGACCGCGCGTGCGTTCATCCCGACGTCGGTGATGCCCGTCGCGCCACCGAAGATCAGAAGGGCGCCACCCAACAGCGCGGGCGTCGGCGCGTTGAGGGGAAGGGCCAGCGTCGCGGCCATGGCCGCGGCGCCGACGAGTGCGATGCGCGCGCTGCCCCACCGGTTGATCAGCGGACCGCAGGCCTGCATTCCGATCAACGCTCCGGCGCCGTGCAAGAGCAGCAAGCTCCCCAGTGTCCCCACCGAGACCCCGGTGCGTTCTTGGACCGACGGGATGTGCACCGCCCACGTGGAGATGCACAGCCCGAAGACGGCGAAGACCAGGAACACCGCCGCGCGAGACCACTTGAGTGAATTCACGTGGCTGCCGTTACCCACTCGGCGTTGCGTTCTCCCTCGTGCACGTCGTCCATCATCGTCGTGCCGTAGGCCGCACCTCACACCCCGCCTTCCCAACCAACTGGTTGATCGTGCTATAACACCACCATGCGCACCGGCATCTTCATGAGCTACGCCAGCGGCTTCCGGGAGGCAGCCAATCAAGTCGTCGAACTCGAGAAGTGCGGAGTCGACGTTGCATTGGTCGCCGAGGCCTACTCCTACGACGCCATCAGCCAGCTGGGCTACCTCGCCGCCAAGACCTCCAGCATCGAGCTGGGCTCGGGCGTCGTCCCGATCTACACCCGCACGCCGACGCTGCTGGCGATGACCGCCGCCGGCGTGGACTACGTCTCCGACGGCCGCTTCCGGCTCGGCATCGGCACGTCCGGCCCGCAGGTGGTGGAGGGCTTCCACGGCGTCCCGTTCGACGCACCGCTTGGGCGCACCCGCGAGGTCGTCGAGATCTGCCGCCAGGTCTGGCGCCGCGACAAGGTCGAATTCGACGGCAAGTACTACCAGGTGCCATTGCCCGCCGAGCGGGGCACCGGTCTCGGCAAACCACTAAAGCTCATCAATCACCCTGTCCGCGAACGCATTCCGATCGCCATCGCGGCACTCGGCCCGCAGAACGTCAAGCTCACCGCCGAGATCGCCGAGGGCTGGCAGCCGATCTTCTACTACCCCGAGAAGGCCGACGACGTCTGGGGAGAGGCGCTGCGCGCCGGTGCCGCCAGGCGCGACCCCGCGCTGGGCCCCCTCGACGTCATGGTCTCGACCAGCCTGGCCATCGGCGACGACGTCGAGGACCGGCTCGCGTGGGCGAAACCCCAACTGGCGCTGTACATCGGCGGCATGGGTGCGCGCGGGAAGAACTTCTACCACAACCTGGCCACCCGGTACGGCTTCGGCGAGGTCGCCGACCGCATCCAAGACCTCTACCTGGCCGGCAAGAAGGAAGAGGCCGTCGCGGCGGTACCCGACGACCTGGTGCGCAACATATCCCTCGTCGGGCCAAGGGGTTTCGTCAAGGAGCGGCTGGCCGCCTACGCCGAGGCCGGCGTCACCACCATGCTGGTGCACCCACTCTCCGGCGACGACCGCGAAACGGTGAAGTTCTGCGAGGAACTCGTCGAGCTGGCGCACTGAGTCACACCAGCAGGGTGCCACCCTCGACCGTGAGCACCGTGCCGGTGCTGAACGTCTGCTCCATGCAGTAGACGTAGGCACGCGCGACGTCCGCCACCTCGCCGACGCGGCCGAGTGGAACCCGTTGCGCCTCTTGCTCGTACAGCGCCTGCCGGTCGTCCTCGGGCATGGCGTCCCAGAGCGGGGTGCGGATCAGTCCCGGTGCGACGGCGTTGACCCGGATCGGCGCGAACTCCACCGCGAGAGCGGCGGTCAACCCGTTCATCGCGCCGCACAGACTGGACGGGAGGGCACCGTAACCCGGGTCCCACGCCGCCGTACCACTGGTGAGCGTGATCGAGCCACCGGCGCGCAGCCGCGGACCGAACACTCGCGCCGCGCTCAGGGCACCGACGAAACGGGTCTGGAAGAACGCGTTGACGACCTCCGGCGTCAGCTCGGCCAGCGCCGTCATCTCCAGCGGCTCGCCGGCCGTGTAGACCAGATGGTCGACGTCGCCCACCTCGGCAGCGAGCCGGTCGAGCGCCCCGGGATCGGCGAGGTCGACGGTGGCGCCGCGAGCTCCGGCGGGCAGTTCGGCCAGGGCCCGGTCGACGCTGGTGCGGCGCCGGGACACGACGACCGGAGTGGCACCGCGGTCGGCCACCGCGCGTGCGACACCGAGTCCGATGCCCGAGGTGCCGCCGATGACGAGGACTGTCGCGTTCTTCAAGGTCATGGCTCCACGCTCCCCCGGCCGCCGCCGTCCGTCCAAGACCCTTTGCGTCGCCCGGCGATACCCTGGGGGTATGAGTAGCCCGGATCTCGACATGCGCAAGCTGCGCTACTTCGTCGCCGTCGCCGAGGAGTTGAACTTCGGCCGGGCCGCCAAGCTCCTTCACATCGCCCAGCCGGTGCTGTCGCGCCAGATCCGGGCGTTGGAGGACGAGCTCGGCGTCCGCCTGCTGGTCCGCGACACCCGTGGCGCCGCTCTCACCGACGCGGGGAGCCAGCTGCTGCAGGACGCGCGCTTCCTGCTCGCTGAGTCGAAGGCATTGCGAGAGAGACTTTTTCGGGTTAATACTCCCGCGCGAGTCGTGCGGGTGGGGGTGATGCCGGGGCTGTTGGCGACCGCCGCCGTGCGGACCTTCGAATCGGCGCACCCCGCATACCGCGCGGAGGTAGTCCCGATCGGTGCGACCGAACAACTCGAGGCGGTGCGCACCCGCACTCTCGACGTGGTCTACGCCCGCGAGCCCGTCGACCACCGCGGGCTCGGGACCGCGGCGCTCCTCGAGGAACCACGGGACGCGCTGCTGCCGGCCGACGACCCCCTGGCCCGTCGGCCGTCGGTGCGACTCGCCGAGCTGGCGTCGCACCACCCACTGCAGGACCCGGCCGTCGTGCCGGAGTGGTTCGCCGTCGCGACGCCCGAGCGACGGCGCGCCACCTTCCGCGCCGCGTCGAGCATGGAGGAGAAGCTCGAGCGGGTCGCCGCGCACGAGGGCTTCGCGATTCTGCCGCGGTCGGCGACGGCGTTCTACCGGCGGCCCGACGTGTGCGTCGTGCCGATCGAGGACATCCCGCCCGGTCGCGTCACCCTCATCTGGGATGCGGCCGTCGTCGACCCGGTCCGCGACGCCTTCGTCGCCGCCGCGCTGGACCGTCGCGACCAGACGGTCTGAGCGTCGCGCACCGGCGCCGGCACGAGCGAAGATGGTTTCGTGCCCAGCTCGTTTCCGCCCGCCTTGCCGACGGGCTCGTTCTCGACCTCGGACCACCCTCGCATCGCCGTCGGCGACGCGGTACTGAGACCGTGGATCCTCGACGACTCCGCCGCCCTGGTCGCGGCGTTCGACGACCCGGCGATCCGGCAGTGGCACGTCAGCCGCGCGGACACCGAAGACGAAGCACGCGAACTGATCACGCGCTGGCAGGGCGGCTGGGCCGCCGAGTCCGAGTTCAACTGGGCAATCGTCGGGGCGGATGACGCCCTGCTCGGCCGCATCGCCTTGAAGGGCGTCGACCTGTTCGACGCCACGGCCGAAGTCGCCTACTGGATGTGCCCCGCGTCGCGCGGACGCGGGCTGTGCCCGCGGGCCGTCGTCACGCTGTCGGAGTGGGCCTTCGCGGCCGGCTTTCATCGCCTCCAGTTGCAGCATTCGACCCGCAACCTGCCCTCCTGCCGGGTGGCGACCAAGGCCGGGTTCGCCGAGGAGGGCACCCGACGCGGTGCGGCCTTGCACTCCGACGGGTGGCACGACATGCACGCCCACGCCCGACTGAGCGGCGACGACGGCCGCTGACTGCGCTACTCCCCGACCTGGGGTAGCTCGTCGGCCGCGATCTCGCAGGGCGTCGGCCCGGTGTCCCCGGCGAGGGGTTGTGCGACGACGGCGGGCGGCGGCTCCACCGGTGGCTCGGGCGGCACGGTCGGCGCGGGTTCCGTTACCGGGGGCGGCTCGGCCGCCGCCTCGGCGACGTCGGCGGCGGGCTCCCCAAGTCCCTCGTCGGCCTCGGACACGGCGGGGTCCTCGCCCTCCTCGCCCTCGTCGTCTTCGGCCTTCGCGACCTCCTCGTCGTCGTCGTCCTCGTCGTCCTCCTCGTCCTCCGGCGGGTCGTCCAGTTCCTCGTCGGGATTGTCGGGATCGTCGAGGTCGACGGGCTCGTCGACGCCGGCGGAGTCGGCCAGCTCGCCGCCCGAGCCGACCAACCCGCCGATCAGGTCGGCCAGCTGCTGCCCAAATTCCCCAAACCCCCCGAGGCCGGACCCCGTCGATCCCATGGCACCCATCGGCGCCGTGCCCGCGCCGAACTCTCCTGCCGCCGGCGTCGTCGACGTCGGCGGCGGCGCTCCCACGGGTGCCGCGGGAGGCGGGATCGTCGCCGCCTCCGGACTGGACCACGGCGCGGCCGCCGCCGGTGCGGGGACCGATCCGACGGCGGCCGCGGGGACGGTCTGTACGGACGCGGGCTCCGGCACGGCCGCGGCCACCGGCGCGGGCGTCGGATCCTTCGTCGCGACGAGGTCGCCGCGCGGGCCGAGCACACCGGGCACGCCGAAAGCGGCGACCGGTGCGGTGATACGCGCGATCGCCGCGTCATAGGCGGCGTCGACCGCGGCGGCGGACTCGCGCATCGCCGTCACCCAGTCGGCTCCGACGATCGCGTCGACGAACGGCGTCACCTCCAGGTCGACCAACTCACTGGCGGCGGCGACGTCCCCGGCGCCGGTCGTCACCGTCTTGGCGGCGGCCAGCCAGTGGGCGCGCTGCTCGCCCACGAGGGCCTCGGTGGCCGCCACCTTCGCGTCGACGGCCTGCCACAGCGCGTCTCGCAGGGTGGCCACCGCGTCGGCGGCCGCCCGCACCGCCGAGCTGACGGCGGTCGCGGATTGGCAACTGCGCCAGAGGAATTCGCGAGCTGCCGTCGCACCCCGGCCCGACCAGGCGGCGTCCAGATCAGCCATCACGTCGGCCTGCATGCGGGCCGCGTCCTCGGCGGCCGACGCGGCGGCCGACAGCGCACCGTGGTCGGACTCCAACGCCCGCAGGTCCAGGCCGTCCTCACCGGAGTACCAGTCGCGCACCTGCGCGGGGTGCCCCGTCAGATCGGGGTGCTGATACCCGAGCCGACGACACGCCGCCACGTACTCCTCCACGTCGTCGACGGCAGGTCTGCCCTCGGCGAGTCGGCCCGCGACGTCGACGGTGTCGCCCACCGTCATCCCAGCCGCGCTGCGCCGCGCGCGTCGACCTCGACGTAGCGGTCGCCGGACGCCCGCAACGCGGCGGCGATCTCGCGCATCGCCCTGGCCCACGAGGACGTCTGGCCGACGACGTCGTCGACGGCCCGCCGCACGCCGTCGCCGCCGGCCACGTGATCACGACCGGCGACGGCACCGTCGAACACGAGGCGGTTCAGCCCACCGCGGGCCAACCCGTCGACGATGTCTGCGATCGCGTCGCACCGGCCGGCAGCGTCGAGAAGCGCCCCGACGTCGACGCGTGCGGACTGTATGTCTCCCATGCCCGAATACGACGCAGCGCGGGGCCGTCCGGTTCCCGTCGGTTCAGGCGAGATCCATGTCGAGCCCGGCCAGATGGCCGCGGGCGCGCGCCTGACCGACCGACCCGGCACCGGCGCCGTCGTGCAAGAGCCGCCAGCCGTCGCGGTCGTCGCGACCTTCCGGCAGGTCCAACCAACGCCTCAGGACCGCCAGGTCGCCGGTGGCGATCACAGCCGTTCGCAGACTGGTGCTCAGCTCCGTGCGCAGGCGCGCCACCGCTGGGGACATCGACTGCGGCAGCAGCGCGCCGGTGTAGACGTCCAGCGCGGCGGCGACCCGGCCGGACCGCAGCTCGTCGAAGACCTGGCTGACGTCGCTGACCACGGGCTCGAGCAGCCGGTACGGCCGCGACCCCACCACCACCGGCTTGATGACGCGTCGCAGGCGCGACATCTCGGCGCGGACCGTCACCACGTCGAGGTCCTTGTCGTCGAGCATCATCGCGAGGTGGTCGGCACTGAGACCCTCGGGATGCTGACTGAGCAGGACCAGGATGTCGGCGTGCCGCGGGGTCAAGCTCGACGACCGGCGGTTGCCCCGCTCGTCGGCGGCCTGCCACCGCGGGCGGCTGGCGCCGAGCACCCGCAGCCGGGCACCCACCGGATCCGCGGCCGGGGCCGCCGGCTTGGTGAGCCGCAGCAACGCCAGATGGTTCTCGACGGCGACGGCGGTGGCCCGCACCAGGGCCAGCGCTTGCGCCGAGGCAACCTCGACGCCACCGGTCAGGTCGATCGCGCCGAGGAGGTCGCCGGTGCCGGGGTCGTGGACGGGCGCCGCGGTGCAACTCCACCGCTGCGCCACCCGAGAGAAGTGTTCGGAGCTGCGGATCTGCATCTCCCGGTCGAGGGCGAGCGCGGTGCCCGGCGCGTTGGTCCCGACGCGGCGCTCGCTCCAGTCCGCGCCGGGAACGAAGTTCATCGACTCCGCCTTGCGGAGTGCCTCCGGGTCGCCCTCCACCCACAGCAACGTGCCGTCGGCGGCGGTGATGGCGACCACCACGCCCGAGTCCCTGGCGTCGTCGACGAGCAGCCGCCGGATCACGGGAAGGGCCGACGCCAGCGGATGCGCGTCACGCAACCGGGCGAGTCGCAGGGTCGCGTCGGACGACTCCGCGCCCTCGGTGTCGGGGTCGACGCCCTTGGCCAGGCTGCGGCGCCAACTCTCGGCGACGACGGGCCGGATGGCCGTGGAGTCGAGATAGGTCGAGTCGACTTCCCCCGCCACGAACAGATCGTGCACCGCGCGCAGGGCAGTCGGCGGCGGCCACGACGGCGTACGGCCGTCCAGCGCCTTCGACAGAACCACCCGTGACCACGCTCCTTGCACCGGCGAACACCACGGTCCGAGCCTCGAGGCCAGACCGCCCCCGCTCGTCACCACAGTAGTCCTCCGGCCCGGCTGCGTAGGGGATCTCCCGACAAACGTGCACGCGCCGCTCGTGTGAGCGGCCAGCGGCCTCGGGCCGCTTTCCACCGGGCCGCGACGGGGGTGGTTTATCATCGGTTTGCGCTTGGCGTACAGGAATCTGGTGGAAGCCCAGAACGGACGCGCCGCTGTGAACACGACTGGTGAAAGCCTGTGTGTGAGTCAGATGTTGGGCCAAGAGCATCCTGAATCGAACGGGGTCGCGAGACGCCCCGAAAGGAACCCAGATGACGACGATCCACCCGGGCCCGACCGCCCACCCACCGCTCGTGTCGGTTCCCGCGGCCTTCTGATGGATTTCTCCGCAGTGCCTGCGCCGGATGCCGACGCCGAGCATGCCGCCCGGTCCCGCCAGGACTCCCTGACCAAACCCCGCGGCGCGCTGGGACGACTGGAAGAGCTGTCGATCTGGGTGGCGGCCTGTCAAGGCACGTGTCCCCCACGACAGTTCACCCGCGCCCGCATCGTCGTCTTCGCCGGTGACCACGGCGTGGCCAAGTCCGGCGTCTCGGCCTACCCGCCCGAGGTGACCGCGCAGATGGTCGCCAACATCGACGCCGGCGGTGCCGCCGTCAACGTGCTCGCCGGCAACGCCGGGGCAACGGTCCGCGTCGTCGACGTCGCCGTGGACTGCGACGAGCCGTTGTCCGAACGGATCGGCGCCCACAAGGTGCGCCGCGGCAGCGGTGACATCGCGGTCGAGGACGCCATGACCGCCGAGGAGACGATCGCCGCGGTGACCGCCGGCCGGCGCATCGCCGACGAGGAGGTCGACGCCGGCGCGGACCTCCTGATCGCCGGCGACATGGGCATCGGAAACACCACCCCGGCGACGACGTTGATCGCCGCGCTGACGGGCAAGGAGCCGGTTGCCCTGGTCGGCAGGGGCACCGGCGTGGACGACGCCGGCTGGATGCGCAAGACCGCGGCGGTGCGCGACGCGCTGTACCGCACCCGGGGCGAAACAGCGGATCCCCTTGCGCTGCTTCGTATCTGCGGTGGCGCCGACCTGGCCGCCATGGCCGGCTTCTGCGCCCAGGCCGCCATTCGGCGTACCCCCGTGCTGCTGGACGGCGTCGTCGTGACGGCCGCCGCCCTGGTCGCCGAACGGCTGGCCCCCGGCGCGTCGACGTGGTGGCAGGCGGGTCACCGATCCACCGAACCGGCACACGCGGCCGCGCTCGCACATCTGGGCCTCGACCCCCTCGTCGACCTGGGCATGCGACTCGGCGAGGGTTCCGGCGCCGCGGTCGCGTTGCCACTGGTGCGAGCCGCCGTGGCCATCCTGTCGTCGATGGCGACCTTCGGCGAAGCCGACGTGTCGGATCGCGACGACACCGATGACCGGTCGGCGGCGACCCCTTGAGCGGCACGCACGGCAAGCTGTGGGCGGTCGGCATCGGCCCCGGCGACAGCGAGCTCGTCACGTTGAAGGCCGCCCGGGTCATCGGCTCCGCCGATGTGGTCGCCTTCCACTGCGCCCGCCACGGGCGCAGCGTGGCACTGTCGGTCGCCGAACCGTTTCTGCGCGATGGGCAGATTCACGAACGGCTGACCTACCCGGTCACCACCGAGACCACCGACCATCCGGCGGGCTACCGCGGCGCCCTCGACGACTTCTACACCAGTGCCAGCGAGGTGCTCGCGGACCACCTGCGAGCGGGCCGCAGTGTCGCCCTTCTCGCCGAGGGCGACCCGCTGTTCTACAGCTCGTACATGCACATGCACAAGCGCCTGGCCCACGAGTTCGACACCGAGATCATTCCCGGCGTGACGTCGGTCAGTGCGTCGGCCATGGCGGTCGGCACTCCCCTCGTCGAGGGCGAGGAGACGTTGACGGTGCTCCCCGGCACGATGTCGGCCGACGAACTGGTCCGCCGGCTCCGCGACGGCGACGCGGTCGCCATCATGAAGCTCGGCCGCACCTTCCCCAAGGTTCTCGCGGCGCTGGAAACGGCCGGCGTCGCAGACCGCGCCTGGTACGTGGAACGCGCGTCGACGTCGGCGCAACGCGTGATGCCGGTCCGGGACGTGGATCCCATTACCGTGCCGTACTTCTCGATGGTCATCGTCCCCGGTCCGCTGAACAACCCGGCGCCGGTTCCGAGCGGACCGACGATGGGTGAGGTGGTCGTCGTCGGACTCGGTCCCGGCGCAGACAGGTGGACCACCCCCGAGGTGCACGGCGAACTGGCCAGGGCGACCGACATCGTCGGCTACAAGACCTATCTGGCGCGCGTCTCACCGCGGCCCGGCCAGCGGTTGCACCCCAGCGACAACCGCGTCGAATCCGAACGTGCCTGCATGGCATTGGATCTGGCGAAGAACGGCGCCAGGGTCGTCGTCGTCAGTTCCGGTGATCCCGGCGTGTTCGCGATGGCCGCCGCCGTCGTCGAGGTCGCCACCGAACCCGCGTGGAGCGACGTTCCGGTGCGGGTGGTGCCCGGGATGACCGCCGCCAACGCCGTGGCGGCCGCCGTCGGCGCCCCGCTCGGCCACGACTACGCCGTGATCTCGCTGTCGGACCGGTTGAAGAGCTGGGACGTCATCGAGCGACGTCTGCACGCGGCCGTCGACGCCGACATGGTGATCGCGATCTACAACCCCGGCTCGGAGAGTCGGACGTGGCAGGTCAGCGCGCTGAAGGAGATTCTGACGCAACGCCTTCCGGGCGACCGCCCGATCGTCCTCGGTCGGGACGTCGGCGGTCCGGAGGAGAGCGTGGTGGTGACGACGGTGGCCGCCTTCGACCCCTCGGTCGTCGACATGCGGACCCTGCTGATCATCGGTTCCTCGACCACGACGGTGGCCGAGCGCGCGGCCGGCCGGGCCGTGTTCACCTCGCGACGGTACGAGACTCCACGAGGTTGAGCTCGGCGATTTCGATCAGGTTGCGCCAGAAGCTGTGGCGCTCCAGCCGGGTTTGGCCGATCACCATCGCGCGCCACTGCGCGAGCAGCGGTGTGAAGGACTGATTCTCGTCGAGCAGGGCGACCGTGTCGGAGACCAGGTCGCCGCCCACGGGCTCGGCCGGGTTCAGCGTCCGCCACAGCCGAGCGGTGATCCGCACGCGGCGGCGGTGGTCGACCAGTGCGGACAGCAGCCACCGAATCGCCCGCCGTTCTTCGTCGCCGATCCAGGTGGCGTCCCCGCAGCTGTTGAGGAAGGCCTGTTGGGCCTTGGTCGTCTCGTTGAGCTCGTTCAGGACACGGACCGCCTCGACCCGCATCTGGGGCGCGGGCACCCCATCGAAATTCACGAAAACCGTTCCGTGCGAAGCGGAATGCCCACCACGATGCGGGCGGCGTTGTGGCCGAGGATGCGGGCGGTCGCCGCACCCGCAGGGCCCGGCGAGGACAACTCGGGAAGGGGGTCGGTGAGCTTGTCGTGCTGGACGCACACCCGCCCGTCGGCGTCGATCCCCACTCCGACGGCCAGTGAGGACTGGCCGGCGGCCGTGCGGGCGAGTTCCGTCGCGTCCACGTCGTCGCCTGGGCGTTCGACCACCGACGGCACGCCCTCCTCCTCCATGCCGGCCAGCACCTCGTTCTCAACCCGTCCGGCCACACGACTGAGCACCAGAATGGCCGGTTTCTCCGGCTGACCGCCCTCACGCACGCGCACCGACCTCGGGTTCGGTGGCCGCGTCGCCGAGCGACGCCACGTACGACGCCACCAGACCGGAGGCGACCGCGTTGCGGGGTCCCTCCGTGCCGCGCACGTTTCCGGTGCCGCAGACGATTCCGAAGGGCGCGACGGCGCTGGCGATCAGCTCCGGAATCTCGAAGTCGAGGGCGCACCCACCGAGCAGCACGACGAAGCCGATCCGACGCAGGTCGCCGCCCGGGGCGATGCTGCGAAGCGCCCGAAGTGCGTTCACCACGAACACCCGTTCCTTGGCGGTGCGCCGCACGGTGCGGATCCGCTCGAGCGAATGGCGGGTGGGGATGGGGTTCATCCCGCCCTCGAACTCGCTCAGCGTGACGACGCGGGCGAAGGCGGTGGCGGGCAGCGGCTTCTCGAAGAACTGGACCGTGCCGTTCTCGAGCCGGACGTGAAAGAAGCTCTCCGCCTTGGCCAGCGGGCACCGTTTGATCTCCTCGGCCAGCTCGCGGTTCTCCAAGCCCAGCTCCGCGTCGATCAGCTTGGTGACGAGGTCACCGGCGCCTGCGAGGTGCGTGGCGTCGGTGTGGCCGTCGGTGCCGATCACCGCGGCGTCGGTCGACCCGCCACCGAGGTCCAGCACCACCAGCGGCTTGGCGGTCCCAGGCGTCGTCAGCGCGCCGAGCACCGCCATCTCGGCCTCCACGCCGCCGACGACGACGTCGACCCGCTCGGCCCCCGCGTGGCGCAGATGCTCGGCGACGGCGTCGGCGACGGCTTGCATCCCGCTCTCCTTGGTGCGGACCATCGCCGCGAGGGCGACGGCGTTCTCGAGTGCGACCTCACCGGCGACACCGCCCCGAACCTCCTGCGGCACCAGGGTGTCCACGGCCAGCAGGTCCTTGATCCGCACGTCGGCGAGGTCGTGGGAGGAGAGGTCGGCCATGCTCTGGCGGACGTTGGCGATCATGCCGCCGGTGTTGGTGCCCGCCTCCCCCACCACGTCGACCAGCGGGCTCACCCGCTCCACCTCCGCCATGATCTCGGCGGCGCCGCGCGAGACGTCGACGGTGGCGCGCTTCGTGCTGCCCTCGAGTTCGAGCGAACCCGCCGGGATGGTGCGGTCGGCGACGTCGCCCGAGGGCGTGCGCACCACCACCGCCGAGCGGTTGCCGGTGAGTGCCCGCGCGACCGGCGACACCACCTTGGTCTGATCGGAGTCAAGGTCGAATATCGTTGCGAGGCCATAGGCATTCGACAGGGTGCGGATCGACTGCCCGGGACCGGCCACCTCGACGGCGGCCGTCATCCCGCGCGGTACGGCGTCGATGCGCGACACCTCGTCGACGATCGGAATCTTCGCCTTCAGTCGATTGGCCACCAGGACGGCGTCGTCGTGACACAGGATCGCCCCGGTGATCTCGACGCCGCGGTCGCACGCCGCGTTGATCGCCCGGGCGGCGTCGTCGAAGTCGACGCCGCGTGGCACCAGCACGATGGACGGCGATCCCACCTCCACGTCGTCGAGCGCCGCGAAGTCGACGATGATGCCGACGCCGAGTCCCCGACCTCCCGGGGTCCGCGGGTCGTGACCGATCATCGTCGACTCGGTGATGATCGTCTCGGTGATGGTCTCCATCGCCAGGCCGCTGATCACCGGTGTCGCCTCGTTCAGCAGGATCAGGTCGAGATCCGCCAGGCGGACGCCCGCGCCGTCGAGAGCCCACGTCACGGCCTTCGCCACGCCGTCGACGTTCTTCGGGGTGCCCTTGACGCCCGTCGTGCGGGTCAAGGCTGCCCCGACGTAGGACACGGCGCCGTCGGCGCCGACGGTGGCGACGCTAGCCTCCGTGGTCGAGTTGCCGATGTCCACCCCGACGACCGTGCGGACCACTGGGGTCAACTCCCGATCAATCGACGGTCGCCGCGGCGAACTCCGGCATCACCTCGACCGGCTTGACGCCCTTGCGGACGAGCTCGGTCTCCTTGAGGTGAAGCAGTGCCGCCTTGGCCTGCCAGCGGGGACGGGCCATCTGGTCGTTGAGCGTCGGAACCGGTTGCGGCGACTCACCCTTGGCGTACTGGGCGGCGTTCGAGCCGATGTCGCGGTAGGTCTCCAACGTCAGCAGCGGGCACTGCGGGAACAGCTCCAGGCTGGACAACCGAGGCAGATCCCGCTGGTGGATCATCGACGTGCCACGCCCCAGGATGCCGATGCCGATGCCCGACCCCGACAGCTTCGCGGCCGTGTGAGCCATGTACGCGAGATCGGCGCTGTTCTGCACACGGATGATTCGGGCACTCGCCTCCTGCTCTTCGATGCCCGCCAGGATCTGGCGGATCACCTCCGAGTGGGGCAGGCCGACGATGGTCTGGGTGAACAGGCCGCCGAAGCCCGGCGAGATCGCGATCACCACCTCGTCGGACTTCCTGCCCCGCTCCGCGACGCCGATTTCCTTGAACGACAGCGCTCGTGGGGCGTCCTGATTGGTCGACACGGTTACTCCACCTCCAGCTCGGGGTTCGATGCGCTGGTGACGTGGCGCAAGCGTTTCATTTCCTCCCAGCGGGCACCGGACGGGCGATACCCCGTTCCGGGTCCGGCGTAGTCGTTGGCGTCGTTGACCGCGGAGAGCACCACCAGCGACGGTGTCATGATGGCCGAGGTCTGCAGGAGGTCACCCGAAATGCGTTGGCGGAGAATCACCAGCAGGTTCTCGGCCATGTCCGAGAAGCCCGTCGATTCCAACGCCTTCACCAAGTCCAGCCCGGTGATGTTGCGGTCCATCACCTGCTGGGCGCCCTTGAGGTCCTCGAGCACGTCGCGCGGGAGCAGTTCACGGCTGCCGTTGGCGTAGACCGCGGCGTCGATCTCGGCGTCGCTGATCGGCGGCAGGTCCAGGTAGCGGAACACCGCCTGCAGGGCCTTGCCCGCCCTGGTGCGGACCGCGAGGATGTCGGATTCCTTGACGTGACGCAGCCCACCGTCGATCTGTAGATCTCGCTGGATGGTGTTGAAGTCGTCGAAGTCGTCGCTGTCGAGGTTCGATCCCGCGAACATGTTGTCGTAGTTGGGCACTGCTGAATATCCGGAGCAGACGAAGTCGGTGCCCGGCATCATCTGCGGCATCAGCCGCGCGGTCCGGCGCATCGCCGAATGCGAGAACGACTGGTCGTTGCCGGAGGCGCATTCGAGGTCCACCGCCGAGGCGATGAGATTCTCCGCGGCTACCGCACGGATGCCGGCGGGCACCGCGCCCGGCACGCCGATGCACGAGATGGAGCCGTTCTGCAGACCCTGCACCCCGGCACCCTTGGCGATGAGAATGCAGCGAATCTCGAGGTACAGCATGGACTTTCCCTGCGCGTTGCCCATCTGCACCTCGGATCCGGTGCCGGAGGTGAAGCGCATCTTGATGCCGCGGGAGGCGTACGCCGCGGCGAGGAACGCCTTCGACCACGGGGTGTCGTCGCCGTCGACGAAGACCGGCTCGGTGCCGTAGACGGAGATGGTTTCGGCGTAACCGGTGATGCCCCGCATGCCGAGGTCCAGCTCGGTGGCCTCCTCCAGCGCGCACTGCGTCAGGGGTCCGCCCGGGTTGACCTGGCTGCCGATCTGCAGCGCCATGGCGACCAGCGGTGCATACCGCACGACGCCGAGAGTCGTTTCCACCTCGGAGAATCCGCGGATGGCGGCCTCGGCGGCCTCACATGCCACCTGAACCGGATTGTCCCGGGCGCTGGTGCAGTGCGCCTGGTTCGCCGGCGTGCGGCGTGCACGCATCTTCTGCATGCCCATCATGATTTCCACGATGTTCAGGTTCTTTGCCACCGCCAGCAGCTTGGCCGGGGTCAGCCCGCCGGTGACCGCGATGACCTCCTTGCGGGTGACCCCCGGGTCGACCAGCATCCGGGCGATCTCGTCGGCGGGAAGCGCCATCGACTGCTCGGTGGTCTCGACGTCGAGTGCCTTGTCGGCGATGAACTGGTCGATGAAGTCGAAGTCGGCGCGCTGCACGCCGTCCATCTCGACGATCACGCCGTTCTCGACCCGCACGCTCGGCTCGGGGTCGAAGGCGCTGTCCATGGCGACCATGCCCACCTCGGGCCACTCCTCGACGAAACCGTCCAGGTTGACCGGGCGGTCCTCGAGCAGCTCGGTCCGCGCGGAATGCCGCACGTCGCTTGCAGGTTGGCGAATTGCCTCAGCCGTCATCGTCGTCTCCTATTCGCTCGTCGCCAGGATGTCGCGCCGCTCGTAGACGTCGGCCGCCTCCCGCACCAGTTCCGCGAGGAAGGTCGCGGCGTACTGGCTCTCCAGCTCCTCGGCGATGGCCTGCAGTTCGTCCTTCGTCGACGCGTTGGGGCGCAGGGCGTTGTAGATCTGCAGCACGCGTTCGTCGCTGATCGCCGTCATCTCCGCCGCCCGGTGCAGGTTGGCGCCCAACTGCTTCCTACCGTCCTTCTCCGCGATCTGGGCCTGCAGGCGCAGCGTGTCCGGAGTAATCCGCAGGTCAGTGGCCTGGACGTCGCCCGAGACGACGGCGTCCATGGTGATGTCGTCGATGGATCGGCCGGTCGGGGTGAACAGCAGATCCCGTCGGTTGTCGCTCAGCGGATAGTCGACCGCGGGATCGAGGTTGGGTTGCGTCATGCAGTGCTCCATGAGGTCAGGGGCGCTCGGGTGATCTGAGCCGGTTGCCTGATGCCATTGTGGCTGCCGTCACGTTGCAGCAACGTTGCACTCGACCGACCCGCTAGCTTGGGGACGATGAACGGCACGTACGACGGCGCCGCGCTCCTGGCGGGAACGGCCGCACTCGGCGGCTACTTCGCCATCCCCGCGTTCGGGGACGACGAGGGCGCCGAGTTCGCGACGCTGCTGTCCGACGCGGACGTGGTGCGCGCGTTCGTGGAGCGCACCCGATCGGCGATCGCGGCGTCGACGGACAACGATCCGGCCGACGTTCCGCTGCGGATGGCCGCCTCCTCGTTTCAGTTGAACGTGGTGGCCCGACTCGTCTCCCCCGTCGTCGGCGCGGCCGCCCTCTACGGCGCGGTGCCCGTCCTCACCCCGACGTCGGTGCGGTGGACGACGACCGGTCACCACTCGCCTCGGCTCGGGACGGCCCACCCCGATTGGCTGCCCGCACCAACCCCGTCCCAGGCGGCCGACGTGATCTCGAAATCGTTGCTCACCAACGTCTTCGGCCCACTCGCCGAGATCCTCAGGGCGACGGCGTCGCTGTCGGACCGCGTCAGCCGGGGCAACGCCATCTCCGCCGCGAACGGCGCGGTGACGGTGATGGGACTGTCTCGGCCCGACCTGGCGCCGACGGGTCGGGCGTTGGTCCGAGCGTTGTTGGACACCGGGCCGCTGACGGACACCGGCCACTTCGTGGGCGGCCAGTTCGTCCGCCGGAGTTGCTGCCTGTTCTATCAAGCACCGGGGGCGGGGCTGTGCCAGGACTGCGTGCTCGATGCAACGCAACTGCAACGCACCAGGCGTTAGCATTCGCCCGCTGACCGGCAGGACGGAGTCAATGATGGGTTGGTCACAACCGCACTACGCACCGATTCACCCAGGCAAGCGGGGGCCGCAGATTGTCGCGGCACGCCACATTTCCTATGCGCGAACGGTTTTCGTGATGAACGACGAACTGCTCCTGCACGGCCTGGTGCATCTACTGGGAGAGGCCGACGGTATCCAGATCGTCGGCGATCTGCGGCACGACGACGACCTGGTCGACCGGCTACGGCTGGTGGCCCCGGAGTTGTTGGTCGTCGACGCCGACCACGGCCTGCAATTGGCGACGCTGCGGACGCAGCTCGACCCGGTGCCGAAGATCGTCGTGGTCATGGACGGCGAGGAGTCGCCGGGGCGCGCGCTGGAACTGATTCGCGCCGGGGCCGACGCCCTCGTCGACCGCAGGTCGCCGTCGACCGACCTGTTGAGCGCGGTCGCCCGGGTCCTCGACGGTCAGACCGCACTCGACCCGCACAGCGCCAATACCCTCGTCGACGAACTGCGTTCGCAAGCCATGACGACCGAATTCGACTACGCGGGTCTGCTCACGCGCCGCGAAAAGGAAGTGCTGGCACTGCTGACCGAGGGGTTGGACAACCGGGCGATCGCCACCGACCTGTTCATCTCCGAGGCCACCGTCAAGTTCCACCTCCACAACATCATGGACAAGTTCGGCGTGCACAAGCGCGCCGCGCTGGTGTCGGCGGCGTTGCGCGGTCGCGCACGGG
Organism: Mycolicibacterium hodleri; assembly: GCF_025822245.1. GTDB lineage: Bacteria > Actinomycetota > Actinomycetes > Mycobacteriales > Mycobacteriaceae > Mycobacterium > Mycobacterium hodleri. Next base: position 32,849 of record NZ_JACKTL010000008.1, read on the forward strand.
GAGGCGTCGGTGGTCGGCCCGCAGCACGCATCCGCTGACCAGCCGTCGACCGTCCCGGTCGAGCTTCCCGTCCGTGGGATGCCGGTGACCGTCGTCGGCTCCGGGGGTCGGGCGATGACCGCCACCGGCACCCTGGTCGCGGCGGGCGCGGTCGTCACCGTGGTGTCCCCCGACCCTGCGCCGTACCTGTCCGACCTCGCCGACCGGGGGCTGATCACGGTCCACCGGCGAGAGCTCACCACCGCCGACGTCGACTCGGCGGCACTGTTGTTCGCCCACACCGGCGACGCCGACCTCGACGCCTCGATCGCCGCCGACGCGCACCGGCGAGGCGTATTCTGCGTCCTGGACCGCGCTCCACGTCCGACGCCCGCGGCCCGTCGCGTCGGCCGGGTCACCCTGGTCGGCGGCGGACCCGGCGACCCCGGACTGCTGACCGTCGCGGGCCGGGACGCGATCGCCAACGCCGACGTCGTCGTCACCGACCGACTCGCCCCCGTCTCGGTACTCGGCCACCTCGCACCGCACGCCGTCGTGGTGGACGCCGCCAAGATCCCTGGCGGGCGCCGCATGGAGCAGAGCGAGATCAACGCCCATCTGATCAGCCACGCACTGGCGGGCAGGACGGTCGTGAGGCTCAAGGGTGGTGACGGATTCGTGTTCGGCCGCGGCGGCGAGGAACTCGACGAATGCGTGAAGGCCGGCATCACCGTCGACGTGATTCCCGGCGTGAGTTCGGCGATCGCGGCCCCCGCCTCGGCGGGGATTCCCGTCACGCATCGCGGCCTGACCCAGGGCTTCACGGTGGTCTCCGGGCACGTCCCGCCCGATCATCCCGACTCGGCGGTGAACTACGCCGCGCTCGCGCGGACCAACACGACCATCGTCTTGATGATGGCCGTGGCCAACCTCGACGCCATCGCCCGCGCCCTCGTCGACGGGGGCATGAGTGCCACCACACCGGCGGCGGTGATCGCCGACGGCAGCCTCGCCAGCCAGCGGGAGGTCCGCGGCACGCTCGGCACCATCTCCGAGGCGGCCCGTCGCGCCGCCATCGGACCGCCGGCGACCACCGTCATCGGCGCGGTGGCGGGCTTCATCCCCGGCCGGGCGGCATCGCAACGCACCGCGGAACTCAACATCCGCTAGGACGATCGAACACGCTGCAGCGCAACGTGTTCGATCGCACCCGGGCACGGTTTACATCACCAGCAGGCCCAGTCCCGCGGCGAGCGCGGCGCCCAAGAGCGGGCCGAACACCGGCACCCACGAGTAGCTCCAGTCGGGGCCGGCCTTGCCCTTGATGGGCAGGAACCAGTACGCGATCCGCGGTCCCAGATCGCGAGCTGGGTTGATGGCGTAGCCCGTCGGGCCGCCGAGACCGAAACCGATGGTGATGACGACGAACGTGACGGCGCCGTAGCTCAACGCCCCGTTGGCTTGCGGGTTGGTCAGGATGAAGAAGACCAGCACGAAGGTCGCGATCACCTCGGTCGCGACGTTCCACGGCAAACCCTTCACGAACGGCGTCGTGCAGAAGATGCCGCGGGTGCCGGAGTTGTCGTCCATGTTGTCGAACTGCAGCTTGAAGGCAACCCAGCACAGAGACGCGCCGACGATGCCACCGAGCATCTGCGCCGCCCAGTAGACGGGCAGCGACGACCACGGGATGCCTCCCGAAATCGCCAGTGCCAGTGAGACTGCCGGATTGATGTGAGCGCCCGACGGGGCGGCGACACTGGCACCGGCGAAGACGCCGAACCCCCAGCCGAGCACGATGATGATCCAGTCACCGCCGGTGCCGTGGGAGTAGGAGTTCTTCAGCACCACTGCGGCCACCGAACCGTTGCCCAGGAGGCAGAGGATCGTGGTGCCCAAGAACTCCCAGATGAAGATGTCGATGTTCGACACTGACCACAACCTCTCTGAAGGACGGCGTGCACCCACCCTGTCCGACCAGTATTTTCACGAGCGCGCCGTGGGTGGCGGCTTTCGTTTCGTCCCGCCCAACTACTGACCCGACGGTGAGTCTTTGGATAGTCTTTTCGCGTCGGGACCATGGATCGGTCGCGAAACCCGACAATCGCTCATGACACGCCTGTACGGTCGGACGTGATTCCCGTCGTCCAAAAGCCTTGTAGCAACGCTCATTAGAAAGGTCACCCATGAGTGCCATCACCCTGTCCGCTGCCACCAAGGCCGTCGACGCCGCCGTCGCGAAGGCACGCGAGATCGGTCAGCCGATGAACATCGCCGTCGTCGACGACGGCGGGCACCTGGTGGCGTTCGCCCGCATGGATGGCGCCATCAAGGCCAGCGTGGACATCTCGATTCGCAAGGCGCGCACGTCCATTTTGATGAACGCGCCCACCAGCGCCCTCATGCCGCTGGTGCAGCCGGGTGCCGAGCTCTACGGGCTGGAGCAGCTCAGCGGCGGCATGGTCATCTTCGGGGGCGGCATTCTGCTCACCGAGGGTGACGTGGTGATCGGAGCGATCGGCGTCAGCGCAGGCAGCGTCGAGCAGGACGTGTCCGTCGCCGAAGCCGGCGTCGCCGCGCTCGCCTCATAAGGGCGGCGCGGCAACGCCTTCCGGCTAGGAGACGTCGACCCAGTCGAGGGTGCGCTGCACGGCCTTCTGCCAGCCCTCGTACCCCGTGGCGCGCTGGTCGTCGCTCCACGACGGCGTCCAGCGCTTGTCCTCCTGCCAGTTGGCCCGCAGGTCGTCGGGGTTGTCCCAGAACCCGACCGCCAGCCCGGCCGCGTAGGCGGCACCCAGCGCGGTGGTCTCCGCCACGACGGGCTTGACCACGTCGACGCCGAGCACGTCGGACTGGATCTGCATGCAGAGATCGTTGGCGGTGATGCCGCCGTCGACCTTCAGAACCTCAAGGTGCACACCGGAATCGGCCTCCATGGCGTCGACCACGTCGCGGCTCTGATAACAGATTGCCTCCAGGGTGGCCCGCGCGACGTGCGCGTTGGTGTTGAACCGCGACAGCCCGACGATCGCGCCGCGGGCGTCCGAGCGCCAGTACGGGGCGAACAGCCCGGAGAACGCGGGCACGAAGTACACCCCGCCGTTGTCCTCGACCTGCCGGGCCAGCGACTCGCTCTGGGCGGCACCGCTGATGATGCCGAGTTGGTCACGCAACCACTGCACGGCCGACCCCGTCACGGCGATCGAACCCTCCAGTGCGTACACGGGTTTCGCGTCGCCGAACTGGTAGCAGACGGTGGTCAGCAGCCCGTTCTCCGAGCGCACGATCTTCTCACCGGTGTTGAGCAGCAAGAAGTTACCGGTGCCGTAGGTGTTCTTGGCCTCACCGGGGGCCAGGCACACCTGCCCGACCATCGCGGCCTGCTGGTCGCCGAGGATGCCGGTCACCGGTACCTCGCCGCCCAGCGGACCGGTGTCGAGCGTGACGCCATAGGGCTCCGGGGAGGACGACGGCACGATCCGCGGCAGCATCTGCCGCGGGATGTCGAAGAACGACAGGAGCTCGTCGTCCCAGTCGAGGGTCTCCAGGTCCATCAGCATGGTCCGGCTGGCGTTGGTCACGTCGGTGACGTGCACGCCGCCGCGCGGACCGCCGGTCAGGTTCCACACCACCCAGCTGTCACTGGTGCCGAAGATGGCGTCGCCACGCTCCGCGGCCTCGCGGACGCCGTCGACGTTCTCCAGAATCCACTGCACCTTGCCTGCCGAGAAGTAGGTGGCGGGCGGCAATCCGGCCTTGCGCCTGATCACGTCGCCGCGCCCGTCTCGGTCCAGCGCGGTGGCGATCCGGTCGGTGCGGGTGTCCTGCCACACGATCGCGTTGTAGTACGGCCGGCCGGTCTTGCGGTCCCAGACCAGGGCCGTCTCGCGCTGGTTGGTGATGCCGAGCGCGGCGAGGTCGGTGGTCTGCAGCTTGGTCTTGTTGAGCACCGAGGACAGCACCGACGCGGTCCGCTCCCAGATCTCCACGGGATTGTGCTCGACCCAGCCGGCCTGGGGCAGGATCTGGTCGTGTTCGAGCTGGTGCCGGCCCACCTCGGCACCGTCGTGATCGAAGATCATGGCGCGGGTGCTGGTGGTGCCCTGGTCGATCGCAGCGACGAACTTGGTCAACGGTGCTCCTTTGCCTGCCGGCCAACCGCCGACGCACGTGTGTCTGTCGTCACATACGCTAGCCGTTCAGGGTTGCAGCATGGTTGCAATGCGCGATCTGGACCTCAGCGCTGCTGGCTCACCGAATCCGCCACCCGCGCGGCCAACAGGCGCGCGGTGTCCTCGTCGGCAGCCTCCACCATGACCCGGACGACTTGCTCGGTTCCGGAGGGGCGCAACAGGATTCGACCGGTGTCACCGAGTTCGGCTTCGGCCTCGGCCACCGCGGACCGCACCGACGGCGCCTCGGCGACGGTGGCCTTGTCGGCGACCTGGACGTTGATGAGGACCTGCGGCAGCGTGTGCATCGGCGCGGACAGTTCGGCCAGCGTCGAGCGGGTCTGCGCCATCCGCGCCATCAGGCGCAACCCGGTGGCGACCCCGTCACCCGTGGTGCCCAGCGCGGGCATCACGACGTGGCCGGACTGCTCGCCGCCGAGGGCGTAGCCGCCGGCGCGCAGTTCCTCGAGCACGTAGCGGTCGCCGACGGCGGTGGTGCGCACCTCGATGCCCTCCGCGCGCATCGCGATGTGCAGCCCGAGGTTGCTCATCACCGTGGCGACCAAGGTGTTCGACGTCAGCTCGCCGGCGTCGCGCATGGCCATCGCCAGGATCACCATGATGGCGTCCCCGTCGACCACCTCGCCCGAGGCGTCGACGGCAAGACACCTGTCGGCGTCCCCGTCGTGAGCCAGACCGAGGTCGGCGCCGTGGGCGCGAACCGCCCGCTGCAGCACGTCCATGTGCGTCGACCCGCAGCCCTCGTTGATGTTGAGCCCGTTGGGTTCTGCGTTGATGGCGATCACGGTGGCACCCGCGGCGCGGTAGGCCAGCGGGGCGGCAGCGGAGGCGGCGCCGTGGGCGCAGTCGACGACGACGGTGATGCCGTGCAGCGGGGTGGAGGCGGCCGTCGCGAGGTGCCGCAGATAGCGGTCCAGCGCGTCGTCGGCGTCGAGCACGCGACCGATGGCCGCGCCGACCGGGCGTTCGCCGGGTCCGGCGCCGAGGAGTTCTTCGATGCGGTCCTCGGCGTCGTCGTCGAGCTTGTGGCCGCCGGGGCCGAAGATCTTGATGCCGTTGTCGGGCATCGGGTTGTGCGACGCCGAGATCATCACGCCGAATTCGGCGCCGTAGACACCGGTCAGATGGGCGACGGCCGGGGTGGGCAGCACGCCGACCCGCAACACGTCGACGCCCTCGCTGGTGATCCCGGCGATGACGGCGGCTTCGAGCATCTCGCCACTGGCGCGCGGGTCGCGGCCGACGACGGCGACACGCCGCCGACTGCCGGAGGTGCCCAGTCGGCGAGCGGCGGCCGACCCCAGGGCCAGCGCCAACTCGGCGGTCAGATCGGTGTTCGCGACGCCGCGGACTCCGTCGGTGCCAAACAGGCGACCCATGCTCCTCCTAGAAAAACCGAGAGCGTGCGCGCCTTGGACAGACGCGCACGCTCGCGGGGTACACCGTGCTGAGGATCAGCGCTTCGAGTACTGAGGCGCCTTACGGGCCTTCTTGAGGCCGTACTTCTTGCGCTCGATCGCACGCGGGTCACGCGTGAGGAAGCCGGCCTTCTTCAGCGGCGGCCGGTCTTCGGGCTGGACGATGATGAGCGCACGGGCGATGGCCAGACGCAGGGCGCCGGCCTGTCCGGACGGTCCGCCACCGTCGAGGTGAGCGAAGACGTCGACGGTGTCGAGCCGGTCGACGAGCACCAGCGGCGCCTTGATGAGCTGCTGGTGCACCTTGTTCGGGAAGTACTCCTCCAGGCTGCGGCCGTCGAGGATGAACTTGCCGGTGCCGGGGGTCAGGCGAACCCGAACCACGGCCTCTTTGCGACGGCCGACGGTCTGCACCGGGCGGTCGAAGATCAAGGGCTCGCGGGCCGGGGCCTCGTCGGCGGCTTCGGGCTCGGCGGACTCGGAGACGTAGTTGCCTTCCGGCACCTCGTCGACCTCGGTCGGGTCGGTCACGTCTGTCGTTTCGGTCACTGGGCCACCTGCTTGATCTCGAACGGAACCGGCTGCTGCGCGATGTGCGGATGCTCGGCGCCCGCGTACACCTTCAGCTTCTTCTGAACCTGACGGCTCAGCTTGTTGTGCGGCAGCATCCCGACGATCGCGTTCTCCACGACCCGCTCCGGGTGCTTGGCCATCATTTCGCCGATCGTGCGCTTGCGCAGGCCGCCGGGGTAACCCGAGTGGCGGTAGGCGTACTTGTTGGCGAGCTTGTCGCCACTGATGGCGACCTTGTCTGCATTGATGACGATGACGAAGTCGCCACCGTCGACATTCGGCGTGAACGTCGGCTTGTGCTTGCCGCGCAGCAGTGTTGCCACTGCGACGGCGAGCCGGCCGAGGACCACGTCGGTGGCGTCGATGACGTACCACGTGCGCGTGGTGTCACCAGCCTTCGGCGTGTACGTAGGCACAGCGCTACCTTCTTCTCTCTCGGGTTTCCCGGGTGACCGGGGTGTCGGTCAGGCGCAGGGTGGGCGTCCTCGGCGACCGACGTAGACCCGAGGACCCGCAGAGTCTTGCGACTCACCGCGCGCCAACCGAGCAGCCTACCGGGGACCGTCGTCGCAGGTCAAAACGCCCGTTCGGGCCACCGCCGGCACGCGCCCGGATCACTCCCCCCATCGAGTGTGCGGCCAGATCGCGATTCGGCCGCGAAGGGCGATCTCACCGCACACTCGACGCACTCCCGGACTGACCCCGGACACGACTGTGCGGTCCCTTCCGGGCCTCTCCACCCGGTTGGGACCGCACAGGGTCTCGTGTGCCTGCGGCCTAGAAGCCCCAGGCTCCCGCCGCACGGCGGTCGGTGTCGGCGACGTCGTCGGAACCCTCGCGGACCGCGTTGCCGAGGGACACCAGCATGTCGTTCAGTGCGGCCGCCGACCGGTCCCATCTGGCCTGCTCGACGCGGTAGGCCTCCGCCGCCTCCCGCGTCCAGACCGCCTGAAGGGGCGCTATCTGGGCGCGCAATTCGTCCAGCGCAGCGTTGAACCGCGCGGAGGTGTGGTGAATCTCTTGACGGACCGTGTACTCGATCTCGTTGAAGTCGTATGACAGAACCGGTTCCATGGCTGCTCCATTCGGGTGGGTGGACGGGTACTCAGCGGACGTCGACCGACGCGATCCGGTGGGAGTGCTGATCGGCGGCCTCGCGGAGCGTTCGCTCGTTGAACCGGATGGTCTCGGCGATCCGTTGCAGCGACTGGTGCAAGGCGAGGGACTCGGTGTTCCACCGGTCGACGACGTCGCGGAACCGCGCCGCCGCGGACCCACCCCACACCGACGGCGGGACCGTGCTCATCTGCCCGATGAACGTCCGGAGCATCGCCCCGGTCTCCTCGTTGCAGCCGTCGATCTTCCCGGCGACGGTCGACATCAGACCGAAGTCGGTGTTCAGCGCTCCACTGGTCATCGGATTCCCTTCCACGTGTGGTCCCATGTTTGATTGGACGCACCGGCTGGCGCTTCGGTTCCCTTGTGCATGAATCACTTTCGCTCGACCGCATGCGCCGAACGGATCGCCCGGTCACAGGCGTCCTGGGGAGCGGGTCCGGTGCCCTGACAACCGATCGCGATCCGCACTCCCCCGTCGAGCAGCACCGTCCAGTCGACCCGCCGATCGGGGCGCACCTCCCGGTAGGTGACGACGCTGCGCTCCGCGCGCTCGTCGGCCGCCGTGAAGTCGACGAAGGTCCCCTGCGGCTGACCGACGAGAACGGCGGCCAACGCCGCGGCGGTCGAGTCCAGCGTCTCGGTGTCGGGCACTCGCGACTGCGTCACGTGGATCACCTCGGAACGGTCGCCGGGCGAGCTCACCTGCACGCGAGCTGAACCCGGCCCCGTCGTGACCCTCTCGACGGTCCAGGCGGCGGGAACCTCCACGGCGACCCGGCCCTCCACCAACCACCAGGCGTCGGCCGGATCCGCGGGGCGGCCGTCGACGCCCACCGCCGCAGCCGCCAACCCACCGGCCGTCAGGATCGCCGCGGCCACCCCCACCGTGCGCGGCGTCAGATGCCGACGGAGCGCCCTGGCATCGGCTGCGCCACCAACGGCGGCGACGAGCGACCGGTCGTCCTCGAGCGTCACGTCGGCGCCACGCAATCGAAGCGCGCGAACGAGATCGGCGCCCAGGAGCTTGACGCCCGACGGCGCGTCGACCGTCACCGCGGGCCGCCCGTCGACGTGGGCGACGACGGCCTCGATGATGCCGGCCGGATGGCTCGCGCGCGCGATGGCATGCCGCCGACCGTCGGCGTGGACGATCACGAGCTCGGGTCCGAGCTCCACCACGACCGGCTCGGTGCGCCACACCTCCGAGCGCAGGACCACGACGACGTCGTCGGACCAGTGCCTGGCCGCGGTCGCGACGCGCGCGAGCCGCCGCGTGCCCCACCACGACGGGCAGATCAGCAGCAGCCGCTTGCAGGGACCGTCCGAAGCCGACCCGACCAGGTCTCGCCATAAATCGTCGACGCCGACCACGCAGTCGTCGACGAGCGCGTGGGCGTCGTCGAGGGACTCCAGCGCGGTCGTCGCCAGCTCGAGATCCACCGCGCCGCGGCCGACGACCTCCTTGGGCCCCACCACCACGACCACGCCGCTCACGGCGGCTCGGTCCACGACACCTGGACGAGGTGGTCGGCGTGGCCCCGGCGGATCAGCGTGCCCCTGCCGGGCGGCAACGGTCCGGGACGCACCGAGCCGAGCAGCACCCCCTCGTCCGGGCTGGCGCTCATCATCAAGCCCGCGGCACCCAAATCCTTGGTGCGGGCCAGGATTGGATCGAACATCGCCCGCGCGGCACCGCCGGAGCGGCGGGCGATCACCAGATGCAGACCAAGGTCCTTGGCGTGCGGCAGCAGGTCGAGCAGCGGCGACAACGGGTTGCCTGACGCGCCCGCCACCAGGTCGTAGTCGTCGACGACCACGAACACCTCCGGCCCCGACCACCACGACCGGTCCCGGAGCTGCTGCTGCGTCACCCGCTCGTCGGGCAGTCTGTCGGTCAGCATGCGCGTGGCCGTGGCCACGTGGGCCTCCGCCGACGCCGTGGACATCGCATATCCGAGCAGGTGGTCGGATTCGACGACGCCCAGCAGGGTGCGGCGGAAGTCGACGACGAGCAGGCGGGCAGCGTCGGGTCCGTTGGTGCGCACGATTTCCCGGCACAGGGTGCGCAGCGTGGCGGTCTTGCCGCATTCGCTGGCACCGAGGATCAGCAGATGCGGATGCGTCGCGAAGTCCATGGGCATCGGCCGCAGGTCGTCCTCGCCGAGACCGACGGCCATCCGGGCACCGGCCTGCCCGACGACGTCGGCATGGGCCACCCGCGCCGGAAGGAGGCGGACGGCCGGTGCCGCCCGATCCGGGAACCGGGCGGCCACCGCGGCCACGTCGGTGCCGTCGGCGCACGGCACGGCGGTGACGAATTCCAGTCCAGCACGGGTGATTCCGTGTCCCGGCGGGCGGGTGCCCAGGAGGCGGGCCTGCTTGCGGTCCATCTCCGAGTCGGCGGGGTCGCCGAGACACAGTTCGACGCGGGTGCCGAGCTGATCCTTCAGGGCCGGCCGAATGTCGGCCCATCGCGACGCGGTGACGACGACGTGCACCCCGAGCGAAAGACCCTGCGTGGCGATCGCGGTGACGGCCTCCTCCATCCCGTCGAATTCCTGCCGGGCCACCGCCCAGCCGTCGACCACGAGGAACGCCGCACTGCAATCCGACGCGTCGCCACGTCCCTCGCGAAGCCGGGTCTCCCGCTGCCGCACCAGCGCCTGCACGTGCGAGACGATCCTGCGGGCGAGGTCGCGCTCGAGCCTGCCGGCGATCGCGCCCACGTGGGGCAGCGACCGCAGTGACGACAACGACCCGCCGCCGAAGTCGAGCCCGTACACGTGTACCGCCTCGGGATCGTGGGTCGCCGCCAGACCGACGACGACGCCGCGCAGCGCGGTCGTCTTGCCCGACCGTGGGCCGCCGACGATGGCCACGTTGCCCCCGGCGGCCCGCAAGTCGATCGTCAGCGTGTCGCGACGTTGCTCGAACGGGTTGTCCACCAACCCGATCGGCAGCACCAGGGGCGCCAACCCATCCGCTTTGCCGAGGAGGTCGCGCAATCTCGGCGAGGCGTCGAGCGGCGGAAGCCAGACCCGGTGGGCCGGCTCTCCACGATCGGCGAGCCCGTCGACCACGACGTCGAGCAGCGCTCGCGACGTGCGCGCCGGCTCGTGGCGAGTGGGTGCGTGCTCGGCGTCGCGGGCCGTGAAGCGCCTGGCCGTCTGGTCGTTACGCGAGACGGCCCCGGCAACCGGCCCGGACACGTAGGCACTGCGGAACCGGACGAGGTCACCGGCGGCGGTCTTGAGAATCGCCGCACCCGGCGTGCCGGGGAGCTCGTAGGCGTCGGCGGTCCCAAGTACCGCGCGGGATTCGCTGGCGGAGAACGTCTTCAGACAGATGCGGTAGGACAGGTGGGTCTCGAGCCCGCGGAGCCGGCCTTCGTCGAGCCGCTGACTGGCCAGCAGCAGGTGCATGCCCAGGGACCTGCCGAGACGACCGACGGCGACGAACAGTTCGGCGAAGTCGGGGTGCTGGCTGAGCAGTTCGGAGAACTCGTCGACGACGATGAACAGCGCGGGCAACGGCGGGAGCTCGGCCCCGCGGGCGCGGGCGTCGTCGTAGTCGGTGATGCCAGGGAAGCCCCCGGCGGCCCGCAGCACCCGTTGGCGCCGCGTCATCTCCCCGGCGAGCGCGTCCCTCATGCGCGAAACCAGGTGAGCCTCCTCGGACAGATTCGTCACCACGGCCGCCACGTGCCGGAGGCGTTCGAGCCCGAGGAACGTGGCTCCGCCCTTGAAGTCGACGAGGACCAGGTTGAGAGCGTCGGGTCCGTGCGTCGCGACCAGACCGAGGACCAGCGTCCGGAGGAACTCGGACTTGCCGGAACCGGTGGCGCCCACGCACAGGCCGTGCGGGCCCATGCCGCCGCGGGCGGCCTCCTTGAGGTCCACCTGCACCCGCTGCCCCGTCTCGGTCAGGCCGATCGCCACCCGAAGGCGGGCGGCCACCGGTCGCGGTCGCCACGTCCGCTCGACGTCGAGGCGGTCGGCGTCGCCAACGCCGACCAGGTCGGCCCAGTCCGCACCGTCGGCCACGGCGGCGGACGCCGCCTGAAACGGCGCAAGCCCTCTGGCGCAGACCACCGCCTGCGCGGTCGTCACCGCGTCGGGGTGCTCCACCGCCGAGGTGCCGTCCACCCTGAGGTGCACACACTCGCCGGCCAGCGGGCCGACGGCGATCGTCGTGGTGTCGGCGCCGGGTGTCTCCTCCGCCTGGCCGTCGAATATCAGTACGTGACGAGCCCGCGGCCGGGACTCCGGCGAAACACCGTGATGGGGAAGCCACTTCAGCCAGTCCCAGTGCGCATCCGCGCGGTCACCGACCGCCGTGACCCGAACCACGTCGGGGCCGTGCAGGACGGTCAGTTGGCAGACCAGCGCCCGGACCACGCCCCGGGCGGCGTTCGTCTCCCCCTCCACGGCGATGCGCGAATGCGCGGTCAGGTCGAGGGTGACGGGGAGACCGGGCACCGTCGACCGGTCGGCGAGCACGCGGTCGACGGCGTCGTCCACCACGGGATCCCGCGCGTCGGACCCCGCGGCGTCCGGCACCACCACCCTGGTGGCGAGCGGACGGGGGCCGGTGCCGACGCGCACGTGGCAGAAGTCCTCGTCGCCGGGGCGGCGCTCCCACATGCGGGCACCGCCGATCAGCGTCCACACCGCACCTGGGTCGGGGTGGCTCCAGTGCAGTGACTCGTGTTGCGCCGCGGCGGTTCTCGCCAGGGACTCGTCGAGCTCGTCCAGGTAGCGAAGGTAGGCGCGCCGGTCGGCGTCGAGCTCCCCACCCCGGCGTGCTCCCCTGGACTGGTAGGCGACCGAGCCGAGCACCGACACCAGCATCATGACGGGGAGGAACAGGAACACCGGACTGCGTGCCGACGCCGCGCCCGAGGTGAAGTACAGCACCGTCATCCCACCCATCGCGAGCAGCATCACCACCGGGAGCAGTCTGCCGACGAGATTGACAGGTGGATCCTTCGGCACCGCGGGTGGTTGCTCCACGACGACCTCGCCGTCGTCGAACGGCGGGGGACGCAGGCGGCGCTGGCATGAAGATCCCATCGTTGAATGGACGCTGCCGGCGGCAATTTGGTTCCCTTCGCGGGAACGCCAAATTGCCGCCGCGAGCGGCCCTCCCGTGCCGCTACCGTCAGTGAGATGTCGGTGTCCAAGGTCTGCGTTCAGTCCGACCGCGACGGTGATCCGGTGGCGGTCGACCTCGTGCTGCCGTCGCGAACGCTCGTGGCCGAGCTGCTGCCCACGATCGTCGAGCTCGTCGGCGTCTCGGCCCCGCCGGAGGGGGTCGCCCGTCGCTGGCGCCTGCAGCGCGCCTGCGGCGCCCGCGTGGACGACTCGACGTCGCTGGAGGACAACGACATTCGGGACGGCGAGCTGCTCATCCTGGACTCCGACACCGCGCCGGCACTCGGACCGGTACGGCGCGCGGCTCCTCAGCAGGTCGCCGAGTCGCCGCCGGTTGGCCCGAGGGGCGACGGCTGGCTTCCCGGCGCGGTGGCAGTACTCGCGACGACCCTGGCGGCCCTGGCGCTCGCCAGTACCGCGGGCTCCGACGGGTCCACCACCCACGCGGTCATCTGCGCGGCCGCGGCGGTGGCCACAGCCGTCGCGGCGGTCGTCACCGGATACTCCACGACGTCGTGTCTCGGCGTGGTGACACTGGCCGGCGCCACGGGTTTCCTCGTCGTACCGTCGGGCCCGGCGGCGCCCAACGTCTTCCTGGCGGCGGCCGCCGCGTCGTCGACCGCCCTGCTGATGCTGCGTCTCTCGGGTCGCCAATCCGCGGCTTTGATTGCGGTCGCGGCACTTTCGTCCCTGGTGGCCGCCGTCACCGTCGCCGCAATGCCCCTGACCGTGGTCGGAGCGGCACTCTCGACGTCGGCGATCGCCCTGCTGACCCTCGCGCCCCGGTTGGCGCTCCTGGCCGCGCGGCTCGGACCGGACCACTGGCACGGCGACCTGGCGGCCTCCGCCGCGGCGGGCCACGCCGTTCTGAGCGGGCTGGTGGCGGGTTCCGCCGCGGGAGCCGCGGCGGGTGCGGTGGTGACGGTCGTCGCGGGCCGCGCGGGCGCCGCTCCCTTCGCGGGCCTGGTGGGAGTGGTGCTGGTGCTGCGCGGCCGGACCCACGTCGACGCCGATCGCAGAATCGCCTTGGCAGCAGGCGGATTCGTCGCCATGGTCGCCGGCGGGTGGGCTCTTCTGAACACCCGGCCGGAAGGTTTGGGGTTAGTCTCGTGCCTGCTGGTCGCCATCGGACTGGCGGCCGTGCGGCGCCCCAGCCGTGGTCCCACGGTGTGCCGGATGCTCGACCGACTGGAGTACGGCGCCCTGGTCGCGGTGGTCCCCGTCGCGTGCTGGGTCGGTGGCGCGTACGCCTCGCTCGGGGTGTCGTGAGGACCGCCCGGACCGCCGCCGTGGTGGCGGTCCTCACCGCGGTGTGGACGGCTCCGTCGGCCGCCGCGATACCGCCACCGCCGGTCGACGACGCCCTGCTGCCACCGGCGCGACCGCCGGCGCCGCGTACCCCGACCGAGCAGACCGACGCGTGTCGGGTGAGTCCACCCGCCGACGAGACCGCCCCGACCGAGTCGAACCTTGCCGAACTCCAACCGGTGTGGCGGCTGACGAAGGGGGCCGGCCAGACGGTTGCGGTGATCGACACCGGCGTCGCCCGACATCGCCTGCTGCCCCACCTCCTTCCCGGCGGCGACTATGTCTCGACGGGTGACGGCACCCAGGATTGCGACGGGCACGGGACGATCGTCGCCGGCATCATCGGCGCGGCGCCGGGAAAAGCCTTCAGCGGTGTGGCGCCGGACGCCTCCATCCTGGCAATCCGTCAGTCCAGCAACCTGTTCCGGCCGGCCGACGGCGCCGGCGGGTCGGGGGTAGGCGACGTCGAGACCCTGGCTGCGGCAATCCGGACCGCCGCGGATGCGGGAGCGACGGTCGTCAACGTCTCCTCGGTCGCGTGTGCGTCCGCCGATCGGGAACTCGACGACCGGACCCTCGGCGCCGCGCTCGCCTACGCGGTCGACGTCAAGAACGTCGTCGTCGTGACCGCGGCGGGCAACGTCGGCGGCTCGGGCCAATGCCCGCGGCAGAATCCGCCGCCCGACCCGGCCCGTCCCGGTCGACCGGATTGGGACGCCGTGGACGTCGTGGTGAGTCCGGCGTGGTACGACGACTACGTGCTGACCGTGGGGTCGGTGGACCGCGCGGGCCGGCCGTCGGCGTTCACGCTGTCGGGGCCGTGGGTGGACGTCGCCGCGATCGGCGAGGGCGTCGTCTCGCTGAGCCCGGACGGCGACGGCGTCACCGACTCGGTCACGAATTCGACGGGAGCCGAGCCGATCTCGGGAACGAGCTATTCGACGCCGGTGGTCGCGGGTGTCGTCGCGCTGGTGCGGTCGGCGGCTCCGCAGCTGACGGCGCGACAGGTGATGCGCCGGATCACCGACACCGCACGCCATCCGGCCGCCGGGTGGGATCCCTGGGTGGGCCGGGGCGTCGTCGACGCGTTGGCCGCCGTCACCGCCGACGGTGCCTCACCGCCGCGGTCGACGTCACCCGAATTCAGCACGCAGTCAACAGATCTCGACAATGCGGCCGATTCCTCGCCCCGCCGCGTCTCGCTGATCGGCGCGGCGGCCTGCGTCGCGGCGGCCACGGCCGCGATGAGCCTGTCCGTGGGTCGGCTACGACGGCGCCGGGAGTCCGTCGCGAACGACTGAGGCGGCGTCGACGCTGAGTTCGGGTCCCCGCGGCAGGTGCGCCAGCACGGGCCACGGCGCCGCCTCGGGATCGCCGCTCAGCCCGAGGAACGTCGCGGTGTCGTCGTCGTGCACGCCGAACACCACGCCCGCGTCGCTGACCAGGAACCGGGCGCCCGTCGAGCCGTCGTCGCCGACGATGCGCGCCGACCGGACGTCGGCACTGGCGCCACCCGGCATCGCGACCGCGTCGACGTCGGGTCCCGTCCCGTCTGCCTGCGCGAGAGCCGTGACGGAGACAGCGTCTCGATAGGGCGAATCACCGCTGGCGACAACGGTGTTCGACGAGGTCCGAGCCGTGCCACCCGGTTGCCAGCGTGCGCAGACGGCGTATCCGTCGGCGGCGCCGACGGGCGTGCGGGCCTGCCAGGGGAAGGAGCCGATGGGCAGTTGGTCGGCGACGGGCAGCGCCGCGACGGCGGCCGGCGCGACGCTCGTCGGCGGTCGGCCGGCGGTGTCGTAGGCGTATCCGATGAGATCGGCCGCGACCTCGCCGACCCGTTGGAGCCCGTCACGTAGGACGACGTATCGCTCGACGGCGTCGGTGCGCCGGACCGTCACGACGGATCCGATGGTCGCACCCGGGAGCGAGACGGGGCCCGGCGCTCCATGGTCGGCAATCGGCGGCGGGGCGATCGCCGGCACCTCCGGCACCAGGTCGAGCAGGGTCCGCGACACCGGCACGGGGGCGACGCCGTCCAGGCGCAGTGCGCGCACCACCGCGAGGTTTCGCAGGTCGACCGCGGCGCGCCGACCCTCGTACAGAAGGTAGGTGGTGGCCGCACCCTCGCCGTGCGGGGTCACCAGGACGGGTCGGGTCGAGTCGAGGTGGTCGACGTCGGATCGGCCGACGGCGACCACGGTGCGGTCGTCGTCGCACACGGTCCAGGCCGGATCGCGCAGGGGTTGACCGATGGACGACGGGGCCCCGGGAATGCCCATCGACGGCCCTCGCTTGAGGCGGGCGATCGCCGCCTCCGCCGCCGCGACCGGGGTGGCGGCCGATCGTGCGACGAGCCGGGCCGAGGCGAGGTTGAGGACGGGGTGCAGGGTGTCGCCGACGCGCACGTAGAGCGCGCCGGTGTCGCGGGCCATCACGATCGGCGCGGCGTCGGGTACGCCACTGCCGCGCACCAACCCGACGACGGCCCCCGCCACGACGACCAGCGTTGCGACGACGCCACCCGCGGCGAGCGAGATCGATTGCGCGCGTAGCGGATCGTCGAACATCGCGACGTCCCTGCGCACCAGTGCGTGCATCATGCGGCGCGCGAGAAAGCGCCGTCCGCTTAGCTGCAATCGTGTTGCCGGTTGCCGAACCATGTGCCCCCCACATTCGAGGGTAACGGCGTTGCGGCGGCCACCGGATCACCGATTCCGCGTCAGTCGTGCTCCTCGTGGGCGCGGCGCTCTCGGTAGGCCGCGACGTGCTGACGGTTGCCGCAGTTGCCGGTGTCGCAGAACATGCGGGACCGGTTGCGGGAGAGGTCGACCAGGACGGCCGCGCAGTCCGGCGCCGCGCAGATCTTGAGCCTGCGCAATTCCCCGGCGCGGATGAGGTCGGCTAGCGACATCGCCATCTCCGCGCCCATGCGCTGCCACAGCGGGTCGTGGATGGACGCCAGGTGCAGATGCCACTCCGGCATCTCGGCGTGGCGCGTCAGCCACGGTGCGGCCCGGGTGTCGCTCAGCAGGGCGTTGACCTGACCGACGACGCGTTCCTCGTCGTCGGCGTGATCCCAGATCTTGCCGACCCGCGCGCGCAGCTTCCGGACGGAGTCCAGTTCGGCGTCGTCCCTGTCCCGGCGTCCCGTCCAGCCGAATCCGTCCAGGTAGTCGTCGAGCGTTGCCATGTCGTCGAGCCGCTCGCCGTCCACCCGATCGGTGTTGACGAGGACGCACGCGGCACGAAGAGTGAGTTCCGTGTCATGACTGAAATTCAATTGACTCATGACTCCTCTCGACGGTAGCGTCACGACCAACAATCATTTTACTCATTACATGCCAGGAGGTGGCGCGTGACTGCCACGACGGACGTACGACCCACCGCCGATCACTTTCGGACGGGCCTGCTGCTCGCCATCGGTTCGGCCTTTGCGTTCGGCATGTCGGGCCCCCTCGGCAAGTCGCTCATGGAAGCCGGCTGGAGCCCGACTGCCGCAGTGACCGCGCGACTGGCCGGCGGCGCCGTCGCCATGGCGATGTTCGCCACCGCGATCAACCCGAGCTGGGTTCGCGAAGCGCTCGCGCATTGGAAGACGGTCGTCGCGTACGGCGTCATCCCCATCGCCGGCGCCCAACTCTGCTACTACAACGCCGTCTCGCATCTCTCCGTCGGGGTGGCGCTCCTGCTCGAATACACCGCGCCGGTACTCGTCGTGGGATGGCTGTGGACCACCACCCGCCGCAGGCCGGGCAACCTGACGCTGGCCGGGGTTGCGCTTGCCATCGCCGGAATCATGTTGGTGCTCAACGTATTCTCCGACGCCCACATCAACCTCGTCGGCGTCGGGTGGGGACTGGTCGCCGCCGTCTGCGCGGCGTGCTACTTCATGATGTCCGACCAGGTGAGCTCGGACCCCAGCGACGAGGGCGGCCTGAACCCCGTCACGCTCGCCGCAGCGGGCCTGATCGTCGGGGCCGTCGCCGTCGCGCTGCTCGGAGCGTCGCACCTGCTGCCGATGACCTTCACCGCGCGCGACACCGTGGTCGCCGGATTCACCACGCCGTGGTTCGTACCGGTCGTGGCGATGGCGTTGATCCCCACCGCGATCGCGTACACGCTGGGCATCATGGGCGTTGCCCGCCTGCGCCCGAGGTTCGCCTCGCTCGTCGGCCTCTCCGAGGTGTTGTTCGCCGTGCTGACGGCGTGGGTGGTACTCGGGGAAGCCCTCGCGGTGATTCAGGTCGTCGGGGGCGTCGTGGTCCTCGCCGGCTTGGTGCTGGCCCGCCAGGGCGACCGGACCGAACGGTTGGCCCCGGTCAACGCGAATATGTGAAGATGAGCTAGTGACCTTGCTCAGGATGTCGGCCCGCATCGCCGCAATCGCATCGGCCGTCGCCTGCACCGTGGCGACGTTGCTCGCCGCCCCGTCGGCGTCCGCGGAGCCCTGCCCCGACGTCCAGCTCGTCTTCGCGCGCGGCACCAGCGAACCGCCCGGCATCGGCCGCGTCGGCCAGGCCCTGCTCGACGCCCTGACCCCACAGCTCGGCGGCCGCACGATCGCGGCCTACGGCGTCGACTACCCCGCCACCTACGACTTCCTCGCCGCGGCCAACGGCGCCACCGACGCCACCAACTTCATCGCCACGACGGTCGCCCAGTGCCCGAGCACGCGCTTCGTGCTCGGCGGATACTCCCAGGGTGCGGCCGTCATGGACATGCTCGCGGGCATCCCGCCGCTGGGCAACAAGATCGGCGAGGTCGGGTCGGCGCCGCCCCTGCCCGTGGCCCTCGACGGCAACGTTGCCGCGGTCGCCGTGTTCGGAAACCCGTCGGCGAAGTTCTCCATTCCGATCACCAACTCCACCTTCAGCGGCCGCGCCATCGACCTGTGCGCCGACGGCGACCCCATCTGCTCGGACGGCCGCAACCCGTTCGCCCACACCCACTACGAGTCGTCGGCCTTCATCCCGCAAGCCGCGAGTTTCGTGGCCGGACTCGTTTAGCTGATTTACGCGTTACCATTCGGCGTGGCCTTCGATCTTGTTAGACGAACGACTCTCGCCGTTGCTGCGGCTTGCCTCGCCGTCGTCGCTCCCGTCATGTCGACCATTCCGACGACGGGTCTGGGCCTCGCTCCGGCGTCCGCCGACGGCTGCCCCGACATCGAGGTCGTCTTCGCGCGCGGCACCAGCGAGGCACCGGGCTTGGGGCTGCCAGGCGGATCCTTCGTCGACGCGCTGCGGTCCAAGGTCGGCGGTCGATCGGTCGGAACCTACGCCGTGGTCTATCCGGCCGACTACGACTTCCTTGCCGCGGCGACGGGCGCCAACGACGCCAGCGCCCACATTCAGTACATGATGGGCGCCTGCCCCAACACCAAGCTGGTACTCGGCGGCTACTCGCAGGGCGCGGCCGTCATGGACGTCATCGCCGCGGTGCCGTTCCCCGCCATCGGGTTCAACAATCCCTTGCCGCCCAACACCCCCGACTTCGTCCCCGCGCTCGTCGCCTTCGGCAACCCGTCGGCGAAGCTGGGGTTGCCGCTGACCTCGAGCCCCATCTGGGGTGGCCGGTCCATCGACCTCTGCAACGCCGGTGACCCCGTCTGCCAAACCGACGGTGAAGACGTTGCGGCCCACCGGGCCTACGCCGGCGGTCCGGCAAACGCCGCCGCAAACTTCGTCGCCGGTTTGCTCTAACCGACCACCACGGGGGGTCGACGACGTCGGCTAGCATCGCGCAGGTGACCCCTCAGCTGATTCGCAGGTTCGCCGCCGTCGCGCTGTCGACGGTCGCCGCCGCCGCAGCCTTGGTGGTGACCCCCGCGGTCACCGCGATCGGCATCCCGACCGCCTCCGCGGCGTGTCCCGCGGTCGAGGTGATCTTCGCGCGGGGCCGCCTGGAACCCGCGGGCCCCGGACAGATCGGCAACACCTTCGTCAGCGCCCTGCGCAAGAAGAGCGGCAAGAACGTCAACCTGTACGCGGTGCAGTACCCGGCCGACAACCAGATCGACGTCGGCGCCAACGACATGAGCGCGCGCGTGCAGAGCACGATGGCGAGCTGCCCCGACACCCGCATCGTGCTCGGCGGGTACTCCCTCGGCGCCGCCGTGACCGACGTCGCGCTCGCCGTGCCGTTCGCCTTCTTCGGCTTCGACAACCCGCTGCCACCGGACGCCGAGCAGCACATCGCCGCCGTCGCGTTGTTCGGCAACGGCAGCGCGTGGGCTGGACCCATCGGCGCATTCAGCCCGGTGTACCGGGAGCGGACCATCGAGATGTGCCACGGCGCCGACCCGATCTGCAATCCGGCCGACCCGAACACGTGGGAGAAGAACTGGACCGACCACGCGGCCAAGGCGTACATCGATGCGGGCATGGTGAACGAGGCGGCCGACTTCGCCGCGGCGCGAGTCTAGTTCGCGCGACCGCGACCCACCTCGTCGGCCGTTCGCTTGTCGCGGGTCACCGCGATCCGCGCTTCGAGCTCCTCGTCGGCGGGGTAGTCCACGCCGACCAGCGTCAGGCCGCGGGCGGGCGCGGTCGCGAAGTCGCTGGACCGCCGGGTCGACGTCAAGAGCTCGGCGCACCACCGGGGTTCGCGTCGCCCCTCCCCCACGGCCAGCAGCGCACCCACCAGCGACCGCACCATGGACCAGCAGAACGCGTCGGCGGTGACGTGACCGGTGATGGAGTCGCCGTCGCACACCCAGTCGAGCCGCTGTAGATCGCGAATCGTCGTCGCGCCGTCGCGATGACGGCAGAACGCCGCAAAGTCGTTCAGGCCGAACAGTTCCCGTGATGCCGCCCGCATCGCGTCGACGTCGAGTCGGCGGGGCCACGGCGTCACGAACCTCGCGTCCCGTGGCTGCACACCATAGGTGGCGGTGGACAACCGGTACTCGTAGTGCCGCCGCAGCGCAGAGAATCTCGCGTCGAAACCGGCGGGTGCGCGCACCACGTCGAGCACCCGCACGTCCTCGGGCAGCAGCCGGGACAGGCGCCGCACCAGGGGCTGGAATTCGGGTTCGTCGCGAGGGGTGCGCGGATGGGCCAGCGGGATCGCGTCGGCGGGGACGTCCACGTGGGCCACCTGACCGGTGGCGTGCACACCGGTGTCGGTGCGGCCCGCCGCTCGGGTGATCACCGGCGTGCGGAACACCGTCGTGAGTTTGTCGTCGACGGTGCCGGCCACCGTGCGCTGGTTGGTCTGCGTCGCCCAGCCGGCGAAATCGGTTCCGTCGTAAGCGATGTCGAGGCGCAGACGAACGAGCCCGCCACCGGAATCGATGGCGGGCTCGTTCACGAGTCGACTACTTGGCGTCGTCGGCCTTCTCGTCCTCGGCGACCTCGTCGGCAGCCTCGGTGGTGTCGGCGTCCTCCACCACGGCGTCTTCGGCGGGGGCGTCCTCGACGACCTCGTCGGTGGGGCCGACGGCAGCCTCGGGCTCGACCGCGGCCTGCGGCGCAGCGGCGGCCGCGACGGGGGCCGTGGCGGAACCGCTACGGCGGGCCCGGTTGGCCTCCGAGGTCACCGTCTTCTCCTGCACCAGCTCGATGACGGCCATGGGGGCGTTGTCGCCCTTGCGTGCCTCCACCTTGATGATGCGGGTGTAGCCACCCTCGCGCTCGGCGAAGTGCGGCCCGATCTCGGCGAACAGCGTGTGCACGACGTCCTTGTCGCGGATCTTCTTCATCACTTCACGCCGGTTGTGCAGCGTGCCCTTCTTGGCGTGGGTGATGAGCTTCTCCGCGTAGGGCCGCAGCGCCCGCGCCTTGGGCTCGGTCGTCTTGATCCGACCGTGCTCGAACAACGACGTGGCCAGGTTGGCCAAGAGCGCCTTCTGGTGTGAGGACGACCCGCCGAGGCGAGCACCCTTAGTGGGCTTGGGCATTGCGACTATCTCCTTATGTGGCCGGCCCCCGTATCAGGTAGGGCCGGGACGGTTTCGTGAAACTGGTTAGAGCTGTTCGGTTTCGGCGTAGTCCTGCGTGTCGTCCAGGTCGTAGCTGGCATCGCTGTTCCAGGTACCGGTCGCGACGTCGTAACCGGCAACCTCGGACGGGTCGAACGTGGCCGGGCTGTCCTTGAGCGAGAGACCCAGCTGGTGCAGCTTGATCTTCACCTCGTCGATGGACTTCTGACCGAAGTTGCGGATGTCCAGCAGATCGGACTCCGTCCGCGAGACGAGCTCGCCGACGGTGTGCACACCCTCGCGCTTGAGGCAGTTGTACGACCGGACGGTGAGTTCCAGATCGTCGATCGGCAACGCGAACGAGGCGATGTGATCCGCCTCGGCCGGCGACGGGCCGATCTCGATGCCCTCGGCCTCGACGTTGAGTTCCCGTGCCAGACCGAACAATTCGACCAGCGTCTTGCCGGCCGAGGCCAGGGCGTCACGCGGGGTGATGGAGTTCTTGGTCTCGACGTCGAGGATCAGCTTGTCGAAGTCGGTGCGCTGCTCGACACGCGTGGCCTCCACCTTGTAGGTGACCTTGAGGACCGGCGAGTAGATCGAGTCGACCGGGATGCGGCCGATCTCGGCGCCGGAGGCCTTGTTCTGCACGGCGGGGACGTAACCGCGGCCACGCTCGACGACGAGCTCGACCTCGAGCTTGCCCTTGTCGTTCAGGGTCGCGATGTGCATGTCGGGGTTCTGCACCGTGACGCCCGCGGGCGGGACGATGTCACCGGCGGTGACGGCACCCGGGCCCTGCTTGCGCAGGTACATGGTGACCGGCTCGTCCTCCTCGGACGACACGACCAGGCTCTTGAGGTTCAGGATGATGTCGGTGACGTCTTCCTTCACCCCGGGAACGGTGGTGAACTCGTGCAGCACGCCGTCGATGCGGATGCTGGTGACCGCTGCGCCGGGGATCGACGACAGCAGCGTGCGCCGAAGCGAGTTGCCAAGGGTGTACCCGAATCCGGGCTCCAACGGCTCGATGACGAACTTGGACCGGTTCTCGGCCAAGCTCTCCTCGGACAGGGTGGGGCGCTGAGAAATCAGCATTTCTTATCTCCTTCTCGGCATCCGCTATTTGATGCCGTCTGGCGTCCCAGGCCACCGTGACCTGGGACGGTCACACGATTACTTCGAGTAGAACTCGACGATCAGCTGCTCGGTGAGCGGCACCTGAATCTGGGCGCGCTCGGGCAACTGGTGG
Organism: Mycolicibacterium hodleri; assembly: GCF_025822245.1. Classification (GTDB taxonomy): domain Bacteria; phylum Actinomycetota; class Actinomycetes; order Mycobacteriales; family Mycobacteriaceae; genus Mycobacterium; species Mycobacterium hodleri. Next base: position 55,768 of record NZ_JACKTL010000008.1, read on the forward strand.
ACGAGGATGCGCTGGCGTTCGCCGACGACCTGGATCCAGCCCGGGATCGGGCGGTCGCCCGCGGTCTGACGCGACAGCTCGAACGGCAGCGTGTTCAACGACTTCTCGCGGATGTCGATGATGTCGTACTGCGAGACGCGGTAGCTGGGGATGTCGACCTTCACGCCGTTGACGGTGAAGTGACCGTGGCTGACCAGCTGACGGGCCATCCGGCGCGTGCGGGCGAGCCCGGCGCGGTAGATGACGTTGTCGAGCCGGCTCTCCAGGATCTGCAGCAGGTTCTCGCCGGTCTTGCCCGAGTGGCGGTTGGCCTCCTCGTAGTAACGACGGAACTGCTTCTCCATGACGCCGTAGGTGAAGCGGGCCTTCTGCTTCTCCTGCAGCTGCGTGCGGTATTCGCTCTCCTTGATCCGCGCGCGACCATGCTGGCCGGGCGGGTAGGGACGCTTCTCGAAGGACTGATCTCCACCGACGAGGTCGACGCCGAGACGACGCGACTTGCGGGTGACGGGTCCGGTATAACGAGCCATTTTCTAAATCTCCTCTAGACCCGGCGCCGCTTGGGCGGACGGCAGCCGTTGTGCGGCTGCGGCGTGACGTCGGAAATGGCGCCAACTTCGAGGCCGGCTGCCTGCAGTGAACGGATCGCGGTCTCGCGGCCCGAACCCGGGCCCTTCACGAAGACGTCGACCTTCTTGACACCGTGTTCCTGCGCCTTGCGGGCGGCGTTCTCGGCGGCCAGCTGCGCGGCGAACGGCGTCGACTTACGCGAGCCCTTGAAGCCCACGTGACCCGACGATGCCCAGGCGATGACGTTGCCCTGCTGGTCGGTGATCGAGACGATCGTGTTGTTGAACGTGCTCTTGATGTGAGCGGCGCCGTGCGGAACGTTCTTCTTTTCCTTGCGGCGCGTCTTCTGGCCCTTCTTGGGACCAGCCGCTCCACTCTTCTTGGCCTGTGCCATGTGCTTACCTGGCCTTCTTCTTGCCGGCGATGGTGCGCTTCGGGCCCTTGCGGGTGCGCGCGTTGGTCTTGGTCCGCTGGCCACGCACCGGGAGGCCGCGACGATGCCGCAGACCCTGGTAGCAGCCGATCTCGATCTTGCGTCGGATGTCGGCCTGCACCTCGCGGCGCAGGTCACCTTCGACCTTGATCTCGGAGTTGCTTTCGATGTAGTCGCGCAACTGCGACACCTGATCGTCGGTCAGGTCCTTGGTACGCAGATTGAAGTCGATGCCGGTGGCCGACAAGATTTCCTGCGAGCGGGTACGGCCGATGCCGTAGATGTAGGTCAGCGCGATCTCCATGCGCTTGTCACGCGGGAGATCGACGCCCAGTAGACGTGCCATCAGGCAGTGATTCCTTTTCGTTGCGGAGGTCTTGTCCCAGTCCGTTCCCCTCGCGGGGCCCGGCCTCCGTGCCGGGCGTGTAATGAGCAGCTCATCTGCTCACTGGTACTGGGATTTCATCATTCAGTTGTTGCGGTGCTGCGTTTGCGCGACGCGCAGACGACTAGCCCTGACGCTGCTTGTGGCGCGGGTCAGAGCAGATCACCATGACCCGCCGGTGGCGACGGATCACCCTGCACTTGTCGCAGATGGGCTTGACGCTCGGGTTCACCTTCACGGCGGTCGATCCTGTCTTGGTGTAGTTACTTGTAGCGGTAAACGATGCGGCCCCGAGTCAGGTCGTAGGGCGACAACTCCACCACGACGCGGTCCTCGGGCAGAATGCGGATGTAGTGCTGCCGCATCTTGCCGCTGATGTGCGCGAGCACCTTGTGTCCGTTCTCCAGCTCAATGCGGAACATCGCATTGGGCAGGGGCTCGACCACGCGGCCCTCGACTTCGATGGCACCGTCTTTTTTAGCCATGTCCTCCGTAATTCCCTGTCTGGCGCCGCAAGGGCCGCTCCGACTTCAAAACGTGAGCCGGATTCGTTAAATTCCAGGACAGGGCACGCAAGGAGCCGGCGCGGAAGCCGCACCGTTGGTCAATGGTACCCGCTCGTGCGCGCTCCCCAAAATCGCCGTCACCAGCAACGGCCGGGGGATGGCAAGATCGTTCGAGGGTCGACCGAAGGCCCGCGACGACGACGCTATACGAGCCCCGGGGGAACGTGTGACAGCTGCCTACCTCGCGGCGTTCATCGTCGGCGGGATAGCCGTGCTCTCGGCACTGTTGCTCGTCGACGTCGGCCACGGTGTCGGCCATGACGGCCTGCCCTTCCTCAGCCTCACCGGGCTGTCCGCCGCCCTGCTCGGCGCGGGGGCCGGCGGTCTGATCAGCTCCTGGGGCGGCCTGGGCGCCGTGGGCTCCGGGCTGGTCGCGGTCGGTGCAGCCGTCGCCCTGGTGCTCCTCTTCCAGGGGCTGCTACTGCCCTACCTGAGACGGCAGCAGTCGAACTCGCAAAAGTCGAGGACCTCCTACATCGGTCTGCTCGGCACCGTCACCTTGGACGTGCCCGTCGGCAGTTGGGGCGAGGTCGCGTTCGTCGACTCCGACGGCAACCGGGTGCGGGCGAGGGCCGTCACCGAAGAACCCGAAGCGCTGGTGAAGAACACCAGCGTCTACATCGCCGACGTCGACGCCGACTACCTGCACGTCGTCGCGGTACCCGACCACTAGCGCAGTCCCCGACCCACCAACGGAAGGCACCGACGTGTCCGTTTTCCTCATCGTCGCGATCGCGGTCATCGCCGGGCTCCTGCTCCTGGTGGTGCTGCCGATGATCTACGTGAAGAACTACATCAAGGTGCCACCCAATGAGGTAGCCGTGTTCACCGGTCGCGGTCAGCCCAAGGTGGTCCGCGGCGGGGCCCGCTTCCGGGTGCCGGGCATCGAACGCGTCGACATCATGAGCCTCGAGCCGTTCAACGTGAGCATCAACCTGCAGAACGCCCTGTCCAACAACGGCGTGCCGGTCAACGTCGAAGCCGTCGGCCTGGTGCGCATCGGTTCGGCCGACGAGGCCGTGCAGACCGCCGTGCAACGGTTCCTCACCTCCGACCTCAGCGAGCTGCAACGCCAGATCAACGAGATCCTGGCCGGCAGCCTCCGCGGCATCACCGCCACCATGACCGTCGAAGACCTCAACTCCAACCGGGACACCCTGGCCCGCAGCGTCGTCGAGGAGGCGGGCAGCGACCTCGCCCGCATCGGCATGGAGGTCGACGTCCTCAAGATCGCCGGGATCAGCGACGCCAACGACTACCTCAAGTCGCTCGGTCAGCGGCGCATCGCCGAGGTGAAGCGCGACGCCACCGTCGGCACCGCCGAAGCGGAGCGCGACGCGCAGATCCAGTCGGCGAAGGCGCGCCAGGCCGGGTCGGTCGCCCAGGCCGAAGCCGACACCGCGATCGCGATCGCCAACCAGAAGCGCGACGTCGAGCTTGCGCGGTTGCGCGCCCAAACCGAGGCCGAGAACGCTCAGGCCGACCAGGCGGGACCGCTGGCCAACGCAAGGGCCCAGAAGGACGTCGGCATCGCCACCGAACAGGCCGAGGCCGCCCGCATCCAGGCCCGCATCGAGGTGGAGCAGCGGCGCAGCGAGCAGGCCCAGGCCGCCCTGCAGGCCGACGTCATCGCCCCGGCCGAGGCCCAGCGCTCGGCCGACATCGCCCGTGCCGAGGGGCAGCGTCAAGCGGCGATCCTCGGCGCCGAAGCGCAGGCCGAGTCGGCGCGCCGCGCCGGCCAGGCCGAAGCCGACGCCCGGAAGGCGGCGGCCGACGCGTTGCGCGTGGAGAAGCAGGCCGAGGCGGACAGCCTGCAGGCCAAGCTGGTCGCCGAGGCGGCAGGCAAGAAGGAACTGGCCGACGCCACCCGGGTGGAACAGCTGGCCGAGGCGGCCGGCATCGAGGCCAAGCTGGTCGCCGAGGCGACCGGCAAGAAGGAGATCGCCGCGGCGCTCAACGGTTACACGTCCGAGGCGGCGCGCATGCTGATGCTCCCCGACGTGCTGGCGTCGGTCGTCAAGGCCACCGAGGCGGCGGCCGCGCCGCTCGCCGAGATCGACCGGCTGTCGATCATCGGCGGGTCGGGCGACGCCCAGGATGCGATGGGTGGACTGTTGGGCATCAGCCCCCTGGCCGTGGCCAAGATCGTCGAGGCGCTAAAGACCTCGGGAATCGACGTCGCCGGGATGCTGAATCGGTTCGGCGGCGAGAGCTCCACACCCGTCGCGGCTGCGGCGAACTCGCATCCGATTGCGCCCTCCGAGTAACCGGCACGTCTCCCCGTCGTCCAGGGTGAAATTGGGTGGACGACCAGCGCATAATTGATCTCGATGACCGGACCCACTTCGCAGCCCCGCCATCCCGTGATTCTGACGGTGGACGACGATCCCGCAGTGTCGCGCGCCGTCGCGCGCGACCTTCGCCGCCATTACGGCGAGCGGTACCGCATCGTCCGCGCCGAAAGCGGGCCCGACGCGCTGGCGACCCTCAAGGAACTCAAGCTGCGCGGTGACACCGTTGCCGTGCTCGTCGCCGACTACCGGATGCCGCAGATGAGCGGCATCGAATTCCTCGAAAAGGCGATGGACCTGTTTCCGCTGGCGAAACGGGTGCTGCTGACCGCATACGCGGACACCCACGCCGCCATCGACGCGATCAACGTCGTCGACCTCGACCACTACCTGCTCAAGCCGTGGGATCCGCCGGAGGAAAAGCTCTATCCGGTGATCGACGGGCTGCTCGAGGAGTGGCGCGCCGTCGGCGACCGCGCGATGCCCTACACCAAGGTGATCGGGCACCGCTGGAACCAGCGGTCGTGGGAGGTGCGCCAATTCCTGGCGCGCAACCAGTTCCCGTTCCGCGCCTACATGGCCGACGAACCGAAGGGCCTGCAGCTTCTCGACGCCGCGGGCCTCGACGGCCGTGACCTGCCCGTCGTGATCACCGAGAAGGGCGAGGCGATCGTCGAGCCGACCGACGGCCAACTGGCCGAGCTACTCGGCTTGTCGACCGAGCCGTCGCTGCCGATGTACGACCTCGCGGTCATCGGCGGCGGCCCCGCCGGGCTGGCGTCGGCGGTGTACGGCGCCTCCGAGGGGCTCGAGACCGTCCTCATCGAACGCACCACGACCGGCGGACAGGCCGGTCGCAGCTCGCGGATCGAGAACTACCTGGGCTTCCCGATCGGCGTGTCCGGAGCCGAGCTGACCAACTCCGCCCGCAGGCAGGCCGAACGGTTCGGCGCCGAGGTCATCACCACTCGCGACGTCGTCAAGCTTCACGTCGGCGAGGCGGCGCCGACGATCGAGTTCGAGGACGGCAGCACCATCGGCGCCCGCTCGGTCATCCTCGCGACCGGCGTCGAGTACCAGGAACTCAAGGTCGTCGGCTGCTGGAGTGACCCCGCCGATCCGGACGGCTGCAACTACGTCGGCCGCGGCGTCTACTACGGGGCCTCGGTGTCCGACGCCGAGGAGTGTCGCGGCGAGGACGTCTACATCGTCGGCGGCGCGAACTCGGCGGGCCAGGCCGCGATGTTCATGTCCAAGACCGCCAAGTCGGTGACGCTGCTGGTGCGCGGCCCCTCGCTGGAGGCGTCGATGTCGCACTACCTCATCGAGCAGATCGAGGGCAACGACAAGATCGACGTCAAGACCTGCACCGAGGTGGTCGACACGGTTGGCGAGGACGGTCACCTGTCCGGGCTGGTGCTGCTAAACCGGCAGTCGGGTGAGCGCGCCACGGTGCCCTCGGGACGGCTGTGCTGCTTCATTGGCGCGAGCCCTCGGACCGAGTGGCTCGACGGCGTTCTCGCCCTCGACGAGCGCGGCTTCGTGCTCGCCGGGCCCGACCTCAAGGACGTCTGCGGCTGGAATCGGGAACGTCCGCCGCACCACTTGGAAACAAGTGTGCCCGGTGTGTTCGTTGCAGGAGACGTGCGCTCTGAATCCGCGAAGCGGGTGGCGGCCGCCGTCGGTGAAGGGTCGATGGCCGTGATGCTGGTGCACCGCTACCTGGCCGAAGCGTGAGTGCCGGCGCCGCCGGCGAAGCCTAGAGAGAAGGATTGTCCCCATGGGCGAAACGTGTCTGCCCGACGAGCTTCGGACTCTGTTCCTGTTCGAGAAGCTGACCGACCGCCAGCTGCAATCGCTGTGCGCCCACGGACACCTTGCGCGGTTCGAGCCGGGTCCGATCTGCATCGAGGGTGAGGCTGCGACCTGCTTCTACGTCCTCATCGAGGGCGAGCTGGCGATGTCGAAGCGCTCCGGCGGTCTCGACATCGAAACCAACCGGACCTCGCAGCGCGGCGTGTACTGCGGTGCGTGGAGCGCCTACGTGGACGGCGTACCCCAGGTCTACGAGTCCTCGGTGCGCGTGACGAAGCCGTCGAAGTTCTTCGTCCTCGACGCGACCGCGTTCGGCGAGTTCGTCAAGGCCGAGCTTCCGATGGCGGTGCATCTGCTCGAGGGCCTCAAGGTCGGCGGTCTGCGCCAGCGGCAGATCATCGACCAGCGCGAGAAGCTCCTGGCGCTCGGTCAGCTGTCGGCGGGGCTGACCCACCAGCTCAACAATCCGGCCGCAGCCGCCGCCCGGGCGGTCTCCGATCTGCGCGAGAAGATCGCGGGCATGCGGCACAAGCTCGCAATGCTGGCCGACGGCAAGTTCAGCCCCGAGGGGTTGCGCGTCCTGGTCACCATCCAGGAGGAGGTGGCCGAGCAAGTCGCCAAGTCCAAGGCCCTCGAACTCACCGCGCTGGAGGCCTCCGATCGGGAGGACGCGATCGGCGACTGGTTGGAGGACCACGGCATCGTGGGGGCCTGGGACTACGCCCCGACCTTCGTCGAGGCCGGTCTGGACATCGACTGGCTGGAGCGCATCTCGGCCTCCGTCGACGCGGTCGACGCGACCGCGTCCCTGCAGGGAGCGATCGGCTGGCTGCGGTACACCATCGACACCGAGTTGATGATGAACCAGATCGCCGAGGCCAGCAGCCGCATCTCGGCGCTTCTGGCCGGCGCCAAGCAGTACTCGCAGATGGACCGCGCGCCGTATCAGAGCGCCAACGTCCACGAGCTGCTGCGCAGCACCATCATGATGTTCGGCGAGAAACTGGGCAAGGACAAGCCGGTGAAGCTGGTCAAGGAACTCGACCAGACGCTTCCCGAAATTCAGTGCTACCCAGGCGATCTCAACCAGGTCTGGACCAACGTCATCGACAACGCGATTCAGGCGATGGGTGGGCACGGCACGCTGACCATCCGTACCTCCGCGGTCGGTGAGGACGCCATCAAGGTGGAGATCTGCGACGACGGACCCGGCATCCCGCCCGACATCGCCGACCGCATCTTCACGCCGTTCTTCACCACCAAGGCCTTCGGGGAGGGCACCGGCCTCGGGCTGGACCTGGCCTGGCGCATCGTCGCCCAGAAGCACCACGGCAACATCCGGGTGGAGTCCAAGCCCGGTGACACCCGCTTCATCATCGTGCTCCCGCTGGTGGCTCCAAAGCCGGAGGAAGCTCCCGCCGACGCCGACGAATAGCCAAGCCTTCGGCTCAGGCTGATCGTGGCGGAATAGGCGCGACGACGCAACGGGTTGACCCAACCATGGCGAAACCAGAACTCGGCAAATTCGGCGTCTTCGGTCACTACGCGCAGTGGCAGCAGGTGCCACCCGACCAGCTTCGCGAGATCGAAGCCCTCGGTTACGGCGCCATCTGGGCCGGTGGGTCGCCGCCCGCCGAGCTCGACTGGGTGGATCCCATCCTGGGCGAGACCGACAAGCTGGCGTTGGCCACCGGCATCGTCAACATCTGGACCGCCGCGGCAGGCCCCGTCGCCGAGTCGTTCCACCGCATCGACGCGGCATACCCGAACCGGTTCCTGCTGGGCATCGGCGTCGGCCACCCCGAGGCCCACGCCGAGTACAAGAAGCCCTACGACGCCCTCACCGAGTACCTCGACGAGCTCGACCGGTACGGCGTCCCCAAGGATCGCCGCGTCGTCGCCGCCCTCGGACCGCAGGTGCTCAAGCTCTCGGCCCGTCGCAGCGCGGGCGCTCACCCGTACCTGACCACGCCCGAACACACAAGGCAGGCAAGGGAATTGGTGGGCCCCGACGCGTTCATCGCACCCGAGCACAAGGCCGTCCTCACCACGGACGCCGAGCAGGCCCGTGCCGTGGGACGCAAGGCACTCGAGATCTACCTCAACCTGGCCAACTACACCAACAACTGGAAGCGACTCGGCTTCACCGACGCCGACGTCGCGAAGCCGGGCAGCGACGCGCTGGTCGACGCCGTGGTGGCCCATGGCACTGTGGACGTCGTCGCCGCACGGCTCACCGAACACCTCACCGCGGGTGCCGACCATGTTCCGGTTCAGGTGCTGACGGGTACAGACAAGCTGGTGCCCGCGCTCGCCGAGTTGGCTGGACCGCTAGGGCTTCGATGACCGACCCCATCCGAAGGGACCGTTTCACGCATGACTGACGCAACCGATCTCAAGCCCAACCTCGGACGCTTCGGCGTCTGGACCGCAGGGCCCGTGACCCCCGAGCAGGCCAAGGAGATCGAAGGGTTGGGGTACGGCGCGGTGTGGGTCGGCGGCTCGCCGGCGGCCGACCTCGCCTTCGTCGAACCCCTTCTGGAGGCCACCAGCACACTGCAGGTGGCGACGGGCATCGTCAACGTCTGGTCGTCGCCGGCCGCCGAGGTCGCCGCCTCCTACCACCGCATCGAAAAGGCCTACCCCGGCCGCTTCCTGTTGGGCGTCGGCATCGGACACCCCGAGCACACCGACGACTACCGCAAGCCCTACGACGTGCTGGTCGAATACCTGGACGCCCTCGACGCCGCCAACGTCCCGACCAGCCGCCGCGTGCTGGCGGCACTGGGCCCGAAGGTGCTCAAGCTGGCCGCCGACCGCAGCGCCGGCGCCCATCCCTACCTGACCACGCCGGAGCACACCGCCCAGGCTCACGCGCTGATCGGCAACGCGGTGTTCCTGGCACCCGAGCACAAGGTGGTCCTCGCCAGGGACGCCGCCCAGGCACGCGAGATCGGTCGGCAGACCGTCGAGTTCTACCTCGACCTCAGCAACTACGTGAACAACTGGAAGCGCTTGGGGTTCACCGACGCCGACGTGCAGAAGCCCGGCAGCGACAAGCTCGTCGACGCGGTGGTGGCTCACGGCACCCCCGACGACATCGCCAAGCGCCTGCAAGAACACCTCGACGCGGGCGCCGACCACGTCTGCATCCAGGTGCTGGGCGGCCAGGACGCGTTGATCCCGACGTTGGCCGAACTGGCGGGACCACTGGGGCTCTCGCCCGCCGAGTAGACCGCGGCACCCGCTAGGTTCGTCACCATGCGATTGCTGGTCACCGGGGGTGCCGGTTTCATCGGTGCGAACTTCGTGCACGCGACCGTGCGGGAGCATCCGGAGGTTCGCGTCACCGTCCTCGACGCCCTGACCTACGCGGGCAGCCGCGAGTCGCTGGCACCGGTGGCCGACGCCGTGCACCTGGTGCACGGCGACGTCAGCGACGCCGATCTGGTCGAAAAGCTGGTCGCCGAGTCCGACGCGGTCGCGCACTTCGCCGCCGAGACCCACGTCGACAATTCGCTGGCCGACCCCGAGGCGTTCCTGCGCACCAACGTCGTCGGCACGTTCACCATCCTGGAAGCGGTTCGCAGGCACGGCATTCGACTGCACCACGTGTCGACCGACGAGGTGTACGGCGACCTGCCGCTGGGTGATTCCGTCCGGTTCACCGAGACCACGCCGTACAACCCGTCGAGCCCGTACTCGTCGACCAAGGCGGCGTCGGACATGCTGGTGCGATCGTGGGTGCGGTCTTACGGCGTGCGGGCGACGATCTCCAACTGCTCCAACAACTACGGGCCGTATCAGCACGTGGAAAAGTTCATCCCTCGACAGATCACCAACGTCCTGACCGGGCGACGCCCGAAGCTGTACGGCCTCGGCGCCAACGTCCGGGACTGGATCCACGTCACCGATCACAACCGTGCCGTGTGGCGAATCCTCTCGGACGGCGAACTGGGGAGGACGTATCTGATCGGTGCCGACGGTGAACGCGACAACCTCACGGTGATGCGCACGCTGCTGCGGCTGATGGGACGCGACCCCGACGACTTCGACCACGTCACCGACCGCGCCGGACACGATCTGCGGTACGCGATCGACCCGTCGGCGCTCCGCGACGAACTCGGGTGGACACCACTGCACGACGACTTCGAGTCCGGCCTCGCCGCGACGATCGCGTGGTACCGCGACAACGAATCGTGGTGGCGCCCCATGAAGGACGCGTCCGAGGCCATGTACGAGGAGCGCAACCAATGAGCTTCCGCGAGCTGTCGATCCCGGGCGCCTGGGAGATCACCCCGACCGTCCGCCCCGACCCCCGCGGCCAGTTCTTCGAATGGTTCACCGACGACGAGTTCACCGCGATGACCGGTCACCCGCTGAACCTGCGTCAGGCCAACGTGTCGGTGTCCGCGGCGGGCGTGCTGCGGGGCCTGCACTTCGCGCAACTGCCGCCGAGCCAGGCCAAGTACGTGACGTGCGTGCGGGGCGCGGTGTTCGACGTGGTCGTCGACGTCCGGGTGGGCTCGGCGACGTTCGGCCAATGGGATTCGGTGCTGCTCGACGACCGCGACCACCGAACCGTCTACCTGTCGGAGGGGCTCGCGCACGGATTCCTTGCGCTGGAAGACGATTCGACGGTGACCTACCTGTGCTCGGCGGGCTACTCCCCCACCCGCGAGCACGCCATCTGCCCTACCGACCCGGCGATCGGCGTCGACTGGCCACTGGTCGACGGGGCGGTGCCCAACCTCTCCGAGCGTGACGCGGCCGCTCCGAGTCTGGCCGACGTCTTGGCGGCGGGACTGTTGCCGACATGGGACGACGCGCAGGCCTTCGTCGAGGGCCTCGCGAGGCCCTAGCACCAGCAGCTGACCTCACGACAGCGTCCGTTCCTTCAGCGCGAGCGCCTGCTGCCCCTTGGTGTAGGACACCTCCCTGATCCCCAGCGCGTCGTGCAGTCGTCCCGGGGGCAGCGTCAGCGGCTTGGGTGCCGGCCCGTCACCGGGATGCGGCAGCGGGTACGCGGTGGTGGTGCCGCTGAAGAACGTGACATTGCCCTCGGTCTTCGAGAAGATTTGGTGCACATGACCGTTCAGGCATGTGACCGAGGCGAATCGGCGCAGGTACGACAGCGCCTCGACGGAGTCGTCGGTACCCCAACCCCAGTCTGGGTACATCGCGAACAGCGGGATGTGGCTGAACACGACGATCGGGGTGTCACTCGACAGGGGCGCCACGTCCTTCTTGACGAAGTCGAGTTGGTCCCGGCCGAGGTGCCCCAGCTTCGTCATGTTCAGCGTGTTCACCAACGCGATCACGTGCACTCCGGCGATGTCGAAGCTGTACCAGCCGTCGCCGCGGGTGCCTGCGCCGAATACGCTGCGGTATTTCTGGCCTGCGTCGTCCACCGAATCGTGCTCTCCGGGAACGGTGAACACGTGCGGCGTGCCGAGGCCGCTCATCATCTGCTTCACCTGGTCGAACTGCCCAGGTGTCGCGAGGTGGGTCAGGTCGCCCGTGTGGATGACGAAGTCCGGGGTGTAGCCGAGGCCGTTGATCTGCTCGACGGCGCGGGTGAACGAGCCGGTGACGTCGGTGTTGGCGGCGCCGGTGAAGCCGATGTGGCTGTCGCTGACCTGAGCGAACCGCAGCGTCGGCCTGTCCGGCGTGATGTCGGCGGCGCCCGCGACGTGGGAGATCACCTCACCGCCCACGACCGCCAGGCCGACTGCGGCACCGAACCACGCGCCGTGCCTGATGAGTTGGCGCCGGGTCATGGTGGTGGGGCTACGGTCCTCGGTCATGCGGTCACCACCACGGTGCCGTGCATGAACGGGTGAATCGAGCAGACGTAGTCGAACGTTCCCGGACGGGGGAAGGTGAACGAGAAGGTGCCGCCCGAGCCGAGCACCTGCGAACGGAAGGAGCCGTCGCCTGCCACGACGGTGTGGGGATCCTCGTCTCGGTTCGTCCAGGTGACGGTGTCTCCCACTCGAACCCCGAGAGACGCAGGGAGGAAGGCGAATCCGTCGATGGCGACCGCGTCGGGTCCCGCGGGCGGTGCGGATTCGGCCACCTGGGTCTGCGACGGCGCCACGCTGATGCCAGGCATGCTGCCCGTTCCCGCCATCCCGGGCGTGATGGACACGTCGCTGCTGAATGTCGGACTTGGTTGAGCTGCAGGATGATTGGCGGCGAAGCAGGCCGCCGTGAGGAATGACCCCATGGCGGCGGTGGACAGCGCGACGACGATGCGCTGAATTCGTCGGGACACGACGGTACCTCCGTTGTCGGTTGACGAGACCGCGGGCTGCGGATCTCTCGTCAACAGATAGGGAGGCGGGTTACACGGCTCAGGTCTGCTGATTGCCGCTCGGCGGCGCGAACACTTCGATGTTGCCGTTCACTTCGCGAACATTCAACGCCGGCAAGGGCTTCGGCGAAATCGGCAGCTGGTGGGCGAGCACTTGGCCGTCCTTCGAGAAGGACGTCGAGTGGCACGGGCAGCGCAGCCGGTCGTCGGGTGCGTCGAACCAGAGTTTGCAGCCCTGGTGGGTGCAGATGCCCGAGATGCCCTCCGGACGACCGTCGACCCGCCGGACGAAGCCCACGATCGAGCCGAGGTCGAATGGGCGCATCGCCCCCTCGGGCACCTCGGCGCTCGACGCGACCCGCTGCCACGCGCCCTTCGTCGGGACCAGATCCTGCGCCACGTCGACGTCGTCACCGTCGCCCGCCCCGAGTAGTCGGTCGACCGCCACCGCCGCCGTGGCCGCCGCCGACGTGCCCACGATGACCTGACGGCGGTTGGCCGCCAACCACGTCGGCGGAGCTTGCGTGGCGGCGGGCTCGTCGTCCATCTGCTCGGCGAGCCTGGCGTGCAGATCGTCGAGGAAGCCGGGACTGGGCTCGTCGGCGTGCTCCCGGGTGGCCGTGAGCTCGATGGCAGTGCGCATCTGTGCGGCCTCGAAGTCGTCCGGGGTGAAGCCCTTGGGCCTGCGGCCGCGCAGGAGGTCGTCGACGTACCTGTTCAACCCCTTCGCGTTCATGAGCCGCCCTTCTCGTTGACCTGTCCGGCGAGCCGAAGCGCCCGGTGTTGCAACACCTTGGCGTTTGCGACGCTGACGCCCATCTCCGTGGCCGACTCCTTGATCGTCCGGTTCTGCAGGAAGCGCAATTCCAGTATGCGGCGGTAGTTGTCGGGCAGGCAGCCCAGCACGGCCGCGACACGGCCGGGCGCGGTGCTGATCGCCTCCTCACTCTCGGGTGGCGCGGCGACGTCCTCGATCTCGGTGATCTCGCGACCCATGGTCTGCCGCCAGTGCGCCGCCAGCACCGTGCGCGCGGTGGCGCGCAGATACGCCCGCACCTCGGCGACACTCGCCGTCAGCCGCAACGGCCTCAGCGCCGCGAGGAACACCTCGGCGGTCAGGTCCTCGGCGTCGGCCCGGTTGCCGACCCTGGCGTAGATGGTGCGGTAGACCCACGTCGCGTTGTCCTGATAGACCGCCTCCCAGTCCGGGTAGCGACCGCCCGACACCACCAGGAGGGGGCGTGGGTGCGCGGGATCGCGTCGTGCCGTCACGTGTCGCCTGTCTTCGTCCGAGTTGGCCGTCCGACAAGGAATAGGGGCACGGGTTACAACCCGACTCGTCTCAGCGAAGCAGAGGTCGTGGTGGTGGGGGCCGGCGTGGTTCGGACTCCCAGCACCTTCACAGCGGGTCGAACCCCTTGCACGGTGCGCTGAATTTTTACTAGGATGTCCTAGTAATCGAATACCGTCGAAGGGCAGTCGTCATGACCACACAGATTCCGCACTTCATCGACGGCCGCCGGGTCGAGGGCCAGTCCGGCCGTACCGCCGACGTCCTCAACCCCAGCACCGGCGAGGTCCAGGCCCAGGTGCCGATGGCGTCCACCGCCGAGGTCGACTCCGCCGTCGAGATCGCCGTGGCGGCCCAGCGGGAGTGGGCGGCGTGGAACCCGCAGCGCCGCGCCCGCGTCATGATGAAGTTCGTCGAGCTGGTGAACGCCAACGCCAACGAGCTCGCCGAACTGCTCTCCTCCGAACACGGCAAGACCGTCGCCGACTCCCTCGGCGACATCCAGCGCGGCGTCGAGGTCATTGAGTTCGCGATCGGGATTCCGCACCTGCTGAAGGGCGAGTACACCGAGGGCGCCGGCGGCGGCATCGACGTCTACTCGCTGCGCCAACCGCTCGGCGTCGTCGCCGGCATCACCCCGTTCAACTTCCCCGCGATGATCCCGCTGTGGAAGGCGGGCCCGGCGCTCGCGTGCGGCAACGCCTTCATCCTCAAGCCCAGCGAGCGCGACCCCTCGGTGCCCGTCCGGCTGGCCGAGCTGTTCCTCGAGGCCGGGCTGCCCAAGGGCGTCTTCCAGGTGGTGCACGGCGACAAGGAGGCCGTCGACGCCATCCTCAACCACCCCGACATCCACGCCGTCGGCTTCGTCGGCAGCTCCGACATCGCGCAGTACATCTACTCGACGGCCGCGGCCAACGGCAAGCGCGCGCAGTGCTTCGGCGGCGCCAAGAACCACATGATCGTGATGCCCGACGCCGACCTCGACCAGGCCGTCGACGCCCTGATCGGGGCGGGTTACGGAAGCGCCGGCGAGCGATGCATGGCGATCAGCGTCGCGGTGCCGGTGGGCGAAGACACCGCAAATCGCCTGCGCGCCAGGCTCGTCGAGCGCGTCAACCAGCTGCGCGTCGGCCACAGCCTGGACCCCAAGGCCGACTACGGCCCGCTGGTCACCTCCGCGGCGCTGGCCCGGGTGAAGGACTACATCGGCCAGGGCGTCGAGGCCGGCGCCGAGATCGTCGTCGACGGTCGTGAGCGCGCCAGCGACGACCTCACCTTCGGTGACGCCAGCCTGGAGGGCGGCTACTTCATCGGGCCGACGCTGTTCGACCACGTCACGCCCGACATGTCGATCTACACCGACGAGATCTTCGGGCCGGTGCTCTGCATCGTGCGCGCCGACACCTACGAGGAGGCGCTGGCCCTGCCGTCGGAGCACGAGTACGGCAACGGGGTGGCGATCTTCACGCGCGACGGGGACACCGCCCGCGACTTCGTCTCGCGCGTGCAGGTCGGCATGGTCGGGGTCAACGTCCCGATCCCAGTTCCAGTGGCCTACCACACCTTTGGCGGGTGGAAGCGGTCCGGTTTCGGTGACCTCAACCAGCACGGCCCGGCGTCGATCATCTTCTACACCAAGGTCAAGACGGTCACCCAGCGTTGGCCCTCCGGCATCAAGGATGGCGCCGAATTCTCCATCCCCACCATGAAGTAGCGCCGGTTCATGGACTACTTCGGCCTCGACCCCGACGAACGCGTCATCGCCGAGACGGCGGCGGAGTTCACCGAGAAGCGAATCACGCCGTACGCCGTCGACTGGGACGCCACCAAGCACTTCCCGGTCGACGTCCTGCGGGCCGCCGCCGAGTTGGGCATGGCGGCGATCTACTGCTCGGAGGACGCGGGCGGCAGTGGTCTGCGCCGCCTCGACGGCGTACGGATCTTCGAGCAGATGGCCACCGGCTGCCCGACGATCTCGGCATTCCTGTCCATTCACAACATGTGCACCTGGATGGTCGACACCTACGGCACGGCCGAACAACGCAAGGCCCTGGTGCCGCGGCTCGCGTCGATGGAGCTGGTCGCCAGCTACTGCCTCACCGAACCGGGCGCCGGCTCGGACGCGGCAGCGTTGCGCACCAAGGCAATTCGGGATGGCGAGCACTACGTGATCGACGGGGTGAAGCAGTTCATCTCCGGAGCCGGCGTGTCCGACGTCTACGTCGTGATGGCACGCACCGGCGGTAGCGGACCGCGCGGCATCTCGGCCTTCGTCGTCGACAAGGACACGCCCGGCGTCGGCTTCGGCGCCGAAGAGGTCAAGATGGGCTGGAACGCCCAGCCCACCGCGCAGGTGGTGTTCGACGGCGTCCGGGTGCCCGCCGAGGCGATGCTGGGCGGCGCCGACGGCGAGGGCACCGGCTTCGGCATCGCGATGAACGGGCTCAACGGCGGCCGGATCAACATCGCCGCGTGCTCGCTCGGTGGTGCGCAGGCGGCCTACGACAAGGCGGTGTCGTACCTGGCCAGTCGCGAGGCGTTCGGCATCACCCTGCTCGACGAGCCGACCATTCGATTCACCCTCGCCGACATGGCCACCAAGCTGGAGACGTCACGGAACCTGTTGTGGCGGGCGGCGACCGCGCTCGACACCGGCCATCCCGACAAGGTCGAGTTGTGCGCGATGGCCAAGTTGTACGTCACCGACACCTGCTTCGAGGTGGCCGACCAGGCGCTGCAGTTGCACGGCGGCTACGGATACCTCCACGAGTACGGCATCGAGAAGATCGTCCGCGATCTGCGGGTGCACCGGATACTCGAGGGAACCAACGAGATCATGCGGGTGGTGATCGGGCGGTCGGAATCAGCCCGACGCCGCGCGTCTTAATTCAGGAGGTCTAGATGGCGACGATCGCGTTCTTGGGGCTGGGCAACATGGGTGGCCCGATGGCCGCCAACCTGGCCGCCGCCAACCACACGGTGCGCGGTTTCGATCTCGTCGCGTCGTTGAAGCACGCGGCAGAAGCCAAGGGCATCAGCGTGTTCGACAGCGGAGCCGAGGCCGCCAGTGAAGCCGAGGTGGTGATCACCTCGCTGCCGAACGGTGCCATCGTCAAGGCGTGCTACGCGGAGGTGCTGCCCGCCGCCAAGCCGGGCACGCTGTTCGTCGACACCTCGACCATCTCCGTCGACGACGCCCGGGCCGTCAACTCCCAGGCAGAAGAACACGGCCACGCCCAGGTCGACGCACCGGTCTCCGGTGGCGTCAAGGGCGCGACGGCCGGCACGCTGGCGTTCATGGTCGGCGGCACCGACGCCGCCGTCGAGCGTGCCAGGCCGGTGCTGGAACCCATGGCGGGCAAGATCATTCACTGTGGCGGCTCCGGCAACGGTCAGGCCGCCAAGGTGTGCAACAACATGGTCCTCGCCGTGCAGCAGATCGCCGTCGGCGAGGCGTTCGTCCTGGCGGAGAAGCTCGGCCTCTCGGCCCAGTCGCTCTTCGACGTCATCACCGGGGCGACGGGCAACTGCTGGTCGGTGCACACCAATTGCCCGGTGCCAGGGCCGGTTCCGACGTCGCCGGCCAACAACGACTTCAGGCCGGGCTTCGCGACCGCGCTGATGAACAAGGACCTCGGACTGGCGATGGCGGCCGTGAACTCGACCGGCTCGGCGGCACCGCTGGGCACCCACGCCGCGGAGATCTACGCCGAGTTCGCGACCGACCACGCCGACAAGGACTTCAGCGCCGTCATCGAGCTGCTACGCGGCAGCTGACCGGCTCCCCCGCACCCACGGCTCGGCGTGCAGCCGCCGGCAGTCGGCGACGCGCAGACCGTCGTAGTCGGCGCGGGCACCGGCCACCTCGGGGTCGACCAGCACCGCGGGCATGCCGGCAGCGGCCGCGCCGCGTACCCCGTCGCCGGAGCCGGTGAACGCCAGTGAATCGTGTGCCGGCGCACCCATCTCGGCCAGCGCCATCCGGAAGCCGGCACCGAGCGGGGCGGTCGGGGGGAGATCGTCGGCGGTGACGACCGTCTGGATCAGGCCGTCGCCGACCAATTGCCGCACCAGCGGTTCGACCCATTGACGGCGACCGGTGCTGACGACGCCGACGGCCACCCCCGCGGTGAACGCGTCGGTGACCAGGTCGACCAGACCGGCCCTGGCGTCCAGGTCGGCGCCGAGCATCACCGCGTCGAGCAGCCGGGACTTGGTCGCGCAGATCTGCTCGACGAGAACCTTGAGCAGGACGTCGCACTCGGTACAGACGCCCCTCGCGCGGAGTTCCGCCGCGACCCGCTGCCGCTCGTCGGGCAGCGCCAGCAGCTTGCGGTACCGCGTTGCCGACCAGGTCAGGCCGAGCCCGTGCGCGGCGAAGGCGGCGTTGAACGCCAGCCGGTGCCCCCCGCACTCGACGTCGCCGAGGGCGTCGAGGTCGAAGACCACCGCGCTCAGCGGGTGCGAGTCCGCCGGGCTGGGGCGCGACGAGTCCCACCAGAACCGGCCTGCCCGCCACGCTTTGTCCGGTGTGATCGTCATGGCTCACACAGTGGTCCACGTCACATGCCAGGCGCCTCCCCCATCCGGGGGATTGAACGGGTCAACTTGGGCTGCCGGCCGGGAGACCGGTCCTATGCTCGGGCCATGCCGACCACCGCCCATCCTCCGGTGCGGCTCGTCCTGGTCGACGACCACGAGATGGTGATCGAAGGACTCAAGGCGATGCTGACCGCGTTCGCCGACCGCGTCGAGGTCGTCGGCCAGGCCGTCGGCGCCGAACGGGCGATGAACGTGGTGGCCGAGCTGGATCCCGACATCGTCCTGTGCGACGTGCGCATGCAGGGGTCGAGCGGGCTGGACCTGTGCGCCGCCCTGCGGGAGCGGGAACCACACCGCAGGGTCGTGATGCTGTCGGTCTACGACGACGAGCAGTACCTCTTCCAGGCGCTGCGGGTCGGGGCGTCGGGATACCTGTTGAAGAGCATCAGCAGCGACGAGCTGGTGCGCCAGCTCGAGTTCGCGCACGCGGGTGAGACCGCGATCGATCCCGGCATGGCGGCGCGGGCCGTCGACACCGCCGCCCGGCTGCAACGTGACGAGTTCTGGCCCGGCGCCCGCCAGGGGCTCACCCAGCGCGAGAGCGAGATCCTGTCCTACGTCGTCAACGGGTTGTCCAACCGTGGCATCGCGACCAAGCTGGTGATCGGCGAGGAGACGGTCAAGACCCACCTGCGCGCCATCTATCGCAAGCTCGACGTCGCCGACCGCACCGGCGCCGTGGCCACGGCACTGCGCGAGGGGATCTACCGGTGAGACCCGGGCGGTCCTCGGCGCGGCGTGGGGCCAACGCCGTCCGGGACCTGGTCGACGCCGACCGCGAGCTGGCCCTGCTCCGCGAACTCATTCAGGCCGCCTCGAGCGGCCCCGGCGTGGAGCCGCTGGCCGAGGCCGCCGCCCGCATGATCACCGCCGCGACGGGTACCGACGTGTGCTTCGTGCACGTGCTCGACGACGCCGAGAGGTCCCTGACCCTCACGGGCGCGACGCCGCCGTTCGACTCCGAGGTCGGCAAGATCCGGCTGCCACTGGGGCGGGGCGTGTCGGGGTGGGTGGCCAGCCACCGAGAACCCGTGGTGATCGTTCATGACAAGGAGTCCGACCCGCGTTATCTGCCCTTCGAGTCACTGCGCGGCTCGGACTTCACCTCGATGGTGTCGGTGCCGATGGAGACCGATCCCGGCGGCTTGGTCGGCGTGCTGAACGTGCACACCGTGGCCCGTCGCGACTTCACCGCCCGCGACGTGGAGCTGCTGTTGGTGATCGGCCGGCTGATCGCCGGTGCGATGCATCAGGCCCGGCTGCACCGCCGGCTGGTGGCCCGCGAGCGCGCGCACGAGAACTTCGTCGAGCAGGTCATCGAGGCGCAGGAGATGGAGCGCCGTCGGCTCGCCGGCGACATCCACGACGGCATCTCGCAGCGGCTGGTCACGCTGTCCTACCGGCTGGACGCCGCGACCAGGGCCGTCGGGGTCGACGCCGACGCGGCCGCCGAGCAGCTGGGCAAGGCCCGGGAGTTGGTCGACCTCACGCTGCAGGAGGCGCGGGCGGCGATCGGTGGTCTGCGCCCGCCGGTGCTCGACGACCTGGGCCTCGCCGGCGGCCTCGCCAGCCTCGCCAGGTCCATCCCGCAGGTGGAGATCGGCGTCGACCTGGCCGACACCCGGCTGCCCGACCACGTCGAGATCGCGATCTACCGCATCGCCCAGGAGTGCCTGCAGAACGTGGTCAAGCACGCTCAGGCCACCCACGCCAGCCTCACGTTCTCGGTGGGCGAGCACACCGCCCGGCTGGAGATCGTGGACGACGGCCGTGGTTTCGACACCCTCGAGAACCCGCTGGGCGGTGACGAGATGGGCGGCTACGGGCTGCTGTCGATGGCCGAGCGTGCCGAGATCGTCGGCGGCAGGCTCAACATCCGGTCCCGCCCCGGGGTGGGGACGGCGGTGACGGCGACGATCCCGCTGCCACCTTCTCCCGCGCGCGAGGGAGTGGAGCTGCTCTAGCTGCCCTCGCAGTCGTCGAGGTGTTCCCCGAGCGCGGCGAGCACGTCGTCGGAGGCCGCCTTGAGGACTGCCAGCCGCTCGGGTCCGACGACCTCGACGAAGAGTTCGCGCACCCGGGCGGCGTTCGCCGGGGCCGACGCGGCGATGGCCGAGCGGCCGGCGTCGGTCAGCACGACGTCCGGGTAGCGGGCGTCGGAGGCCTCGCGCCGGACCAGCCCCCGCTTCTCCATCCGGCTCAGATGGTGCGACATCCGGCTCTTCTCCCACTGTGTCGCACGGCCGAGTTCGAACGCGCGCAGCCGACCACCGGGGGCCTCGGAGAGGTTGACGAGGATCTCGAAGTCGGAGTCCGAGAGCCCGAAGTCCCGTTGCAGGTGCTTGACCAGGTGTCGCTCCAGGTGGTGCTGCATGTCCACGAAGCTCCGCCACGCCGACAGCTCGTCGTCGTCGAGCCCACCCGCATCCGTCATGCCGCCACCTTAGTCCATCGGGTTGACATATCAACCCAATGGACTATCGTCGTAGTTGGGTTGACACATCAACCCGAATCGAGATGGGAGACGTCATGACGAACGAGAAGCTGATCGCGGTGGTCGGGGCCACGGGATCACAGGGTGGCGGCCTGGTGCGGGCCATCCTCGAGGACCCGCATCACGAGTTCCGGGTGCGGGCCCTGACCCGCAGCGCCCGCTCCGAGAAGGCCCGCGAGCTGGCCGACGCGGGAGCCGAGGTGGTGGAGGCCGACCTCGCCGACGGGCCGAGCATGCGACGCGCCTTCGAGGGTGCCGACAGCGCCTTCGTGGTCACCAACTACTGGGCCGAGCGCACCCCCGAGGAGGAGGCCAGCCGGACCCGCGCCGCGATGGAACTCGCCCAGGCCGACATCGCCGCGTTGGCCGCCAAGCAGGCGGGCGTCGGCCACGTGATCTGGTCGACGCTCGAGGACACCCGGGAGTTCTTCGGGACCGACCACGGCGTGCCGGACGTCGACGGGGCCTACAAGGTGCCCCACTTCGACGCCAAGGGCGAGGCCGACGCGGTGTTCCGCGAGTACGACGTCCCCACCACGTTCCTGCGGACCACGTTCTTCTTCGAGGGCTTCGCCGGGGGCCTCGCCCCGTCGCGCGGCGACGACGGCAAGCTGGTGCTGACCCTCCCGATGGCCGATCAGTTGATGTCGGGCATCGCCGTGGGCGACATCGGCCGGACGGCGCTTGGCGTCTTCCGGCGCGGCACGGAGCTCGTCGGCGCGACGGTGTCCATCGCCGGCGATCACCTCACCGGCGAGCAGTATGCGGCGGCCCTGGGCGACGCCCTTGGCGAGGACGTTCTCTATCGGCCGCTCGGCTGGGACGAATTCCGCGCTCAGGGTTTCCCCGGCGCGGTCGAGATGGGCAACATGTTCCAGTACTACGCCCAGAACTCGGCCCGCTTCGTCGGCGACCGCGACCTGTCCGCGGTCCGGGCGCTAAATCCCGGACTCTTGTCCTTCCGCGACTGGCTTGCCCTGCCGGACAACGCCATTCGGGCGCAGTGAGTCAGAAGTCCCCGGCCTGGCGGCGCAGCGTCTCGATGGCCGAGGCCAGTGCGGCCGACTCGTCGGCGGAGATCCCGATGTCGGCGAACACCTCGTCGTTGAGGGTGGCCGTCGCGTCCTCCACCGTCGAGCGGCCCAGCTCGGTGAGCCTGACCAGTGTGGTGCGGCCGTCGGTCGGGTGTGGCGTCCGCTCCACCAGACCGTCCCCCTCCAACCGGCGGATGGCGTGCGTGACGCTGGTGACGTGGACCTGCAGCCGGTCGGAGGCCTTGGTGATGGGCAGTGCCCCGCTGCTGCTGAACGCCAAGAGTCGCAGGAGTTCGTAGCGCGAGAAGCTCAGGTCGTACGGGCGCAGCGCCGCCTCGACGCGGGCCAGCAGAATCTGGTGGGCCCGCATCACCGACGTGACGGCGACCATGCCGTCGGCGACCGCACCCCAGCCGGCGCGTTCCCAGTTGGTGCGGGCGAGCGCAATGGGATCACGCTCCGTCGGCTGAGAGGACACGCCCCTTCATACCGCACCGGCGGGCGGAACCGCTCACGTCGGGCGTTCGAGCAACACCTGCCCGGTGTCGGCGGAGACCAACTGCACCGACGCGATCCGATCCTTGGGCATCGGGGTGTTGCCACTGGGCAGCGCGGTGGCGCCGGGCAGTCCGAGCCAGGTGGCCACCTGGGTGCGGCTGCCGTCGCGGCCGACCACCACCATGCCGAGGTTGCTCGGCGGACCGTCCGATCCGCCGGACCATTGGCCGTAGGTGCAGGCCATGTCGATGCGGGTGCCCCAGGCGAAGCTGCTCAGCGCGACGGTCGCGCTGAACGGAGTCGGCGCCAACTTGTTCATCTCCAGCTGCGCCACGGGTTGCTCCGTCTCGCCGTTGCGCAAGCCCATCAACTCGGGCCGGACGGCGACCACGAGCCCGACGGCGAGCAGGGCGGCCGCCACGGCCACCGACGTCGTCGTCAGCCATCGCGACCGGCGCCGGCGCCACCGCACCTTGTCCAGGACCGACGCCAGCACCTCGTCGCGCAGCGGCGGCGGTTCGGGGTGCTCGCCGTCCAGACCTCGGACGTCGTCCTCACTGAGCAGGCCAAGAAGTGCCGGCATGCCACTGAGCTCGGCGACGGCCGCGCGGCACCGGTCGCACGTCTGGAGGTGCGCTTCGAACTCGCGGCGCTCGGCACTCGAGAGCGCACCGAGGACGTACGCCGCGTCCCACGTCGCGTAACCGTCGCCGTCGACCACGTCGAGACCATGGCCGCCGTTGGAATAGGTCATCGCGTCACCCCCATTTCCTGCAAGTTGAGCCGCAGCGCCCGCATTGCGTAGTGCAGCCGGGACTTGACCGTGCCCTCGGCGATGTTCAGGTCCGCGGCGGTTTGCGCCACGCTCCACCCCTGGTAGTACGCGCGGAGGATCACCGCTCGGTGGTCCTCGGAGAGTTGGCTGAGCGCCGTGCCGAGAAGCAGCTTGTCCAACGCCGTGTCGACCTCGTCGGGACCGGCATAGTCGGCGACCGCCTCCACGTCGGCGGTGCCGGATTCGTGGCGAAACCTCGCGCTGCGTCTCTCGTCGATGATGAGGTTGCGGGCGACGGTGAACAGCCACGCTCGCGCCGAGCGTTCGACGTCGTCGGTGACCTCGGGATGCCGCCACGCCCGCAGCAACGTCTCCTGGACGACGTCCTCCGCGCGCGCCTGGTCGCCGGTGAGGCGCAACGCGTACCGCCACAGCGCGGCGGCGTGCTCGGCGTAGAGCACGCGCATCATCGCTGCCTCCGGATCGTCCACGAGCACCTCCACTACTTATACGCAGTGGGCGTCCGACCGGTTCACCTCAGAGTGTGAGGATGCGGGGCCCGTCGTCGGTGGCGGCAACGGTGTGTTCCCAGTGTGCGGCCCGGGTGCCGTCGGCGGTGATCACGGTCCACTCGTCTTCCAGCACGATGGTCTTCGTGGTGCCGAGGGTCAGCATCGGTTCGATGGCCAGGACGGAGCCGGCGGCGAGGTGCGGCCCGCGGCCCGGTGATCCCTCGTTGGGCAGGAACGGGTCCATGTGCATGCTTCTGCCGATGGCGTGTCCGCCGTAGCCCTCGACGATGCCGTACTTGCGGTCGTGGCGAGCCTCGGCGGCGTGCGTCCCCACCTCGATGGCGTGGCTGACGTCTGTGAGGCGGTTGCCGGGCACCATGGCGGCGATGCCGGCCTCCATGGCCGAACGGGTGGCCTCCGACAGGGCCTCGTCGGCGGGGATGAGCGGGCCGACGCCGAAGGTCACCGCCGAGTCGCCGTGCCAGTCGTCGAGGATGGCACCGCAGTCGATGGACACCAGGTCGCCGGCGGCCAGAACCTCGTCGGCCGACGGGATGCCGTGGACCACGCGGTCGTTGACCGACGAGCAGATACTGCCGGGAAAGCCGTGGTAGCCGAGGAACGACGGGACACCACGGCCGTCGCGGATGACCGACTCGGCAATCTGGTCGAGCTCGAGGGTGGAGACACCCGGTTGGGCCGCCTGCCGGACCGCGCGTAGCGCGGCGGCGACGAGGGCTCCGGCCGCGGCCATCGCGTCGAGTTCACCCGCGGTTCGCTGCGGGACGACCTTGCGGCCGCGCAGGCTGGACAGTCCGATCATCGGACTACTTGCCGAGTGCGCGCAGCGCGCGGGCGAACACCTCGTCGGGATCGCCGACGGCGTCGACGGTCTTGAGTTCGTCGGAGTAGTAGTCCAGCAGTGGTGCCGTCTCGGCCCGGTAGACGTTCATCCGGTTGAGGATGACCTCTTCGGTGTCGTCGGCGCGTCCCCGGCTCTTCAGCCGCTTGAGCAGCTCGTCCTCGGAGACCCGGAACTCCAGGACCGCGTCGAGCTGCAGGTTGCGCTTGGCCAGCATCTCGCGCAGGGCCTCGGCCTGCTCGACCGACCGCGGGAAGCCGTCGAGGATGAAGCCGTCGGCCACGTCCTCGTCGTCGAGCCGGTCGTCGACGAGTGCGTTGGTGAGAGTGGCGGGCACCAGGTCGCCGGCGTCGAGGTACTTCTTGGCCTCGACGCCGAGTTCGGTGCCGGTGCTGATGTTGTGCCTGAAGAGGTCGCCGGTGGAGACCTGCGGAATCCCCAGCTTCTCGACGAGCTTCTCGGCCTGCGTCCCCTTGCCTGCGCCGGGCGGTCCAAGCAACACGATTCTCACTTGAGGAACCCTTCGTAGTTGCGCTGCATCAGCTGGCTCTCGATCTGTTTGACGGTGTCCAGTCCGACACCGATCATGATCAGAACCGCGGTGCCGCCGAAGGGCAGGTTCTGCACGCTTCCGGTGTTGCCGATCTCCAAGAACAAGTTGGGCAGAACGGCGATCACACCGAGATAGATCGAGCCGGGCAGGGTAATTCGGCTCAGAACGTATCGCAGGTAATCCGCCGTCGGCTTGCCAGGTCGGATGCCGGGAATGAAGCCGCCGAACTTCTTCATCTCGTCGGCACGTTCGTCGGGGTTGAACGTGATCGACACGTAGAAGTACGTGAAGAACACGATCAGGCCGAAGTAGATCGCGATGTACACCGGGCTCGCGGGGTTGGTCAGGTAGTCCGCGACGAACTTGTCCCACCACCCCGTTCCCGGGCTGGACTTGCCACTACGGATCAACTGGGTGATCAGGTTCGGGATGTAGATCAGCGACGACGCGAAGATGACGGGGATGACGCCGGCCTGGTTGACCTTCAACGGCAGGTAGGTCGACGTGCCGCCGTACATGCGCCGCCCGACCATGCGCTTGGCGTACTGGACGGGGATGCGTCGCTGGCCCTGCTCGACGAACACGACGCCCACGATGATGATCAGGGCGGCGATGCAGACCATGGTGAAGACGGTCGGTCCGCGGCCGTCGAGGATCATCTTGCCCTCGCCGGGGATGCGGGCCGCAATGCCGGCGAAGATCAGCAGCGACATGCCGTTGCCGATGCCGCGCTCGGTGACCAGCTCGCCCATCCACATGACCAGCGAGGCGCCTGCGGTCAGCACCAGCACGATGACCACGAGGGTGAAGATCGACGAGTTGGAGATGATGTCGAGGGTGCAGCCCTGCAGCAGCCCGCCATTGGCGGCCAGCGCCACGATCGAGGTGCCCTGCAGCAATGCCAGGGCCACCGCGAGGTAGCGGGTGTACTGCGTCATCTTGGCCTGGCCGGATTGGCCTTCCTTGCGCAGCTGTTCGAACCGCGGGATGACCACGGTCAGCAGCTGCACGATGATGCTGGCGGTGATGTAGGGCATGACGCCCACCGCGAAGACCGACAGCTGGAGCAGCGCGCCGCCCGAGAACAGGTTGATCAGCGAGTAGATCTGCGCCGAGTCACCGCCCTGGACCTGCTGGATGCACTGCTGGACGTTGGGGTAGTTGACGCCGGGAGACGGCAGCGTGGCACCGACCCGGTAGAGGATGACGATGCCGAGGGTGAAGAGAATCTTCCGTCGGAGGTCGGCCGTCCGCAGTGACGAGATGAAAGCCGAAAGCACTCTTCCTCCTGCGCAGCCGGATCGAGTCGCGGCGTGCCGATGGGGCTGGTCCAACCAGCGCGTTATGGGTAAGTCCCGAGCGATCCGTCAGCCGGTGCGCAGGCATGCCTGCAGCCAGCGCAATCGCGCGTTGGAACAGTCTACGAGGGTAACAGTTGACGCCGGTCGGACCCTCATCCGATCGACGTGGCCGCGGCCCGGTTGGCGTGTCAGCTTCGAAGCGTACAGTCGGCACCGGCTCATTACATCAGCTAACTAATAGTTGGAGCACCGATGACCGACACCGAATCCAAGCGTTTCGACGGCGACGAGTGGGACCTCGCCTCCAGCGTCGGGGCGACGGCCACCATGGTCGCCGCCGCCCGCGCACTGGCCTCCCGCGAACCCGATCCGCTCATCGACGACCCCTACGCCGCTCCCCTGGTCCGCGCGGTCGGCGTCGACTTCTTCGTCAAGCTGGTCGACGGCACCCTCCCGCTGGACGCCGAGGGAGCCGGAGCCGGAGCGTTGCTGGCCGAGGTGATGGCCGTCCGGACCCGCTTCTTCGACGACTTCTTCTTGTCTGCGACCGAGGCCGGGGTCCGCCAGGCGGTGATCCTGGCGTCGGGCCTCGATTCCCGGGCGTACCGACTGCCCTGGCCGTCGGGCACGACGGTCTTCGAGATCGACCAGCCCGCAGTGCTGGGCGCGAAGTCCGCGGCGATGGCCGACCTCGGTGCCACACCCACCGCCGAACGGCGCGCCGTCGCGGTCGACCTGCGCGACGACTGGCCGGCGGCACTCGCCGCCGAGGGGTTCGACGCGACGGCGCCGACGGCGTGGAGCGCCGAGGGGCTACTCGTCTACCTCCCGCCGGAGGCGCAGGACCGCTTGTTCGACGACATCACCGCGGTGTCGGCGCCCGGCAGTCGCCTCGCGACCGAGTACCACCCGGACGGGGGCGCGGCGCTCGGCGGCCGCGCCGGCGCGCTGGCCGAGCAGTGGCGCGCTCACGGCTTCGACGTGAACATCGCCGACCTTGCCTACGGCGGCGAACGCACGCCCGTCGTCGACTATCTGACCGCGAAGGGCTGGCGGGTCTCGGCCCGCCCCCGCCCCGACGTGTTCGCCGACTACGGCCGCCAGTTCCCCGACTCCGAGGCCCTCGTGGCCTTGCGCAATTCCCTGTCGGTCATCGCCACCCTCGAAGGAGAAGATTCATGACACGCACCGCCGACGACAGCTGGGACCTCGCCTCCAGCGTGGGCGCCACCGCCACCGCGGTCGCCGCCACCCGCGCGACGGCGTCCCAAGGCCCCGACGCCCTCCTCGACGATCCGTGGGCAGAACCGCTCGTGCGCGCCGTCGGCATGGAGACGTTCGTCAAGGTCGTCGACGGGGAACCGCTCGGCGACGACGACGATCCCCTGCTGAACCGGCGGGCGATGAACGAGCAGATGGCCGTCCGCACCCGTTACTTCGACGACTTCTTCACCGCGGCCACCTCGGCGGGCATCCGCCAGGCCGTCATCCTCGCGTCCGGCCTCGACACCCGGGCCTACCGCCTGGCATGGCCCGCCGGGACCGTCGTGTACGAGATCGACCAACCGGAGGTCGTCGAATTCAAGACGCGCACGCTGGCCGGACTCGGCGCCGAACCCACCGCGGAACGCCGCACCGTGGCGATCGACCTTCGCAACGACTGGGCCAGTGCGCTACGGCAGGCCGGTTTCGACCCCACCGCCCCGACGGCGTGGAGCGCCGAGGGCCTGTTGGTGTACTTGCCGCCGGAAGCGCAGGACCGGTTGTTCGACGACATCACGGCGCTCTCGGCACCGGGCAGCCGGATTGCGACCGAGCACATGGACCTGGCCGCGATTCCCGCCGACTGGGCCGAGAAGCTCACCGAGCGGACCAAGCGGCTCGGGTCCGAGATCAACCTCGCCGAGCTGTTCTACACCGGTGAGCGCAACAGTGCCGCGGACTATCTCGCGACACACGGATGGTCCAACGTCATCCTGTCGACCGCAGACGCCTACGCCGCCAACGGTTTCCAACTCCCCGACGACGAGCTCGCCTCGTTCGGTGGCGGCTCCGGTTACCTCACGTCGACGTTGAACTAGGGAGACACCATGGCGAGAACAAGCGGCGACAGCTGGGATCTGGCCTCCAGTGTGGGAGCGACCGCGACGATGGTGGCCGCGCAGCGCGCGCTGGGCCACCGCGAGAAGTTGATCGACGATCCCTACGCCGAACCGTTGGTGCGGGCGGTCGGCGTCGACCTGTTCACCCGGATGCTCGACGGCGACGTCGACTTCACCGCCGTCGACCCGGCGTTCACGCCGCGTCGAGCGGCGGAGGGCATGGCGGTGCGCACCAGATTCTTCGACCAGATGTTCCTGGACGGCGCCGCCGCCGGCGTGCGCCAGGCCGTGATCCTCGCCGCCGGTCTCGACGCCCGTGGGTACCGACTGCCGTGGCCGGACGGCACGGTGGTCTACGAGGTGGACCAGCCCGAGGTGGTCGAGTTCAAGACGACGACGCTGAGCGGAATCGGCGCCGAACCGACGGCCACCCGTCGCACGGTGGCGGTCGACCTACGCGAGGACTGGCCGAAGGCGTTGCGGGACAATGGTTTCGATTCGACACGGCCAACGTCCTGGAGCGCGGAGGGTCTGTTGATCTACCTGCCGCCGGAGGCGCAGGACGCGTTGTTCGACAACATCACCGCGCTGTCTGCGCCGGGTAGCCGGCTCGCCACCGAGCACGTGCCCGACCTCACCGCCTTCACCGACGAGCGCTCGCAACTCCTGCGGGAGCGCCTCAAGCAGATGGGCTCCGACATCGAGATGGCCGACCTGGTCTACCAGGGTGAACGGCACGACCCCGTCGAGTACCTCCGCGCCCACGGCTGGGAGGTCACGGCGCTGCCGAACCGGGAGGCCTACGCGGCCGACGGCTTCGACTACCCCGACGACGAGCTGTCGAAGATGATGGGCGACCTGCGCTACGTCAGCGCGGTGTTCGCGGGCTGACCCGACGGATCAGAACCTCTGATCGCCCAACCACAACGCGTTCACCCCGGTCAGCGAGCGCTCGGCCTGGGTGAGGAAGGCCGCGGCCGAGCGGCCGACGAGCGAGCCGAAGGCATCCGGCAACGACGCGGCGGCTGGCTGCGACGACGGCTTCGGGCGAAGCGCGTCGAGCAGTGACGTGCCGGGGAGCGCGACGAGCTTGACCTCGGCGTCCGCGTCGAGTCCGGCGAGCACCTTGGCGCGGTCGAGCGCCGCGCGGAGTCCGCCGAGTTCGTCGACCAGGCCCCGGGCCAGGGCGTCGGCCCCGGTCCAGACCCGCCCGCGCGCCACGGCGTCCACCTCCTCGACGGTCATGCCCCGGCCGTCGGCCACCCGCTGCACGAAGTCGGTGTAGAACAGGTCGGCCTCGGCCTCGACGTGCTGGTGCTGCTCGTCGGTGAACGGTGCGTTCACCGACCACGCGTCGGCATTGTTGTTGGTGCGCACCGAATCCGAGCCGATTCCCAGGCGCTCCTTGAGGTCGCGGGCGACGAGCTTGCCGGTGACCACCCCGATCGAGCCGGTCAGCGTGCCCGGGTTGGCGACGATCGCGTCGGCGGCCATCGACACGTAGTAGCCGCCCGAGGCGGCGACGGCGCCCATCGACGCCACGATCGGCGTGCCCGCGTCGCGAAGCCGGACCACCTCGCGCCAGATGGTCTCCGAGCCGGTGACCGATCCGCCCGGGCTGTCGACCCGCAGCACGACGGCGGCGACGTCGTCGTCGGCGCCCGCCTCGCGCAGCGCCGCGGCGATCGTGTCGCCGCCGGCGCTCGAGGTTCCCAGCGGCGACAGGGTCCGGCCGCCGCGGCCGCTGACGATGGGTCCGGCCAGGGTCACGACGGCGATGGTCGGCTTGGAGGTGCGGCCGGGCAGCGAGGGCACCGACGGCGCCCCGCCCGCGCGGGCGTAGCGCGACAGGTACAGCCGTGCCGGGGCCTCCGGGTCGTCGGCCGAAACACCCGACGCCCCAGCGAGTTCCACGATCCGGGCATACGCCTCGTCGCGGAAGCCGATGCGGTCGACGAGCCGCCCGGTGACCGCGTCGTCGCGCAGCAGCGGTGCCCGGTCGGCCAGCGCGTCGAGCTCGGCGACGTCGACGTGCCGGGATTCGGCGACCGCCGCGAGGACCTGGTCGTGCAAGCTCTCGACGAGCCGGCCGTCGGCTTCGCGGTGGGCGTCGGTGTAGCTCTCCTGGGTGAACATGTTGGCCGCGGACTTGTACTCCCCGCGGGCGATGAATTGCGCTTGGATGCCTGCCTTTTCGAGGGCGTCGCGCAGGAAGAGCGCATTGGTCGCGAAGCCGACCAGACCGACGGTGCCAGACGGCTGCATCCACACCTCTCGGAACGCCGAGGCCAGGTAGTAGGACATCGTCCCCGGATAGGTTTCGGCCCATGACAATGAGGGCTTGACGTCGCTGAACGCCACGATGGCCTGACGCAACTCCTGCACCGGGCCCGCCGAGGCGGCCGGCAGCTGCACCCGCGCGATCAGCGCCGAGACCCGGTCGTCCTTGGCCGCGCGGTGAATGGCGGCCACCGCCTCGCGCAGCAGCAGCGGCTTGCCGTTTCCGTTGATCATGGCAAGGGGGTCGAAGCCGCCGGTCTCCTGTGGCACCGACTGCAGGTCGAGTTCCAGCACGCAGCCGCTGGGCACACCGCGGTGACGCGCGGTGTCGACCTTGCGGACGATCGCACGCAGTTCGTCGGTGCCGGGGACGTCTGACAGGAAGCTGAACATGGAGACGAGCCTACCGACGGCGCGCGGGCGGCAGCTCCGTCCACAGACGACGGTCGTAACGTGGAGTCGATGAGGTACTCGATCTCCCTGCCCCAGCTCGACCTGGACGGCTTCGACGCCGAGGGCTTCAAGGACTACGTGGCGCGCGCCGAGGAACTGGGCTTCGAGGCGGGGTGGACCTTGGAGCAGACGATCGGTGCCGAGCCGTTGATCGCGCCGTTGGAGCTGTTGTCCTACGCCGCGGCGTGCACGACCCGGATGCGGTTGGGCGTGGCCGTGATGGTCACCTCCCTGCACGACCCCCTGCAGCTGGCGTCGGCGGCGACGGCCGTCGACCGGCTCAGCCACGGCCGACTCGACCTCGGGGTGGCTCCGGGTGGCGGCTTTCGACGCTTCGACGCCTTCGGGATCGAGCCCAAGACGTTCATCAGCAGCTTCACCGAGGGCCTCGAGCTGATGAAGGCGGCGTGGTCCGACGCGGAGCGGGTGACGTTTCACGGGCGGTTCCGCGACGTCGACGACCTGCCGATCGAACCGAAGCCGGTTCAGCGGCCGCATCCGCCAATCTGGTTCGGCGGCACCGCACCTGCCGCACTAGCCCGTGCGGTCCGGCTCGGCGACTCGTTCCTGGGTGCGGGCTCGTCCACTACCGACACCTTCACCACGGTGGCCGCCACGGTGCGTCGCGAACTCGACGCCCAGGGCAAGGACGCCTCGGGCTTCACCGTCGGCAAGCGCGTGTACCTGATGATCGACGACGACGCCGGCCGGGCACGCGAGCGGGTCGTCGCCGGCCTGCACCGCAAGTACGGCGGCATGCGCGGCATCGAGGACGTGCCGGTGTCGGGCACGCCCGCCGAGGTGGCTGCGGGTCTACGGGCCGTCGTGGCGGCGGGTGCCGAGATGATCCTGCTCAACCCGCTGGGCGACGGCGTCGCTGAGGATCGCGAGCAGATGGAGCGGCTGGCCGCCGAGGTGCTGCCGCAGCTCGACTGACGACCGCCCGACGCAGAGGGCCCCGCACGCCGAAGCGTGCGGGGCCCTCCCACGTGGACGTGCTTACAGCTCGGTGACCGAACCGCCTGCGGCGCTGATCTTCTCGCGCGCGCTGCCACTGAACTTGTGTGCGGTCAGGTCGACCTTGACGGAGATCTTGCCGTCGCCGAGAACCTTCACCAGCGAATTCTTGCGAACCGCGCCAGCGGCGACGAGCTCGTCGACGCCAACGGTGCCACCCTTGGGGAACAACCGGTCGAGGTCGGCGACGTTGACCACTTCGTACTCGGTACGGAAGCGGTTCTTGAAGCCCTTGAGCTTCGGCAGCCGCATGTGGATGGGCATCTGCCCACCCTCGAACGTCACCGGAACGTTCTTGCGGGCCTTGGTGCCCTTGGTACCGCGGCCGGAGGTCTTACCCTTCGAGCCTTCACCACGACCCTTGCGGGTGCGTGCGGTCTTCGACCCGGGCGCTGGGCGCAGGTCGTGCAACTTGATGGTCATTACGCCTCCTCAACGGTGACGAGGTGGTTGACGACGGCGAGCAGGCCACGCGTCTGAGCGTTGTCCTCGCGGACGACGGTCTGACGGATCTTGCGAAGTCCGAGACTCCGCAGGCTCTCCTTCTGCTTCCAGCGCGCACCGACGGTGCCCCGCACCTGGGTGATCTTCACTTCAGCCATGACTATGCCGATCCTTCACGCGCTGCCGCAGCGGCCAGCGCTTCGCTCTCGCGTCGCGCCTTGAGCATGCTCGGCGGGGCGACGTCCTCGATCGAGAGGCCACGACGTGCGGCGACCTCTTCGGGGCGCTGGATCATCTTCAGCGCGGCAACGGTGGCGTGCACCACGTTGATCGCGTTGTCGCTGCCCAGTGACTTGGCCAGGATGTCGTGCACGCCGGCGCATTCCAGCACCGCACGGCACGCGCCACCGGCGATCACGCCGGTACCTGCGCTGGCGGGGCGCAGCATGACCACGCCCGCGGCCGCTTCACCCTGGACGGGGTGGACGATGGTGCCACCGATCAGCGGAACGCGGAAGAAGCTCTTGCGGGCCTCTTCGACGCCCTTGGCGATCGCGGCGGGAACTTCCTTGGCCTTGCCGTAGCCGACACCGACCATGCCGTTGCCGTCACCGACGATGACCAGCGCGGTGAAGCTGAAGCGCCGGCCACCCTTGACGACCTTGGACACGCGGTTGATGGCGACGACGCGCTCGAGGAAGTTGCTCTTCTCTCCGCCGTCGCGGCCACCACGGCCGCCGCGGTCGTCACGACGACCGCGTCCGTCGCGATCGCCACCGCCGCCGCCCCGCGGGGGCCGGCTGCCGGTGGCGCCCGTTCCTCCGGCGCCGGTTCCGGTTCCTGCTGTTGGCTGATCGGCCATCACGCAGTCCTTCCGTTTCGAGTCTTCATCAGAATTTCAGTCCGCTCTCGCGGGCGGCGTCGGCCAGAGCCGCGATGCGACCGCCGTAGGTGTAGCCGCCGCGGTCGAAGACCACGGTGTCCACGCCTGCTGCCTTGGCGCGCTCGGCGATCAGCTGTCCGACGCGGATGCTGTGCGCCTTCTTGTCGCCGTCGACCGCACGCACGTCGGCTTCGATGGACGACGCGGCGGCCAGCGTGGTGCCGGTCTGGTCGTCCACCAACTGCACGTGGATGTGGCGCGAGGACCGGTTGACCATCAGGCGGGGACGCTCGGGAGTGCCCGCGACCTTCTTGCGCAACCGCGCGTGGCGACGCAGTCGGGAAGTCCGACGCGTCTCGGAGACGCTCTGCCCCAACGGCTTCCGCTTGGGAGCTGCTGTATCAGTCTTGGTGTTGGCCATGGCTTACTTACCCGTCTTTCCGACCTTGCGGCGGATCTGCTCGCCTTCGTAGCGAACGCCCTTGCCCTTGTACGGGTCCGGGCGGCGCAGGCGGCGGATGTTCGCCGAAATCTGGCCGACTTGCTGCTTGTCGATGCCCGTGATCGAGAACTTGGTGGGCGTCTCCACCGCGAACGTGATGCCTTCGGGGGCTTCGATGACGACCGGGTGGCTGTATCCGAGTGCGAACTCGAGGGTGTTGCCCTTGAGTGCGACGCGGTAGCCGACACCGAAGATCTCCATCTTCGTGGTGTAGCCCTCGGTTACACCGGTGACCAGGTTGGCGACCAGCGTCCGCGAGAGGCCGTGCAGCGAACGGCTGCGGCGCTCGTCGTCGGGGCGGGTGACCAGGATGGCACCGTCGTCATCGCGGTCTACGGTGATCGGCTCGGCAACGTCGAGGGTCAGGGTGCCCTTGGGGCCCTTGACCGAGACGTTGCGTCCGTTGATCGTGACGTCGACCCCGGATGGAACCGGGACCGGCTGCTTTCCAATGCGTGACATGTCTTCTTCCCCTACCAGACGTAGGCGAGGACTTCGCCGCCCACGCCTTGTCGAGCTGCCTGACGGTCGGTGAGCAGACCCGAGGACGTGGAGATGATCGCCACGCCCAGGCCACCGAGAACGCGGGGCAAGTTGGTTGACTTCGCGTACACGCGCAGGCCGGGCTTGGAGACCCGCTTCAGGCCCGCAATGCTGCGTTCGCGACTGGGTCCGTACTTGAGTTGCACCACGAGCGCCTTGCCAACCCGAGCATCCTCGGTGTGGAAGTCGGTGATGTAGCCCTGCTCCTTGAGGATCTCGGCAATGTGCACCTTGATCTTCGAGTGAGGCAGGGTCACCTCGTCGTGGTACGCCGAATTGGCGTTGCGCAGACGTGTCAAGAAGTCTGCGATCGGGTCCGTCATGGTCATGACAGCCAGCTCACCTTCCTCGCGACGGTTCCCGCCGGGTTCAACACCCTTGGGGGCCTACCGCGTGCTTTCCTAGTTATGTCTGTTGGTTAGGGGGTTACCAGCTGGACTTCTGGACACCGGGCAATTCGCCGGCATGCGCCATCTCCCGCAGGCAGATGCGGCACAGGCCGAACTTGCGGAACACCGCGTGCGGACGTCCACACTTGTTGCAACGCGTGTAACCGCGCACCTTGAACTTCGGCTTCTTGTTGGCCTTGTTGACCAGCGCCTTCTTTGCCATCTGCTCAGTTCTCCTTGAACGGGAAGCCCAGCGCACGCAGCAGCGCCCGGCCTTCGTCGTCGTTGGTCGCCGACGTGACGACGGTGATGTCCATGCCGCGCGGACGATCGATGCTGTCCACGTCGATCTCGTGGAACACCGACTGCTCGGTCAGGCCGAAGGTGTAGTTGCCGCTGCCGTCGAACTGCTTGGGCGACAGGCCGCGGAAGTCGCGGATACGCGGGAGGCTGATCGAGACCAGCCGGTCGAGGAACTCCCACATGCGGTCGCCGCGCAGCGTCACGCGGGCGCCAATGGGCATCCCCTCGCGAAGCTTGAACTGGGCGATGGACTTGCGGGCCTTGCGGATTTCCGGCTTCTGGCCGGTGATCAGCTGCAAGTCGGTGACCGCGCCGTTGATCAGCTTTGCGTCGCGGGCGGCGTCACCGACACCCATGTTGACGATGACCTTGACCACGCCGGGGATCTGCATGACGTTGTCGTAGGAGAACTGCTCGTTGAGCGAGCCCTTGATCTCGTCGAGGTAGCGCTGCTTGAGGCGGGGCAGCGTCTTGGTCTCTGCGGTAGTCATCTCTAGATGTCCTTGCCGTTCTTCTTCGACACGCGGACCTTCTTGCCGGTCTCTTCGTCGAAGCGGTAGCCGATGCGGGTGGGGTTGCCATCGGAGTCGACGACCATCACGTTGGAGACGTGAATCGGCGCCTCCTGCGTGACGATGCCGCCCGAGGATGCACCACGCTCGTTCTGAGAGACGGCGGTGTGCTTCTTGATCCGGTTCACGCCCTCGACGAGGACCTTCTCGCGGGTCGGGTAGGCAACCAGGACCTTGCCCTTGGCGCCCTTGTCCTTGCCAGAGATGACCAGGACGGTGTCACCCTTGTGCACCTTCATTTACAACACCTCCGGGGCAAGCGAGACGATCTTCATGAAGCGCTTCTCGCGCAGCTCGCGACCGACCGGTCCGAAGATGCGGGTTCCGCGCGGATCGTTGTCGGGCTTGATGATGACGGCGGCGTTCTCGTCGAACTTGATGTAGCTGCCGTCGGCACGCCGGCGCTCCTTGACGGTGCGCACGATGACGGCCTTGACGACCTCACCCTTCTTGATGTTGCCACCGGGGATGGCGTCCTTGACGGTCGCCACGATGACATCGCCGATGCCGGCGTAACGCCTACCCGAGCCACCGAGTACGCGAATGCACAAGATCTCCTTGGCGCCCGTGTTGTCGGCGATCTTGAGCCGCGATTCCTGCTGAATCACTAGATCTCCTCGAATCGATTGCACGACGAACAGCAATGAACTGCTCGACATGCGCGGTCTTCGTCACCGAAGGGCACGCAGGGTGTCCGCTCACTTGCGAAAGCGACCACCGAGGTCTGCCCTGGGCAACCCCTACATAGTAGGGGCGCGAGGTCCGTGCACCAAATCGTCCCACGGGACCCCTCGGGGCAGGGTGACCGCGACGTCCGCGGTCGGAGTGATTCAGAGGTCGACGACGCAGCGAAATCCGATGTGCGTGGTGGAGCTGTCCTGCGACTGCGACGACCGGGCGGCGGGCCGGTAGCGGTGGCAGTACTCCGGGGCGCACAGGTGGGAGCCACCCTTCAGCGTTTGGTTGACGCTCGGGTCGGGTTCGTGGGACGGCGTGCAGCAGCCCTTCCCCGGTCGCTCCGCTCCTGCCCGCCGGTGCTGATCCCCCGGTCGCTCCGCTCCTGCCCGCCGGTGCTGATCCCCCCGTCGCTCCGCTCCTGCCCGCCGGTGCTGATCCCCCGGTCGCTCCGCTCCTGCCCGCCGGTGCCGCATCGTGTACCGAGTCGACGTCCACTCCCACACGTTGCCGATCATGTCCACGAGCCCGAAACCGTTCGGGGGGAACTCCCCCACCGGCGACGTGCCGACCCAGCCGCGGGCACCGTCGTTGCGGTAGGGAAAGCGGCCCTGCCACGTGTTGGCCATCAGTTCCCCGTCGACCGTGGCCTGCTCACCCCACGCGTAGGTGGTGCACGCCCCGCCCCGCGCCGCGTACTCCCATTCGGACTCCGTCGGCAGGCGACGCCCCGCCCAACTGGCGTAGGCGGCGGCGTCGGGATACGAGATCTGCACGACGGGGTGGTCGAGCCGATCGTCGACCGTGCTGCCGCATCCGCCCGGGTGCCGCCAGGACGCGTCCGGTGCCCAATCCCACCATTGCCGCCAGTCCCGCAGGTCGACGGGGCCGGAAGTCGGCCGGAAGACCAGCGCGCCGGGAACCAGGTCGGCCTCGGCCACCCCGGGATAGGCCTCCGGGTCCAGTGGGCGTTCGGCGACCGTGACGTATCCGGTGTCCTCGACGAACCGGGCGAACTGCGCGTTGGTGACCGGATGCCGCTCGACGGCCAGGGCGCCGACGACCGCGGTGTGGACGGGGGTTTCCTCGGGGTAGAACGCCGTCGACCCCATCTGAAACGCTCCGCCCGGCAGCTCGATCAGCTCCGTCAGCATGCCGTTCAGGGTAGGCCTGGCGTCAGTCCTTGGAGAACGCCTGCGCCAGTTCCCGTTCCACGTCCCGGTAGGGCGTACCCGATACGTCGATTACCACCTTGGCGATCGTGCCGCCCGTAAAGGGGTACGGCGCCCGATACGCGGTCGACACAGCTTGGCCTGGGTTGCGGCCCACGGCCACTCCCCCGCCAGCCAGGCCGAACATCCCCGGGTGCGTTCGGACGGCCGCCCTGGTGGCGACTGTCTGCTCGTCGACGAACAGCGTGACCTCGCCGAGCGGGGTATGACCGCCCTCCACGGTGCCCGTTCTGGTGTAGCTGACGCCGAAGACGTGGCTGCCCAAGGGAATTCGGTCGGCCGCGATGACGCGCTGTTCGTCCTCCCCCATGAAGTTGTAGACGTACTGGAGCTTGCCGTCCTGGACGAACAGGACGTGACCCCCGTGACCGGCGCCCTGCTTGACCAACACCCCGTCGGCGTCGGCGTCCTCGACGGTGACCTCAGCCAGCACCGTGAAGGACTGACCCCTGAGCTCGACCGCGGCTCCTATCCCGACTTCGGCGGTGCCGGGATAGTAGGTGAAGGTCTGTCGGCCCTCGGACAGGTATGGCCGCCACCCCGACAGGGTTTCGATCATTCCGAGGTCGGCCAGCGGGAGACCGTTGTACTTGGCCGCCTCGGCGAACCAGAGCGCCTTGAGTTCCTCGAGCTTCTCGGGCTGCTCCCCCGCAAGGTCGTGGCATTGACTGCGGTCGGCCTCGATGTGGAACAGCTCCCAGCGATCCTGGTCGAAGTGCGACCAGCCCGACGGGCTGGCGGCGTGCACCGTGTTGGCGAACCACCCGTCGTGCCAGATGCCCCGGGTGCCGAGCATCGTGTAGAACTGCGTCGTCTTGCCGGTGTCGGCGTCCGGGTCGGCGAGCGCGGCCTTGAAGCTGATGCCGTCCAGCGGCTTCTGCGTGATGCCGCCGACCTCGTCGGGCGGGGTGATGCCGAGCAGGTCGTAGATCGTCGGCGTCACGTCGCAGACGTTGACGTAGGTGTCGCGCACCTCGCCATGGGCGTCGATTCCGTTGGGCCAGGAGATGATTGCGGTGTCGGCGATGCCGCCCTCGTGCGAGGCGTAGCGCTTGAACAGCTTGTACGGCGTGTTGAACGCCATCGCCCACCCGATGGGGTAGTGGTTGTAGGTCTCGGGGCCGCCCAATTGGTCGTAGAAGCGGAGGCTCTCCTCGACGGTGTCGATGTACCCGTTGAAGAACTTGACCTCGTTGACCGAGCCGTTCGGACCGCCCTCGCCGCTGGCTCCGTTGTCGGAGATGACGACGATGATGGTGTCGTCGAGCTGACCCGACTCCTCGAGGTAGTCGAGGATCCGGCCGATCTGCGCGTCGGTGTAGGACAGGAAGCCGGCGAACACCTCGGCCATCCGGCTGAACAGCCGCTTCTCCTCGTCGTTCAGGGTGTCCCACGGCCGGACGGTGTCCTGGTACGGCCAGGCTTCGCCGTTGGGGCCCGTGACGTCGAGATACGGGTTGACGGGTGACAGTTCGGTGTCCGGTGGCACGATGCCGAGCTTCTTCTGATTCTCGAGGACGATCTCGCGGTACGCCTCGTATCCCATGTCGAAGCGGCCGGCGTACTTGTCGGCCCACTCCTTGAAGACGTGATGTGGAGCGTGGCCCGCACCGGGGCACAGGTAGTTGAACCACGGCTTGTCGGGCGCGATCACCTTGGCGTCGCGGATGAACTCAATGGTCTTGTCGGCCAAATCCTTCGAGAGGTGGTAGCCGTCCTCGGGCGTGGCCGGCGGGGGCACGGGATGGTTGTCGTAGACCAGCTCGGGATACCACTGGTCGGTCTCGCCGCCCATGAATCCGTAGAAGCGTTCGAAGCCCCGGCTGAGGGGCCAATGCCGTTTGGCGGCAGCGAGATTGGATTCCTCGAGTGGGGTGAGGTGCCACTTGCCGACGCAGTAGGTGTTGTATCCCCGCTCGGCGAGCACCTCCGAGAGGAGGGCGGTGTCCCTGGGGATGCGGCCGTTGCAGTTGGGGAATCCGTTGGTGAACTCCTCGACGGTCGCCATTCCGACTGTGGTGGCGTTGCGTCCGGTGAGCAGCGAGGCCCTGGTCGGCGAGCACAGGGCGGTGGTGTGGAACTGCGACAGGCGCACGCCCCGTTCGGCGATCCGGCTCATGGCGGGCATCTCGACGAGTCCGCCGAAGCAGTCCCACGTCGCGATGCCGGTGTCATCCCACACCAGGTACAGCACGTTGGGCGAATCGGGCGGTGCCACGGGCGCCTGGTAGGGGCCCCAGTCCGGCGAGGAGTCGCGGATGTCGAGTTCGATCTTGCCCGTGAAGTCCGTCATCGCGCCCCGTCCAGGTCGGTGGATCGCCTGGTCTCGACGATCGCCAGGAGAGTACACCCGGGCCCGTCCAGACGACCGGCATATTGACGACACTGCCGGTCCCGCAGGGCGGCCACGACGCGCGTCGGTCGTCTCAGAACACGTTGTCCGCCAACGGCTCGCGCTACCGGCGGTTGCCGTCGCCGTTGCGCGTCCCGGTCGCGGGCGGCGGGCCGCCGTTGCCGCCGGGTTTGCGGTAGACGCGCCTGCGCCGTTTGGCCTTGGTCGCGTACATCGCCGAGTCCGCGTCGCGCAGGATCTCGATGGCGGTGCGCTCGTCGTCCGGCGCCACGACGGTGACGCCGATGCTGCCCTGCGTGCGCACGGTGGCCGCGCCGAGCTTCATCGGTTCGGCGAGGTTGCGCTCCAACCGGATGACGTACGAGGCGAGCTCGGCGGGGCTGACGTCACCCGCGACCAGGGTGACGAACTCGTCGCCGCCGAGCCGGCCCACGACGTCGTTCGGCCCGACGGACGCGCGAAGACAGCGGCCGACGCCCTGCAGCAGCTCGTCACCGGAGTCGTGGCCCAGCGAGTCGTTGATCGCCTTGAGGTTGTCGAGGTCGATGAAGAGCACCGCGCCGAGGCGGCGATCTCCGTGGGCGCGAAGGGAATCGGCGATCTGGTTGAGGATCGCCGCGCGATTGGGAAGGCCGGTCAGGGCGTCGTGGGTGGCTCGGTAGGTCAGCCGCTCGCGAGCAACCTGCTCGGCGGTGATGTCGGAGAATGACACCAGGATCGCGGTCCCGTGGCGGTCGTCGGTGTCCAGCGGCCGGCAGCTCACCCGAAGCCAGGTCCGCCGCCCGTCGGGACGGTCGATTCCGATGATCGACCCCTGAAAGGGCCGCCCGGTTCGGACGGTCTGCGCGACGGGGTGGTCTCGTGGGTCGATGGGATGGCGGCTGGCGTCGTACATCGGGATCCGGTGCACCGCGCGCCCGTCTCCCCCGATCATCGTCGCGGCCGACTGGCCGAGGATCCGCTCGGCCGCAGGATTGACCGAGGTGACGCTGCCCGTCCCGTCGACGACGAGGATGCCTTCCTCGAGGGAGTTGACGATCTTGCGGAGAAGTCGTTCTCCGCCACGGGACTTGGTTTCGTCGGTGCACGCCAGGACGTAGCCGGTGTCCAAGGGGGAGATCGACATTCGGACGATCAACGGCTGACCGTCGGCCGTGTGGTGCGAGGCCAGCACCACGCCGCCGCTCTCCACCACCGCCGCGGGGTCGAAGGTG
Source organism: Mycolicibacterium hodleri (assembly GCF_025822245.1). Taxonomy (GTDB): domain Bacteria; phylum Actinomycetota; class Actinomycetes; order Mycobacteriales; family Mycobacteriaceae; genus Mycobacterium; species Mycobacterium hodleri. The sequence continues at coordinate 97,028 of NZ_JACKTL010000008.1, forward strand.
GCGCCGACTGCTTCGCCGATCGGGGTGGCCAACGCATTGGCGGCGGGGCGCTGGTAGATGACCTCCGCGGCTCGGTTCCACTTCGTCACCAGACCGGTGACCGTGGTCGCGATGATGGCGACGTCGACGCGGTCGACCAGGGCTGCTTGGTAGCGCAGACTGCGTTGTGCGGTGCGGACGAACGTCAGGTCGCGCAGGGTCACGTGGTAGGCGGGTGAACCTTCCCAGGTGGTCAGCGTGGTGACCGTCTCGACGTCGAGCGTCGTCCCGTCCAGGCGCAACAGCACTCCCTCGGACGCGCGGGTCACGTCGCCGTCGTGACGCAGCGCCGCCATCCGGGTGAGCACCGACTCGATCGAGTCGGCGTGGATGAAGTCCACCAACGGCTGGCCGAGCACCTGGTCGGAGTATTGGGCGCCCACCCAACGCACCGCCGTCAGGTTGGCGTAGACGACGCGACCGTCCTGATGCACGACGATGCCGTCGGGACTCTTGTCGACGAGACGGCGAAACGGTGCGTCACCGAAGTTGCCGTCCCCGTGGGCACTACGACCGTTGCGACGGGTCGCTCCGTCGTGACGGGTGCTGAAGTCGGGGTTGGCCATCGCGATCAGCCGTCCGGACGGCCAGGATGTCGCCGAGTGCGACGCATTACCGCACCCTGTTCAGCAAGGCCGAGGCCACCGCGGTGACGACAGTGCGGTCGTGGGTGACGACGAAGTCGAACTCGCGGTCGTCGTCGGCCGTCGGGACCTGGCCACGGCGTTCCCGGGCGACGAGCGCGGCGGCGGTGTGGGGGCCCAGCGTGACGACCACCCACTGCGAACCAAGCGTGTCGGTTGCGTCGAGCGTGACGACCCGCACTCCGACGGGGTGGTTGGGGGCGATGTTGGTGCCGAAGACGGCCACCAGCGGGCTGGTCGCCGCCAGGGCTTCGTAGCGGCGGCGGGTGGGCAGACCGAAGTGCACTCCGTCCTGAAGGGCGGTCAAGACCATCGGGGTGTCCTCGCGATGGCGTGCCTGCTCCTCGAGGTGCCGGGAGATCGTCATCAGAGTGGGCTTGCGCGCCGTCCGCATCGACGGGTCGTCGGCGACCACGTCGAACGGGGTGTCGAAGGAGGTGAGGACACCCGGCCGGACGGTGGGCGGCGACCAGGCTCCCGTCGTGGCGTGCAGGGGCAGCGGGCTTGGCTTGCCGAAGAGGAATCCCTGCCCCAGGGTCGCCCCCCACGCGAGCGCCTGCTCGACGTGCTCGTCGGTCTCGATGCCCTCGGCGACGATCAGGGTTGCCCGCCGCTCGCGGTGAGCCATGATCGCGGCGCTGGTCTTGGCGGTGTCGGCGTTCGGCGGGTCCTGAATCAGCTTGTTGGCCAGCTTGATGACCTCCGGACTGACGATGTCCAAGAGTGCCAACGACTCCGGGTTGTCTCCTACGTCGTCGAGCGCGATCGCGATGCCGTCGGCCCGCAACGCCGCGACCTTGCGGAGAAGCGTCGGCAGGTGACCAAGCAGGTTTCGTTCGGTGAGCTCGTAGATCAGGGCGAACTCGTCGTGCCCACGCTGGACGATCTCGCTGTCGGCGCGACCGGTGTAGTCGCTCGCCGGCTCGGAGTTCACCCCGAGGAACGCACCCTTGCTGAGGCCGCCGCGCAGGGCGGCGTCGATCGCCCTGTCGATGCAGACCCTGTCGAGCTCGGTGACCTGCCGGGTGGCGGCGGCGTAGGCGAACACCTCCTGAGGGCCGAGCTGCGGTTGCCGCGGCCAGCGCGCCAGTGCCTCGAATCCGACGACGGTCCCCGACGGCAACGACACGATGGGCTGGAAGAAGGGTGCGACGCCCTCGCCGGTGACGGCGTCGTCCAGGTCGGAGTGCGCGCCGCTGACGTCCCACTGCACTCCGTTGCCACTCACCCGCGACCCGCCTTCCTCGAGGTCCGGACGCCAGGAGGGCCGGGCCCTCGTGCCCAAGCCGTCCTGTCCGTCGTCGCATCGCCAGCCGTGCAGTTAATCCACGGGCCCTGCGCCAAGGGCATCATAGCGGTCGGCCGAACCATAGTGCTTCATCTCGGGGTCCGTTGCCTGCCGCGTGCCCAGACGTTGTTATACAACTAGGAGACGTTGCGAAGCCACGGTTCGGTGTTTGCCGCCACGGTGACCCATGTCGCGCGACGGGATCTTGGCTCGCTGCGGTCAGCAACACCTTCGCCGGCGGTCCATCGACGAAGAAACCCCCGCACGCCTAGGGCGTACGGGGGTCTCCAGAGCTGTGGTGCTACTTGGCGCGCTCGAGCACCTCGACCAGGCGCCAACGCTTGGTCGCCGACAGCGGCCGGGTCTCCATCAGCGAGACGCGGTCGCCGACACCGGCGGTACCGTTCTCGTCGTGGGCCTTGACCTTGGTCGTGGTACGGATGATCTTGCCGTACAGCGGGTGCTTGGAGCGGTTTTCCAGTTCGACCACGATGGTCTTCTGCATCTTGTCGCTCACCACGTAGCCGATGCGCGTCTTGCGCTGTCCGCGTGGCTTTTCGGTGCGCGCGGTGTGCTGGGCACCGGCCGGCGCGTCTTGGGTGTTCTCTGCCATTACGAATCCTCACCAACGGGTCCGGAGGCCAGACCCAACTCACGTTCACGAAGCACGGTGTACACGCGTGCGATCTCTTGGCGCACTACGCGCAGCCGACGGTTGTTGGCCAGCTGGCCGGTCGCCGTCTGGAACCGAAGGTTGAACAGCTCCTCCTTCGACTCGCGCACCCGTGCGGTGAGCTCCTCGTCGGTCAGCTCGCGCAGTTCGCCAGGCGAAACTCCTACTGCCATCAGAACTGCTCCTCTCGGGTGATGATGCGTGCCTTGATCGGCAACTTGTGGATGGCGCGCGTCAGGGCTTCCTTCGCGACCTTCTCGTCGGGGTAGCTGATCTCGAAGAGAACGCGACCCGGCTTGACGTTGGCGACCCACCACTCCGGCGAACCCTTGCCGGAACCCATGCGGGTCTCGGCGGGCTTCTTGGTCAGCGGGCGGTCGGGGAAGATGTTGATCCACACCTTGCCGCCACGCTTGATGTGCCGGTTGATGGCGATACGAGCGGACTCGATCTGCCGGTTGGTGACGTAGGCGTGCTCGAGAGCCTGGATGCCGTAGTCACCAAAGCTCACCGCGGTGCCGCCACTGGCGATGCCACGCTGGCGTGGGTGGTGTTGCTTGCGGTGCCTGACCTTGCGGGGAATCAACATGGTTAGCTCTCCGTGCTCTCTGCTGCCACCGGAGCCACAACGGCTTCGGGTGCAGCGGACGTATCAGCGGCGGACGTGTCGGCGGCGGGGGTTTCCTCGCTCGCGGCACGACCGGCTTCGGTGCTCGTCGCCGTGGTGCCCGAGGCGCCACTGCGGCGCGGACGGGTGGCCCCGGTGGGACGGTCACGACGCGGACGCTCTGCGCCTGCGGCTGCCGGGGCGGCCAGCTCGCGCTTGCCGCCGACGACGTCGCCCTTGTAGATCCAGACCTTCACTCCGATGCGGCCGAAGGTGGTCTTGGCCTCGTAGAGGCCGTAGTCGATGTCCGCGCGCAGCGTGTGCAGCGGAACCCGACCTTCGCGGTAGAACTCCGAGCGGCTCATCTCGGCACCGCCGAGGCGGCCCGAGCACTGCACCCGGATGCCCTTGACGTTCGGCTGGCGCATGGCGGACTGAATCGCCTTGCGCATCGCACGACGGAAGGCCACGCGGTTGCTGAGCTGTTCGGCGACGCCCTGGGCGACCAGCTGGGCCACCGACTCGGGGCTCTTCACCTCGAGGATGTTCAGCTGAACCTGCTTGCCGGTCAGCTTCTCCAGCGTGCCGCGGATGCTGTCGGCTGCCGCGCCGCGGCGGCCGATGACGATGCCGGGGCGGGCGGTGTGGATGTCCACGCGAACGCGGTCACGGGTGCGCTCGATCTCCACCTTGGCGACGCCGGCCCGCTCGAGCTCGACGTTGCGCTCACCGGGGATGACGAACGGCGCGAACAGCCTGCGACGGATCGCGACGTCTTCCTTGACGTAGTCCGAGTACTGCTTGTCTGCGTACCAGCGGGACTTCCAGTCGGTGGTGATGCCGAGGCGGAAGCCGTGGGGGTTGATCTTCTGGCCCACTACTCCGAGCCTCCCTTCGAATCAGAAGTCTCAGTAGCCGTTTCCGGCGCCGCCTTGGTGGCGGCCGCCTTCTTGGCCGGTGCCTTCGTGGCGGGAGCAGTGGCGGCTGCCTTGCTGCCCTGTGCGCGACGCGCCCTGGTCGACGCCGAGGATGACGCACCCTTGGTGCCGCGCTCCTTCGGGGGACGACTCTCGACGATCACCGTGATGTGGCTGGTGCGCTTGCGGATTCGGAATGCACGCCCCTGGGCGCGCGGCCGGATGCGCTTGGCGGTCGGGCCCTCGTCGGCGTAGACCGCGGCCACCACCAGGGTCGCCGGGTCGAGGCCGTCGTTGTTCTGCGCGTTGGCGGCAGCGCTCGCGATGACCTTGGCGACGGGCTCGCTGGCCTGCTGTGGTGCCCACCGCAGGATGTCGAGCGCCTCGGCGACGGACTTGCCGCGCACCAGGTCGATTACACGGCGCGCCTTGGATGCCGAGACGCGCACGAAGCGCGCCTTGGCAACCGCGGACGGATACTCAATCGTCGTGGTCATTACCGCCGCTTCGCTTTCCGGTCGTCCTTGATGTGACCCTTGAAGGTCCGGGTCGGGGCAAATTCGCCCAGCTTGTGACCGACCATGGCCTCCGAGACGAACACCGGTACGTGCTTGCGACCGTCGTGGACGGCGAAGGTGTGACCGATGAAGTCGGGGATGATGGTCGACCGACGGGACCAGGTCTTGATGACCTGCTTGGTGTTCTTCTCGTTCTGGACGTCGACCTTCTTCAGAAGATGGTCGTCGACGAACGGGCCCTTCTTCAGGCTGCGTGGCATCGCTGGATACTCCTAGCGCTTGTTCTTGCCGGTGCGCCGGCGTCGGACGATGAGCTTGTCGCTCGGCTTGTTCTTGCGGGTGCGGCCCTCGGGCTTGCCCCACGGGCTGACCGGGTGGCGGCCACCGGAGGTCTTGCCCTCGCCACCACCGTGCGGGTGGTCGACCGGGTTCATGACGACACCACGGACGGTCGGGCGCTTGCCCTTCCACCGCATGCGTCCGGCCTTGCCCCAGTTGATGTTGCCCTGTTCGGCGTTGCCGACCTCGCCGACGGTGGCGCGGCAGCGCACGTCGACGCGGCGGATTTCACCACTGGGCATGCGCAGCGTGGCGTAGGTGCCTTCCTTGCCGAGCAGCTGGATGCTGACACCGGCGGAGCGGCCCATCTTGGCGCCGCCGCCCGGCCGCAGCTCCACGGCGTGGATGACGGTACCGGCGGGGATGTTGCGCAGCGGCAGGTTGTTGCCGGGCTTGATGTCGGCGTTCGGCCCCTGCTCGATGCGATCGCCCTGCGACAGTCCCTGCGGCGCGATGATGTAGCGCTTCTCGCCGTCGACGTAGTGCAGCAGCGCGATGTTCGCGGTGCGGTTGGGGTCGTACTCGATGTGCGCGACCTTGGCGTCGACGCCGTCCTTGTCGTGGCGACGGAAGTCGATCACGCGGTAGGCGCGCTTGTGGCCGCCACCCTTGTGACGGGTCGTGATGCGTCCGTGGGCGTTACGGCCACCGGTGCTGTGCAGCGGGCGAATCAGCGACTTCTCCGGCGTCGACCGAGTGACCTCGGCGAAGTCGGAGACGCTGGACCCGCGACGACCGGGGGTCGTCGGCTTGTACTTGCGTAAAGGCATGTCTGTCTAGTCCTCTGTGCTTCCGCCGGCGGTTACGCCGGTGCTCCGAACAGGTCGATTGGCTTGCTACCCGCGGTCAGGGTCACGATGGCGCGCTTGGTGCTCTTGCGCTGGCCGTAACCGCTGCGGGTGCGCTTGCGCTTGCCCTGTCGGTTCAACGTGTTCACCGAGTCGACCTTGACGCTGAAGATCTTCTCGATCGCGATCTTGATCTGCGTCTTGTTCGAGTCCGGGTGCACCACGAACGTGTAGGTGTTGTCTTCGATCAGCCCGTAGGACTTCTCGGAGATCACCGGCGCCAAGATGATGTCGCGGGGATCAGTGACGGTCGCCATCAGGCCGTGACCTCTTCCTTGTCGGCGGTGTGCGCCTGGATGTAGGCGTTGAGTGCCTCCACGCTGAACACCACGTGATCGGCGTCGAGCACGTCGTAGGTGTTGAGCTGCTCCGGCGAGATCACTCGAACGTCCGGCAGGTTGCGCACGCTCTTGGCACCGACCTCGTCGCTGCGGCCGATGACGATCAGCACCTTGCGCTGGTTGGTCACCAGCGCCTCGAGGAACGCCTTGACGGACTTGGTCGACGGCGTCTGGCCGCTGATCAGCTCGGTGACCGCGATGATCCGGTCGTTGCGGGCCCGATCAGAAAGAGCGGAGCGCAAAGCCGCGGCGATCATCTTCTTCGGGGTCCGCTGGCTGTAGTCGCGCGGCTTCGGGCCGTGCACGATGCCACCGCCGGTGAACTGCGGTGCACGCGTCGAACCCTGACGGGCGCGGCCGGTGCCCTTCTGGCGGTACGGCTTCTTGCCGCCACCGGAGACCTCGGCGCGGGTCTTGGTCGAGTGCGTGCCCTGGCGCTTGGCGGCCAGCTGAGCCGTCACCACCTGGTGCATCAGGGCGATGTTGGGCTCGGCGTCGAACAGCGCGGCGGGCAGGACGACGTTGCCGTCGGTCTTGCCGTCCGGCGTACGGACGTCAATGGTCTTGTCAGCCATTACTTCTCACCTCGTTTGATCGCAGTGCGAACGACGACGAGTCCACCGTTGCGGCCTGGGATGGCGCCCTTGATCAACAGCACACCGTTCTCGGCGTCGACCTTGTGCACCTTCAGGTTCTGGGTCGTGATGCGGTCACTGCCCATCCGGCCGGACATGCGGGTGCCCTTGAAGACGCGACCCGGGGTGGCACAGCCACCGATCGAGCCGGGCCGGCGGTGCACTGCCTGCGCGCCGTGGGAGGCGCCCTGGCCCTTGAAGCCGTGACGCTTCATCGTGCCGGCGAAGCCCTTGCCCTTGGACGTGCCGGTGACGTCGACGTAGCTGCCGTCGGCGAAGATCTCGGCGGTCAACTCCTGGCCGACCTCGTAGTCGGCGGCGGTTGCCTCGTCGTCGAACCGGAGTTCGGCCAGATGCCTGCGGGGGTTGATGCCCGCCGCGGCGTACTGACCGGTGACCGGCTTGTTGACCTTGCGCGGGCTGATCTCGCCGTAGGCGAGTTGTACGGCGCTGTAGCCGTCGCGCTCGGTGGTGCGGATACGGGTCACCACGTTGGGACCGGCCTTGACGACCGTGACTGGGACGACCTTGTTGTTCTCGTCGAACACCTGCGTCATGCCCAGCTTGGTGCCCAGAATGCCTTTGCGTGCCATTGGTTCTGGTCTCTCCTACTGGATGTTGACGTCGACGCTCGCCGGCAGATCGATGCGCATGAGAGCGTCAACGGTCTTCGGCGTCGGGTCGAGGATGTCGATCAGGCGCTTGTGGGTGCGCATCTCGAAGTGCTCCCGCGAGTCCTTATACTTGTGCGGCGAGCGGATGACGCAATAGATGTTCTTCTCCGTCGGCAGCGGCACCGGGCCAACGACGCTCGCGCCCGTCCGGGTGACCGTCTCGACGATCTTGCGCGCCGAGGCATCGATCGCCTCGTGGTCATAGGCCTTGAGCCTGATGCGGATCTTTTGTCCCGCCACGCTTGTCCTACCTCACTATTAACGGGCCCACTGAATGGGCCTGGTCTTCGTGCGCTCTACCCGTTGGGTAGTGCGCTGGCTATGCCGCCGCTGTTTACCTGTCTGTGGTCCACCGACCCCCGCGCTCGGGCGTGTCGCCTTCGCGCACACTCTTCCGCGTCTAGAATCCGCCGCAGTCGAGGTGGGGACCGGACGCGCCGGTAAAGGCGCTGGTCGGTCGCCTAAGCCAGGCATGCTCCAGATCAAGCATCGTCCCGGCTCAAGGCAACCCGAACAGTATGCCTCAGATCCCCGCGTGCTCCAAATTCCTGGCCGTGCCCCTCGGCGCACGCGGATCGCGTGGCGCTCGGGCATGCCGACGTCGCCACCCGGGTCACGCCGGCGGGCTCGGGTCCTACTCCCGATAGGTGCCGTGACCCTCGCGGACCAGGTCCCCGTCGAACATCAGGATCTCGTTGACCAGGCCGCCTCGCTCGTTGCGGTAGTTGACCACCAGCACCGACTCACCCCGGTAGACGTCCACGAGCTCGAAGTGCAGATCGGGTAGGACCCGGAGCGCCGTCAGCCAGTACTCCCGTAGGGCCGCCTTGCCGCGGACCACTCCCCCGCTCTCCGGAATCACCCGTGCGGCGACGGGTGAGGTGAAGACGACGTCGTCGTCGAAGTGGCGGAGCACCGCCTCCACGTCGTGCTCGTTCCACGCCCGCGTCCAAGCGTCGGCGAACGCCGCCGCGTCCGGTGTCGGCATGGGCTACTCCTCGAGGCCGGCCCAGAACGGGCATTGACGCGCTTGGTCGAAGTTGGTGTCCACCCTGCTGCCGTCGGGCCGCAAGGACAACCGCTTTTCCTGCGCGTCGAAGGCGGGCCAGTCGTCACCGGGGTGCCCGTCGCGGACGAACTGGCTCCACGCGTCGATCATCTGGTCCGAGAGCACCCGCTGGTCGGGGTTGAGCGGCGGGGCCCCGCCGATGTCGAAGAGGTACCGCAGTTCCAGCGAGTGGCTGGCGCCGACCGGAAAGGGCAGGTTGCGCAACGGGTCCGGCGCGGGTGCCCCCCGGTCGTCGAACTCGTAGGCGTACACCGAATCCTCCTTGGCGAGGCCTTCGGTGATCCTGTCGGCCACGCAGGCGAACACCCCGTCGGTGACGGCCGCGGAGTAGGCGAGCGGCACGCTGCCCCCGTAGCGACTCAACGGGTAGTGCGTCGCCACCTCGGCGGCGTGCCGGCCGAACGTCTGGGCCAGCAATTGCGGATACTGCGCCTCGGTGTAGGGCTTCTTCTGCCGCAGGTATTCCAGGGCCACGAACAAGGTGAACTCGTCGTGGTTCGTGCCGATCAGCACGGGGACCTTGGCGGCGCGGCCCTCGGCGATCTCCGTCATCGGATCCACGGGAAGCACCTTGGTTCCCGTGACGGGACCGCTCAACGCGTCGTCGCCGATGCGGTAGTACCACACGGGTTTTCGCAACTTCTCGGCCGGCAGTGCGCGCAGGCAGGCGGCCACGGTACGCATGTCCCCGCACCCCGCGGCGCGCGCGTAGTCGACGCTGGCCCGCTGCGCGTCGGGCAACGCGAGCTGCGCCTGGCAGGGCCCGCTCTGGATGATCGCCGCACGGAAGAGTCCCTCGGAGCCCGGGGCGACGAGGTGGTCGCACACCGACATCCCGCCCGCGGACTCGCCGGCGATGGTGACCGCGTCCGGGTCGCCGCCGAAGTTGGCGATGTTGTCGTGCACCCACCGCAGTGCGGCCTGCTGGTCGGCGAGCCCGTAGTTGCCGACGGCCCCCGGCGGTCCCAGCGCCGGGTGCGCGAGGAAGCCCAGCGCCCCGAGCCGGTAGTTCAGCGTGACTACGACGACGTCGCCGCGGGTGGCCAGCCATCGCGAGTCGTAGATCCCGCTGCTGCCGTTGATGAACGCGCCGCCGTGAATCCACACCATCACCGCGCGCTTGGCATCCGAGGGCGGCGGCGTCCACACGTTGAGCGTCAGACAGTCCTCCGAGGTCTGTCGGCCCATCTCCAGATCGCTGCCGTCCTGCATGCACCGCGGTCCGGTGTGGGTCGCGTCGCGTACCCCCGGCCACGACTGCGCGGGTGCGGGGGGCTGCCACCGCAGGGGGCCGACGGGCGGTGCCGCGTAGGGAATTCCGGCGAAGAGTCGGTGATCGGGTGCGACGGTCCCGCGGACGGTTCCGGTCGCGGTGTTGGCGAGCGCGGGGTCGGCGGGCGGTGCCGTGGGCGTCGTCGCGGCGGGGCCGTCGTCACGGGCGCAACCCGCAATCAGCACGAGCACGGCGACCAGGATCGTCGTCGCGCGACGACCAAACGATTCTCGGCGCATCTCGACCGAGCCTACCGATGCGGGTTCGGCCGGCGGCCGGGCAGACGGGGCGGGGATCCGCGGGATGTGAGCCAGCGCACTCCGAGGCCACCTAGACTGACGCCTTGACACCCGTCAAGTACAGCCCGCGTACCAGGAGTCCGATGAGCACACCGACCGACGACCCGACGAAGGTCCTCGCCGACCCGACCGCCTACGCCGACGACGAGCGCTTGCACGCGGCACTCACCGAGTTGCGGGCCCACCATCCCGTTGCCTGGGTCGACCATCACCGATACCGACCGTTTTGGGCGATCACCAAGCACGCCGACATCATGGCCATCGAACGCGACAACGAACTCTTCCTCAGCGAGCCGCGCCCGCTGCTGGCCACCGCGGCCGCCGACGACATGGCCAAGGAGCAACTCGAGGCGGGCATCGGTCTGCGAACGCTGATCCACATGGACGACCCGCACCACCGCAAGGTCCGCCAAATCGGTGCCGACTGGTTCAGGCCCAAGGCCATGCGCGACCTGAAGGTCCGCGTCGACGAGCTGGCCACGCGCTACGTCGACAAGATGGCCGACATCGGACCCGAATGCGACTTCGTCACCGACGTCGCCGTCGACTTCCCGCTGTACGTGATCATGTCGCTTCTCGGTCTGCCCGAATCCGACTTCGGTCGGATGCACTCCCTGACCCAGGAGATGTTCGGCGGCGACGACGACGAGTACAAGCGCGACGCGGGATCGCTGGAGGACCAGTTCGCGGTGCTGCTCGACTTCTTCGCCTACTTCAACGAACTGACCGCGTCGCGTCGAGAGCAGCCGACCGGCGACCTGGCCTCGGCGATTGCCAACGGCCTCGTCGACGGGGAGCGGCTGTCCGACGTCGACACCGCGTCGTACTACGTGATCGTCGCCAGCGCCGGGCACGACACCACCAAGGACGCGATCTCGGGCGGGATGCGGGCGCTGATCGAGAACCCCGGTGAACTGCAGCGGCTGCGGGACGATCCGGGGCTGATGCCGACCGCCGTCGAGGAGATGATCCGATGGTCCACTCCGGTCAAGGAATTCATGCGGACGGCCGCGGCCGACACCACGGTGCGCGGCGTGGACATCGCCGCGGGTGAGTCCGTGTACCTGGCGTACGTGTCGGGCAACCGGGACGAGGAGGTCTTCGCCGACCCGTTCCGATTCGACGTCGGCCGCGATCCGAACAAGCACGTCGCGTTCGGGTACGGCGTGCACTTCTGCCTGGGTGCCGCGCTCGCCAGGATGGAGATGAACAGCCTGTTCACCGCACTGGTGCCGCGACTGCAGTCGGTCGAATTGGCCGGTGTGCCAGAGCTTTCCGCGACGACGTTCGTCGGCGGGCTCAAGCACCTTCCGATTCGCTACTCGATGCGGTAGCCCCGTCGGTCTTCTTGGCGAAGGTCAGCAGGAACCCGTCGACCGCCGCCACCGCCACCTTCTCGTAGTCGAATTCGGCGAGCGTGCTGAGCCGCCCGAAGGCCAGCGGCCCGATCAGCAGGGCGAGGGCGACGGCGCGGTCGACGTCGTCGAGTTCGGCGGCGGCCTGTGGGCCGTCGAAGATCACGTCGAACGGCGCCGCATATTGCTGCGCGATGCGTTCCCGCAGCGACCGCATCTCGGGGCTGCCCGCGTCGGCGGGCTGCGTCAGCGGCAGCGGTCCGATGTCCGGGCCCAGCGACAGCCACGCCATGGCGGTCAGCGTCGTCGGCGCCTCGGCGATCGACTGCGCCCACGCCACCACGATTGCCAACAACCGCTCGCGCAGTGAGCCGTCGTCCGGCGGCATCGGTGGCGGCGGTATCAGGCTGGTGAAGCTGGCGGCGAGGAGGTCGTTGGCACTGGAGAAGTGTCGGTAGAGCGTGGCCCTCGCGACGTTGGCGGTGCGGGTGACCGCGTCGACGGTGACCGCGCTCGGCCCGCCCGACCTCAGCAGCACGGTGGCCGCTTCGAGCAGCCGGGCCCGAGAACGCGCGGGTCGCGGATCGGAGCGCTCGGCCGACATCGGATATCTCGCCTCCAGCGAAGGGGTTTCGGACCTCCGAGACTATCGGTCTCTCACCAAGACTGTTAGTCTCGAAAATAGCCCAGCCCGAAGGAGTGACGCCCATGGTCGACTCCTACGTGCCGTCCGACCAGGATATCGACCATCGGTCCGACGGGCCGTCCGCGCGGGCGCGAGTCTGGTTGCTGGTGGTCGCGTGCCTTGCCGTCTCGATGGTCATCTCGTCGATGGTGGCGCTGAACGCCGCGCTCCCCGACATCGCCGTGGAGACCTCTGCCACCCAGTCCCAGCTGACGTGGGTCATCGACGGCTACACCCTGGTGCTGGCGTGTCTCCTTTTGCCCGCCGGAGCGTTCGGCGACCGGTACGGCCGGCGGGGGGCGTTGCTCATCGGGCTCGCCGTGTTCACCGTGGCGTCGCTCGCTCCGATCTTCGTCGACGGACCCGTCGCGCTCATCGCGGCCAGGGCCGTCTCCGGTGCGGGCGCCGCCTTCGTCATGCCGGCGACGCTGTCCCTGCTCACGGCGGCCTATCCAAAATCGCAGCGCAACAGGGCTGTTGGCATTTGGGCCGGCGTGGCGGGCTCGGGCGCCGTGGTCGGGTTCCTGGTCACCGGCATCCTCCTGCAGTTCTGGTCCTGGCAGTCCATCTTCTGGGCCTTCGCCGGGGCGGGCGCGCTGCTCTTCGCCTTGGCGCTCACCGTCACGTCCTCGCGCGACGACGACGCCGCTCCCCTGGATTGGCCGGGAGCGGTGCTCATCGGCGCCGCGGTGGCGATCTTCGTCTTCGGCGTGGTGGAGGCGCCCATGCGGGGCTGGGGCCATCCCGTGGTGTGGGGCTCCATGGCGGCGGGGGTGGCGTGCTCGGTGGCGTTCACCGCCGTCGAACTCCGGCGCCGCCATCCGCTGCTCGACATGCGATTGTTCGCCAGGCCGGACTTCGCCACCGGCGCGCTCGGCGTCACCATCCTCTTCTTCGCCAACTTCGGGTTCTTCTTCGTCGTCATCCAGTACGTGCAGCTGGTGATGGGATACAGCCCGCTTGGCACGGCGTTGGCCCTGGCACCCCTCATCGTGCCGATCTTCATTCTCAGCATCGCCACCGGCTGGTACCTCCCGAAGGTCGGACTGCGCGTCGCGGTGACGGTCGGCCTGCTTCTCATCGCGGCGGGTCTGCTGTGCTTGCGATTGCTCGAGGTCGGGTCGTCCTACCTCGACCTGGCGTGGCCGCTGCTGGTGCTGAGCACCGGAGTCGGCTTCTGCACGGCGCCAACCACTTCCGCCATCATGGGCGCGGCTCCCGACGAGAAGCAGGGCGTCGCCTCCGCGGTCAACGACGCCACCCGCGAAATCGGCGCAGCCCTGGGCATCGCGGTGGCGGGTTCCGTCCTCGCCGGGCGCTACACCGCCGTCCTCGCCCCCGACCTGGCGCGGTTCCCCGAGCCGGTGCGCGACCGGGCGGCCGGTTCACTGGCGGAGGCCCTGGCGGTGGCCGAGCGCCTCGGCCCGCAGGGCGCCCCGCTCGCCGAACTGGCCAAGACGGCGTTCCTTCATGCGATGGCGTCGTCGGTGCTCGTCCTCGCCGTAGTGATCGTGGTCGCGGCGGTGCTCGTCGCATTCTGGGCTCCGGGCCGGGACGGGCGCCAATCGCGGATGGTTCGCCGTCGAACCGAGGGACGGCACCGAGCCTGACTCCCGCCTACCCTGGTGGCGTGCGCCTCCTGATCGTCAACCCGAACACCACCGCCTCCATGACGGCCGCCATCGGGGCGTCGGCACGCGCAGTGGCCGGACCGGGCACCGAGGTCGTCGCCGTCAACCCCGGTGAGGGCCCGGCCAGCATCGAGAACGAGGACGACGAACGTCGGTGCATCCCCGGCCTTCTCGAGGAGATCCACCGCGCCGCCCGCGGCGCCACACCCCCCGACGCCTACGTGATCGCATGCTTCGGCGATCCCGGTCTGGATCAGGTTCGTGCCGCGGTCGACGTGCCGGTGCTGGGCATTGCGCAGGCCGCGATGCACGCCGCCGCGCTGAGCGCGGGCAGCTTCTCGGTGGTGACGTCGATGTCGGCCACGGTGCCGACCGCGTGGACCCTGGCCAAGACCTACACGCCCAGCCAGTGCCTCGGCGTCTACGCCTGCGACATCCCGGTGCTCCGGATCGACTCGGATCCCGCCACCGTCGAACCCATCGGAGACCTGTGCGAAAGGGCGTTGGCGCAGGACGGGAGCCGCGCGATCGTGTTGGGCTGCGCGGCAATGGCCACATTCGCGGCGCCGCTCACCGAGCGCCTCGGCGTTCCCGTCGTCGACGGTGTCGTGGCGGCGACGCTCCTGGCCGAGGCACTCGTCGCGATGCGGCGGGTCAACCGATGAAGTCCGCCGCACGGTGCCCGATCATGACGATGGTGGCGTGAGGCCCACGACTGGTGATCTCGGGCAGGATTGACCCGTCGACTACCGACAGCCCCTCCACCCCGCGCACGCGGCACCTCTCGTCCAGCGGCGCCTCGCCGTCGCGGCCCATCGGGACGGTGCCGCACAGATGCTGCGACGTCGACCAGAACGAGTCACGGGCCTCGTACCCCGATCCCGCGAGATCGTGCGCCAGGTCCGCGCCACCCGCCAGGACGGCGGCGTCGGAGGCCTCGCTGTCGTAGCGGTGTTCGATTCGCGGTGGCACGTCGGGGTCCGCGGAGGTCAGGGTCAGCCGCCCGCGGGATCGGGGCCGCATCAAGGTCACGCCCAGATGCGGCCGGTCGGACGGGTCGTACGCCGACCCCGTCATCGTCGCGAAGCCGGTTGTGTAGCAGCGAATCTCCAGACCGTCGGCGGTGGTCAGCAGCGCCTCCAGAGGTGGCCGGCCCGGCGCGGCGGGCCAGTCGACCGGAAGCACCCATTCGGGGTGGTCGGCGCTTCGGGTTCCCACCGGCAGGTCTTGGACCACGGTGACCCCCGCCGCGGACAGCTGGGCCGCCGGCCCGATGCCCGACAGCATCAGCAGGTGCGCCGACCCGATGGCACCGGCCGACAGCACCACGTGGTCGGCGGTCAGGTCGTCCGCCCCGGCGCACTCCACGCCGACGGCACGATCGCCGACGAACCGGACCCGCCGGACCCTGCGGTCCTGCAGCACCTCGAGATTCGGCCGGCCGAAGGCCCTGCCGAGGAAGGCCTCCCCCGGCCCGACCCGCGCGCCTCGTTCGATGTTCAACGGCACCGCGCCGACGCCGGGACGCCCCGCGGCGACGCCGTTGAGGTCGTCGACCCACTCGAAGCCACGGTCGCGGGCTGCGTCGACGAAAGCGATTGCGCCCGTCTCGAATTCGGTGATGCGTCCGATCCGCATGGGCCCGTTCGCACCATGGAGCGGGCCGTCGAAGTCCAGGTCGGTCTCGATGTCGCGGAAGTGCGGCAGGACGTCGTCCCACGACCAGCCGGGGAGTCCCCAGCCGTCGAAGTCGGCAGCCAGACCGCGGCAGAAGTATCCGCCGTTGACCGCCCCCGACCCACCGACGACCTCACCGCGCATGATGGTCGCCGTGCGGCGGGGCCGGTCGGTCAACGTCGTCTCGTAGCGCCGGACCACCGAACTCGCCGATCCGATCGGAAGGCGAAGCCCGTCGCCGATCTGCGCCGTCACCTGCGGATGCGACGCCCCCGGACCCGACTCGACCACCGTCACGTGGCGATGGGGATCACGCGAAAGCCGCTCTGCGAGTACGCAGCCGGCGCTGCCCGCGCCGACGATGAGGACGTCCGAGTGCAAGGAGATGCGTCAGGTCCGGATCTGCGGCTTGAGCGCGCCGAGGTGACGCTCGCGCACGACGCCCGTCCACAGGCCGAGCCCGTAGGCGATGTCGTCGAGCCGTCTGAGCAGGAGGTAGGAGAACAGCCCCACCCGCTTGGCGTCGTCGTCGGCGTTGCCGTTGCGGCTGGCCCAGTCGACCACCCCGTCCACGACGGCGGCCACCAGCACCACCTGCCGGCACCGCCGGAAGCAGACGGCTGCCACGAGCGCGATGGGCCAGTAGTGCCGGCACATCGCCGAGGCCAGCTGCAGCGCGGCCGACCACAACCCCTGGGCCGCGACGGCCGCCACTTCCCTGGGCTCGGTGTCGACGGCGCTGAGCACCTTCGCGATCTTGCGCCCGGTGATCGCGGCGACGACCGTCGAGGCGACGTAGCCCACTCCCGAGCCCATGGCCAGCAGCAGCCACACCAGCAGGGTCCACCCGGACAACACCAGCGGGGCGGTCTTGCCGGGATGCCGGACGGCCAGCGGCGCGGCCGACGAGCCGTAGAAGGCCTTGCGCGCGAACCACTCTCGCAGGTTCGTCCGGTGGTCGTGGCCCACCAGAGCGATCGGCTCGTACCGCAGGCGCGCCCCGGCTTCGATGAAGCGCCAGCACAGGTCGACGTCCTCGCCAGACCTGAGCGTCTCGTCGAACCCGCCGACCTCGACGAGGGCGGACCGGCGGCAGATGATGGCCGCGCTGGGCACGTAGGAGACGGTTCCGTAGGGCACCACCGGTGCCTCGCGCTGGCCAAGGTCGAGCGAGGACCGCACCGCCTCGTAGCGCGCCACCATGTTGTGCGGTTCGTGCAATCCGACGATGCGCGGCGCCACCAGCGTGACGGCCGGGTCGCAGAAGTGACCCAGGAGCGCCTCGAGCCAGCCGCGGCGTGGCACGACGTCGGAGTCGAGGAATGCGACGAAGTCGGTCTCGCAGACGGCCAGGCCGGCGTTGCGTGCGGCCGCGGGCCCCTTGCTGGTGGCGTGACGCAGCACGCGCACGTCGCAGTGCAGGCCCGCGAAGTCGTCGAGCCGAACCGGCGCCGCCGAGCCGTCGTCGACCACGACGACGCACATGCCCCGCAACGACGAGACGAGCCGTTTGAGTCCAATCGGGTTGTCCAACACCGGAATGACGATCGTCACGTCGCGATGCGACGGACCGCTCGCCGGGCGGGGGTGGGCCACGGTGGCGTCGAGCAGGGTGCGCGCCAGTTGCGCACTCTGGGCGTCGTGCACCTCCAGGCGGCCGCTGTTGAGCATCGTCTGAGCGGCGGGCGCCAAGCGCAACAGCCGGGTGGGTGAACCGCCGAGGAGTGCCGACCCCTCTCCGAGCACCCTCACCCGTCTGTCCACCTGCACGGCGAAGCCGTCGGGCAGTCGTGGTCCGGTCACTGCAAGAGCCCCCCGGCGCCGGGGGTCCACGCCGCGACGCGGCGGGTGCAGGTGTCGACCATCTCAGCAAAGATACGCGACCCCTCGACGGCCGATGCCGTGGTGGGGTTGCCGAGCACGCCGACCGAACTGACCGCGGCGACGCCGCCGTCGCGAAGGCGGGGCATGAGCTCCGCCAACGGGGTTTCGTTGCCAGCGACCCACTCCTCGGTGAGTACCACGTCGGGCGAAATATGTAGCAATACAGACGTTTCAGTGTGCCCGGCGTGGGCGTCGGCCCCGGGCACGCTGCACGCGCACCACGCGACGTCACGACCTTCGCCACGGAGCAGGGTGACGGCGGCGGCAACGGCGGCGACGTTGCCGCCATGGCCGTTGACGAACACCAGCCGCGAGGCCCAGTCACATGCCGAACGGCCGTACTCGACGAGGAGGAGCTGGAGCGCAGCGGTGCCGATCGAGACCGTCCCCGGAAATCCCTGATGCTCACCGCTGGCGCCGTAGCCGATTGCGGGAGCCAACATCCACGGGTCGGCCAGTTGCTGGGCTATGCCCCTGGCGACGGCGGACGCGATCCGGGTGTCGGTGTCAACTGGCAGGTGTGGCCCATGCTGCTCGGTCGAGCCTAGCGGGATGATCAAGGCGGGTGACAGATCATGGAGCTGTCTCGCCGTTGAGTTCCCAAGCTCGTTGGGGAAAGCCACCCGCCGATCGTAGGCCGAATTAACCTGGTGTGCGCCGAATGTTGGGGTTTGCGCGGCATTCGGTTCAGCCGTCGTCACCCGGGGCGCGGTCCGGCCTTCACGTCCGCCTCCTCAGCACCGCCCGCCCCACCGGGACCACGCGGGGCCGGTGTCGGGGTCAGGCGTTCTCGGCGGTGGGCATGCCAAGGGCCCGGGTGAAGCCCGCGGGCATCAGCACGTCGTCGGCGACGAGGTCGTGGATCGACGCCTTGCCGAGTCCCATCAGGGCCGAGTCGATGCCACTGCGCATGATGTCGAGGACGTTCTCGACCCCCGGTTGCCCCTCGGCCGCGAGCCCCCACAGGTAGGCGCGGCCCAGCATGACCGCCCGCGCCCCGAGCGCGAGCGCCTTGACCACGTCGCTGCCGCGGCGGATGCCGCCGTCGAGGAGCACCTCGACCTGGTCTCCGACCGATGCGGCGATCGCCGGTAGCGCGCGGATCGACGCGGGTGTGCCGTCGAGGTTGTTGCCACCGTGGTTGGAGACGGAGATCGCCGAGACACCGGCGTCGACAGCGCGTTTCGCGTCGTCGACGCGCATCACGCCCTTGAGCATCACCGGCCCGCCCCACAGGTCGACCAACCAGGCGATGTCCTCCCACGTGGGCGGCGGCGTGCCCATCCACTCGCCGTAGGCGGCGAAGAACGGCGGTCCGGCCTCACCGCGGTTGCCCTGGTTGGGCACCCGCAGGTTCGGCGGACGCATGGTCTTGGCCCACTGCAGCAACCAGCTTGGCCGGGTCAGACCCTCCGGCATCATCCGAACGGTGGTACGGAGGTTCATCTCCTCCGGGATCACCGGGCTGCCCCAGTCGCGGCCGTGGGAGAAGCTCCAGTCGGTGGTGACGATGATTCCGACCGCGCCCGCGGCCCTGGCCCGCTCCACCCTCGCGGCGATGGCGTCGCGGCCACCGAGCCAGTACACCTGGAAGAACAGCTTGGGGTTGGCGGCGATGACCTCTTCGATGGGCTTGCTCGCAAACGACGACAATCCCATCGCGGTACCCCGCGCCGCGGCGGCGCGCGCCACCGCGACCTCACCGTCGGGATGCACGGCCTGCACGCCGGTCGGGGAGATCATCACCGGCAATGAGATCTCCTGTCCCATCACGGTTGTCGCGAGGTCGCGCTTCTCGATCGCGCCGATCACGTGGGGTGCGAAGCCGAGCTCGCCGAAGGCGTCCACGTTGTCGGCGACGGTGATGCCGCGCTCGCTGGCGGCGATCAACGAGCTGTACACGGACTTCGGCAGCCGCTTCTTCGCGCGCTGCTGCGCGATGGCGACGGTCTCGAACCAGATGTCACGGGCCATGATCTATACGGGACTTTCGTTGCAGAGCGTCTTCGGAGCCGGGCCGCCGGCGACCCGAGGACCGGGCGGTCGGGTGAGAAGGGTCAGCGGGACGGGAGCCTTGCGGCCGCCCGCGCGCGAGTGGTCACCGCTGGGCTTGGGCTTGCTGCGCTCGAGCGCCAGGGCGGGTTCGCCGTAGCCCTGCACGCATTCGGGGTCGGGTCCGTCCATCGGCAAGCCGGTGAAGAACTTGGCGGCCATGCAGCCCCCGCGGCAGCCGTCGTAGTGGTCGCAGCTGCCGCACGCACCGGCCGATTGCGGCTCGCGCAGCTCGCGGAACAGCTTCGAGTTCTGCCACACGTTCTGGAAGCCGCTGTCCGACAAGATGTTTCCCGCAAGGAACCGGTCGTGGATGGCGAACGGGCACGCGTAGACGTCGCCGACGGGATCGATCAGGCACACCACGCGCCCGGCGCCGCACAGGTTCAGCCCGGCCAGGGCGCCCGGCTGTCCGAGGCCCGAGAGGTGAAAGAAGGAGTCGCCGGTGAGGATGCCCTCGCCGCGGGCGACCAGCCAGTCGTAGAGCTGCACCTGCTGGGCCGCGGTGGGGTGGAGCTCGTCCCAGACGTCGGCGCCACGGCCCGAGGGGCGCAGCCGGGTGATCCGCAGCGTGGCGCCGTAGCGGTCGGCCAGCGCCTTGAACTCGTCGAGCTGGTCGACGTTGTGGCGCGTGACGACGACCGAGATCTTGGCGTCCGTGAAGCCTGCCTCCGACAGGTTCTCCAGCGCCCGGATCGCCATGGCGAACGAGCCAGGGCCGCGCACGGCGTCGTTGACCTGTGCGGTGGCCCCGTCGAGGGAGATCTGCACGTCGACGTAGTCACTGGCGGCCAGCTTGGCCGCGACCGTCGGAGTGATCTTCACGCCGTTGGTGGAGAACTTCACGCCCACGTGGTGCTCGGTGGCGTAGTCGACCAGCTCCCAGAAGTCCGACCGCACCGTGGGTTCGCCGCCGCCGATGTTGACGTAGAACACCTGCATGCGTTCGAGCTCGTCGATGATGTCCTTGCACTGCTGGGTGCTCAGCTCGCGGGGGTCCCGCTTGCCCGACGAGGACAGGCAGTGCACGCACGACAGGTTGCAGGCGTAGGTCAACTCCCACGTCAGGCAGATCGGGGCGTCGAGGCCGTGCTCGAACTGGTCGACCAACCTCGGCACCGGCGCTGGGGACAGACTCGTGCTCATGGGCGATCCCGCTTCGCTTCTCGCTCGTGGCTCATGCGTTCTCCTCGCGGACCAGCATCTTGGATGTGACCAGCACGCCGAGGGCGTGCAGGTAGGGCGCCAACCCGGCGTCGTCGACGCCGGCTGCCCGGCAGGCCGACCTGGCGTCGGGGTGAGCGTCGAGCGAGTTGACCACCTCGACGATCGTGGTGTTCTTCAGGAACGAAAGCTTGCGCGTCCCAAAGTGATAAAGCAGGGCGCCAAAAGGCTCGGGCCGCACCGCCACCTGGGGGTGCAGCCGCCACCGGACGTCGGGGTCGAACACCGGAACGTCCGTCGGCGCCTCCGTCGAAGCAACCACCGTCAGTAGACGCCGCACATGCCGTCGATCGAGACCTCTTCGACGAGGCTCTCGGTGACGAGTACGGGTTCGGTCTCGGTCTGCTGAGTCGGCTCCATGGCTTCGCCTTTCGGTGGGAGTGGGTCTCGACAAATGTGATCGAGATCGCAAGAATATGGCATCGAGTGCCGAAACGGAAGGGCCGATCTCGATGAGTCGTGAAACCGCGGGCCGCGTGGGCAGACGCAGGTCGACCACCGGGGACCACATCACCGACGTCGCACTCGAGCTGTTTGCCAGCCGCGGCTTCGACGCGGTCAGCGTCGACGACGTGGCCCGCGCAGCCGGCATCGCCCGTCGCACCCTGTTCCGCTACTACCCCACCAAGAACGCCATCCCGTGGGGCGACTTCGACGCGCACCTCGACCACATGCGCGAGCTGCTCGACGCGGTGCCCGCCGACGCGCCCACCACCGTCGCGCTGCGGTCGGCTCTGTTGGCGTTCAACGACTTCGACGAGGCGGAGACCGCCCATCACCGCCAACGGATGCGCGTCATCCTCGAGACCGACGCACTGCAGGCGCATTCGATGACGATGTACGCGGGGTGGCGGGCCGTCGTCGCCGAGTTCGTCGCCCGCCGCCTCGGCCTGACGGTCGGCGACCTAATCCCCCAAACCACCGCATGGACGATGCTTGGGGTCGCACTGTCGGCCTACGAACACTGGCTCGCCGACACCTCGGTGTCACTGCAACGCTCGCTCGGCGACGCCTTCGACACCGTCAACGCCGGCCTTGCGGCCCTCGACCCCTAGCCTCCCCCGCGATTCGTGCACGTTCACCGGCGCTCACCGTGTGCACGAATCACGAGAATGAGCGTCGGAGTTCGGGCCGCAACGGCGACGATGAGGGTGTGAGAGCCGAATCGCAGGCCCAGGACGCGCCCCGTGCGCTGCTTGCGCTCTACGACGAGGCCCTGCCCGCGGTCTACGGGTACTTCATCCGACGCTGCGGTGACCGCGGCGTGGCCGAGGACCTGACGTCGGAGACGTTCCTGGCGGCGATGGACGCCGCGAGGCGCGACTCGCCACCGCCGATGACGGTCGCGTGGTTGATCGGCGTCGCCCGGCACAAGCTGGCCGACCACTACCGGCGACGGCACGACAGGTTCACCGTCCCGGTGGCCGAGGTGCCCGAGCCGGTCGACCCCGCCGACGACTGGGACGCCGAACTCGACCGCATCGTGGCCGAGAGCGTCTTGGCCAGACTGCCCGAACACCACCGGGTGGTGCTGGCCCTGCGATACCTGGACGACCGGTCGGTGCCCGAGTGCGCCGAGCTGATCGGCCGCACGGTGCATGCCACCGAAGCCCTGCTGGTGCGGGCCCGCCGCGCCTTCAAGTCGAACTATCCGGAAGGGGGTGCGCCATGACCGACGACCACGATCCGCTGACCGTGCTGCGTGGCGACGACCTTCCGGTGCCCCCCGATCCGGCCTTCGCGGTCCGCCTGCGTGCCCGCCTGGAATCGGCTCTCTCCCTGCCCAATCGAACCGAAGGAGTCACCATGAGCGGCACCGACACCGCCATCGCCGAGCTGACCGCCCTAGCGCCCGTCGCACCCCGACCCGCCGCGCTGCCGTACCTCGCCGTCGCCGGCGCCCGCGACGCCATCGCGTGGTACGCCGACGCCTTCGGTGCCGTCCCGGTGGGCGATCCAATCGTGATGGACGACGGCCGGATCGGGCACGCCGAACTCGCGATCGACGGCGGTGTGCTGTACCTGGCCGACGAATTCCCCGAGCTGGGCTTGAAGGCCCCAGCGCCGCAATCGGTCTCGGTGAGCCTGATGCTGCACGTCGCCGACACCGACGCCGCGCTGGCGCGCGCACGCGACCGCGGCGCCCACGTCGAACGCGAGACCTACGAGGGCCACGGCTCCCGCAACGCCACCGTCGTCGACCCCTTCGGTCACCGGTGGATGTTGAGCGGACCCGTCACCGGAGCGGTGAGTCCGATCCGCCACGGCGACATCGGCTACGTGTCGGTGTGGACGCAGGACCCCGAGCGGTCGGCGGCCTTCTACGGTCACGTGCTGGGCTGGCGGTACGACGCCGCATCCCGCCGGGTCACCAACACCGACCGGCCCGTCGGCATCGTCGCCATGTCCGGCCCGCCGACGTTGTTCTGCTGCTACGCGGTGACCGACGTGGCTGCCGCGCGGCAGGCGATCTTGGACGCCGGCGGCGAGGCCGGCACGGTCTCGCAGACCCCCCACGGGCCGACGGTCGACGCAACCGATCCGTCCGGCACGGCGTTCGCGGTGTACCAGCCCGCCGGTGACGATCCACGGCCGGCGCTGAATGGCACAGGCCCAGGCGAACTCTCGTACGTCACCTTCCAGGTGGCCGACTCGACGAGCTTCCGTAGCTTCTACGGCCGGGTGTTGGGGTGGAGCTTCGAACCCGGCCGGATCGAGGACGGGTGGGAACCCCGGTCGGTGCATCCGATGGTCGGCGTCGCGGGTGGCAGCACCGAGCCGGCGACCGTGCCGATGTGGACCGTCGCCGACGTCGAGTCCGCGGTGACGCGGGTCCGGGAAGCCGGTGGCACCGTCCTCGAGGAGCCGACCGCGCAGTCCTACGGCATGTCGGCGCTGTGCACCGACGACCAGGGGGTGCGCTTCTACCTCGGCCAGCACTAGCGATTTCGGCGTGATCGGTCGCGCCCAGCGCGACCGATCACGCCAAAATCACGTGAGGACGTCGGCGATGGGGGCGCCCGCGGCGATCTTGGCGCGGGCCTTCATCACCTTGCCCGGCATGCCGCCGCCCACCACGCCGACGACCGCGCCGTCCCGTTCGTAATAGGCCAGGAACTTGCGGCCGTCGTCGGCGACGAGGTGCACCACGTCGTCGGCCTCCGGCTCGCCGAGACACTGGATCTTGACGTCGTACTGGTCGCTCCAGAAGTAGGGCACGGTCACCGCGGACGTGGGCTCGACACCGAGCATCGCGGGCACGATCGCGCGGGCCTGTTCGGCGACGTTGCTCCAATGCTCAACGCGCACTTGTTGTCCCAGAGCATCCCGCCAGGAAGCGACGTCTCCGATCGCCCATACCTTCGGTGCGCTGGTGCGGCCGGCGACGTCACAAATCACGCCGTTGTCCACGGCGACCCCGCTGCCCTGCAGCCAGTCGGTCGAGGGCCGGGACCCGACGCCGACCACGACGACGTCGGCGTCGAGCTCGGTGCCATCCGACAGCACGACCTTCTCCACGTGGCCGGTGCCCTTTATCTCGGTGACTCCAATACCGCACCGCACGTCCACGCCCTCGGACCGGTGCAGCCGCTCGACCAGTCGACCGATCTGCTCGCCGAGCACCGAGGCCAACGGCGTGGGCTGCGGCTCGACGAGCACGACGTGGACGCCGAGAGCACGCAGGCTCGCCGCGACCTCGCACCCGATGAACCCGGCGCCGATGACGACGGCGTTGCGGGCCGAGCCGGCGTGTTCGCGCAGGGCCAGACTCTCGCCGAGGGTCCGCAGCACGCGGACGCCCTCGAGGTCGGGGAACGACGGAATCCTCTTGGGCACCAATCCCGTTGCGATGACCAGTTCGTCGTAGGACACGACCTCGCCGCTGGCCAGGGTGACCGTCTGGGCCGCGGTGTCCAGGCTCGTCGCGCCCGATCCGAGCCGGACGGCGATGTCCTTCTCCTCGTAGAACGCGGCGGGCTTGAGTGTGACGTCGTCGGTCTCGGCGCGCAGCACCTCCTTCGACAGCGGTGGCCGGTCGTAGGGCAGGTGGTCTTCGTCGCTGATGAGGGTGATCGGGCCGGTGTATTCGGCACGGCGCAGCTGTTCGGCGGTGCGCAGCGCGGCGAGTCCGCCACCGACGATGACGATGCCCCCAGTAGTAGTCACGGGGCTTTTCTTACACGATGGGCCGGTTCGGTAGTGCATCACCCATGGGCGGCCGGGGTCAGACGGGCGCCCGCTCGATGATGTTGGACAGCACGACGATGCTTTCGCTGCGCTCGATGTCGGCGCTCGCCCGGATGCGTTCCAGGGCTTCCTCGAGGTGGCGCATGTCGCGCGCCAGCACGTGCAGGATGGCGTCTGCCGTGCCCGTGACGGTGGCGGCGCTCACCACCTCGGGAATGCCTATCCACGCCTGGCGAAGCTCCGCCGGTGCGATCGTGCCGTGACAGAACACCTGCACGTAAGCCTCGGTGTTCCAACCGATTGCGTTGCGGTCGACGACGGTGGTGAAGCTGCGGATCACCCCGTCGTCGAGCATCCGGTCGACGCGTCGCTTCACCGCGGGAGCGGACAAGTTCACCCGCTGCCCGATCTCGGCGAAGGTCGCGCGGGCGTGGTCGGCCAACTCCGCCAGGATGCGTTCATCGGTCTGGTCCAGCCGGTCCACG
The DNA here is from genome assembly GCF_025822245.1 of Mycolicibacterium hodleri. Classification (GTDB taxonomy): domain Bacteria; phylum Actinomycetota; class Actinomycetes; order Mycobacteriales; family Mycobacteriaceae; genus Mycobacterium; species Mycobacterium hodleri. The sequence continues at coordinate 122,373 of NZ_JACKTL010000008.1, forward strand.
GCGCCTCGCCTTCACTCGAAACAACGGATCGTTGCAATTCTAGCTTTGACACAACGAAGTGTGCACCAATACGCAATGAGTGGCGATTGATTGCGCAGGAGGTCCGCCATATCGTCTCTTTCATGACGATCGCAGATTTCGCCGGTAGTCCGGCGTCCGGCGTCGCCCCCGCGACGCCCCGAGTCCGCACGCCACGACTACGGCGTTACGCCATGACCGCACCGACCTTCTTCGCCGTGGAGTACGCGATCAACCCGTGGATGGACACGTCGACCCCCGTCGACGCTGCCCTGGCGGTCCGCCAGTGGGATCAGCTGCGCTCGACCTACCGCACGCTGGGGCACACCGTCGAGACGGTCGAACCCGTGGCGGGGCTGCCCGACATGGTCTACGCCGCCAACGGCGGACTGGTCGTCGACGGCACCGCGATCGTCGCGCGCTTCGCCTACCCTCAGCGCGCCGGCGAGGCCGCCGCCTACGCCGACTGGATGAGCAGCCGCGGATTCGAGCCGCACCGGACCCACCACGTCAACGAGGGCCAGGGCGACCTGCTGGTCGTCGGCTCGACGATCCTGGCTGGCTACGGCTTTCGCACCGACCACCGCGCCCACGCCGAAGTCGCCGACCTCACCGGCCTGCCCGTCGTCAGCCTGGAATTGGTCGACCCACGCTTCTATCACCTCGACACCGCGCTCGCGGTGCTCGACGACACCACGGTCGCGTACTACCCGCCCGCCTTCTCCGACGACGCCCGCACGACGTTGCGGCGCCTGTTCCCCGACGCCCTCGAGGTGGCCTCGTCCGATGCCTACGTCCTGGGCCTCAACGTCGTCTCCGACGGTAAGCACGTCGTGCTGCCTGCCAACGCCACCGGCTTCGCCGACCAGATCGCCGACATCGGCTTCGAACCGATCGGCGTCGACCTGTCCGAGTTGTTCAAGGGTGGCGGATCCGTCAAATGCTGCACGCTGGAGGTGTACTCGTGACCATTCTGGAGACCGTCATGACCGAACCGGGAGCGCTCACCGAGGCGGCGATCGCGCTCGACGACCACTACGCGGCGCACAACTACTCGCCGCTTCCCGTCGTCGCCGCGTCCGCCGAGGGGGCCTGGATCACCGACGTCGAGGGCCGCCGCTACCTGGACTGCCTGGCCGCGTACTCGGCGGTCAACTTCGGTCACCGCAACCCCGAGGTGGTCGCGACGGCGCACGCCCAGCTCGACACCGTCACCCTGGTCAGCCGGGCATTTCACTCCGACCGGCTCGGACCGTTCTGCGCCGCACTCGCCGAGCTGTGCGGCAAGGACATGGTGCTGCCGATGAACAGCGGGGCCGAGGCCGTCGAGAGCGGGCTCAAGGTGGCCCGCAAGTGGGGCACCGACGTCAAGGGCGTGCCCACCGATCAGTCCAACATCATCGTGGCGCACAACAACTTCCACGGTCGCACCACCACCATCATCAGCTTCTCCGACGACGAGACCGCCCGCCGCGGCTTCGGGCCGTACACGCCGGGCTTCCGCGCCGTGCCCTTCGGTGACGCCGACGCCCTGGCCGCCGCGATCGACGAGCACACCGTCGCGGTGCTGTTGGAGCCCATCCAGGGCGAGGCGGGCATCATCGTGCCGGCCGACGACTACCTGCCGCGGGTCCGCGCGCTGTGCACCGAACGCAACGTCCTGATGATCGCCGACGAGATTCAGGCCGGTCTGGCCCGCACGGGTCGCACCTTCGCGTGCGACCACTGGGGCGTCGTGCCCGACGTCTACCTTCTCGGCAAGGCCCTCGGCGGCGGCGTCGTCCCGCTGTCGGCGGTCGTGGCCAACCGCGACGTGCTCGGCGTGCTGCACCCCGGCGAGCACGGCTCGACGTTCGGCGGTAATCCGTTGGCCACTGCCATCGGCACCACCGTGGTGGCGATGCTCGCCCGCGGCGAATATCAGTCGCGCTCGGCCGAACTCGGCCAGCGTCTGCACGCTCGGCTGCGCGGCCTCGTCGGCCACGGCGTGCTGGCCGTCCGTGGCATGGGGCTGTGGGCGGGCGTCGACGTGGACCCGCGGATCGGCACCGGGAAGTCCGTCAGCTTGCGGTTGGCCGCACTCGGTGTTCTCGTAAAGGACACGCACGGTTCAACCCTGAGGTTCGCCCCGCCCATCGTCATCACGGAGGAGGAGATCGACTGGGCCGTCGACCAGTTCGCCACCGTTCTGACCGACGCCCTCGCATCACCAACGGCCACCACCGCTTGACGCCTGCCGAGGAGGCACCATGGCATCACCTTCACCGACGGTTAGCTTGACCGAACAGATGCTGCGGCGCCGCCCCATTGCGGGTGCACCCGTCGCGCATGGTGCCTCCCAGGAACTCAAACGCACCATCGGCGTCTTCCAGCTGACCATGTTCGGCGTGGGCGCCACCGTCGGCACCGGCATCTTCTTCGTCCTGTCCGAGGCGGTCCCCGAGGCGGGACCGGCCGTGCTCCTGTCGTTCGTGCTGGCCGGTGTCGCCGCCGGCCTGGCTGCCATCTGCTACGCCGAAATGGCCTCGGCGGTACCGGTTTCCGGGTCGACGTACTCCTACGCCTACACGACGCTCGGTGAATTCGTCGCCATGGGCGTGGCAGCCTGTCTGCTGCTGGAGTACGGGGTGTCGACCGCCGCGGTCGCCGTCGGCTGGAGCCAATACCTGAACAAGTTGCTGCAGAACCTCTTCGGCGTCAGCCTGCCGCACGCGATCACGGCGGCGCCGTGGGACGACGACCCCGGGATCGTCAACCTGCCCGCCATCGTCCTCGTCGTGATGTGCATGCTGCTGCTGATCCGTGGCGCCTCGGAGTCGGCCCGGGCCAACACCATCATGGTGCTCATCAAGCTCGGCGTGCTGGCGATGTTCTCCGTCATCGCGTTCACCGGCTTCACCACCGACCACTTCGCCAACTTCGCACCGATGGGCACCGCGGCCGTCGGGCTCGCGGCCGGCACCATCTTCTTCTCCTACATCGGCCTCGACGCCGTCTCGACCGCGGGCGACGAAGTAAAGGATCCGCAGAAGACCATGCCGCGCGCCATCATCGCCGCGCTGCTGATCGTCACCGGTATCTACCTCCTGGTGACGTTCGCCGCGTTGGGCGCCCAGGACTGGACGGGCTTCGAGGGCCAGGAAGCCGGGCTCGCGCAGATCCTCGACGACGTCACCGGGCTGAGCGTCTGGAGCACCGTGCTCGCGGCAGGCGCGGTCATCTCGATCTTCTCGGTCACCCTCGTCACGATGTACGGCCAGACCCGCATCCTGTTCGCGATGGGCCGCGACGGGCTGCTGCCGTCGATGTTCGCCAAAGTCAACCCGAAGAGCATGACGCCGGTGAACAACACCATCGTCGTGGCGATCGTGGTGTCGATCCTGGCCGGTTTCGTCCCCCTGGACAAGCTCGCCGACATGGTGTCGATCGGCACCCTGACCGCGTTCATCGTGGTGTCCCTCGGCGTGATCATCCTGCGGCGCCGCGAGCCCGATCTGCCCCGCGGGTTCAAGGTCCCGCTGTACCCGGTGACGCCTGTCCTCTCGATCCTGGCGTGCGGCTACATCCTGTACAGCCTGCATTGGTACACGTGGATCGCGTTCAGCGCCTGGGTGCTGGTCGTCTGGGGGTATTACCTGCTCTGGGGTCGACACCACAGCGCGCTCAACGACGGCGGGGACGGCGCGATCGCGACGGCGGGCTCCGGGGTGGACGACGTTCAGATCGTGGCGCCGAGGGACAAGGACGGCGCATGACTTTCCGGCGAGAAGCGAAGGCGGACCGCGCATGACTTCCCAGCGAGAAGCGAAGGCGGACCGCGCATGACCGTCGTCGTCGGCTACCTGGCCGGCAAGGCCGGGACGTCCGCGCTCAACCTCGGGGTGGAGGCGGCGCGAACCCTCAAGACGTCACTGTCGGTCGTCACCGTGGTGCCCAAGCCGTGGACCACGCCGTCGCCGGCGCGCATCGACGCCGAGTACGCGCAGTACGCCGACAAACTGGCCGCCGACGCGGCGACTCAGGCCAAGGAGTGCATCTCGGCGCTCGACGACACCCTCGAGGTCAGCTTCCACAAGTACGCGCACCGGTCCGCGCCCGGCGGCTTGCTGCAGGCGGTCGCGGACTTGAAGGCCGAAGCGCTGGTGCTGGGTTCGGCGTCGGACGGAAGCCTGGGGCAGGTCGTGGTCGGGTCGACGGCCGACCGCCTGCTGCACTCGTCACCGGTGCCGCTGGCCATCTGCCCGCGCGGCTATCGCGGCTCCAAGTCGCACGGGGTGACCCGGATTACCGCGGCCTATCCCGGTACCGCCGACTCGTTGCACGTCGTGCAACGCTGCGCCGCCCTCGCCGAGCAGCTTCAGATTCCGTTGCGCGTCATCACCTTTGCGGTGCGCGGCCGCACGATGTATCCGCCGGAGGTCGGGCTGGACGCCGAGACGTCGATCCTGCAGTCCTGGGCGCTGGCGTCGCGGGAGGCGTTGGCGGCGTTGAAGACCAACGGTGTGGTCGGTGACGACGTCACGCTCCAAGTGGTGACGGGCAACGGCTGGGATCAGGCGCTGGACGCGCCGGAGTGGGACGACGGCGACCTGCTCGCCATCGGCACGTCGCCGCAGGGTCCGATCGCCCGGGTGTTCCTGGGGTCGAAGGGCACGAAGATCGTGCGCCACAGCCCTGTTCCCGTTCTGGTCCTGCCGAATTAGCCCCGGTCGCCGATCGGGAACGTCGTCAGCTCAGTACTTCATGGTGCCGCGGTCGACGGCGATCTGCGATCCGGAGATGGTGGCCGACGCGTCACTCGCCAGCCACGTCACCACGTCCGAAACCTCTTCGGCCGTCATGAATTCCTGTAGACCCTTCTTGCCCTCGTGGTTGACGGGGTGGAACGGCATCGGCGAGAAGCTGTGGATGTAGGTCGGGTACTTGCCGAAGATCTCCATCATCGCCTCGGGCTCGACCATCGGAGTGTCGATGGAGTACGGGTGAATCGAGTTCACCCGGATGCCGTACTCCCCCACCTCGAGTGCCAGCGAGTTGGTGATGGCGACGAGCCCGTGCTTGGACGCGGCGTAGTGGCTGTTGCCCGGGGTGGCCTTGAGTCCGGCCGACGAGCTGACGACGATGATCGATCCGCCGTTGCCCGCCTCGATCATGGCGGGCACGGTGGCTCGGATGGTGCGCCACGTGCCGTTGAGGTTGACGTCGATGACGCTGTCCCACTGCTCTTCCGACATTTCGAACATCCGGCCCCAGCTGAGTACGCCGGCGTTGGCCACGACGACGTCGAGCCGGCCGAACTGTTCGATCGTGTCGGCGACCACCTGCTGCTGGGCGGCGAGGTCGCGGACGTCGACTTCGCGGGCGAGCACCTTGCGGCCCGTCGCCTCGACGGCGCTGGCGGTCTCGGCGAGGTCCTCCGACGTGGCGGGCGGATAGGTGATTGTGTCCGACACGGGCCCACACACGTCGACGGCGACGATGTCGGCGCCTTCGTTGGCCAGGCGGACGGCGTGAGCCCGACCCTGACCGCGTGCCGCGCCGGTGACGAATGCGATGCGTCCCTCGAGTGTCAATGCCATCAACCGACCCTTCGTCGACCATTCACGGTGCCAGGTGCAGGCTAGCAGCCAAACTGGAACGTGTTCTAGAACGGGTCAGAGTTCGGCGATGATCTGCTACCGCTTGGTGGTGTACTCCGATTCGGAGATGGTGCCCATGGCACGCAGGGTCTCCAGTTCCTGCAGGCGCTGCGCGGTCGACGGCGGGGGCGGCGCCGGTGGCACGTAGGGCGCGGCCGGGTCGACCGGTGGAGTGGCCATGTGCGCCGCGGGGGGAACCCGTTGCGCGGCGGCCCGCCTGACCACGTTCATCACCTGCTGGCGGACCACCGGGTTCGAGCGAATGTCGATGGTGCCGTTCATCGGCACCCCGTTGGACTTGAGGATCTGCATGATCTCCATCAGCGGTCCTGCCTGACCGGACAGGTCGTAGGTGCGGTCCCCGTCCTCGGCGAGCGTGAACTCGGCGGGCATCATGCCACCCACCAAAGCGCTTCGGTTCCAGTCGATCTGGTACTCGTTGGTGGCGGGGTCGACGAGCACCACCAACTTTCGGCCGGTGATGAGAGGGAGTCGCGTCACCGAGGCGATGACCTTGTCCTTGACGTCGAAGGGGCGCAACCCCGGTCCCTCGACGTGTAGCCCGATCGTCACCAGCGGTTGGTCGTTGATCCGGGTGCCGGTCTCCCCGATGGCCGTGACCTGGGCGAGCGCCAATACCCCGTTGGCTTCCAGCATTTGGGTCTTCGCTGCTGACCGGGCACCATAACTGGCCAGCGCGATGGCGACCAGCACGTCGACCGCGGTGATCAGCAGACCGGTCCAGAACATCCACCGCATGGAATCGGCGAACATGCCCCGGCCGATCGTGAAGTACACCCCGAGGAAGATCGGGCCGACGATCCCGCCGCACAGCAGCACCAAGAGCTGCGCCTTCACGTATCGCCCCACCATCGCCACCCCTCGTCTCGGCTGGGCCGTTTCGTGGGGTCAGACTAGCTCGCGGAGGGCAGTTCCGGAATCTCGACGATGAGGAAGGAGAAGTTGTCGTGGGCGCCGTTGCGACGGGTGGTTTCGATGATGGTGGCGGCCAACTCGTCGAGGTCGGGCTCCTTGACGGCCTCCCGCAGCTCCTCGGGTGACATCACCCCGCTGACCCCGTCCGAACACAGCAGATACGTCCCCGCCTCGAGCGGACGCACCTCAAGGTGTGGCTGCACCGGCGGGATCTGGCCGAGCGACTGGGTGATGATGTTCGTCGGCCGCCCGTTCGTGTCGAACACCGAGTCGTCGATCGAGATTTGAGACAGCACACCGTCGGTGATCGAGAAGACCGGGCTGTCACCGACGTTGAAGATGACGACGCCCTCGTCGAGCAGGCACAGGCCGGCAACCGTCGTCCCCAGTCCCTGCAGGTCGGCGTCCACTCCGACCGCACGCACCTGCTCGCTGGTCTCGACGAGGGTGTCGGCGATGTCGGCCGAGGTGCGCCAGTCCACCGACCGCTCGGAGATGACCGTCAAGGCCACCCGGCTGGCCAGATCGCCTCCCGCATGGCCGCCCATGCCGTCGGCAACGGCACACGTGAACGGTGCGGTGGGTGCGAAATCCATTGTGACGAGCGATCCTTCGCGCGTCTGGCTGAGCCATCCGGCGACCAGGATGGCATCTTCGTTGCGTTTGCGCACCAGACCGAGATCGGTGAACGCACGCACGTTGATCACGGACAACCCGCACCACCCTTTGTCGATTGACCAGCTCAGTCCGCTCATCGTGCCAGACCACGGGGAAATCGCAGCACATGCCACGACCTCTGGGGCGAGCGAAGCGACGGGGACGGGCTTCTGGGGCGAGCGAAGCGACGGGGACGGGCTTCTGGGGCGAGCGGAGCGACGGGGACGAACATGCGCAGGGTGCGAACACGAAAGCGGCGCCCACCCTTTCGGATGAGCGCCGCTTTGCGACTAGATTCAGATCACTTGATGATCTTGGTAACGCGTCCTGCGCCGACGGTCTTGCCGCCCTCGCGGATCGCGAACCGCAGACCCTCGTCCATCGCGACCGGCTGGATCAGCTTGACGGCGATGTCGACGTTGTCGCCGGGCATGACGATGTCGGTGCCCTCGGGGAGGGTGACGACGCCCGTCACGTCCGTGGTGCGGAAGTAGAACTGCGGACGGTAGTTCGACAGGAACGGCTTGTGACGGCCGCCTTCTTCCTTGGACAGGATGTAGACGCTGCCCTCGAACTCGGTGTGCGGCGTGGTGGTGCCGGGCTTGACCACGACCTGGCCACGCTCGACGTCCTCACGCTTGACGCCACGGACCAGCAGGCCGACGTTGTCGCCCGCCATGCCCTGATCCAGCAGCTTGCGGAACATCTCGACACCGGTGACGGTGGTCTTGGTGACCGTCGGACGGATGCCGACGATCTCGACCTCTTCGTTGACGTTGATCACGCCACGCTCGACACGACCGGTGACGACGGTGCCACGACCGGTGATCGTGAAGACGTCCTCGACGGGCATGAGGAAGGGCTTGTCGGTCTCACGGACCGGGTCCGGGATCGACTCGTCGACGGCGTCCATGAGGTCCTCGACGGACTTGACCCACTTCTCGTCGCCTTCGAGCGCCTTGAGAGCCGAGACCTGGATGACCGGGGCTTCCTCGTCGAAGTCCTGGGCGGCCAGCAGTTCGCGGACCTCCATTTCGACGAGCTCGAGGAGCTCCTCGTCTTCGACCATGTCGGCCTTGTTCAGCGCGACCAGGATGTAGGGCACGCCGACCTGACGGGCGAGCAGCACGTGCTCCTTCGTCTGGGGCATGGGGCCGTCGGTCGCGGCGACCACGAGGATCGCACCGTCCATCTGGGCGGCACCGGTGATCATGTTCTTGATGTAGTCAGCGTGACCGGGGGCGTCGACGTGTGCGTAGTGACGCTTCTCGGTCTGGTACTCAACATGCGAGATGTTGATGGTGATGCCGCGCTCGCGCTCTTCGGGTGCATTGTCGATCTGATCGAATGCGCGCGATTCGTTCAACGCCGGGTACTTGTCGTGCAGAACCTTGGTGATTGCTGCAGTCAACGTGGTCTTGCCGTGGTCAACGTGACCGATGGTCCCGATGTTGACGTGCGGCTTGGTCCGCTCGAACTTCGCCTTCGCCACTTCTGTGTCCTCCTGGACTTCGATGATGCTTGGTAAATGGTGTAGCTGTTTTCAGTTGTGTGGTCGCCGCGAGGCTACCGGTTACTGACCGGTCGCCTTCGCGATGATCTCCTTCGACACGTTCGCCGGAACTTCGGCGTACGAGTCGAACACCATGGAGTAGTTCGCCCGGCCCTGGGTCTTCGACCGAAGGTCTCCGACGTAACCGAACATCTCCGACAGTGGCACAGTAGCCCGCACGACGCGGGCCCCACTGCGCTCCTCCATGGCTTGAATCTGACCACGGCGGGAGTTGAGGTCGCCGATCACTTCACCCATGTAGTCCTCGGGCGTGGTGACCTCGACGGCCATGACGGGCTCGAGAATGGTCGGCTGTGCTTGCGCCGCAGCCTTCTTCAGCACCTGGGAGCCGGCGATCTTGAACGCCATCTCGGAGGAGTCGACGTCGTGGTATGCGCCGTCGAGCAGGATCAGCTTGACGTTCACCAGCGGGTAGCCCGCCAGCACGCCGTACTGCATGGCGTCCTGCGCACCGGCGTCGACCGACGGAATGTACTCGCGCGGGATGCGACCGCCGCTGACCTTGTTCTCGAACTCGTAGGTCGCGCCGTCTTCACCGGTGAAGGGCTCGATGCTGACGAGCACCTTGGCGAACTGGCCGGAGCCACCCGTCTGCTTCTTGTGGGTGAACTCGACCTTTTCGACCTTGCGCTTGATGGTCTCCTTGTAGGCGACCTGCGGCTTGCCGACGTTGGCCTCGACCTTGAACTCGCGACGCATGCGGTCGACCAGGATGTCGAGGTGAAGCTCGCCCATGCCGCCGATGACGGTCTGGCCGGTCTCGTTGTCCTGGTGGACCTTGAACGTCGGGTCTTCCTCGGCCAGCTTCTGAATGGCCAGGGACAGCTTTTCCTGGTCACTCTTCGTCTTGGGCTCGATGGCCACCTCGATCACGGGATCGGGGAAGGTCATCGACTCGAGCACGACCTGCTGCTGCGGGTCGCTCAGGGTGTCACCGGTGGTGGTGTCCTTGAGTCCGATGACCGCGTAGATGTGGCCGGCGGCGGCCGTCTCGACTGGGTTCTCCTTGTTGGAGTGCATCTGGAACAGCTTGCCCAGACGCTCCTTCTTGCCCTTGGTCGCGTTGATGACCTGGGCGCCGGAGTCGACCTTGCCGGAGTACACCCGGACGTAGGTGAGCTTGCCGAAGAACGGGTGGGTCGCAACCTTGAACGCCAGCGCCGAGAACGGCTCCGAGGTGGACGGCTTGCGGGTGACCAGTTCGTCTTCCTTGCCCGGCACGTGGCCGGTCACGGACTCGACGTCCAGGGGCGAGGGCAGGTAGTCGATGACGGCGTCGAGCATGGGCTGAACGCCCTTGTTCTTGAACGCACTGCCGCACAACACCGGGTAGATCTCGGAGTTGACGACCATCTTGCGGATCGCGCCCTTGATCTCGTCGATCGTGAGCTCTTCGCCACCGAAGTACTTCTCGAGCAGAGCCTCGTCGGTCTCGGCGACCGTCTCGAGCAGCTTGGTGCGGTACTCGTCGGCCTTCTCGGCGTATTCGGCCGGGATGTCGATGGTCTCGTAGGTCTCGCCGAGCTTGGTCTCGCCACGCCAGACCTTGGCCTTCATCTCGACCAGGTCGACGATGCCCTCGAAGCCACCCTCGGAACCGATGGGCAGCTGGATCGGCAGCGCGCGGGCGCCGAGGCGCTCCTCGATGGTGCGCACGGTGAAGTAGAAGTCCGCACCGATCTTGTCCATCTTGTTGACGAAGCAGATGCGCGGCACGTCGTACTTGTCGGCCTGACGCCAGACCTGCTCGGACTGCGGCTCAACGCCTTCCTTGCCGTCGAAGACGGCTACGGCGCCATCGAGAACCCGCAGGCTGCGCTCCACCTCGACGGTGAAGTCGACGTGCCCGGGGGTGTCGATGATGTTGATCTGGTTGCCGTCCCAGAAACAGGTGGTAGCGGCCGAGGTAATGGTGATACCCCGCTCCTGCTCCTGCTCCATCCAGTCCATCGTGGCGGCACCGTCGTGCACCTCACCGATCTTGTAGCTGATACCGGTGTAGTAGAGGATGCGCTCGGTCGTCGTCGTCTTACCGGCATCGATGTGCGCCATGATGCCGATATTGCGGACCTTGGTGAGGTCGGTGAGCACGTCCTGTGCCACGGCGTCTTCCCACTCTTTCTTGCTTGTTGGTTGTTGACGAACGGCCGGCGGGCCGAATCGATCAGCCGCCGGCGGCGATCACCAGCGGTAGTGCGCGAATGCCCGGTTTGCTTCGGCCATCTTGTGAGTGTCCTCGCGTCGCTTGACGGCGGCACCCAGGCCATTGCTCGCGTCGAGCAGTTCGTTGGCCAGACGTTCGACCATGGTCTTCTCGCGGCGTTGCTTGGAGAAACCCACCAGCCAACGCAGGGCCAGCGTGGTGGACCGCTCGGGGCGGACCTCGACGGGCACCTGGTAGGTGGCGCCACCGACGCGACGGCTGCGAACCTCGAGGGCGGGCTTCACGTTGTCGAGAGCACGCTTGAGCGTGACGACCGGATCGGTGCCGGTCTTGTCACGAGCCTGTTCGAGCGCTCCATAAACAATGCGTTCTGCGAGGGATTTCTTCCCGTCCAGCAGAACCTTGTTGACGAGCTGGGTGACCAGCTGCGAACCGTAGACCGGGTCGTTGACCAGCGGCCGCTTGGGTGCGGGCCCCTTACGCGGCATTAGCTCTTCTCCTTCTTGGCGCCGTAGCGGCTCCGTGCCTGCTTGCGGCTCTTGACGCCCTGGGTGTCGAGCGAACCGCGGATGATCTTGTAGCGCACACCGGGAAGGTCCTTCACACGGCCTCCACGAACCAGCACCATCGAGTGCTCCTGAAGGTTGTGGCCCTCGCCCGGGATGTAGGCGGTGACCTCAACCCCGGTGGTCAGCTTGACGCGCGCGACCTTTCGAAGTGCCGAGTTCGGCTTCTTCGGAGTGGTCGTGTAGACGCGGGTGCACACGCCGCGGCGCTGCGGGCTGCCCTTGAGGGCCGCGGTCTTGACCTTGGCAATCTTGTCCCGGCGACCCTTGCGGACCAGCTGGTTGATGGTTGGCATGTACCGGCTTCCTGTGTTGCTTCGAAACTGCTCTGCTGTTCAAACGGTCGGTCTCAAGTCTGTGTACTGCGGTTACGCCCTGCCGTACTACCCCGCGGCCGGGTGTGTCGCACGCGCTCGCGCACCGAATCTCGTCGATGCGTCGTGGACATGCGAATTGGCCCGGCGTGCAGGCTTGCTCGAGGGCATCACAGCCCCAAGCGCCCTATCGGCCAGGCACGATCGACCACGATACCTGTCCGCGGGGGCTCGGGTCAAAGCGCGCCGACCCCACCCCCAACCGGGGCGCGTCAACGGGTCAGCGGGGCCCTCTGCTCTTCGCGCAAGCGCTCATCGCCTCTCCATGCCGACCGCCAGCCTCAGCACCATGTCCGTGAAAACGGCGTCGGTGTCGATCGCGTCCATCACGCCCGTCATCTCCAGCAGCACGAACCCGTGCAGCGCGGACCAGAACTCCAGGGCGGCGAAGAATCCGTCCTCACCCTCCAGCCCGAAGGAGGCCAGCACCGCGATCACCGGTTCGGCCGCGGCGCGCGTCGCCGCGGTGTACTCCGGGTCGTCACCGCCCAGCGGCATCCGGGTGAAGGCCGAGTACCGGCCGGGATGGTGGTGGGCATAGCTCCGGTAGGCACTGGCCATCGCAACCACGGCGTCGTCCCTGGTCCGCCCGTCCCCGACGGTGTTGAGCATGCCGATGATGTCTTCGATGACGCGCATCCGGACCGTGCGGCGGAGGTCCTCGAGGCTGTCGACGTGGTTGTACAGCGACGGGCCCTTGGTGCCGAGTTGCATGGCGAGGGCGTTGATCGTCAGTGCGTCCCAGCCCTCGCGGTCCAGGAACGTGAGCGCGGCGTTCACGATCGCGTCGCGGCTGAGCTTGGTCGCCCTGGCCGGCTGGCGCGGCCTGCCCGTGCCGGATGTCGACTCCGACCGAGCTGCCATGGGGTTGCGTCCTTCGAATCGCCGGATGAACGTCGCGTGTCCTGCAATCGAGGACGGCGACTGACTGTAACCCGCCGCCCGGGGCGAGTCAGTTCACTCTGTCCTGGCTGAGCTGGGCGAGCGTCCCGGTGATCGAGCACAGATCGGGCAGCTTGCCGGGGTCTGCGGTCTGCACCGACCAGGTGATGACGTCGCCGCCCTTGGCGAGGTAGACGCTGCAGGCGTTGTGGTCGCTGGCCCGGAAACCCTTGTTGCCGTTGACCTCCACCTCGGTGATGGTGCGCCCCGTGTGGCGTTCCAGCGTCCGCTCGGCGTCCAGGTCGCTGCCGCGGTACCACCACGTCGAGAGGCCCATGCCCAGTTCGACGTCTCCGATGGCGGTGTTCTCCTGCCAGAAGCAGCCCGCGTCGTTGAGCACCACCCTGGTGAACAGGGTGCCGCCGGCGGCCTTCGCCACGTCGGCGTCGTCGACGCCGTTGCAGTCGGCGCTTCGGAACGTCGCCCCGGCGTTGGGTGACGGCGGTGCGGTGGTCGCCGGTATCGGCGACCCGCACGCGACGACCGCGCACCCGGCGGTCAGCAACAGCAGGACCCTGGTCACGAGTCGGCCGACAGCGTCGCCGTCAGCAGCGTCTCGGCGTCCGCGCACGCGTCACCCAGACTCTGCCGGAACTGCACCCACCACGTCAGGACGCCCGGCCCGGCAGCCGCCGTGGCCGCGCAGGCGTTTGGGGTGCTGGGCCGTTGCGCCAGAAAGGCCGGGTGCCTCACCACCGTCTTGTCCTGCAGGCGCGCACCCCGGCCGGCGGCGACGTCGCGCTCCCGGTCGACGCTGCCGCGCTCGAACCAGGTGAACACCACGTCGACGACGCCTGCGTCGGTCGACAGGACGTATTGGCACACCGCGCCGCTGAACGGCTTGACCATGGTGGCCGCACCCTGCAGCTTCCTGAGGTCCTCGTCGTGCAGCAGCCCGCAGCGGTCGTCGACGAAGCCGTAGCTGCGGTCCGGGTTGGGCACCGTGGCGTGAGCCCGTTCGGCGACACCGGCGACGGTGTGGGAGCACGCCGCCACCACCACCACGACGGCCGTCGCCGCGACGGCTGCGGTGGCGCTCCGTCGGGTCGGCGCACGCATAGTGTGCACACGCTACCCAGCAACAACGGCCGAAGTGCCGTCACCGGCAGCACCGCGCGACGTAGAGTCTGCAAATACCGATCAGGGCTGCGTCGCAAGGGGGAACCACCGTGGGCTGGAAAGCGTCGAGCACGTCGCTGGTCGTGACCATGGTCGCGGTTCTCGGGACGCTGATGGTGGCCGCACCCGCCGCCCAGGCGAAGAACGGTGACACCCACATCACCGGGCAGGGCGTGGTGCAGACCCTCGATTGCAACGACTCCGCGCTCATCGTGGTGGGCACCGGCAACAACATCACCGCGGTCGGCACGTGCTGGGGCGTCTCCGTCCAGGGCTCGGCCAACGTGGTCGTGGTGGACAACGTCGTCAACGACATCACCGTCTACGGGTTCGACCAGACGGTCCTCTACCACCAGGGCGAGCCGTTGGTCTGGGATCGCGGTCGCGAATTGGGCATGACCAACCGCATCGATCGGGTACCCGTCTAGGCATGCGCGCGCGTTCCCTCCGACTGGCCAGTGTGATGGCGGCGGTTGCCGCGGCGGGAGTGACGGGACTGGCCGGCTGCGCCGACTCGGGGTCGCCGACGGTGACGGCGGGATCCACGGGTGTGCAGGTCGAGATCGCCAACACCATCAACTACGGCTCGGTGGGAACGACCGCCGAGATCGACTGCGCCCACGGCAAGTCGCTGACGGTGGGCGGCTCCAACAACACGCTCACGGTGAAGGGCACGTGCACCAACGTCAACGTCGGCGGCGCGGACAACAGGTTGACCTTCGACGAAATCGTCGACGCCCTCACCGTCGTGGGACTGAACAACACCGTCAGCTACGCCAACGGCCAACCAAAGGTCAACGACACCGGATCGGGCAACGCGATCAGGAAGGGCTGATCACGCCCTGGTGCCGTGCCGACCGGCGCCGTCGGCGAATCGCTTTGCCCCCGAGAGTGATTCGGCCGCCACGCGAGACATGCTGCCGAATTCGACGTCCATCGCCTCGGCCTCCGACATCCCCCACTGGCCGAGCGCGGAGAGCCGATCGGCGCGCAGGCACTGCTGCGGCAGGGCGGCCAGTTCGGCCGCGAGCGACTCGGCGGCCTGCCGCGCCTGACCGCGGGGCACGACGCGGTTGGCCAGTCCGATCGCGAACGCCTCGCTGGCGTCGACGCTGCGGCCGGTGAGGATGAGGTCCATGGCCCGGCTGTGCCCGATCAGCCTCGGCAGCCGGACGGTGCCGCCGTCGATGAGGGGCACGCCCCAGCGGCGACAGAAGACCCCGAAGACGGCGTCCTCCTCGACCACCCGAAGGTCGCACCACAGCGCGAGTTCGAGACCACCGGCCACCGCGAATCCGCTCACGGCGGCAACGACGGGCTTGGACAACGTCATCCGCGACGGCCCCATCGGCCCGGGTCCGGTGCGGTGGACGGGGTTGGCGTCGGGCGTCCCGAAGGCCTTCAGATCGGCTCCGGCGCAGAAGGTTCCGTTGTCGCCCCAGAGCACGGCGACAGCGGCCTCGTCGTCTCGATCGAACTCCTCGAAGGCGGCATGCAGGCCGGCGGCGGCGGGTCCGTTCACGGCGTTGCGCGCCTCCGGCCGATTCATGACCACCGTCGTGACGGGTCCGTTGCGTTCCACCCGAACGCCGCCTGGATAGTCGGTCACGTTGCCTCCATCAGTGTCGTGTCGTCGCGTCGTGCCGCCAGTTCGGCGGCGAAGTCGTGATAGGCCTGACGCAGCGCGGCGCCCGGCCAGTCCTCGGGTAGCAGGTCAGTCGGCAGCACCGGGTCCGACAGCAGATGACGGACCGTGGCCGCGGCGGTCACGAACCGGGCCGGGACGTCCTCGGCGTCGGACAGCTCGGCGAGCAGACGGTGCCCGGCGGCCACCCAGGTGGGCAGGTCCCAGAGTGCGGCGACCAGGTCGGCCGGGTCGTCGTCGCGGGCACGCAGCACCCGCACCCGGGTCCGCACCTCGTCGGCCAACTGGACGTCGAGGTTCGCCGGACGCATCCACACCCCCTCCCGCAATTCGCCGAACCTACTGCGGTGCAACGTGTTTCGCAAGGATGCCCGGGTACGCGCATCGATGCCGACGCTGGTGATCACCAGCGTCGTCCACGTCCCGTCCCATCGGCGGAGCTTGGGGTCCAGGGCGTCGTCCTGACGCCGTTGCCGGGCGAGCAACCGGTCCGAGAGTCGGTAACCGTCGGCGGAGCGCACCAGGTCACCTGCGCCGACCATCCGCGTCAGAGCCACCCGCAGCGTCGACTCCCGAATGCCAAAGTCCTCGGTGAGGGTGATCAATTCGGCCGCCGACGCCCAAGCCGGGTGGGCGCCGAGCAGCACGCTCAGCACGACGGACCTGGCCGTCAGCCGGGTCAGCACTAGACCCCCGAGGTCGTGCGGCCCGCGTCGCCGAACGGCTCGTCGCGGGACTTCACCGCGTCGCGGAAGCCACGCGCAGTGGCCTCGGCGACGAAGGCGTGCCCCTCGGGCGTGTGCCGCGCGACCCCGTCGAACACCGTGCTGACCATGCTGCTCGTGGCGACGCCCTGGTTGAACAGCGCCGTGTTCAACGCGAGCTTGGCCATGATGAGCTGGTTGACCGGCATCGCCGCGATGCGGGCGACGAGGCGCTCGGTTCGTTCGTCGAGGTCCTCGGGTTGAGGTGCCTCGACGGCGAGTCCCCACTCGGCGGCCTGGGCGCCGCTGATGCAATCACCGGTGAACAGAAGGCGTTTCGCGCGCTGGTCGCCGAGGCGGTGCGCCCACAGACCCGCGGCGGGGACGCCCCAGACGCGCATCGGCGGGTAGCCGATCTTCGCGTCGGCCGCGGCGATCACCTGATCGGCATGCAGTGCGATGTCGGTGCCACCGGCCACGCAGTAGCCGTGAATCTTGACCACCGTCGGCTTGTCGGCGTGCATCAGGCTGGCGAACCCGCGGACGAAGCGGCTCATCATCTGGTAGTCGACCATCGGGTCCCACGGCTGGTCAGGCAGATGGTTGACCGCCTGGGTCTTGCCGTCGAGCACCGTGCCCTTGTAGCCGCCAGTGCCGCCCGCCGACGACGTTCGGTCGGCGTAGGCCGACAGGTCGAAGCCGGAGCAGAAGCCCGCGCCGCGGCCGGAGATCAGCATGACGTGGACGTTGGGGTCGAGGTCGGCCCGCTCGACCAACGCCGACAGTTCCAGCGGGGTGTCGGCGACGATGGCGTTGCCCTTGTCGGGACGGTTGAACGTGATTCGGGCGACCCGGTCGGTGACCTCGTAGGTCATCGTCTTGAGGTTGTCGAAGTCGACCGGCCTGATCGCGTGCGTCATGCCTGCACTCCCATGCGCGAGCAGACATGGAGGGCCCTCAATGGGGGCATTTCAGGGCCTTTGATGTCTGCTTGGCGGGGGTGAGTCATCCCTTGACCATGGCACGCTCGATGATCGGCGCCAGGTCCAGGCCCGTCGGCAGGGTGCCGAACGCCCCGCCCCACTGGCCCCCCAGCCGGCTGGCCAGGAACGCCTCGGCCACGGCCGGGTGTCCGTGGCGCACCAGCAGCGAGCCCTGCAGGGCAAGCGAGATGTCCTCGGCGATCTTGCGGCCGCGGTACTGAATGGTCTCCAGATCGCCGAGCTCGGCGCGCAACGACGTCACGTGTGCGTCCAGCCGGGGGTCGTGGCCCGTCGTGCGACTCAGTTCGTCGAACAGCACCTCGACGCACTCGGGACGGGTTGCCATGGCGCGCAACGTGTCCAGCGCGCTGACGTTGCCCGATCCTTCCCAGATGCCCATCAGTGGCGCCTCCCGATACAGCCGGGGCATGCCCGACTCCTCGACGTAGCCGTTGCCGCCGAGGCATTCCATGGCCTCCGCCGCGTGCGGGGTGGCGCGCTTGCAGACCCAGTACTTGCCTGCGGCGAGACCGATGCGACGCAGCAACGTCTCGCGCTCGTCGCCACGGGTGGCCGCGTCGGTGGCGCCCGCCATCCGCATCGCCAGCATGGTGGCGGCTTCGGCCTCGACGGCGAGGTCGGCGAGCACGTTGCGCATCAGCGGTTGGTCGATTAGATACGCGCCGAACGCCTTTCGGTGCTGGGCGTGGTGAATGGCCCGCGTCAAGCCGGTGCGCATGCTGGTCGCGCTGCCTAGCGTGCAGTCCAACCGGGTCAGGTTGACCATCTCGATGATGGTCGGCACCCCGCGACCCTCCTCGCCGACCAGCCAGGCGGTGGCGCCGTCGTACTCGACCTCGCTGGAGGCGTTGGCGTGGTTGCCGAGCTTGTCCTTGAGGCGCTGCAAGAACATTCGGTTGCGCGAGCCGTCGGGCAGGATCCGCGGCAGGAAGAAGCAGCTCAAACCGTTCGGCGCCTGCGCCAGCACCAGGAAGACGTCCGACATCGGGGCGGAGGTGAACCACTTGTGACCCCGCAGCGAGTACGTGCCGTCGCCGTTCGGGGTCGCCTCGGTGGTACCCGCGCGGACGTCGGAGCCGCCCTGCTTCTCCGTCATCGACATGCCGGCGGTGAGGCCGGCCTTGGTGGTGGGCACCTTCAGCTCGGGGTCGTAGGCGCGGCTGGTGAGCAGCGGTTCGTAGAGCGCGGAGAGCTCGGGGTTGTGCCGCAGGGCGGGCACGACGGCGTAGGTCATCGAGATGGGGCAGACGTGCCCCGCCTCCGGCGTCCACACCGACGTCTTGGCGGCGCGCACCACATGCGCACCCGGCCGGTCGTCGGCCCAGGGTGCCGCGTGCAGGCCGTGACCGATCGCGACCGTCATCAGTTGGTGGTAGGCGGGGTCGTATTCGACCTCGTCGACGCGGTGGCCGTAGCGGTCGTGGGTCCTCAGAATCGGCTGATGCCGGTCGGCCAGCTCGCCCCACCGCTGGGCCTGACTGCCGCCGGCGAGCGCACCGAGTTCGAAGACCTCGTCGGCACCCCACTGACCGCCCTCCCGAACGAGGGCCTCGGCGAGTACGGGTGACGTCGCGGGGTTGTAGTCCTCCAGCGTCGGGACCTGGTTCGTGACGACGTGCGTGTCTGACATGCCACCCACTGTTACATCTTCTCGACAACCGCACAAGGTTCGTAATGATCGTCGACCCCTCATACTGAGCCCATGAAGCCCAACTCCGTCGTGCACGCCGCGACGCTCGAACTCGACCACGAACCGGTCCCCGCCGAGCAGTCCGTGCGCGGCGGCCCGACGACGGGCGCCACCGCCGTCGACGACTTCGGCGGCCTTGAAGTCGGAGTGTGGGAAATGACGCCCGGCGTCATGAACGACGTCGAGACCGATGAGGTGTTCGTCGTGATCTCGGGCGCGGCGACGGTCGAATTCGCCGGCGGCGCCGACGCGTTGGAGCTGGGCCCCGGCGACGTGGTCCGGTTGGCCGCCGGCGCCGAGACGGTGTGGACCGTGACCGAGACCCTACGGAAGGTCTATCTCACCGGCAGCTGAGCGGCGCGCCCGCCGTCGGGCCTCGTACCGGTGCAGGGCCACCACCACGACCGCGGCGAGCACCCACCCGAGGAGGACGTCGACGACGTAGTGCTCGGCGGTGTACACCAGCGTGAACGCCATGACCAGTGGATAGGCGACCAGCAGGGGCCGCCACCGGCGGCCGACCCGGGGCCACAGAAACGCCGACACCGCGGCCGTCAGCGCCGCGTGCAGCGACGGGATCGCGGCGACCAGGTTGACGCTGGCCTGCCCCTGATCCAAGAGCGCACTCGCGGTGTGCAGGTGCATGTTGTCCCAACCCCGACCGACGATGCGCTCCACCCAGGAGTTTGCGCCGTCGTGGTGGGGCGTCACGCTTCCCAGCAGACCGCCGTCGGGGACGCCCCGGGCGGAGCCGAACATGCATTGCGGGTTGGACGGTCCGGCGGCGACGTCGTCGGGCGTGCACCTGGCCGCCGCCCACGGCGGCGCGGCGGGCAGCAGCGCGTAGATGGTCAACCCGGCGAACGACAATCCGACGAACAACCGGACGAAGGCCTTCCACTCCTCGCGGTTACGCAGCCACAGCACCGCCGCCACGGCATACGGCAGGATGAAGAACGACATGTAGACGGTGCTGATGACGACTTCCCACCCCGGCGGCTGCGGCAGCTTCAACCGCTCCTGGAGCCAGACCGTCGGCATCACGCCGGAGAACAGCCAACGGTCCGCGTCGGCCTGCCAGTGCCACAGGGTGGGTCGGCCGATCAGCGTGGCCGCTCCCCTGCTGAAGTCGTAGGCCACCAGCACCAGCGCGAACGGCAGCCAGTCCCGGACGACGTAGAGGACGCGACGGCCCTGGCCGATGCTCGCGGCCGCGAGGCCGGTGCAGATGTAGAGCAGCAGCAACTCGCGGTTGAACGCGAAGCCGCGGGTGACGGTGAGGTACACCATGGCGCAGACCCACACCGCCACCCCGAGCCGACGCGCAATGCGGAGTCGTCGGTCCCAGACGCCGGACGCCGCGTGGGCACGCGCCAGGACCTCGGGGGACGACTGGTCGAGTACGGGCACGGGAACCTTTCGCGATCGGAAGGGTTGGTGTTCCCGTGGTGACGCTAGTCAACCCTTCGTTCATTCGCCGTTCATCGGGCCCGAACGTCAGACGTTGTCGCGCAGAAACGCGATGTCGTCTTTTCGTCCCTCGTCGGAGGTCTCGCAGATGACGGGGGCGTCGGCGGCCTTCACCACGGCGACCAGCAGCTGAGGGTCGATCTGCCCGGTGCCGAAGTTGGCGTGCCGGTCGGCGCCCGATCCCGCGGCGTCGCGCGAGTCGTTGCAGTGCACCAGGTCGATGCGACCGGTGATCGACTTGATTCGCTCGACGGCGTCGATCAGCGCCTCGCCTGCCGCCCACGCGTGGCACGTGTCGAGGCAGAAACCAATTCCCTTGTCGCCGATGTGATCCCACAACCGGGCGATCGTGTCGAAGTGACGGGCCATCGCGTGGTCACCCCCGGCCGTGTTCTCCAGGTACACCGGCACGTCGGTCTTCAAGGAGTCCAGCGCCTTGACCCACCGCTCGAAACCGGCGTCCACGTCGTTGTCGTCGGCGTGCCCGCCGTGGACGATGACGGCCGTGGCCCCGACGTCCGCGGCGGCGTCACACGTGTCCTGCAGGATCTTCCGCGACGGGATGCGCACGCGGTTGTTGGCCGACGCCACGTTGATCAGATAGGGGGCGTGCACGTAGAGCGGCACGCTCGAGGCGCGCAGCGCTTCGGCGTCCTCACGCGGTTTCGGCTTCTTCCAGCTCTGCGGGTTTCCGAGGAAGAACTGCACGACCTCGGCACCCTCTGCCGCAGCGGAGGCCAGTGGGTCGTCATCGTGGACATGCGAACCGATCAACACGCGGCCAGTCTAGGTCGGCCGTCCGACACCTCAGGTCAGAGGTGTGTCCGCCCTGGCCGGCTCGACCTGCACGGACCGTCGAGGGTCCGGCACCCCCAGCAGCGTGCCGTCGTGTTCGACGGCGGTCGCACCGAAGCGCAGCGCACTCGCCAACGCTTCCCGTCCACCACCGGGCACGGCCAGGTAGCCGGCCAGGAAGGCGTCCCCCGCTCCCACGGTGTTGACGACGCGCCGCACCGGGGCGGCACCGTGCAGCGCCTCTGGCAGGTCGGCGTCGACCAGCAGGGCGCCCGCGCCACCGAGGCTCACCAACACGGTCCGAACGCCGCGGCCCAGCAGCATCCGGGCGGCCGCCTCGACGTCACCGACGGTGCGCAGTTCGACTCCGAGCACCTCGGCGAGCTCGTCGGCGTTCGGTTTGACCAGATGCGGCAAACCATTCGCGTCGTTGTCCAGCGCCGCCGCCAACACCGGACCGGACGCGTCCACCGCCACCCACCGGCCCGCCCCCCGAGCCTCGGCGACCGCACGGGCGAGCCGACTCGGGGTGAATCCCGCGGGCAGACTGCCCGCCCACAGCACCCGGTCGCCGGCCCGCGCCGTCAGTGCGGCACTGCACAGCGCGTCGACTTCGTCGCCGGACAGCGCGGGCCCCGGTTCGTTGACCTTCGTGCTGCGGCCGTCGGCCTCGACCAGGGAGACGTTGCTGCGGACGTCACCCGCGATCGGAACACCGACGACGTCCAGGCCCAATTGCTGCAACGCCGAACGTATTTCACGTCCCGTGCCGCCACCGACGGGCAATACCGCACACACCTCGGCGCCGACCCCGTGCAGCGCCAGGGCGACGTTGACCCCCTTGCCGCTGGGCTCGGTCATGGTGGTGGTCGCGCGGTTGACCGCTCCCGGTTCGAGCCGCGGAAGGTGCAGCGTGCGATCGAGACTCGGGTTGGGCGTGACGGTCACGATCATCGGTCGGCCACCTCGACGGCGACGCCGGCGGCCCGCAGCCTCTTGCGGTCCGCGGCGGAGACCGCGGCATCGGTGATCAACACGTCGACGTCGTCCAGAGTGGCGTGCCGGGCGTGACTGACGTGTCCGAACTTGCTGGAGTCCACCAGGAACACCCGCTGCCCCGCCGCGGCCAGCATCTGGTGCTTGACGGCGGCCTCGTCGGGGTCGGGGGTGCTGAGGCCACGGTCGAAGGACAGCGCGTTGGTGCCGAGGAACGCGACGTCGACGTTGACGGCGGCCAGCGCGTGGCCGGTGAGCACCCCGACGGCGGCCATCGTCGCCGGCCGGATCCGGCCACCGAGGGCCACCACCTCGACGCCGCGCGCGTGCAGGGCCGCCCCGACGGGCCAGGAGTTGGTGTAGACGACGAGCCCGCGATCGGTCGGCAGCATCTCGGCCAGCAGCAGCGTCGTGGACCCGGCGTCGAGCAGCAGCGAACCGCCGTCGGGCACGAATCTCAGCGCCCGGCGGGCGATCGACGACTTCTCCGCCTGATGCACGCCGCGGTCGGCGACGTGTGGTTCGGCCCGGCTGGGTTCGCCCGGCACGGCGCCGCCGTGCACTCGACGCAGGAGCCCCCGCTCCTCGAGCAGGGCGAGGTCCTTGCGCACGCTCTCCGCACTGATCCCGAATCGACCTGCCAGACCGGCACTTTCGACTCGTCCGTCCTCCGCGAGAAGCCGGAGCACCTCGACGTGACGTTCGTCGGCGAACCACGTCCGACTCATGGGTTGCCCAGGTGGTCGTCGGCGCCGAGTTCGCCGCACGCCCGTGCGGCCAGGGTGGCCGCGCCGAGGGCGCCGGCCTCCTCGACGCCCGAGACCTCGAGCGGGCCGAACCGGGCGACCTTGGCTCGCATCACCTCTGCGCTGTGCCGCCATCCACCGGTGACGACGACGCGGGCGGCCGGGCCCACGACGTCGTCCATCGCGCGGTGCAGCGCCAGTGCCTCGTCGGCGGCCGTCGCGACCACGGCGCGCCACTCGGCGCCCGGGTCGCTGCCGGCCTCGGCGGCGGCGTCCAGCTCCGCCACGTCGGCACCCAGGCGCTCCAGCGCCCGCAGTTGCGCCAACCCACCCTCGGTGCCGCCGAGCAGGCTCCAGTGGCCGGCCTCGATGCTGGGGTCGGTGGTGATGCCCGCGACCGCGAGCCGCGCGACGTCGGCTCGAGACGGAATCGGCATGATGGTGCGCACCAACGCCTCGGCGGTGCCGGACGAATCCAGTTCGTGCCCTTGGCCTGTGGCGCGCGCACCGAGGGCGGAGGCCTGGTGGTCGTGGCCGGCCAGGGTCAGCACCGCACCGTGCAGCAGGGGGCTGACCGCGTCGGAGGAGACGACGCCGACCGGCACGCCGGCGGAAACCAGCGGCGGCATCAACTCGCGACGCGCACCCGACCAGTCCAGTGCCGCGTCCCACCAGTCGCGGGCCGCGACGTCGAGCCATCCGGTGCGGCCGGCGAGGGACAGTTCGAGAACCGCCTCGCCGCCGAGCCGGCGCACCACCCAGCCGCCGACGTCGAAGCGGGTCGTCGCGTCGCGGGTGGCCGGTACGTGCCGCATGAGCCAGCGGTGCTTGGTGAGCGAGAACTGGCCCCGCAGAGGCTTTCCCGCGATGCCCCCGAATGCCTCGGCGCCGATGGCCGACAGGAGGTCGGCGACCTCGTCGCCGTCGCGGCCGTCGTGCCAGGCGATGACCGGCGCCAGGGGCCGCTCCCGGTCGTCGACGAGGATGCCGGACTCCCCCATGCACGTGACCCCGACGGCGCGCACCTCGACCCCGGCGTCGACCGCCGCGGCGCTGAGCGCGTCGAACGCGCTGCGGCACAACGCATTCGCGTCGATCTCAGTGCCGTCAGGGGTGGTCTCCCACGTCGTGGCGGCGCGCCCGACGCCCAGCACGTGACCGTCGGCGTCGTAGACGACGGCCTTGCTCGACGTGGTGCCGACGTCCAGCCCGGCGTACGCCGTCATCGCTCTCCCGCCCATTGCCCTATTGGATGTGCATGGATATGGTTGCGTTTGATTGGATGTCAGTCAAGTCCCGACAGGAGTCGCCATGCCGCTGGTCACCACGGCCGAACTGCTGCGCGCGGCCGTCGCGAACGGCAGCGGCGTGGCCGCCTTCAACGTCGTCACCCTCGAACACGGCGAGGGCATCGTGGCGGGCGCCCAGCACGCCGCCGCACCGGTGATCCTCCAGGTGAGCGAGAACACCGTGGCGTTCCACGGCTCGCTTCGGCCCATCAGCGCCGCCCTGGCGGCCCTGGCGGCCGACGCCGCCGTGCCGGTCGGCCTGCACTTGGACCACGTCGAGGCACCGCATCTGTGGGAGCAGGCGGCAGCCGCCGGGTACTCGTCGGTCATGGTCGACGGCGGCGCCCTGCCATACGACCGCAACGTCGCCGTCACCGCCGAGGCCACGTCGCTGCTGCATGGACGGGGCCTGGCCGTCGAGGCCGAACTCGGCTACGTCGGCGGCAAGGACACCCAGGTCAGCAACGCCCACGCCCCCGGCGTCCGCACCGATCCCCGCCAGGCGGCCGAATTCGTCGGAGCCACGGGCGTGGACGCGCTCGCCGTCGCGGTCGGCAGCTCACACGCCATGACCACCCGGACCGCAGAACTCGACCTCGACCTCATCGCGGCGTTGCGCGATTCGCTGACCGTTCCGCTGGTGCTGCACGGCTCCTCGGGAGTGCCCGACGACGCGCTGCGTGCCGCCGTGCGGGCCGGCATCGTGAAGGTCAACGTCGGGACCGCCCTGAACGTCGCCTACACGGGGGCGGTGCGGGCGGCGCTGGCGGCCGACGACGCCGTCGACCCTCGCAAGGCCCTGCGTTCCGCGCGGGCGGCGATCGGCGACGCCGTCGCCCATCTGCTCGACGTCGTCAGCCGCTGACCCCCGCTCAGCACTCCGACTTGTACGCCGCGGCGCCACCCGCCCCGTCGAGGTTCTCCTTGGTGATGATGGTGAAACCGGTCTGCACGTTGGGCGTGCTCTTTCCGCCGTCGAGCGCGGTCACCGCCTCGTCCACGCCGAACTTGCCGATGGCGCCGGGGTCTTGGGCGACCAGCGCCTGCACGGTGCCCTCGCGCAGCGCCTGAATCTGGTTGGGTCCGGCGTCGAATCCGACGACCTGCACCTGTCCGCTCTTGCCCGCCTGCTTGATGCCGGTGGCCGACCCCTCGGCCGAGAACAGGTTGACCGCGAAGACGCCGACCAGATCGGGATCGCGTTGCAACTGCGCACCGATCAGCTGCGCGGCCGTCGCGGGATCGTTGTGGCTGTATTGCACGCCAACGTAGTTGAACTTGGGGTCGGCCTTGACGGCGTCCTCGAAGCCCTTGGCGCGCGCGTCGGTCGTCGAGACGCCGGGCTCCAGCCCCATCACCATGACCTTGCCGCCGTCGGGGTGCAGTTGCTTGATGGCGTCGAACGCCGCCGCGCCGCCACCCTCGTTGTCACTGGAGATCGCCGACGTCGCAAACGACGGGTCGACGGTCGTGGTGTCTACCAGGATGACCTTGACACCCGCCGCGGCGGCCTGCTGCAGCGGCTGTTGGAGAGCCTGGACGTCGGTGGGCGCCACCAGCAGCGCGTCGGGCTTTCCGGCGACGATGGAGTCGAGGATGGGCTTCTGCAGGGTCGGGTCGAACTTCTGCGGGCCCTGGGTGTTCACCTTGACGCCCAGCTTGGCCGCCTCCTCCTGCGCGCCACACTGCATGGTGATGTAGAACTGGTCGCCGACCACGCCCTGCAGGAGCGCAATGTCGTACTCCTTGCTGGCCTTTGGCGGTGCGGTGACGGTGGTGACGGCGGCCTGCGGCGAGGCCGACGACGAGGACGACGACGCCCCACCGGTCGTCGTGCCGCTCGGTTCGGACTGGGGCTTGGACGACGTGCAGGCGGCCACCGGCAATGCGAGCGTCATGACACTGGCGACGAACACGAGACGGTTTCGGTTCATGGACTTTCCCTTCGTGGTGAACTTCGCGGGGACCCCCTGCGGTTGAGGGGGTTTCGAGAACGTGCGCTGCGCATGGCGGCCGCCCGCCGGGACTGGTCGACGTAGACCGCGGCGATCAACACCGAACCGACCGCGACGCCCTGCCAGTACGGCTGAACGCCGATGATGACGAAGCCCGACTGCAGCACGGCCGGGATGAACAGCCCGACGAGGGTGCCGAAGACCGTGCCCTCGCCACCGAAGATCGACGTGCCGCCGATGACGACGGCGGCGATCACGTTCAGGTTGGTCAGCGACTGGCCCGCGATCGTCGTCGTGCCGTACTGCGCCAGCGAGAGCAGCGCGCCGAAGCCGGCCAAGGTGCCCGCCAATGCGTAGACGGCGATAAGGTGCCGGGTCACCTTGATGCCGGTGCGCCGAGCGGCCTCCTGGTTGGAGCCGATCGCGTAGGTGTAGCGGCCAAACCTGGTCTTGTGCAGCAAGATCGCACCCAAGATCACCACGACGAGCGCGACGAACGGCAGACCGGGAATGCCGAGGACTTTGATGTAGGCGCTGAAGTCGGTGAGTTCCGGTGGCACCGAACGGATGTCGATGCCACCGGTGAGCACCTGCGCCAGACCGAGTGCCACCGACAGCGTTCCGAGCGTCACGATCAGCGCCGGCACCCGGGCCTTGGCGACCAGGACACCGTTGACGGCGCCCCAGGCCATGCCGCTGAGCACCGCGGCCACCAGCCCGGCGGCGGCGACCCCGGGGCCGTTGCCGCCCATGGCGGCCATCACCTTCGCCGCGACGACCGACGAGAACACCAGCACCGACCCCACCGACAGGTCGATGCCCGAGGTGATGATCACGAACGTCATCCCGACGCCGAGCACGGCCCACACCGCGACGTTCTGCGACATCAGCGAGAAGTTGCCGGCCGACAGGAAGCGGTCGCCCGCGACGACGGAGAACCCCACGCAGATGACGATCAGCACGCCAAGGATCCAGATCGCCTGCAGGCTCAGCAGACGCTTGACGATCGACTCGTCGCCGTCGTCGGCCCCGGAGACGCCCCCCGTGGGTTGCGCGGCGCCGACCCGCGATTCGCTCGACGTGCTCATGCCGCCCCTTCCCGTCCGTCCAGGGCGCCCGTCATCGCGCCGACCAAGGTCTCCACCGTGGTGTCGCTCCCGCGGTAGGTGGCGACGCGGCGGCCGAGCCGCAGCACCTGGATGCGGTCGCAGATCTCGAGCACGTGCGGCATCGAATGGCTGATGAAGACCACCGCAATGCCCTTGTCGCGCACCCGTTTCACCGATTCGAGGACGTTCTTGGTTTGCACCACCCCCAGCGCCGCCGTCGGTTCGTCGAGGATGACGACCTTGTCCGCCCAGGCGATCGCGCGGGCGATGGCGATGCCTTGCCGCTGACCGCCGGACATCGACCCGACGGGAGTGTTGAGCGAGCGCACCGTCGCCCCCAGTTCTGCGAACGAGGCGGCGGCTTGCCTGCGCATCTCCTTCTCGTCCATGAAGCCGAGTCGCCCGAGCGGGCCTCGGCGGCTGAGTTCCCGTCCCAGGAAGACGTTTTGCACGGGGTTGAGATGTGGCGCGAGGGCGAGGTCCTGGTACACCACCTCGATGCCGAGATCGTTGGCGTCGCGCGGACTGGACAGCCGCATCGGCGCGCCGTCGAAGTAGATCTCGCCCTCGTCGAGTTCGAGACTGCCCGAGAGTGCCTTGATGAGCGTCGACTTGCCTGCGCCGTTGTCGCCGATCAAACCGACCACCTCACCGGCCTCGACGTCGAAGTCGGCGCCGTCGAGCGCGCGGACGTGGCCGAAGCTTCGCGAGATCCCCCGCGCCTCCAGCAATGCGGTCATGAGTTGCCTTCCCGGGATTTCCAAGGTCGTGGTGGCCACGTGGCGCCTGGGCCGCACACCAGCAGCCGGACGTCGCCGTCGACGCGCCAGCTTCCGGCGGCGGCGGGGACCACGAGGGTGTCTCCGGCCGCCACGTCGAGCGGCGCCCCGCGGGCCGAGGTGAGTGCCCCGCGACCTGCCAACACCACGGCGACGGCGAACCCGGCGGGCACGGCGGCCCCCGCGGTGAGCAGTTCCATCCGGAAGAACGGGTCGGCCTCGGCGGGGAGCGCGCTGACCCGTTCGTCGGGCGCGGCGTCCACGTGGCGGTGGAGCCGACCGGGGTCGGCGAGGGCGGCGACGTCGACGACCAACAGCGCGGTGTCGCGGTCCAGACCCAGGAAGACCTCGGCATCGGAGGCCTTGGTGTTGGTGCGCTCCAACAGGATTGACTGGTCGGTCGGCTCTTGGGCCTCGATCAGCAGGATGCCCGCGCCGATGGCGTGTGGCGTGCCGCCGGGGACCAGTACGCCGTCGCCGGGGACGACGGGGATCCGGTGCATGAGCGAGAGCATCGCCTCGGCGTCCTGGTCGTCGACGAGTTCGCGTACGCGCTGCGGCGTCACGTCCTCGCGCCAGCCCACCCAGACCGCGGCATCGGGGCCGGCCTCGAGCACGTACCACGCCTCGGTCTTGCCGTAGGCACACCCGAGGTGACGGGTGGCGTAGTCGCGGGTGGGGTGCACGTGGATGGGCAACCGTTGGCCCGCGTCGAGGAGTTTGACCAGCACACCGGTGTCCCCGGGTGCCCCGTCCGCGCGGCCCACCCAGCCGACGGGGTCGGCCCGAACGGCGTCGACCAGTCGGGTGCCGTCGGCGAGGGTGGCAGGCCCGTGCTCGGCGTCACCGAATCGGGCGACGGTGCCGCCGATCCACTCCTCGGGCGAGCGCAGCCCGACCGGCGCCAGCCCACGCCATGCCGCCAACGCGGGGCCGCCGGCGTACCAGTGTTCGATCACGTTGGGCGGCAACAGTTGTGGGTGCGGGCTCACAGTTCGATCACCACCTTGTGCGCACCTGCGTCACCACGCAACGTCTGCAGTGCCATGCCGTACTCGTCGAGGCCGAACCGATGGGTGATGAGGCCGTTGGTGCGCACCCGGGCGCCGCGCAGCGCGTCGATGGCCGCACCGAACGACGTCATCTCCGCAAACGACCCCCTGATGGTGATCTCGCGACGAAACACGTCGAAGGGGTGAAAGCGGACGAGGTCGTCGGCGCGGGTGACCCCGTAGATCAGGACCGTGCCGCCGCGGCGGGTGAGCGGCACGCAGATGTCTCCCACCACCGGTGAGCCGGTGGCCTCGACGACGGCGTCGTACCCGTCGCCGTGCGGCGAGGCCGCCAGCAGTGTGGCGATGTTGGCGTCGGGGTCGTCGCGGGCGATGCGCACCGTCCGGTCCACCCCGAGGCCCCGTGCGGTGTCGAGCTTGAACTGGCTGGGCCCGGCCACCGTGACCGACGACGCGCCGCCCGAGGCAATCAACTGCGCGAGCAGCAGGCCCGTCGGACCCGCGCCGAGCACCAGCGCGCTGCCGCCGGGTCGCATCTGCAGCGACTCCAGACCGTGCATGGCGCACGACGTCGGCTCGCTGAACACCGCGGTGTCCCTGTCGAGGCCCTCGGCCGAGAAGACCAGCGTGTGGTTGGCGATCGCATACTCGGCGAAGAAGCCGGGAAAGTTGCTGCCGAATCCCAGCATCGACTCGCACTGACCCAGCCGGCCGGCCAGGCAGTACGGGCACTGACCGCAGTAGACGTTCGGGTTGACGGTGACCTGTTCGCCGAGACGGAACCGTGTGACGCCGTCGCCTAGTTGGTCGACGACCCCCACCACCTCGTGGCCGGGGATCAGCGGGAACACCGCACCGAACTCGCCCTCGTGGATGTGCAGATCGGTACCGCACACGCCGACCTGGTCGACCTTGATGCGCACCTGCCCCGGCGCCGCCTCGGGCGTGGGGACATCGGTCACCGACCACGTCTTGGGGCCTTCGTAGGACACGGCCTTCATCCGTCGGCTCCGCCTCTTCCCTGCGTCCGTTGCTGTTACCTGCGTCACTCTCGTGGGCGCTTCGACGCGTGACGGTACGCCACTTTGCCAGCCATGTCACCGGTGTCAGAAAAACCGATCCAAATTTTCTGACATCGATGACATACTGTCCCGACCCGACGAGGGAGGACGGCCGATGGCGACGATGCGCGACGTGGCGATGCGCGCTGGTGTGAGCGCGAAAACCGTTTCCCGCGTGGTGAACAACGACCGCTATGTCTCCACCGACGTTCGCCAGCGCGTCGAGCAGGCGATCGCGGAACTGAAGTACGTGCCCAACATGCTGGCGGTGACGTTCCGCACCGGTCGCGACGCCGCGATCGGCGTGGCGGTGCCCGGCGTCGCCGACCCCTTCTTCGCGGGAATCATCAGCGCGGTCGAACGCGAGGCCAGCCGTCGTGGCGTAGCCGTCATCGTCACCAGCGTCGGCTGGGAACCCTCCCACGAGCAGCAATCCATCGAAGCGTTGCTGCACCGCCGGGTGGCCGGGATGATCATCTGCCCGGTAGGCCCCGACATGTCCTTCCTCCGGCCGTGGCAGGCGCGCGCGCCGCTGGTGTTCGTCGACCGGATGCCCGGCAAGCTCACCGCCGACGCCGTGGTGCAGGACGACGTGGGTGGCGGCCGGGAGGCAGCTGCTCACCTCGTCGCGCACGGCCACCGCACCGTGGCCTTCGTCGGCGACGACGTCGTCACCGGAATTCTGCGGCTTCGAGGATGCCGGGAGGCCTTGGCCGACGCGGGACTGCCCCACCCCGACGGCCTGGTTCACCTCGGCGAGGTCGACGCCGAGACCGTCACGGCGGCGCTGCGCCGGATCCTGTCCGCGCCCGAACCTCCGACGGCGGTGTTCTCGTCCAACGCGCGGTGCACGGTTTCGGTCGTGTCGGCGCTGCAGGCGTTGGGCCGCACCGACATTGCCGTCATCGGTTTCGGCGACTTCCCCACCGCCGCGGCGCTCCGCCCGGCCATCACGGTGATCAACCAGGACGGCGACGAGATGGGCCGCTTCGCCGTGGAGCGTCTCTTCGATCGCCTCGACGACCCCGACCGCAAGATGCGTCGGCGCACGGTGCTGCCCGTGTCGCTGGTGACGCGGACGTCGTGCGCGCTGCCGGGCGATACCGTCCACACCGGCCACTGACCCCGCCCCCAGCTCCCAGCTCCCCCTACGAGCGGGGCTAGGCGAGGAGTCGCTCGATGCGATTCACCAGTGGCCGCGCGTGTAGACGCACGTCGTCGACGACCATCGGTACCGTCGTCCAACCGCAGTCCTTCAACCGTTCGACCTTCAGGCGGTCGCGTTTCCAGATCTTCGGGTTGGCATGCCATTCCATACTGTCGTACTCCGCCACCACCATGTGTTCGGGCCACGCAAAGTCGACGCGCCACAGGTCGCCGCATTGGTCGACGATCTCGTACTGCAGTTGCGGCGTGGGCAAGCCGTGATCGATGAACACCAGCCGAGCTTCGCTCTCCATCGGCGACTCGGCGCGACAGTCGGCGTGTGGCAGCAACTCTCGTACGTGCACGATCCCCCGACGACCGGTCTGCTCTCGCGCAGCCATCTCGAGTTCGGGCGTCGTGCACGCGCCCACGTGCAGTGCTGCGTCGAGGGTCGCCAACGCCCGAGGTCGTCGCAACGAACAGGCAACCTCAACCGCCGTCCATGCCGGTGCAGTCGCGAGGCGTTCGTCCACCTTGCTCAACGCCGCTCCGACGCGCTGATGCACCATGACCCCTGCCGTGGGCCGCACTCGCACACCAGGATCGAGCACGTGCACCCGAGGACTACGTTCGGTGTCGAAGCCGTGCAAGTGCGCAGCGGTTCCGAGGCAGGCGACCATTTGCCGCCCGACCATCAGGTCCAGCGCGCGCAGTGTGCCGACGACGTCGGGAGGCGAGAGCGCGTACACGCCGTGGCACACCCTCACCAGGTCACCGGACCGCACGTGTGTTCTCAGCATCTTTCGTGACATCACGGCCTGAATCTGACCGGCGGTGATCAAGCCGTCTGCATTGGTGACCAAGTCGTGGATGTACACGGCATCTAGGCTGCTGACATCAAGAGCCCGGCGCCAGACCCATACGCCGATCTGTGGATAACTCCACCTCGCCAACAGACACAAAAGGCCCTCAATCACATGGATTGAGGGCCCTTTGCGTCTGCTCGCGCAGAGAGGTGACTAGCGGT
Organism: Mycolicibacterium hodleri; assembly: GCF_025822245.1. Lineage (GTDB taxonomy): Bacteria > Actinomycetota > Actinomycetes > Mycobacteriales > Mycobacteriaceae > Mycobacterium > Mycobacterium hodleri. The sequence goes on from NZ_JACKTL010000008.1 coordinate 154,790, forward strand.
AGTCGCTGAATCCGTAATCGTCGAGCGGCACGGCCTGGCCGGCACCCTGACCGAAGTCGGGGCTGTAGTACTGATCCTCGTAGGACGGGATCGTGTACGCCGCGGCGCGAGCTTCCTCGGTCGGCTGCACCTGGATGTCCCGGTAGCGGGCGATACCCGTACCGGCCGGGATCAGCTTGCCGATGATCACGTTCTCCTTCAGACCGTTGAGCCGGTCGCTGCGGCAGTTGATCGCCGCATCGGTCAGCACTCGCGTGGTCTCCTGGAACGACGCCGCCGACAACCAGGAATCGGTCGCCAACGAGGCCTTCGTGATGCCCATCAGGACCGGACGCCCGGCGGCGGGCTCGAGGCCCTCTGCCACCACGCGACGGTTCGCCGACTCGAACTCGGCCCGCTCGGTCAACGAACCGGGCAGGAATTCCGTTGCGCCCGAGTCGATCACCGTGACGCGACGCAGCATCTGCCGGACGATCACCTCGATGTGCTTGTCGTGGATCGACACACCCTGAGCGCGGTAGACCTCCTGGACCTCCTTGACGAGGTGGATCTGCACCTCGCGGGGGCCCTGGACGCGTAGCACCTCGTGCGGGTTGGCCGAGCCCTCCATCAGCTGCTGGCCCACCTCCACGTGGTCGCCGTCGGCCAGGAGACGCTCGGAGCCGTCCTCGTGCTTGAACACCTTCAGGCGCTGACGACGGGTGAGCTTGTCGTAGACGACTTCTTCACCACCGTCATCCGGGATGATCGTCATCTTGTAGAACTTCTCGCCCACTTCGATGTTGACCCGGCCGGTGACGTCCGCGATCGGAGCGGTGTTACGCGGCACGCGGGCCTCGAACAGCTCCTGCACACGAGGAAGACCACCGGTGATGTCCTCACCGACGCCGCCCTCCTGCTTGAACGTACGCATGGTCAGCTGCGTGCCGGGCTCACCGATGGACTGCGCGGCGACGATGCCGACGGCCTCACCGATGTCGACCAGCTTGCCGGTGGCCATCGAGCGGCCGTAGCACGTGGCGCAGACGCCGGTGCCCGTCATGCAGGTCAGCACCGAACGCACCTTGACCTCGGTGATGCCGGCGGCCAGCAGTGCGTCGATCGCCGGATCGCCCAGATCGTGTCCACGCTCGACGACCACGTTGCCGTTGGCGTCGACCGCATCCACGGCCAGCGTGCGCGCATAGGTCGAGGTCTCGACGTGCGCGTCGCGGGTCAGGGTGCCGTCGGCCTCGGTGGCCGCGATCGTGGTCATGATGCCGCGCTCAGTCTGGCAATCGTGCTCGCGCACGATGACGTCCTGAGACACGTCGACCAGACGACGGGTCAGGTAACCCGAGTCCGCCGTACGAAGGGCGGTGTCGGCCAGACCCTTTCGGGCGCTGTGCGTGTTGATGAAGTACTCCAACACGGTCAGACCCTCGCGGAAGGACGACTTGATCGGGCGCGGGATGAACTCACCCTTCGGGTTCGTCACCAGGCCCTTCATGCCGGCCAGGGTGCGCGTCTGGTTGAACGTACCGGTGGCACCCGAGTCGATCAGCTGAATGATCGAGTTCGACGCCGGGTAGTGGTCGCGCAGAGCGTTACCGACCTCTTCGGTGGCTTCCTTCCAGATCTTGACCAGGGCGTCGGTCCGCTCGATCTTCTCGAGCAGGCCGCGCTGGTACTTCTTCTCGATGGCATCCGCTTGCTGCTCGTAGCCGTCGAGGATCTGTGCCTTGTTCGGCGGCACCAGCACGTCGGCCATGGACACGGTGACACCCGAGCGCGTGGCCCAGTGGAAACCGGCGTCCTTGAGCTTGTCGACGGTCTGCGCGACGACGATCATCGGGTAGCGCTCGGCGAGATCGTTGATGATCGACGCCTGGACCTTCTTGTGCATCTGCTTGTTGACGAACGGGTACCCGCGCGGCAGCAGCTCGTTGAACAGCACCCGGCCCAAGGTGGTCTCCGCCAACCAGGCGTCGCCCATCTTCCAGCCGTCGGGGAACTGCGCGGCCTCGACGTCGGCCGGCGGACGCAGGTGCGTCAGCCGGACCTTGATCTTGGCCCGCACGCTCAGGGCGCCACGGTCGACGGCCATCTGCGCCTCGGCCGGCGAGCTGTACACGCCGGTCTCGACGTGGTCGGTCGACGCCGCGGTGCCCTCGCCGAGATCGCCGTCGATCTCGGTGGTCAGGAAGAACAGACCGGTCACCATGTCCAGACGCGGCATGGCCAACGGACGACCCGACGCGGGCGACAGGATGTTGTTCGACGACAGCATCAGGATGCGTGCCTCGGCCTGCGCCTCGGCGGACAGCGGCAGGTGCACTGCCATCTGGTCACCGTCGAAGTCGGCGTTGAACGCCTCACAGACCAGCGGGTGCAGCTGAATTGCCTTGCCCTCGACCAACTGCGGTTCGAAGGCCTGGATGCCCAAGCGGTGCAGCGTTGGTGCGCGGTTCAGCAGCACGGGGTGCTCGGAGATGACCTCTTCGAGGACGTCCCACACCTGCGGGCGCTGACGCTCGACCATGCGCTTGGCGCTCTTGATGTTCTGCGCGTGGTTCAGGTCGACCAGACGCTTCATCACGAACGGCTTGAACAGCTCGAGGGCCATCAGCTTCGGCAGACCGCACTGGTGCAGCTTGAGCTGAGGACCGACGACGATGACCGAACGGCCGGAGTAGTCGACGCGCTTGCCGAGCAGGTTCTGACGGAACCGACCCTGCTTGCCCTTCAACAGATCCGACAGCGACTTCAGCGGACGGTTGCCCGGCCCGGTGACGGGGCGGCCACGACGTCCGTTGTCGAACAGTGCGTCGACGGACTCCTGAAGCATGCGCTTCTCGTTGTTGACGATGATCTCGGGCGCACCGAGGTCGATCAGTCGCTTCAACCGGTTGTTGCGGTTGATCACGCGGCGGTACAGATCGTTCAGGTCGGAGGTGGCGAACCGGCCACCGTCGAGCTGAACCATCGGGCGCAGCTCCGGCGGGATCACCGGAACGGCGTCGAGCACCATGCCCATGGGCGAGTTGCGGTTCATCTGGAACGCCGCGACGACCTTCAGACGCTTCAGTGCGCGAAGCTTCTTCTGGCCCTTGCCGTTCTTGATGGTGTCGCGCAGGCTCTCGGCCTCGGCGTCGATGTCGAAGGTCTCGATGAGCTTCTTGATCGACTCCGCACCCATGGCGCCCTGGAAGTACTCGCCGTAGCGGTCGATGAGCTCGCGGTAGAGCACCTCGTCGACGATGAGCTGCTTGGGAGCCAGCTTGGTGAACGTGGTCCAGACCTCGTCCAGGCGGTCCAGCTCACGCTGGGCCCGGTCGCGCAGCTGACGCATTTCGCGCTCGCCGCCGTCACGAACCTTGCGACGGACGTCGGACTTGGCGCCGTCCTTCTCGAGCTCGGCCATGTCGGCCTCGAGCTTCTGGGCCCGCTCTTCGAGATCGGTGTCGCGCTGCGCCTCGACGGCCTTCTTCTCGACGACCATTTCGGCCTCGAGCGTCGACAGGTCGTTGTGGCGCTGCTCGGTGTCCACCGCGGTGATCACGTATGCCGCGAAGTAGATGATCTTTTCGAGATCCTTCGGGGCCAGGTCGAGCAGGTAGCCGAGACGGCTGGGCACGCCCTTGAAGTACCAGATGTGGGTGACGGGTGCGGCCAGTTCGATGTGGCCCATCCGCTCACGACGCACCTTGGCGCGAGTTACCTCGACGCCGCAGCGCTCACAGACGATGCCCTTGAAGCGCACGCGCTTGTACTTGCCGCAGTAGCACTCCCAGTCGCGAGTCGGTCCGAAGATCTTCTCGCAGAACAGGCCGTCCTTCTCTGGCTTGAGCGTGCGGTAGTTGATGGTCTCCGGCTTCTTGACCTCACCGTAGGACCAATTGCGGATGTCGTCCGCAGTGGCGAGGCCAATGCGGAGTTCATCGAAGAAGTTGACGTCGAGCACGTAACTCCCTTTCCCCTTGCGGGACTAGATGACTATCAATCAAATCGCGGGACGCGAAGCCCCCAAAACTGCAGTTAAGCGAGATCCTCGACCGACGGTGATTCGTTGCGGGACAGGTTGATTCCCAGGTTCGCGGCAGCGCGCTCCAGGTCCTCGTCGTCACTGTCGCGCATTTCGATCCGCTGGCCTTCAGACGACAGCACCTCGACGTTGAGGCACAGCGACTGAAGCTCCTTGAGCAACACCTTGAACGACTCCGGAATACCGGGTTCGGGGATGTTCTCGCCCTTGACGATGGCCTCGTAGACCTTCACGCGGCCGACGGTGTCGTCGGACTTGATGGTCAGGAGTTCCTGCAGCGTGTACGCCGCGCCGTAGGCCTGCATGGCCCAGCACTCCATCTCACCGAATCGCTGACCACCGAACTGCGCCTTACCACCGAGCGGCTGCTGGGTGATCATCGAGTACGGACCGGTCGAGCGAGCGTGGATCTTGTCGTCCACCAAGTGGTGCAGCTTCAGGATGTACATGTAGCCCACCGTCACCGGGTACGGGAACGGCTCGCCACTGCGGCCATCGAACAACTGCGACTTGCCCTCGGCGTTGACCATGACGTCACCGTCGCGGTTGGGAAGCGTCGAGCCCAGCAGGCCCTCCAGCTCGTTCTCACGCGCACCGTCGAAGACGGGCGTGGAGACGATGCTGTCGGCCGGCGCCGAGAGCAGCTCGTCGGGCAGGTTCTCCGCCCAACCGGGAAGCTCACCGGTCTCGCCGACGACGTTGATGTTCCAGCCTGCCTTGGCAACCCAGCCGAGGTGCGTCTCCAGGATCTGGCCGATGTTCATCCGTCGCGGCACACCGTGCGTGTTCAGGATGATGTCGACCGGCGTGCCGTCCGGCATGAACGGCATGTCTTCGATCGGGAGGATCTTGCCGATGACGCCCTTGTTGCCGTGGCGTCCGGCGAGCTTGTCGCCGTCGGAGATCTTGCGCTTCTGGGCCACGTAGACGCGGACCAGCTCGTTGACCCCGGCGGGCAGCTCGTCGTCCTCTTCGCGAGAGAACATCCGAACGCCGATGACCTTGCCGGACTCGCCGTGGGGCACCTTGAGCGACGTGTCGCGAACCTCGCGGGCCTTCTCACCGAAGATGGCACGCAGCAGACGCTCTTCCGGGGTCAGCTCGGTCTCGCCCTTGGGCGTGACCTTGCCGACCAGGATGTCGCCGTCGCGGACCTCGGCGCCGATGCGGATGATGCCGCGCTCGTCGAGATCGGCCAGCACCTCGTCGGAGACGTTCGGGATGTCCCGGGTGATCTCCTCGGCGCCCAGCTTGGTGTCGCGGGCGTCGATCTCGTGCTCCTCGATGTGGATGGACGTGAGCACGTCCTCCTCGACCAGGCGCTGCGAGAGGATGATCGCGTCCTCGTAGTTGTGGCCTTCCCACGGCATGATCGCCACGAGCAGGTTCTTGCCGAGGGCCATTTCACCGTTTTCGGTGCAGGGTCCGTCGGCGAGGACCTGACCGGCCTCGACCCGCTGGCCGCTGTCCACGATCGGGCGCTGGTTGGCGCACGTGCCGTGGTTGGAGCGGGCGAACTTGCGCATCCGGTACGTGTGGCGGGTGCCGTCGTCTGCCATCACGGTGATGTAGTCGGCGGACACCTCTTCGATGACGCCGGCCTTGGTGGCGACGATGACGTCACCGGCGTCGATCGCGGCACGGAGTTCCATGCCGGTACCGACCAGGGGGGCCTCGCTACGCACCAGCGGAACCGCCTGGCGCTGCATGTTGGCACCCATGAGGGCACGGTTGGCGTCGTCGTGCTCGAGGAACGGGATCATGGCCGTGGCCACCGACACCATCTGGCGCGGTGAGACGTCCATGTAGTCGACGTCCATCGGGGAGACGTTCTCGACCTCGCCGCCCTTACGACGAACGAGGATCTTGTCCTCGGTGAACCGGTTGTTCTCGTCGATCGGCGAGTTGGCCTGCGCTACGACGTAGCGGTCCTCCTCGTCGGCGGTGAGGTGGTTGATCTCGTCGGTGACGACACCGTCGACGACCTTGCGGTACGGCGTTTCGATGAAGCCGAACGGGTTGACCCGCGCGTAGACCGACAGCGACCCGATCAGGCCGATGTTCGGGCCTTCCGGGGTCTCGATCGGGCACATGCGGCCGTAGTGGCTGGAGTGCACGTCACGAACTTCGAGGCCGGCACGCTCACGGGACAGACCACCGGGGCCCAGCGCCGACAGGCGGCGCTTGTGGGTCAGACCCGACAGCGGGTTGTTCTGGTCCATGAACTGCGACAGCTGCGACGTTCCGAAGAACTCCTTGATCGCCGCCACGACGGGACGGATGTTGATCAGGGTCTGCGGCGTGATCGCCTCGACGTCCTGAGTCGTCATCCGCTCGCGGACGACGCGCTCCATGCGCGAGAGGCCGACGCGGATCTGATTCTGGATCAGCTCGCCGACCGTACGCAGACGACGGTTGCCGAAGTGGTCGATGTCGTCGACCTCGACGGGAACCTCGGCGCCGCCGGGGGCGGTCATCGTGGTCTGGCCCTCGTGCAGGCGCACCAGGTACTCGATGGTCGCGACGATGTCCTCTTCGTTCAGCGTCGAGGACGTGATCGGCTGGCCCACGTTCAGGCCGAGCTTCTTGTTGACCTTGTAGCGGCCGACGCGGGCCAGGTCGTAGCGCTTCTCCTTGAAGAACAGGTTCTCCAGCAGGGTCTGCGCGGATTCCTTGGTGGGCGGCTCGCCCGGGCGCAGCTTCCGGTAGATGTCCAGCAGCGCCTCGTCGGGACCGGCGGTGCTGTCCTTCTCGAGGGTCGACATCATGATCTCGGAGAAGCCGAAGCGCTCGGTGATCTGCTCGCTGGTCCAGCCGAGGGCCTTCAGCAGCACGGTGACCGGCTGACGACGCTTGCGGTCGATACGCACGCCGACGGTGGCGCGCTTGTCGACGTCGAACTCGAGCCAGGCGCCGCGACCCGGGATGACCTTGACGCTGGTCAGGTCGTTCTCGGTGGCCTTGTCCTTCGACTTGTCGAAGTAGACGCCGGGCGAGCGGACGAGCTGGGACACGACGACACGCTCGGTGCCGTTGATGATGAAGGTGCCCTTCTCGGTCATCATGGGGAAGTCGCCCATGAAGACGGTCTGGCTCTTGATCTCGCCGGTGGTGTTGTTGATGAACTCCGCGGTGACGAACAGCGGCGCCGCGTAGGTCTGGTCCTTCTCCTTGCAGTCGTCGACGGGCGCCTTGACCTCGTCGAACCGCGGATCGGAGAAGCTCAGCGAGAGCGTGCCCGCGAAGTCCTCGATCGGCGACAACTCCGTGAGTACCTCTTCGAGACCGCCGACGGGGTTGACCTCGCCGCGCTCGAGAGCCTTCTCGCGCCAGCCGTCGGAACCGATCAACCATTCGAAGGAGTCCGTCTGCACGTCGAGCAGACCGGGAACCTCGAGCGGCTCACGAAGCTTTGCGAAGGAAACTCTGTTAGGTGCTCCAGGAACGGAGTTGTTGGGGTTTTCTACTGACTTGCTCTGGCGAGAGACTGCCAAGATGCATCCTTCCAGCACCGGATGCGACGATCGGGTGGCCGGCCGAAGACCGGTCCCTTGCCGCGTTATCTGCGTTAGGTTCGGCTGGCATTCTCAAGCCTGAGTCTCGGCCTCGAGGCACACGACTAGTTCCCTGAGCAGGGCTCAGGCTAGGACGGTGGGACAAGAGGCGGATGAGGATGGGCAGGATGCAGCCAGCGCAACGTCCAACACTAGCGCAGAACGGCGCATTCCTCAACATCGGCATGGTGAAACAGACCAGGCGCTGGCTGGCGGCTAGATCCTTCAACCCGTGCGTACATTGCTGACCAACAGACTGGCCCGGTTTCGCCTTTCCGTCAAGAGTTCACACGCGGATTGGGGAGGAAAGTTCACGCGCTGCCGCAGGCTGTGGAGTCACCGTTATCCATCCCTTCACGCCCTTGACCGACGCGCGGTTCAGCAACTCCTGGTACAGCTCGGCTGACACCGTCCGGGTGCGACTGAGGAGGAACCCGGTGTTGCCGCTGGGATCGCTCACGACGGCCCAGCTGTAATCGGACGCGAGGTCGACGATCCAGTAGTTCCCCGGCGGCGTGGCCGACGCGGGCCCGAAGAAGGTCACGTTCAGCTTGTCGTTGTCGGCGCTCACCGGCAGCGCAGTCCCGAAGATGCGCGACTGCGGACCGTTGTCGAAGAAGTAGTTGCCGGAGTTCTCGACGCCGATCGACCCGTCGGCGTTGGCGGTGTACACGGCGGTGGTGTTCACCAGGCCGAGCGAGAAGAACTGCTTGACGCTGCCCACCTCGTACCACGTGCCGAGGTAGGAGTTCACGTCGACGACCGGGGCGGGACCGAGGACGACCCCGGCCGCGGGGCCGAAGACCAGGTACTGGTCGGGGTCGCCGTAGGTGCCGTACACGCCGTTCGTCGGTCCAAGGCCGGCGTACATGTCGTTGATCCAGCCGTTGGCCAGCGTGTAGACGGCCTGGGTGTTGCCCGCCGGGGACGGCTTGATGAAGAGCTGGCTGAAGAAGTCGATGATCGGAGAGCCGCCGATGAGGGAGTCGACGTGGGAGCCGTTGGCGAGGACGACGCCGACGAACTGGCCGGGCTGCTGTGCGGCCACCAGGTCGTTGGTGGTCTGACCGTTGGCGTTCCACGCCTGCGGCGGTGCGGCGATCTGATAGATCGGAATGCCGCGGGCGTCCAGGCTCGCGAGCGCGCCGCCGAAGGTGCCGTTGGACGAGACGCCGTCGTACATCACCACGCCGAGCAGATCGTTGTCCGACGGCGCGACGGCGTCGGTATAGAAGCCACCAGCGGCCGCGGCCAGTCCCCCGCCGGCCGAGTGACCGGTCAAGATGAACTTCTCGGGCAGCACACCGTGGAAGCCGGCCGCCGCGGCGCTCGCGTTCAGCGACGTGCGGTTCGGGTCGATGAACAGGTCCGCGACGCCCTGCTGCATCGACACGCTGCTCAGCGTGCAGCCGGCACAGGTGAAGAACCCGAACGACGGGATGTTCGGCACGACCACGATGCTGTTGGTGCGCTGGGCCAGGTCCTGGGCGAGCGCCGAGTACCAGGACTTGGAGCCCAGGAAGCCGTGCTGCAGCAGCATGACGCCCTGGGCCTGCACGGTGCCGTCAGCCTGGGTCGGGAAGTACCAGTCGGCAGCGCCGGTGTAGTTCCCGGTGCCGACCGGGATGGTCAGGTTGGAGCTGCCGACCACGACGCCGGTCACCCCGTTGACGTTCGACGAGCCGGGCACCGGCGGCGTGGCGATGCCGGTGACGTCCACGGGTACCGGTGCGACGGGCGGCAGCAGTCCGAAGGCAGACAGCAGGCTGATGACGACCGTCGCGATCGGGCCGGGCTGGGGCCGAGGGGCGACGGGTGCAGCCAGGCTGCGGATCGCGGATACGTCGGCGGCGACCACGGCGGCGGGCTTGCCGGCCGACGCGGGCGTGACGTCGACTGGCGGCATCGCCACGACCACCGGATCGGCCTTCTCTCCGCCGACGACTGGCTGTTCGGTGACGACGGGCGGCGTGGCCTCGACGATCGGGGTCGTCTCGACGACGGGCGACGCCTCGGCCGCGACCGGATCCTTGGGCGTTGCGTCGACCGGAGTGGACACCGCCACCGCAGCGGCCGTGACCTCTGGACTCTTCGTGTTCGTCTTCGCCGGCTTCACCTTCACGACGGGGTCGGCATCGGTGGTGATGGTGTCGTCGCGGTCCACCGTCACCGTGGACGCGCTGACCGTGCTGGTCGGCCCGTCGGCGCTCTTGGATCCCGAAACATGGTCCTTGTCAACGTCTTTGGATCCCGCCGCAGCGGACCCGGCGGCCGATTCGACGCTCTGCGCCGACGATGACGACGACCCCGATACAGACGCGGACGACGCGGAAGACGCGGAAGACGACGATCCCGTGTCACCGCCCGACGAGTCCGACTCCGCGGCGGCCACACCATGGCTCGCACCGAGCGCGATGCCCGCCCCCACGGTCACGACCCATACCCCGCGCAACCAGCGACTCGAACTCACCGACGGAATGTAACCGGCCGCACCGACATCCGGCCCTTAAATGTCGCCGACGTCAGATTCTCGACATCATGGCGTCTCGGGCCGCCGCCCGCTCGTGGTCTGCGAGGCGGCCGACACGTCGCAGGTCACGTCGACCAGCCCCGCGGCGCGCATCACGTCGCTCACCTCGTCGACGTCGAAGAGCCGCACCGGCGCCCACCGTGACGCCGCGACACCGACCCGTCGCACCGGCGCCGGTCCTCGCGCGCACGTGGTGAGCACGGCGATCCGGCCGCCGGGCACGAGCACCCGGATCATCTCCCGGAGCGCGCCGAACGGGTCGTCCATCAAATAGAGCGCGCCGTAGCAGCTGACGGCGTCGACGGTCGCGTCGTCGAAGGGCAGGTCCACGGCGTCGGCCCGGACGTAACCGACTGGGCTGTCCGGCGCGGTGTCGCGCACCGCCTGCGCGAGCATCGTGGCGGAGCTGTCCACCCCGATCACGAGCCCGTCGGCTCCGACGGTGTCCACCAGGGTGCGGGTGGTGTTTCCCGGCCCGCAGGCGACGTCGAGGACGGTGTTGCCGGGCTGGACGTCGAGCAGCCGCAGCTTGGTCCGGTTCTCCTGCGCGGCGTTTCGCGCGGTAAACCCCCAGAACAGGACGGGCCGCCACAGCTGCTCGTAGATCATCGGGAGTACCGAAGACCCCATCAGACGCTGGCCCGTCGTCTGCGGCACCTCGACGGCACCCATCACGTCCAGGTAGCCGTCGACCACCGTCGCGGAACGGTTGAGCAGCTCGCGGGTCCTCCGGCCGCCGGGACCGGACAGCGTCACTCCTTGGCGACGGGGATCGAGGCCGTGGGGGCCTCTTCTTCGGCGCCGTTGCGGTTGCGCGCGGTGGCGTCGTTGTCCGGGTTGTACCCGGGGTGCTGGTTGGTGCCGTCGAGGTCGGCGCGGATGGCTTCCTGCGCAGCCGGGGGCAGGGTGTGCATGATCTCGCGCACCCGGGCCTGACGACGCCCGACGGCCTTGCGCTCCGGCATGCCCGGGGTCGCGTTGACCTGCGGCGGCACACCCTCGATCTCCTCGGTACCACCGTCGTGGTGACCGGCGTCGATCATGGCCTGCTCCTCGGCCATCGTCGACTCGTCCTTCTCCTCGGACATGCCGATCGGCCCGATGCGGCGACCGTTGAGGAACTGCTTGACCACCGGCTCGTCCGAGGTCAGCAGCACCTCGCGCGGACCGAACATCACCAGGTGCTTACGGAACAACATGCCCATGTTGTCGGGCACCGTGCGCGCGATGTTGATGTTGTGCGTGACGATCAGGATGGTGCAGTCGATCTGGGCGTTGATGTCGATCAGCAGCTGCGACAGATAGGCCGTACGGACGGGGTCCAGACCGGAGTCCGGCTCGTCGCAGAGGATGATCTGCGGGTCCAGCACCAAGGATCGGGCCAGCCCGGCGCGCTTGCGCATACCGCCGGAGATCTCGCCGGGGAACTTGGTCTCGTCGCCGGTCAGGCCGACCAGGTCCAGCTTCTCCATCACGATCTGACGGATCTCGGATTCCTTCTTCTTCGTGTGCTCACGAAGCGGGAAGGCGGTGTTGTCGTAGAGGCTCATGGAGCCGAAGAGGGCGCCGTCCTGGAACATCACCCCGAACAGGGTGCGGATCTCGTAGAGCTCCTTGGCCGAGCACTCGATGATGTTGGTGCCGTCGGCGATGATCTTGCCGCGCTCGGGACGCAGCAGACCGATCAGAGACTTCAGGAACACCGACTTGCCGGTACCGGAGGGGCCCAGCAGCACGCTGACCTCACCCGCCGGCAGATCGAAGGTGACGTCTTCCCAGATTCGCTGGGGCCCGAAGGACTTCGTCAATCCCTCAACCTGAATACCGATGCCCACGCGCGACCCTTCCGCCAGTGCTTTTGCTCGCCACACAGACACACCCGCCTGTGGCTTGAGTCACTGTAGCGCACCGGGTCTGGGCACTCTTCGCTTTGCCAGCCATTGGACGCCCGGGTCGGCGGCACCAACGTTTGCTCCGGACGCGTCACGACACCAAAAAGCCGCCCGGGATCGCGATGATCCCGGGCGGCTCTTGGAAGCAGTTACTACTACTTGACGGTGACGGTGGCGCCAGCGGCCTCGAGCTTGGCCTTGGCGTCGTCGGCCTGATCCTTGTTGACCTTCTCGAGCAGCGGCTTGGGGGCGCCGTCGACGAGATCCTTGGCTTCCTTCAGGCCCAGGCCCGAGACGATCTCGCGGACGACCTTGATGACGCCGATCTTCTTCTCGCCGGCACCCTCGAGGATGACGTCGAATTCCGACTGCTCCTCGGCGGCCTCGGCGGGCGCGCCACCGGCGGGGCCGGCAGCGGCAACGGCGACCGGGGCGGCCGCGGTGACGTCGAAGGTCTCCTCGAAGGCCTTGACGAACTCCGAGAGCTCCAACAGGGTCAGTTCCTTGAACGCGTCGAGCAGGTCTTCGGTGCTGAGCTTGGCCATTGTGTGGTCCTTCCTAGATTCTTGCGTGGTTCTTGATGGGTGGTGTTATTCGGCGTCGGCCGGGGCGTCGGCCGCGGCGTCCGTCGGTGCTTCTACTTCTGCGTCGTCCGCGGCGGCGGCGGGAGCGGCGGCGGGGCCACCTTCGGCGGCCTCCCTCTTCTCCTGCAGTGCGAAGACGAGGCGGGCGACCTGCGACGCCGGGGCGGCGAACAGCGCCGCGGCCTGGCTGGTCTTGGCCTTCATCGCGCCGGCCAGCTTGGCCAGCAGCACCTCGCGCGACTCGAGGTCGGCGATGCGGTTGACCTCGTCCACGGACAGCGCCTTGCCGTCCATGAAGCCGCCCTTGATGACGAGGGCCTTGTGATCCTTGGCGAACGTCTTGATTGCCTTGGCGGCATCGACGGGCTCACCCTTGATGAACGCGATGGCGGTCGGGCCGGTGAACAGCTCGTCGAGACCCGTCACACCTGCCTCGGACGCGGCACGCTTCACCAGGGTGTTCTTGGCGACCGAGTAGGTCGCGCCGCCACCGAGGGACTTGCGCAGATCCGCAAGGTTGGCCACGGTGAGGCCGCGATACTCGGTGACGACCGTGGCGGTCGACTCCTTGAACTGCTCGGCGATGTCGGCAACGGCGGTGGCCTTGTCAGCTTTGGCCATGCATGCCTCCTATCTCGGTTGGGTCCGGTCCCCGGAAAGAGGGAAGACCCCGGAAACGACGAACGCCCCGGACGCAGTGCGGCCGGGGCGTGAAGATCCGCTGACGCTAGCCAACGGTGATGCCTCGTCCTCCTGCGTGGGCCGCCCGGATCCTGATGAGCCGCTTGCGCGAAGAACAACAGGCGTAGCCGGGACCTTCAACCGATTTCTCGGTGACCGACGGTCTTCGGTGGAACAGAGGAGAGAATAGCGCGCCGGGCGCCGATCAGCCAAAACGCGCGCCTTCCGCTGGTCCATGGCGACGTCGAACGCGGGCCGCGCGCGGGCCCGAACCTGGAGAAATGCTGGGAATGGCCCGCGCCAGCTACTCACAGCTCGCTGCCAGAGTGCGCGGCCGCTCCGCGACGCGCTCGCCGGGTTCCTTCCATCGGTCGCCTTCCTTGCAGGTAACACGTAATACTTTCCGCATTGCCATTGCGGTGGGGGGCTGTAATCATTGGTGCACTGATTGGGGGATCGGCAAACACATGAAAAGTTCCAACGGGCGTCGTCATGATACGAACGCAGTGGTTCGCTCAACATCTCGGAACAGCCCGGAGCTGGAACGTCTGATCGAAGCGCAGGCCACACTCGACCACGCGCGACGCAACGCCAAGTGGAAGCGCGAGTGCAAGAACTTGCAGTCGGCCTCGCACGCGGTGCAGGTCGCGGCCTTGGCCGCGCACGAGGCCGGAATCGGGTGGGCCGAGATCGGCGACGTCCTCGGGATCGAACGTGCGATGCCGCAGCCGAGTAGCGCGACCGTGGCCCCGTTGCCGACCCCGCCTCCGCCGCCCGTGCACGAGCCCGTCGTCGAACTCGACCCCGCCCGGCACCGCAACCATCACGTGGTCACCGCGGCCCACTGCCTCTTTCCCGACAAGAGGCAGTGGGCCGCGAACTAGTCAGGCCTTCGGGGTCACCAGCCAGGCCGCCGCGTCGGGCGGCAGCTCGGTGGTGGTGCCCGCAACCGATGCCAGCACCACCGTGGCGTCGGTCGGCAGCTCTACCACCCGGTCGCCCGTGTTGACCCAGCACTGCGCGTCGCCCCGCCGGAACGCGGCCACCTCGGGCGCGGTGGGGATCCACTCCAGCTCGCCTGACTCCACCCACGTCGACGCACGCACCGACAGTGCTTCGCGATACAGGTTGAGCGTCGAGTCGGGATCGCGGTCCTGCGCGGCGGCGGTGCGCGAGGCCCAGTGTCGAGGTTGCGGCAGCCACGTCGTGGCGTCGGCGTTGGGCGAGAATCCGTATGGCGCAGCGTCTCCGGCCCACGGCAGGGGTACCCGGCATCCGTCACGACCGACGTCGGTGTGCCCGGACTGCTCCCAGATCGGATCCTGACGGACGTCGTTCGGCAGGTCCTCGACCTCCTCGAGCCCCAGCTCCTCGCCCTGGTAGACGTAGGCGGTGCCCGGCAGCGCCAGCTGCAGCAGCGCCGCCGCCCTGGCTCGGCGCAGCCCCAACGCGTAGTCGGCGGGCTCTTCGCCCCAACGGCTCCGTTCCCAGTCGGTCTCGACGAGGTGGTCGGGTTGCGACCTGGCGTATCGGGTGACGGTGCGGGTCACGTCGTGGTTGGACAGCACCCAGGTCGGCGGGGCGCCGACGGACGCCGCTTCCTTGACGGCGTCGTCGACGACGGTTCGCAGGATGCTTGCCCGCCAAGGCGCGCGAAGGAAGTCGAACTGGAACGCGGTGTGCAGTTCGTCGAAGCGAAGGTAGCGCGCCAGCCGCTCGTTGTTCGGCACCCACGCCTCGGCGATGAAGATGCGTTCGGGCACATAGCGATTCGCCACCGCGCGCCACCCCCGGTAGACGTCGTGGACGCCGTCTTGGTCCCAGGCGGGGTGGGACTCGTTGTGCTGGACCAACGTCGGCGCGGCATCGTGCCCGGGGCCACCGTCGGGCAGCCCGTCGGCCTTGACCAATCCGTGGGCGACGTCGATGCGAAACCCGTCGACGCCCTTGTCGAACCAGAACGCCAGGACGTCTTCGAACTCGGCGCGCACCTCCGGGTTCTCCCAGTTGAAGTCGGGCTGACCGGGCGCGAAGAGATGCAGGTACCACTGGCCGTCGGGCACCCTGGTCCAGGCGGGCCCGCCGAAGACGCTCTGCCAGTCGTTGGGCGGCAGCTCGCCGTCCTTCCCCTTGCCGGCCCGAAAGTGGTAGCGCTGCCTGGCCTTTGAATCACCAGCCAGTGCCGCGACGAACCACCTGTGGTGATCCGAGCTGTGGTTGGGCACGATGTCGAGCAGCACGCGGATGCCGGCCTCGTGCGCCTCGGCGATCACCAGGTCGGCCTCGGCCAGGGTTCCGTACAGCGGTTCGACGTCGCGGTAGTCGGCCACGTCGTAACCGCCGTCGGCCAGCGGTGACGGATACCAGGGGTTGATCCAGATGGCGTCGACGCCGAGCCGCGCCAGGTACGGCAGGCGGTCGCGCAGGCCCGCGATGTCACCGACGCCGTCACCGCTTCCGTCGGCGAAGCTGCGGATGTAGACCTGGTACACGACGGCGGTCTGCCACCAGGATTCTGCGGGTGCCACGGCTCTCCTCGGATCGGTTGGACGGACGTCGTTGCGGACTACCCGCTGGGCGGCCCGACGATACCCTCACGCCGCTGGTCGATCGGGAGTCTCAGTTCTACAACGGCTTTCGAGAGTCGGCGTCGACCGTCGTCGTCAAGCCTGGGCAACCTCCCCACAGTCCCTGTGAGTTGTGCCACACTCGTGTGCAGGTTGAGATGGCTGCTGCTCGACAGACGAGGATGCATGAAACGAATTCAGTTCGCCCATTCACCGATACGACGGGCAATCGCGCTGGCCAGCGCTTCGATGGTGGCGGCAACGGTGTTGTCCGGCTGCGGGAGTGAGGGTGGTCCCCCGACGCTGACGTGGTACATCCTGCCCGACAACGGTGGATCCGCCGCACGCGCCGAACAGTGTGCGGACGCCTCGGGTGGTGCCTACGAGGTGCGGATCGAGTCGCTGCCCAGCACCGCCACCGCGCAGCGGGAGCAGATGGTGCGGCGCCTGGCGGCCGGGGACAGTTCGATCGACGTGGTGAGCCTCGACGTGGTGTTCACCGCGGAGTTCTCCCATGCGGGCTTCCTGCGCCCGTACTCCGCCGAGGAGACCGCCCGCCTCACCGCGGGAATGCTGCCGGCGCCGGTGAAGACCGGCATGTGGGACGGCAAGCTCTTCGGCGCACCGTACAAGTCCAACGCCCAGCTGCTCTGGTATCGCAAGTCGTTGGCGGCCGCGGCCGGCGTCGACCCCACCAGTCCGAACTTCACCTGGGACGACATGCTGAAAGCCGCTGTGGGTCAAGGGAAGAAGATCTCCACCCAGGGTCAGCGGTACGAGGGTTACATGGTTTGGATCAACGCGCTGGTGCTCTCCGCCGGCGGCCAAGTGCTCCAGGACGTCGAGGCGGGACGCAAGGCCAAGCCGTCGCTGGCCAGTCCCGCCGGCGAGAAGGCCGCCGAGATCGTCGGAAATCTCGCACGATCCACTGCCGCGCCCGTCGACCTGTCCAACGCCGCCGAGGAGCAGGCGCGCGCGACGTTCCAGTCGGAGCAGGGCATGTTCATGTTGAACTGGCCATACGTGCTCGCCGCCGCCCGCACCGCGGCCAAGGCGGGGACACTCGACCAGGCCGTCGTCGACGACATCGGCTGGGCCCGCTACCCGAGGGTCTTCGCCGACCGTCCCAGCGCTCCCCCGCTCGGCGGGGCCAACCTGGGCGTCGGCGCCTACTCGAAGCATCCGGACCAGGCCGTCCAGCTGGTGGAGTGCATCAACGCCGAACCGAAGGCCACCCAGTACATGCTCGACGAGAGTGAGGCGTCGCCGTACGCCGCCTCCTACGACGATCCCAAGGTCCGTGCCGAGTACGCCAACGCAGACCTGATTCGCGAGTCCATCGGCGAGGGCGGTCCCCGCCCGGTGACGCCGTACTACACCGACGTCGCGGGGGCGATCACCCAGACGTGGCACCCGCCTGCGTCGGTGACCGAGAAAACACCCAAGGAGTCAGACCAATTCGTGGCCGACGTACTGGCGGGAAGGCGGCTGCTGTGACCGCGGTCGAGGAGGCGCCCGTCCAGACGAAGGACGCCGGCAAGTCGGGCAAGAAGGTGACCAGTGAGCGTGTCCGCGGCGAGCGTCGGCTCGGCATCTATCTGACGCTGCCGTCGTACGTGGTGATGCTGCTGGTCACCGCCTACCCGCTGGGTTACGCACTGGTGTTGTCGCTGTACAACTTTCGGCTCACCGACCCGGATGGCCGCACCTTCGTCGGGCTGGGCAACTTCGGGGTCATCCTGACCGACCCCGTGTGGTGGAACGACTTCGTCACGACGCTGGCCATCACCGTCGTCACCGTCGCGATCGAACTCGTGCTGGGGTTCTGCTTCGCGTTCGTGATGTTGCGCATCATTCGGGGCCGCGGCCCGCTGCGCACGGCGATCCTGATCCCCTACGGCATCGTGACCGTGGTGTCGGCCTTCATCTGGCGGTACGCCTTCGCCACCGACTCCGGGTTCGTCAACCAGTGGCTCAACCTGACCGACTTCGACTGGTTCGGCAACCGCTGGTCGGCCATCTTCGTGATCTGTCTGTCCGAGATCTGGAAGACGACGCCGTTCATCTCGCTGCTGCTACTGGCCGGTCTGGTTCAGGTGCCCGAGGACATGCAGGAGGCCGCCAAGGTCGACGGGGCGACGGCGTGGCAGCGGCTGTGGAAGATCACGCTGCCGAACATGAAGGCCGCCATCATGGTGGCGCTGTTGTTCCGCACGCTGGACGCGTGGCGCATCTTCGACAACCCGTACGTCATGACCGCCGGTGCCAACAACACCGAGACCATCTCCTTCCTGGCTTATCGGCAGAACGTCACGCTGGTGAATCTGGGCATGGGCTCGGCGATCTCGGTGCTGTTGTTCATCACCGTGGTGGTCATCGCATGGATCTTCATCAAGGTGTTCAAGACCGATCTCTCGCAAGTCAGGGGTGACCAGTGAGCAGCGCCAAGAGCGCCCGGTGGTGGACGATCGCCGGCATCGTGATCGTGCTCTACAGCTTCGTGCCGCTGCTGTGGATGATCAGCCTGGCCTTCAAACCGCCGTCGGACATCGTGTCGGGAACGCCGCAGTTCCTGCCGAGCACCTTCACCCTGGACAACTTCGCGCAGATATTCAGCAACCCGCTGTTCACGCGGGCGCTGATCAACTCGATCGGCATCGCGGTCATCGCCACCCTGATCTCGGTGGTGGTCGCCATGTTCGCCGCGTATGCGATTGCGCGGCTTGAGTTTCCGGGCAAGAAGGTGCTGCTGTCGCTGGCATTGGGCATCGCGATGTTCCCGCAGGCCGCGCTGGTCGGCCCGTTGTTCGACATGTGGCGCGGACTCGGGATCTACGACACCTGGCTGGGGTTGATCATCCCCTACCTGACGTTCGCGCTGCCGCTGTCGATCTGGACCATGTCGGCGTTCTTCCGGCAGATTCCGTGGGAGATGGAACACGCCGCCCAGGTCGACGGTGCCACGGCGTGGCAGGCGTTCCGCAAGGTCATCGTGCCGCTCGCGGCGCCGGGGGTGTTCACGACCGCCATCCTGACGTTCTTCTTCTGCTGGAACGACTTCCTGTTCGCCATCTCGTTGACCTCCACCGACAGTGCCCGCACGGTTCCCGCGGCGCTGGCGTTCTTCCAGGGTGCCTCGTACTTCGAGTCGCCGGTGCCCTACATCATGGCGGCGTCGGTCATCGTCACGATCCCCGTCGTCATCCTCGTCCTCGTCTTTCAACGCCGCATCGTCGCCGGCCTCACCTCCGGCGCAGTGAAGGGATAACCATGGCAGCGATCACCATGCGCAACATCGTGAAGAAGTACGGTGACGGCTTTCCCGCCGTCAACGACGTCAGCATCGACGTCGCCGACGGTGAGTTCATGATCCTGGTCGGTCCGTCGGGTTGCGGGAAGTCCACGCTGCTGCGGATGATCGTCGGATTGGAGGACATCACCTCCGGCGACATGATCATCGGCGACACCCGCGTCAACGACAAGGCGCCCCGCGAGCGCAATCTGGCGATGGTCTTCCAGAACTACGCGCTGTACCCGCACCTGACGGTGTTCGAGAACATCGCCTTTCCACTTCGGTTGTCCGGCAAGCACTCCGAGGAGGAGATCCGCAAGCTGGTGTCCGAGGCCGCTGCCACCCTCGAACTCGGCGATCACCTCGACCGCAAGCCGGCCAACCTGTCCGGCGGTCAGCGGCAGCGAGTGGCCATGGGCCGCGCGATCGTGCGGCAGGCCGACGCCTTCCTGTTCGACGAGCCGTTGAGCAACCTCGACGCCAAGCTGCGCGGCCAGATGCGTACGGAGATCCTGCGACTGCAGCGCCGTCTCGGCGTCACCACCGTCTACGTGACCCACGACCAGACCGAGGCCATGACGCTCGGCGATCGCGTGGCGGTGTTGAAGAAGGGTGTGCTGCAACAGATCGCCAGCCCGCGGGAGCTCTACGACCAGCCGGTCAACCTGTTCGTCGCCGGCTTCATCGGGTCTCCCCCGATGAACTTCGTGCCCGCGCGCATCACCGGTGACACCATTGAGTTGCCATTCGTCACGATCCCGCTGCGCGACGAATGGCGCGACACCGTCGAGGACGGGAAGGTCTACATCGCGGGCATCCGTCCCGGCGCCTTCGAGGACGCCGAGTTCGTCGACGCGGGCAAGAAGTCGCGCGGCGTCACCTTCGACGTCACCATCGACGTCACGGAGTGGCTGGGCAACGAGCAGTACGCGTTCGTGCCGTTCGAGGCGCCGGCCGAAATCAGCTCGCAGCTGGCCGAACTCGCGAGCGAGCTGGACAGCGAGCAGATGCGTACCCAGCTCTGCGTCGAGCTCGATCCGCTGAGCCGGGTTCGCAACGGCGACGAGGCGACGCTGTGGCTCGACGCCGAGCGCATCCACCTGTTCGATCCCGCGACGGGTGACAACCTGACCCGAGTCGGCGAGACCAGCGACACCTCGGGCCGCCACGCCGCCGCCACGGGCTGACGGAGGCCGGTCGTGGCCGCGCCCGAGTTGCGGCTGCGGACCCCGTCCCCCGGGCTACTGGGTCTGCCGTGGGAACGGCCGCTGGCCGAATGGCTGGTGCCCGAGGTGCCGTTGCGCGACATGGCCGTTGGGCCCAGCAGGCACCTGGTCAAGTTCGTCGAGTGCGACGGCGCCCTGTGGGCGCTCAAGGAGCTGCCGCCGCGCATCGCGGTCCGGGAGTACGACGCGCTGGGCCGCATCGAGGGGTTGCACCTCAACGCGGTGCGGCGGGCGGGTCTGGTTCGGCAGCCCGACTTCGACACCGCAATCTTGCTGACCCGGTACCTGGAGGGGTCGTGGCAGTACCGCCGGCTGTTCCTGCGACTGCCGCCCGACGCACCCAAGCAGCGGTCCCGGCTGCTCGACGGCATGGCGTCGCTGCTGGTGGAACTGCATCGCCGGGGCGTGTTCTGGGGGGACTGTTCGCTGGCCAACACGCTGTTCTCACGGGACGGTCAGGTGCTGCAGGCGTCGCTGGTGGACGCGGAGACCAGTGAGGTCCATTCGCATCTGTCCGACGGCCAGCGCGAGCTGGACGTCGACGTGATGGTCGAGAACGTCGCCGCCGGGCTGATGGACGTCGCGGCCCGGATCGACGGCGGCACGGCGTTGCGCGATCAGCTCATCGGGGAGGCGCTGAGCCTACGGACGCGTTATCTGGGGCTGTGGGAGCTGCTGCACGACGAGCCGGTGTTCGGCTATGCCGATCGTTACCGCGTGGAGGGGCGGATCCGGAAGCTCAACGAGTTGGGCTTCGCCGTCGACGAGGTGTCGCTGCAGCACGTCGAGGCGGCCGGTGACCAGTTGCGCCTGAAAGTCGCAGTGGGCGACCGCAATTACCACGCCATCCAGCTGCGGGAGCTGGCCGGCATCGACGTCGGCGAGGGTCAGGCCACCCACCTGCTCGGCGACCTGCACGCCTATCAGGCGCAGTTGTGCAGCGAGGCCGGCCACGACGTCGACCTGCCGAGCGCCGCACAGCTGTGGGTGATGGAGCTCGTCAGACCAACCATGGCCCGCGCGCACGTGGCGGTCGGGCGCCGGGGTACGCCAATTCAGGCGTATTGCGATCTGCTGGAGGTGCGCTGGCTGCTGTCGGAGCAGGCCGGCCGGGACGTGGGCACCGAGCGGGCGTTGGCGGCCCTGGCGAACGCGGTCGTGCCGAGCGACTCGGCAGCGCAGTTGATGGTCGTGGAGATTCCGACCGAGCCGTTCCCGGTGCTCGACGACGTGGACTGAACGCCGTCACCCGGTAGGTGCCAGATTCACTCATACTTGACGATATCGTCATTCTTTGGTTTGGTTGACCTCGCCAGCGCCAAACGCTCGAGGGAAGGACCTGCCATGGGCAATGCCGCCCACGCTCCGGTCTATCGCCGGGACATGTTCTCCCGCAGCGGAATCCGTGATCCCTACCCCCACTACGCCTCACTCCGCGAGCTCGGCCCGGTGGTCTGGTTGAGCCGCCAGCGGGTGTACGCACTGCCCCGCTACACCGAATGCAAGGCGGTGCTGCGCGACGACACCAACTTCATCTCCGGTGAAGGCGTCGCACTCAATCCGCTGACCAACCGGCTGTCCCGCGGAACCACCCTCAACAGCGACGGCGCCGACCACCAGCGCCGCCGCAAGTTGCTCGCCCACCGCCTCACCCCGAAGGCGCTGCGCGCGATGAGCGAGGCCGTCGACGCCAAGGCGCAGGCGGTCGTCGAGGCGGCGGTCGCCCGGCGACACGTCGACGGGGTGCGCGACGTGGCCATGGCGTTGCCACTGGCCGTGGTGCCAGACCTGGTGGGGTGGCCCGAGGACGGCCGCGAGAACCTGCTGACGTGGGCGGGGGCGACGTTCGACTCGCTTGGACCGCTAAACCGGCAATGGCTGCGGACGACACCCGCCGCCATGTCGATGCTGCGCTTCTCGCGACGCGTCGTCCGCGACCGCAGCGTGCTTCCCGGCAGCATGGGCGACGACGTGCTGCGCGCCGCCGACGACGGTGCACTCCCCCGCTCGGAGTGTTCGGCACTGATGATCGACTACCTGGCCCCGTCTCTCGACACCACGATCAGTGCCATTAGTTCGGCGCTGCATCTCTTCGCGACCCACCCCGACCAGTGGCAGGCCCTGCGCGAGGACCCGTCGCTGGTGGCCAACGCCCTCAACGAGGTGGTGCGCCTGGAGTCGCCCCTTCGGGCGTTCACCCGAAAGTCCGTCACCGACGCCGACGTTGGCGGCGTCCGAATTCCGAAGGGGTCACGGGTTCTGGTGGTCTACGCCTCGGCCAACCGCGACGAACGCGAGTGGGACGATCCCGACACCTTCGACATCACCCGGGACGTCAACCGTCACTTGGGGTTTGGCTACGGCACCCACGGATGCGCCGGACAGGGCTTGGCCCGGTTGGAGTCGCAGGCGATTCTGCGCGAGCTCGCCGCCCGGGTGGATCGCATCGAACTCACTGGCACGCCGACCTGGGCGATCAACAACATCATCCACCGCTACGACCAGCTTCCCCTCGAGCTGGTCCCGGCCTAGAAGGGACCGCCCATGCGCGTCACCATCGACCACGATCGCTGCGAGGGCCACGGCTTGTGCACGCAGGCCGCTCCGGCCATCTTCTCCTTCGACGACGACGGCGAACTGGTCAACGCCTTCGCCGACGTCGACGTGCCCGACGACTTGGCACCGGCGGCCCGCGAGGCCGCCGACGTCTGTCCCGTCGCAGCCTTGCTCAATCGGGAGTAGCCGGGGCGATCGCGTCCAGGTCGGGCAGCGGCCGGGAGCAGACGTCGGCCGCATCGGCGGCGGACATGCCGAACAGCCGCAGCACGTCCGCGGTGACGGAATCGGCCGCGACGGCGTCGTCACGATCTGGATCGTTGCTCAGCAGCGCACCCAGGCCCATGATTGCGCCGCCTGCGACGGCGAGTGCCAACTGCGGGTCCTCGACGGTGAAGCGACCGGCGGCGACGCCGGCTTCGATGTCGCGAAGCGCGCGGGGCGCCAACCCCCTGTCCGAGGTCAACAGGGCGACGCCGTTGGCGAGCAGGATTTGGCTCTCTTGGGGACGGCGGCGGAAGAGCCGTCCGGTGAGCCGGAACCGGCAGCCGAAAGTCTCTGCGGGATCGTCGATGTCGGCGGTCAACTCGTCGAGGAGCGCGCCGTGGGCGTCGAGCGCCTCACCCACCGCGACGGCGAAGAGCTCTTCCTTGCTGTCGAAGTAGTTGTAGAACGAGCCCATCCCGACGTCGGCGGCCTGGGTGATGTCCAGCACCGGCACGCTGAGCCTGCCTTGGGCGATGAATCCTTGCGCCGCGGTGATCAGCGCGGCCCGGGTGCGTTGCTTGCGTCGCTCTACTCGACTGACGCCCGGCTCGGCCGACTCCTGCATCACTACCTCACCGTCTCTGGAGGGACGCGGTGAATATACCAGTCGCCTCAATACTGAGGATTTCGTCAATCACCTTGACTGAGCAAGGCGTCGTATGTGACGATTTCATCAGTATTCGAGAGGAGCGACCCGCCCATGGCTGGTAGCCACAGCGATTTGCACAGCGAGCAGGGTGCCGTCCGCGGCGAGCACCCCGGCCGCGCGGCGAATCCCGTCATCAAGATCCGCGACATCGCCTGGCTAGAGTTCGACAAGCCCGACTTGGTTCGCGCCGAGGCCTTTGCCCGCGCATTCGGGTTCCAGACGTCGTCGCGCGGACCCGACGAATTGCATTTGCGCGGAACCGATTCCGGCGCACCGTGTGTACAGCTGCGGCGCGGCGACAGGTCACGCTTCACCGGGATCGCCTTCCGCGCCGCCGACGAGGCCGACGTCCGTCGCCTCGCCGCCAAGACCGGGTCGACGGTGCAACCCCTGCCCGATGACGTCGGCGGCTCGGAGGTTCGGCTGGTCGACCCGAGCGGCATCCCGGTGCGCGTCGTCGCGGGTCTCCACGACCTGCCCCAATTACCGACGCAAACACCACTGCTCGTCAACTCCGGACATGACGTCATCCGGGCGAACGCCACCCAGCGCCCCCCACGGGCTCCGGCCCGGGTGCAACGGCTCGGGCACGTGGTGTTGCAGTCCACCAAGTACGTCGCGGCGTTGAACTGGTATCTCGAGAACCTCGGGATGATCGTCAGCGACTTCCTCTTCTTCCCCGGGCAGCGCGAGCGTGGGCCGGCCATGAGCTTCATCCGCTGCGACCGCGGGTCGGAGTTCGCCGACCACCACACCCTGGCGATGGCTCTCGGCCCGGCCAACCGCTACGTGCACTCGGCGTTCCAAGTCAGCGACCTTGACGCGCTGGCTGCCGGCGGCGAATACCTGCGCGACCGTGGCTACTTCAGGTCGTGGGGGATCGGCCGCCACATCCAGGGCAGCCAGCTCTTCGACTACTGGCGCGATCCCGACGGGTTCCTCGTCGAGCACTTCGCCGACGGCGACATGTTCGACGACTCGCTCGAACCGGGCTGGGCGCCGTTCACCGCCAGCGGCCTCGCCCAGTGGGGCCCACCGGTGAGTGGCGACTTCCTCGGCACCAGCCCCCGCGGGGCGCGCGCAGAAGCCCTGTCGATTCTCCGCGCGCTGCCACGACGCAACGAATTCGACGCCCACCGCCTCATCGGCCTACTGAAAGTTGCCCGCTCATGAGCACTTCCGTCATCCGCACCTCCGACGCCTGGTGGGTCAAGAACGCCGACCGCGCCACCAAGATCGACACCACCGCAGTCACCACCGGGGAGCTCCTCGCCGACCGCGCCGCGATCACCGCGGCCGCCACCTCCGGCGAGTCCGTCGCGGTGGAGGGGCTGACCCTGCTCTCGCCGGTGACGCGGCCGTGTCGAGTCGTCGCCCAGATGACCAACTTCGAGTCCCACGTCAAGGACTCGGGCATGGATCCCAAGACCATTCCACTGACGTTCTTCCGGAAGTCCTCCGCGTCGATCAGTGGTCCGTTCGACGACATCGTCAAGCCCCAGCACGTCCGGTTCCTCGACTACGAGGTGGAGATCGGTCTGGTCATCGGCCGCGACATGCCGGTAGGCACCGTCCTCACCGACACGAACCTCGGTGACTACGTCGCCGCCCTGGTCATCACCAACGACGTGTCGGCGCGCGACATTCAGCTCCCCCAGACCCAGTTCTACGAGGCCAAGTCCTACCCGACCTTCACCCCGGTCGGCCCCGAACTGGTGCTGATCGACGCCACCGAACTCGCCCGCTTCGGCGATCTGCGACTGACGCTCAGCGTCAGCGGCGACGAACGGCAGAACTCGGTCGTCGAGGGCGACATGCTCGTCCGTCCGCTGGCCGCGTTGCAGTCGTTGACCCGGTTCCAGGACCTCGCGACCGGCGACCTCGTGTTGACCGGCACCCCGGCGGGCACGGCGTTGAAGGCCCCGCCCAAGCCCGTCGAGATGATCGGCGCGCTGCTCCCGCCCGCGGTGAAGTGGAAGGCGTTCTTCAAGCGCCAGGCCGGCAACCAAAAGTACCTCCAGCACGGTGACGTCGTGGAGGCCACGGTCGCCACCGACGACGGCGCGATCGATCTCGGTGCTCAGCGGATGAAGGTGGTCTACGCGTGACCGACGACGCGTTGTGGCCGCGGTACACGGGCCCGGACGACCTCGACGCGGTCGAAGGCGTTGCGCTGCACGATCGCGCACTGCCGACCTCGACCTACGACATCCTCGAGCGCGCCGCAACGCTGTGGCCGGACGCCCCTGCGGTGACCGTCCTGCCGAACGCGACGCAGTGGGAGCACGGCGTCTCCCGCACCTTCGCCGACCTGGCCGCCGAGGTGCGCCGAAGTGCAAACTTCCTTCGTGACATCGGAATTCAACGCGACAGCGTCGTGGCTTTACTCTGCCCCAACTGCGACGGTTTGATCACCGCCACGTTGGCGGCGCAGCTCGCCGGCATCGCGGCGCCCATCAACAGCGGACTGAGTGCCGCTCATGTGGCCGAGCTCGTCGCCCGCTCCGGTGCACGCACGCTGATCAGTGCATCGCCTGAATTCGACTCCGCAAGTTGGGACTTGGCGAAGTCTCTGGTTGCCGAAGGCCAGATCGACACGGTGCTGCTGCTCTCGCCGACGGGGACGGAACCGACCGAGCCGGCCCCCGCACTTCACGGCGCCAGCGTCGGCTATCTCGCGGTCATGGCCTCGGGCTACGACGGCGCCGCCTTCGACGGACCGCTGCCCGAAGCGGGCGACGTGGCGGGGATATTTCACACCGGTGGCACGACCGGCACACCCAAGCTCGCCGCCCACACCCACGCCAACGAAGTCGTCGACGCGTGGATGGTCGCCGCCGCCGACACCGTGTTGGACCACGACTCGGTGGCCTTCGCCGCACTTCCGCTCTTTCACGTCAACGCCTTGATCGTCACCCTGTTTGCCCCGATGCTGCGTGGCCAGCAGGTGATCTGGGCCGGACCGCTGGGCTATCGGGATCCCGACCTGTACGCGAACTTCTGGAAGATGGTGCAGCACTACCGGATCGCGGCCATGAGCGCGGTTCCCACCGTCTACGCGGTGCTTGCGCAATGCCCAGTGGACGCCGACGTCTCAAGCATGAAGATCGCCATCGTCGGCGCGTCTGCCCTGCCGCCTGCCGTGCGCAAGGACTTCGAATCCGCCACCGGAATCACCCTTGTCGAGGGGTACGGGCTGACGGAGGCCACGTGTGCGAGCGCCCGCAGCTTTCCCGACCATCCCCGCCCTGGCTCGGTCGGACAACGACTGCCCTACCAGCGCATCGGCGCGGCCAGGCCCGACGGAGAGGGTCGCTTCGAAGAGCTTCCGCCCGGTGAGATCGGCACCCTGTTGATCGAAGGCCCGACGGTGTTCGCCGGCTACGTGTCGGGCATCGACGAGCACGGGCTGCGGCTCGACGGGCTCGGCAGCCTCGTCGACGGGCGACTCGACACCGGGGATCTCGGGTGGGTGGACGACGACGGCTTCGTCTATCTGACGGGGCGGGCCAAGGATCTCATCATTCGCGGTGGGCACAACATCGACCCCGCCCAGATCGAGGACGCCTTGCTGACACATCCCGCGGTGGCCTCTGCCGCGGCGGTCGGTGCTCCCGACGTCCACTCCGGTGAGGTGCCCGTCGCTTACGTCACGCTGCATGCCGGGTCCGACGTCAGCGAGTCCGAGTTGGCGACGTGGGCCGCTACGGTGGTGGGCGAGCGGGCCGCCGCGCCGAAGTCCGTCACCGTGCTCGACGCCCTGCCGGTCACCGCGATCGGCAAACCTTACAAGCTGCCGTTGCGCACCGACGCCGCCCGCCGTGTCGTCGTCGAGGCGCTCACCGGGCAGCCCGGTGTGACCGTGGACGCCAACGTCGAGGACGGCGCAACCGCACTCACCGTCATCATTGCCGACCAAGCGCAATGGGAAGACGTCGACCGCGTACTGTCGCGCTACGCGCTGGCGTATCAGATCGCCATCACGGACTGACGCCAAAAATGTTGCAAAACAACGATATTCAATGTGCGCCTGTCGTCATCGTCGGAGCCGGACCCACCGGCGCCACCGCGGCGATACTGCTGGCGCAGTATGGCATCAGAAGTCTGGTCCTCGACCGCTGGGACGGGGTGTACCCGCAACCCCGTGCCGTGCACATGGACGACGAGGTGTGTCGCGTCGTGGCGCGGCTTGGGCTCGCCGACCGGTTCGCGAGCATCTCGCGGCCGGCGCACGGATTGCAGTTGCGTGACCAGCACCACCGCGTGCTGGCCGAATTCCGCCGCGACACCGCCCCCAGCTCGAATGGCTATCCGCAGGCGAACATGTTCGACCAGCCCGAGCTGGAAGCCGTGCTGCGTGACGAGCTGATGCGGCAGCGAAGCATCGAATTGCGCGGCAACGCCGAGGTGACCGGCGTCGAGCAGGTCGACGGCCGTGTCCACGTCACCTACCGCGACCACGCCGGCGAAACCACGACGAGCGTCGACGCCAACTTCGTCCTGGGGTGCGACGGCGCCAACAGCTTCGTGCGCTCGACCATCGGTTCCCGGATGGAGGACCTGCACTTCGACCAACGCTGGTTGGTCGTCGACGTCGACACCGACGCGGATCTGAAGCAGTGGGAGGGCGTCCACCAGGTGTGCGACCCGGCACGGGCGGCGACGTACATGCGCATCGGCGCCACCCGTTATCGTTGGGAATTCCAGCTGCTACCCGGAGAGACCGCCGCGCAGTACGCCAAGCTCGCCGCTGTCGAACCGTTGATCGCGCCGTGGACGCGCGGCATTCGTACTGACCAGCTGCAGTTGATCCGCGTCGCCGAGTACACCTTCCGCGCCCAGATCGCAGACCGGTGGCGGGCTGGCAACGTGTTCATCCTCGGCGACGCCGCCCACCTGACGCCGCCCTTCGTCGGCCAAGGCATGGGCGCCGGACTTCGAGATGCGCACAATCTGGCGTGGAAGCTGGCCGGCGTGCTGCGGGGCGATCTGTCGCCAGGGATCCTGGACAGCTACCAGCAGGAGCGAAAGCCACACGCGCGGGCCATGATTCGACTCGCGTTGGCGGTCGGTCGATTCATGACCGCCGGCGGCGAGGTCGGGAGCGTCCTGCGCGGCGTCGTCGTGCCGCGGCTGGGCCTGATTCCCGGGCTTCGCAGTCGGATCGTGGACTCGTCGACTCCCGCATTACATCGGTCGCCCCTCGTTCGGCGCCGACTGGGCCCACGGTCGCTCACCGGAACGTTGTGCCCCAACCCGACGCTGCCGGACGGTCGTCGGCTCGACGACGTCCTGGGGTTGGGCTTCGCGGTGGTCACCGCGGTACCACCGACCTCCGAACAGCGGACCCTGATCGAACAGCGCGGCGCCACCGTGTATCTCGCCGAGCCGGGCACCGAGCTGGCCCGGTGGCTCCGTCAGCGCCGTACGGCCGCCGCACTGGTCAGACCCGACCGCACCGTGATGGCCACCGCGCGGCGGCCCGGCGATCTGCTTGCGCACACACCACGCTACCGCCGCACGGTGGTCTTACCGCACGCGAGGGAGGACTAGCCCTGAACGAACCAGTCGCCTGAACCCGGCGACGGCGAGCCCCTGTTGGTGTCGAGCCGCCTGATCGGGTCACCCTCGCAGGCAAGGGCACCGGCGGAATGAACGTCTCGTCGACGTTCTCGGTGGAACCCGAGGGTGACGGCAAGGCGGTCGCTACCATCGAGGTCGACCTAGCCGGCGCGCTGTTGTTCGGCCCCTTGGGTTAACGCATCGACAAGAGCCTGGTGGCCGGAGGAGACAGGTGCACAGCATGCAACGTCCGTGGCTTGCCGGCTTGGAACCCGTTGATGCGCAATCATTTTCGACAGCATCGCTCAGTCGTGCCCGCGCCGACGAACTAGCCTCCCTGTTGGGGCCCGGACCGGCTGGATGGGCCGTCGAACTCGGTGCGCTCATGGCCGCTCGTATCACGTCGGCAATCCCCGAGCTGGCGGTCGACGCGGTCGCCACGGAGGTGCGCAGGGGATGCGAGGCAGTGGCGGTGGGCACGCTCATTGCGCTCGCCAGGGATACGGACGTGACGTTCGCGGCGATGTCGGAGGTGCTCACCGGCCCGGCCGAGGTGGTGGCGCGCGGCATCGGCGTCGAACACATGCTGCGGAGCATCCACATCGCGCACGCCGCCGCCACCGAGGTGCTGCTCGATGCTGCCGAACGCGCGATACCCGAACCCCAACGCTTCTCCGAGATGCGGCGGATCAACGACCTCTTGTTCGGCATCGTCGACGTCGTGACCGCGTACATGTCGACCGAGTACGCCCGCGCGCACGAGGCGTGGTTGACCAGCTCGACCGCGTTGCGCATGGAGGTCGTCGAGGATCTTTTGAGCGGCAACGAGATACCGCTTGGTCGAGCGACCCGCGTCCTGGGATATGACCTGAGCCGCTGGCACCTTGCCGTGATCGCCTGGACCAGTGGCGACACCCCGGCCGATCCGACGCAGCTGCACACCATCGCGGCCGAGGTACTGGCCTCCGCGGGCTGCGTCTCCACCCTGGTGCTTCCGGTCGGCGCCCACCGCGTGTGGGCGTGGGGCTCTCGTACTGCTGTGCCACCGATGCCGACGGACGCTGTGGCGGTGGTACCGCCGCCGGGCGTGCGGGTCTCGACCGGATTGGGCGCCATCGGCGTCGACGGGTTTCGACGCAGCCACCACCAGGCGAGCTCCGCGGCCCGCGTCGGCATCATGTCGACCCGCGACGAATGGCTCGTTCGCTACGACGACCTCGACGTCGTCGCGATGCTCAGCGCCGACCTGGCAGCTGCCGGCGAGTTCGTCGTCCGCGAGCTCGGCGCGTTGGCAGGACCCGGCGAGTCCGTAGCCGTGGTGCGCCACACCCTCAAGTGCTACCTCGACCGTGATCGCAGCCTCGCGGGGACGTCCGACCATCTTCACGTCGCCCGCAACACCGTGGCCTACCGGGTGCGACGAGCCGAGGAACTGCGGGGACGCCCTGCCTCCGACCGACGATTGCAGCTGCACGCCGCGCTGGTCCTCGCTCACGAACTCGGCGACGCGGTGCTGCCCCGGACGTCGTCAGACTGACTTCACCACGGGCGAGAGACGCACGGGCAGGGTCGCCCAACCGCGCAGTACGCGGGTGTCACGCCGGCGGCCCGCGCGGCCACGGACCAGCCTGCCAGCTTCGCGCAACTCGTCGGCGAACGCGCCCGGGTCCGCGCGGACGGCGGGATCGGCGATCAACCGGGCCTGGGGGTCACCGCGGCGCTCCCCGAATGCCGCGGCGGAGCGGACCACCCCGTGAAGGGCGAGCCCGTGCAGGCGCTGCCGGACTGTCATGACACGAGCCTAAAGACGCCGCAGCACGTCTCGTTTGCATCGAAGTCCAACAGCACGTCCGCCCTTTGGGACTCAAGGCCAAGCTCGGCCCGGAAGTCGTCGCATTGACTCTTGGCAGATCCCCAGAGTGGGCTTCACGAACCGAAGGAGAGCACGTGGTCGTCCACCTCGTCCGCTACCGGCACGACCAACGCGTCGCCTGGGGCGTTCTCGACGGGGGCCTCATTTCCCCACTGAAGGGCGATTACGACCGCACGGCCGACGTGATCGAGGACGGTGAACCCGATTGGCGGGCGGCCGCGGCGACGCCGGGACACCTCGCGTTCGGCGACGTCGAACCGCTCGCGCCGATCACCACGCCATGCCGGGTGATGTGCCAGGGCGCCAACTACCGTCAGCACGCAATCGAGTCGGGGATGAACCCCGACGAGCGGGCGTTCAACCTGTTCTTCGACAAGACCGACGCTTCGGTCACCGGTCCCCACGCCCCGGTTGCGCGTCCGGCGCACGTGGAACTTCTCGACTACGAGATCGAACTGGCTCTGGTGATGCGCCGACGTGTCACCCAACCGACGACGATCACCGTGAAAGAGCTGCCCGAGTACGTCTTCGGCGTCACCATCGCCAACGATTTGTCCGCCCGTGACGTGCAGCTGCCCCAGGGACAGTTCCTCAAGGGCAAGAGCTACCGCGGGTTCTGCCCAACCGGCCCGGTGTTGGCGGTGCTCGAACCCGAGGAGTTTCCCCTACTCGACGACCTCGACCTACGGCTGAACGTCAACGGCTCACCGCGCCAACAGGACAACACCGCAAACATGCTTTACCGCCCCGCCGAAACGCTGACCGAGTTGACCGAGTTCTGCAACCTCAGCCCCGGTGACGTCCTGCTCACCGGCACCCCACATGGATGTGTCGCGACCTCCCCGCCGCCGCTGGTGCGCCGACTGGCCACTGCGCTTCTGCCCGAGGACAAGCTCTGGGCATCGTTCATCAAGCTGAACAAGAGCAAGCCGTATCTGCAACCGGGCGACGTCGTCGACGCGACTATCCGCAACTCCAGCGGTTCGCTCGACCTTGGGTCGCAGCGAACCACCATCACCGCACCATCGAAGGGACTCTCGACGTGAGCGCCACCCCCGATCTGGATCAGCTCCCCGACCGTGTGGTGCCCGCGTTCATCGCCCACTGGGTGGTCAAGACCGCCCGCAGTGCCGAGATGATCGACTGGTACGGACACGTCTTCGGCGCCCGGGTCGTCCACGAGGACGACAGGATCGCCTTTCTCACCTGGGATCACGAAAGCCATCGACTCGCTCTGGTCAAGCTTCCGCCTCCGGTGCGCCACGTCTTTCCGTTGGCCCGGCTGCGACGCAAGACCTACGGCATCGACCATCTCGCGTTCACCTTCCCCTCTCTGAAGCACCTGCTGCTGACCTACGAGCGGCTCAAGAAGGTGGACATCACCCCCGTGTGGTCGATCAATCACGGCCCCACCACCAGCCTCTACTACGAGGACCCCGAGGGCATTCGGCTGGAATTCCAGGTCGAGAACTTTCCCACCGCCCAGGAGACCGCCGACTACTTCAACAGCCGGGAGTTCGCCGACAACCCCATCGGCGTCAACACCGATCCGGACTACCTGTTGGAACGACTGCGCTCGGGCACCGGAGAATGCGAACTGCTTCGCCGAGGTGCTGGCACCCGGCCAGGCACCAAGCAGCGCTCCAACAAGCGAACCATCACGTGGAAGACGCTGTGACGCATGGAGTCTGACGCAGTAGTCATAGTCGGCGCCGGCGCTGCGGGATCCACCCTTGCGTTGCTGTTGGCGCGTTACGGCATTCCCAGCACCGTCGTCGAGCAACGGACCGATACACGGCTGCATCCCGCCGCGCACGTGATCAACGCCCGTACCCTCGAGATCTGGAAGCAGGCCTCGCCCAGGCTGTTACGCGCGGTAGAAGCCATCACCCCGCCGATCGACGAAGTCAACGTCATCCGGTGGTGCACCGACGTCCGAGCCCTCCCGCTGGGCGAGATCGATCTGCTGTCCGAACCCGACCGACTTGCAGAAGTCCGGGCGCACAGCCCATTCCTGATCTCTCACATTGGTCAGCACCTGCTCATGCCGGCGATGTGGGAAGCGCTCGACGACGAGGAGCTGGTCGACTTCCGCCGCGGCTGGCGCGCCGACATGGTCGACGACATGCTTACCCTGCGACTGCCCGGGCAGCCACCGAGCACCGAGACGCCGCGGTACGTCATCGCCGCCGACGGCGCCAACAGCGCGCTGCGTGACGCGGCCGACATTGAAATGCACGGACCCGTCCTCGCCAACATGGGAAGCGTCTTCTTTCACGCCCCGAACCTGTACCCCGACGGTCATGCCCGCCCGCTGCTGAGTTGGATCTACCATCCTCGCTTCAGCGGGGTGATGATCGCCCACGCCGACGACGACTACGTGCTGATGACCCCGTATCTGCACGAGGCCCAGGCCTTGGCGCGCCGCAGCCGCGACTACTGGAACCGTCAGCTATCCCACGTGATTGGCACGACGGACTACGAGATCCGTTCCACGGGAACGTGGACCATGACATCACAGATGGCCGAGAGCTTTCGCCGCGGTCGCTTACTGCTAATCGGCGATGCGGCACATCGCTTTCCGCACACCGGTGGGTTCGGCCTCAACAGTGGCGTCCAGGACGCTCACAACCTGGCTTGGAAGCTGGCCGCGGTGCTCACCTCCGGCGCACCTGACTCACTGCTGGACACCTACGAGACCGAACGCCGGCCCGTCGTGTCGCGGTTCGCCGAACAGAGCACGACCAACCACTTCAGGCTCGACGAGGTCACCAAGCCACTGGGCATCACCAACCGCTCGCTGCACCAAGCCACCGAGTTCATGGCCAAGCCGTGGTTGTCGTGCGTCCCCGACCGTGTCATGGCGGCGGTCGCCGACGGTCTGACTCGTGCGCAGACGTCACGGACGAAGGCTCTCCTGCAGGATCATTCACGCGGCAAGCGATTGCGAAGGAGCATGGCGGAGTCGATTCCGGGACAACTGGAGCACTTCGTAGCCAGCGGTTTGGAATTCGGCTATGCCTACGAGAGCCCACTCATCGACACCGCCACCGACGGGCCCTGCCCGGTCGGCGACGTCTCCTTCTATCACCCGACCACCCACCCGGGCGCCCGACTGCCGCACACCTTGGTCCTCGACCAGACCGGTGCACCCCGGCCCCTGCATGACCTGATCGCGACGACCGGGCTCACGTTGTTCACCCCCAACCCTCGGGGATGGACCGCACGGATGCCGCGGTCGCTCGTCGACGTCCCGCTCTCGGTAGCGGCGTTGACCCCACCCAACCCCGACGCCCGGCAGGCGATACTCGACCTCCTCGAGGTCGGTGAGCGCGGCGCGGTCGTCGTTCGCCCCGATGGTCACGTCGTGTGGCGCAACCGAACTGGACCCGATGAGGTTGATGCGTTGGAGAGGTTCGTGCTCGCAGCCTGGGCCCCGCTGAACGGAAGCCATGCCAACCCCACGCGTTCGCTCGCGGACGATCGAGTCGAACGGTGAATGAGCGAGTCGCGAGCCGGTCAGGTGAGGGCGTCGACGTTCAGCTCAGCACGCACCAATCGCTCAGGAGGAGGCGTTGAACAGCGCCGCCGCACCCACCAGCCCGGCCTCCCCGCCGAGTTCGGCAGGCAACACGCGCAGGTCCCTGATGAAGCTCAGGCCGGCATAGTGGCCGAGCGCGTCGCGCAGCGGATCGAACAGCAGCGCACCGGATTTCGCGACACCGCCGCCGATCACCACCAGGTCCAGGTCGCACACCGCCGCCACCGAGGCGATCATCCTGGCGATCGCATTCGCCCCGCGACCGAAGGCCCGCAACGCCACCGCGTCACCGGCATTCGCCGCGTCGGCGAGCTCCTTGGCGTTGGCATCCGGTGGTGCGTCCCAGCCGTTGGCGCGGGCCCACCGGGCCAGGTGCGGCCCGGCCGCCACCGTCTCGGCGCATCCGTGGCCTCCGCACGTGCAGAGGTCGCCGTCCGGTTCGACGACGACGTGGCCGACGTGCCCGGCGTTGCCAGTGCGCCCGTCGTAGGGTGCGCCGTCGAGCACCAGTCCGCCGCCGATGCCGGTCGACACCACCATGCCCAGCAGGAACTGGGCGTCACGGCCCGCTCCGCGCCAACGCTCGCCCATCGCCGTGCACAGCCCGTCGCCGCCGAGGCGCACCGCGAGACCGGTCGCGGCGGTCACTCGCTCGACGATCGGAAAGCGTTGCCACGCGGTGATGTTGATGGGACTGACGGTGCCGCTCGGCAGGTCGACGGGCCCCGCCGACGAGATGCCGACGCCGCGCACGTCGTCGGTGGCCGTCGCCAACACGTCGGCGATGAGTCGGTCGGTGACCGACCAGATGGCCTCGGCGTCGGTGCGCGGCGTGGGCAGCTGTGCGTGGTGCAGCAGAGCGCCGTCGGAGTCGACGAGCCCGACGGCGATCTTGGTGCCGCCGACGTCGACGGCGAGTGTGCTCATCAGTGTTTGTGGGAGTTGTCGGGTTGGCGCGGGTCGCCCGGATGCTCGAAGCCGGGGGCCAGGTGCACCAGTTCCGCGCGGCGGACGTCGAGCCACCGGCGGAACTCACGGCGGCGGGCCGAGGCCAGCAAGTACCCGGCGATCTCGCCGCGGACGTCGTCGAGCACGGCCTCGGTCGGTCGACCGCGCCACCCATCGGCGCCGACGGAGCGACCGCCGAAACGAAACGGGTTGCGGGCGTGGTAGTCCACGATCTCGCGATCGGTGACGGCGACGCCGGCGGTGACGTGGACGAACACCGCTCGCGCCACGCCGTCCTCGAGCGCCGACGCGGCGACGCTGCCGATCTCGAGACGCGCGGACACGTCGGGCAAGAGCTCCTCCTCGGTCGGCGCCCCGTGGGCGGTCAGGCCGGCGGCCGCCGCCTCGGCAGCCACGATGCGAGCGGTGACGAGTACCTGCACCAGCCACCGTCGGAGTTGCCGGCCTTCGCTGGTGCCCGGTCGGGGCAGGGCGCCGGCCAGTCGGGTCGCGCGCAGTCGATCCTCGCTGGCGTCCACCTCGCCCTCGAAGACGGCGTCACCACCGACGGTCGCCACGACCGCGTTCACTCCACCACCACCTTGACCGCCGGCGAATACAGTAGCTCGCCCGCACAGGCGACGCGGATCAGCGCCCACCACTCGCCGGGCTCCTGCCACGCGGGTGGGGCGACGTCGAACTCCAGGTCGACCGTTCCGCGGGCGGCGAGGTCTGCGCCGATGGCGTTGGGCCCCATCCACTCCCACGTCCCCCACGGGCTGATCAGATGCGCCTCGACCGCGAGGTCGGCGTACGCGTCGGTGGCCACGGTGACGCTCAGCGTGGCGGTGCCGCCGGCCGCCAGCACGACGGGTTGCGGGTCGGTGACGAACTTCAGCACGCGGTCGTCGGTCGCGCCGACGGCGATGACGCACACGTCTTCGACCACCTGGCGCCACGCCGCCGGGATGGCGCTGCCGGTCACCCCGAGCTCGGCGCGCAGCGGGTAGAGCCCCGGCGGTGTGCCGGCGGGCATCGTCAGGTCGACGACGGATTCCAGGAAGTCCCCCGGCGGCAACACGAACGGCAATTCACCCAGCTGGACCGTCCACCCCGGGGCGGGGACGAGCCGTACCTTGCCGTGCAGCGGCACGTCGGTGACGTCGCTGACGGCGGTGAGCTGAAGTCGCACCGGCTCGTCGGCGTCGACGGCGAGTTGATGCGGGTGCAGGTGCGCGACCGCGGGCAGGCCACCGAGCGGGGCGGGGCCGCGGTTGTGCAGCCAGTATCTCGCGTAGAGCGGCTGTGCCGGTTCGGCATTC
The DNA here is from genome assembly GCF_025822245.1 of Mycolicibacterium hodleri. Lineage (GTDB taxonomy): Bacteria > Actinomycetota > Actinomycetes > Mycobacteriales > Mycobacteriaceae > Mycobacterium > Mycobacterium hodleri. The sequence continues at coordinate 191,858 of NZ_JACKTL010000008.1, forward strand.
GGTCCGAGTTCGACGTCGTCGGCGTCGAGGACGCGGGGCAGGTTGAGCTGGGCGCCGAAGGTCGCGATCTCGTATCCGTGCATCCTGAGCGCGTCCGACCGGTCGGCCAGTGGCACTTCGAGCAGGTCGAGTCGCTGCGGGGCCGACACCGTGCGCAAGCCCGAGCGGATGACGACGTCGGTGGTCGTGCCGCGTGTCTCCACCAGACGCAGCGCGATGCCGTCGGTGGCACTGACCCGCCGGCCGCTGCCGCCGGGGGTCGGGTTGCCGAGAACCTTCAGCGCGCCCACGGCCACGTCGCGCGCCGGCTCGACCTCGAGCAGCGACCCCCATGGCGGCAGTCCCCCGGAGGTGGGGTCGTGCACGGCGGCGACGGTGAGCATGGGTTGGCCGAATTCCGCACTGCGCGAGGGAATTCCGGATTCTCGCCAGTCCCCTGCGCCGCAGGCGAGGGCGTAGTCGAAGGTGTGCGTCCAGTGCTGCAATTGGAAGTTGGATCCGTCGGGTGCGGTGCGCCGGGGCGGGTCGACCCACGTGCCGGACGGCCAGCCGGTGCAGGACCGCATCAGCGAGGTGTGCAGCGTCCCGTCGGCGTCGACTGCGAAACTTGGGACGCCGCGGTTGAACAACGCGACGGTGCGGTGCTCGAAGTCCTCGAGGTCGTGGGGCGCGTCCTGGTCGACGACGATCTCGGCGTCGGCGAGCTCCGAGACCACCGCCGTCACCGCGGCGACGTCGACGATCAGCACCGGCAAGGCGTGCACGTCGCGCAGGTCCGCTCCCGGTACCCAGACGTCCTTGAGTGGCCGCCCCGCCGGCACCCACGTGCGGTCGGCACCGGGGGACGCACCGCCGAGGACCGCGGCGGCGAAGGCGTTGACGTCCGGGCCGCCGACGGCGATCCGCACGTCGGGCAGGTTCGAGTCGACGGTGAGGTCGCCGTACCGGGGCGACGCGGCGTCGCTGCAGGTGGCCGTGACGCCGGCCCGCGCAAGCTCCACCATCAGTTCGCGGACCACCGGGGCGGCGTCCCCACCCGGTGACACGACCTCGGCCACCGAGATCGCCCGGGTCCCGTTTCGCTCTCCGGTGAACCGCACTCGCACCGCCGACGACAATCCGAACCACCCGTAGGCGGGGTTGTCGAGTGTGGACGGAAAGGTGGCACTGTCAACGGCTTTGGTCGAACCCCGGTCGTGGGTCAACCCGAATCCGCGGCCGATCACTGCGTCGCCCACCTCGCTGACGGGCATCGCACCGGGGACGGGGCACGGCCACCGCAGCCGCAGCATGCGGTCCTCGTCGGTGAAGTCGTCGACCGTGGTGCGGCAGTCGACCCGGTCGACGCCGTGCCACAGCGTGATCGTCTGGGTGTACCGCAGCACGTTCCTGACCCGTCCGGTGACGACCATCCGCTCACCCAGCGCGCAGCGGTAGCGCTGCATCGAGGTGGCACGGTCGCCCGCGGACGTCGTGACCGGCCCCTTGGGCAGCAGGTGCCACGGCCCCTCCCCGGCCTTGGGATGCGCGGAGTACTCCTCGTAGACGGCCAGCTCGTTGCCGACGCGGCCGACGGCGATCCGTTCCTGGCCGTCGACGGTCAGCGAGGCCACTCCCCCGCCGCGTGCCGCGTCGACCCGCAGTTGGTAGAACTCGTTGCCGATCCCGTCCCCCGGCACCGGATCCCACTCCGATGCGCCCGCGCCGTCGACGAGGCGGTAGGACCGCCAACCCAGCGACGGGACGTCGCGGGCGAGCCAGCTGACCGAGTGCCCGTCGTGTTCGACGAGGACGTCCACCGGTGCACCGTCGGCGTCGACGACGGCACCGGCGAAGGGCACCTCGAGGCGCACCGTGACGACATCGGTCCGGTTGTGTGCCAACGGGTTCCACACCACCACCGAGGCGTCGACCGCCGTCGACAGCAGGCTCAGGGCCGTGTCGCGCACGTCGGTGCCCAGCTGCCAGGCGTCGCGCCAACTGGTGAGTAGGTCGAGGTACACCTGGTCGGACTCCGACCCGGTGATCGCGTCGTGGTGGGCACCGTAGGCCAGCTGCACCCACGCCTTGGCCAGCGCTGCCTCGGGATACTGCGCACCGGAGAGCAACCCGGCGAAGACGGCGAAGCGTTCGGCGTCCAGGACGGCGTTCTCCGCGGCGCGGTTGGCCTGCTTGGTGTCGACGTACGACACGTCCTTGCCCGTGTAGATCGGGTTCATGTCCCGCGTTTGGGGCGACGGCGCCACATCGCGTTCGTCGAGCTCGGCACGTACGGAGGCGAAGAACTCGCTCGGCAGCGCGCAGACGAACCGGGGCCAGGTGTAGCGCGCGTTCCAGTCGCGGTGAATGTCGGTGACCCACTTGTTGGGCGGGGTGTAGTCGGTGCCAACGGGCAGCAGCACGTTGCGCGTCAGCGCGACCTTCTTCATCTTCGCGAAAAGGTCGTAGGTCGCGCTTTCGGCGTCCTCGAGCGAGGCCGACGAGTCCATCCACCACCCGGCGGCGTAGTGGGCGGGCATGTAGTGCGTCAGGAGGCCGCGGCCCGAGGGCGCCATCCACTCGAATTCGCTGGCGAACTGCATGCGTTCGGGATCGCCGCCGTCGGCCATGGGACCCCACTGGTGATACGGGCCGCGCGCCCACGAGCTGGAGGTCAGCCCCGCGTCGGCGGCCATTCCCGGAAATTGCGGGTCGTGGCCGAAGACGTCGAGTTGCCACGCCGTCGCCGGATCGGCCCCCATCACGTCACGTTGAAAGCCGATGCCGTGCACGAAGTTCCGGATCGCGGTTTCGGGGCTGGTGAGGTTGGTGTTGGGTTCGTTGTACGTGCCGCCCATGATCTCGACCCGGCCGAGGGCGATCAGCCGCCGAAGGTCGTCGCGGTCCTCGGGGTTGGTGTCCCAGTACGGCTTGAGGTAGTCGACCTCGGCGAGGACGAACTTGTATTCCGGCTCTCGCCTTGCCATTTCGAGGTGCGCGGTAACCAGTTCGAATCCGTTGGTCTGCCGGCAGCGGCCGGGTGGGTCTTCGGTCCACACACTCGTGTAGGCAGCCTGGGTGTTCCACCAGACCGGGTCGTAGTGGAAGTGGCTGATCATGTGCATGGTCCACCCGGGTTCGGCGACGACGAAGTCGAACTCCGTGACGCTTCGACCGACGACGACCTGAGCCACCCGCCGCTCGCCGACCACCGGGTCGGCCACCCGTACCGACACTTCCACGGCGCGCCCGCGGGGCTGTGCGGTGGCGTCGCCGACCGTGTGCAGCCCCGGGCCCTCGACGTGCACCCGCGCCGGTTGGGAGCAGAAGCGATAGGCCACCCGCACCACCTGCAGTGGGTTGTCGGCCGGGCCAGTGAACAGCTCCGTCGACTCCGCCGAGATGACGTGCATCCCGCTACCCTACGGTTCACCACCTCCGCGAGTGTGGACTTCCGTCACGGCGGCAGCGTCGAGGGCGTGTCAGAAGTCCACGCTCGGCGGTCAGCGGGCGGCCCGCAACAGGCGTTCGGCCACCGTGCGCACCGCGGCCGCCACCTCGGGCGGTTCGAGAACCTCGAACTCGACGCCGGGCATCGCCAGCCACGGCACCATGCGCTCGGGATCGTCGGCGCCGGCGGTCACGACGCACGCGTGCGGACCGTCGGCCTCGATCTGGGCGGACGTATCCGAGAAGCACTGAGCCACCTCGTCCTTCGACGCGGCGTACCGCACGCGCGCGACGTACCGGTACGGGGAGGCGGTGATCGCCCGCCGAACGTACTCGGCGGCGTCGGGCGCCTCTCGCGGCCGGAAGGTGGTGCCGCGCGCCGTGACGTCGGACATCCGGTCCAGCCGCAGGCTGCGCCAGTCGTCACGGTCGCGGTCGAAGCACAGCAGATACCAGCGCCGGCCGGTGGTCACCAGTTGATAGGGCTCCAGGCGCCGGTCGGTCGTTGCCCCTGCGCGGTCGACGTATCCGGCGGCGACGTGTTCGTGGTCGCGGCTGGCGCGTGCCAGGGTCATCAACACGTCGGGGTCGACGAGTTCGTCGGTCTGGCCAGGGGTCAACGTGGTCGTCGCGTCGTGGACGGCCGCGACCTGTGACCGAAGCCGCGACGGCATCACCTGGTCGAGTTTCGTCAACGCCCGCAGCGCGGATTCGCCGACGCCGGCCACGCTGCCACCCGCGGCCACGCGCAGGCAGACCGCCACGGCGACGGCCTCGTCGGGGTCGAGCAGCAACGGCGGCAACGCCGCACCGGCGCCCAGCTGATAACCGCCACCGTGCCCCTTGCTGGCGTGCACGGGATAGCCGAGGTCGCGCAGGCGCTCCACGTCGCGGCGCACGCTGCGGCCCGTCACCCCCAGGCGCTCGGCGAGCTCCTCCCCGCCCCACACCCGGCGGGACTGCAACAAGCCCAGCAGCTGCAGCACCCGGCTCGTCGTCTCGGACATGACCCGAGTCTGCCCTACTAATAGGACCGATTTCGTCCTATGACTCCGCGGAGCCGCTCGCGACGACGTCGTCCAGTCGCCAGCTGCGGTCGAAGTACGGCTCGAGCGGTCCGTAGAGGCGGAAGTAGGTGAACCAGTGCTGATCGGGAAGCGTTTGTATCCAATTGGATTCACGGCCCGCGGGTGCGTCGGGCCCGAAGTACAGCTCGACCGATCCGTCGTCGTTGTAGACGACGTCGGTGTTGCGTGAACCGCGGTCACCGCGCTGCTGGGGGTTGTCGACGAGGCAGCGGGTGTCGGCCGAATACACCGTGACCGACCAAAACAACTTGGCGGGCGGATCGGGTGGAATGTGCAAGGTGTAGTCCCGGCCCCCGTCGAGCCAGTGGCCGTCACGGTCGGTGTAGCAGCTCAAGTACGCCTGCCCCACGCCGGGAGTTTGGCTCTTCATGGCGGAGGAGAAGCTGAAGGCTTCGTAGAACCAGGAGGCACGTTCGAGGAGTTGGTCGTAGTTCGCGGCCCGCTGACTCGAGTCGTCAACGGCCAGAACCAGATCCCAGCGGCGGTCCGGCCAGTAGGCAGAGCCCGGGAAGCGTTTGGCGAAGGTGTTGGCCTGGGCCATCAGTTCTCCGTCGGCAGCGGCGGCGGTGAGGATCCGGGTCAGCCGCTCGTCGGGGTTGAAGGCCTTGCCCTTCTCGATGCCGAGCGCGGCGAGCATCGCGAGGTAGAACCGGTCGCGTTCGTCGACGACTTCGCGTTGGTAGACGTCGTGCAACAGTTCCCAGTAGTGCATTCCCCGGGGTTGGTCTCCCGACCATGGTCGACCATCGGGTGAGAGCAGTCCGGTCGGCGGCGGGTTCCGTCGGTCGGCGTAGGAGTAGATCTTCACGTTCTCGACGAGCGCTTGGGCTCGGTCGGCGTCCGCGTCGAGGGTGCGAAAGCCAAACAGGATGTTCATCCCGGTGGCACGGTGACAAGTGAATCCGTCGGAGTCCTCGGGCTCCTCGGCGCCGGGAGGAAGAACCAGATGCCTACCGCCCGCGCCCTTCTCGGGGCCCATCTCCCCCAGGGTGGCGATCTCCCGCTGCCAGAAGTCGGAGATTCCACCGGCCGTGGGACCGGCGGGAAGTTCGATCACCAGCGGCCCGGTCGCGCCCAGGTCGACGAAGCTGAGGATGTACGGGGTGGTGGCATTGGCGGTGATGATGCCGAGTCGGTCGCGGTAGGTGCGGTACACCACGAGGTCCGACGCCGTTGCCTCGAAGATCTCGACGCAGACCTTCTGCCACTGCGCACAGGCAACCAGCGGCAACGCCCAGAGGTAGGCCTGACACGCCATCTGGTAGTCGAGCTCGTCGAAGATCGACGGAAGATCTTCACGACGCGGCAGCTCCCGGTCGCGTCCGATGTGTTGCAACCGCCCGGGCCGTTCGTCCACCGTCGCCATCACCTCAATCGTGTCGCCGTCAGTCGACTCTATGGGCCGACGCCAGTCCTCGCGGGCGATATGCCCGGCGCGGATCTGGGTGGGGGCGACACCACAGGTCAACTAACCCTCGAACGCGTGGCGGGATGCCTGCGCCCACCCGGGGTCGCCGGTGGTCGCGTACCGGACCCAGGCCCGGTGTATCTGCGTCGCCAGCGACTGCGGCGGCGCCTGTGGGCCGAGCAGGCCATCCGGGCCACCCAACGTGGGTTCGGCCAGGCAGTCGAAGACGAACGGCAACTCGACGGTGTGCGCGGCACCCAGCCGTCCACCGAGAGCACCTGAGCACCAGTTGAATTGATACTCGTGCAGTGGCGCAGCTGACCGTGACGTGTGCGCGTCGACGAGGCGGCGCGTGCCCGCACCGAACAGCGCGTCGCCGAGCAGTGCGGACCGGATCTGGCCCCACGTCCACCGGGGCTGGCGGCTGCGCAGGTCGGCGACGACCGCGTCGGGGTCCGCGTGACTTCGGGCCGCCAGTTCGCGCACGTCGCCCTCGGTCGAGCTCTCGAGGTCACCCTGCGGCGCCAGGTAGAGATTGCCCTCCTCTGCATTGGTGCCGATCAAGAGGGGAATCTGCGCCCCCACTCCGGATGCGACGGCGTCGGCGGGCTGGTGCTCCATCGCCACGCTGAACGGGCTGAGCCCGACCAGCGGATCGACACGACGCGTCGTGCGCAGGTCGGTGCCGACCAATTGGGCGCCCAGGTCGACCAGCGCGGCGTCGGACAGCGACTCGAGTGCGGCGGGCGTCGGCGTCGCGCCGAGGACCACGCCGACCCGGCGGGTGACCCGATCTGCCTGCTCGAGGTCGAATGCACCGGTTCCGTTGCCACTCTGCATGATTGCCCGCTGCACCAGATCCCCGGTACCGGGGGTGGCGAGAAGCGCTCCGACGAGAGTGGCCCCGGCCGACTGCCCGAACAGGGTCACGTTGTCGGGATCGCCGCCGAAGGCAGCGATGTTGGTCTGCACCCACTCCAACGCGGCCATCACGTCCAGCAGTCCGCGGTTGCGTGGCGCTCCGGGGACGTCCAGGAAGCCGACGACGCCGAGCCGGTAGGTGACCGTCACCAGCACCACACCGTCGCGGGCGAAGGCGGACCCGTCGTACAGCGGCGACCGGGTGCTGCCGGAGACGAATCCGCCGCCGTGCACGAAGACCATCACCGGCCGTCGGGTGGCGTCTCTCGGTGCCCACACGTTGACGCGGAGATAGTCCGGATCCCCCGTCCGCACGGTCCCGAAGTACGGGGCCATGTTCAAGGCACCGAACCCGGTCCGCGCCCTCTGCGGTGCGGCCGGGCCGGGCTGGGTGGCATCACGGACCCCCGTCCAGCCCGGATGTGCTGTGGGACGGTCGAATCGGGCGACGGCCGCCGGCGCGGCGGCGTACGGGATCCCGAGGAAGGCCACCCCGGTGGCCGTGCTCGCTCCACGCACCCGCCCGGATGCGGTGCCGACGACCGGTTCAGCCATGAGTCGCTCGCGCGAAGTCAGCCCACTGCGTGACCGCGAAGCCGTCACCCTGGTGCCGAACCTCCGCCGCTCCATGACCGCCGAAGTGGGCGGGGAACACCAGCGTGTGGGTGTCGGCGGCATGACCGAGGACACGGCGGCGCGTTGCCCTGGCCTCGGCGGGATCCTCGCAGAAGCAGCTGTTGACGTCCGGTTCGGCCACCTGCAGCGCGGTGTGCAGCAGGTCGCCGACGAAAACCGCTCGGTCCGTTCCCGATTGGAGGGTGAGCAGCGATGACCCCGGGGTATGTCCAGGGGCGGGTTCGAGGCGCAGGTTGCCGTCGAGATCGAGGTGCGTGTCCCACAGGTCCACCAGACCGGCCTGGTGCACCGGCGCGACGCTGTCCTCGAAGACGACGTGGCTGGCGGCACCCAGTCGGGAGGGGTTGCCGTTGGCGGGATTCCAGAACTCGAAGTCGGCCCGGGGCATGACGTATCTGGCATTCGGAAAGGTGGGCACCCACTGCCCGTCCTCGAGGACCGTGTTCCACCCGACGTGGTCGTTGTGCAGATGGGTGTTCACCACGACGTCGACGTCGTCGGGGTGGACTCCTGCTCGCGCCAGATTGCCCAGGAAGTCGGTGTCGAGCCGATGCCAGACGGTGCCGGGACGGTGCTTGAGGTTGCCGGCACCGGCGTCGACGAGGATCGTCGCGCCGGCGCTGCGCAGAACCCACGTCTGAAGGGCGGCGACACACATCCCCGAACCGGGGTCGTAGAAGTCGGGAACCAGCCAGTCCTCGTTGGATTCCCAGGATTCGGGGCGACTGTCGGGGAAGAAGGTCGCCGGCGACAGTTCGACGGATCCGAAGTACTCCATGACGCGGGTGACCGTGACGTCACCCAACACGATGTGGTTCATGCGACCCAGAGTCGTGGCCCGCCGGTGCGGCAACCAGCCCCAACGGTGCCTACCCACGAGAGGGTCAGGCAGACCGGGCGCGTCGCGGCGCATAGTGGAGTGATGACCTACAGCAGTCTCGGGGAGTTCCTCCGCGCCCGGCGCGCTCAGGTCGATCCGCATGACGTCGGACTCACGTGGGTCGGCGGACGACGCCGCGTCGCCGGATTGCGCCGCGAAGAACTGGCCCAGTTGGCCGGCGTCAGCGCGTCCTACTACACCCGCCTCGAGCAGGGCCAGTCGGTGAACGCCTCCGATGCGGTCCTCGACGCGATCGCCGGGGCACTTGGCCTCGACGATCACGAACAGCAACACCTGCGCACGCTGGCTCGAGCGCGGCCCGCACGACCGAGCCGAACCGTCAGTGAACGCGTCGACCCGCTGACCCGCGATCTCCTGGATTCCCTCACCGATCTGCCCGCCCTCGTGGTGGGTCTGCGGCTCGACGTCCTGGCGTGGAATCCGCTGGCTCATGCCCTGCTGGCGGGTCACCTGGACCGCGATGCGGTGGACCGCTCCGCCGAGCGACCCAATCTGGCGCGCATGCTGTTCCTCGACTGCCACACCCGCGAGCTGTACCTCGACTGGCAGCACAAGGCGCGCGCGGTCGTCGGCAACCTCCGCCTGGTCGCCGGCCGCCATCCCGACGACCCAGCCCTGGCGGCCCTGATCGGCGAATTGTCAATGAAGAGTCCGCAATTCGTCACGCTGTGGCGCGACCATCGGGTCAAGCCCTGCGAGGCCGATTCCTACCGTCTCCAGCATCCGACGGTGGGCCCGTTGACCGTGACCCAACACAATCTCGTCGTCGCACGGTCCACCGGCCAGTCGGTGTGCATCGTCACCACCGTCGCCGGGTCGCCCTCGGCGGACACCCTTGGCCTGCTGGCGGGAGCGGTCGCCAGCACTCAGACTTCTTCAACAGTTTGTTGAGACGGCTTCAACAAAATGTTGTAGCGTCGCCCGCATCACACCTTGGAGGTCATGATGCGTTCACCGCTGCCGGTCCGTACCCGGTTCTCCCTGCTGCTCGTCGGAGTCCTCGCCGCGGGTGTCACCGCCTGCGGCAACGGGGTCGGCGGCGACACGGCGGAACCGCCGGCCGCCAGCGGCGCCCAGTCGGCGATCCCCGACAACGCGGCACTGATCGAGGCCATCACGCCGGACGAGGCCCTCACCGCCGGACTCCCTCCCGCGGTCGCCCAGTCCAAGACCGTCAACGTCGGATCCAACATCCAGTCGGCGCCCAACAACTTCTACGCCGAGGACGGCAAGACGCCCATCGGTTTCGAGGTGGACCTCGCCAAGGCCATCGCCAAGAAGATCGGCGTGCAGACGGCCTACCAGGACATGGCGTTCGGCTCGCTGATCACCAGCCTGCAGTCGGGGCGCGTCGACATGACGATGGCCGGGATGAACGACACCAAGGAACGCCAGCAGCAGATCGACTTCGTCGACTACTTCTCCTCCGGCATCACCATCATGGTGCAGAAGGGCAATCCGCAGGGCATCACCGGCGCAGACAGCCTGTGCGGCAAGAACGTTGCCGTCGTGCAGGGCACCAGCCACCGGACGTTCGCGGCCGCCCAGAGCGACACGTGCGTCAAGGAGGGCAAGCCCGCCGTCAACGTGACGGCCACCGACAGCGACACCCAGAACCAGAACCAACTCCGCACCGGCCGGGTCGCCGCGATCCTCAACGACCTCCCCAGTGCCGCGTACATCTCGCGCACCGCGGGTGACGGCAGCATCTTCGAGGTGGTTCCCGGTGAGCCGATCGACGGCGGCCCCTACGGTATTGGGTTCGCCAAGGACGATGTCGCCCTTCGCGACTCGGTGAACAAGGCGCTCGGCGAACTGATCGCCGACGGAACGTATCTCAAGATCCTGCAGAGCTGGGGTGTCGAGCAGGGCGCGCTGAAGGAATCCGCGATCAATGGCGCCTGAGGTCGCCGCGGATCGCCAGGAGCCGCTGGAGATCGTCCGGCTTCGGCATTGGGGACGTTGGGTGAGCGCCGTCGTCATCCTGGCGCTACTCGTCGCGGCATTCGTCGTACTGTCGCAGGCACGGATCAAGTGGGCGTCGGTGCCCGACTTCGTGATCTATCGCGTGATGCTCGTCGGGTTGCTGAACACCGTGCTGCTCGCCGTCATCGCGCAGACGGTGGCCATCGTGATCGGGATCGTCATCGCCCTGATGCGCCGCAGCGCCAATCCCGTCGCGAAATGGTTTGCGACGGGCTACATCTGGCTGTTCCGCGGTCTGCCCGTGCTGCTGCAGATCCTCATCTGGTACAACTTGGCGCTGGTCATTCCGACCATCGCCATTCCGCTGCCCTTCGGGGGATATCTGCTCAACGAGCCCACCAACGTCCTCGTCAGCGCGTTCACCGCCGCGCTGCTCGGCTTGGCCCTCAACGAGAGCGCCTATATGGCCGAGATCGTGCGGGCCGGGTTGAACAGCGTCGACGGCGGACAGACCGAGGCCGCCAAGTCGATCGGCATGTCGCCGAGCCTGACGCTGCGGCGAGTGGTGCTCCCCCAGGCCATGCGGGTGATCATCCCGCCGACGGGCAACGACTTCATCGACATGCTGAAGGGCACCTCGATCGCGTCGGTGATCGGCGTGACCGAACTGCTGCACGCGTCCAACAACATCTCTTCGCACAACCTGCTGGTCATGGAAACCCTGTTCGCCGCGGCCATCTGGTACATGGTGGTGGTGACGATCGCCGGCGTGGGGCAGCACTACCTGGAGCGCACCTTCGGTTCGGCCGAGCGCAGCGTCGCCGCGCAAGCCGCGAAGGCGCTGCGCGCCATCCCGTTGACGAGAGGCGCCCGTGTCTGAGCCATTGCTGCGGGCCGTCGGCGTCCGAAAGAGCTACGGCCACATCGAAGTCCTGCGGGGCGTCGACATGGAGGTGCACCGCGGCCAGGTGGTCTGTCTGCTCGGTCCGTCGGGCGCGGGCAAGAGCACCTTCCTGCGCTGCCTCAACCACCTGGAGTCCGTCGACGAGGGCGAGGTGTGGGTGGACGGCAAACCGATCGGGTTCGAGTTGCGCAACGGCAAGCTCTACGAGCTCCGGGAGCGTGACGTCGCCAAGCAGCGGCGCGACATCGGCATGGTGTTCCAGCGGTTCAACTTGTTCGGCCACCGCACCGCGTTGGAGAACGTGGTCGAGGGCCCGATTCGGGTGCTGGGCACCGCGCCCGACGTCGCACGCAAGGAGGGCCTCGAACTGCTCGACCGGGTCGGCCTCGGCCAACGCGGCGACGCCTACCCGGCGCAGCTGTCCGGTGGTCAGCAGCAGCGCGTGGCGATCGCCCGATCCCTGGCGATGAAGCCGAAGCTCATGCTGTTCGACGAGCCGACCTCGGCACTGGATCCCGAGCTCGTCGGCGAGGTGCTCGCCGTGATGAACGGGCTGGCCGCCGACGGGATGACGATGGTCGTGGTCACCCACGAGATCGCGTTCGCCGCGGAGGCGGCCGACGAAGTCGTGTTCATGGCCGACGGTGCGGTGGTGGAGACCGGACCGCCCGAGCGCATCCTCAAGTCCCCCGAACATGAACGCACACGCCAGTTCCTGGCGCGGGTGCTTGCATGACGCCCATCTCGCCGCGCTACCTCGTGCAGTTCTCCGAGCCGGCGGGCTACCTCGACTTCGCGCGCTTCGGACCACCGTCGCACGCCGTTCTGGACACCACCGCCCGGCTGTTGGAGAAGGCGACGCACGCCGGGCCGGCCACCGTCGACGAACTGATGCGCGAGGAGACCCGTGCCAAGGCGGCGGCGGCGCGGTTGTGCCGCAGCGACGTCGACCACGTCGTGCTGCAGCCGCACACCAGCCTCGGGCTGCTGCAGGCGGCGTTCAACGCCGCGGGCGGCACCGTGCTGGTGTCGGCCGCTGAGTTCCCCGCCAACACGTACCCGTGGGCCCGCGCCGAGCAGGCCGGGCGGTTGACGGTCCGGCGGCTGCCCGGCGGTTACGTCACCGCCGACCGGGTCGCGGAAGCCCTCACCGACGAGATCACCATCGTCTCGGTCAGCGCCGTCGACTACCGCACCGGCTACCGGGCCGATCTCGCCGCCCTCCGGGACGTCGTCGGTGACCGCGTCCTGGTCGTCGACGGCATCCAGGGCTTCGGCGTGATCGAGGCGCCGTGGGAAGTGGCCGACATCCTCGTCGTCGGCGGCCAGAAGTGGTTGCGAGCCGGGTGGGGAACGGGATTCGCGGTGCTCTCGGACCGCGCGCTGGAGCGCATGGACCCGGTCCTGTCGGGCTGGACGGGTGCGCGCGATCCCGGCTTGTTCGACGACGAGATCCACCCCGCCGACACCACCGCGGCGGCCTGGTCGATCTCCAACCTGAGCCCGGTGACCTCGGGTGCGTTCGCGGCGGCGCTGGAGCTGGTCGAGGAGACCGGCGTCGGCGTCATCGCCGCGCACCTCTCCGCCCGGGTGGCCGAGCTCGAGGAGGTGCTGCTGTCGCGGGGCGCCCAGATCGTCTCCGCCTGCGAGCGGCGCGCCGGCATCCTGGCGTTCACCATGCCGGAGCATCCTCCCGAGCAGATCGGCGCCGCGTTGACCGCGGAGGGCATCGCGGCGACCGTTCGGCCCGAACACATTCGGCTCTCCCCCCACGTGAGCACCACGTCGGAGACCGTCGACCGGCTGAGCGCGGCCCTGCTCGCGTTGACCCAGCCGAGACGGCCGGACCCCGCGCCGGTTCCCGTCCCCGCGGGCGATGCGACCCACGACCTGCTCGCGTCGCTGGTGCCGGCAGTGCACGGACTGGCCGCCATGCTCGGTCCCGGCAACGAGGTGCTGCTGCACGACCTGTCCCGGTTGCCGGACTCGATCGCCGCGATCGCGGGCGACCTCACTCACCGCACGGTCGGCGGTCCGATGACCGACCTGCTGCTCGGACTGATCCGCCGAGGGACCACCCAGGACCTCATCAACTACCGGACCAACAGTCCCGACGGTCGTCCGATCCGGTCGTCCACCCTGTTCCTCCGGGACGCCGACGGTGTCGCGATCGGCTGCCTGTGCGTCAACAGCGTGGAACCCGAGACCGTTTCAGTCGAGGTGGCCCAACGCGAGGAGACCTTTCCGCCCGACGTCGACAGTCTGCAACGGTTCCTGGTGGATCGTGCCATCACCAAGGTCGGCGTGCAGACCCCCGAGATGAAGAAACACCACAAGGCGGCGGTCGTCCGCGAGCTGGACGAAGCCGGCTTCTTCCTGATCCGGGATTCGGTCGACCACGTCGCAGGCCGGCTCGACGTGACCCGCTACACGATCTACAACTACCTCAACGAGATTCGCGGCTGACGGCGCCGCGTCTGCTAGGGACGCCTACAGCCACACGGAAGTGCGAGCAAGCCAACGACTTCAGGCCTCGACTCACAAAATTCAGTTGCCACTCGCTGCCAGCCATGATGCGATGCCGTTCATGGAGGTGATTTTCAGGAGGCTCAGCGACCGACAGTACGCAATCGGACTGATCCGCGACGGACCCCGAGACGTCGGCGGCGACGTCGCGATGAGGCTTGCGCCTGGTGACACTCACGTGCCACACGACCTCGTACATTTCATCGTCGAGGAGCAGGCCGAGTTGACGCTCGGAATCTTTGGCCAGTGTGCTGCGGGTGGCGATGTCGGGGGCTTCTTCCGCGCTTCGGGCGGTAAGCGCGGAAAGGCCGTTCAGCTCAAACGATCTCGTCGACTGGGCGGTGCTGGGAGATCAGATGTCGGGAGATCTGAGGAGCTGGCCGGCCTTGCGCGGGACGGCGCAATCTCAGCCCAAGTCGACACAGCGGTGGTGTCAGCGGCGTTGAGGGAGGCTATCAACAAGCGACTCAGCGAGGTCCTTGCGCAATGGAACGGAGTCCCCGTGGGCGACGACCTCGTGCTGGCTTGGCCGACGCACCTGACGATTCGACGCGGTCAGCTGTAGCGCTCGGAGTACTCGCCTGCTGCTCGCACCCGAACCACAAGGCCGTCGAAGCCAGTTGGCTCGATGGCTACCCGGCGTAGAACAGCAGCAGAGCGCGGGCAGGGTCGGCGGCGTTGCCGACGTTGGCCGCCGCCAGGACGAGCACACCGATCCCGACCATCGCGAAAACCGTACTCGCCAGGGCCTTCTTGCGGCGGGCAGCACGATCGGAGCGAGCAGTCGTCACGAACGATCGCCCGACGACGTCGCCGACGGCTACCGTGGCGCAGGCCAGCACGACAGCTGACGCCGCCAAGACGGCATGGTAATTGCCGAAATCGTTGATCATGTGGGCAAGTACGGGGCGAGGCGTGCCATGCGCACGTAGTTGCTGCGACACCTGCGCTCGGGCCTGCCCGACGGCCGGGTCGTCGACCGCCGGTGGGAGCAGGGTCAGGACTGACGACAACGGTGCGACCGCGCCCTGGACGTTGGCCATCAGCAACAGAGCTGCCCCGAAGCCTGCCGCGGTGACGGTTGCTCCTGCCGCCCCCGCCACCCGTTGGCGTCGGGTCGCGATGGCGCTGTCTGTGGACGACTTCCACAGCCGAGTCGCCCACGCTGCCAGCACCACCACCAGCAGGCCCGCCAGCACGGCCTTCGCGACGTGATATCGCCTCCAGTACTGGACGAGGTCGTTCATCCCCGCCGGCATCGCCCGATCACCCGAGTGCCACAACGCGACGAAGTTGTCCGCGACCGAGCTCGACAACGCGGCACTCCCGAAGAAACCGCCGCCGTAACCTCCGCCTGCCAAGCCGACTGGAGCGACCACGAAGGCCACCCCGAGCAGCAACGCAATAGCGGCAAGCGAAAGCGACCCCCGAGCCCCGCTGTGGCCCTCGTCAGGCAATCCCATCTGATGCTTTTTAGGGCCCCGGTTTCACGCCGCCTGAGAGTTCAACGTCGCGTTGGGTGTCGGGGACGTCGTAGACGACCCCGGTGATGGTGGCCGTCGAGTTGCCGACTGTGATCGTGATGTCGCCGGTGTAGCGAAGTAGAGGCGCGCGGACTTGCAGGCGTACGGACGAATGTGGCGGCAACTTGTACAGAAGTGACGGCGGGAGGAAAGTCCTGACGTTGGGAATGACCTTTCCGGACGCGTCGGTGAGCGTCTCGAAGATGGGCTTCTCGAGGGCTAGGCCGGTTTTGACGCCCACGTCGTTGACTACTCCCGCGACGGCGGTGTAACCAATTTCGAATCGTGGCCCAACATCGTAGGAATGGTCGTTGTACTCGTAGACGACGCCTCCCTGCTTTGTCATTGCTTGTTGCCATTCCGTCCACGTCACCGTAGGAGCGCCGTTCGGCTGGAACGTGCACTTCGCCGAGGAGCCTTTCGCGCAGGCGCTGAGAAGGTTCGACGCTTCTGGATCATTGACGGACAATGTTCTCGTCGTGGGAAGGCTGTCGCTGATCCGTATGGGGTCCACCGCTGAGCCGAAATAACTGCTCTCGGGGGCGTTCTGGGACCACGAGCCGATTCCGCCCCCGGTACCGCCTGGGATCCGGTTTCCTTGCGCGTCGTAGTGGAACAGCGTGAATTGGGCGCTTCTGATAAACGCGGTCAAAGGGTTGTAGTCCGACGGAGAGCCCACGCCAAAAGCAGTCATTGTCAACTTCCACGACTCGCCGGCGGGCTTGGTCAAGATGACGGTGACACGTGTAGCAGAGCTGAACGAATCGGCCGGAATCTCGAGGTGCAGATGGGCTCCGGGGGCGAGGACTGTTCCGGCAGCGGGACCACCGCCATTGGGCCGACCGTTCCCTTCGTAGGTGAGAACCCAACCGTCGAACGTGTCGTTGTAGATGTCGAAACCCTTGGTGGACGTCGACCATTCCTGCGTCGGCGCAGGCGGAGTTGCCGCGGCCGCAACGGGGTTGGTGGTGATCGCCGCGGCGAGGGACGCATTTGTGACGACCGGGGTGACCACCCCGCCCACGTCGAGGGGGTCGACGGTGCCCGACATGTAGCCGGCCACGAAGAGCTCTCCGTCCGCACCGAGCGCGAGTCCGGTGGGACCGGCCGCCACGGCACGGGTCTGGTCGGTCATCGTCGCAGCGGCGATGTCGAGAACCGAGACCACCGACCGCTCCTCGTCGGCGATGTAGGCGTAGGTTCCCGTCGCGTCGATCACCACCGACGTCGGTGAATCCCCCGCCGCGATGGGCGATCCCACCACCGTCAGGGTGTCCAGGTCGATGATCGACACCGTCCCGTCCCCCGGTGTCGTCGTCGTGCCCGCGTTGGTGACCACCGCGCGGTTGCCCACCGCGGCGATGCCCGTGGGCGCGTCACCGACGGCGATCGTCGCGGCGACGGTGTTGGTGCTGAGATCCAGCACGGTCACGGTGTCGTCGAACTCGTTGGTGATCAGCGCGCGGTTGCCGCTGATCGCCACACCATAGGGGCCGTCGCCGACCACCACCCGGGTGACGTTCCACGTGCCGGTATCGATCACCGACACCGAATCCTCATAACCGTTGGCCACCACCACCCGGGTTCCCGCGGCGTTGACCGCGATCCCGGTCGGGTCGCTACCCACGTACACGTACGGGCGCACGATGGTGTTGGTGGCGGTGTCGAACACCGTGACGGTGCCGTCGGCGGAATTCACGACGTAGGCGCGGCCGTCGGCGGCGACGGCGATACCCGAGGGGGCACCACCGACAGCGATCGACCCGACCACGGCGCGCGTGGCGACGTCGAGCACCGAGACCCGGTCGTTGGTGGAATCGGTGATGTAAGCGTGCTTTCCGTCCGGGCTCATGGCAACCGCGAACGGTGTGCCGTTGACGCCCAGGGTGTCGCCGGCGCCGACCTGAACGGTCACCGACACCGGTGTGATCGCGGTCTGACTGAACAGCCGCCATCCGCCGTCACTGACGTTGACGGTGAAGGTGTCGGTGCCGCCGTCGACGGCCAGTGCACTGTTGGGGGTGTAGGTGTAGGTGCCGTCGGCCCGTACCGCGACGGTGCCCCGCGTGGGACCTTGGCTGACCGTATAGGTCAACGGGTCCCCGTCGGGATCGGTCGCGCCGATGGTGCCGATGACCTTCCCGTTGGCGTCTTCGCCGATCTGTAGTGGCGCTGCTCCCGGCGCCCGGTTGTAGAACGCACCCACCGCGGTCCGGCGGAACCACTCGACCGCCAGCAGGAACGGCGAGGAGTCGAAGCCGACGGGAAGTGGATTCGCCAACGGCGCCAGCAGCGCGTCGACGATGCGTCGGGCGACTGCGATCACCATGTCAGGCAACGACGGCACGGCGGCCGGAACAGCCGCCGGTGTCACCTCCAGCGCCGCCGTCGCCGTCGCCGCCGCGGCGCTCACCGTCGCGCTCACCGCCGGCCGGAGCGTCGGTACGTCGGATCCGGTGACCGTGTCGGCGACCTTCGTGGTGGGCGTCGCCTTCACCTGGGTCGCGGGGGCCGGCTGATCGGACGTGACGTTCACCGCGTGGGGCCGCGCGTCGGCGTCGGGCTGATGATGATCGCCACCCGTGCTCGTCACCTCGTGCGCGGGGTTGGTCACCGAACCCGGCTCGGCCGACGGCGCCGTGGTGGTCGGCGCCGGCGTAGTAGTCGGCGCCGGCGTGGTCACCTCCGGCGGGGAGGTGGCGTCGGGACTCGACGGTTGCTCCTCGGGCGGGGCCGTGACGACCGTGGCACCGGTGTGCTCAGGCTCATCGGTGCGATGGTCACCATCGCCGTCGGTGTCGGTGTCGGTGTCGGTACCGGCCTGCGCACGGGTGCCGGACGACGTCGAGAGAGTCTGGCGAGTGGGCGTCGACGACGTCGAGGAAGCCTCACGAGCGGGCGTCGACGACGTGCCCGGCTGTGAAGCCGTCCCCCCGGCGGTCGCTCCCCCAGCATCCGAGGTCGACGACGAATGCGTCTGCGATCCAGAGGAACTCGAGCTGGAACTGGAACTCGACGATTCCTCGTCCGCCCAGGCAATCGGACCGCCCGACACAGCGGCCCCGATCCCCAAGGCAACCGCCAACGCCCCGACACGACCCACATAACTGGCACCGCTCACCAGCAACCCCTACTCACCCCGGCCGAGCTGGCACCCCGGTCCCACGACCAGGAGCCCCAGTACGGCGACACCCCATCAGAACGCACGGCCAAGACCGGCAACGGGCATTGACGATAGCGTCAAATCGGTCGTCGCGCAGCAACCACGGCGATTGGGTCTAGTCGCTGATCGTGATTCCGTGGGGCGACGGTTGGGGGTTAGCTGGTCGATCACGCCACGTGGGCTGGCAGGATCGCACCTCCGAGCCACTAGCGATACCGAAAATGCTCCTCAACGGTCATCATGGTGGTCGTGGGAAGGACGTCGAGCACGCGGACCCGTCGATTCCTGCTCGTATCGTTCATCGTCGGGATCGTCGCCGTGTTCGTCGCCGAGGCGACCTTTGCGTCGGCAGTTCTGCCACGTACCAAAGCAGCGGTGATAGTGCGCAACGCGATTCCGTTGGACGCCGAATTCGCAGAAATCAACCGGGTCTCGCACTGGCCGGCCGACTGGATTGACGCGGTCTGCGAAAAGCCGGTGTACGCGTTAAGCAACTACACGCGACTGCCTCACTCAACGGCCAACGCCTCCTGCCGATCGTTGATCAAGCCCGGTGGCGAGGTGGACTATCTGATGATTTCCCGCTTCCCAAGTGAGCTGCCGATGCAAGTGGACCTCCACAACGCGGGCTACCAGTGGTACGCGTTCGCGTTCAATGACGGCTCATTGGTTGCGTTCGAAACCGTCTCGGAGACAGCGGTGGCCGGAAACAATGGTTTCCAGGAGTCACCAGTGCTTCAGCCGCTCAAGCGGTTCGGGTTCAACATCTACTCCGGTCCCGGCCCACCGTAGCGAGCTCAGACCCGCGGCCCGAGTCGCCGGCGCGCCCTACGATGTCAACCATGCGCAAAGCGTCGCCTGCCATCGCCGTTGCTTTGCTGGCGGCGGCGTGCAGCTCCCCCGCGCCGACGCCCATCAAGCTAGCGCCGACCACGACGGCACATCGCTCGACGTCGATGGTCTGCCGGATCGATCAGGTCGACGATCGTGGTCGCGCTGCGACCTACTACCTCTTTGTTCGTTCGGCAGACTTCGACTTCGGGCCGTGCGCCTCCGGCGATTCGATGCCGGATGGTCCACCCGCGCTGATCGAGGGATTGACGCAGCGGTGCATGTACAGTCCGACCACAGATCGCACCGTGCACTCCATCGTCTACGTCAGCAGCACTGACAAGCCGGCCAATGTGTCTGCCGCCGAGGCTCTTTGCGTAGCTCACCACGGAGTATGAGCCAACGTCCCACCGATCGTCTGAGCGCGATCGAACCCACGATGACGACGGTCCGCGGACGGGCCCTGGAGCAACTGTGAGAGACCACACGAGCGCCAGAGCGTCAGGACCGCCTGGACTCGGGCCGGCCACCGGCGACCCCGATCTGATCGCCCGGGTCGAACCGCTACTGCGCGTCGGTGGCCTCACAGACCGCGTCAGCGTCGTTCACATTCAGAATCGCGATACCGCCTGGGCGCACTTCGGCGCGGGGTCTGACACGCTCTACGAAATCGGGTCCGTCACGAAGACCATGACCTCCCTGCTCTTTTCACACGCCGTTGAGTCTGGCGAGCTATCAGCCGACACCACGTTGGGAAGCCTGCTCGACGTCCACAGCAGCCACGTGGCTGGTGTGACACTGGAAGAACTGGCGAGCCACCGGTCGGGTTTGCCTCGTATATCCAGACGCCGTGGGGACCTCGCGAGGGTCTCGTTCGCCGTTCTGCGGAACCGCAACCCGTACACGGCTGACGTCCGCACGCTGCTCGCGCAGGCCGACGCGGCGACGATCGTCGACGGAGGCTCGTTTTCGTATTCCAACCTCGGCACCGCGCTTCTCGGCCAAGCGCTGGCCGCCCACGCCGGTGTCGGCTATCCCGAACTGCTGAACCGTCACCTGTTCAGTCGACTGGGCATGACCTCGTCGGTGGCACCCCTGTCTGCTCACGACTTGCCCCCCGATGCACCGACGGGGTGGAACGCGCGCGGCAAGAGCGAGCAGGCGTGGCCCATGAACGCATACGCCCCTGCCGGCGGGGTGCGCTCGACCCCCGAAGACATGGCTCTTTACGCACGAGCCGTCCTCGAGGGGAGGGCGCCGGGCCTCGGCGCGCTCGAACCGCGTTGGGATGCCGGCAACGGGAGCCGGGTGGGCTATGCCTGGCTCACCGACCGAATCGGCGACGCGCACATCTCGTGGCACAACGGCGCAACGGGTGGCTTTTCGAGCATGATCGCCCTCGACCGACGTCGTGCCGTGGCGGTAGTCATCCTCGCCAACTCGGTTGCAGCCCTTGACGAGATCGCCGTACGTGTTCTGGTAGAGGCAAATTGACCGGCGAGAGTCACTTACGCGAAGGCGCCCTCTCCCGTCATCCTGGGGGCTCAGGCGCCGGTGGCCGTCAGCCACTCGCCGTAGAAGAGCGCGAGTCCGAGGCCGCACGCGATGGCGGTGATCAACCAGAATCGAATGGTCAGTGTGGTTTCGGGCCACCCCATCAGCTCGAAGTGGTGATGGAGCGGAGAGTTGCGAAAGACCCGTCGGCCGGTGGTGCGAAATGAAATGACCTGGATGACAACCGAGGTCACCTCGGCGACGAACAGTGCGCCCAGGATGACGGCCAGTATCTCGGTGCGACTGGTTACCGACAGTCCGGCGATGATGCCGCCCAGCGCCAGCGAACCGGTGTCTCCCATGATGATCTTCGCGGGTGCGGCGTTCCACCAGAGGAATCCGATGCAGGCGCCGGCCGTCGCGGCGGCGACCAGCGCCAGATCGAGAGGGTCCCGCACCTGGTAACAACCAGGGTCGGGCGTGACCGCACACGCGTTGCGGAACTGCCAGAACGTGATGAGCACGTAGGCGGCGCTCACCATCGCCATGGCACCCGCGGCCAGACCATCCAGGCCGTCGGTGAGGTTCACGGCATTCGACCACGCGGACACCACGAGGATGCAGAACACCACGAACACCACGGCTGGCATCGCGAACGTGGCAACGTCGCGGACGTAGGACAGTCCGGCGCTGCCCGGGGTGAGACCGTCGGCGTTGCGGAACTGCAGCGCGAGCACGCCGAAGAGGATTGCCGCGAGGAGTTGGCCGGCGCTCTTGGCTCGCTTGTTCAAGCCGAGGTTGCGTGCACGCCGCACCTTGACGTAGTCGTCGGTGAAACCCACCGAGCCCAGAGCGGTAGCCAGGCCGAGGACGAGCAGTCCCGACGCCGACGGGCCCTCACCACCGAAGGCGAGCGAGACGAGGTGTGTGCCTAGGTAGCTTGCCCATATCGCGGTGAGGATCGCCAGACCACCCATCGTCGGCGTGCCACGCTTGCGTTGGTGGCTCTCCGGGGCCTCGTCGCGGATCTCCTGACCCAACCCCAACCGCGTGAACACCCGGGTCAACACCGAGGTAAGCAACAAGGCGACGGTCAGGGCCACGCCGGCGGCGATGAGTATCTGGGTCATGGAACGCCGCAGATCTCCGGCACCCGGTTCGGCCGACGGCAGCTGCACCACACCGAATCCCCCACCCCCACCGGACCAGTATGGCGGACCCCCGGGGCGCCCCACCGCGGCCAATTTGAGTGGTTACTGTTTCACGTACCTGTCGATGCACCGGCGCCGCTGGCAGCGGCATCGGGGTTGAGGATGAACAGTCCGGCAATCGTCCGATCGTCGCGAAAGGTGATGCGAGCGACGAAGTCACCGGCCTCGAAGGCCAACGGCGTGTTGGTGACGGTGAAGTCGCCAGCGCGCACGACGTCGGTGTCTCCGTGGCGCTCGTAGGCGCCGGCCAAGCCCACGATGTACGCCCACGCCTCGGCAAGCCCCTCCTCGGTCAGCCCTGCACGCATCGAGTCGTCGAACCGCGCGCTGACCTCGGTCCACCGACCGTGAAGGTGATGGTCGATGACCGCCCTGGCCAACTCGACCGCATCGGGAAGTGGGTTGGTGTTCATGGGTTCGCCGTTTCGGGGATCGATCGGCTTGCCGTATCGCTGGAATGCGGCCTGACGCGAAACACCAATCACGTCGCCGATTTCCTGCCAGGTCCGGCCCGCCTCTCGCGCCCGCTCCACCGCCGCAACCATCAACGCCTCAGCCCCGCTTCGGATCTCGAGCGCCGAGCGAACCAACTCGAGCGGATCGTTCACGCCACCCAGAACCGGGTCGGCGAGAATCTGACTGAGCTGGCGGTAAAGCTGCTGACCAACTAGTGCGAACGCCTCGGGCACGCGTCAAGGCTACGTTGACAAAGCGACTGCAGTCAATCAAAACTTGACACCCCAGCCTCTATCCTGGGCCACCAATCGCAGTGACCGTCGGTTCTGCGCCCACCGATCGTCACCGTGCCGCCGTGGGACGGGCGAGCGAGAACTTCAGATGTGCCACTCACGACCGTGGTGGTCTCGTTGCTCAGAAGAATGGGTCGGTGGTGGCGACCGGTCCCCGGTCCGCCAGCTTCTGGACCACCCAGTGGTTGAGGGAGACGCCCTGTTCGGCGGATTCGACCATCAGCCGCGCGTGCAGCATCGACGACGTGCGCACGATGAAGTTGCCGCTGTAGTGCCGGTCGGTGAGCGACGAGGGAGGATCGGCGTCGTCCCTCTCGTACTCCGCAAGGATGACTGCGACTCTCTCGGTGATTTTTGCCATCGTCTCCAGAGCGGTCGGGGCATGGGTTTCCTCTAGTGGAAACTCGAGGCAGATGCCAACGTAGTCGCCTGACTCCATCGACCACTGTGCTCGGTAGGTGTAGTTCTTCATGGCGTCGATCGTGTCGGGGCGGTCCGACACCACCGGCGACGATTTACCGGGTCGTCGACGGTTCATCCCCAGGAGCAAGGACCCACCCGATCTGGAAGTCGTTATCACCGGCGATATCACCCGCGCAGTGATATCGCCGGTGATAGAGACTTCGGGAGTGGGTCCTGAGCCGGCGCCCTGCAAGGCTTCACAGAACCAGATCCCTTGGTCAACACTTCTTCGACCGCAGCCTCGCAGCAGTTGGCGGCGTCGACCGACTACCCGTCGATCGGCAACGGCGCCGCCGTCGACACCACCCCGCTGTCCCTGAGATCGCGCCAGAAGTCATCGGGGACGGCGAATTTCATCGCGGCAACGTCTTCGGTGATACGACTGGGCCGGCTCGAGCCGGGAATGACCGCGGCCACCGCGGGATGGGCAAGCGAGAAGTGCAGCGCGGCTGCCTTTATCGGCACGTCATGCTTCTCGCAGAGGGTCTCGATCGTCTTGACTCGCTCGGCTATCTCCGGCGGGATCGGACCGTATTCGAAGTGGGCGCCGCCGACGAGGGCGCCTGAGTTGTAGGGACCGCCCACGATCACGTCGACGTTCTCTCTGATCGCGAGGGACATCAACCGCTGCAGGGCGGACTCGTGGTCGAGGATGGTGTAGCGGCCCGCGAGCAGCATCCCGTTGGCGCTCGGCTCGGACAGTTCGAGCCCGATCTCGATCGGCTCGACCTTGTTGGTGCCCTGCCCCCATGGCCTCCCGGGTCGATCGGTATGCGGCGACGCGCTCACTACTGGCGAGGCCGGCAGTCCTCGCCGACCATTGTCCAACCCTGCTGGCCGTGATGCACCCCCCGAACTCCAGAAAGTGCCGGACCGGTCACGATGCCCGCCCATACGCGCCGCCGTCGATGTCCTCGACCAGGGTGGGCCCAGTGGGCGTCCAACCCAGGAGACGTTGCGTCGCAAGGCTACTGCCGGCCATGTCGCTGCTGAAGAAACCACCGATCCAGCCGAAGTGCTCCTGGACGCGATCGGCCGGGATGGCCGCGACGGGCACGTCGAACGCCCGGCCGATCGCCTCGGCAATCACCCGGGTGGGGATCCCCTCTTCGGCGACGGCGTGCAGACGTGCGCCGGCGGGGGCCTTCTCGAGGCCCAGTGCGACCATGCGCGCGGCGTCGGCGACGTGTACTGCCGCCCAGCGGTTGAGCCCCTCGCCGGGGTACCCGGACACGCCTCGATCGCGGGCGACCTGACACAGGGCGGCGATGAAACCGTGGTCGCCGGTGCCATGAGTGGTGGGCGAGAAACGCAACGCCACCGAATGCACTCCGCGGTCGGCGAACTCGAGCAGCAGGTTTTCGCTTCCCCCGCGCGGCGACTCGGGTCCGTGAAACGGGGACGCGTCGTCCTCGGTGGCCGGCCGCCCGTCGGTCAGAGCGGCGAGTCCCGACGCCAGCAGGAACGGCTTGCCGGTGTCGACGAGTGCGTCTCCGATGGCCTGCGTCGCGGCTCGTTCGGCGGCGTTGGTTCCCGCCATGTCCGCCCAGTCGTGCTTGTTGGCGAGGTGGATGACGGCGTCGGCGTCCTGGGCCCCGGATCGAATGGCGTCCAGATCGTCGAGCTCGCCGCGGCGGACCGCGACACCCTTTCGCTCGAGAGCGGCGGCCGACGCGTCGGAGCGAGCCAGCCCGCTGACGGCGTGGCCAGAGGCCAGCAGTTCGTCGACGACGGCGCTGCCGATCCAACCCGAGGCTCCGGTGATGAAGACGTGCACGATGAACTCTTTTCAGTCGATGTCAGTTGCTGACATCAGCGACCGTACACGCGAAGTCAGTTCCTGTCATCACCTAGACTGCTCCCCATGGTCAGGTGGGAGCCCGGAACGCGCGAGCGGCTCCAGGACGCCGCCCTCGAACTGTTCGCCGCCCGCGGATACGAACAAACGACCGCCACCGAGATCGCCCAGGCCGTCGGCCTCACCGAGCGCACCTTCTTCCGCCACTTCACCGACAAACGCGAGGTGCTCTTCCACGGCCAGCAGACCCTGACCGACGCCTTCCTGGCCGGGCTGCAGGACGCACCCCCCGACGCATCGCCAATTGACTTGGCGGTCAGCGCGTTACGGTCGTCCTCGGGTTTCTTCGACGACGGGCGCCGGTCGCACTCTCGCCTGCGCCAGTCAGTCATCGACGCCAATCCCGCCCTCCAGGAACGGGAGGCACTCAAGCTCGTCGGACTCGGGCGCGCCCTCGGCGGTGCCCTCCGGGACCGCGGGGTCAGCGACATGACGGCCGAGGTGGCCGCCCAGATCGCCGTCATGGCGTTCGGCATCGCCTTCGGGCACTGGATCGCCGACGGCGAACGACGCTCGTTCGAAGCCATCGTCATGGACGTCGTCCGCGAAGTGGCCGCCGTGGCAGGTGAACTCGACCGCTGATCAGTGCGGCATGGACTTACGTCTCGCCTCGGTGGGCAGCACCTGCACGTCCGCTCAGCCGAGACAGAAACAGCTTCAACACCGGCGAGGTGTTGGTTCTGCCGTAGCCCATCACCACGTCAATCGTCGGCGGCTGTCCTTGCAGTGGTCGGCTGACGACGGACGGCGGGAGCAGCCCCAGGGCGTAGGCGGGCATAAGCGCCACTCCCCGGGTGGACGCGACCAGCGACATGGCCATCGCCATGTTGTCCACGCCATGGTCCATGGTGGCATCGACGCCGCAGCGCCGCAGATAGTCCTCGGTGACCGTTTTCAGAACACCGGCCTTGTTCGACCCACCGATGAAGGTTTCCCTGACCAGCTCGTGCGGAGAGACGGTCTCATCAGCGGCGAGGCGATGGTCCTTGGGCATCAACACGACGAGCGGTTCATGTTCCACGACAACGTATTCGAGGGAGTAATCGGGTTCCGGTCGCATGAAGGCCACGTCCATGCGGCCGCGAGTGAGCGCGTCGGCCAGGTGCGGGGAGTAGTCACTGGAGACCGCGACCTGGATGTTCGGCAGTTGGTCCTGCAGCGCCCGCATCGCCTGTGGCAACCACGTCATCTCAAGCCCGGTCAGGAACCCGATGGTGAAGGTCCGCCGCATCGGCTGCGCCGCCCGTCGTGCCGCTTCCACGCTGGCGTCGACCTGCATCAGCGTGGCGCGCGCGTGATTCAAGAAGACCCTTCCCGCCTCGGTCAGCTCGACGCCGCGCACGCTGCGGCTCAGCAGCTCGACGCCCACCTGGTGTTCCAAGTCGCGGATCTGGCGGCTCAGCGACGGCTGCGAGGTGTGCAGTCGCCGTTCGGCTGCCTCGGTGAGGCTGCCCGTCTCCGCGACGGCGATGAAGTAGCGAAGATGCCGCAGCTCCAGCGATCCCATGCCTCAAAGATATGCCCCCGGCCTCGAAAGTCCTTTTCACGACTACAGGGGGTCACTAGCGTCATACCAGGGACAGTCCAATGTCCGCATCGACGCTGCGCTACCGAAGGGACCCGCTTCCATGTCTGACTTGACCAACAAGGTCGCCCTCGTCACGGGAGCCTCTCGCGGCATCGGTGCCGCCATCGCCAAGCGCCTCGCCGCCGATGGCGCCGCCGTGGCGATCACCTACTCCCGGGGCGCTCAGGACGCCGCACGGGTCGTGGAAACCATCGAAGCCGCCGGCGGCACGGCGGTCGCGATCCAGGCCGACGCCACCGACGCCGCCGCCGTCCAGTCAGCGGTCGACAACGTGGTCGCCACCTTCGGGCGGCTCGACATCCTCGTCAACAACGCCGGTACCGCCATTCCAAAGCCGTTCGAGGAGACCACACTCGAGGAACTCGACCAGGTGCTCAACCTGAACGTGCGAGGGCTATTCGTCACCACCCAAGCAGCACTCAAACACCTCCCCGACGGCGGACGCATCATCTCCATCGGCTCCTGCGTGGGCGAGAGAATGATGACACCCGGCTTGGTCGCCTACTCGGCGACCAAGGGCGCCGTGAAGATGTTCACCCAGGGCCTGGCCCGCGAAGTCGGACCCCGCGGCATCACCGTCAACAACATTCAGCCCGGCCCCATCGACACCGACCTCAACCCCGCCGACGACCAGTGGGCCGAACCCCAGCTCGCCGCGACCGCACTCAAACGCTATGGCCACGTCGACGACATCGCCCCCATGGTCGCCTTCATAGCCGGACCAGAGGCCGGCTACATCACCGGCGCGAGCCTCACCGTCGACGGCGGCACCAACGCCTGACCCTCGGCGCGCACCCGACGTCGTCGCAACGTGTAGGTTCTCGATTCCCGTGGCATTTGGTCATCGCCTGAGCAGTACGACCGTGAGCGTTCTCATTGCGGCGTCATCGACCTTGTTCTCAATCGTGTGTCATTTCCCCGCGACCCCTTTGAGGGACGGTCAAGCATTACGTCCGACGCGGACACCCCACTTACCCGCCCACACCAATGCGTCACGTGACGTAGGGGTGGCCGCGGCGGCACGCTTACTCTCACGGTGCTCGATCATTCCGAGGTGCTGGGGCTGTACGGCCCATGGAAAGTTCGCACTCCGAGCGACGCAGCCGACTTTCTCCGCCACTACTCGGGCAGGTGGTGGATCGCCGGCGGCTGGGCGATCGACGCGTTCACCGGAACCGCCCGAGCGCACGGTGACCTCGACGTCGGTATCCCCCGCACGGAGGCACAGGGTTTCGTTGAGTTCGTTGGCGGTGCCCTGGACGTGTGGGCGGCGGCAGGCGGCCTGACACCGCTACCTCGCGATGGGTCGAGTGTTCCGGATGACTGCGGCAACCTTTGGTTGCGGGCCAGCGGTGCCGACCCGTGGGAGTACGACGTCCTGCTCGAAGACGTTCGCGACGAGACCTGGGTCTACAAGCGAGCTCCCCACATCATGCGGCCGCTTAGTCACTGTCTGTGGTCACGCGATGGCATCACCTACCTGCGACCTGAGATCCAGCTCCTCCTCAAAGCGGAGCACTCCCGGACCAAGGACACTCTCGACCTTGAGCGCTGCCTCCCAAAGCTCGACGCCGACAGCCGCACCTGGCTCACTCAGTCAGTGCGGCAAGAGGACCCTCAGCACCCTTGGCTCGGCAGACTGACCGACACGTAGCCGGCGAATCAGACACGGTCACTGTAAGTCTCACTATCGAGCTGCCGACCGGCAGTCATCACGTTGACGGATCGTCGGGCCTTTGCGAACGGTTGGACTCTTCCTCGATAAAGAAGCGTCGAAGTCCGACGACGAGAAGGGCGGGGATGGTGACGTTCACGCCGAGTGCCATCGCGGCGAGGAGGCCTTTGGCGGCGTCGATGGGCATCGTCAGGATGATCACGGCGATGGCGACGAGGTGCGCGGTGTGCAGGACGG
The DNA here is from genome assembly GCF_025822245.1 of Mycolicibacterium hodleri. GTDB lineage: Bacteria > Actinomycetota > Actinomycetes > Mycobacteriales > Mycobacteriaceae > Mycobacterium > Mycobacterium hodleri. The sequence goes on from NZ_JACKTL010000008.1 coordinate 220,388, forward strand.
CGACGCCCAGGCTGAGTCGCATGTGCGCTCGGTAATACGCCTGCGCCTGGCACGTGCTCCAGGTGTTTCGGTCGATGTGCTGTTCAACCCATCCGGGGCGTACCCACGCGACGATCGTCTCGGTGACCGGTCGACGCAGGACGAGACCACCGAACACCCACACGGCGAATACCACGCCGGAGATGTGCTCGCTGATCAGCGTGATGAACGGAGAACGGGTAATCAACCCGACGGCGATGGTCGAGGCGTCGAGGAAGAGGATGAAACCGGCGATGGCGTCGATGCGCTTGTCGCGCAACGCTACCCAGGCTATCCGAATGGCTGATGCCGCAGCCGAGGCGATGAGCGCTCCGGTCGGTGAGGCTCCGAACGTGCGCGCACCGTAGTACGCGGCTATGCCCACGACCGCGCTGAGCAGTGCCCGCCGCAGCGGGCCGTGAGTTCGCGGCGGGACGGTGTGGTGGTGTGCGTCGGGCCCCGATGGTGGGACCTGACGCGGCGCGCCGGTGCTGACGCCGGGTGTCGGGTCGTAGCTCATCGATGCCCTCCATTCGTCGCTGGTCGGGGTTTGGGGGCCGGGTTGGAGGGGTGGCAGCGCGACGTCCTCGACCAGGGCGCGCGCCGGGTGCTCATCTCCGCGGCCAGGCCCCGCAGTGACGTGTCGACGATGCTAGTTCCGGCCAGGATAGTTTCCGTGGCTGCTGCCAGCAGGTTCCTACCCTTCTCGAGGTCGTGAGGCCGCGGCACACCTTGACTGTAACAACTGTTTCATATACTCATGTGGGCATGACACACCGCGATGCGGACCGGCGTCACGGCGCCGATGTGGCCCCTGAGAACACCTGGGTGCTGCGCAATGGACCGGCGGCGGTCTACGTGGCGTGGGGCAACTGAGCGGTGGTCTCCGAAGTAAACGGGTTGACTGAGCCGACCAAAACGGTTCCATCCACACTATTTTCGCGACCGACTCGGCTGATCGCCGTCATAGCTGGCCTGCTGGGGATCGCCTTGGCCATCGGGGTGCCGTTGTTGCCCGTGATCAGTGATGACGTCACGCTGCAGTGGCCGCAGTCCGATGAGGTAACCAGCGTGAGCGCCCCGTTGGCCGGGTACGTGCCCATCGACGTCGACGTGGTCATTCCCTGCGCGGCGGTTCGGGAATTGGCGGGACGTGCCGCGGTGGTGTTGTCCACCATCCCCGGCGGGTCGCCCAATGCCCGCAAGGACGGGTTGATCGCGGTGACCGACCCTCCGCGCCCGGGCCAGCCCGCCCAACTGCGGATCGTCCTGCGCAACATCGCGGTGCTCACCGCCCCACTGAGCCAGCTCACCGGGGCGGGGTGTCAGGTGCAGATCACCTCGACCGCCACCCAGACCACCACGACGATTACCGGCGCGCCTAGTGTCGATGCACCGGTGTTGCGGGGGGACTACCGCCCTCAGATGGTCGGAGTGTTCACCGACCTGACGGGACCTGGACCGGCCGGCCTGGCGGTCACCGCCCACCTGGACGACCGTTTCGCCTCGACGCCCTCGGTGGTCAAGTCGATCGCAGCGATCCTGGCCGTGATCGCGACGTGCGTGGCGCTGGCAGCCCTGCACTGGGCGGACCGCAGCGACGGTCGAGGGTCACTGCGGGTCCTGCCACCGCGGTGGCGCACGTTCACCATCCTCGACGCGACGGTCCTGGCGACGTTGTTCCTGTGGCACGTGATCGGCGCGAACACCGCCGACGACGGTTACCAGCTGGGCATGGCGCGGGCCTCGGAGCGCGCCGGGTACATGGTGAACTACTTCCGCTACTGGGGTGTGCCCGAAACACCCTTCGGCACACCCTATTACGACGTGTTCGTCCTGTTCGCCAACATCTCGACCGCCAGCATCTGGGTGCGGGTACCCGCCCTGATCCTCGGTGTGGCGTCGTGGTGGGTCATTAGTCGCGAGGTGCTACCCCGGCTGGGGTTGGCGACCCGCTCCTCGCAGTTACCCGCCTGGACGGCTGGATTGGTGTTCCTGGCGTTCTGGTTGCCCTACAACAACGGCCTGCGGCCCGAACCCGTCGTCGCACTGGGGGTTCTGCTGACCTGGTGCGCAGTGGAACGGGCCGTCGCAAACCGACGTCTGTTTCCGGTGGCGATGGCCATGCTGGTGGCGGCGTTCACCCTGACCGCAGGCCCGTCGGGGCTGATCTGCGTGGCCGCGTTGATCGCAGGGTCCCGGCCCGTCGTCGCAATCGTGCGTCACCGGGCGGCGCGGGTGGGATATCCGGCCGTGGTGCTGCCGCTGATCGCCTCCGGTGTCGTCGTGCTGGCCGCGGTGTTCGCCGATCAGCCGTTGGCCACGGTGCCGGCGATGTTGAAGGCCCACCTCGCGGCTGGGCCCAGCTTGGGCTGGTTCGAGGAGTACATGCGCTACCAGTACCTGCTGCAGGACACCGTCGACGGTTCTCCTGCACGGCGATTCGGTGTCTTCGTCATGATCGGCGCCGTGGTCGCCGTCACCGCGGTGCTGCTGCGCAAAGGTGGCCGCATCCCCGGTGTGGCGGCCGGCCCTGCGCGTCGACTGTTGGGGGTGACCGCCGGGTCGATGGTGTTGATGATGTTCACTCCCACCAAGTGGACCCACCACTTCGGGGTGTTCGCCGGACTGGCAGCATCGGTGTCGGCACTCTTAGTCATCGCGGTGGGCGCCAACGTGCTGCGCTCACGGCGCAACCGCGCCCTGGTCGCCGCCGCGACATCATTCCTGATGGCGCTGGTTCTGACCAGCCGAAACGGCTACTGGTACGTCTCGACCTGGGGTGTGCCGTGGTTCGACAAGGCGCCGTCGGTCCACGGCTTCGCCGCCTCCACCGTCTTTCGCGGTGCCACCGTCCTCGCGCTGGGTGCCGCACTGTGGTTTCACGTGCACGACCCCAGCGGTGGGACGCCGCCGCATGAACCCGGCCGGCGCCGGTGGTGGTCGCGGACCTCGCCGGTCACCGTCGCGGCGGCGCTGATGGTGCTGCTCGAAGTCGGCTCGCTGGCGAAGGCGACGATCACGCAATACCCGGCCTACTCGGTCGGCCGCTCCAACATCGATGCCCTCACCGGTCATCCCTGCGGGTTGGCCAACGACGTCCTCGTCGAGACCGACCCCAACGCCTCCATGCTGACCCCGTTGCGCGGGTCCGCCGCCGAAGCGTTGAGTGCAGGCAGCGCTGTGGGTTTCACTCCGAACGGGGTGGCCGCCGACCTCGCCTCTGACGAAGATGCGAACCCCGCCGGCACGGCCAACTCGGTGACGACGAACACCGCGGGCACCACCTCGGCACCGACCAGTTCGGCGGGCACAAGCGGTGGCCAAGGGGCCACCGGCACCAACGGCAGCTCCGTGGCGTTGCCATTCGGACTCGACCCCAAGACCACTCCAGTACTGGGCAGCTACGGCGCCACCGGCCCCGCGACGCTGACGACCGGCTGGTACCGCCTGCCCACGACCCCACCCGACGGGCACCGCGGCGACCTCATCGCCATCGCCGCCGCCGGGCGCGTCGCATCGACCGACCACGACGGCATCAGCCACTACGGCCAAGACGTCCACCTCGAATACGGCACCAGCACAGCCTCCGGTGACGCCGCCGCGCATGGCAGCATCACCCCCATCGACATCGGGCCCACCCCCTCGTGGCGCAACCTGCGAATTCCTCTGTCCGACATCCCCTCCGATGCCGACGTCATCCGCATCGTCGCCACCGACACCGACCTCGACCCCGACCAGTGGGTGGCGATCACTCCACCGCGAGTCCCCCGAACTGAAGTGCTGAACACCCTCGTCGGCCCGACAGCCCCGGTAATGATCGACTGGGCAGTCGGGCTGAACTTCCCCTGCCAGCACCTAATCACCCTGCGCGACGGCGTCTTACAGTCACCGGGCTATCGCATCCTGCCCGACCGTCATGGGGCGCAGACCACCAACCTCTGGCAAGACCACACCGGCGGCGGCCCACTTGGCTGGATCGACCTCCTCCTCACCGCCAACACGCTGCCCTCCTACCTCAAGGACGACCTGTCACGCGACTGGGGTGAACTCGAGCGATACACCCCACGGCAACCCAACACCCAACCCGCCCGACTGAGCACCGCCACCAGCACACGATCCGGACTCTGGACCCCCGCCCCCATCAAGACCAACTGAACAACGACCCCGGCATCCTGAACGCCGAGGAGGGCAGCGAATGGAGTACTGCGGAATCCACGACGTACTTTCTGCGTCCAGTCCGCGCCGAAGCGATTACCACGGCAACGCCGCTCAAGGACGCCCGCTCATTGACCACGATCAGAATCCACTCGGACGACGACGCGGACGAACCGTGCGCGTGCACAACTGAGATGGTCCAGATCACTAGGCCGCCGTCCAGACAGGCCCGCCGTTGCCGGCCCCCGGCCGTCTAACTTTCGTTCTGGGTCCAGTCAGCCCCAGAAGGGAATGGCGCGAGGAGGAACTCGTCGACGAATCGGGCGAAGGTGTCGTCGACGAACGCTCGATCATCGGTGGTGAAGAATTCGATGATCATCCCCTGGAATGTCGCCAGGGCGATGCGAGACCGGGTCTCGGCAACATGGCGAGGCATCCCGACCGCTTCGAGACGCGCCTGAGAGTTCCGGGTCAACAGCGACAGGGTGTCCCAGGTGTAGGCCCGATAGGGGCTATCCACCCCGCACGCTGCGCCGAAGACCTGTAGGACCACGCGCAGATTGTCGTGGCGTTCTCCGCGGGTGCATTCATACCAGTCGTCGAAACACCATCGACGATGCGCAGCAACCGAACTAGGCAGATCCAGCTCGTCGGTCTTGGGGATGGCGGCTCGCTGCTGACGGGTCAGCACTTCCAAGATGAGCTGCTCCTTCGTGCCGAAGTAGTACACCAGCATGCGCGCGCTGGTGCCCAACTCGCTGGCGAGTTCGCGCAATGATGTGGTGAGGACTCCTACTCGCGCGAGAACCTCGCCTGATGCAGCCAGCAACTGTTCCCGTTTGGCGCGGTCGATCGGCCGGGGCACCTATTGACTGTAACAGTTGCTTCATATAAACCTGGGCGGGTGACTCCGTCCGGTATGTCGAATCCGTTGCCGACTGCAGACACTCAGAGCACGGATGGCCTCCACCAGCGTGGCGCGGCGTCGTTGCGAGAGGTCTCGCCGCGGTGGGTCATCGCGGCATGGGTAGCTGCGGCGGTCGCACTGCTGGTTCAGCAGTGGCTTGAACCGTTCACTGCGAGCTCGCACATGGGGTTGCTCACCAACGGCGGTGACCTCGACATCTACCGTCACGGCGGCCTGCAGGTCCTGCACGGTGATCCGCTGTACGCCGAACCCATCCCCCCGGGTGGGTGGTTCACCTACCCTCCGTTCGCCGCAGTGGGATTCATTCCGCTGGCGTTCTTGGCCTTCCCCGCCGCGCAAGTGGTGTGGATGCTCACGTCCTTCGTCGCGCTGACGGCCACGATTTGGCGCTGCGCCACCGTGCTCGGTTATCGAACGAACTGGCAGCTGGGTTCGTTTAGCGCGGCCATGGCCTTCGTGGCAGTCGACGTCGAAGCCGTGCGCGGCACCCTGTGGCAGGGTCAGGTCAACCTCGTGTTGATGGCCATCATCGTCTGGGATCTGACCCGCCCGCGGGAGGCCCGACTGCGGGGTTGGGCCGTGGGTCTCGCGGCCGGAATCAAGCTGACGGCAATCGTATTCGTCCCCTACCTGCTGGTCACTCGGCAATGGCGTGCCGCGGCTACTGCGACGGCGACGGGTGTGACCACGGTGCTGTTCACATGGTGTCTGCTCCCCAGTGACTCGACCCAATACTGGTTTCACGCGGTGTTCGATACCGATCGGATCGGTCCGCTGACCCACCCGGGGAACTTCTCGATCGGCGGCATCGTCGCGACCTTGTCCGATCCGGCGCCCATGCCCACGCTCTGGTGGCTTCTCGGCGTTGCCACCGCAGCATTGCTCGGGTATTGCGCTGCCTACCGTGCTGAGCGCGCCATGCAGAGCCTCCTCGCGATCACGGTCGTCGGACTTCTGTCCTGTGCAGTCCCGCCGCTGGCTTGGGGTCATCACTGGGTGTGGGTGGTTCCCCTGCTCGTAATCACCGTCGACCGCATCTTCCGCAGCGCTGGGCGGATCCGGTGGGGATGGGTCGCCGGCACTGCGGTGATCTATCTGGTGGTTTTCATGTGGTTCAACGCATGGCTCTACCGCGAAGCGCAACGCCTCAACGGCGCCTACCCCACCTACGTGGATGCCCTCGACGCCGCCATCGGACAGATGAGCCGAGTCGACAAGCTCCTTGCGGTGGGGACGCATCCGCTGCTGTTCATCTGCGTTGCGCTGTCCGTCGCCGTCGCCGCCAAACCCCGCCAACCACTCGTACCGGCAGCTAAAGATCCGCCAGCCGACTGACCGAGCGGCACATTCAGCGCGGTCGGACAACCGCAAGCTCCGAATCACCGTGAACAACCGAGTTTTCGCCAACACTCCCGCCGGCAACACCGTACTGCCTGTCTCACATCTAGAGATTCGAGGTCGATCAGATCTTGTGTCACTGGTGCAGAGCGGCGCGCGACCGGGCCATCATTGTGCTGTGACATCAGGGGATGAGTAGGTGAGCTTCGCTGCGGGACGCCCGGAGATGGTGGTCCTCGACATCGACGGCACCTTGCACGCGGCATCGGACACCCATCGTCGAGCACACCAAAGCATCAGCGTGGCGGTTAGGGCTGCCGTGCGCGCCGTCGCCACAACCGGCACCCACGTAGTGCTGTGCACCGGCAGGCTGTCCACCGCGACGCTGCCGTTCCTGCACGAACTCGAAATCGCCGCCGGATTCGCGGTCTGCTCCAACGGAGCGGTACTCATCGACGCCGCGACCGGACGCATCGTCGAACAGGTCGTGGTTCCCCCTGGCCGAGCCGATCACAGTGCTGCGCGGCCGGCTGCCCGACGCCGTGTTCGTGGCCGAGGACCCCGGAGTCGGGGTGTGGGCCACGGGCCTCGTCGACGACGCCGACACCCACTACGGCGTCGTCACATTCGTCGGGATCGACGAGTTGGCGGCTGCGTCGACCACCAGACTGGCCGTGCACTGGCCCGGACGCAGCGGCCGTGAGCTGTCGGAAGCGTTGTTCCACAGTGCGATTCCCGACGTCCAGTGTTGTTGCTACACCGATGAGCCGTTGGCCGATCTGACTGCCGCGGGAGTGACTAAGGCTGCGATGCTGGAGCGGCTGCGTGTGCAGCTCGGGGTCGCTGCATCGGAGACGTTGGCTGTCGGCGACGGTGTCAACGACATCGAGATGCTTACCTGGGCGGCTCACGGGCGTGGCCATGGGCAACTCTCCAGCTTCGGTGCAGGCGGTAGCCGACGAAGTCTGCCCTTCGGCCGCCGACGACGGTTTGGCCATTGCACTGTCGAGATGGTTCCGCTGATTGCCGGCGTGTGCCTGAGTCCGGTGTGTAACTCTGTCGACTCGAGCTACCCGGTTGTGCGTGGGTTTTGTTGAGCGGCGGTGTCGGCGTTGCGTGCGGCGCGCTCGATCTTCGCGTGCCGTGTCGCCCAGTAATCCTGGCCTCGCTCCAAGAAAGTCGCCGTCATAGGGTCCGCACCGACGGCTCCGTCGATCTGCTCACGCAAGATGTCGGCATGACCCGCGTGACGGAGAGTCTCGGACAAGACGTGAACCATGACGTTGAACAGCATCACCTCTGGGCGCGGCCAGTGAGCGACATGTCCAGCGGTGTCGATGGATAGGTCGGCGATCGTATTGTCTGAGTGCGCGCAGACCCGCGAGTAGCGATCAATGACTTCAGAACGGGATTCGGTCTCTGTGGCCCATGTGTCTGCGTCGAGTTCGGCGTCAGCGGCGGTCCACGGGAGGTCTTCGGGGAACGCGCGACCGAACACCTCGCCGAAGTACAGCGCTTCGGTCATCGTCAGATGTTTCACCAATCCGAGCAGGTTCGTCCCCGTAATCGTCATGGGCCGCCGGGCGTCATATTCCGACAACCCGTCGAGCTTCCAGAGCAGCGCCTGACGAGCGTCGCGCAGGTCGCTGTGCAGGTACTCCTTGGCGAAGGCATCGACCATCCCCTCAGTGTGCCGCGCGGAGCGTTCGGACCAAACGGTCATTCGCATCCGTCTCATTTTTAAAGAATGTGGACGGCTCAGTTCCTGTCTCGCACGGTGAATGAGCGGTCGATTATCTGGGGGCTGGTTTCACCAGTTCGTCGAAGACGGCACTCTTCCAGGTGGCCGAACTGGACAGCTGTGCATGCGCGCCGCGGTAGATCTTGCGCATCCTGTTGAACTTGCGGAGCAAGAGTCCTTGCCGCTTCAGGGATTCGCGGAGCAGCTCGAACATCTTCGCCCGGTCGCGCTGGCGATACACGACACCGCGACCGTCGGCGGTGGTGACGGTGACGCCGTCGACGCGCGACAGCGAAAACCACCGGGCGTCCTGCGTGGCGACGTTGATCTGCGGCCGGACGTGGTGCTGCGGATCGTGGGCCTTCAGCTGGTGAAGCACACCGCGCGACAAGCGGACCGCGATCGCGACCGGGCTGACGGGAATCTTGACCTTGCGGCGCCACCGCTTGTCCGACGGGGTCGGCAGCGAGGTCGCGCTCGGCAGTACCACCGCGTCGGGGAACTCGGCGCGCATCTTGCGCACGGCGGGCAGCGCGGACTCCAGGATGGAGAAGATGTGGTCCGGGCCTGCAAGGAAGTCGTCCATCGCCTTGTTCTGGATGGCGACGGTCGAATACTCGAGGCACAGAAGGTGTTTGATGGTCGCCTTGAGGTGGCTGGCGACCAGGCCGACGACGCTGCCGTCCCAGTGCAGCGAGGCCACCACCAAGCGGTTGCGCAGGTGGAAGTACGCCTGCCAGTCGATGGCGTCGTCCTTGTCGCTCCACGCCATGTGCCAGATGGCCGCGCCAGGCAACGTCACCGTGGGATAGCCTTGCTCGCCGGCGCGCAGGCCGTACTCGACGTCGTCCCACTTGATGAATAAGGGCAGCGGCTGACCGAGTTCCTCGGCGACCGACCGCGGGATCATGCACATCCACCAGCCATTGAAGTCGACGTCGACGCGGCGGTGCAGCAACCGGCTGCGGTACTCGTCCTCCGCAGCAAGCGGATACTTCGCAAAATCGTGGTCATATTCGGTGTTCAACCCACCTGACCACATGAACTTCTTCGCATCAATCATCTCGCCCATGACGTGCAGGTGCGACGGCTCCTGCAGGTTCAGCATCTGACCGCCGACCAGCGTCGGGACCTTCGAGAAGCGGCTGAACGCAAGCGCCCGCAGGATCGAGTCCGGCTCGATGCGAATGTCGTCGTCCATGAACAGAATCTGTTCACAATCGGTATTCTTCAGCGCCTCGTACATCACCCGGCTATAACCGCCGGAACCACCGAGGTTGGGCTGGTCGTGAATCCGCAGCCGATCACCAAGGGCCGCAGCCGCATCGGCGAAACCGGGATGGTCGACGGCCTTATTGGTGCCCTGGTCAGTGACGATGACCGCCGAGATCACCTCGTCGACCAGCGGATCCAAGGTCAGGGCGGCCAACGCGTTGACGGCGTCCGCCGGCCGATTGAAGGTCGGGATGCCGACCGCTACGTCCGCCCGACCCAGGACGGGGATCGGTGCGTACCACCCGGCGCTGTGCACCGTCACATTGCTGTCGGTGGTGATGTCGAACCAGATCCAGCCACCATCCTCGAACGGGTCAAGCCCGATCTCGAACTCGGTAACCGCCCGCCCGTCCTGGTCGGTGCTGACGGCCGTGGTGCCGTCTACGGTGATGCGGGCGCCGGTGGCCTTGGACCGGTAGACGTCGATGCGGGCGCTACCGGTCAGCTCCACGCGCAGCACCACCGTCTCCAGTACCGACCACCGCCGCCAATAACTGGCAGGGAAGGCATTGAAGTAGGTCGCGAACGACACCTCAGACTCGGCGCCGATGTCCAGGGTGGTGCGCGTGCGGGCGTGCGCGCGACGCGCGTTGGTATCGGATTCCTCGATGTAGAGCTTGCGCACGTCCAGCGGTTCACCCGGTCGAGGCAAGAGGACGCGGGACAACAGGCTGACCGCCCGACGATTTTGGGCGATTGCGCTGCGCGCAGCTGTCTCAGCGTCGAGTCTTGGAGTCACACTGGCATCATTCCATTACTGCTACGCAGTCTCGTTTGTAGAGAATCTGGACGGCTCAGATCCTGTCTCGCGAGTGTCGTTTCAAGACCAGGGTCGAAGGGCGGCATCAGCGGCGCGTGCGGAGTATGCGGCTGGCTCGCAGGGCTGCCGGTTCTTCTCCGCAGTTCATGGATTCGCCGAGGTAGGTAGTGATGACGTCTTGGGCAGCGCGGTCTTCGATGGTCGCAAAGCCGAGCGTGCGCAGTAGTCGGTCTATCTCGTCAGGTGTGAAATAGGTGACGAACGGTTCGCCAGCGTCGGCTAGTCGTTTAGCGCGGGCTTGCAAGTGCGCGCGGTCTTCGTCGGTGCTGGCAGATTGTAGGTAGTCGAAGATGACCTCGACGGGCTGGGTTTGCCCGGCGATGTACTCCAGGGTGGCCCGCGCGGCGCTCGGTGTCAGATAGAAGATGACACCCAGCCATATGAAGATCGCGGGTTCGGTGCGCACGAATGCCGCGGACTCCAATTCGGCTGCCAAATCTTGTGTTTCGAAGTCTACTGGCACAAGGCTCACCGTTGCAGGGATGTCGATTCCGACCGCGGCGAGGCGATCTCGTTTCCATGCCTGGGTGGCGGGATGATCGATCTCGAACACTCGCAGGTCGGGATTTTGACTGCGGTAGGCGAAGGTGTCCAGCCCGGCGCCCAGGATCACCAGCTGGCGGGTGCCGGCGGCTACGGCCGCAGCTATCGCGTCCTCGGCGGCACGGGCGCGGGTAGCGAAGAACAGTCGACGACCCCGATCGCTGATTACGGCGCCGACCGGATCGGCTGGACGCGTGCTCAATGCGGTCAGCTCGTCGGCAGTGACGCCGAGTAAAGGAATCGCCAAGTCGTCGGTGAAGATCGTTGGCTGATCGGCGATTTGGTGGTATGCCCGGGAGTAGGCGGTAGCCAGGGCCGTGCGGCTGGGCCCGTTGTCCATGCTGGTGAACCTACTCCCGAATCCACTGGGCGGATGATGTGAAACCGCTCACGACGTGGCCGCTCGCCCCTCGGGGCCAACAGAACGGTTCTGCTCATCCGCTGCCCTTAACGGCGTTGTCTCAGATCTAGAGATTCGTGGCCGATCGAATCCTGTCTCGCAGTACCGGCGGGTTGGGGTCAGCTGCGGATCGCTTGTGGTCATGTGTGGAGGTTGATGCCCGGCAGGGCAGCCTGGAGCTTCTTGCAGCCGTATGGGGTCAGGCACACCGACCGTCCCGAGCGCCGCGTCACCCAGTCTCGGGTGAGCCATGATTCGAGCATCGCGGCTCCGAGCCCGCCCGCGATATGGAATCGCCTCTCACTCCAGTCAACGCACAGTCGCAGGGCAGCTCGGCGCGTCGGCGTGATCGCGTTTACCCCAAAGCTGACGTGAAGTGCGGTGAAGATCGAGTCTGCGGCAGGCCCGAGCCGTATCGGAGCTGGTGATGCGCCGGCTGCAATGTCGGCGGGTGGGTCCTCGAAGTGGACGGCGTCGTGGGATCGAAGTGCGTCGGCGACGGCGACTCCGAGCCTGCCAGCGAGATGGTCGTAGCAGGTTCGTCCGGCGCGCAGGGCCGCGGCCGTGTTGCTGGCCTTGAGCGAGGTAACCCGTTGGGGCGGCGCGACGGCGGCGAGCGCTTCGACGAGGCGCGCGACTTCGGGACTTGCCAGGGAGTGGAGTCGGAAGCGGCCGACTTGCTCGACGCGTACGAGACCACCTGTCACCAGGCGCTGCAGATGAGCCGTAGCCGCCGGACGGCTCAGGCCCACGGCGGTTGCGAGCGCCGATGCTGGGTGCGCACGCCCGTCTGCCAACACCATCAGCATCCTGGCCCGACTGGGATCTCCGAGCAACGAGGCGATGTGCCCCACGTCGGCGTCGCCGCGCCCCGACGAGCCGAGGGCTGGTGTGTCGTTCACAAGGCCATGCTGCCACTGCCACGATTCACTTCGGCGTGAATCAATGGTCGGTCACACTGGGGGCGCAACCGACCGGAAGGACTGCGACATGGCGGCGACCTACGACGACGCACTCTTCGTCTTCGAACAATGGCATGAGCGTATCCAGCGACGGGACGCGGTAGCGCTCTCAGAGCTGTACACCGACGACGCCGTACTGGAAAGCCCACTTGTGTGTCGAGTGCTCGATACGTCATCAGGCATCGTGTCCGGCCGCAAGGAAATCGATGATTTCATCGCCGAGATCACAAAGCGGCGACCCGCCGACGATGCCTTGCCCTCGCTGTATCGCAGCGACCAATTCCATTTCAACGGAACGACGCTGATCTGGGAATACCCCCGCGACACAGGAGGAGTCGATCAACTCGACCTCGTAGAAGTCATGGAGCTTCAGGGGCCAATGATTCGACGACACCGCATCTACTGGGGGTGGCGCGGAACCGAACACATCATCGCCAACGCTGTCGAAAAGGTCACCGCGCCATGAACGCCGCGCGAATTGGCTTGGTGGGGTGTCTATTCGGTTGGTTTCTGGGGGTTGGTCGACAGCGTTTCGGCGAGTCCGAGTAGGTGTCGGCGGGTGAGTTCCTCGGCTGTGTGAGGTTGGCGGGCGAGGATGGCTTGGACGATGGCGGTGTGTTCGGCGTCGTCGTGGTGGTCTATGGGCAGCAGTGTGAGTAGTTCGGTCATGCTGGTCACAAGGCGTGGGTGGATGTCATCGAAGAGCGCGAGCAGCAGAGTGTTGTGTGCGGCGGTGACGATGCAGTGGTGCAGGGTGATGTCGGCGGCGGCGAGATTGCGGGGGGCGTCGTGTTGCAAGGCGTTGCGGGCGTGCAGCGCGGTGGTCATTGCGGTGGCGTCATCGCGGTGATGGTGTTGGGCGGCTAGTGCTGCGGCTCGGGTTTCGATGGCTATGCGGACTTGGACCACGTCGGTGATCGCGGCAACCTGGGCGAGGCGGTCGAATGGTTCCTGGGGGTTGGTGGCGGTGAGGAAGACGCCGACGCCTTGATGGGTGGCCAGCATTCCGCGGGCGGCGAGCAGGCGGATGGCCTCGCGGATCGTGGATCGACCGACGTGCATTTCAGCGGCCAGGGCCATCTCGCCAGGTAGTTGATCACCGACTTTCCACCGACCACCGACGATTTCGCTGAGCAGTGCGTCGGCGGCCTTCTCGGAGAGGGGAATGCGGGATAGGGCCTCCATGCTGTTGCCTCACTCGTCATGCGTTCGCGTGTCTGGAGACACGATATCGGCGTCGCCACGGGTTTCTGGTGCCGTGGTGGGCCGCTCATCGCGACTGCGTGTTCGACGCATACCGAACAGCTCACGCAGAGCCACTGCCAGGGCGAACACCGCGAACACGATGCTTAGTACGTGCACGTCGAGTGTGAGGGCCAGCAGTGCCCCCAAGACCGCCCCGGGGAGCGCACCGAGGTTCAACACCGCTGCCAGTCGTTTGTCGGCGGTGCCTTGTCGGGCGTGTACGACGGTGCCGACGACGGCGTTGGGGAAGAACATGAGTAAGGACGTGCCTTCCGCGGTGGGCAGATCGGTGCCAAAGAGCACCATCAACACCGGTACCGCTAGCAGTCCTCCACCGAGGCCCATTCCTGCCGCCCACGCTCCGATGATGAACCCCAGAATCAGCGAGGTGGGGATGGCGTACCAGGGATTGGCGATAACCGACATGGGGACTGTGGTCGCGGCGTGAACCGCGCTGGGTTGGGCTGCGTCGATTAGCAGTTTTACCCCGGTGGCGACCAGGATCGCCACGAACAGCCACCGCAGTAGTTGATGAGAGATCCGCAAGATTAGTCGTGCGCCCAGGAAAGCTCCCGCCGTGGCGCCCACTAGTAGGCCTGATCCCGCGTGCAGGTTGATCGAACCACCGGCCAGAGCGAACGTCGCCGCCCCGACGCCGGTCACGGCGATGTTGGCCGCCCCGGCAGTTCCATGCAGCGACGGACGCGGCAGTCGGGTCAGTTTCTCCAACGCGGGAACGTAGAACACCCCGCTACCACCACCAAGGAGCCCTCCGATGACGCCACCGGTGAACCCGACTCCTAGTTCTGCTCCGTTTCTCATGGGCGCACTTGGTATCGAGGTCGCCTCGGTGGCACCGGTAGCCCTCATCGTTGGTCGACGTGTTCGCTCGAATCCCATGGCTGAACATTCAAGCACATGTCAGACAAGTACGTGTCTACTATCCGTGGTTGAGAGTCTCGCATCTAAAGAATCGAGATCGATCGAGGGCTACTCGGTGGGTCGCCGGCCGGAGTTGAAGCCCGCTCGCCAAATCAAATCATCATTGTCCTTATTTTTATCTCGATTTGATTAAGGATTATTTAGCTTCTGATTATCACTTCAGCAATTTGCTAGATGCCATACGTACCGTCAATGCCGGTGATGGCGGGCACATCTGCTTTAGTCAATCGTTGCCATTCAATCTCGCTTGTGAGATGCCTGTGAGTCTCGATTGCGATGCGAGCAGAGAATCGGAACATGTTGCAGACAAGTACTATTGACATCACCACCGCAGAAGGGCGACGGTGGGAGCCGCGTTGGAGAGCAGCGCGGCGCGGGCCTCAGATGGGCTGACAAACACAACGCAACCATCATCTGCGTGTCCTCGTCACACGGATAAACAATGCGAATGGAGTTCGCCTAGATGCTCGGAAATATCACGCAATTCGGCAAGACCAAGGCCACAATTGTTCTGATGGGTGCTGGTCTAGCCCTCGCCGGCGCTGGTGTTGCAACGGCCGAACCCACCACGCCGCCGCCAACCCCGACGACCACGGCACCAGCGGCACCAGCGGCGCCTGGAACCGTGCACCCCAACGTCACTGCAGGCAACTGTGAATCCGGCGGTGGCATCGTCATCCTGGAGCAAAACGGCACGCGTACCTGCGTCGGCGGGTTCTACGATGGCCAGCAAGTCTTCTAATGACCGTCGCGTCGTGCCCGCCGGCGACGCGTGTGCACATGCAGGGGAAGGTGTGTCATGACGACTCACGTAGCGGATGACCGCGCGGAGTGGAGTTCCACGACGATCACCAGCTGGGTCACCCCACGGTTGGAACAGATCCTCAACCGCGCTGCTGAAATCGCCAACGAGAACGGATACAACTACCTCGGGGACGAGCACGTGCTGTTGGCGATGCTGGAGATCGACAACACTCAGCTGCACCGGTCATGGACGGCAGAATCGCCGCCGCTAACCGATCTCCGGCGCCGAATCCTGGACTCATTGCCCCCGCAGCAAGCCGAACACATCGGCCCAAGCGAACCGGTCAAGGTTGAGACCAGGCGTGTCAGCCCCAACCTGTAGCTGTGTGCGTCTCGGGTGGGATCGGCGAACCGCTTACACCTACCGATCCCACCCGATCCGCTAGAAACGAGCGACCCGACAAACCAATGCCCCACTCTCGCACTATGTCTCGCTTCTAGAGGTTTGAGGGCGATCACATTTTGTCTCGCTTCAAGCGCGGGACGATCCCTACTAGCGTGGATCTCATGGAGTGGACGACTTACGGCGCTTTCATGCTCTTTGTTTCGGTGATCATTCTGATTCCCGGTCCCGATGTCGCTGTGGCAGTCAAGAACGCGCTTGTGGGTGGGCGCCGCCAGGGCGTCGCCGCCGTCGTGGGTATTGGGATCGCCAGCCTGATGCAGAGCACCGCCGCGGTAACTGGGTTGTCGGTGCTGATCACGACTGCGGAGCCGGTGTTCCTGACCGTCAAATGGGTGGGCGCGGCATACCTGTGCTTCTTGGCGGCGCAGGCCTGGCGGAGCGCCTGGCGCGGCCGCTATCCCGACGTCGTTACCAACGAAGAGGTGCGACCCGCTGTCGCTGTGGGGCTGCGCCAAGGGTTTCTCTGCAACATCACCAATCCCAAGATCCTCGCCTTCAACCTTGCAGTGTTTCCGCAATTTTTGGGAACCCACCCGACTCCGCTGACCGCCACCGTCTACGCGGTGAGCCTGCCCGCCTTGGGGTCGCTCTACCTGCTTGTATTGGTCGTCGGTGTTGATCGGGCGCGCGTGGTGTTCTCAAAGATTTCGGTGCGCCGGGCGATGGACACGATCACCGGGGCGACGCTTCTTGGCTTCGGGGCACGCCTCGCCACCGAGTAACCCGACGTTGTCCGTCTCAGATCTAGGGAAACGCGACAGCGTCGGCGGCCCACTCCTCCGCGACGTACTCCCAGGTCGCAGCGTCTCGTTTCCTGTCTCACACGGCGTGTCTCACATTCACAACAGCCTGTTCGATGCGAGTCGGTGCGAGACCGGAAATAGCGCCGAGGCGCTTCGGGACGACGTTCATCACCGCCACGTTGCCCACGAACACACGGACAGCGACGGAACCGACCGCATTCTCAAATTTTTGTCATTAATGACATCCAGATGACATTCCAATTGAGAACATGACATCAAATTTGAGAACCTACAACCCAACGCGGCGACCAAAACCTGCCGGGCCTCACTCTTAGGACCGAAACAGTCCTAAGCACCTGCCAGGCTCATATCCGTGAACATCACCGCTCATCTCGCCGAGCAACTCGACTGGCACTGGACGCACCAGCTCCGCCCCCGGCTGGACGGCCTCACCGACGCCGAATACTTCTGGCAACCGGTACCGAACTGTTGGACGGTCCACCCGGACGGGACCGTCGACTTCGACTTCCCGCCGCCGCAGCCCGAACCCGTCACCACCATCGCGTGGCGGCTGGCCCACGTCATCGTCGGCGTGCTCGCGGTCCGCGCCCACTCCCACTTCGGCGGGCCGCCCGCGGCCTACGACACGTGGAGCTACGCCGCCACCGCGGACGACGCACTGCGCCAGCTCGACGACGCCTACGCCGGCTGGAGCGCCGGGGTGCACGCCGTAAGCGCCGCCGACCTGGAGAAGCCGGTCGGACCAGCCGAGGGCCCGTGGGCCGACCGGCCGATGGTCGACCTGATCCTGCACGTCAACCGTGAAGTGATCCACCACGGCGCGGAGATCGCGTTGCTTCGAGACCTGTACGCCCACACCACCGCCAAGGAGAACTGACCATGCCCGCCATGCCCGGCCCCGTCGTCGACGAGCGACAAGCACTGCGCGACTTCCTGTTTCAACAGCAGTATGCATTCCACGCGATGGCGTTCGGCCTGACCGACGAGCAGGCGCGCTCGACGCCGTCGGTCAGCGCACTGTCGATCGGCGCGCTGATCAAGCACGCGACGGGCTGCCAGCGCGGCTGGATGGCGCGTGTCGCCACGGCACCCGACACACCACCGGCCGACGACCGTCCGATGCAACAACGTCGGGAGGAGTTCGTCGACGAATTCACGATGCGGCCCGACGAGACCCTGGCGTCGCTCCTGGAGTCGTTCGCCGCGCAGAACGCCGAGACGCTGGGCCTCGTCGAGACCGCGGACCTGGACGCGGCGGTGCCCGTCCCGCGCGACGCACCGTGGTTCCCCAAGGACGTCGACGCGTGGTCGGTGCGGTGGGTGTTCTTCCACATGATGGAGGAATTGGCGCGGCACGCCGGGCAGGGCGACGTCATCCGGGAGAGCATCGACGGGGCCACGATGTACGAGCTGGTGGCCGGCCTCGAAGGGTGGCCGGCGACCGATTGGCTCACACCGTTCACACCGAAGAAGTAAGCCAATCTCGATTGATTTCGTTCCGGGGCGGGTAACAGCCTCTCAGGTCCTCATTGGGGAGAAGTCATCTACACAGAATCGAGTCCACAAATGACCGCCGTTCGCAGTTCCCTTCGTTTCCGTGCCGCTGCAGGTATCGCGGCTGCGTTCGCGGTAGGCACGCTCACCGTGGCGTGCGGCGGCAGCGGTAGTGGATCCGACTCCAGCACCTCCAGCACGACGGAGACCACCACCACGACCACCGTGTCGACGGCTCCGTCGGAGACGACGATGGCGCCGACCACCTCGGGTGCGCCCGGTGCGGGCGCCGGCGAAGGCGGAGCCTCGGCTACCGCACCCGGCGCCGGCGCAGGCGCGGGCCCCGGCGGAGCGTC
>NZ_JACKTL010000009.1 GCF_025822245.1 Mycolicibacterium hodleri
AACCGCCGCAGTGCAATTGCCATTGGTGCCGCTCACGCTTCCGGCCGTCGTCGCGCCGCTTGGCGTGGGGGCCGGCGGCGGCGGAGTCGGCGGACCCGGCGTCGCACCCGGACCGGCGGCGCCGCGAGCCTCCGGTGGCGCTCCCGGCACGGCCCCGCTCCCCAGGGCTCGAGAACAACGTCCGCCGGCGTTCAGCGCGGGCAACGACGCGATGCCCGCAACGTACCGAGCCGGCTACGGCCAGTACCTGCGCACCGCGGGCCTCGGTGAGATGGCGGCCGTCGCGGTGCCGGGCGTCGCGGGCATCCTCGTGCTCACCCTCGCCGGAGGCGTCCTCGGGTTCCGGCAGGCCCGCGCCGGGCACGCCGTCCGCGCCAACGGCACCGCCCGATTCATCGGTTGATCGCAATCGTCGGCTTCAGCGTGAAAGGACAGGGATAGTGGAGTCATCGAGAGGGGGTTCGAATGCCAGCCAGCCGTCGCGTCACGCGTGCCGTCAATGAGGTTCTGGACCTCGCGCCGCGCCGGGGTGAAGTGTCGCTTGCACGTCTCGTGGATTCCGTGGCAGAGAGCCGCGGCCGACCCATCGAGCTGAAGATGGCAGACCTTCCGTCGGGAGTGTGCGGCCAATGGCGCCAGTACACCGACCGCGACGTCTTCCTGATCCAGCAGGGCCTGCCCGCCGGAGACCGGACCCTGGCGCACGAGCTGGGCCACCTCGTCCTCGGCCACGAAGGCATCTCCGTCGTCGAGGCGGCCAGGGACCACACCGAATTCGCCAGCTCCGACCTCATCGGCTACATGCTGAATCAGAGGACCGGCTGCATGGGCCCCAGCGGGGAGGACCTCGAGCAGGAGGCCGAGGACTTCGCGGCGTTGCTCATTTACCGCCTAGGCCGACTGCCGTCGGACCGCGCTTCGATCGTGCAGGTGCGCCTCGGAGAGGCGTTTGGTTGATCATCTGGGTGATAGCCGGTCTCCTCGGATTGGCCACCGGCCTGCGCATCGGCTGGGCACTCGTCAACAAGCAGTCCCTGGTCAGTGCCGCGATGATCCTCGCCCTCGGGAGCCTCGGGCTGGTCGCGGCACTCAACTGGGAGCCCCTCACACTGCTCATCGACACGCTGGTGCGGTGGCCCAACGTGTCCACCGTGCTCAGCCAGGTCGCACTGATCTCGTGCGCCGCGGGCAGCTGCGTGATGATCACGTCGGCCGCCTCGGAACGCGCGCCGACGACGATTCGCCGCATCGCGGTCGTCCAGTACGGCATCGCCGCCCTCATCGCGGCGCTGACCCTGGTGGCGTTCTTCACCTCCCCTCAGCAGCCAGAGATGGCGCCGGAGGAGTACTTGCGGCGCAACCTGGGATCCGGGGCCATGACGGTGTCGTGGCTGCTGCCGCTGCTCTACGTCATGCTGGCGCTGACGCTGGTTGCCTGGGCCGGGATGCGGCACTCGAACCGCACCCGGCGCGGTCGGGCTCTCTTCGTGTTCACCGTCGGCGTTGCGCTCATGGTCCTGGCCAGTGCGTTCTTCCTGCTGCGCGCCGTGGGCACTACCGACTTCATCGGCGTCGGCGCCGCGGCGACGCTGCTGGGCTGCGCCATGCTGGTCGTGGCCAGCGGATCACTGCTGCCGAGCGTCGAGGACTGGTTTGGTGCCCGCCACGAACTGCGGATCATCCAGCCCCTGCTAGACGAATTGAGCCGCCGTCATCCCAACGTCGGCATCGGGGTCCGGCCGCGTGGGCCACTGCTGTTCCGGGTCGCCGAGCAGATGTCGATGATCTCCGACGCGCTGTACCTGGAGGCCACTCGTGCGCTCGGCGGGGAGGTCGGCAACGAGGAATCCGACCACGACTCCACGGACTCGCCGGACGTCGAGCCGGAGGAACAGGCCCTGCGCATCGCCGAGTGGATCAATGCCGGACGCGACAACCCGGGGGAGACCGCGGACACCACGTTTCCCGGGCCACATTGGCTACGCCAGCCGCCGTCGTATTCAGATCGCGAGTGGATCCTCGCGATCGCCGATCAATATCGGACGCTCGAGAACAGGGTCAGCGTCCCGTCGAACTAGTCGTCGAGGTGCTCTTGGCGTCGCAGTTCGTCCACCTTCTGGACGAGGTCCTGCTGAGCCTCGGGCGACAGACCCACGGTGCGGGCCGCGATGCGACGGATGCCCTCGTCGCGCATGCTCGCCAGCCAGGTGAGTTCCTTGTCGAGCTTCTCGTAGTACTCGTCGTCGGTGAAGTACGCCGGCTTGATGCGGAAGAAGTTGGCCAGCGCGGCCATCGTCGCCACCGAGGGGTTGGTGCGGTTGCCCGAACGCAACTGAGACAAGTACGGCGCAGACATCGTCACCCCCTCGGACTTGAGGGCGGCAATGACTTCGGCCGACGTATGGGGGCCACGGCCGGGGGGGTAGACGGTGTCGAACAGGCGGTTCAGCCTGGCGGAAAATGTCATGCTCATCGATCTGTCCTCCACTTAGCGTTACGAGCGGGCGTCCCTTGAGGCGTATTTGCTGATCATCGTAGCGAGTGTTCTGCTGACAACCAAGTGCAAACCACCTAAAAGTCGATCCCACCCCACGCTACTACCCTTACCTGGGTGGTCTAGCAGCGGTTATCCCGGGAATGCGCACCGCGGAAGTGCAACGCCGCTAAGCCAAAAATAACGCATGAGTTGTTTTGCCCTGTGTTCCGGTGCGCTCGCTGCCAAATAGCGGGACGGGGTCTCGGTGCCGGGCAATCCGTAATATTCGTCGTTTCGACGACATCGGCGATTTGCTCCAGAATTTGACGATTCACGGTCGACGTAGCTACCACGGCTGCCTTCGCCCACGTCAGTCCGCGACGCGGCCGGGCATCCTTCGCGACGCCAGTCCTCGGACTGACAGTAGCCAATGGTTGGTTCCGTCCGAACGGTCGACGAATCGCGCACGACGCGGCACGTCAGATGGCCGCGACGGGCGACCGAGAGCGGCTAAGCCGCAAGCAGCATGGCCAGCACGGCGGTGTCGGGATGCGTAATCGGGTCGACGCCCACCCGGCTCACCATCGAGGTGATCGTGCCGTCGGATTCAGCCTCCACCCACGCCGCGCGGTGATCGAGACCGAGGTGCGGCAGACCGGGGAGCAGGACGCACCCCGAGGCGGCACCCGCGCACTCCGGAAGCGACGGCATCGTCTCCGACGGCGGGTGCAGCATCAACAACGCCGGCGGCTGGCGGCTGGCGAAGTACCCCGGCGGGATCGCGGCGTCTCCGACCACGGTGCCCTCGGCCATGACCAGGCCGACGGTGCCAGGCGCCGGTTCGTCGGGCAGCTCCTCGCGCACGCCGAAGATCGTCGTGGTGGAGAGCAACCCGGGCAGCGAGGCGACGCGAACCGCGACGATCAGCAGCTGGGCCCACTCCTTCGTCGAGTCCGGCCAGCGGCCCGAGACGACGAAACCCTTGAGTGATCCACCGGAGTGGAAGGGTGCGACTTCGATGGCTCCATGAGATCCGGTGTCCATCCTGGCCTCCGATCGGTGCGCATGATTGCCGCCCGACACGGCTGTGGGTCGATCACGGCAGTTTGCGGCAGTGGGCGGCTGGCACGCAAGGGGACACGACTGCCAGTAACGCAACCGACACCGAACCGATCAGCGTGCTTGCCGCCCGGCGAAGCTCCACACCACGCGATAGGAGCCCTCGGCCCGGACCGGGCCGAAGTCGTGGGAGTCGGAGGCATACCGCGCCCGAGGGTTGTCCGAGCGCGCCTCGAAGATCGACCCGTGCGAGGACGGGTGCACGTCGCCGACCCTCTTGACCAGCCACCGGGTCGACTTCGTCGGATCGCGGAACACCCGGATCTGGTCCCGTCGGGGCTCGCGGCCGTCGCGAAACGCGAGCAGCCACTCGCCGGGGCGCAGCGTCGGGCGCATCGACTCGCCGTCGACGCGGAAGATTCGCAGGGGCCAGCTTCGCGGAGCTTGATTGCCGCTCATGCCCAAAGGGTAAGTTGGACACATGCTTCCTCGACTCTTACCCAACGCAACTTCCGCCCATGCCCACTGCGACCTCTACTGCGGTGTCTACGATCCGGCCCAGGCCAAGATCGAGGCGTTGTCCTGCCTCAAGACGCTGAAGAAGTTCCACGACTCCGACGACGAGCACTTCAAGACGCGCGCGATCATCATCAAGGAGCAGCGCGCCGAAGAGGTCAAGCATCACCTGATGGTGCTGTGGGCCGACTTCTTCACCAAGGATCACTTCGATCAGTTCCCGAACCTGCACCAGCTGTTCTGGGACGGCGTGCACGGGGCGGGCGACGTGAAGAAGTCGACCGACGTGGCCGTCGCCGAGAAGCTGCTCAAGACGATCGACGAGATCTCCGACATCTTCTGGCAGACCGAGAAGGCCAAGGACATGGGCGTGTACCCGCCCGCCTGATCACCGACACGACGAAGGCCGGCCCTGCGCATCGCGCGGAGCCGGCCTTCTTCGTTGCCACGCCGAGATGGGGGTCAGGTCAAGACGATGAGCGCGAGCACTCCGAGTAGGGCGAGGGCGATCAGACCGGCCCGGAGGCACGCCATCAAGTGGCTGTGGGTGTAGACGTGGGCGGACGTGTGCCATTCGGACGGCGGTATAGCTCCGGGTCCCAGTGGATGCTATGCCATCAACAGCTCCTGACCTGCGCGATCACCGTTGTGTCCTCAGTGAGATCAGTCACAACGGAGTTTAGTGATCGCGATCATAGCGCCCCTGGACGCGACGGGAAAAATCGCCGTCGGAGGGTTCGTCGGGTGGTTAGCTCGCCGTGGTTTTTCGCTCCGCGTCGCGAGCCCTGTTGATTGCCGAGCCTCGTCGAGCCGAGTTGTGCACAGGTGAGTTCGGGGTGCCAGCGGATGTGCCGGGTCAGAAGGGGTGCGGCACGTGCAGCGCCTGTGCATGAACCTGTGGAAACTGTGGATAGGCCTCCGGTAGCTGACGACGCCGTGCCAGCATTGAGGACGTGAGACGCCGTGACGAGCAAGGAGCGGGCAGTGAGTGACGACACGGTTGGGGAAGCCCACATCGCCGACGTCCCCCAGACCTTCGACGAGTCGGTGGTGCTACTCGACGTCCGGGAGGACGACGAGTGGCAGCGCGGACACGCAGAGGGCGCCCAGCACATCCCCATGGGGGACGTGCCGGCGCGCATCGCCGAGATCGACACCGACGCCACCCTCTACGTGGTGTGCCACGCGGGCGGGCGGTCGATGCGCGTGGCGCAGTACCTCGCGCGCAACGGATACGAGCCCCTCAACGTGGCGGGCGGCATGCTGGCGTGGGCCGGGGCCGGGCGTGCCGTCGTCACCGACGACGGCTCTGCGGGCAGCGTCTGACGGACCGTAGGCTGGTCGCGTGATCCAGGTTTGTTCGCGGTGCGGCACGCGGTGGAACGTCCGCGACCGTCAGCGCGTCTGGTGCCCTCGGTGTCAGGGCTCGTTGCTTCCGCCGTCTGCGGAGCAAGCACCGCAGTGGTCGAGTCGACCCTCCGACGTGTCGAAACCGGGGGCCGCCGGCCCGCCGCAGCGGCTGCCCGCCGGCTACCGCTGGATCGCGGTGCGCCCGGGCGCTCCTCCGCCGGCCCGTCGTACGCCCCCTCCGCTGGGGCCGACGCCCAGATACGCGGTGATCCCGCGGTGGGGCTTGCAGGACCGGTTCGAGCCGCCCGCACCCGCGGCGCCCGTCGAACCGCCCAAGACGGCTACGCGGATGGTCCAGGCGACCGTTCTGGTCACCCTGCTGGCGCTGGCGTTCGCCGTGGTGATCCACATCGCGAACTACGCCCTGCTGCTCTACAACCGCTCCCGACTGCTCAACCCGATCGTCGCGGGCGTCGCGACGTGGGCGGGCGTCGCCGCCAGCGTGCTGGTGTTCTTCGCGTTGATCGCGACCACCGTGGTGCTGACCAATTGGCTGATCGTCCGGCGCGCGAGCACCTACGCGTGGCTCGGCGTGGAGGATCCGCGCCCGTCCTGGCAGCTGTGGGTGTGCTGCTTGGTGCCCGTGGTCAACCTCTTCTGGGCTCCGGTGTTCGTCCTCGAATTGGCCAGGGTCGAGGGACGGCTGTCGTGGCTGCGCACTCCCATCGTGGTGTGGTGGTGCGCCTGGTGGGTCAGCTGCCTGGTCTCGGCGTTCTCGTTCGCGACGAGCTTCACCAGCGATTCGCAGGGCATCGCCAACAACACGGTGGCCGCCACGATCGCGTATCTGGCTGCGCTCGCCGCACTGCTTCTGACCGTCCGGATGTACCAGGGATTCGAGCATCAAGCCGTCGACCAGCGGCCCACCACGCGTTGGGTCGTCGTCGCCGACGGTGCTCGCCACGTCGACGAGCCCGCGGACGCGACCCCGACGGACGCCGAACCGCAGGACGGGGATGCGGACGCCGCGACTCCGGCCGAGTCGGACCGTAGGGAACCGGCGGCATCGGGCATCATCAGCACATGACTTCGGCCGACGGGGCAGTGGGCGGTCACCCGTTCGTAGTGGCGCACCGGGGCGCATCCGCGGAACGCCCCGAGCACACGATTGCCGCCTACGAGCTGGCGCTGCAGGAGGGTGCCGACGGGGTCGAGTGCGACGTGCGCCTGACGCGCGACGGCCACCTGGTGTGCGTCCACGACCGGCGAATCGACCGAACGTCGACCGGCACCGGTCTGGTCAGCGACATGACGCTCGCCGAGTTGCGTGAATTCGACTATGGCGCTTGGCATTCCAGCGCGAAGGTGGACGGCGGTCCGGGGGAGACCGGGTTGCTCACGCTCGACGACCTGATTTCGTTGGTCCTGGACTGGAACCGCCCCGTCAAGATCTTCATCGAGACCAAGCATCCCGTCCGCTACGGCGCGTTGGTGGAGAGCAAGGTACTGGCGCTCCTGCACCGGTACGGCATTGCCTCGCCGGCGTCGGCAGATCTGTCCCGGGCCGTCGTCATCTCGTTCTCGGCGGCCGCGGTGTGGCGGATCCGCCGGGCGGCGCCCATGCTGCCGACGGTGCTACTGGGTGACACGTCCCGGTACCTGGGCGGCAGCGCGGCGACGACGGTCGGTGCCACCGCTGTGGGACCGTCGATCGCCACGTTGCGCGAGCATCCAGAACTCGTCGACCGTGCCGCCGTCCACGGCAGGGCCTTGTACTGCTGGACCGTGGACCACTACGAGGACGTGCGGTACTGCCGCGACGTCGGAGTGGCCTGGGTGGCCACGAATCATCCCGGCCGCACCAAGGACTGGCTGCAGAACGGGTTGACCGAGGCCCGGCCGGACGGCGCTTAGAGCCGTCCGCCTGCGGCCTTGGGAGCGGTCGCGTCGGCTTCGTCGGCACTGATCTCGCGGGCGACGAAGTCCTCCAGGTGGAACAGGTCGGCGCCGGCGCGCTCGCTGACCCGAACCAGGGTGGTCATCAGGGCGACTTCCTCGACCTGCTCCTTGAGGAACCACTGCATGAACTGCTCGCCGAGGTAGTCGCCCTCGTCGCGCGCGACGGCGGCGAGTCGGCTGATGTGCTCGGTGACGGTCCGCTCCTGCTCGAGGGCGAGACGCAGCGCCTCCGTCGGCGTGGTGAATGCGTTGCGCACGGCATCGGTGCCGGGGATCTCCACCTCGACGTCGCGGTCGATCAGGTACTGAACGAGCATCATCGCGTGGTTGCGCTCGTCGAGGGCTTGAGCGTAGAAGTGCTTGGCCAGCTGCGGGAGATCGGCGGAATCGAAGTGGACGGCGATCGCGGTGTATTGCTGCGAGGCGGTGAACTCGATGCGGATCTGCTCCTGGAGCAGGTGGTGGAACTTGGTGTCGTGGGGGGCTACTTCGCTCATGCCGCCCACGATAGGGCAGGTCAATGACCATTGTCATCAAAGGTCTGACTAATTAAGGCCAGGTTGCCCTAATTGACGGAGCCTCGAATGCAGGCACCAGAGTGTGTTTGCTACCGCGGTCGGCAAACGAAGGGTGGGCTAACCGGTGGCCGCGTCGAGAACGTCCTGAGGTACCTCGGCATCGGTGGCCATCGCGTGAAACAGGCGCGTCGCGGCATCGCTGTTCCAGACGACGACCGCACCCGAGTCACCGCTGGTGAACTCGCCGATCGGCACGGTGGTGGTGACGACGTCGCCGTGCAGGGCCCACGCCAGCCGGGCGAGATCCCAGACGTGCGCATCGGTGTCGACCGTGATCGCACCCGTCGCGGCGTGCGCCATCGGGTACCAGTGCAGTGGGTTCAGCAGAACGGCCGGACTGGTGGCCCGTTGCATCAGCGCCGCCATGAACTCCCGCTGGTGGGTCATGCGGTCGAGGTCGGCGCGCGGCGTCGCCCGCGAGCGGACGTATCCGAGCGCGCTCCGACCGTCGAGTTCCTGGCACCCGGCGGCCAGGTCGATGCCGGCGAGCGGATCGTCGATCGGCTCCGACGGGCACATCGTGACGCCGCCGACGGCGTCGACCATGGTGGCGAACCCGTCGAACCCGATCTCGGCGTAGCGGTCCAGCCGCAGTCCGGTGGCCTGCTCCACGGTCTGCGCCAGCAGCGGGGCCCCGCCCAGCGCGAACGCGGCGTTGACCTTGTCCTCGCCGAACCCGGGGATCGGCAGGTAGGAGTCGCGCGGGATCGACACCATCGTGGTGGGGACGTTCGACCCCAGGCCTGGCACGTGGACCAGCAAGATCGTGTCGGTCCGGCCGTTGCCGAGGTCACCTCCGGTGGCGAGCTCGGCCTGCTGCTCGTCGGTGAGGCCCTGCCGGCTGTCCGAGCCGACCAACAGCCAGGTGGTTCCGCTGTCGGCGGGTGGGCGGTCCGGCAGTGCCGCGAGCGCGGGCACGCGATGGAGCGACGTGTCGACCCACACGGCGGTGCCGATCGTCGCCGCGACGGCGAGCAGGACGACCGTCATCAGGATGCGGCCCCAGTGCCGCTTGCGCTTGGGCTTGGGTGCGCGGGCCGCAGGTGGCGGAGCCGTCGGCGGGGGCCGACGCGGTGGGGGAGGTCGCCGCGCCGGTGGGGGTGCGGGACGGTACCTCGGCGGCGGCGGCGGCGGCGGTGGTGGTGGAGGAGGAGGAGCGCTCCGCGGTGGGGCGATGGGTTGGGTGGCGTCGGCTGGCCGCCGCGGCGGTACCGGCGGGGGCCGGTAATTGGGGTCGCGCCGGATGACCTGCGACGCCTCCACCGGTGGCCGGGGACGCCGCGGATCGGGCGGCCGGTTGTCGCTCACGCGTCTGAATGTACGTGCCGGCGATGCCCGTGGTCAGGGCCTGACGTCGAGCCAGCCCAGGTGCCCGGCGAGCAGTGCGTAGCCGACGTAGGCGACGGCGTCGATGAGGCCGTGCGCCACGACCAGCGGCCAGAGCCGTCCGGTGCGCCGCCACACGTAGCCGAAGATCAGGCCCATCGCGACGTTCCCGAGACCTGCGCCGAAGCCCTGGTACAGGTGGTAGGCGCCGCGCAGCAGGCTGGACGCCACCAGGACGGCCACCGGAGACATGCCGAGTTGGCGCAGCCGCGTCATGAGGAACGCGACGACGATGACCTCTTCGGCCCAGCCGTTGGCGAAGGCCACCGCGAGCAGGACGGGGATGCGCCACCACGTGTCGCCGAGTTCGGACGGCACGACCGCAACCCCGATGCCCAGCGCGCGGCCCGCGACGTAGAGGCCCAGACCGGGAATGCCGATGAGTGCCGCGAGACCGAGGCCGCCCAGTAGGTCCGGACGCCAGCGGAACCGGCCGAGACCGATGCGGCTGGGCCCAAAACCGCTGCGCCACAACAGATAGAGGCCAAGAAGTCCCCAGGCGATCAGCTGGAAGACCGAGGCGAGGTTGAGCGCCAGGTTGATCAGGTCGATCGGCGACAGCTTGCGGTTGAGTGTCACCTTCTGCCCGGAGAGTCCGAGCAGGACGGCCTCGGTCAGGCTGACGAAGGCCGTATAGGCGGAGAGTCCGAACGTGACGGCAAGGACGACGGCGATCTCGAGGCGAATCGCCCGGGGGCGGGGGTCTGGCAGAAGGTCGTCAGTCGGGCCCGTCACCGGAGCTACGGTAGCCGTCCAGCCTGACCGCGGTTCGCGGCGACGTCAGATGCGGCGGGCGCGCAGTCCGTTCAGGAACGGGCAACCCATCAGGATCCGGATGGCCTGGCTGAGCCCGGTCACGTCGTCGACCGGCTTCGCGAACGGCAGCCGCACGTCGTGGTCGCCGTCCTCGGCCTCGACGCGCAACTGCACGCCGTAGCGGTCGAGCCCGAGTGGCCGGACGTGGCCGCGCCGCAGCGGGATCGGCAGCCGGTTGGCCAACCTGTCGACCACCTCGCGATGAGCCGACTCGAGATGCTGCAGCCAGCCCGACTCCATGGCGCAGAACGGATCTGGCTGGGCGTCGAGCAGGGCGCCGACGCCGACGGACTCGGCCCCAGTCGAGTCGGCCACCACGACGGAGTCGATCTCCAGCCGCACCAGGGTGTACGGGGTGTCGCCGTCACCGGCTTCGAGTGAATCGGTGTTCACTTGCAGGAGAGCAGGATTGGGGTTCTTCTCCGCGATCAGGTCGAGCAGTCCCGCCAAACCGGGCGGCGGTACGTGAAACAACCGGCCGCTGATCCACACCAGTGAACGCACCGGTTCGCGTAGGGGCAGCGGCGCGTAGTCGGTCATCTCGAGGACCGCCTGAATGCCCGCGGCGCCGGCCGTGACGGTCAACGCGGCGAGCGGTCCCCCGGAGGGCACCATGATCGCGAACGACCCGTCGTCGAGCAGGTGGTGCACCGGCGTGGGGGAGGGATCGGTGCCCTCCGCGGCCAGGATTGCGCTGCCGCCGCGAGCGCACGCGCTGCGGATCCGTTCGGCCGTCGTGGGTGCCACCAGGGCCGTTCCTGTCGTCGCGTCGCCGATCATCGCGCCTGCCTTCCATCGGATGAGGTAACCCTAACTTAGGCTAGCCTCACCGAATGGTGCAAGTGCTCGCGACGCGGTTCGCCGTGGGGCGGGCCGGCTGCCGATAGGGTTGACCCGTGCCACGCGTCGCCTATCTGGGCCCACAGGGGACCTTCACCGAGGCGGCGTTGTTGCAGATGGCCGACGCCGGCGCCATCCCCGACTCGTCTCCGGTCGTCCCGGTGACGTGCGACAGCGCCGACGGCGCGTTGGCCGCCGTCCGCAGCGGGGCCGCCGACTACGCCTGCGCACCAATCGAGAGTTCCATCGAGGGCTCGGTGGTACCGACGATGGACAGCCTCGCCGCGGGCACGCCGCTGCAGATCTTCGCCGAACACACCCTCGACGTCGCGTTCAGCATCGCCGTCCGCCCGGGCACCCCCGCCTCCGCCGTGCAGACCGTCGCCGCCTTCCCCGTCGCCGAGGCGCAGGTCAAGCGGTGGCTGGCGGCGCACCTACCCGCCGCCCACACGGTGCTCACCACGTCGAACGCCGCCGCAGCGCACGACGTCGCCGACGGCCGGGCCGACGCAGGCGTCAGCACCGCACTCGCCGCGGAGCGGCTCGGACTGGCCACGCTGGCCGACGGGGTGGTCGACGAACCGAATGCCAGGACCAGATTCGTCCTCGTCGGCCCGCCGGGACCGCCGCCGGCGCGCACCGGCGCGGACCGCACGTCGGTCGTGTTGCGGCTGGACAACGTGCCGGGCGCACTGGTCGCCGCGATGACCGAGCTCGCGATCCGCGACATCGACCTGACCCGCATCGAATCACGGCCCACTCGAGTCGAATTGGGTACGTACTTCTTCTTCCTGGACTGCGTCGGACACATCGACGACGATCCGGTGGCCGAGGCACTTCGCGCGCTCCACAGACGTTGTGCAGACGTGAGATATCTGGGTTCATGGTCGACAGGCACCGCCGTCGGTGCGACACCACCGGTCACCGACGAGGCATCCGGCTGGTTGGCCGCACTTCGAGAGGGGCGCGCCCGATGACCGGTCGACTGATATTGGTACGTCACGGACAGTCGCACGGCAACGTCGCCCGGCGGCTCGACACCCGGCCGCCCGGTGCCGCGCTCACCGATCTGGGCCACCAGCAGGCGCAGGCATTCGGTCGTTCCCTCGAGCATCCCGTCGGGCTGTTGGCGCACTCCACAGCGCTACGCGCGGTCGAGACGGCTGCGGAGATCGGCGAATACCTCGGCCTGAACGCGGTCGAGTTGGACGGCATCCACGAGGTGGACGCCGGTGACCTCGAGGACCGTAGCGACGACGAGGCCCACGAGGAATTCAACGCCGTCTACCGGTTGTGGCAGAACGGCGAGCTCGACGTCCCCATGCCCGGCGGCGAAAGTGCCCAGCAGGTGCTGGACCGCTACCTGCCGGTGGTGTCCCAGCTGCGCATGCGCTTCCTCGACGACCACGCCTGGGTGGGTGACGTCGTGGTGGTCAGCCACGGCGCCGCCATCCGCCTGGTGGGCACCGCGCTGTCGGGCGTCGACCCGGGCTTCGCCATCGAACACCACCTCGCCAACACCGAGTGCGTGGTCCTGAGCCCCATCACCGAAGGTCGGTGGAGCTGCCTGCAATGGGGGCCGCACACGCCGCCGTTCGAGCCGGTCGAGCATCCGGTCGAGGACGTGGCGCACAGCGCCGACCCGATGGGCTGACCGAGGTCAGGATGCCGCGGAGGCGACGACGACCACCGCGCACGTGCACCCGACCGCTTCGCAATCGATGCTGAAGGAGTGCAGACCGTCGGGGGTGGCGCAGTCCTCGGTGCACTCGACGTGGAACGAGGCGTGGTGCACGAGGGTGCCGTGGCAGTGTTCGAGGTCCTCCCGGCACTCGCGACAGACATCGGACATGTCTTAGTTCTAGCACCGCCCACCGACGAAGCCCAGTCAACGCGCCCGAAGTGGTTCAGGCCCAACCGAGTTCGTGCAGCCGATCGTCGTCGATGCCGAAGTGGTGGGCAATCTCGTGGATCACGGTCACGGTCACCTCGTCGACCACGTCGCCTTCGCTGTCGCAGATGTCGAGCAACGCCTCGCGGTAGATCGTGATGGTGTCGGGCAGCGAGCCGAAGTACGTCGAGTCGCGCTCGGTCAGTGCGATGCCCTCGTACAGCCCCAGCAGGTCGGGCTCCTCCGGGTGCCGGTCCTCGACCAGGACGACGACGTTGTCGATCGCCTTCGCGAGCGCCGGCGGGATCTCGTCGAGCGCGTCGGACACCAGCTCGTCGAACCGGTCCGAGCTCATCCGGACGGACATGACGGCTACTGGCCGGGCGGCGGACCCGGGACGACCGGAACCACGGGTACGGGCTCCCCGGCGGGCGGGGGCGGCGCGGCGGGATCCCCCGCCGGTGGCGGCGGCAGCGCGGGTCCGTCCTGCGGCGGCAGACCGCCGTCGCCCTGCGGTCCGGGCGCAGGCGGCGGACCGTTGAGGAACGTGTTGCCCTGCGGCGGGACCGGAGCGCCGGACGTCGGCGACGTCGCGCTCCCGGTCTGGGTGCTCTGCGTCTGCGTGGGCGTGGCCTGCTGCTGATTGGGCAGGTGGTCGTTGCCCTGGTTCCCCGAACTGCTGCTCGAGCTGCTCGAGCCGCTCTGGTCGCTGAGGTCGATCTGCGACGACGTCTGCGACGAGGTGTCCACCGACGGCAGCGGGATCGGCGGCAGGTCCAACCGCTCCTCCGGGATGTCGGGCACCGCGACCGGAGGCTGACCGTTGATGAGCAACGGTCCCTTGGCGCTGTTCAGCAGCGTCGACCATCCGCCGTTGCCGAGGGTCGCGCCGATGCTGCAGGACACCTGCTTGCTTCCGGCGGCCCAGCTCGGCAACGAAATCGTGCTGTAGATGAGGGTGAGGGTGGTCTTCCGCAGCGCGACCGGAGCCAGGTAGGCGTCGGTCATCCGCGTGCACGAATCCTTGACGAACTGGTCCTGGTCTCCGTCCGGTGGCACGGGGCCGGGGAACTTCTCGGCCAGGTTCACCGAGCCGGTCACCTCCATGGCGTGCGGCTTGGCGCAGTCGGTGGGAATGTCGGTGGGTTGATTGGTGGCCGGATCGATGCCGAGACACGTTCCGGCGGGCCACACCTTCGACTGGTCGACGTCGGCCACCTTGCCCGAAAACGCCAGTTGGTGGCCGTCGGGGCCGGCCAACTGCAAACCGCACAGCATGCGGCGTTCGTCGGCCTGCCGCCACGCCTTGTCGCCGGACCAGACGAGGCTGACGCTGAACCGGCCGTTGGGGTCGTACTTCGCCCCGAGGTACTGCCGCGCCGCGGCCTGGCACTGTTCCTGGCTGATCTGCCTGATGCGCGCCTCGGACGGCGGGGCGGCGTCGGGACCGTATTCGGTGCCGGGGAACGTCCGCATGTCGATCCGGTCGGCGACTTCGAAGCGGTGTTCGTCCTTGCAGTCCACGATTTGCGCGGCGTCGGGAACCTGTTCGGGCCAGTTCAGGCAGGTTCCACGGACGGCGTGGTCGAAGGTCGCGTTGCCGCGCGGGCCGCCGCCGAGCGCCGTCGCGCCCGCGTTGAGCCCGACGGGGAGCCCGCCGTGTCCGCCGCCGGGGATCGCGGTGATGACGCCGGCGATCAGAAGGCCGCCGAGTGCGGTCAGCAGCAGCGCGCGTCGCGTCGACTCGGCCTGAAGGCTCTGCCACCACGCCGGGCGGCGCGACGGCGGGGCGGCCTCGTCTGCGCTCTGCTCGGCGTCGTGGGGTGCATCCAACATCTGGTCCATTGTGACAGGCGAGCCAAGTCGTGTGACAAGAGATGCAGTTGTAACGTTATGTGGTTGTGCCCCGGCGTCGCCATGGCGGGCCGTCAAACGTAGGGTTTCCTCCGTGATCGACCTGAAGCTGCTACGTGAAGATCCCGATCGGGTCCGCGCGTCGCAACGGGCGCGGGGTGAGGATCCCGCCCTCGTCGACGTGTTGCTCGCTGCCGATGCGACGAGGCGTTCGTCGATCTCCGCCGCCGACGATCTTCGGGCCGAGCAGAAGGCGGCCAGCAAGGCCGTCGGGGCGGCTTCCGCCGACGATCGTCCGGCGCTGTTGGCGCGCGCCAAGGAACTCGCCGAGGCGGTCAAGGCCGCCGAGGTGGAGCAGGCCGCCGCCGAGACCGCCTTCACGGCGGCCCACATGGCCATCTCCAACGTCATCCTCGACGGGGTCCCGGCCGGCGGTGAAAGCGACTACGTGGTCGTCGACGTGGTCGGCGAACCGCCGAGCATCGCCGATCCGAAGGATCACCTGGAACTCGGCGAGTCGCTGGGCCTGCTGGACATGGAGCGCGGGGCCAAGGTGTCCGGCTCGCGCTTCTACTTCCTGACCGGGTACGGCGCGCTGCTGCAGCTCGGGGTCATGCAACTCGCGGTCAAGCTCGCCACCGAGAACCAGCACACCCTCGTCATCCCGCCCGTCCTGGTGCGTCCCGAGGTGATGTCCGGAACCGGCTTCCTCGGCGCCCACGCCGATGAGATCTACCACCTCGAAGCCGACGACCTGTACCTGGTCGGGACGTCGGAGGTGCCGCTCGCCGGCTACCACGCCGACGAGATCGTCGACCTCTCCGAAGGGCCGCGCCGCTATGCGGGCTGGTCGTCGTGCTTCCGCCGCGAAGCGGGCAGCTATGGCAAGGACACTCGCGGGATCATCCGCGTGCACCAGTTCGACAAGGTCGAGGCCTTCGTCTACTGCAAGCCCGAGGACGCCGAAGCCGAGCATCAGCGCCTGCTGGACCTCGAGCGTCGGATGCTGGCCCTGATCGAGGTGCCCTACCGGGTGATCGACACGGCCGCGGGTGACCTCGGCTCGTCGGCGGCCCGCAAGTTCGACTGCGAGGCCTGGGTGCCCTCGCAGAAGACCTACCGCGAGCTGACCTCGACGTCGAACTGCTCCACCTTCCAGGCGCGGCGCCTGGCCACCCGCTATCGCGACGAGAACGGCAAGCCGCAGATCGCCGCGACGCTGAACGGAACGCTCGGAACGACCCGCTGGCTCGTCGCCATCCTGGAGAATCACCAGCAGCCGGACGGCAGCGTCCGGGTCCCGGAGGCATTGGTGCCCTACGTCGGAAGGTCGGTGCTCACGCCGTGAAGACACAGTGACGGATCTCAAGACGGTCGACCTCGACCTCGAGGACATGCGTTCGTGGTTCGGGTTCGGGGTGGCCGGAAACTTCGCCGGGCACCTCGAGCAGGCGGGCGAGGCCGCCGACTTCGTGAACGTGTCCAGCGAAGGGGAGGCGCCGAAGGGCATCTTCCCTTGGTACGCACCAGGTTCCGACGGTGTTCTCGGTGAGTTCCCACTCTCGCACGACAGCATCCTGCTGCCCCAGAGCGACACCCCGCTCAACCTCCAGATCGAACCGGAGGTGGGCCTTGCCTGCCACGTGACGTGGCAGGGCGACACCGTGGTGTCGCTGCAGCCGTTCGCCCTCGGAGCGTTCAACGACTGCTCGATCCGCCGGCCGGGCGCCCTGAAGATCAGCCACAAGAAGAACTGGGGGCCTGCCTCCAAGGGCGTGGCCGCACAGTTCTTCGACGTCGGCGACCTGACGCCCGACGGCCCGACGGCGACCCTGCGCCTGGTGTGCGACCTGCGCACCGCCGACGGCAACGAGCACGGCTACGGCGTCGACAGCCCGCTGCTGGGTTACTCGTACTACGGCGAGGTGCTCCTCGACTGGGTCACCGAGCGGCTGGCCAACCAAAGGGGTTCTGCCGAAACACCATTGGAGGACGTGGGGGCGATGATGGTCGCCTCCGGGCATCCGTCCAAGGTGTTGATCGGCATCGGTGCGACTCGCTACACGAAGCTCGGCGAGTCGACCTTCCTGCAGCCGGGTGACGAGGCGATCGTGCGGGTGTACGACACCGAGTCCGAGGTGTATTCGGAGTTGCGACAGCTGGTTTCGTCTCGCTAGGAGGACCGATGTCCGACGTCGTGGTGTCCCAACTGTGGCGGTTCCCGGTGAAGTCCATGGGCGGCCACCGGGTTGACGAGGTGCGCGTCGACCGACGCGGTGTGCACGCCGACCGGCTGTGGGCGGTCCGCGACCTCGAGAACGGCGTCACCGCGTCAGCGCGGCGAGTGCCGAAGCTGTTGGGGTGTTCGGCTGCCTACGGGTCCGAACCGGGGCCCGATGCAGGGCCTGGCAACGTGCCAGAGGTGACCGTCACGTTCCCGGACGGCACCGAGTGTTCGAGTTCCGACGACGCGGTGCACGGGCTGCTGTCCGAGCTGGTCGGCCGCGAGCTGCGACTGGTCGCGCTGCCCCCGGTCGACGACACCAGCCAGCACCGGATGACGATGGCGGACTCGCTGGCGAACTTCCGCGAAGCGCAGGTGCGCAAGGACTTCGGGCTCGACGACGCGGAGGCCTTGCCGGACACGTCGGTGTTCAGCACCAAGGACATCATCACTCTGGCCAGGTTCTCGACACCGCCAGGCACCTTCGTCGACCTGGCGCCCGTGCATCTGATGAGCTCGACGAGTTTGGCGTCGTTGTCGGCGACCGCCGACGCCTACGACGTGCGGCGGTTCCGGCCCAACGTCCTGGTCGACGTCGGTCAGTCGGATGCGGACTTCCCCGAGACGGCCTGGGCGGGCGGCGACCTCGAGATCGGTTCGGCCACTTTGCGGGTCACGATCCCGACCATCCGCTGCGTCGTCCCCACCAGGCCGCAGCCGGGGCTTGGGCTGGATCGTGCCGTCACCCGCCAACTCGCCGACCGAACCAACCGCTTCCTCGGCGTCTACGCCGACGTGACGCGCCATGGGCTGATCCGGGTCGGCGACGTCGTGTCGGTGCGGTCGGGTCCTTCGCCGAGCGCGGGCCGCCGGGTGTTATCGACGGTGGAGAAGGCCGCGACCCGCCAGGTGCAGCGGCTGCTCGAGGCGACGGTGCTGCGGGAGAAGCGTTGACGCACCCGAGCCGGGTGGCGGTGGTCACCGGCGGTGCCGGCGGCATGGGTCTGGACACGGCCAGGATCGTGGGGCGCGAGCACGCGATCGTGCTGTGTGACGTCCGACAGGACCGACTCGAGCGTGCGGCCGACACGCTCGAAGGTCTCGGCGTCGCGGTGACGGCGGTGAACTGTGATGTCACCGACCGGGCGGCGGTGACCGAAATGTTCCATACCGCAACGGGTCTGGGGAAGCTGGTCTCGGTGATCCACGCCGCCGGCGTCAGCCCCAGCATGGGCGACGCCGAGTACGTGACGAGGACCAACGCGATCGGCACGCTTCGCGTCGGTGAGGCCTTTCACGCGGCGGCGCCCGAGGGGGCGGCGATCGTCAACGTGGCCTCGATGGCGGCGTACCTGGTCCCCGAGGAACTCGTCCCCACGGCGGCGTTCCCGCTCGCCCTGCACGACGAGGACGCCTTCATGGCAGCCCTGGGCTCGGCGTGCGACGCGATGCCCGAGGCCTCGCGGTCGGCGTTCGCCTACGCGGTGAGCAAGAGCTTCGTCAGGTGGTATAGCGCGTCTCAGGCCGAGCGGTTCAACGGACGCGGCCAGCGCATCGTGTCGGTCTCGCCGGGTTCGGTGGACACGGAGATGGGCAAGCTCGAGGAGCGCAACGGTGCGGGCGCGATCGTCGCAGACTTCAAGGTGCCGCGCTGGGGCAACGCCGAGGAGATGGCCGAGCTCTTTGCCTTCTGCGCCGGCGACAGGGCCGGTTACCTCACCGGGACCGACATCCTCAACGACGGCGGGGTGGTGGCCTCGATGAGGGAGCGGGCCAGGGTGGCCGCCCAGCGGGCCTAACGCTCCAGCAGCTGGTCGAGCACCGCGGTGAACTCGTTGGCGCGCAACGGGGTGAAGGCGGGGCTGGGGCGGGTGCCCGGCACGTCGAGAGTCACCAGCGTCGACTTGATCGGCCGCCAGACGTCCAGGGGAAGCCAGCGACGCAGGTCCGAACTGCCCCAGATGCGAAAGCGGTTGAGCACCAACCCCAGCGGCTCGGTGCGGTATCCGCGAACCGTCCGCAGCGGGATCACCTTCGAGGTGCCCGAGGGAAAGTGGTAGCGGCGCAACGTGATGGCGTGGCGATCCAGCAGGACGAGACCGTCGTCGTAGCTCGGACCGGTGGTCACGCCTTGGCGCTCCGGAGCTCGTGTCCCTTCGACGTCAGACACCGGCCGTTGGTCAGGTTCCACGACCAACCGTGCAGGTTGCAGGTCAGCGTGGTGCCGTCGACGACGCCGAACTTCGACAGATCGGCCTTCAGGTGTGGACACCGACGCTGAATCTCCCAGCCGTCCAACGTGATCGACGCCGAGTCGTCGTGCGCTTCGGCAAACCAGCCGTCCGCGTAGGCGATGCGCTCGTCGGTCAGGCACTTGAAGAACGTGTACAGGTACTCGTTGTACCCGCCGACGCGCCACGCCCGGAAACGGGTGGACAGGAAGACGGTGTTGACCCAGTCCGGCTCGTCGTCGCGCAGCACCGTCCGCACCAACTCGGGGGCGATCTCGAAGCCGTAACGGAACTTCTCGTCCGCAATCGGTTCGCGCACGGTGCGTTTCGGAAAGTCCAGCACGACCAGTTCCGATCCCATGCGAAGCTCGACCGGGTAGCCGATGCCGTCGCAGATCTGGTCGCTCTGCAACATGATCGGCTCGAACTTCGCGCGCAGCGGCTCCAGGAGCGGATCGCCCTCGGCGGGTGCCCAGCTGGCCTTGGCGGCGGCCAACACCGGCGCCATCCGTTGTGCGTACGCCTCGATGTAGTCGGCCTTGCCGTCCGTGAAGATCGTCTCGGGGTCGTCCACGGGATGGGTCAACGAATTCAGTGCGGAGCCGGTGAAGTCCGCGGCGGTGCCCGGGATCATCAAGAGCCCGCGGTCGTGGCCGTGGGTGCGCATCTGGTCGAGGAAGACGACCTGGTCGGGAAAGATGTTGGCCGGGTCGCCGTGGTCGTCGTTGAGGTCGCGCAGGTCGGAGTCCAGGAAGCAGGGCGGCCCGGCAGACGGAACCACCCAGGTGGCGCCGACCTGGGCGATGTACTGCCGGCAGCGGTCCATCTGACGCTGACGCTTCTGGATGCCGAATGCTTCCTTGGCCCTGGCTGGCATGTCGTAGACCATCGGGTACCAAATGGCACCCGAGTACTGCAGCATGTGCACGTCCACGTGCCCGAATTCGGATTCGAGGACGTCGAGGTCGACGGGCCTGGCGTCGTTCATGTTGAACGCGACGGTCTCGCCGTCGGAGACCACCAGTCCGGAGTCGCCGATGGGGCCGTCGGCCGGGGCGCGCAGGGCGATGATCATCACGTCGAGGTCGCCCTTGGGGCCGCTCACCCGGTGTTTGGTCGAGTCGGTGGTCTCGAAGAATCGGTGAAAGCCGAGAGCCTCCAGCGCGCGACGCAGGTCCGGCACGGGATAGTCGGGCAGCAGGACCACGGCGTCCTTGTTGACGTGGGTCGCCAGGTGCTCGGGATCGAAGTGGTCCTTGTGCAGATGGCTGACGTAGAGGTAGTCCACGTCGCCGAGCGCGTCCCAGTCCAGGCCGCTGTTGTCCGGGAACGGGAACCACGACGCGAAGTACGCGGGGTTCACCCAGGGGTCGCAGAGGATGCTTCCGGCGTTGGTGTCGATGCGGAAGCCTGCGTGTCCGACGCTTGTGACCTGCACGTATTGCCTTCCCTGCGGGGTTTGCGTACCGCCGATCCTACCGGTGCGGCTCGGACCACTGGTCCCAGCGATCCCGGTAGTAGGCGATTCGCTCGCGGTCGGGGGCGACTCCATAGGCCTCGAGCAGCGCCGTCTCGTCGGCGGACGGGTAGTTCCAGGCCAGCGACATCGTCGCGATCGCCAGGTCGGCCCATCGGTCCGCGACACCGAGGTCGCCAAGGTCGACGTGCCCGCTGCAGCGACCGTCGTCGCCGATCAAGCTGTTGGGGGCACACGCGTCGCCGTGACAGACCACCAGCCGGTCGGCTGCGGGCGCGTCGGCGGGCACCCACGACGGCCTGTCGAACGGGCACCCGTCAACGGGGAGCGCATCGTGGAGTCGGCGAAGACCGCTGCCGATCGCTCGGGCGGCCTCCGCCGGTCGCCCGGCCCAGTGCGGGTCGACGGCCGATCGGCCAGGCAGCGCTGCGGTGTGCAGCCAGCCCGGCCCCGTGGACAGCACGCGGGGAACGGCGGTGAAGCCGGCGGCCCAACGCAGTCGGTCTGCCTCGGCGATCAGCAGCGCGGCGTGCTCGGCGGGATACACCTTGACGAATGCGTCCCCGGCGATCGAGAAGGTCACGCCGCCCAGTTCGTTCACCCAGGCCGGCGCCACCGGCCGACCCTCGGCGATGCGCACGACGACGTCGGGCACGGCGATGGAGCCACTCGGGAATGACACGGTTCACACCATGCCATTGCCTCGGCACTAGGCTGACTGTCGTGGAACCGGTATACGGAACTGTCATCACCCTCGCCCGCTGCGTATGGCGGCTACAGGGGTTGAAGTTCACCGTCACCGG
Source organism: Mycolicibacterium hodleri (assembly GCF_025822245.1). GTDB lineage: Bacteria > Actinomycetota > Actinomycetes > Mycobacteriales > Mycobacteriaceae > Mycobacterium > Mycobacterium hodleri. The sequence continues at coordinate 21,461 of NZ_JACKTL010000009.1, forward strand.
CGTGGAGAACCTGCCGACCACCGGCGGTGCCGTGGTCGCGATCAACCACACCAGCTACTTCGACTTCACCTTCGCCGGCCTGCCCGCCTTCAAGCAGGGCCTCGGCCGCAAGGTGCGCTTCATGGCCAAGCGAGAAGTGTTCGACAGCAAGGTCTCCGGCCCGATCATGCGGAGCCTGCGCCACATCCCGGTGGACCGCGACAGCGGGGCGGCGTCGTTCGCCGAGGCGTGTCAGCGGCTCAAGGAGGGCGAGCTCGTCGGCGTCTACCCGGAGGCGACGATCAGCAGAAGCTTCGAGATCAAGGAGTTCAAGTCGGGTGCGGCGCGCATGGCCATCGCCGCCGACGTGCCGATCGTCCCGCACATCGTCTGGGGCGCCCAGCGCGTCTGGACCAAGGGCCACCCCAAGAACATGCGACGGCCCAAGGTGCCCATCTCGATCGCCGTCGGCGAACCGATCATGCCGACGTTCCCTCCCGCCGAGCTGACGGCGCTGCTGCACTCGCGCATGCAGCACCTCCTCGAGCAGGTGCAGACCAGCTACGGTCACCACCCGGCCGGCGAGTACTGGGTTCCGCACCGGATGGGCGGCGGCGCACCGACACTCGCCGAGGCCAATCAGATGGACGCGGACGAGGCTGCCGAGAAGGCGGCGAGGCGCGCCCGACGAAACGAGTCCACGGACTAGCACGATGGAGCCGGTCTTCCGAACCTTGGAGATCGCGGCCACGACCGCCGTGCGAGTCACCGGTACGCGGATCACCTACCGGGGCTTGCAGAACATTCCGTCCGAGGGTGGCGCGGTGATCGCGATCAACCACACCGGTTACCTCGACTGGCTGCCCGCGGCGCTCGGCGTCATGCACCGTCGGCGCCGGCTGCGCTTCATGATCAAGGCCGAGATGCAGCGCGTGAAGGTCGTCGACTTCCTGATCAGGCATACCAGGACCATCCCGGTGGATCGCCGGGCGGGCGCGGGTGCGTACGCGGTTGCCGTCGCCCGCCTGAGGGAGGGCGAGCTCGTCGGCGTGTACCCGGAGGCGACCATCAGCCGCAGCTTCGAGCTCAAGGACTTCAAGACCGGGGCGACGCGGATGGCGCTGGAGGCTCAGGTGCCGATCGTCCCGCTGATCGTCTGGGGTGCGCATCGCGTCTGGACCAAGGACCATCCGCGAAACCTGGGGCGCAAGAAGATCCCGGTCGTGGTCGCCGCGGGGCCGCCGTTGCTGCCGACCGGGACCTCCGACGAGTTGCTGCGCGACCTCCGCGCGGGGATGGCCGAACTGCTGCACCAGGTGCAGCAGTCCTACGATCATCCCGAGGGCGCTTACTGGGTGCCTCACCGCCTCGGTGGAGGCGCCCCGACCATGGAAGAGGCGATAGTGCGCGAAGAAGCCGAGCTTGCCGAACGCGCTCGACGGGACTCGGGGAACCAGTAGTGCTGCCACTTCTCATCGCCACCGACGTCGACGGCACCCTGCTCGACGAGCACGAGCGGGTCACGCCGCGCACCAAGGCAGCCGTGCTGACCGCCGTCGACGCGGGCACCCAGTTCGTCCTCGCGACCGGCCGTCCGCCGCGCTGGATCTCCCCGGTCGTGGAGGAGTTGGGCTTTGCGCCCATGGCGGTCTGCGCCAACGGGGCGGTCTTGTACGACGCCGCGGCCGACCACATTCTGTGGGCCAGGACGTTGTCGGTCGACGTGTTGCGGGAGCTCGCCGAGGTGGCGACCCGCGTCATCCCCGGTGCCGGACTCGCGGTGGAGCGCGTCGGCCGCAGCGCCCACGACGCGGCGACGCCGCAGTTCTTGAGTTCACCGGGGTACGAGCACGCGTGGCTCAACCCCGACAACACCGAGGTCTCGCTCTCCGACGTCCTCGACGCGCCTGCCGTCAAACTGCTGATCCGCAAGGCGGGTGCCCAGAGCGCCGACATGGCGGCGGCGTTGGCCCCGCACGTCGGTCTGCAGGGCGATCTGACGTACTCGACCAACAACGGCCTGATCGAAGTGGTGCCGCTCGGCATCAGCAAGGCGACCGGGGTCGCGGAGGTCGCCACCCCGCTGGGGATCATGGCCGAGGACGTCGTCACGTTCGGGGACATGCCCAACGACATTCCGATGCTGCTCTGGGCGGGGCTCGGCGTCGCGATGGGCAACGCCCACCCCGAGGCGAAGGCGGCAGCCGACGAGGTCACCACGCCGAACACCGACGACGGGTTGGCGCGCGTCCTCGAGCGGTGGTGGCTGTAGGGCTCAGGCCTTCTTGCCGATGGGGGTGAAGCGCTCCAACTGGACGGGAGCGTCACCCTGGTCGAGGGGGATGTTCAGCTCGACGCCGTCGATGACGCGGATGACGGTGCCGTGCTCGCGGTCGAAGTTCAGCGTGCCGTGCTGAAAGTTCTGCACGATCCACTGCGGTTCTTGAATCTCGCCGCTGGTCGGCAACCCCAGCGCGCCGCGTTCGAAGCCGAGCGTGCCCCAGGCCTCGTAGATCGAACCGGTGACGGGTTCGGCGCCGGTGTCGGGTGACCAGTACAGGGCGCCCTTGTCGAACGTCACGTAGCGCGACTCGCCGTCGCCGGGTGTCTCGGGTGTCTGCGGCGCGCCCAGCGGGCTGGCCTCGCCGCCCATCTGCGCCCACTTTCCGTAGATGGCTCCGCCGCGCAGGGTGTCGGCGAGGTCGCGGGGCCCGATGGGGGTGTTGAAGTGGGCGGCGGTGTCGCGCAGCAGTGGCATGGCCGCGTAGGCGGCGTTCCCCGGGCAGTCGGTGTTGCCGACGTCGCGGTGGGTGAAGATCGTGGGCAGCGTGACCGGGGTGCCGCCGGGGAACTTGGTGAACGAGCCGCCCGCGGAGGTCAAGGTGACCGATCCCAGCGGGTCGACGTGGTCGAGGCCCAGGCGCCAGCCCAGGAGACGGCCGGTGGTGCGCAGCTGGATGGGCGTCGGCGGCACCAGGTCGAAGTTGCCGAGCATGGCCACGCCCCAGGTGTCGGTGTTGAAGCCACCGGTGTGCGCACCCTCGACGGGCCGGTCCATCCCGCCGGCGCGGCCCTCGAACACCTGGCCGTACTTGTCGACCAAGGCGTTGTAGGCGATGTCGCACCAGCCGAGAGTGCGGGTGTGGTATTCGAAGATGGAACGGACGATGCCGGCCGAGTCTTCTGGTGCGTACTCGTTGCTGCCCGCGGTGTGGTGGACGATGCCGGCGCGAACCCCGTTGTCGTACACGGGCTTTCCGCACAGTTCCGATTCGTTGGCGCCCCATTGGGCGCGCCCGATGATCGCGGGGGGTACCCCGGGCGGGGTCGCGGCCTCCGGAGGGATCGACGAGATGTCGACCGGTGCCTGCGGCGGGCTGATCAGCACGGCCTTGAGGTCCTGGCCGAGCGGTCGTTCGGCGTTGGCGGGGACGTAGCCGAGGTCCGGCGTCGACGTGGGGGAGGGGCCGACGACCGGCGTGGCCGGCATGGCGCGGTCGACCTTGATTTGGACGTCGGTGGTGTGGCCGACGAAGACGGGGTCGGTGCCCTTCACTCCGCCGCCGTCGGGGCCGACGCCCTCGAGGTTCTCGGCCTGGTACCAGGGTCCCCAGGAGCCGTCGGCTCTCTTGGCGCGCACGCTGGCCGAGGTTCCACTCAGGTCGTCGGCGGTGAGCGCGACCATGGCGAACGGGGTGTTCTGGTGCAGTTCCCGGACGGTCTCCCCGCCGCCGACGCCGGTCAGGGGTCGCTCGACGATCAGGGGTGCGGTGGCCAGCGGTGTTTGGTGGGCGTCACCGGGCAGGCCGTACATGGCCAGCGGCATCATGACCGCGGTCGCTGCGACTGCAGAGAACAGCAGCGACGGAAGTTGGCGGCGACACGACACGGCCCGATGTTACGTATGTGTCAGGTGTTACCAGTGTTTCGACACGGCGTGGCGAGGGTACGAGTCGCGCGCAACGGCACCGCAGAGCCCCGTCGGATGTTCCGATGGCTTCTGCGGTGCCGTTTCGTCGCAGGACCTAGGCGGCGGGAAGGGCCGCCGGTGCGGCGGCCGCGGCGGGTACCGCTGCTGCCGCGCTCTTCTGGATGGCTCCGGTGATCATGGGCATCACCATGCCCTTGAGCAGGTCGATGGCCTGTCCGGCGCCGAGGCTCTCGGCGGCGCTGTTGAGGTCGCCGAGCAATCCGCCACTGCCGCTGCTGGCCGCGGGTGCGCCGAGGCCGAGCGACGGATCGCCACCAAGGATCGGGTAGGTGCCCGAGGTCGGGTCCAGGCCGATCGGATCGGCGATCGGGACCTCGCCCGCGCCGGGAACCCCGAGGCCGAGGCCGGTGTTGGCGGCCGGTGTGGTCAACCCCGGCGTGGTCAACCCGGGCGTGGTCAGCCCCGGCACCGTGGCGGTGGGGCTGGTCAGGGCGGGATTCGTCAGACCGGCGTCGGTCAGCCCTGGCGTCGTGAGGCCCGGGGTCGTGAGCCCTGGCGTGGTCAGGCCGGGGGTGGTCAGACCGGGTGTGGTCAGACCGGGTGTCGTGAGGCCGGGGGTGGTCAGGCCGGGGGTCGTGAGGCCGGGGGTGGTCAGACCGGGCGTGGTCAGACCGGGGCTGGTGAGCCCCGGGCTGGTCAGCGTCGCCGCCGAGGGCGCGCCGGTACCGCCCAGGACCCCACTCGGCAGGTTGACGCCGAACTGCGAGAGTCCCTGGGACAGCGCTCCGAGGAGCTCGCTCGGCAGATCGGTGACCAGCGCGGCCTGGACGAACTCGCGGTGCTGCGGCGCGGCGTCGTTGGTGGTGGACATGTCGGACAGTGCGACAACTGCAACTGGACTTGCAACGGCCAGGGCGGCGACTGCGCTCATGGCTGTCGAGAGCTTGCGTCGACGACGGTTAGGCACGGAAGTCTCCTCGTGTTTTCTCGGACCGTGGCTTCTTGGACCGTATAAATGGACTGCGGGCGTACTGATGCAACGCGTTCGATGGTACGGCTGTGACTGGTGTGTCTAGAGTGACGATGCGGAATCGTGAGCGAATTGCGACCTGCCGCGACCCGACGACCGGCCGAGCACACATTCGGGTCGGGACCCCTCCGTCGGATACCCTTGCTGCCGATGACAGCTCCTACCTCACGGGTCGCTGCGCAGGCCAGCTTCGACCTCATAGTCGTCGGCTCCGGATTCTTCGGCCTGACGATCGCCGAACGCGTGGCCACCCAACTCGACAAACGAGTGCTCGTGCTCGACCGCCGGTCACACATCGGCGGCAATGCCTACTCGGAGCCCGAGCCGCAGACCGGCATCGAGATCCACAAGTACGGTGCGCACCTATTTCACACCTCCAACCAGCGGGTGTGGGACTACGTGCGGCAGTTCACCGAGTTCACGGGTTATCAGCACCGGGTCTACGCCATGCACGCCGGGCAGGCCTATCAGTTCCCCATGGGCCTCGGCCTGGTGTCGCAGTTCTTCGGCAGGTACTTCACCCCCGACGAAGCCCGCGCACTGATCGCCGAGCAGGCCGCCGAATTCGACTCCAAGGATGCGCAGAACTTCGAGGAGAAGGCCATCAGCCTGATCGGGCGCCCGCTCTACGAGGCGTTCATGAAGCACTACACGGCCAAGCAGTGGGAGACCGATCCGACCAACCTGCCTGCCAGCAACATCACCCGCCTGCCGGTGCGGTACACCTTCGACAACCGCTACTTCAACGACACCTACGAGGGTCTGCCGGTCGACGGTTACACCGCCTGGCTGGAGAACATGGCCGCCGACGACCGCATCGAGGTTCGGCTGGACACCGACTGGTTCGACGTCCGCGACGAACTCCAGTCGGCCAGTCCCGACGCTCCGATCGTCTACACCGGGCCGCTGGACCGCTACTTCGACTACTCGGCGGGCCGGCTCGGCTGGCGCACGCTCGACTTCGAGACCGACGTCCTCGACACCGGCGACTTCCAGGGCACCCCCGTCATGAACTACAACGACGCCGACGTGCCGTACACCCGGATCCACGAGTTCCGGCACTTCCACCCCGAGCGGTCCTACCCCGCCGACAAGACCGTGATCATGCGTGAATACGGTCGGTTCGCCAAGGACGACGACGAGCCCTACTACCCGATCAACACCCCCGAGGACCGGGCGATGGTCACCGCCTACCGCGAGCTGGCCCGCGCCGAGACGGCGTCGGGGAAGGTTCTGTTCGGCGGCCGGCTCGGCACCTATCAGTACCTCGACATGCACATGGCAATCGCCAGTGCACTGAACATGTACGACAACACGCTGGCGCCGCACCTGCGCGACGGCAGTGCGCTGTCGGCTTCAGAAGACGAAAGCAGTTGAGCATGAGTGACATTCCGTCGGGCGCGCTCGACACCGGACAGTCCAAGGCGGTCAGCCTCCTGTCCCGCATCATCTTGCCCCGACCCGGCGAACCGCTGGACGTGCGCAAGCTCTACATCGAGGAATCCGAGACCAACGCGCGCCGCGCCCACCCGCCGACGCGCACCACCCTCGAGATTGGCGCCGAGTCCGAGGTGTCGTTCGCGACCTACTTCAACGCCTTTCCGGCCAGCTACTGGCGGCGGTGGTCCATCCTCGACTCGGTGGTGCTGCGCGTCGAGTTGACCGGTAGCGCCCGCATCGACGTCTACCGCTCCAAGGCCACCGGCGCCCGGATCACAGTGGGCGGCACCGAGGCGGTCAGCACCGACCCCGACCGCCCCGCGGTCACCGAGTTCGAGATCGAGCTCGACCCGTTCGAGGACGGCGGTTGGATCTGGTTCGACATCACCACCGACAGCAAGGTGACGGTGCACAGCGCGGGGTGGTACGCACCGATCCCCGCCCCGGGCCGGGCCGACGTCGCGATCGGAATCCCGACCTTCAACCGGCCGGCGGACGCCGTCAACGCCCTCGCGGCCTTGACGTCGGACCCCCTGGTCGACGAGGTGATCACCGCGGTGATCGTCACCGACCAGGGCACCAAGAAGGCCAAGGACAATCCTGGCTTCGCCGAAGCGGCTGCGGCCCTTGGCAACCGGCTGACGATTCACGATCAGCCCAACCTCGGCGGCTCCGGCGGCTACAGCCGCGTCATGTACGAGGCGCTGAAGAACACCGACTGCGAACAGATCCTGTTCATGGACGACGACATCCGCATCGAGCCCGACTCGATCCTGCGGGCGCTGGCGTTCAACCGCTTCGCCAAGATCCCGACCCTGGTCGGCGGTCAAATGCTCAACCTGCAGGAGCCGTCACACCTGCACGTGATGGGCGAGATGGTCGACCAGGCCAACTTCATGTGGACCAACGCGATCAACACCGAATACGACCACAACTTCGCGAAGTTCCCGCTCAACGACGAAGAGGAGTACCGCAGCAAGCTCCTGCACCGGCGCGTCGACGCCGACTTCAACGGCTGGTGGATGTGCATGATTCCGCGGTCGGTCGCCGAAGAACTCGGCCAGCCGCTGCCGCTGTTCATCAAATGGGACGACTGCGAATACGGCTTGCGCGCAGGCGAACACGGCTATCCGACGGTGACGCTGCCGGGTGCGGCCATCTGGCACATGGCGTGGAGCGACAAGGACGACGCCATCGACTGGCAGGCGTACTTCCACCTGCGCAACCGGTTGGTGGTGGCTTCTCTGCACTGGGACGGCAGCGTCGTGGGCCTGGTCGCCAGCCACCTCAAGGCCACCCTCAAACACCTTCTGTGCCTTGAGTATTCGACGGTGGCGATTCAGAACAAGGCCATGGACGACTTCCTCGCCGGCCCCGACCACATCTTCTCCATTCTGGAGTCCGCGCTGCCCGCGGTGCGCACGATGCGCTCCGCATTCCCCGACGCGGTCGTGCTGCCGAGTGCGACCTCGCTGCCGACCCCGTCGGACAAGCGGTGGCGCCGGAAGGTCAAGATCCCCGTCAGCCCGGTCGCGATCGCGGTGCGCCTGTCCCGCGGCGTGATTCACCAACTGAAGGCTCACGATCCGCAGCACCACGTCCGGCCGCAGATCAACGTCGCCACGCAGGACGCCCGGTGGTTCTCGCTGTCGCGGGTCGACGGCGTCACCGTCACCACGGCCGACGGTCGCGGCGTGGTCTACCGCCAGCGCGACCGCGACAAGATGTTCGAGCTGTTGCGCGAATCGCTCAAGCGGCAGGCTCTGCTGCTGCGCAAGTTCAACCGGATGCGCAAGGTCTACCGCGGCGCGCTGCCGGAGCTCACCAGCACGCAAAAGTGGGAGAGCGTGTTGCTGCCCGCCGCGAAGGCTCCGGCGGAAGTGTCCCGGTGACCGACACCCTGCGGGGCGAGGACGCGGCTCTCGTCGCCGTGCAGTCCACCCTCGCCGGCCGTCCCGGCGTTCTTCCCGGAGCGCGGGCACTGTCGCACTTCGGCGAGCACAGCGCCGGCTGGATCGGGGTGTCCGTCCTCGGGGCGCTGCTGCAGCCGGCGCGCCGGCGGGTCTGGCTGACGGCCGGGGTCGGGGCGTTCCTCGCCCACGCCGCCGCGGTCGTCATCAAGAGAGTCGTCAAGCGCCAGCGCCCGCACCATCCGTCGATCGCCGTCAACGTCGCGACGCCGAGCCGACTGAGTTTCCCGTCGGCCCACGCGACGTCGACCATGGCCGCGGCCATCCTGTTGGCCAGAGCGTCGGGGTTGCCGTTGCCGTGGCTGCTGGTGCCGCCGATGGCCTTGTCGCGCTTGGTGCTCGGCGTGCACTATCCGACCGACGTGCTCACGGGAGTGGCCGTCGGCGCGGTCGTCGCCAAGACAGTCGAGGCGGTTGCGGACCGGAAGGAAACAGGTGAGCGCGCATGAGTGAGGAAGCTCCGCCGTTGGCGGGCCCGCCGAAGAACCTCGCCTCCGGGCTGGTCAAGGCGGTCCGGCCGCGACAGTGGGTGAAGAACCTGCTGGTGCTCGCGGCGCCGGTGGCGGCGCTGGGCCGTGACGTCCGCTTCGGCTTCGACGACGGTGTGCACGTCCTGATCGCGTTCGTGGCGTTCAGCCTCGCGGCGTCGTGCGTTTACCTGGTCAACGACGCCCGTGACGTCGACGCCGACCGCGCGCATCCCACCAAGCGCAATCGCCCCATCGCCGCCGGCGTGGTGCCCGTGCCACTGGCGTACGGCCTGGCGGTGGTGCTGGGCGTCGTCTCCATGGCGCTGTCCTGGTACGTCTCGCCCAACCTGGCGTTGGTCATGGCCATCTACATCTCCGTGCAGATGGCCTACTGCTTCGGCCTCAAACACCAAGCCGTACTGGACATCTGCATCGTGTCCTCGGGCTTCCTCATCCGTGCCATCGCCGGCGGCGTCGCCGCGAACATCCCGCTGTCGCAGTGGTTCCTGCTCGTCATGGCGTTCGGTTCGCTGTTCATGGCGGCGGGCAAGCGTTACGCCGAACTGCAACTCGCCGAGCGCACCGGCGCCAAGATCCGCAAGTCGTTGGAGCGGTACACCAGCACCTACCTTCGTTTCGTCTGGACCCTGTCGGCGACCGCCGTCGTGCTCTGTTACGGCCTGTGGGCCTTCGAGCGCGACCGCACCGCGGGCGGCTCCCTGTACGCCGTGTCGATGGTCCCGTTCACCATCGCGATCCTGCGCTACGCCGTCGACGTGGACGGCGGCCTCGCCGGAGAGCCGGAGGACATCGCGCTGCGCGACCGGGTGCTGCAGCTGCTTGCCGTGGCATGGATCGGAAGCGTCTGTGCAGCGGCCTACTTCAGCTAGCGAATCCACCCTGGCGGTCCGGCTGGCGCGCTGGCCGGCCTTCCGCTTCACCCCCACGGTCCGGGTCAGCCTCTGGTTCAGCGTCGTCGTGGTCGGGGTCCTGTTCGCGTGGGGCGCCTGGCAGCGCAGATGGATCGCCGACGACGGCCTGATCGTCCTGCGCACCGTGCGGAACCTGTTGGCGGGCAACGGCCCGGTCTTCAACCAGGGGGAGCGGGTCGAGGCCAACACGTCGACGGTGTGGACCTACCTCGTCACCTTCGCCGCCTGGATCGGCGGTCCGCTTCAGCTCGAATACGTGGTCCTGACCTTGGCGTTGACGCTCAGCGTCGCCGGGATCGTGTTCGTCATGCTCGGCACCGGCCGGCTCTACGCGCCCGGCTTGCGCGGCAGGCAGGCGTTGCTCCTGCCCGCCGGGGCGGTGGTCTATATCGCGATTCCCCCGGCGCGCGACTTCGCCACCTCGGGGCTCGAAAACGGTTTGGTGTTGGCCTATCTCGGCCTGCTCTGGTGGCTGATGGTCTGTTGGTCTCAGGCGCCGCGAATCAACCCGCCCGCACCGAACGAGCCGGGTGGCAACGCGACCGGACGGGTCTTCGAGGGGTCGTTGGCCTTCGTCGCGGGACTCAGCGTGCTGATCCGGCCCGAGCTCGCGTTGGTCGGCGGGGTCGCTCTGTTAATGATGCTCCTCGCGGCGCACGGCTGGCGCCGGCGGCTGCTCATCGTCGTCGCGGGCGGTCTGCTGCCCGTGGTGTACCAGGTGTTCCGGATGGGCTACTACGGTCTGCTGGTCCCCGGCACCGCCGTCGCGAAGGATGCGTCGGGATCCAAGTGGTCCCAAGGCTTCGTCTACCTCACCAACTTCAACCGGCCGTACCTGCTGTGGGTTCCGCTGGTGCTGCTCGGCGGTCTCGCGTTGCTGCTGCTCGGAGTGCGAAGTCTGTTGTGGCGCAAGCGCGGTCACGTCACCCGAACCCGCGGTCGGTGGACCAGCGTGCTTCAGAGTCCGACCGCCGTGGTCGTCTTCATGGCGGGCAGTGGCGTGATACAGGCGGTCTACTGGGTGCGCCAGGGCGGTGACTTCATGCACGGCCGCGTGCTGCTGACCCCGTTGTTCTGCCTGCTCGCGCCAATCGCGGTGATTCCCATCGTGCTTCCGTCCGGCATGCGCGCGGTCCGCGGCCCCGGCTATCTGCTCGCCGGCGCCTCGGCGGTGTTCTGGCTGCTGATCGTCGGCTGGTCGCTGTGGGCGGCGAACTCACCGGGCCTGGGCAGCGACGCGACCCGGGTGACGGCCTCCGGCATCGTCGACGAGCGTCGGTTCTACGCCCAGGCGACGGGCCACGCGCATCCCCTGACCGCCGCCGACTATCTGGACTATCCGCGCATGCGGGCCGTCGTGGCGGCCATCGACAACACCCCCGACGGGGCGCTCCTCCTGCCGTCGGGCAACTACGACCAGTGGGACGTGGTGCCCGCGATCCCACCGCCCCTCCCGCCCCCGCCGGTCGGCGCCGCGCCGGTCTTCGTCAGCCAGCGCAGCGGACCCCACACCGTGTTCTTCACCAATCTGGGCATGCTGGGCATGAACGTCGGACTCGACGTCCGGGTGATCGACCAGATCGGACTGGCCAACCCGCTGGCCGCGCACACCGCGCGTCTCGACGACGCCCGCATCGGCCACGACAAGAACCTCTTTCCCGACTGGGCCGTCGCCGAGGGCCCGTTCCTCCCCATGCGGCCCTTCATCCCGCCCTACCTCGACGAGGACTGGATCGCGCAGGCCAAGGCGGCCCTGACGTGCTCGGACACCGACGCCATGTTGACCTCGATCCGCGGTCCGCTCGGGGTGAAGCGCTTCTTCTCGAACGTGTTGCACGCCGCCGCGTTCACCAAGTACCGAATCGACCGCGTTCCCCGCTACGAGCTGGCGCGGTGCGGCATCACGCCGCCGCCGCCGAAGGTTCCCCCGTACACCGGCATGCCCGCGACGGGGCCGTGACCCGCACCTACGTGTAACGGGCCGGCCGGACGCGGCGATGTACAGACCGATGTGGACCAGACCGGGACTTCGCCGCGCAGTGCTGGCGCTGATCGCAGCCGTGTCGGTGCCCGCCGCCGTGGTCGTCGGTGACGTCTCGGGTGCCACCGCGACGGCGTCGGCCTTCTCCCGGGCGGGTCTGCCCGTCGAGTACCTCGACGTCTACTCCGTGGCGATGGGCCGAAACATCCGCGTCGAGTACCAATCCGGTGCCACCCCGGCGCCCGTCCCCGATCCCGCGCCACGCAAGGCGGCGTACCTCCTCGACGGCCTGCGCGCCCAGGACGACTTCAACGGCTGGGACGTCAACACCGCCGCGTTCGAATGGTTCGACCAGTCGGGAGTCGACGTGGTGATGCCCGTCGGCGGGGAGTCCAGCTTCTATACGGACTGGTATTCGCCGTCGAGCTTCAACAAGCAGGCCTTTACCTACAAATGGGAGACATTCCTCACCCAGGAGCTGCCCGCGTACCTCGCCACGGCCAAGCAGGTCTCCCCGACCGGAAACGGCATCGTCGGCCTGTCGATGGCTGGCGGTGCCGGGCTGATTCTCTCGGCGTACCACCCCGCCCAATTCAGCTACGCGGCCTCGCTGTCGGGATTCCTCAACCCCTCGACGCCCTTCATGAAACAGGCCGTCCGAGTGGCGATGCTGGACGCCGGCGGTTACAACGTCGACGACATGTGGGGAGCGCCGTGGGATCCGGCCTGGAAGCGCAACGATCCCCTGCTCCAGGTGGACCGCATCGAGGCCAACCACACGCGGTTGTGGATCTATTGCGCGCCCGGTGGAGGTCCGCTCGACGAGAGCGTCGACCCCGGTCAGTCCGTCGGCGCCACCAGCCTGGAAACGCTCGCCCTCAACGGCAACAAGCGGTTCCAGGACGCCTACGCCAAGGCCGGTGGCAGCAATGCCACCTTCGTCTTCCCCAGCGAGGGAAACCATTCGTGGGCTTACTGGGGTCAGCAGCTACAGGCCCTCAAGCCCGACCTGATTGCCACACTCAATGGCTGAGCGGGTGACCAGGGACGACACGTGCGAGAGAGAGTTTTCGCTCTCGTGTGTGGTTGACTACAGCGGCACGCAGCGGGTCTGTCGTGCGGCATTCAAACGAAAAGGATTCATACAAGCATGAGTTTCGTAGGGAAGATGGCGCGCCGCGCTGCGGTTGCCGCCCTGGCAGCGGGAACGCTGTCGGGACTGGTCGGCGTCGTCGGAGGCTCGGCGACAGCGGGCGCGTTCTCGAAGCCGGGTCTGCCGGTCGAGTACCTGATGGTTCCGTCCGCTGGCATGGGTCGCGACATCAAGGTGCAGTTCCAGAGCGGTGGCCCCAACTCGCCGTCGATGTACATGCTCGACGGCCTGCGTGCGCAGGACGACTTCAACGGCTGGGACATCAACACCGCCGCCTTCGAGTGGTACAACGGCTCGGGCCTGTCGATGGTCATGCCCGTCGGTGGACAGTCCAGCTTCTACAGCGACTGGTACAAGCCGGCCTGCAGCAAGAAGACCGGCGTCTGCCAGACCTACAAGTGGGAGACGTTCCTCACCCAGGAACTCCCCGCATACCTTTCCGCCAACAAGGGCGTCGACGCGACCCGCACCGCGGCGATCGGCCTGTCGATGGCCGGCTCGGCTGCGCTGACGCTGTCGATCCACCACCCGCAGCAGTTCCAGTACGCGGCATCGCTGTCGGGCTTCTTGAACCTCTCCGAGGGCTGGTGGCCGGGACTGGTCAACACCTCCATGGGTGATGCCGGTGGCTACAAGGCCGACGACATGTGGGGACCGGCTGAGACCGATCCCGCCTGGAAGTACAACGACCCGATGGTCAACCTGGCGACGTTGGTTGCCAACAACACCCGGATCTGGGTCTACTGCGGCAGCGGCACCCCGTCGGATCTCGGCGGCAACAACCTGCCCGCCAAGTTCCTGGAGAGCCTGACCCTGCGCACCAACAAGACGTTCCAGGACAACTACCTGGCTGCCGGTGGCAAGAACGCCGTCTTCAACTTCCCGGACGCCGGCACGCACGACTGGCCGTACTGGGGCCAGCAGCTGCAGGCCATGAAGCCGGACGTCCAGCGCGTTCTGAACGCGGTTCCGACGCCCGTCTCCTAAGGCGCCAGCAAAACAAAATCGATTGACGGCGGCGACCCCCGAGGGGATCGCCGCCGTCACTCGTTTCCGGCGCGGCTCGTCGTCGTGATGTGATTCACTACAACCGAATCAACAGATTGGTGAGATGGGTATGAGGCTGCTTTCGGCGCTCGTCAGAACGATGTGTGCGTTGACTCTGGCCGCCGGGCTGTGGCTGGCGAGCCCCCACACCGCCAAGGCAGAGGGCGTCGAATACTTGATGGTGCCGTCGGCTTCCATGGGCCGCGACATCCCGGTCGCCTTTCAGGGCGGCGGTCCGCATGCCGTGTTCCTGCTAGACGCCTTCAACGCCGCGCCCGACACCAGTAACTGGGTCACGGCCGGCAACGCGATGAGCACCCTCGCAGGCAAGGGCATCTCGGTCGCGGCTCCGGCCGGCGGCGCCTGGAGCATGTACACCAACTGGGAAGCCGACGGAACCAAGCAGTGGGACACCTTCCTGTCCCAGGAGCTGCCCGACTGGCTCGCGGCGAACAAGGGCCTTGCCCCCAACGGTCACGGCGTCGTCGGCGCCGCCCAGGGTGGCTACGCCGCCATGGCGCTGGCCGCATTCCACCCGGACCGGTTCCGGTATGCGGGGTCGCTGTCGGGCTTCCTGACGCCGTCGCAGACCGCGTACAACGGCGCCATCACCGCTGGTCTGGCCAGCTTCGGTGGCGTCAACACCCAGGCCATGTGGGGTGCGGCGCAGCTCGGCAGGTGGAAGTGGCATGACCCCGACGTTCACGTGAACCTGTTGAACGACAACAACACTCGGCTGTGGGTGTACAGCCCGGCGGTGATGGACTGCAGCGATCCCGCGGCGATGATCGGTGTCTGTGACCAGACCGCGGGTAGCAACCGCACCTTCTATCAGCACTACCGTGCCGTCGGCGGCCACAACGGGCACTTCGACTTCCCGACCTCGGGCCAACACGACTGGGGCAGCTGGGCGCCGCAGCTCGCGGCAATGTCCGGGGACCTGTCCGCCGCGATCAGGTAGGCGCACCGCTCGACGAAACTGGCAAACGGTCCTCCGGGGTCGCCGACACGAGCCGGTACCTTGGAGGCGTGCACCTGGACGGACCTCGAACGGCAAGCGCCGCCATGGCCTGTGCCGCACTCGTGGTCAGTGGTTGCGGTATGGGTGACGACGTCATGGCAACCATCGGAATGCCGTCGGGGACCACCGCCAGCGGCAGCAGTGCCCAGCCGTTCGCCCAGGCTCCCGCCGTGCAGCCGGGAGAGAATCCCGAGTTGGTGGTCACGCCCGCGCAGCGCGCGTTCCTCGACGCGCTGACCGAAGCGGGCCTGAATCCCTCGAGTGAGTTGTCCGCGCTGAACATCGGCTCCTGCGTGTGCCAGGCGAAGGCCGCCAAGCAGAGCGACCAGGAAGTCTGGGACTTCGTTCTGCCGATGGTGCGCGGTGACGTCCGGGACTCCTACGGCGAGTCGGTGGCGCCACCGGCCGGCCAGGTCAACTCCGAGACGGCCGACTACATTCGCATCGCCACCGAAACACTCTGCTAAGTAGGAGACCTCCTCACTTCATGGCTACCAATCGCCAACGCAAGCGTCATCGACTCCTCGCCCTCGTGGCGGCCGGGTCGGTGGCGGTGCTGGTCGGCCTCCTCGTCGTCGGGCTGTGGATTCTGCTGCGGTCGCCGGAGTCGCCGCCCACTGCCACCCCTCCGTCGGCTCAGCCGTCGACGAGCGGCATTCCGACCACGCCCGGTTCCAAGCCGCGGCCCGAGTCCCAGGACGCCAGCTGTGCCGACGTGATGGTGTTGTCCATTCCGGGCACGTGGGAGTCCTCGCCCCAGCTCGACCCCGTCAACCCGACGCAGTTCCCCATCGCTCTGCTGCTGAACGTGACCAACCCGCTTCGGCAGGCCTACGGCGAGGACCGGGTGGCCGAGTACACGGTTCCGTACACCGCGCAGTTCCACAATCCGTTCGCCGCCGACAAGCAGATGTCGTACAACGACAGCCGCGCCGAGGGCACCAAGGCCGCGATTCAGGCGCTGACCGACATGAACAACCGCTGCCCCTTGACCAGCTACGTCATCGTGGGATTCTCCCAAGGCGCCGTCATCGCCGGTGACATCGCCAGCGACATCGGCAACGGCCGCGGCCCCGTCGACGCCGACCTGGTCCTCGGCGTGACGCTGATCGCGGACGGACGCCGGGAGCCGGGCGTCGGGAACGACATCGGCCCCAATCCGCCCGGACAGGGCGCCGAGATCACGCTGCAGGAAGTGCCCACCCTCTCGGCCCTCGGCCTGACGATGTCGGGCCCGCGGCCCGGTGGGTTCGGATCGCTCAACGACCGGACGAACCAGATCTGCGCCACCGGCGACCTGATCTGCTCGGCGCCCGAAGGGGCGTTCTCCATCGTCAACCTGCCCAAGACGCTCGAAGTGCTCAGCGGTGGCGCCGGCCAACCGGTGCACGCGATGTACAACACCCCGGACTTCTGGGTGCTCGACGGACAAACCGCCACGCAGTGGACGCAGTCGTGGGCGCGAGGCGTGATCGACAACGCGCCACACCCGAAGCACGGGTGATTTGGCTACGGCCACGAGCTCACCTAACATTAAGAGAAAAGTAAGAGCACCCGTCCTTGAAACCCGGCGGGTCGTCTGCAGAGTGGGTCCCAAGGCAACGGCCTACCCACCGATATGATCTTGGGGTTTGGCCTCGGCCGGTTCGCGACGGCAGGGGCAGCATCGACAGAGGAGTGACATGGGATTCCACAACCCGTTCTTGAAGGACGGCCTGATCAGGTTTCCCGACAACGGCAACCTGGTGCGGCACGTCGAGAAGTGGGCCACGGTACGTGGCGACAACCTCGCCTACCAGTTCATCGACTTCTCCACCGAGCGCGACGGGGTCGCCCGCAACCTGGGCTGGCGCGACTTCAGCGCCCGCAACAAGGCGGTCGGCGCCCGGCTGCAGCAGGTCACCCAGCCCGGTGACCGCGTCGCGATCCTCTGCCCGCAGAACCTGGACTACCTCGTCGGCTTCTTCGGCGTGCTCTACGCCGGTCGCATCGCCGTCCCGCTGTTCGACCCGTCCGAACCCGGTCACGTCGGCCGGCTGCATGCCGTCCTCGACGACTGCAAGCCCACCGCGATCCTGACCACCACCGACTCGGCAGAGGGCGTGCGGAAGTTCTTCCGCACCCGGCCCGCCAAGGAACGGCCTCGCGTCATCGCCGTCGACGCCGTGCCCGACGAGGTCGGCGCCACCTGGGTGCAGGAGGACGTCACCCACGACACGGTCGCCTACCTGCAGTACACGTCCGGGTCGACCCGCATCCCGACCGGTGTGCAGATCACCCACCTCAACCTCGCCACCAACATCGTCCAGGTCATCGAGGGCATCGGTGGCGACGAGGGCGACCGCGGCGTCACCTGGTTGCCGTTCTTCCACGACATGGGTCTCGTCACGGCGATGATCCCGCCGGTGGTCGGTCACTACATCACCTTCATGACGCCCGCCGCGTTCGTCCGCAGGCCCGGCCGCTGGATCCGGGAAATGGCCCGCAAGGACGACGACACCGGCGGCGTCATCTCCGTCGCCCCCAACTTCGCGTTCGACCACGCCGCCGCGCGTGGCGTGCCGAAGGACGGCGAGCCGCCGATGGACCTGTCGAACGTCAAGGCGGTCCTCAACGGCAGCGAGCCGATCTCCGCCGCGACCGTCGCCCGCTTCAACGCCGCGTTCAACCCGTTCGGGTTCAACCCGAAGGCCATCAAGCCGTCCTACGGTCTGGCCGAGGCGACGCTGTTCGTCTCCACCACCCCGACCGACGAGCCGCCGAAGGTCGTCTACGTCGACCGCGAGCAGCTCAACTCCTACCGCTTCGTCGAGGTCTCCGAGGACGCGCCGTCCGCGGTGGCGCAGGCGTCCGCAGGCAAGGTCGGCGTTGCCGAGTGGGCCACCATCGTCGACGCCGAGAGCGCGACCGAGCTGCCCGACGGGCAGATCGGTGAGGTGTGGATCAGCGGCCAGAACATGGGCACGGGCTACTGGAACAAGCCGGAGGAGACGGCGGCGACGTTCCAGAACATCCTCAAGTCCAGGACCAACCCGTCGCACGCCGAGGGTGCCGCCGACGACGCCACCTGGGTGCGCACCGGCGACTTCGGGGCGTTCCACGACGGCGACCTCTACATCACGGGCCGCGTGAAGGACCTGGTGATCGTGGACGGCCGCAACCACTACCCGCAGGATCTCGAGTACTCGGCGCAGGAGGCCAGCAAGGCGCTGCGCACCGGGTTCGTCGCGGCGTTCTCGGTGCCGGCCAACCAGCTTCCCGACGAGGTGTTCGAGAACGCGCACGCCGGGCTCAAGCGGGACTCCGACGACACCTCCGAACAACTCGTCATCGTCGCCGAGCGCGCCGCGGGCGCCAACAAGATGGACCTCGAGCCGGTGGCCGACGAGATCCGCGCCGCCATCGCCGTCCGGCACGGCGTGACGGTGCGCGACGTGCTGTTGACGCCGGCCGGTGCCATTCCGCGCACCTCGAGCGGCAAGATCGGCCGGCGGGCCTGCCGGTCGGCCTATCTCGACGGCAGCTTGCGCAGCGGAAAGATCGCCAACGACTTCCCCGACCAGGCGGACTAACGCGCTCCGTCGGTCCACCCAGGCCGCACCTCGGCGAAAGTGACTGTGAATATGACTGAATCCGAAGACAATTCGCCATCGCCCGCCGGGAACGGCTCGTCGGCGCCCGCCGACAAGCCGGCTCGTACCGACAAGACGGTTCCCGAGCTGCGCGAGTTCCTGCGGAACTGGATCGCCGACGCCACCGGGCAATCGGTCACCGGCATCGACGAGTCCGCGCCGATGGTCGAACTGGGCCTGTCGTCGCGCGACGCCGTGTCGCTGGCCAGTGACATCGAGGATCTCACCGGCGTCACGTTGACGGCGACGGTCCTGTTCCGGAACCCGACGATCGAGTCGCTGGCGACGGTCATCGTCGAGGGTGATCCCGAGGACGAGACCCCCGTCGACGACGACTACGACTGGTCGCGCACCTCGAACGTCGACTCCGGCCAGCTCGACATCGCGATCGTCGGCATCGGCACCCGGTTCCCCGGTGACCTGAACACTCCCGACGAGATGTGGCGCGGCCTGCTCGACGGCGTCGACGCCATCACCGACCTGCCCGAGGGACGCTGGGAGGAGTTCCTCGGCGATCCGCGGATCGCCGAGCGCGTCGCCCGGGCGCACACCCGCGGTGGCTACCTGTCCGACATCAAGGGTTTCGACTCCGAGTTCTTCGCACTGTCGAAGATGGAGGCCGACAACATCGATCCGCAGCAGCGGATGGCTCTGGAACTCACGTGGGAAGCGTTGGAGCACGCCAGGATTCCGGCGTCCAGCCTGCGCGGTGAGACCGTCGGCGTGTTCGTCGGCGCGTCCAACAACGACTACAGCTTCCTGTCGGTGTCCGACGCCTCGGTCGCGCACCCGTATGCGATCACCGGAACGACCAGCTCGATCATCGCCAACCGGGTGTCGTACTTCTTCGACTTCCGCGGACCGTCGATGGCGATCGACACCGCGTGCTCCTCGTCGCTGGTCGCCGTGCACGAAGGGGTCAAGGCCCTGCGCGCCGGTGACGCCGACGTGGTGCTGGCGGGCGGCGTGAACGCGCTGATCACCCCGCTGGTCACCATCGGCTTCGACGAGGTCGGCGGGGTGCTCGCACCCGACGGCCGGATCAAGTCGTTCTCGTCGGACGCCAACGGATACGCCCGCTCCGAGGGCGGCGGCATGCTGGTGCTCAAGCGGGTGGCCGATGCCCGCCGCGACGGTGACCAGATCATCGCGGTCATCGCGGGTACCGCGGTCAACCACGACGGCCGGTCCAACGGGCTGCTCGCGCCGAATCCGGACGCGCAGGCCGACGTGTTGCGCAAGGCCTACAAGGACGCGGGCATCGACCCGCGCACCGTCGACTACGTCGAAGCCCACGGCACCGGCACCATCCTCGGTGACCCGATCGAGGCCGACGCCCTGGGCCGGGTCATCGGCAAGGGCCGCGCCGCCGACAAGCCCGCCCTGCTGGGTGCGGTGAAATCCAATGTCGGACACCTGGAATCGGCTGCCGGCGCGGCCAGCCTGGCCAAGGTCGCGCTGTCGTTGCGCAACGACAAGCTCCCGCCGTCGATCAACTACGCGGGCCCCAACCCGTACATCGACTTCGACAAGATCCACATCAAGGTCAACGACGAGGTCGCCGACTGGCCCCGCTACAGCGGTCACGCCATCGCCGGCGTCTCGGGCTTCGGCTTCGGTGGCGCCAACGCCCACCTGGTGGTCCGCGAGGTGCTGCCAGCCGACCTCGTCGAGCCCGAGCCGGTAGTGGAAACCGTTGCGGCACAGCCGAAGGAGGACGCCAACGCGGTGTTCGTCGGCGGTGTCCGGGTGGACGAATACGGCGACATCCTCGACGACGACGATCTCGACGTGCCAGCCGTTGCAGTCGACGCCGAGCCCGAACTGCCCGGCCTCACCGACGAAGCGCTCCGACTGCTCGAAGCCGCCCGCGCCGAGCTCGACGCCGCCGAACCCGTGGCGCCCATCGTGCCGCTCGCGGTCTCCGGCTTCCTGACCTCGCGCAAGCGGGCCACCGCCGCCGAACTGGCCGACTGGATCGACAGTGAGGCGGGCCGGGCGTCGTCGCTCGAGTCGATTGGGCGATCCCTGTCGCGGCGCAACCACGGGCGTTCGCGCGCAGTGGTCTTGGCCCACGACCACGACGAAGCGGTCAAGGGGTTGCGTGCCCTGGCCGAGGGCAAGCAGAGCCCGCTGGTGCTCGCGGCCGACGGACCCGTGTCGAACGGACCCGTCTGGGTGCTGGCCGGTTTCGGTGCCCAGCACCGCAAGATGGGCAAGAGCCTGTATCTGCGCGACGAGGTCTTCGCCGAGTGGATCAACAAGGTCGACGCGCTGATTCAGGACGAGCGTGGCTATTCGATCGTGGAGTTGATCCTCGACGACGCCATCGACTACACCGACGAGACCTGCGAATACCCCATCGAAGTGGTCCAGACGGTCATCTTCGCCATCCAGATCGCGCTTGGCGAGCTGCTCAAGGCGCACGGCGCGAAACCCGGTGCGCTGGTGGGACAGTCGCTCGGCGAGGCGGCGGCGGCCTACTTCTCCGGCGGTCTGTCCCTGGAGGACGCCACCCGCACGATCTGTTCGCGGGCTCACCTGATGGGTGAGGGCGAGGCAATGCTGTTCGGCGAGTACATCCGCCTGATGGCGCTCGTCGAGTACTCCGCCGACGAGATCAAGACCGTGTTCTCCGATTACCCCGGTCTGGAGGTGTGCGTCTACGCAGCACCCACCCAGACCGTGATCGGCGGCCCGCCCGAGCAGATCGACGCGATCATCGCCAGGGCGGAGTCCGAGGGCAAGTTCGCCCGGAAGTTTCAGACCAAGGGCGCCAGCCACACCCAGCAGATGGATCCGCTGCTCGGTGAGCTCTCGGCGGAGATCACGGGCATCGAGCCTCATCCGCTCCGGACGGCGTACTACTCCACCGTCCACGAAGGCCAGCTGATCCGCGCCGGCGCCGAGCCCATCCACGACGTCGACTACTGGAAGAAGGGACTGCGGCACAGCGTCTACTTCACCCACGGCATCCGCAACGCCGTCGACGACGGGCACACCACGTTCCTCGAGCTGGCGCCAAACCCGGTGGCGCTCATGCAGGTTGGCCTGACGACGGCGTCGGCCGGTCTGCACGACGGGCAGCTGATCCCGACGCTGGCCCGCAAGCAGGACGAGGTCGACTCCATGACCTCGGCCATGGCCCACCTGTTCGCCCACGGCCACGACCTGGACTTCCGCACCCTGTTCGCGCCCGGTGAGTACGCCGACATTCCTCCGACGCGCTTCAAGCGCAAGCCGCACTGGCTCGACGTCCGGTTCTCTGGAGACGGCTCCAACGTCGTCCCGGGCACCCACGTCGCGATGCCTGACGGCCGCCACGTGTGGGAGTACTCCCCGCGCGCCACCACCGACTTGGCCGCGCTGGTGAAAGCCGCTGCGGTGCAGGTACTTCCGGACGCCAAGCTGACCGCGTACGAGCAGCGTGCGGTTCCGGCGGACGACGCCCGGCTGGTGACGACGCTGACACGCCACCCCGGTGGCGCGACGGTGCAGGTGCACGCCAGGATCGACGAATCGTTCACCCTCGTCTACGACGCGATCGTGACACGCGCCGGTCAGGCGACGGCGTTGCCGACCGCGGTCGGCGCCGGCGCGGCGATCTCCGAGGTGGCCGTCGCGCAGCCGGTGGCGATCGAGGAACCCGAACCCGAGGACGACGCGGCGATCCTGCAGGACAACCTCACTGCCGGAGCGGGTTTGGCGGCCGGCTTCGCCAAGTGGACACCCGAGTCGGGCGAGACCATCGCGCAGCGACTGGGCACCATCGTCGGCAGCGCCATGGGTTATGAGCCCGAGGACCTGCCGTGGGAGGTGCCGCTGATCGAGCTGGGCCTGGACTCGCTGATGGCGGTTCGCATCAAGAACCGCGTCGAGTACGACTTCGACCTGCCGCCAATCCAGCTGACCGCGGTGCGCGACGCGAACCTGTACGCCGTCGAGAAGCTGATCCAGTACGCCATCGAACACCGCGACGAGGTGGGTCAGCTCGCAGAGGTCCAGAAGACGCAGACCGACGAGGAGATCGCCGCGGCACAGGCCGAGCTGATGGGCGGAGCCACCACGGTGGCCGAGCTCGAGGAGGTGCTCGCCAAGAAGGCAGCCGAGGCCGGAATCCCCCTGGAGAGTGAAGCCCCCGCCCCGCCCGCGGCCCCCATCGAGACCGCCGGGATCGTCCCGCCCCCGCCGCCACCACCGACCAATCCGGCCGGACCGTCGGCCCAGGCGAAGACGCCGAACCTGGCCGGTGCGGCGCAGGTGCTCAACCAGCAGGCGATCTCGGAGGCGTTGAACAGCGACGTCCCGCCGCGCGACGCCGCCGAGCGCGTCACGTTCGCGACGTGGGCGATCGTCACCGGCAAGTCGCCGGGCGGCATCTTCAACTCGTTGCGCGAACTCACCGACGAGGAAGCGCAGAAGATGGCGCAGCGGCTGTCCGAGCGCGCCGAGGGCACGATCACCGCCGAGGACGTCAAGAGGGCGCAGACCATCGAGGAGCTGTCCTCCACGGTCCGCGAGTTCCTGGAGGCCGGTGAGCTCGACGGCTTCGTCCGCACCATCCGCAAGGCCGAGGACGAGAGCGACGTTCCGGTCTTCGTGTTCCACGCGGCCGGTGGCTCGACGGTGGTCTACGAACCGCTGCTCAAGCGGCTGCCCGCGGGCACGCCGATGTACGGGCTGGAGCGCGTCGAGGGCACCATCCAGGAACGGGCGGCGCAATACGTGCCGAAGCTCTTGGAGCTCAACGGAGACAAGCCGTTCATCCTGACCGGTTGGTCGCTGGGCGGCGCGCTGGCGTATGCCTGCGCGATCGGGCTCAAGCAGCACGGCGCCAACGTGCAGTTCGTCGGCCTCATCGACACGGTGCGTGCTGGCGAGGAGGTTCCGCAGACCAAGGAGGAGACCCGCAAGCGCTGGGACAGGTACGCGGAGTTCGCCGCCAAGAACTTCAACGTGGAGATCCCGCCGATCCCCTACGAGGAGCTCGAGGAACTCGACGACGCGGGCCAGGTGCAGTACGTGCTGGACGCCGTGCAGAACGCCGGAGTGCAGATCCCCGGCGGCATCATCGAGCACCAGCGGACGTCCTACCTGGACAACCGCGCGCTGGAGACCGTCGTGATCGAGCCCTACGACGGTCACGTCACCCTCTACATGGCCGACCGGTACCACGACGACGCGATCAAGTTCGAGCCCCGCTACGGCGTCCGTCAGCCCGACGGCGGCTGGGGCGAGTTCGTCTCCGATCTGGAGGTCGTGAACATCGGGGGCGAGCACATTCAGGCGATCGACGAGCCGTACATTGCGAAGGTCGGCGCGCACATGAGTGAGGCGATCAACCGCATCGAGAGCGAGCACAAGTGACCCAGGAAGCGGCCCCCGTCGCCACCAGAGCCCACACCACGGCCGAGAAGCTGGCCGAGCTGCGTGAACGGTTGGAGCTCGCCAAGGATCCGGGTGACGAGAAGGCGAAGGCCCGTCGCGACAAGAAGGGCATCCCGAGCGCTCGCGCCCGCATCCACGAACTGCTCGACCCGGGCAGCTTCCTGGAGATCGGCGCGCTGGCTCGCACCCCCGGCGACCCCAACGCCTTCTACGGCGACGGCGTGGTGACCGGTCACGGCACCATCGACGGGCGTCCGGTCGGCGTGTTCAGCCACGACCAGACGGTGTTCCAGGGTTCGGTCGGCGAGATGTTCGGCCGCAAGGTGGCCCGGCTGATGGAGTGGGTGGCCATGGTCGGTTGCCCGATCATCGGCATCAACGACTCCGGTGGCGCCCGCATCCAGGATGCCGCGACGTCGCTGGCCTGGTACGCCGAGCTCGGCCGACGCCACGAGATGCTGCGCGGTCTGGTGCCCGAGATCTCGCTGATCTTCGGCAAATGCGCTGGCGGAGCGGTCTATTCGCCGATCCAGACCGATCTGATCGTCGCCGTGCGCGACCAGGGTTACATGTTCATCACCGGGCCCGACGTGATCAAGGACGTCACCGGTGAGGACGTGACCTTCGACGAGCTCGGCGGCGCCGACGTGCAGGCGCAGCGCGGCAACATCCACAAGGTGGTCGAGTCGGAGAGTGCGGCGTACCAGTACGTGCGCGACTACCTGAGCTTCTTGCCGCCCAACCACTTCGACAGCGTGCCGATCGTCAACCCCGGGCTGGAGCCCGAGATCACGCCGTCCGACATGGAGCTCGACACGATCGTGCCGGACTCGGACAACCAGGCCTACGACATGCACGAGATCCTGCTCCGGATCTTCGACGACGGCGACGTCTTCGAGATCGCCGAGCAGCGCAGCCCGTCCATGATCACCGCGTTCGCCCGCATCGACGGTCATCCCGTCGGCGTGATCGCCAACCAGCCGTTGAACAACGCCGGCGCCGTGGGCAACGAAGCATCCGACAAGGCAGCAGGTTTCATTCGGTTCTGCGACTCGTTCAACCTGCCGCTGGTCTTCGTCGTCGACACCCCGGGTGCCATGCCGGGCCTCGAGGAGGAGAAGGGCGGCATCATCAAGCGCGGTGGCCGGTTCTTCAACGCCATCGTGGAAGCCGACGTACCGAAGGTGACCTTCGTGATCCGCAAGGCGTACGGCGGCGGGTACGCGGTGATGGGCTCCAAGCAGTTGTCCGCGGACCTGAACTTCGCCTGGCCCACGGCGCGCATCGCGGTGATCGGTGCCGAGGGTGCAGCGCAGCTGTTGGTGAAGCGGTTCCCCGATCCGACCTCGCCCGAGGTCCAGAAGATTCGTGCGGACTTCATCGAGGGTTACAACCTCAACCTGGCGACGCCGTGGATCGCCGCCGAGCGCGGTTACATCGACGGGGTCATCGAACCGCACGAGACGCGGCTGTTGTTGCGCAAGTCGATGCAGTTGTTGCGGGACAAGCAGAGCCGCAACAAGGTGTTGCGCAAGCATGGTCTGACGCCGCTCTGATCCGTCGGATTGGCCTGCGCCACTGACACTTTCGGAGTTATCCACAGGCTGCGCGTGACGCCTGTTGCGAGTCGTAGTTCACGGGTAGATTCGAATGTATGTTCGAGTCATTGGTCACCGCTACCGACACTTCGGGGAGTTATCCACAGGCTGCGCGTGACGCCTGTTGCGAGTCGTAGTTCACGGGTAGATTCGAATGTATGTTCGAGTCATTGGTCACCGCTACCGACACTTCGGGTGCCGGTGCGGTGGAGGCGTGGTCTCGGGCGGAGTCCGCCG
Source organism: Mycolicibacterium hodleri (assembly GCF_025822245.1). Lineage (GTDB taxonomy): Bacteria > Actinomycetota > Actinomycetes > Mycobacteriales > Mycobacteriaceae > Mycobacterium > Mycobacterium hodleri. The sequence continues at coordinate 47,270 of NZ_JACKTL010000009.1, forward strand.
CGTGTGCCCGCAAGGTCGCCGCGATGGCCGCCATGTTCGAGGAGGCTTCCGCCGTCGAGGGGGCCGCGGAGCGGGACCTGTGGTGCACCGACACCTGGGACTTCGTCGCCGCCCACATCGGGGCCGTTCTGCGGATCACCCCCGGCGCCGCGTCCAACCAGTTGTTGGTCGCCGTGGCCTTGCATGAACGCTTCCCCAAGGTGGCCGCGGTGTTCGCCGACGGGCTCATCACCAGCTGGTGAAGGCGGTGGTGCAGCGCGGTGCCCTGGTCGTCGACCCCGACGCCCTCCGCGCCCTGGACGAGCTGCTCGCCGAGGCGCTGAGCAGCCGGGAACCCATGTCGGTGGCGACGCTGGAGAAGACGATCGACGGGTTCGTCGCCCAGGTCGACCCGCAGGCGGTCATCCGGACCGAGACTAGGGCGCGGGGCCGGTCGGTCGAGGTGGGTGAGGAGGACGGCAGCGGGATGGCGACGGTCTTCGCGACCCTGTTCGCCCACGACGCCAAGGCGTTCGACGCCCGTGTGGACGCGTTGGCCCGCACCGTCTGCCCGGCTGATCCTCGCACCCTGGATCAGCGTCGCTCCGATGCGATGGGCGCACTGTCTCACGGAGCGGACCGCCTGGCGTGCCTGTGTGGGTCCGAGGATTGCCCGGCCGGTGAGAATCCTCCCTCGACGGGGGTGGTGGTCTTCGTCATCGCCAGCCAGGACACGCTCACCCTCGATGAGCGGCCGGCACCAGAGTCACCTGCACCGCCACTGCCGCCGCCCGTGCCGGCCACCCCGGCACCTGGTTCGCCAACGGATGACCGCGGATGCACCGGCGATGGACAAACTGAGACCGCCGAGGACATCGACGCTGCCGACGACGCGGCGACCGTCGATCAGGCTGCCGCGGAGCAGGAGTCGGCCGACACCCCGGCCAGCCCGGCCCCCGCCGCCGAGCGGACCGCCCTCGACGGCGAACCCCCGGCCATGTTCACCAAGCCGCTGCGCGAGCTGACCCTCACCGAAGCCCTCACCCCCACCCCCGGCCGGCTGGCCAGCATTCGGCCCGCGGCGATGATCGGTGGACAGTTCCTGCCCGGCGCGATCGCCTGCCGAGCCACCGTCGGGGCCACGATCACCGCGATCGTGCACCCCGGGCAAGCCCCACCCGAACCCCGGTACCGACCCTCGAAGAAGCTGGCCGACTTCGTCAGATGCCGCGACCTGACGTGCCGCTTCCCGGGCTGCCGCGCCCCGGCGACGAATTGTGACGTCGACCATACGATTCCGTGGCCCTACGGGCCCACGGCGGCGTCCAACCTGAAATGCCTATGCCGTCGACACCACTTGCTGAAGACCTTCTGGGGCGGCGAGAACGGTTGGCGCGAAACCCAACTCGACGACGGCACCATCGTGTGGACCGCACCCGACGGCCGCACCCACACCACCACACCGGGCAGCCGACTGCTCTTCCCCGAACTGTCCCAGCCGACCAGAACCGTTGAGGCGAGAAGCGTTCCAACACGCCACGCGTCGGGTCTCACCATGCCGCGCCGCACGACCACCCGCGCCCACGACCGCGCCAGACGCATCCAACGCGAACGCGATCTCAGCCAGGCGGCAGACGAGGCTAGCTAGTGCTCGCCAGCGCGAAGGGCAGCACTTCCGACGCGCCCGCGGACCTGACGACACGCGCGGCCATCGTGATCGTCCACCCGGTGTCGGTCATGTCGTCGACCAGTAGCACCGGTCCGCCGGCGTCGGCGATCACGGACGGATCGGGGGCCAGCCAGGCACCGTGCAGTGCCGCGACCCGGTACGCGGAGTTGGCCGCGGTCACCGGGCGGCGCTCCGGCGCGTACTGCAGCGTGCCCAGATCGGTCAGCCGCCCGAGGCGAGCCAGTTCGCGGGCCAGCGAGCGGATCAGCACGGGATGGCGTTCGGAGTCCATCGCCAGCACCGCGGTCGGCCGCGTCGACCAGTCCCACGACGCCAGCACCTTGACCGCCGCCTGCACCACCTCCGCGGGCACCTCGGCGTCCGGCTCGTCGAGCAGTCGCCGCAACCGGGCACCCCATCCGAGATCGGTCAGCCTGCCGATCACCCTGCCAGGTGCGGGACCGTCACCGATCTTGCCGCTCAGGTTGACGCCCAACTTCGCCAAACCGGACGGCCACTGCTTGCGGGGGGCGATCTCGACGCCCGGGCGCATCAGACGCTGGCGGGTGTCCTCGGCCGAGGACGGATCGACCGAAGCGTCGTACTGCTTGCCGGTGCAGTTGTCGCAGCGACCGCACCGTTCACCCTCGGCGAGCTCCGGATCGTCGAGCTGGCCCCGTAGGAACGCCATCCGGCAGCCGTCGGTCACCTGGTAGTCCAGCATGGCCTGCTGCTCGCGCTTGCGTGCCTCGTCGAGCTTTCGATACCGCGCCTCGTCGTACTCCCACGGCACGCCGGTGCCGATCCAGCCGCCCTTCACGCGCCGCACCGCCCCGTCGACGTCGAGCACCTTCAGCACCATCTCCAGCCGGGTCCGCCCCAGATCCACCAGCGGCTCCAGCGCCGGCGTCGACTGCGGCCGCTCGGACTCGAGGGCGTCGATCACGTTGCGCACCATGGCTTCCGACGGGAACGCCACCGACGAGAAGTAACGCCAGACGTCCTGGTCTTCGTGGCCAGGCAGAAGCACCACCTCGGCACTGGCCGTCGACCGGCCCGCACGGCCGACCTGCTGGTAGTAGGCGATGGGCGAGGACGGGGCACCCAGGTGGACGACGAACCCGAGGTCGGGTTTGTCGAAGCCCATGCCGAGTGCCGAGGTGGCGATCAGCGCCTTGACGCGGTTGTCCAACAGGTCTGCCTCGAGTTGCTCGCGCTCCGAGGTCTCGGTGGCTCCGGTGTAGGAGGCCACCGGGTGCCCCTGGTCACGCAACAGCGCAGCGACGTCGTTGGCCTGGGCCACGGTCAGCGTGTAGACGATGCCCGAACCCGGCAGCGAATCTATGTGCGCGGCAAGCCAAGCCGCGCGCTGGGCGGGGTTGCCGGCCTTGACCACCGACAACCGCAGCGACTCGCGGTCCAACCCTCCGCGGAGCACCAGGGTGTCCTGACCGCCGACCCCGAGCTGACTCGCCACGTCGTCGACGACGCGGTCGTTGGCGGTGGCCGTCGTGGCCAGCACCGGCACGTCGGTGCCCAGTTCGGCGATCAGCGTGCGAATGCGCCGGTAGTCCGGCCGGAAGTCGTGGCCCCAGTCCGACACGCAATGCGCCTCGTCGACGACGACGAGGCCGGCGTCGTGCGCCAGGGCGGGCAGTACCTGGTCGCGAAAGTCCGGATTGTTCAACCGCTCCGGGCTCACCAGCAGGACGTCGAGGTCACCACCCCGCACTCGCTCGTGGATCTCGGCCCAGTCGGTGACGTTGCTCGAGTTGATGGTGGCCGCCCGCACGCCGGCACGGTCGGCCGCCTGCACCTGGTTGCGCATCAGCGCCAGCAGCGGCGAGACGATGACCGTGGGCCCGTGCCCGCTGGCGCGCAGCAACTTGGCCGCGATGAAGTACACCGCCGACTTGCCCCATCCGGTGCGTTGCACGACGAGGGCGCGGCGGCGCTGCACGACGAGCGCCTCGATGGCCGTCCACTGGTCGTCGCGCAGGACGGCCTGCGGACCGGCCAACTGCTCGAGGATCGTCTGCGCCTGCTCGCGGGTGGCCATGCCGTACATCGTGCCCGTACGGTCCGACGCCCTAGCGGCCGAGGCAGCGCCGAAGGGCTGCGGTGAGGTTGTTCGCCCGGTGATCACGCGGTGCGATGAGGTTGTTGACGTAGCCGAAGCCCGTCTTGCTGTCGGCGTCCGCGAAGCCCAGGCTGCCGCTGGCACCGTCGTGGCCGAACGACGAGTCCGACACCAGAGGACGGAACGGGATGCCGTTGACCAGGAATCCCGTCGAGAATCGGATCCCCGGCGGGCTGAGCGCAGCGGACCACCCCTTCCCCACCGAGCGCACCGTGACCGCGTCGGCGATCGACGCTTCGGACAGCAGCGGCGCACCGGTCAGGGGTGCCACGGCCGAGGCGTAGATCGTCGCCAGGGCACGGGCATCGAGGATCGCATTGGCTGCCGGGATCTGCGCGGCGTGGACGGCCTCGGTGTTGAAGTCGCCCGCGCACCCGTCGATCAGTGAGAACGGAAACGCCGAACCCAGGGTGACGGCGCGCACCGCCGGCGCCTTCCCGATACGGCTCAGGATCGTGGGCATCGCTCGGTACGCGGTCCTGAGCACCCGCGACCGCGGCGCGTGCATCCTGGCCACCCGGTGCTCGAGGTTCGACGGCAACCCGATCCACGCGTTCACGCCGAGCTCGTCGGTGAAGTTCGCGGCGAGCAGTTCGCCCGGCATCATGCCGGTGGCACGGTGCAATATCTCGCCGGTGAGCCAGCCGAACGTCAGCGCGTGATAGGCGAACGCGGTGCCCGGCGTCCAGAGCGGACGCTGATCCTCGATGGCGCGGATCACCGGATCCCAGGCCAGCACGTCGGCCAGGGTGAGATCGGCGTCCAACGCCATCAGGCCCGCCCTGTGTGCGAAGACGTCGCGAATCACGATGTCCTGCTTGCCGCGAGCGGCGAACTCCGGCCACACCGACGCGACGGGGGCGTCGAAGTCGAGCAGTCCGCGCTGATGTGCGAGATGACCGCACAGTGCCATCAGACCCTTGGATATCGAGAAACCAACGGTGAGAGTGTCTGCCGTCCAAGGTCTTCCGGTGGTCGCGTCCGCGACGCCACCGTGTAGGTCGACCACGAGTCGGCCGTCGTGGTGCACCGCACACGCTGCGCCGATCTCCGGGCCGCGACGAAAGTTCTCGGCGAACGCGTCCGCGACGGGCCCGAAGCCCTCGTCGGCGAACCCGGGGAAGTCAGTACGCATACGTGTTGGCCGGTTTGTCGACTGGTGTGACACTCGTGACCGTCATGGTCGGGATGTACCCGTCATCTGCATGGGACGACCCTGGCACGATCTGACCTTCGATCCGCAGCCAGGTGTCCTCCGGATGGTCGGCGGCGGACGTGACCGCGGGTCCGGTCAGGTGGATGCGCGCGAGCTGTGCGTCGGCCGCGCAGCAGACGATGACCACCCGCCCGAGGTCGACCCCGTCGGAGTGGTGCAGCGTGAATCCGGTGAGCGTGATGGACCGTCCGACAAGCGAATTCGTCGAGTCGGCCGCCGCCCGCATGACCACTTCGGGCAGGGAGACCGTGGGTGCGTCACCGGCAGGCAGCGGCGGGAAGGCGCGCGGCTGGGGCGCAGTGACCGCGGCCGGCGTGGCGCCACGGGCGTCCAGCGCCGGAGGGACGACGAAGGCGACCATCGCGATGGGGATCAGCAGCAGCCAGCCAAGCCACGGCTGGTGTCGATGCCCGTGCTCGTGGTCGTGGTCATGGTCGTCTCGTGCCGACCGCAGGTCGCGCACGACGGACACCACCCCGAGCGTCACCAGTACGGCCGCCGAGACGGCCAGCCACGGCAGCAGCCCCGGCCGCACGTAGTTCAGGTAGGTGCCCTTGACCAACATCACCGCGGTGCTCAGACCGACCAGCAGCAGCACCACGTTCTGGGTGCCCCGGCTCACGAGCCACCGCCCAGGATCGCCAGCCCGACGACGGTCGCGACGACGCTGGCCACCACCAACGTGGCCGGGCCGAAGCGCAGCGCGAAGGCGCGGCCGAACATGCCCGCCTGCATCGCGGCCAACTTCACGTCGAACGCCGGTCCGACGACGAGGAACACCAGTCGCGGCACCAGCGGAACCATCGTCAGGCTCGCGACGACGAACGCGTCGGCCTCCGAGCACAGCGCCAGGACCACCGCGAGGAGCGCCATGGTGACGACCCCGACGAGGAGGTTGCCTGCCAGGTGCTCGAACATCCACGCCGGCACCAGCACGTGCAGCGCCGCCGCGGCGGCCGCCCCCACCACCAGGTAGGACGCGGCCTGCAGGAAGTCGTGTCGCGCCGCCTCGGTGAACACCACCCACCGCGACGAGCCGTCCGGCGCGGCCTCGGGCAGGTCGCGGGTCACCCACACGGCCTTGCCGAATCGCGACCACAGCAGTCCCATGACGACGGCGGTCACCAGTGAGGCGACGCAGCGGGCGAGCACCATCGCGGGCTGGCCCGGGAACGCCACGGCCGTCGCGACGAGCACCACCGGGTTGATCGCCGGCGCCGACAGCATGAACGTCAGGGCGGCCGCGCCGTTCGTGCCGGGCCCGAACAGCCTGCGAGCCACCGGAACCGAGCCGCATTCACATCCCGGCAGGGCGGCACCGCCGACGCCGGCTACCGCAACGGCCAGGGCAGGCCGACGCGGCAGCCAACGTCGTAGCCGCTCGGCGCTGACGAACGCGGCGATCAACCCGCTGACCACTACGCCGAGTACCAGGAACGGGAGGGCCTGGACGAACACCCCGCAGAACACGGTCGCGGCGGTGCGCAGCCCGGAATTGTCCGCGACGAACTCGCTGACCACCCCGGCGGACGTCGCCAGCGCGATGAGGCCGAGCAGCAGAACCTCGAGGGAACCGACGCGTCGTCGACTCTGGGGAGGGGCCGAAGTCACGGCCCCATCCTGCCTGGCGTTTCTGGCAGGACGGTTCGACTACGCGGTGGTGGCGGCGTCCTGTTCGCGTTTGATTTCCAGGGCGATGTCGATGAGTTGGTCTTCCTGGCCGCCGATGAGTTTGCGTTGCCCGGCGCGGTGCAGCAGCTGAT
>NZ_JACKTL010000010.1 GCF_025822245.1 Mycolicibacterium hodleri
GAAGCCGCGGCTGGCCGCGCGGCGGCGCGGGTGGCGCGCCGCGGCGGGGTGGTGGTGGATCGGCACGAGGTGGCGGCGATGGCGGCCCGCGCGGACAAGGCCGCGTTGACCCGCGCGGACCTGGTCGAGGTGATCGGCGCGCAGCTTCCCCTGATGGCCGACAACCCTGGCGTGGCCGCGGCGGAGGGTGGCGTGGACGGCTCCGCAGGGGATGTGGTGATGCCGCGCCAGGTCATCGAGGAGTGCGTCGACGCAGTCGCCATGCGGTTGACCGGGCCGCGGTTGGCGCATCAACGCGAAGGCACCGAACGGTTCACCGTGGACCTGATCCTGGTCGAGGAACGGCGGGTGTTCGACATGGTCGACGAGACCAGCCTGCGCAACGCGTGCTGGGTCCGCGAGTTCGACACCCCGGAGGCGTTGGGGCTCTCCGCGCAGCAGCACGCCGCGGTGACCGCGATCGCGGCCAGCCCCCAGCTGGTGCAGCCGTTGTCGGCGCCGGCGGGGGCGGGCAAGACCACCTCGATGCGCGCCTTGCGGGCCTTGGTGGAACGCCAGCGTCGGGGGACGGTGATCGTGATCGCACCGACTGGGAAGGCCGTGGACGTCGCCGTCGCCGAAGGTGCTGCGAGCGAGGGGTTCACGATGCACGCCGCGCTGGCGCGGTTGGCCGACGGGCGGCTGACGTTGGGTCCGTTCGACGTGGTGGTGGTCGACGAAGCCGGGATGGTCGGCACCCATCAGTGGCGTGCTCTGCTCACCCACACGACCACCGCGGGGGTGAAGACGGTGATGGTCGGTGACCCGCATCAGTTGGCGCCGGTGAAGGCCCGTGGAGGGATGTTCACCCAACTGTGCGAGGAGCTGCCCTGGGCTCAACGGTTGTCGGAGGTGTGGCGCATGCACGACCCCGGTGAGCGGTCGGCGTCGTTGGCGTTGGGCCAGGGTGGGCCGGCGCCGGTGCGCCGCGCCGTGGGCTGGTACCGCGACCACGACCGCCTTCACTGTGGGGATCAGGTCACCATGGCCGCCGACGCCCTCGAAGCCCACCAGGGCGACGTCACCGCCGGCCGGGACGCCTTGCTGATCGCCGACACCACCGAGACCACCGACGCCCTCAACCGGCGCATCCACGACCAGATCACCGAACAGCGGACCCGTACGGGCCGCGACACCACCACCGTCACCGCCGCGCGCGGACACCAGGTCGGGGTGGGGGACGTCGTCCTGACCCGACTCAACGACGCGACCATCGAGGTGCGCGACCGGGCCGACGTCACCCAGCGCCTGCCCGAGGCTCCGGTCCGTAACGGGCAGCGCTGGCAGGTCCTCAAAGTCGACGACACCCCCGATCATCCGCGCATCGCCGCCCGACGACTCGGCGACGGCGCGGTCACGGTCCTCGAGGGCGACTACCTCAAAAAGCAGGTGCAGCTCGGCCACGCGATCACCGTGCACTCGGCCCAAGGGGTCACCGCCGACAGCTGTCGCGCCGTCATCGGTGACACCACCACCCGCAACCTGGCCTACGTGGCGATGACCCGCGGCCGCGACACCAACGAGGTCTACCTCTACGAACGCACGATCACCGAAGCCGACCACCACCGCGACCACCCGGCACCCGACGAGGCAGGGGTGCACGTCGCCCAGCGCGGTGGGGCCGTCCAGGCCGCCCGGATGATGCGGCAGATCGTCGGGCGCGACGAACCCGCCCGCACCGCCCACCGCACCGCCGCCGACACCCCGGCCGAACTCCTGCCCGAGCTGGTGGCCAACCTGGTCGCCGAACACCACTCGGCGGTCACCCGACGGCACGTCGACTATCAGAAAAGTCAACGCGCCCAACGAGATCGGACGTTGGACCGCAGCCGCGGACTAGACCGTGACCGCGGCCGGGAACGCGATCGCGGTTATGACCTGAGCCTCTGATGCTCAAGAGTCTTCCCGCTGCTTTGGTGAGAGGTAAGTGGGCTTCGGTGCACCCCATGTCGCTCGTCACCGCACCTGGTGATGGTCATCGCTTTCGTCGTTGCCGGGAGTGACCGACACCTGCAGCCAAGTGCTTCAGGATTCAGGGAAGCGGGCCGTTGTGAACATCGAAGGCGCGACGGCGTGCGTCGAGTGAGCACTATTGCGCGGCGTGAGCAATCCTGCGTGGTGAGCATTCCCTGATGAGGCTTTCGAGGTTCTGCTGCACGCGTTCGGGGGCGATGCCCACCGATGGTGAGTACAGCATGATGTGGTCGAGAACGCCTTCGTAGCGCGTGAGCCCGACGCGGACGTCGTCGGCGGTTCCGGCGACGCCCATGGTGTCGATCATCTCCTCGGACACCGCGGCGAACATCGTGGGGAAGTCGCGTCGGGCGAAGGCTTCCCGGATGGCTCTGCCCTCGGTGGCGAAGCCGTTCACGTCGAGCACGGTTTCGTAGGACTTGACCGAAGCGTAGAACGCGATCTGTTGCGCCAGTTCACGTCTGGCGACCTCGGCGTCGTCGTGGATGGCGCACATGACCATGGAGACGACTTCGACGTCACGGGGGTCGCGGTCGGCGTGCGCGGCGCCCTTGGCGATGGCGGGGCGGACGATCTCCTGGACGTAGGTGGTGGTGAACAGGGGGTGGCCGGCCAGGCCGTCGGCCACCCGCCCGGCTGTCTCGCACATCCGGGGGCGCACACCGGCGGTGATGATCGGGATCGCGCGGCTGGGTGGTTGTACCTCACCGGTGGGGGTGAGGTGCATCGTGTAGAAGCGGCCGTCGTGGTGGATCGGGCCGTCGTGCAGGTTCCAGATGCGGCGCAGCAGACCGACGAGTTCTTCCATGCGCAGCGCGGGTGCGGCGGTGTCGGATACGCCGTGCCAGTCGCTCATCATCCGTTTGGTGCCGTTGCCGATGCCGAGTACCAGTCGTCCGTCGGAGAGTTCGTCGAGGTCGCGTGCTTCGGTGGCCAGCACCAGGGGGCTTCGTCCGATCCCGTAGAGAATGGAGGACCCGATCCGGCAGTTCTGTGTGCTGTTGGCCATCGCGGCCATGGAGATGGACCCAGAGCGGGAGTAGAACTCCGAGGCCCAGGCGGCGTCGAACCCGGCCGCGTCGGCGGCCTGGGCGGTCCGGGCCAACGACGGCAGATCCGCGCCGAGGACCGAGAGGCCGTAAGTGCTCATGCTCGGTCTCCTCGGCGCGGGCGTAGTCCGTCGAACATGACGGCTCTAAGGGTTCCGGCGACCACCGTCTCGTCGAGAGGCTGGTCTGCGACCAGGTACATGAGGGCGTTTATCGTGACCGCGCCGAACAGCGCCATGGAGGCGGATCGTGGATCTGGCTGGGCGACAAGGGATCCGTCGCGGGCGCCTGCGACCAGCAGTGCTTCGACGGGTTGCTGGTAGGCGGTGTTGATCATCTCGGCGATGACCGGCATCCGGGCCGCGCGTCCCAGTTCGCCGATGAGTGCCCGACAGACCGCTGGCCGCTGCGCCATCGCCCGCAGTTGTGCGCCGATGACGAGTTCGAGGCGTTCGGCACCGGTGCCGTCGGTGTGCACGATCGCCGCCACAGCATCGGCGATGTCGGTGAGGAGGTCTTCGAGTAGATACGCGAGGATCTCCTCCTTGCCCGTGAAGTAGTAATACAGCGTCGCTTTCGGCACGCCGGTCACCGCGGCGACGTCCTCGATCTTGGAGTCGTTGAGCCCTTTTTCGGCGAACAGGTCCGCCGCTGCGGGGAGCCGGTCAGCGATCTGACGTGGAATCTTGCGCATTGCCCAATCCCGTTCTTCAAGTTTAGACTCCGAGTCTAAACCCTTGCTTCATGGCGGTGGGAGGTCCTCGTGGTCGCGGTGCCCATGCGGTATGACCCGTTCGACGCCTCGATACTCGAAGACCCCTATCCGACGTACCGCGTGTTGCGCGACGCGGCTCCGGTATACCGCGCGCAGGATTCGCACACCTGGGTGTTGAGCCGGCACGCCGACGTCCAAGCCGCGGCCTTGGATCACGGCACCTACTCCTCGGTGGACGGGATCTTCCCCACCCCGCCGGGATCGGACTTCATCGGGTCGTTTCTGCCGATGATGATCGTGATGGACCCGCCCCGACACGACCAGCTGCGCGCCCTGGTGAGCCGGGCGTTTACCCCCCGCAGGGTCACCGGCCTTCAGACCACCATCACGCGGATGGCGGCGGAGTTGTTCGAACGCCTCGACGAGGGGTCGGGGTCGGCCGATTTCGTGACCGACTTCGCCGCCATCCTGCCCGCCGCGGTGATCGCCGATCTGTTGGGCGTTCCCGCCACCGATCATGATCAGTTCCGATCGTGGTCGAGCCAGCTGGTGCAGGTCGACGTCACCCACGGTCACACCAGCGACGCGCTGGCCGCGGCCGCGTCGATCTACGCTTACTTCACCGATTTCCTCGCCGACCGCCGCCACAATCCCCGCGAGGACCTGATGTCGGCGTTGGCGAACGCCACCGTGGACGGGGTCGGGCTCACCGACGAGGAGGTCCTCGGCTTTTGCGCGCTGCTGCTGGTCGCGGGCTACGAGACCACCACCAACCTGCTGGGGAACGCCGCGGTCGTGCTGGCCCAGCATCGACAGGCACGTCGCCGACTGGTCGCCGATCGCACGCTGCTGGTACCGGCGGTGGAGGAGTTGTTGCGTTATGACTCACCCGCGCAGGGGCTTTCGCGAACCCTGACCCGTGACGTCGTTCTTCACGACACGACGATGCGCCGCGGAGAGAAGGTGCTGCTGCTGTTCGGCTCGGCCAACCGCGACGAGCGTGTCTTCCCCGATCCGGACGTGTTCGACATCGATCGCACCTGCGAACACCAGGTGGCCTTCGGTCGCGGTGTCCACTTCTGCCTGGGTGCGGCACTGGCGCGGATGGAGGCTCGGACCGCCCTGAATGCGTTGCTGGACAAAGTGCCCGACTGGGAGGTCGACCTGGAGTCTGCGCGTCGTCTGCGGTCCGGGCCGATCCGGGGCTTTACGTCGCTGCCCATCATGTGGGCCGCACCGGTCTAGCCCGTGCCCCTGTCCGACGGCCTCGACGATCCGTCCCTTCCCGCGCAGGCCACCCGCAATCCCACGGGCAGCCCGAAGTGGACGCTGGGGGTGTCGTGCCTGTCGGTGGCACTGGTCTTCGGCACCAGCCAGGCCGCGATGGCGCTGTCGGCGATCACCGCGGTCGGATCGCAGATTGACACGTCTACAGAATCGAGCACTCCGTGAGCGAGGCGCTGAGCGGTGAGCCGGTGCGGTTGCCGCCGCACACTCCCACCTGCATGGGGTGCGGCCCCGACAATCCCCACGGCCTGCAGATGGAGGTGTTCCGATCCGGGCAGCAGGTCTACACCGACCTGGTTTTCGACGAACGGCACGGCGGGGCACCGGGTCTCGCGCACGGAGGTGCGATCGCCGCGGCGTGCGACGACTTGTTCGGCTTCACCCTGTGGATCGTCGGAACCCCGGCGGTCACCCGCAACCTGGCCGTCGGCTACCGCGTGCCGGTGCCGTTGCATCACCCCCACCGCATCGTCGCGCGCGTCGACAGCCGCGAGGGGCGAGCCCTGCACGTCAGTGCGACCGGGATCGGGCAGGACGGCATCGTGCGCTTCACCGCCACGGCGATGTTCGTTGCCGTGGACGTCGAGCACTTCGCCGCCCACGGCGACCTCGGCGCGTTCGGTGACATGCTCGAGCGTTTCGCTGGAGCACGACCGTCGGCCGATGACAGAGAAGGCGAGGATTGACAGACGATGGTGACCACGACGTTCGCGCACTTCGACGCGCAGATCGCCGACCAGCTGCTCCACGCGGCGAACACGGCGGGCGGACTGTCGACGTTCCTGAATTTTCGACACACCGCACTCACCGCGGGTCGGCTGGTGGCGGAGATGGATACCCGCGAGGACCTGCTGACCCCGTTCGGCAATCTGCACGGCGGGTGTTTGTCGGCGATGGTCGACCATTGTCTCGGGGTGGTGTTCTACCCCGTCATTCCGGCGGGATCGTGGGTCGCGACCACCGAGTTCAAGTTGAACCTGCTCAGACCCGTGTCCAGCGGGGTGTGCGTCGCCATTGCCGACATCGTGTCGCTGGGCAAACGCAGCGGGGTGGCGCGCATCGACATCACCAACGGCCACAAGGCCGTATGCGCCGCGCAGGGCACCGTCACGATCGTGAGCACCGCAGGCAACGCATCGTGACTTCGGTCGTGCAGCATCGGGTCCGGACCGGAGACGGGATCACCCTTGCCGCCGAGTACTACCCCCACGACGGTGATCGTCCCGTCGTGTTCCTCCTGCACGGCGGCGGTCAGAACCGGCACGCGTGGACCACCTCAGCGCGCCGGCTCCAGTCGCGCGGATACTCGGTGGTGGCCTATGACACCCGCGGTCACGGCGACAGCGACTGGGATCCGGCCGGGCGCTACGACGTCGAGCGACTCGCCACCGACCTGCTCGCCGTCCGTGACCACTTCAGCGCCAATACCCCGCCCGCCGTCGTCGGCGCATCGCTGGGGGGAATGACCGCCCTGGGCGCGCACCTGCTCGCATCCGGGGCGTCGTGGGCGGCGGTGATCCTGGTCGACGTCACCCCGCGGTTGGAGTTCGAGGGTGCCCGTCGCGTCGTGACGTTCATGGCCGCCCACCCCGACGGCTTCGCCACCCTCGGCGATGCCGCCGAGGTGATCGCCGCCTACAACCCGCATCGCGCGCGCCCCGAGAACCTCGACGGCCTGCACAAGGTGCTTAGGCAGCGTCCCGACGGTCGCTGGGTGTGGCGATGGGACCCGGCGTTCGTCCACTCCAACTTCGACTTCCTGCGCGACGGCGCGGCCGCGGGCACCGAGCAGTTCGACGCGATCAGCCATCTGCTGATTGACGGAGCCCGACGCGTCACCGCCCCAACACTTCTCGTCCGCGGGCTGCTGTCCGACGTGGTCTCCCAGGCCACCGTCGAGGAGTTCACCCACCTGGTCCCGCACGCCGAAACCGTCGACGTGTCCGGCACCGGTCACATGATCGCCGGGGACGACAACGACGCCTTCACCGCCGCGGTCACCGACTTCCTCGACCGCTGCACTCTCTAGACCGCGCCACTGCACCGCTCGGGCACGCTGCCCACGCTTGGGCGACGCGGCCAGTTCGGTGACGTGTTCAGTCTGTAGAGTTTCTGCGCCGTCGGCTGGCTACGTGTCCAAAATCGTTGCTGCACTGACTATTTCGCCGCGCATCACTCATCCGACATGTCGAGCGGTGGTGGACTACCACCACGTCAGCTCTCGAGAAGCTTTGCTTTTCCACGCAGCAGTTCCCCGGCCCGCTGTCAGCAGCCGAGTTCCCCTCCGGCGGCGACGATGATCTCAACGGCGGCCGGTACTGATATCGCCAAGTCCTTCGAGACCATCTCAATGGCGTCAGAGGATGGATGGCCGCTGTGGGTCAGCTGGCACACCTTGTAGCCCTCGGTCAGCAGTTGTTGAGCTGTCAGATACGCCAGCCTGCTCTGAAGTCGCTGGAGGTAGCCGGCCTCATCGGCGACCGCAGTGGGCGCGGTCGCGACCCCGATGCCCACAGCGATGGCCAGCAGGGCTACATGGACGGCTCGTGGACGCCGGTTCCGCCGCAGCGATGTCCGCGTCGACCCCACACGGACATCGCCTGCTGCGGTAGGTCGGGACGAGTGAGCACAGGCAACGCGGTCGTTCATGAGGTCCGTCTCTGGGGGGTGGTGGGGCGGTGGGGCCACCAGCTGGCCTCGCGGAGCAGGACGGCGATGGCGGGGACGGTGAGGGTGCGCACGACGAAGGTGTCCAGCAGCAGACCGCAGCCGATGATGAATCCGGCTTGGATCATGATGGCGATGGAGCCGACCATCAGGCCCAACATGCTGACCGCGAAGATGATGCCGGCCGAGGTGATCACCGACCCGGTGCTGGCCACGGTGCGTAGGACCCCGACGCGGATGTTGCGGGTGGATTCCTCCTTGAGCCGCGACACCAGGAGCATGTTGTAGTCGGCGCCCACCGCGACCAGGATGATGAACGCCAATAGCGGTACGGGCCAAGCGATTTCACCACCGAGTCCCCACTGGAAGACCAAGACTCCAATGCCCAGCGAGGCAGTGTAGTTGAGCACCACGGTGCCCAGCAGGTAGAGCGGGGCGAGCAGTGCGCGCAGCAGCAGCACCAGGATCAGGCCCACGATGAGCAGGGTGGAGGCGGCCAGCTGGATGAAGTCGGCGGTCAGGAGGCGCTGAATGTCGGAGTTGACCGCCGGGAACCCGGCAACCGAGATGCGGGCTTGCGCCAGGGAGGTGTTGGGTCTGGCTGCCTCGGCGACGGCGACCATCTGGTGGGACAAGTCCATGGCCTCGGCGCTGTAGGGGTCGTTGCTGGATTCCACGAGGAATCGGGCGGTCTTGCCGTCGCGGGAGAGGAACTGTTTGGCGACGTCGGCGAACTGGCGGTTCTCGAAGGCGTTGGGCGGCAGAAAAAAGCCGCTGGAGGTGTCGGAGCCGGTGCTGGCGCGCGCCGAGTTCTGCAGCTGGGTGGCGATCTGGCTCATCCCGCTAAGCATGTCGATGTTGCTGTCGGCCAGGGTGTGCACGCCGGTGGCCAGGGCTTGGGCGCCCGAGGCGAGTTGGCCGATGCCGTCTTGGAGTCGGCGGACGTTACCGGCCAGGTTGGCGGGGTCACCGAGCGCGCCGAACGCCTTGTCCAGCGAGGTGACTGCGGTCTGGACGCCGGCCAGGGTGTCGGCCACGGATGCGTTCTGGCCGACGGTGTCCCCGAGCCCGGCGACCTGGGTGAAGAACCCGGCGTTGCGCAGCGTCGTGAGGACCTGGACCTGGTCGCGGATCTGGGCGCACTGCGGTGTGGTCGCGCACCACGGCGAGGTGTTCAGCGCGCCCACCAGCGGGTCGATGGTGGCGATGGCACCATCGGCCTGCTCGGCGAGCGGGCGCAACCCCGGTCCCGAACGCAGCGCCTGGTCGACCGCGGGTGCGGTCGCCGAGAGTTGGCTCAACAGGGGCCGAAACTGGTCCACCTTCCGCCCTGCGCTCTGGGCCTGATCGAGGATTCCGGTCAGCGGGGTCAGCGCGGTCCGCAGGGTGGTGTCGAGTTGGGCGAGGCCACCGGCGAGTTGGTCCGCGCCGCCGGTGAGCTTGGCCAGGTCATCCTTGCGGGCGTTGCCGTCGTCCACCGCGCCGGCCATCTTGTCGCCGATTTGTCCGTTCTGCCACCCCAGTTGGGCCTGCTCCAGGCGGGCTCCCGCGGGTCGGGTGACCCCGGACACCTTCGTCACCCCGGGGACCTGCGCGATGCGCGAGGCCATCTCGTCGAGGTCGGCCAGTCCCTTGCCGGTGCGCATGTCGGTGGGAGACTCCACGACGAGGAATTCGGAGATGACGACGTCGGTGCGGAAGTGCCGGTCCAACAGCTGATAACCCTCGTTGCTGGCGGTGGTGGCGGGTTGTCCCTTGCGGTCGTCGTAACTCAACGTCATCGTCGTGGCGACCGCTGAGAGTGCCAGCAGGATGGCCAGGCTGACCAGCAGCAGCGGCACCGGCTTGCGCACCACCGCCACGGCCACGGAGTTCCAGTACCGCCGGGTGCGGTCGGACTTGGGTTCGCCGATACCGCGTTTCGCGGCCAGCGACAGCACCGGCGGCAACAACGTCACGGTCGCCACGAACCCGACCAGGACGGCGACCGCGCAGGCCGGTCCCATCCCGGCGAACACGCTCAAGTTGGCGAACACCATCGCGGCGAACGCCAACGCGACCGTGGCGGCCGAGGCCAGGATGACGCGGCCGATGCTGGCGGTGGCGTGCTCCACCGCCTGATCGGGGGCGACCTGCGCCCTGCGCTGTTCGTGGTAGCGGCTGATCAGGAAGACGGTGTAATCGGTGCCGGCGCCCAGCAGGATCGCCGTCATGAAGGCCACGGTGAACTGCGAGACCGGCATACCCAACTCGCCGAGTACGGACAGCACTCCGCGCCCCACCGCCAGACTGATGCCGATCACCAGCAGAGGCAACAGCGCGGTGAACACCGACCGGTAGACGATGAGCAGGATCAGCGCGATCAACCCGGCGGTGGCGATGGAGATGAACAGCAGATCGTGTTCGGCCTCGGCGATCTGATCGCTGAACGTCGACGGCGGCCCGGTCACCCGCACCGTCGTCGACGATCCGGCGAACGCGTCGGCGGCGATCGCGCGGACCGCGGTGACCGATTCGGCGGCGGCGGGGTCACCGAGCGTGCCGGCCACCCCCACCGGCAGATACCAGGCCTTGCCGTCCTGGCTGAGTGCCTGGGTGGCGGTCACCGGGTCGGCCAGCAGGTCTTGAACCAGCAGAACGTGCGTGGTGTCGGCGCGCAGCCGCGACACCAGATCCGTGTACTGCGTGCGCGCCGAGGGGGTCAGGCCTGCCGGGTCCTCCATCGCGACGAAGAGCATGGTCTTGGAGCCCTGCTCGCCGAAGGCCTCGCTCATTCGGTCGAGGGTTTGAAAAGACGCCACGTCGCGGGGGATCAGCTGGACGGATTGTTTCTGCACCACCGTTTCCAGTTGCGGGAACAGCAGGGCCAGGACCACCGCCAGTCCGACCCAGGCGCCGATCACCAACGCCTTGTGTCGCACGGTGAATCGGGCCAACGCGCCGAGGCGCTCGCTGTACTCCCCGGAGGTCTTGGCAGCCGAAATGGTGCGTTCACGCACCCGGGTGGCGGCGGCGTCGGGCGGGTCCGCTTCGTGGCCGTCGACGCTCAAGGGCGCACCGCAGGGCGCTCGGACACCAGGTCGTCCGCGGGCATGTCGTGGCGGACGACGCGGACCCGGCCACCGGGTAGACAAGCCATGTAACCGTGGCGCTTGCCGTACAACTCCCACGCCGCGAAGCACTCGTCGGCGGCCACGGTGAAGCCGTAGCCGTTGGAGAACTCGACACGCAGCGTGCCGTCGTCCTCGCAGGTGGCGAGCGTGCAGACGCTACCGGCGAAATTCAACAACGGGCGCTGATGATTCGGTACGTCATTCGGGTCGACCATCACGTCTTCGGCCGGGTGTGCCCCCACCGCAGGAAGCGACAAGCGCAGTGGTCGGGTAACGACCAGCTCGTTGTAGTCGGCCATGGTGAGTACCAGGCCGCCAACCAAGCTGACGCGCTGGACCTCGCAGGCTTCGATCCACTGGGTGATCATGAGACCTCTCTACCTCGATCTGATTCGTAACGATACCATCAGTATCGGTGCGCTACTAATAGTGTTGTTTCGTGTGGATCGGGTTGGCCCGGCTACCTCTCGTCGTGGACTATCAACGCGATGCTGCGCTCCAGTCCGATCGCGACGTCTTCGGTGGAGGCGCCGTGCCGGACCCACGCGATCAGGCTGGCCAGCCAGATATCGCCGACCAGGGCGGCAACTCGGTGTTGTGTCGGGCTCGGCTCCTCACCGGCGATCGCCAGCCCGATCAGGTGCTCGATGACCCCCGCCGCGCGGGCCACCTCGGCGCTCGCGCTGCCATCGGCGACGACGAATGCGCGGGTCACGGCCTCGGTCAGGGCCGGCCGAGCGCGCCATTCCTGGCATAGTCGGGTGTTCAACTGCTCCACCCGCAGGCGCGGCGATCCCGCTGTGACCGTCCAATCTCGTTCAGCGCCAATACGTTCGAACTCACGCGCGAGGACGGCGATCAGCACGTGCGGCTTCGACGGAAAGTAGCGATACAGGGTGCCGACTGCCATGCCCGCACGATCGGCGATGGCGCGCATCTTCACGGCGTCATATCCACCGCTCGTGGCGATCGTCGCGGTGCAGTCAAGGATGATCTCGCGTCGGCCGAGTCTCCCGGTGAGGAAATCGTGCCTGATCGATTCGGTTGTCGTCATCGGCGGTCCGCAGCCTTTCGCGTGCTTAGGGCTGTCAGAGCGGTGACACTGTCACGTTCAGCCGCGGCTAGGGATGACCAGTATCGCTACGCTACCGTTGGTACCATAACGTGGTGAGAGTCGTAATGACCAGACAATCCCGGCGACGGAAACGGCGTTGAGCGAACATGTGTTGCCCGACGGCGACGACGCCGATCCGCGTCGGGCGCGGTCACGGACCCGACTGCTCGACGCCGCCGCTCACCTGCTCAGTACCGGCGGAGTCGAGGCGGTCACGATCGAGGCGGTCACCAAGGCCTCGAAGGTCGCACGAACCACCCTCTACCGCCACTTCACCAGTTCCTCCCACCTTCTCGCCGCCACCTTCGAGCGACTCCTGCCCCAGGTCACCCCGCCGCTTCCGAGCTCAGTTCCCCTGCGAGAGCAGCTGATCGAACTGCTCACCCGTCAGGCAACCTTGTTCGCCGAGGCACCCCTTCACCTCACCACCCTCGCCTGGGTCTCACTAGGGCCTTTGTCGCCAGATGGTAAAGACGCGGGCCACACGCAGTCACTGCGAAAAAGGGTCGTCGACCAATACCGCCAACCGTTCGACACCATCCTGCAGAGCCCCCAAGCGCGCGACGAACTCGATGACTTCGACGTCGAACTCGCCATGTGCCAACTCGTCGGACCACTCGCCTTCGCACGCATGACCGGACTCCACACCATGAGCCGGCACCACTGCGAACACATCGTCGATGACTTCCTGACGGCGCATCAACGCATGCGCCCCGGAGGTCAACCAGCCTCAGCTCGCGATTTCTCACCGAAGTAGACAGATTAACGCAGACGCCAAGCCGTGATTCCACGCGCGTGGCGATTGAGTTGTAGCGGCGGCAATCTAACCGTGTCTCGTTTCTAGAGAAACGAGACCGGCTTACGGGGAACACTCCCCCGTCGCATCGCCCCAGGTGGCGCCGTCTCATTTCTCGTCTCACACAGCGTGTCTCAGATCCTCGTTGTCGGTGCGCAATGCGACAGTGGTGCTGTGACGGCGATTCTCGGGTACGCGCGGGTAAGCACTCTGGGCCAGGACCTTGATGCGCAGCTCGCCGCGCTCGCCGCCGAGGGGGTCGAATCCGGTCATGTCTTCACCGACAAACTCTCCGGTGCGGTGAACACCGATCGGCCAGGTCTCACGGCCTTGCTTCACTATGCCCGCGAGGGTGACACCGTAGTGGTAACCGCCATCGATCGGCTGGGCCGATCTGTCGTAGAAGTAACTCGCACCATCGCAGATCTTGGCCAGCGCCGAATCCTGTTGCGCGCGTTACGTGAAGGCGTAGACACCGGTACGCCGACGGGGCGTGCGGTGGCCACCATTATGGCGACGCTGGCCGAGCTCGAGCTCGAGCTCGGCCGCGAGCGGCGCGCCGCCTCACGCGACTCTCGCCGAGTTCGCCAACTGCCGGCCACCAAGCCGGCCAAGCTGACCCCGGAACGCCAAGAACAGCTGCGCCGGCTCGCCGCAACGGGCGAACCGGTACCCGAACTTGCTCAAGCATTCGGCGTCAGCCGGGCCACGGCATACCGCTACCTGGCCAAACTCAGCTCACCATCAGGAGCCGCGTGATGACCAGCACCGATCTGCACCCGTCGACACATCTACGAGCCGCGGCGTGGGTCCCCGACGACGTCGAAGATCGGCCGTGGGAGGACGCCATCGCCCTTGCCTCCGAATGGATTTGGGAACGCAGCCAGGAGGAGGATCTAGCGCCCCTGCTGGTGAGCAACGCGCAAAATGCCGCGAGCTTCGGTTATGCCGACCTTGACGAGATCATCCGAGCTGGTGGGCACGCCACGCCGCAAAGCCGTAGCCGGCCCGACCGCGGGCCGGTCCTAGTCTTCGTGCCAGATGAACGGTCGTTGCACTTCGCGATGGGCCTCGCTCGCGGTCATTCACTCGCTGTCGTCGAGGGTTCCACGCCCTTGGCCGAGTGGGCTGCTGGCGCGGCCGCGGTCAACCTGCTGACGGGAGAGGTCACGCCGTCCGAGATGGACGATGACGTGCGCAAAGACCTCGATTCCGTCATCTTCTACGGCGGCCGTAACGGCTGGACCGGAGCAGATGACAAGGCCCAAGCGCGACGCTTCCTCGGCGGCCACATCAGCGGCGGCCGGCTCACTCCCGATCAAGCCGCCGCCTACGTCCTTTCGTCGCAGTCGGTGTCCGACCGCGGAGCGAAACGGCTACGCGAACAGCTCAGCCGCTAGTCCGCGCGAAAGTCCGGTTGAGGAGCCCCCATGGATGCGATCCAAGCCCGTACAGAAGACGAACTCCAGCGGTTAGCGCTGAATGGGTTGCTTGAAGAAACCCACTGGTTGGATCTCAAGCGGGAGCTGGGATCCGGTAACGCCGCCAACAAGGACCTAGCCAAAGACATCGCTGCTTTCGCTCTTGACGGAGGAACAATCCTGATCGGCGTCGACGAGGACACCTCACCGCCAGGCCTGTGGCCCGTCCCTATCCACGGACTCGCCGAACGCATCGAGCAGATCGCGCGAATGAGAGTCGACGAGGCGGTACAGATCCGCACCACCGCCATCAACTCCACTAGCGATCCCACCCTCGGTTACGTCGTGGTCCACGTGCCGCAGTCAGTTCGAGCCCCGCACATGGTCGATGGCCGCTATTACGGCCGCGGCGACAAAACCAACCGAATGCTCCCCAATGCCGAGGTAGTGCGGCTACTCGACAGGCGACTGGCTGATCGTCGTGACCTCCGAGCGGATGCGCGCGCGATACGTACAGACCTCGTCGGCGGTGACCAACGACTGTTAGTGGTGGTGGCCGAGCCGGTCGGGGCCCGCGAGGACATGCTCGTTGCTTTGTCTGAATCATCAACGTGGCAAGAAACAGTGCTTCAACTAGTGCACTCAGCCACGGACGCTCAAAACCAAACGTATGCACCAACTTTGGCCCAGGCCAGCGGTTTCGCCCGACGTCCTGGCGGCGTCGCACTCACCACTGGCATGTACGACGGGCAACGTTTCTCGGGCAACGACCACGCCGCCGAGATCGTCTTCACCGAATCCGGGCGGCTCGTTCTGGCATCTGAGCGAGCCGTGACCACACGATCATTCCCAAACGTGTTCCCTGCCCAACCCGACGTCACCGTCATATTTGAGGCGTTGATCGTCGGTCACATCAGCATGCTTGCCCGACTCGCTGCGGCGGTCTCCCATCAGTGGGGATATACCGGCAGTTGGCGGTTCGCACTCTCGATGAATGGCCTCAACGACTCGGTCTCATGGACCCTCGCCGACCAGCATTTCGGCGACGGAGGGCCGATCTACACCGAGAACATCTATGAGCGGGCCACTGAAGCTTCGCTAGACGACCTCGACGACGACCCCGGCCAGGTCGCCGCGGACCTCACTGCTCCGCTGCTTCGAAGCCTCGGCAGTTACCCAGCCTGGGCAAAACGCTTGCAACGACAGTCCTAAGGCAGGCCGGCGCCGTTTCGGGGGCGCTATGGATTATTACGTCATGACGTATAGACGTAATTGCGTCTCAACGTAAGTACGTCATGACGTCATGACGTCGTGGGTCGCTGCGTCAGCACGGTCTGTACCTTGCTTCGTCTCACGACCCAGTCGCGCAATTCATGGCTGATCGAGTTCAGCAGCGGTAGGAGAACCCGGTCGTGCTGATGTCGAACGTCGACATAGAGCAGTGAGTCCATATGAGACACGCGGTTTCGTAGTTTCCGCAGATCACGAACCTTGTTGCCTGTGCCGTACCCGCGCGGGTCGTGTTGGACGTGGGGAAATCCCCCATGCAGGCAGTTGCGCCACAGGTCCCGACGGGCTTGAAGGTTCACCGGGTTTTGCACCGGATGGCCGTTTGGGTCCACCCATCCCGCATTGAACTTCTCGGGTAGCAGGTTGGCCCAGGTGCCGAACATGACGTTCGCGACCAGGTCGTCATGGGTGATCGCGCCGCCGTGACGGGGGTGGTTGGCCGGCCGAGCGCGGCGAGACTGGTCAGCTGCCTTGTAAAGGTTGTGGCGGGATGCGCTGAACACGTTCGGCCCCGACAGGTACGGAATGCTGGCAACGTGACCGATCCATTCAGGCGCACCTACATGCTGCTGCGACCACCCGCACAGCTGCGTGTCGATCGCATGCCGCACCGCGACCTCGGCGATTCCCAACGGGTCCTGTAAGGCGGCGGCGACCTCGATGTTCCACTCGTAGAGTGCCAGCGCATCGGCGTCTTGCCCGCCAGAAAGAGACCGATAATGCGCCAGTCGCGAAGGGTGCAGGCTCTTGAAGATCTCCGCTGGGTTCACTGACACAACCGGTCACTGTGCCAGACAAACAAGGAAGCCCCCCTCAGAGAGGGAGGCTTCTTCACGAACAGCCGGACAAGCCGACCGCATCTGTAAGCACTATATCAAATTTGGGACACCAATGAAGACACCAATTTCAAGCATTCCGGAGGTGTACAGACGTAACAACGTAACAACGTAATTACGTCTTGGCGTTGTCGGCCAGCCACCGATCGGCCAAATCGGTGAGGATCTTGCTCATGCTGGTGTCGCCGTCAAGGGCGGCCTGCTTGAGGCCCCGAACAGTAGAACGGGGCAGGTAGACCGTGGCTCTCTGCATGTCATCTGCGGGGGACCGGAACGCTTCGGCGGCCCGCTTGGAGGGCTCAGTGCGCACACGGGCGGCCATCTTCGAGGTCAGATCAGACATGGGCCATCGCTTCCAGGAGTTCGGTCAGAACATCGTCGTAGCCGTGCAGACGGGTGGGAGTGGCGCCGTAGGCACGGCGCACGTCTTCGCGCCGCAGGATCGGGGTCCCGATGACGGGTACGCCTTCGGCCTCCAAGAGTCCGCGGACTTCATCGGCAAGACGGGTGCGTAGATCCACGCTCGTCAGCAGGACGGCGGTCGGACGGTGAGCGGTGATCTCCAACGTGGGCCAGACCCGTCGAACGTCCAGCGGGGACGTCCCGGTCGGCACGACGACCAGATCTGCGATGTCAATGGCCTCCTGGATTACCTGCGCCGTTCCAGGTGGGGTGTCGATGATTGTCAAGTCGCAATCGCGATCTGCGGTCAGGGGCCGGCTGGCCGGCACTACAGGAAACGGCATCGGACCGTCGGCCGTGGCGTCGGCGGCCCATTCGAGTGCAGAGCCTTGTGGATCGGCATCGACGAGCACCACGTCTAAGCCGCGCGAGACGCCCGCGGCTGCGAGATACATCGCGCTGGTGGTCTTGGCGACCCCACCCTTGGTGTGCACCAGGGAAATAATCGGCATACCAGCGATCTTACGTCATGACGTAACAACATAACTACGCTAAAACGCAAAAACGTCATTACGTTATTACGTCATAGTGGTGAACCGAAGCATGTTGACGGCAGGCCATCGCTAGATGCCGACGTGCTTGTCCAGCCAGGCTGCAGCCACGAAGAACACCCCGCCGCCCGCTACGGCAGCGGTGAGTGGTTCACGTGTTCCTGCGTAGGTTCCGATCCCGCTAGCCCCTGCGGCCACCGCGGCCGCCGAGAACACCACGGTGCTGCGCAGCGTCAGCAGCGGCGGTGGGTCCTTCTTCTGTGATGCCACAGTTGCCCCTATTGCTCGTAGAAACATGCCTTCACCCCTTAAAGGGACGGCAGGCCATGTTCTACAGGGGCACCGTGCAGACAACTGGGCCGCTAAACTGCCAACAGCCCTAAACGTGCAGGTCAGAAGGCTATGTCTGGACGGGGGCGCACACCCGGCTCAACAGTCCGGCACGGCTCGTCTTCCCTCGCTGAGTTGCTCTTCACCACACACTGGGCGGCCTCGGCCCAGTTCCGCTGGCATGACGAACCACACCAGTCACAAAAACATCACGGGCGACGGCGTGTCCTGTATCAGATACCGCGATCTTGCTGGCAGTCTTCGAAACATGCCTCGACCCCGTAAAGGCGACCGCGTGGAACTGCTAACCCGCCCGGAGCGTCTCGTTTCCGAAAAGATCAAGCAGCAGGCCGCCGCGCGAGGCATGTCTGTCTCGCAATACGTGGCTGATCTGCTAGCCATCCAAGCCGGCCACCCCGAGCTGGTGCGCGAACTCGACAAGGAGGTTTTGCCGCTGGCGATGTGACGACATGCGCCAGGGGCTCAATTTTTCGTCTTACATAGCGAGCCTCTTGGCAGATGTGACATCTGAATAGCTGGTGTGCGGAAACCCCGCTGAATTGACGAAGGCCCCGCCTTAGGCGGGGCCGCGTCTGGAGATTCAAACCGAGCTGCGAACTCGGTTCAGGGTTCTCCGCACCCGTTCCCCGAAGGGACTGTCTTGGTCGACAGCTCTCACGGTAGCGCACGCCTGCTCGACGTACCAGGTACGCCGCGCAACTCGTGTATTAATCGTGATCTCTCCATCGCCCCATCACGTCGGGCGAGTAGTACGTGGCCGACGTCGCTCGGCGCGTCTGTAGCTCCTGCCGCTCCCAGCCCGCATGTCGTGCACGCTCTGGCGAACGAACGACGCCGCGAATGGGTGCAGCGCGCCGGGGCCTGCGCCCCACGCGCGCCGATGTGGACCAGTCGCGCCGGCTGGCTCGACGGTCTGCGCCAATGGGCGCGCTCACCGGCCCTGGGCCAGCTGTGCGCCGAGGAACGCGTGTCGATCACCTCGACCACGCTGTTGTCGATCGCCGCGGTAATGGCCGAGCACGCCGACCACGCCACCGGCCGCCACGTCGCCGTCACACGCGCGACGATCGCCTCCCGGGTGGGCTGTGACGTACGCACGATCACCGCCGCCTGGCGAGTCCTACGGGTCTCCCAGTGGGCCGTCGAGGCGCAGCGCGGCCACGGCTCCCCAGGCACCCCCAGCATCGGCCGACGACCCTCGGTGTACCACCTGGTGCCGCGCCGCGAAGCCCGTCCAGTGACCCGCCCCGTTGTGCATGATTTCCACCTACCGCCGTCAGGCGGCGTTAGCTCTTCTTCTCCCGTAGGGAGTTACTCACCAAGCGAGCGCGCAAGCGCACCCGCCCACCGAATCTCCGACAAAACGCAACAAGCCCGCCCCTGGCGACGCACCGCGCGCCCACTGGCCGTCCAACGGCTCGCCGCTGGACTCGTCGCGATCACCCACGGCCTCGACCGCGCCCACATCGGCGCCATCTGCGACGCACTCACCGCCGCCGGCATTGATCCCGACGTGTGGTCAGCACGCGCGGTCAACGACAAGCTCAACGCCGACATGCGCGCCCGAGGGCTGACATGGCCCGACCACATCGCCAATCCTGGCGCGTTCCTGCACAGCCGATTACGACGGCTGCCCTGGACACCACCAGAACCTGCAAGAAAGGCCGGCGGCTCCGCCGCCGCCAGCATCGACCAGACGCCGGCACCTGTCGTGCTCACCGACGCCTCGCGGGCACGTATCGCCGCAGCCAAAGAAGAGATCCGCCGAGTGCTCGCTGAACGCGCTCAACGTACCTGCCTTGACCATCCCTAACGACGACGCTGGCCTTTGCGCGGTCGCCCGCGGCATGAACCCCGACGCTGGGAACACCGAGTAGCACCGGTGAGACCAGCCCAGGCCCACCATTCCTGTGGCTGTCGACGCGTTCCGCGACGCACGCCACCGGTGGCCTGTGGGTGTGGGCTCAGGTGAAGAGGCGGGGCGCGTCGGGTGGGATCCACGCGAGGTCCACTCGGGTGTCGTCGTGCAGCTGGTCGCCGGTAATCAGCCAGTGCATCAGTGCGGTGGCCGCCGGGCCACGGTGACCGATCAGCAGATCGGTCACGGCCGCCTCGACCCGTGACCTCATAGCCATCCCGTCCGTGAACGGTGGTGGTGTGCGCCGCGTTCGCGCCACCGGGTGCTCAGCCACATCTCGATCAGTTCGGCGCTGACGTCGGCGTGGGCGGCCCAGGTGTGCAGGAGGTGGCAATAGCGGGTGTAGCGCGCCCAAGTGAACTTGGCGGCCACGGGGTCCTCGGTCCAGCCGAGGTGAATCAGGGAGGCCACGGTGTGTTGGTCGAGCAGCTGCGGGCGCACCACGCCGTAAGCGGCGCTGTCGGTGTGGTGGGTGGCCCAGCAGTACAGCGAGACCACGGTGGGGCCGACGCCGGGGGTCTGCGGCCAGCCCGACCACCGGCGGCGCGGGGCGGCGTCGGGGATCGCCTGCCATGGTGCGTGTCGGCATGCCGCCAGGGCGGTGGTGATGGCGTCGACATCGTGTCCTGGCCGTGCCGCTGTGCCGACGTCGGGGAAGGTTCGGCGTCGGTCGCGGTGGGGGTGTCCAGACAGCCACGCCGCGGCGCGGTAGAGCACGCCCAGTTCGGGTGACCCGTGCCCGGTCACTGTGTCGGCGTGGAGGTCGACGGTGAGGTCCGCGCGGCGTAGGTAGCCGATGCCGTGATCGGTGGGTGCGCCGTCGGCGTCGCGGCCGACGATCCGGGTGGGGATCGCGTGCCGCTCGAGGCGGCGGTTCCACCAGTCCAGATCCACCGGGGCCATGTCGTCACACACGCTCACCCCGTAGTCCTGCTCACGACACCACGCCACACAGTCCTCCGGTACTGCCAGTTCCCCATCCCATGCCTCGCCCATACCCGCATCCTGCCCCGTCCCACTGACAACTCCTCCACACCGGATAGACCTTTGGCACATTTGCACAAGTTTTGTGCAATGCTGGTGAAGCCGTCCGCTGGTAAGCCTGTGAACCCCGATTTCCGCGGGCCCGGCGGGCGGCCCGGACAGGGTGGGGTGGGGTGGGTGTTGACGATCGCGAAGTTGTCGTTGTGGTCGGTGAACTACTACAACGACACCGCCCGCGCGGTCGGCCAGGCCGCCAAGGACGCCCAATCTGCCGGTGGTGGGTTGGCGGAGTACTACGCCGAACGTGACACCCGCACTCCGGTGTGGACGTGCGCCGGGGACGCCCGGACGGTCGCTGATTTGGTGGGGTTGACCGACGCGCAGCGGGGCGGGGACGCCGATCCCGACGTCGTCGCGCGCTGGTTGGACGCCGGTGTGGCGCCCTCGGGGGAGTGCGGAAGGTCCCACGGCAAGCGCGGTGTGCATGGTTTCGACTTGACGTTTTGCGCCCCGAAATCGGTGTCGTTGGTGCGCGCGTTCGGCGGCGACGTGGTCGACAAGGCGGTGTCTGCAGCGCATCAGACGGCGATCACCGAGGCGCTGGAATATCTGGCTGATCATGCCGGGTACACCCGGGTGCACAACCCGATCACCGGGCTCAAAGATCTGCAAAAGTTGCCGGGTTTGGTGGCCGCGGCCTATCAACACGAGACGTCGCGGGCGGGGGATCCGCACCTGCACACCCACGTCCTGGTGCCCAACCGCCAAGCCCGTGCCGACGGCGTGTCGGTGGACGGGACCAGTTTGTTTCATGAATCCCGGGCGGCGGGGATCGTGTATCAGGCCACGTTGCGCCATGAGTTGCACCGGTTGGCGGGGGTGGAATGGGGCCCGGTGGACCCGGGCACGGGGATGGCTGAGATTGCCGGCGTCGACCCCAAGAACGTCGCGGCGTGGTCGCAGAGGTCCTCGCAGTTGCGGGCGTGGGCGGCCAACAATCTGACCGTCGTCGACACCGCTACCGGCCGCAAGAAGGGGCTGTCGCAGGGGCAGTTGGCGGCCGCCCAAAAAGCCACCAGACCGGCCAAGCCGGAGTCGTTGTCGTGGACCGAACTCCGTGCCCAGTGGGCGGCTGACAGGCGGGGGTTCGGGGTGGACCGCGCCGCGCAACGCGAGGCGCGTCGGGCGCGGGAAGCCGCGGCNGGCCGCGCNGCGGCGCGGGTGGCGCGCCGCGGCGGACTGGTGGTGGACCGGCACGAGGTGGCGGCGATGGCCGCCCGCGCAGACAAGGCCGCGTTGACCCGCGCGGACCTGGTCGAGGTGATCGGCGCACAACTTCCCCTGATGAACGCCACCCCTGGCGTGACCGGCGCGGCCGGCCCGGTGGGAGATGCGGTGATGCCGCGTCAGGTCATCGAGGAGTGCGTCGACGCAGTCGCCATGCGGCTAACCGGACCGCGGTTGGCGCATCACCGCGAAGGCACCGAACGGTTCACCGTGGACCTAATCCTGGCCGAGGAACGCCGCGTGTTCGACATGGTCGACGAGACCAGCCTGCGCAACGCGTGCTGGGTCCGCGACTTCGACACCCCCGAGGCGTTGGGGCTCTCCACCCAGCAGCACGCCGCGGTGACCGCGATCGCGGCCAGCCCCCAGCTGGTACAGCCGTTGTCCGCACCGGCCGGCGCCGGGAAGACCACCTCGATGCGCGCCCTGCGGACCTTGGTGGAACGCCAGCGCCGGGGAACGGTGATCGTGATCGCACCGACCGGCAAAGCCGTGGACGTCGCCGTCGCCGAAGGCGTCGCCACGGCGGGGTTCACGATGCACGCCGCCCTACAACGGTTGGCCGACGGGCGGCTGGAGTTGGGTCCGTTCGACGTGGTCGTGGTCGACGAAGCCGGGATGGTCGGCACCCACCAGTGGCGGGCACTGCTCACCCACACCACCGGTGCGGGGGCCAAGACGGTGATGGTGGGTGACCCCGCTCAGTTGGCGCCGGTGAAGGCCCGTGGCGGGATGTTCACCCAACTGTGCGAGGAGCTGCCCTGGGCTCAACGGTTGTCGGAGGTGTGGCGCATGCACGACCCCGGTGAGCGGGCGGCGTCGCTGGCGCTGGGGGCGGGTGGGCCGGCCCCGGTGCGCCGCGCGATCGGCTGGTACCGCGACCACGACCGCCTCCACTGTGGGGATCAGGTCACCATGGCCGCCGACGCCCTTCACGCCCACCAGTCCGACGTCGCCGCCGGCCGGGACGCGTTGTTGATCGCCGACACCACCGAAACCTGCGACGCCCTCAACCGGCGCATCCACGACCAGATCACCGCGGCGCGGACCCGGGTGGGCCGTGACACCACCACCGTCACCGCCGCGCGCGGACACCAGGTCGGGGTGGGGGACGTGGTCCTGACCCGACTCAACGACGCGACCGTCGACGTGTACGACCGGGCCGGAAAGGAGACCCGGCGCCTGCCGGAGGCGCCGGTCCGCAACGGGCAACGCTGGCAGGTCCTCAAGGTCGACGACACCCCCGATCACCCCCGGATCGCCGCCCGACGGTTGGGTGACGGTGCGATCGCGGTACTCGAGGGTGAGTACCTGCGTCGGCACGTGCAGCTCGGGCATGCGGTCACCGTGCACTCGGCCCAAGGGGTCACCGCCGAGCGCTGTCGCGCCGTCGTCGCCGACACCACCACCCGGAACCTGGCGTATGTGGCGATGACCCGCGGCCGCGACACCAACGAGGTCTACCTCTATCAGCGCAGTATCGGGGAAGCCGACCACCAGCACCGCGACGACCAGGCCGCCGAGGGGGTGCACGTCGCCCAACGCGGCGGCCCAGCCCAGGCTGCCCGCATGTTGCGCCAGATCGTCGGACGCGACGAACCCGCCCGCACCGCCCACCGCACCGCCGCCGACACCCCCGCCGAGCAGCTTCCCGAGTTGGTGGCCAACCTGGTCGCCGAACACCACTCCGCCCTCACCCGACGGCACACCAACTATCAGAAGACCCAACGCGCTCAACGAGATCGAGTGTTGGACCGCACCCGTGGGCTACACCGTGGCCGCAGCCGGGAACGCGATCAAGGCTACGACCTCAGCCTCTAGAGCCGCCTCTAGCGAGCAGTACGTCGATAACGAGTTGCCAGTGTGGCCCCGGGGAGGGCCGTACCGGTCGCCGTGATGGACGCCGAATGCGTTGCCGCGGATCTGACGGTTATAGGGATGTCAACAGCTTCTGCCACCACAAGCCGGGACCACGGCCTCACCACGCGCGTGCACGGGCTGAGGCTGCCACGGCAGCCACCGTAGCGACGGATGCAGCCGCCCGCATCGTGCATATGAAGGTCCTCGGCCTGGCCCATCCAACGTTGGAGTTACGCGTTGCGGGCGCTGTCAGTGGCCGCTGGGTCGTCGGCGGGCAGGTCTCGGATTTCCTTAGAGCTGCCTGAAGGGGGGTGCAAGTGGCCGTGCCAACACAACACGGTCACTGCCGCGAGTAGGACGATCAGTGAGGTCCAGTCGTTGAGGCGCAGCCCGAGGAAGTGGTTGGCGTGGTCGATGCGCAGCGCCTCGATCGCCCCTCGGCCCACGGTGTAGGCGGCGACGTAGAGAGCGAATAGCTTGCCCCGGGACATGGTGAAGCGGCGGTCCACCCACAGCAAAAGGATTGCGACCGCGACGTTCCACAGCGATTCGTAGAGGAACGTGGGGTGATACAGCCCGATGGTGGGGGTATCGGCGGGTCGGTGCGCGGGGTCGATCTGCAACGCCCACGGCAGGGTGGTGGGTCGGCCGTAGAGTTCCTGGTTGAAGTAGTTGCCCCACCGCCCGATCGCTTGGGCCAGAATCAGTCCGGGGGCGAGTGCGTCGCCGAAGTCCAGCAGGTTGATCCCGCGCCGTCGGCAGCCGATCCAGGCGCCGACCGCGCCGAGGGCGACGGCCCCCCAGATGCCGAGGCCGCCGTCCCAGATGTAGAACGCCTTGATCGGATCCCTACCGGGCAGGAAGTACAGCTCGGGGTCGGTGACGACGTGGTAAATCCGGCCTCCCACGATTCCGAAGGGCACTGCCCACAGGGCGATGTCGGCGACGTCGTCGGGGTTCCCGCCGCGGGCCCTCCACCGTCGTTGGGTCAGCCAAATCGCGACCACGATGCCCGCGATGATGCACAACGCGTACGCCCGAATCGGGATCGGGCCCAGATGCCAGACCCCTTGGCTGGGGCTGGGCAGATACGCCAACGTCGTCGTCATCGTGGTCGTCGTCATCTGGGCCTTCGTGTCCTGCGCTATCGTCCCCGGGCGGTCAGCCCGGCTGGTCGGCGCGCCCTTCGCGGCGCACCAATCCAAACGTAGCCGCCCCAGAGGTGTCGGTCGTTGCCAGGCATTTCTCATCGGGTTCGCTTGTAAGCGCCGATGTCGGACCAACACCGTGGGGGCATGCAGCGGCGGACCTCACACCCGTCTGATCTCGTCGTGCAACCCCAGCAGCGACGGACGGGCCCGGGCGGAATCGGTCCGGCAGCGGCTGGCGTCTTTGGTCGAGCGGCCGCGATGGACTAACACGAACTGACCTCATCACCAACGACACCGACCTAGGTCCTAGACCACGCCCTCGGGGACGGCGCCACCCAGCTCTTGTCTCACCGGGACGTCTCCCCGCACGTAGCGCGACGAGGTCACCGCCCGGATACGGCGCGCAGCGGCGACGACGGACTCGAATCTGCGCGACATCAAGCCAGGCTGCTAGACGATGTCTCGATTCGTGGCGTGCTTGCTTTGACCTCAGCGTCTTCACAGTGACTGGTTGGGATCGTGTCTTCAACGCCTCCTGCTCTGCCGGTAGCGAGAGTGGCCCACATCGACGAGACCTTGTTCGACGAGCTGGAGGATGAGAAGCGTGAAGGTTCTAATCGTGGAGGACGAGCCTCGGTTCGCGGCCATCCTGAGCAAGGGGTTACGGGCGGAGGGTTTCGTAGTCGTGCACGCTGACAACGGCGTCGATGGGTTGTGGCAGGCGACGGAGAACTTCTTTGATGTAATCGTCTTGGACATCATGCTGCCTGGTCTCAACGGCTACGAGGTGCTCCGCAGGTTGCGCGCCGCGCAGGTGTGGACGCCGGTGCTGATGCTGACGGCCAAGGATGGTGACTACGACCAGACTGATGCGTTCGACCTCGGCGCTGATGATTATCTGTCCAAACCGGTGGCCTTCATTGTGCTACTTGCCCGGTTGCGCGCCCTCGTCCGCCGCGGAGCGCCTCAGCGTCCGGTCGTGTTGACTGCCGGCAGCCTGGCGTTGGATCCCGCGCGGCGCGTCGTGACGCGCGGCGCCACGCCGATTGAGTTGACCCCGCGCGAGTACGGCGTGCTTGAGTATCTGATGCGCCATAAGGACACCGTCGTTACCAAGCAGGACATGCTTCAACACGTGTGGGACGCGCACTATTCGGGCCCGGACAACGTTGTCGAGGTGTATGTCGGTTATTTGCGCCGCAAGATCGACGCCCCCTTTGGCGCCCACACGATTCAGACGGTTCGGGGTGCCGGTTATCGGCTGGATTCCGGTGAGTACGTCAGCGAAAGCTAAACGGTGACCTGGGCGCGCCACCGCCGGGGCGGTCTCCGACCGTCACCTCATCCCGTGTAGGGCAACGACTTCGGCCACGTTGACCAACCCCACTCCCGTTCCACCAGCAACGCGAGAACGGTTGAAGTCCAATCGGATGAACCTGTCCGACGCTTCCATGACGGCCGTGAAAGGAAGGATCGACGATCACGGCTCCGCCGGCTGGCCCCATTCTGGAGTGGCTTTAACCGTGGGCGATGCCAGCGACGTCGCCACGCTGCCGACGGCACCGGCCGCCGGGACAGCGGGCGTTTCGGTACTCGTTTGTCCCGTCGTCATCGAACCAGCGTTCATGCGCAGGTTGGTGGAGTTACCCCCTGGTCCATATCCCTGGATGGCCAGCGCGGCCATCGCCGCGACCGCGCACCCGCCTACTACGGCGGCGCCCAGACGGATAGGTGGGGCAGGTCGCTGTTGTGTGGAAGCGTTGATCCGCATGTCTTCGTTCCTACATCGGTGGCGCCGGGCCTTGTTTGGACCGGCGGCGGTCCATTCGCGCACCGCTGGTGAGCACGAATCGACATTGCGCAACAACGCTAGTCGAGAGCTGCTGAGAAACCGCTGAAGTCCATCCTGGCCATTAGCTGATTTGTTACTGCGATATCGTTGTGTGTCAACTGTTTTCGTTATGTGGTCGTCTCAGTGATCCCTCAGCGAACGTCGGCGACAATCGCTTCGTGCCACGGCCGCATCGCGCGTCCCAACGCGGTGACCGACCGCGATCACGGCACGGAGAGCAGGGAGAGAAATGCACGCGGTCTTGATGCGAGTTGCAGGCGTGACGTTCTTGGCGTTGATGACGTACTCCATGTCCGTTGGTCCAGCCAGCGCGGCACCGAGCGTTACCGGCCAAAGTTATGCCGATGCGTCGTCGGCGCTGAGCAGCGCGGGCCTGACGGCTACCGTCGCGACGACGGTCGGTGATCAACTACCTCGAGACAAATGTCTGGTCGTCAATCAACACAATGAAAGCGTTGCCCAAAAAGGCAGCCATTCGACTGCGGGCAAGACGGTCGCACTATCACTGAATTGCTACAACCAGGAAGCCTCGGCCACCAAGCCCGGGTTCTCGGCTGGCAGTCCGGAGGGCCGAGCGGCCAAAGCCGCCGCAGCCGCGTCTAAGAAGACATCCTAGAACGTAGGTGTACCAACGTTTTTGATCCCTGCCGAAAGTCGGATCATGCATGATCCACGACGGACACGGCACGGTCACTCCATGTGCGGCGTCATGAAGCGCCGCGACGGTAGCGATGTTCGGGGGCCTCGCCGCGTGGCGTGGTTTGACTACATGTGTCGCAAGCGTCCTTGCATGAGAATCGACGTCCGCGGATGACGGTGCCGACGACCGATCCGTGTCGAACGCCACGTGGGGCAAGCCCCGGCCGCCGGTTTAGTTCATGTTCCACGGGTCGCCGTAAGTGGTGACGCTGTCTCCGGTCTTGGCGATCAGCCGGGCGAATGGGCGCAACAGCACCCCGCCGGCCGCCCCAGTGACGGTCCCGTGAGCGTTGGACACCGCAACCTTGCCGTCGGGACCGGAGACGTCGACGGAGAAGGTGGCCACTTCCTGGATGCCCGGGCCGTTGCCCAGGTCGGCGGTGATGGATACACCGGGAAACAGGTTTGGAGTGATGATTTGGATGGGGCGTGCGGGGGAGACGTCGTCGAGCAGGACGTTGGGGGTGGTGTAGGAGAAGTTGATGCCCACACCCAGCGACCAGGGGAAGCCGATCTGATAACCGAGTTCCAACGTGCCTGAAAAGGATTGAGCCTCAGGGCCGCTCACGTGGTAGACCGCCCGGCCGGAGTGAAACCATTCGCGAGTCAGGCGGTTGCGGTCCAAGGGAAAGACGCCATTGAGAAAGGTGTCCCACTGCTGGACGGTCAATGTGCGGTTCTGACCGTCGACAAGGCTCAGTTCGTTGTCCAACCCGGCGTGTGCCGTTGCGGTGCTCCAGGGGAGGACCACGCTGGCAACGATCGTGCAGATTACTGTTCGTGCATTCAGGATCACGTTTCTCGGTCCCTGCTTTCCGACGACGGACGCCGCGCTCTACGGCCTCACGGCTGCCCGGGTGAGCCGATAGTGGGCAGTGTGTCAAAGCGATTCTGAAGAGGCGCTGAGGATTTAAACAGGTCCAGCCTGGTCCACTCCAGAAATTTGGTGTAACAGCAGGTCGGCTTCGACGTGGGTCCGATCGCTGTTCCGACCGCCGTTGATTGCGGTAATGGTCCCAGGCCCAAAACCGTGTGTGCGGACTCGATTGCGAATGCGAACGGCAGTGTCGCCCTGGACCTGACTTTGGCCACGGGATGAGCGCGAAAGTGTGTTGTCGTCGCAACGGTGCGGTGTCACCGGGAAATCTTCAGCGGCAGCACAGCTTTCGGAGGGCAGCATGACATTAGGCCCTGGACGCGCGGGGTGGTGGGAGACAGGAGCGGTTGAGTGGTGAGTGACACCGCAGTGGCGTCACCGTCGTCGGTGCCCGCGGCCCCGCCGATGCCGTCGCGTCACCGTCATCGACGACGACGGCCCGCCCGACGGGGTATCACGGTCGCCGGGGTCGGTGCGGCGATGGTGACCGCGGGCCTCGCGGTCGCCGTGGGGCTGTGGCGTCACGACATGGGACGGCTGTCGTTGATGCATGGCTGGGTGCCGGTGGCGGTTCAGATCCTGAGTGTGACGATGCTGGTGGGCGCACTGGCCGGGCGATCGCGGCGCTGGCTGAGGTGGGCGCCGCCACTGGCGGTGGCCGTCGGAGCGGCGTTGGGGGTGTGGGGGCACTGGTTCATCGCATCCGCCGGGTTCGCCGGCGACCCGGCTCCCGCGATGCTGTGGCTATGGATGGGGTTGTCGGGCTCGGCCGCGGCGGCCATGTTCCTGGGGTGGCGGGGCGCGCGGTGGGGCCGGCGGTGGGTGTCGACGCTGGCGGTGCCGCTGTGCGTTCTGAGCGCCGGGTTGATCGTCAACGGGTGGGTGGGGTACTTCCCGACCGTCCACTCGGTGTACGACCAACTCACCGCGGCTCCATTGCCCCATCAAACCGACAGGGCCACCGTCACCGCGATGCAGCTAGCCGGAGTAGTGCCAGCCCACGGGGTGGTGGTGCCGGTGGCGATCGGATCGCAGGCATCGGGATTCACCCACCGTCAAGAACTGGTGTACTTGCCACCGGCCTGGTTTGCCAGCACTCCGCCTCCACGGCTGCCGGTGGTGATGATGATCGGCGGGGAATTCAACACCCCGTCGGATTGGGTGCGCGCCGGTGACGCGGTCAGCACCGCGGACCGATTCGCTGCCGGTCACGGCGGCTATGCCCCCGTCCTGGTGTTGGTCGATTCCGGTGGCGCGTTCAACGTCGACACCGAATGCGTCAACGGCTCGCGTGGTAACGCCGCCGACCATCTGACCAAGGACGTCGTCCCGTTCATGATCTCGAACTTCGGGGTGAGTCCAGATCGGTCCAACTGGGGTGTCGCCGGCTTCTCAACGGGCGGCACGTGTGCGGTGGACTTGGCGGTGATGCATCCCGAGCTGTTCAGCACCTTCGCCGACATCGCCGGCGACGTCGGACCCAACTCGGGGACCAAGGCGCAGACAATCGCCAGGTTGTTTGGTGGCAGCGCCGATGCGTGGGCCCGGTTCGACCCTGTCACGGTCATCACCCGCCACGGCCCCTACCAAGGGTTGTCGGGGTCGTTCAGCGTGGTCTCGGGCCAAGACGGCGCCGCCACCGCGTTGTGCGCGCTGGCGCGAGCCAACGGCATCGCGTGCTCGGTCACGTCGGTACCAGGACGCCATGACTGGCCGTTCGCCGGAAGGGCCTTCGCCGAGGTTCTGCCCTGGCTGGCAGGGCAACTCGATACTCCACAGGCGTTGCCAGTCCCGCTGCCCGGCACGGCGCCGAGTCAGTCGGCATCAGTCGGGGTTGCCTCGGCGGCGCGGGCCGGTTGAACCCACACCAGTTCGGGTGACGGCGAATAGTTCATGCGTTGCTGATCGAGTGAGGAGCCGTCGAGCACGGCGACCGCTACAGCCGCCCCGACCGCGACCAGCAGACCGGGCAACCTCAGCAGCCCTCGACATCTGGCAGGTCGACGTCGAGGGTCGACAGGACGGGAAGTTGCACGTGGAATCGGGCGCCGGGCTGGTTGTCCTCGACCCACACCTGGCCGTCGTGCGCGGCGACGATGTCGGCGACGATGGCCAACCCCAACCCGGCACCGCCGACGTCGCGGGCCCGGGCCTCGTCGAGGCGGACGAACCGCTCGAAGACACGGTCCCGATCGCTGGCGGGGACGCCCGGCCCGTCGTCGGCGACTGTCAGCGTGGCCATCGGTGGTGATGCGGGCCCACCACTGCTCGGCCGGTGGGGGCCGATGCTCAGCGAGATGGTGACCGTGCCGCGGGCGTGGCGGCGCGCGTTGTCCAGCAAGTTGCGCACCACCTGGCGCAGCGCGGCCGGGTCACCAAGTACGCGCACGGGGGAGATGCCGGTGGTGTCGATGCGTGGAGCGGCGTACTCGCGGGCGTCGCGGGCAGCCTCCCAGACCAGGTCGTCAAGGTCCATGGGCCGCGGGTGTAGGTGGGCGCCGGCGTCCAACCGCGCGAGTTCCAGCAGGTGGTTGACCAGGTCGACGAGGCGGGTGACTTGTCCCAGCGTCACGCGTTGGGTGCTTGTGGCCTCGGCGTCTGCGACGCCTGCCGAGTGGTGACGCAGGTCGATCTCCAGGCGGGCCCGCAACGCCGCCAGCGGGGTGCGCAGCTCGTGGGCGACGTCGGCGACGAAGCGGCGTTGCCGATCGGCGGCGGCCTCGATGCGCCCAAGCAGGTCGTTGAAGGTGTCGGCGAGCCGGCCCAGTTCGTCGTGGGAGGCCGGGGTGTTCAGGCGTCCGTGCAGATCAGTACCCGGGATTGCCGCGGCTTGGCGGCGCATGACGTCCACCGGTCGTAGCGCCCTGCCCAGCAGCCACCACCCGATCAGGGCGAGCAACGCGACCATCACCGGTGCCCCCACGATCAACGCCGTGCCCAGTTCGGTGACGGAGTTGGTGAGCGGGCTGGTAGGTGCTGCTACGTAGACGCTGACCGGACCCGACGACGAGGTCGCGGTCAGCGCGGCCACCCGGTAGGGTCCATCATCCAACGCCTCGGAGGTCACGGTGCTCAACGTGGGCTCGCCAGCACCGGGGGAGGCGAAGAACACCCGCGGCTCACCATCGAGGTCACCAGAACTGCGCAGCACGGTGCCCCGAGGGTCGAGGACCTGCACGACAGTCGACTCCCCCAAGCGCGACGTCCGCCGCAACGGATCGCCGGCGATGATCCCGTCGGCGACCAGGTGGGCTTGACGGGTGAGGTTGGCGTCCAGGTCGGCGGCCAGCACGCTGTGCACCCGCCACACCAGCAGCACCGCCGCCGCCGCCATTCCGACCGCGATCAGGATCGTGGCCGCGGCGGTCAGTCGGGCTCGCAGCGACCGCCGCCGCCACCACGACGGGCCCAGCTCCCAATGGGGGACGGGTGGTGAGGCGGTCATCGACGGGCGGGTCGGGTGGTGTCGTTCCGCAGCCGGTAACCCGCCCCTCGGACCGTTTCGATGCTGCGTCGTCCGAATGGGGTGTCAATCTTGCGGCGCAGGTAGCCGACGTAGACTTCGACGATGTTGGGGTCACCGTCATAGAAGGTGTCCCACACGTGAGCCATGATCTCGGTCTTGGGCACCACCTCGTCGCGACGGCACAGCAGATACTCCAGCACGGCGAATTCGCGTGGCGTCAGCTCGATGTCGGTCACCCCCCGCCGGCACCTTCGGGTCGCCGGGTCCAAGATCAGGTCTCCGGCGGTCAGTGCGACGGGGCGTTCGGGGCTGCCGCGGCGGATGACGGCCCGCAGGTGCGCCAGCAGCACCACGTAGGAGAACGGTTTGGTCAGGTAGTCATCGGCACCCAGATCTAACGCGTCGGCCTCGTCGTACTCGCCGTCCTTGGCGGTCAGCATCAGCACCGGTGTCCATACACTGACCGCCCGTAGCTGGCGCACCACCTCATAACCGGAGAGGCCGGGCAGCATGATGTCCAGCACGATCGCGTCGTAGGAGATGGTCTGCGCCTGGTGCAGCCCGTCGACACCGTCGCCGGCGACGTCGACGGTGAACCCGTCGGCTTGCAGTCCAGCGGCCAGGGTCTGTGCCAGCACCGTTTCGTCTTCAACCAGCAACACCCGCATCCCGGCCTACCTTCCTCGCCGCAGCAGTGCATCTTCGTGGGAGGTCACCGGCGGCGAGCCGCGCCCCGGCGGCCGGAGCGGCGCCTTCACTGATCCTCACAGACCGGCCCACGAGACAGACGGACACGTTCACAGACCGGCCCAACGGACACGACTGCCTGCAATTGCGCCAGGAGGGGTGACGCCACGGTGCGGCGGCGGACCCGCGTCCGCGTGCCCGCCGCCGCGGGTGAGGGGTTCGTGGAGCGCCTGGTGCTACCGCCCCGGCGGCGCGGGCGTGACCGAGGTGTCGGGCACCTCGGGACCACCTTGATCCCCGTCTTGGGCGTTGTCGGTGTCCGGGGCTCCC
Organism: Mycolicibacterium hodleri; assembly: GCF_025822245.1. Classification (GTDB taxonomy): domain Bacteria; phylum Actinomycetota; class Actinomycetes; order Mycobacteriales; family Mycobacteriaceae; genus Mycobacterium; species Mycobacterium hodleri. The sequence goes on from NZ_JACKTL010000010.1 coordinate 32,717, forward strand.
GGAGCATCGGGGGTGTCGCCGGGCTCGGCGACGTCGGAAGCTCCCGGCGCGTCGGGGGTATCGCCGGGCTCGGGGGTGTCGACGACCGACGTCGGAGGCGGAGGCGGCGGGGCCGGGCTCGGGGTGGCGTTGGCCAGGGCGATACCGCCGCCGATCGTGCCGGCAGCCAGCGCCGCACTCACCGCGGCCACGATCCTGCTTCTGCGGTTCATCATCACTAGTTCGATTCCCTTCGTTCGATCTCTCCGCCGATCTGGCGTTGTCTTCTACCGTGCCCGCCCGAACTTGTGCCGGTGCTGAACGACCCTGAGACCGCCCACAGGTGCCGGTGCTGGATCCGCGATCGTCGTGCGTGCAGGTAGGTCTCCATAGGCGGGCGGTCGATGGTGATCGACACTGCCCCCTTGTGAGGGAATGTGGACATTGGGGCGGCCTCATTGCTCCAGGGGATGTGGATCCACGCCTACGTGATTGGCGGCGATATCGCGGTGCCCGGGTTGCTGAAACGGTCCTCAGGGGCGTACAGCACCGCTTCAGCACCACCAGCGCATGCTCACCTCAGCAGGCCAAAGTGGTTGTCCGACAGCAGAACAGCCCGCGACCAGCGCGGGTGCACGATGCCATGCCGAGGCCCGCCGACTCCGGACTGTCAGTGAATGCTGACCAGTCCGCTGTCCCAGCACGTACGCCGAGTCGACGTACGACACAGGAAAGCAACACGACCATGACTCTGTACACAATGCTCGCCACCACGCTCACCGCCACCGCCATCGCGGCCGCTGCTCTCGGGTCGGCCGGCGCAGCGACCGCCACATCGTCGGGCCCCTCATCGGCCGCCGACATCGTCCGTACCTTGGAGACCAAGGGCAACGAGGTCATCCTCACCACCGTCAGTGGAGGCGACCCGTCACGGTGCACGATCACCTCGGTACGCCCCGGCCACACGACCACCATGGGCAAGAGCTTCGAAAAGCACGGCGCCTTCGTCCCGACGCAGACGCACACGCCCGTCTACGTTCAGCAGCGCTGCTGAACCGCTCGCGCCGGTTGCAATTTGGAAGCTCGCGGAGCGCGATCGGTGCCGTGAGGCCGACGCGCCACCGATGAAGGCGGTCGACCGGCCGTCCCCGACCCGACGGTGGTACGGCGTCACCGGGCCAGGTCGGCCGTAGGGACAACTCACGCCCAAGTGGCCACATCCTTGCGTCGGCTTTGTCATCCAAACCTGGCGGCCTGAAAGGGTTCTCAGCTGACTTCAGGAGGTCCACAGCGGTCGTCGACGACGGTGGTACGCGCGATGGGGATCCGTCGCACCACACGGCGCGCCCACATCGTTGGCAACGGAGTGTGGTCGGCGGCGACTGCTGTCGCGGCCACAAAGCAGATCGACCGGAACTGGCAAGGGAGAGAAACGATGTCTTCGAACCACGACCGTCAAACGGGTGCCAGGCCCGTCGAACCGGCCCAGATGGTGATGCGCAAGTTGCCGCACGTGACGCTGTTGTTTTGGGTGCTCAAAATCGTGGCCACCACGCTGGGCGAAACCGGGGGCGATCTTCTCGCCCAGACGCTGCACGTCGGCTACCTGGTCGCCACGGTCATCTTCCTGGCGATGTTCCTCGTCGCGGTGGTGTTCCAGCTCAAGGCACGCCGCTTCCACCCGGCCTTGTTCTGGACGGTGATCGCGCTGACCAGCACCGCGGGCACCACGTTGTCGGACTTCATGAACCGCACCGCCGGGATCGGCTACACCGGCGGGGCGATCATCCTGTCCACGGGACTGGCGTTCGTGTTCGTCATCTGGTGGCGCAGCGGGCAAACCCTCGACGTGGAGAACGTCGCCACCTTCCGCGGGGAAGCGCTGTTCTGGGTGGCAATCCTGTTCTCCAACAGCCTGGGCACCTCCAGCGGCGACTTCCTCGCCGACAGCCTCGGGCTCGGCTTCCGCGACAGCGCACTGATCCTGTCGGCGGTCATGGTGCTCCTCCTGGCAGGGCACTTCGTCACCCCCATCAACGCCATGGTGCTGTTCTGGATCGCGTTCGTGCTCACCCGCCCCTTGGGCGCCACCGTCGGCGACTTCCTGAGCAAGCCACGCGATCATGGTGGTCTGGCCTGGGGCACGATGTGGACCTCGGCGACCTTGCTGGGCGTCCTCATGGCCTTGATCGCCTATCAGGTCGTCCGCGTTGGGCGTCGTCCCCTCCGTCCGCTGCCGGCCCCCGTGCACCGGCGCACCGGTGAACCTCAGCGGCCCAACGGCGCGCTCGTCGCCCAAGGCGCATGACGGTCGTCTATGCGCACCGCCGACACCCATGATGAGCAAGCCGGATCGGCATGCCTCTTTTCAGCGTGCCCTCAGGCGTGGGCAGGCAGGCTGTCGCCCCGTGAGGAGACCGCGCCGACCGGCACCCCGAAGGTCTACCGGGGAAGGGTTCCGTACCACACGGCCGGTTGACTCCGTGCGATCGCTCTGGGGGACCCGGTCCCAAACTTCGCTTGGAAGGAATCCGATGAGAACACACACCATCGTTGGCGCGGCGATCATCGTGGCGACGGCAGTCGTGACCGCTGGGTGCGGGACGGGCGGGACGGGCGGGACGAGCGGGACCGCCCCGCCGGGATCGGCCAGTCTCAGCAGCAGTACCGCTGCTGCGGCGGCCTCAGAGAGCAACCCTGCCGGTGACATCCCAGACACCCAGGCGTTCGTCGCATTCACCCCGCCCGGCGGCTTGTTCACCGTGTCGGTGCCCGAGGGGTGGGCGCGCAGCACCGACGGCGCCGCGACCGTCTTCACCGACAAGTTGAACGCAGTCCGCATCGAGACGCGGGCACTTGCCACCGCCCCGAACACCATGTCGGTCGGTGTCGACGAACTGCCGGCCATCGCGGCGTCCACCCCGGGCTATCGTCCGGGGACGGTGACGGCGGTGACACGCAAGGCCGGTCCGGTCATGTTGATCACCTATCAGGGCACCTCCTCTCCGAACCCGGTGACCGGCAAGGCCGGGACCGACGCGATCGAACGCTACGAGTTTTGGCGCGACGGCCACGAAGTGATCCTGACCCTGTCCGGCCCGGTCGGCGCCGACAACGTCGACCCCTGGCGGACCGTCACCGATTCCCTGCAATGGCAGTGACAGCAACGATGACGGTCGAGATGGCCTCACCGCCGGCGCTGGAGGCCCGGTCGCTGTATCGGTTCTATCGTGCCGGTGAGGAGGAAACCCTTGCGCTGCAAGGGGTGTCACTGAGTGTGGAGCATGGCGAGTTCGTTGCCGTCACTGGACCCTCCGGATCGGGCAAGTCGACGCTGCTGGCATGTCTGGCCGGGATGGACGATCCCGACGGCGGCAGCGTGCGCATTGCCGGTCAGCGGATCAGCCACCGCCCCGAACCCGTACGGGCCCGGATCCGGGCCCGCCACGTCGGCATGCTGTTTCAGAACGCCAACCTGCTCGAGCACCTCACCGTCGGGCAGAATCTGTCGCTGGTGCGCTCGTTGGGCGGGCGCGGGCAGCGCGCCAAGGGGCCTGACCTGCTCAGCCTGCTCGGCCTCTCGCAACGCGCGGCCAGCTATCCCGGTCAGCTCTCCGGCGGCGAGGTGGCCCGCGCCGGTTTGGCGGTCACGTTGGCCAACGCCCCGGCGGTGCTGCTGGCCGATGAACCCACCGGGGAACTGGACAGTGTCACCGAATCACACGTGCTGGACCTCCTTGTCGAGGCCGCCGGACGCGGCACCGCGATCCTGGTCGCCAGCCACAGCCCTGCGATCGCCGCCGCGGCGGACCGCGTCGTATGCCTCGACGACGGACGCCTGTGCTGATGACCATCAGCCCCGGCGAGCCGGACCCCGTCATCGACGCCGTCACGACATCATCGGCCCTGGTCGAGTGCATCGATGTGAGCCGTACCTTCGGCTCGGGTGCCACCGCCGTGCACGCCGTGCGCGAGGTGACCTGCCGAATCCCGGCGTGGGCGCGCATCGCCGTCACCGGACCCTCTGGATCGGGGAAATCCACCCTGCTGCATCTGATTGCCGGGCTCGACGCCCCCACCGCCGGCTCGATGCGATGGCCCGCACTTCGCGACGTCAGGCACGGCCACCCGACCGCGATCGGCATGGTCTTTCAGGGCCCGAGCCTGCTGCCCAGCCTCGACGTCACCGAAAACGTCGCTCTACCCCTGCTTTTCACGGGGCACAGCGACGGCGCGGCGATGCGTCACGCCCGTGCGGCACTCGAGCTGGTCGGAATCGGCGACTTGGCCGCCAAGCTGCCCGACGAGCTCTCCGGAGGCCAAGCGCAGCGGGTGGCGATCGCGCGGGTGCTCGCCGCCCGCCCGGCCCTGATCCTGGCCGACGAACCCACCGGGCAACTCGACCATCACAACGCCGACAGGGTCATGACCGTCCTGTTGGACACCGCGATCGCCATCGGCGCCGCCGTGATCGTCTCCACCCACGACCCGGCCACCGCTGCCCGACTGCCCGAGCGCTGGTCCATGCACGACGGCCACCTCGACACCGGTCGGCCCACTCCGTGATCGCAACCTGGACACTGGGGCTGCTGCGCCGCCGCCGCGGCCGGCTGGCCGCGACCGCCGCCGGCATCGCCGCCGCGGTCGCTTTGTTGGCCTGCCTGGGCAGTTTCCTGGCCGCCGCCCAAGGCTCGATGACGGCCCGCGCCACCGGCAGTGTGAGCGTCGACTGGCAGGTCGAAGCCCAGCCCAACGCCCAACCATCGGCCGTGCTGACCACGGTGGCGTCGGCACCCGGTGTGCTCGCGGCGCTGTCGGTCGGGTTCGCCCACTCCACCGGGCTCACCGCGCAGACCGGGGGTAGTACCCAAACAACGGGCCCGGCAATGGTGTTGGGCGTTCCGCCGAATTACCGCCAGCAGTTTCCCGACGTGATGCGCACCCTCGTCGGCGCCGACACGGGGGTGCTGCTCGCTCAACAAACGGCCGCCAACCTGCACGTGGCACCCGGTGACACCGTCTCGATCGGGCGGGCGGGACTGGCCCCGGTCGACCTTGTGATCGGCGGAGTCGTCGACCTGCCGCAAGCGGACTCCTTGTTCCAAAACGTCGGCGCGCCGGTCGGAACGCAACCGGCCGCACCGCCGGACAACGTCCTGATCCTGAGCCAAGTCCAGTGGCACAGCGTGTTCGACCCGTTGACGGCGACCCGACCCGACCTGGCCGACACTCAGATCCACACTGCCCTGGACCACGCCCTGCCGCCCGATCCGGGGTCGGCCTACACCCAGGTCAGCGCCGCGGCGCACAACCTGGAAGCCCGCAGCGCTGGGGCAGCGCGCGTCGGAGACAACCTCGGCGCGGCCCTGGACGCCGCCCGCGGTGACGCCGCCTACGCCCGGGTGCTGTTCTTGTTCCTTGGCCTGCCCGCCGCCGTCCTGGCAGCCCTGTTGACCGCTACCGTCGTGACCGCCGGCGCCGACCGTCGACGACGCGACCAGGCGCTGCTGCGCGCCCGCGGCGCCTCCCAAGCACAACTCATTCGTCTGGCCGCGGCCGAGGCCCTCGTCGTCGGAAGCATTGGCAGCGCCGTTGGTCTGGCTGCTGCGGCGCTGGTCGGTCTGGCCGCATTCGGATCACCCAGCCTGGGCACTGACACTTCGACTGCGATTGGATGGGCCGCGGGGTCAGCCGGCGTCGGGTTGGCGATCGCCGCCGTGACGGTCCTGACCCCGGCGTGGCGTGACCTGCGCGAAGGCACCGTCGCCACGGCCCGCGCCGGTCTGCGCAGAACCCAGCCCCCACGCTGGACCCGATACGGCATCGACATCGTGGTGCTAGCCGCCTCCGGCGCGCTGTTCTGGCTCACCGGGCGCGGCGGTTATCAGATCGTGCTGGCCCCCGAAGGGGTCCCGGCGATCTCGGTGTCCTACTGGGCGTTCGTCAGCCCCGCCCTGCTGTGGATCGGCGCCGCGCTGCTGGCGTGGCGGTTGGCCGATCTGCTCCTGGGCCGCGGCTGGCCCGTCGTCGCACGCGCCCTAAGACCCGTGGCCGGATCCTTGTCGCGGATCGTCGCTCACTCCCTGTCGCGGCAGCGGGCACCGCTGGCGCGGGCCGTGGTGTTGTTGGCGCTCGCGCTGGCCTTCGCGGCTTCCACCGCAACGTTCAACGCCACCTATCAAGCGCAGGCCGACGTCGACGCTCAACTGACCAACGGGGCCGACGTCACCGTCACCCAACCTCCCGGCACGGCGGTGGGCCCCGGCGCGGGCGCGGCGCTGGCCGCCATCCCCGGGGTGCGGGCGGTCGAACCGCTGCAACATCGCTTCGCCTATATCGGAGCCGACTTGCAAGACCTCTACGGTGTCAACCCGACCAGCATCACCCAGGTCACCGCCCTGCAGGACAACTACTTTCACGGCGGCACCGTTGCCCAGTTGATGCACCAGCTGGCAACCCAGCCCGATTCGTTGCTGGTCAGCGAGGAAACCGTCACGGACTTCCAACTCCAGCCCGGTGACACCGTCAACCTGCGCCTGCCTGATGCCCGCACCCACCAACTCACCACCGTCGGGTTCCACTACATCGGTGTCGTCACCGAATTCCCCACGGCTCCCAAGGACAGCTTCTTCGTCGCCAACGCTGCATACGTCGCCCAGCACACCGGTAGCGACGCCATCGGGGCCTTCCTCGTCGACACCGGCGGCCGCAACACCACCGCAGTCGCCAACCAAATCCACATCACGGTCGGAACGGCGGCGACAGTCACCGACATCGCCGCCACCCGCAACCGTGTCGGGTCGAGTCTGACCGCGGTCAACCTCGCCGGCCTCACCCGCATCGAGCTCGGGTTCGGACTCGTCCTGGCGGCCGCGTCCGGAGCCCTCGTCCTCGCACTGGGACTCACCGAGCGACGGCGCAGCTTCGTCATCGCCAAAGCACTCGGAGCGACCCGCCGACACCTGCGGTCCTTCGTACTAGCCGAAGCCGCGATCCTGATCGCCTGCGGCCTGACCGCCGGCGCCGTCCTCGGCTGGGCGCTGTCGCACATGCTGGTAACCGTGCTCACCGGCGTCTTCGACCCACCACCGTCAGGATTGACGGCTCCCTGGAGCTACCTCACCGCAACCGCCGCCGCAATCATCCTCGCAATCGGCGTCGCGTCGGCCACCACCATTCGGCTCGCGCGACGCTCGCCCCCCACCCTGCTGGGCGAACTCTAGACCGCGCGCCGCTTTGGATGCATGGATGCGGGTTTGCTGTGGCGAGCGACAACGGGGGTGCGTTCTCTACGATTGGTTACCGGTGTGTTCGACGGGGATACGCCCCGTAGCGGTCGACGCCCGGGCGTGGAAGACCTACGCGGATCGGCACCGGTCACCCGCGCCTCCGGATGTGCCATCTGCATCAGTCCCGCCGCGTTCCAAAAGCCCCGGTGCGCTGCGCGGCCATCGTGGACCGGTTGACTTCGCCGGGCAACATCATCGAAGCCGACACCGAGTCCCACCGCCTGGCCCACGCCCGCGCAACCATAGCCACCACCTAACCGCGACAGACCTCCCTCATAGTAGGGACGACGTGGGGGACGAACTCGGCAGCACTCCCTGACACCCAGTCGCTGCCCGACCCCGTCGTGCATTGACGCGATCGGAGGCGGCCATGAGCTGTAACCGCTGATCCAGCAACTCGTCGAAGACCCTCATCGGGGGAACGTCTCCGTACACGCCGTCAGCGGCGCGATACGCGACCAGCACCCGCAACTCCAGGTCAATGATCGTCACCGTCGAACGAAGCCACACAAAAAACCCCTCTTCGACATTGCCTCCGATCAACAAATCAGAGGCAGGAGCAACGGTCAAGGTATCACCGCCCGCCGTGAGAACCTCGTCATACGACGAATGCGACGCTGGCCTCATCCCGCTTCCCGCGACTCGGCTCGTCATCTCCACGATCCCGGATTTGGCGGCGCGAGCTTGAGCATCACCACATGACACGCCGTCTCACTAAAAGGGGGGCCAAGTAACTCAGTCGGGACGGGGCCGATTTCCCTTGACACAATCAGGGATCTGGGCCTTCGCCGCCGCCACGCACTGCGAACCCACCCACCTGAATACCGGCGTCGGCGTCGGCGAGAACACGGTGACCGCCAGGCCGCAGCCAACCGCACCTTCAACAAGGTCGTGGGTCAGCTTTACTGTGGTGCCGTTGATTGGGGTCGCCCTCGTTCCGGTGTTCGGAATCGTGCTCGGCGGCACGATGACCGCCGCCGCCCTGGCCGTCCGTCGTGCACTCGACGCGTTAAGCCAGCGATCCGGCGAAGTCGAGGCGGCGTTGAGTCTTGGCCTTTCCGAACGTGACTCGCGCATGGAGGTCATCGAGCGGCCGCTCAGCGACGCCTTGCTTCCCAACCTGGACCAAGCCCGCACCGCCGGTCTGGTCACGCTGCCCGGCGCGTTCGTCGGTGTGTTACTGGCGACGGGATCCGCGGCCCAGGCCGGGCGCAGTCCAAGTGATGGTCTTCGTCTCGCTTCTGCTCGCGCAAGCGTGCGGTGTCGCGGTCACCGGTGAGCTGGTCGCACGCGGCCACATAGCCCGCCGTGCGTCGGCTGCCCACATGTCTCGGGTTTGGGTTCACCGTGCTGCCCGGCTCATCCCCAAGATGATCCGCCGCTAATCGGTCGATCCCGCCCATGGAGGGGTCGACCGATCAGGGGTGGGACCTGGCGCCGACGGACCGGTGTGGTGTGCGTGAGTCACCGTGACTGGTCAGTGCGAGGCCCGGTTCGGGTCAGCCGCCGCCTGGTGACTCGCGCTCGCCACCTGGCTGGTCCGGGTCTGCGCCGTTGGTGCGGTGTGAGTCGCCGCGGTCAGAGCCCCCGTCGTCTGACCCGCCTGAATCGTCACCTTCACGGTGACCGCTGTAGCTCTCGCCGTAGCCGTCACTGCCGTAGCCGTGGTGCTCGCCGCCGACTTCAGAACCCAACGCAAACCCGGCGACGAAGATCGATCCGACGATGAACAGTGCGGCGGCGGCCGCCACCAACACCGCCGCGACCTGTCCGGCGCGACCGCGGGGACGAATCCTGTCCCAGCGCGAGGCCGGCGGCGACGACGCAGCTTCGGCGGGGGGCGCCACCGGGGGTGTGGTGGTGTCGTCGCCGACGTCGGGTGTCATCTTCTCGGGGTCGTCGGTCATGTCGGTGGATCCCATCGCGTCGGGTAAAGAGTCACTGGAGGGCGGTCAGAAGGTCGTTGAGGTTCTGCGTCTCGGTGGCCGGATCGGGGTGGGCATCGCGTATCGAGGTCAAGACGGCGTCGATGCGTCCGTCGACGGCCGTCCAGGTCGTGCCGTCCATGGCTTTGAGCTTGAGCTGCGCATCGTCCCATGCGGTTTCGAGGTTCTTCGCGCCCGCGGTCGCCCCCGGCTGGTCTCCCGCAGTCACCTTGGTGAGCATGTCCTGGGTGAGGGTGCGAAAGGTGGCCACGTCGGCGGCGGGGAATGCGGCGGTCGCCTGCCCAGGAGCAATGGCGGTGATCGTCACGGGAGCCTCGGCTCCGGGAGGCGCGCCGTGAGGTTGGGCGTGCGCCCAGGTCATCAGTGCACCGGTGGCGACGGCGACGGCCGCAAAGTAGCCGAGCATGACTTTCTCGCGATCTGGGTTCTGTGTGCGTGGCGGGCCAGTCGCCTCGATGACGTCGGCGCGGGTCACAGTCAGGTAGATGACGGTGGCCAAGATGGCGGCAAGGAAGATCACGCTGGTGATGGCAACACCCAGTCCGAGCCCTTGCTGATCCTTTGGGAACCCGAGCCAGTCACCGAGATTGGCGCCCAGTGGACGGGTCAGAATGTAGGCCAGCCAGAACGACAGCACGGCGTTCGCGCCCAGCTTCCAGCCGGCGACGACGGCGATGATCAGTCCGGCAGGAAGCAGCACCGCAACACCGGGACTCCATCCGGTGAGTTCCAGGGTCCAGTCGCCGGCGGCGGTGCCCAGTGCGAAGGTGACCAGGATGGCCAGCCAGTAGAACAGCTCGCGGGGAAGGGTGGTGATGCTGTGGATGGACAACGTCCGTTCCTTGGCCCACCACACTCCGAAGACGACGGCGAGGATCGCGGCGAACACACTGGTGCTCAGCGCCAACGGGACGCCGATGTCGTCGGTGAGGATGTCGGTGTAGAGGGTGCCGGTCACGCTGACCACGACCACGGTGAGCCAGTACACGAACGGTGTGTAGCGGTTCAGGGTCAGCTGCCAGGCCAGGACGACCGCGAGCACCACGGTGAAGATGATTGCGGTGAGGTTCAGGCCGACGCCGAGGGTCATGTTGATCCAGTCGGCGAAGCTTTCGCCGACGGTGGTGCACAAAATCTTGATCACCCAGAACCACACGGTGATTTCTGGGACCTTGCTCAACATTTCTCGGGGTTTCTTGACCGCCGCTGATCGCGTTGTCTCGCTCATGATTCGGGAACCTACGGAGGCGTCGCTGAGGCCCTGCTGAGAGCCGAAGTTCCAACGCGGGAGCAGGACATGTATGTACGTGGGGGCTTGGTGCGGGCTCACCCTGGCCGCCTGACCGCTCCCCACTTCTCATGCGGTCCCACTCACTTCACCCCGTCGGACGACGCCGGAGGGATTGCGGGGCACCGCAGGGGGGTGATCACCCGGAGAAGGCGTCGATGTGTCGGGACAGCACGGGCGCCTAATCGGACCGTGTCGTTGAGCACGGTGGTCGTCGCCGCGTGGACGTTGGGCACGTTCGCCGTCAATCTCGACGAAACGCTGTGCTACTGCGTGAGTGATCGTGGTGTCCCGATTCGAGGACACCACGGACTGGAGGCAGGGTTGCCTCCAGCGCCAGCATCGCCTGGCATCCGGGCGATTCACTCGGCAGCGGTGACGTCACCGGTGGTGCACCCCGAGGGCTCGGAGCGGCGCCGGCGCCGACGGAGTGCCACCACGCCGGCGATCACGATGATCAGGACGGCGGCGCCGGCGATCAGATAACTCGGACCGCGCATCGCCTCCTCGGCTGCGTGCCAGTTGGCGCCGATCGCGTACCCGGCAACGGCCAGGGCCGCCGTCCACGGCAGACACCCCGCAACGGTGTAGAGCCCGAACCGCGCCGGTGCCATGCCCGCGATACCGGCAGGCAGCGAGATGAAGGTGCGGATCCCGGGGAGCAGCCGGGCCCAGAACACCGACGACGCCCCACGACGGACGAACCAGTCCTGCGCCCGGTCGACGTCATCGGGACGCAGCAGGACGTAGCGTCCCCAGCGGCGCAGCGCCGGCCGGCCGCCGTAACGACCGGCCAGCCACGCCAGATAGCTTCCCGCCACGTTGCCCACCGTGCCCGCCGCGATCACTGCCGCCAGGCTGGGGTGGGGCCCACTCACCGCACCTGCAGCCAGGGCACCGCCGAGCAACATCGTGACCTCCGAGGGCACCGGGACGCAGGCCGATTCCGCGGCCATCAGCAGGAAGATCGCGATCAGTCCGTAGGTGACGATCAGGTGTTGCATGATCACCACCGTGGTCGACGCCCGCTGAGGTCCTGCTGAGAAGGCACCGAGGCCAGGTGCGGCCTCAGCGTGGTCTCAGCAAGTGCAGCCGACTCTGATGTCATGCACCAGAGTCGTCACGGTTGCCCTGCGAGCCCCTCGGTCCGACGCAGACGCGGCTTCTGGGAACGCTGGAGCACCCGCTTCGGTGTGATCGTCGTTCTGCTGGGCGTTGTCGGTGGCGGCCTGTACGCCAACGTCGAATCGGTCCCGGGTTACGCGCCATGGCAGGACAGGACCTCGACGGTGCTGCGCCAACTGGGGTTCGGTGCCGCCCTGGACACCTATGAGAACTGGCTGTACAGCAGGCACGCGCCGTCGAACACGCAGCCCGACGTGCGCGGTCTGATGGCCACCACCACCGCCGCCGCGGCGCCGTATCGGTATCTCCCCCACCTCGCGGGCACCGCCGACCATCTCGGGTGGCACCCGATCCCGCGCCTCCCCGCCGAACGTCCAATGATCTACACCGCCCTGCTGCAGCCGGATCAGGGGCATCGCAGCGTGATCGTCGGTGTGGCGCTGCTGCGCACTCCCACCCTGACCGCGCATCTGATGGCCGGCACCGCTGAGCCGCCGGGCGCCCACTCGCCCGGACACATCCCGTCAGCGCAGCTTCCCGACGTGGTGGCCGCGTTCAACTCGGGCTTCAAGTCGAGTGCGCACCCGGGCGGATTCTTTCTCGACGGCACGGCGATTCGCCCACTCGAGGACGGCAAGGCCTCCGCCGTCATCGACGACCGCGGCCGGCTCACCGTCGGTCAGTGGGGCCGAGAAGTCTCGATGACACCACACGTCGTGGCGGTCCGGCAAAACTTGGCACTCGTCGTCGACGGCGGAGCGCCGGTGCCGGGTCTGGATCGCAACACCGATCGCCGATGGGGCAGCGCGCGCAATCAACTGCAATACACGTGGCGATCGGGCCTAGGCGTCACCTCCCACGGCGATCTGATCTACGCGGCAGGCGACAAGCTCACCCTCACCACCCTGGGTGCGGCGATGGTCCAGGCCGGCGTCGTCACGGGAATGGAACTCGACATCCACTCGGGACTGCAGTTCTTCAGCTCCTGGCGCGGGGACGGCACCGCAGCACCGCAGCCGCACCGCCTCTTGCCCAGCATGGTCGGGCCGTCGGAACGGTACGTGCACCCCGACATTCGCGACTTCTTCTACTTCACCACGAACGGGGATATCAGTGCAGCAACCAGGTAGGCCGGGCGGACGCTCGGCACTTCTCGCCGCCCTTCTTGCGGGGCTCTTCGTCGCACTGGCGGTGGTGGCCCACACCGCCGCGAACGGCACCACGGTGGACCACGTCGTGTTGAGCTGGCTGATCGAGCACCGCCACGGGTGGCTCACGACGGTGGCGATCGTGATCACCACCGCGGGCAGTCCCGTGGCGGTGGCCCTGCTGGCGGTGCTGGCCGCGGGCCTGCTGTGGTGGCGTCGCTCCTCGCCCATCCCCGGCGTCGTGATCGTCGCGACGTTGGCCGCGGCCACCGCGACGAGCACCCTGACCAAGGCCGTGGTCGGCGCGCACCGGCCCCCCGAGTCCGTGCAGCTCGTGCTGGAGGTCGATCCGTCGTTCCCGTCCGGACACGTCACCGGCACGATGGCACTGGTCGGCATAATCGCGGTCGTGGTGGGCCGCAACCGCGGTACCGGGACGCGGCTCGCACTGGCATGCGCGGTGATGACGGCGACGATCGCCGTCGCGCTGACGCGGCTGTACCTGGGCGTGCACTGGCTCACCGACGTGTGCGGGGGTGTGCTGCTTGGCGGCGTCGCCGTCATCTTGGGGGCGTCCGCATTGACGGCGGTCACCCGATCGCACCGAGGTCAGGCCGGGCGGCGAGCGGAGTCGGCGACTACGACGGGCCCGCGGGTGGCATGATCCGCACAGTCGCGCCGCGACGCACCCCTGCCATCGACGCAGGGAGGAATCATGCCGACCAGGCCCGAAAGGCGCCCGTGCCTCGACTGAGACAACCCATGACGTGGCTGCGGCCCCGGTACTGGGGAATTTCGGCGCGGTCGGCCTTCGTGTCGGCGACGGTGGTGCTGGTGGCGTTCGTCGTCGCGGGGGCGGGATTGGCCCTCATCCTCTACCGGTCGCTGCTCGCCGGGGTCGACGACGCGGCAGCGGCGCGTGTGGGAGACGTGATCGAGGCGTTGCACAGCGACACCGCCACCGAACTCGACGGCACCCTCACCGGCACCGACCAACGCATCGTCGCGGTGCAGGTAATCGACTCGACCGGAACCGTCGTCCGGCGATCGGCGTCGGCGCCCCAGGTCCCACTCGTCGATGCCTCGAGCATCGGCACCACCTTGCGGATCGGATTGCCCGACCACGCCTCCCCCGACGGTGACATGCGCATCAGCGGCCAGACCGTCGACGCTTGGGGTGAGCCGTACACGATCCTCGTCGGCGCCGGCAGCGAAGCGGTCGAGTCGACGGTGAAGACCGTCCTGGTCCTGCTGGCCGGCGCCGCACCGATCGTCATGGTCGTCGCCGGGGCGGTCACCTACGTGCTGGTGGCCCGGTCGCTGCGATCGGTCGACGCGATTCGTACCCGCGTGGCCGACATCAGTACCTCCGACTTGTCCGAGCGTGTCCCGGTGCCCGCCAATTACGACGAAATCTCCGCCCTCGCGGTCACGATGAACGAAATGTTGGGCCGCATCGAAGCGGGCCACGACGCCCAGCGACGGTTCGTCGGCGACGCCTCCCACGAACTGCGCAGCCCCGTGCAAGCCATCCTCTCGGCACTCGACGTGGCCGCCGTCCACCCCGAATTCCTCAACGACGAACTTGCCAGCTCCACCCTGCGTCCCGAGGCGCAGCGGATGAAGTCCCTCGTCGAAGACCTTCTGCTGCTGGCCCGCGCAGACGAGCGCGGACTCATGTTGCGCAGCAGAGACGTCGACCTCGACGACGTCGCATCCAACGAAGTGAGCAGGCTGCTGCGGGAAACCACGCTGACCGTCGACGCGGACCTGACTGCGACACGTCTGCTCGGCGATCCCGGCGGATTGTCGCGCGTGCTGCGCAACCTGTTGGACAACGCGGCGCGTCACGCGAGCACCCGCGTGGAAGTGCGGGTCTACCCGCAGGCAGACACGGCCGTGCTGACCGTCGGCGACGACGGCCCCGGCATCCCAGAAGCCGAGCGGGCTCGGGTGTTCGACAGGTTCGTCCGGTTGGACACCGATCGCTCCCGCCGCGGCGGTGGCAGCGGACTCGGTCTGGCGATCGTCTCCGAAGTCGTTGCCGCCCACGACGGATGCGTCACCATTAGCGATCGGCCCGACGGTGGGGCTTTGTTCACCGTGTGCCTCCCACTGGCGAGTCCAGCGCATTCGTGACGGTCCGCGAGCCGTTTGACCCGCACGCGGCCAGCCCTCTCAGAGCGTCCACCTGGCTGCGCACCGTCTGATCGCTGGTCGAGACTCGGGCGTACCCAAGCATCCGGTTCATGCCCTAATCCCTACCACCAGCCACCGACGGTTTCGGTACACGTTTTCAAGATCCTGAACCACCAGGTGGGTTGCTTGTCGGCGAAGTGTCTCGAAAACCTTCGATCGAAAACTAATCAGTCGCAGTCACTTTGGTCGCTGTCTGGGTCTGGTCGGTGTGGATGTGGCGGTAGATGGTCATGGGGGTGACCGAGCAGGATGCGGCGATCTCGGCCATGGTGAATTGGCGGGAGTCGTACATTCGTTGGGCCTTGCCGATCAGGGCAGGTGTCATCTTGGGTGTGCGGCCCCCTCGTCGGCCGCGGGCGCGGGCCGCCGCGAGACCGGCCTGGGTGCGTTCTCGGATTAAGGCGGCTTCGTACTCGGCCATCAGGGCGAACATCCCGAACACCAGGGCGCCGTGGGCGGTGGTGGTGTCGACCAGGCCGTTGCACAGCGATTGCACCCCAACACTGCGGTCGCGCAGGTTGCGGCCGAGGCGGTCGATGCGCCAGATGACCAGGGTGTCCCCGGCGCGCAGATCAGCTAGGCAGGCGGTCCATTGTGGGCGGTCGGTCTTGGTGCCGCTGGCGTGGTCGGTGTAGAGCTTCAGGCAGCCGGCGCCGTCGAGGGCGTCGAGTTGCAGCTGCGGGTTCTGGTCGGCGGTCGGCACCCGCGCGTATCCGATCTTGGCCACCGGCCGGACTCTAGCGAATCTCACCCGGCACGAAGTGTCACGTGACGGTGTTTCTGATGTGAGTTTCGATATACTTGCTTCCTGCGTCGATGCGCTCGTCCCCGATGACGTCCTTGGGTCTATCGCAATCGATCCTTTGCGCTAGACCGAGCGTTCTGATTCGGCGGACATCATCAGGTACCCCGAGAGGTCGCAACCAACAGTGCTCATCTGGAGGAGCATCCATCATGGATGGACGGGGGCGATCATCGCCTGCTGACACGACCTGACCCCTTAGGACTACGTGAACTACCCCGGCTCCGTCGTCGTACCCGGATACCGCCCATGACGTGAGCGGCTGCGGCCGGGAACCCCGGCCTAGCCGACCCGCCGACGTCAGTCCGCAGTCTCCGGTGTCAGGCGGATGGGGCGGCGGCCAGGGTGAGCCTGAACGTCGCGCCGCCACCGAGCGTGGGCGTGACGGAGATGTCGCCGTGGTGGGCGAGGGCGATCTCGCGGACCAGCGCGAGCCCGATGCCGTAGCGTTCGCGTCCCGCGGTCGCAGTATGGGTGTGTCCGTGGGAGAACCGGGTGAATAGGTCGTCCACCGCTTGGGGATCGACGCCGACGCCGTCGTCGCGCACGTCGATGATGACGTTCGGCCCCTGCCGCCTGAGATGGATGTCTATTGAACCGCCGGGGTGTTCGTGGGCAAGGGCGTTGTCGACGAGGGACATGAGGGCACGGCGCAGCGCAGCTGCCGATCCCAGGACAGTGAAAGTCGTTGCGGCCGTTTCGATGTCTTGTTTCAGGGATAGGGTCACTCCCGCGGACTGGGCGTGCTCGACCGTGCTGGCGCGAATACCTTCGGCGAGGGCGGCCACGTCGACGCGGACACGCGGGACGCCGCTGCTGGCCATCGACGCCGACGCCAGCAGATCCTCGATCACCTCACCAAGCATCCGGGTATCGGACGCCAGCGCCTCGATCTGCTCCTTGGCCTGGTGGGCATCCCGGTCCCCGAAGTGGCGGCTCAGCAACTGAATTCTGGTGTGCAGCAACGTCAACGGGGCACGAAGCTCATGGGAGGCGTCGGCGACGAACCGCCGCTGCAGAGCCAAGGCTTCGGTGAGTGGACGAAGGGAACGCCGCGTGAGCAAGACGACCACACCGATCGAGGCCAGGATTCCGGCCAGTTCCGCAGCACCTAGCGCCAACAGCAACCGGCGTCGGCTCGCTGCGTAGGAGTCCAACGACAGCAGGGCCACCACCCGGCCGTGGGGTTTGTCGGCGACGAGGACGCGGTTCGCCGCCCCGCCGACACGCACGTCGGAGAACCCTGCGGGGCGCCCGAGAAGCTCGGTGGTCGGCAAGCCCTCGGCACTGGCGGTCACCTTGCCGGCCAGGTCCCGCACGACGAGTTGCATTCCCGGTGGGGGGTCGGTGGTGTCGTCGACCGTCGCGGTGACCGAGGTGAGCTGATCGGTGATCTGTTGTTTCTGAACCTGTCGGTCGACCAGGAAGATAACCGCCCCCACCACCAGCAGGACCGCGGCCAAGGCGAGGGAGGCCTGCAGGGCGGCGATGCGGCCCGCGCGCCGCACCACGGTCAGGTCGCTGCCGGGTGTCATTGGATTCCGAGCCGGTATCCGGTCCCGTGAGCGGTCAGCACGATGCCGCGGCCCAGTTTGCGGCGCAGGTAGTGCACGTAGGTGTCGACCACACCGGGGTTGTCGACCCCACCGAATGCCGAGCGCAGCAGCTGGCCCCGGGTATGGATGCGCCCGGGGGTGCTCATCAAGACACCGAGCAACGCGGCCTCACGCTCGGAGAGTTCCACGTCGGCGCCCACTGCGGGGCCGCTGGCGGTGCGCGTCACCCGATCCAACGACAGCCCGCCGACCCGTAGTGTCGAGCCGCCGTCCGGGCGTCTCACCAGGGCGCGGATCCGGGCCAGCAGTTCGGGGACCTCGAAGGGTTTGACCAGGTAGTCCTGCGCGCCGGCGTCGAGCCCCTCGACCCGGTCGGCGAGGGCACCGCGCGCTGTCAACAGCAGGATCGGTGTGGCGATTCCCCGCGACCGAAGCGATGAGACGACGTCGAGGCCATCCATCACCGGCAACCCCCGATCGACGACGAGTGCGTCGTAGCATTCCGTTAGCCCGAGGTGAAGCCCCCGCTGAGCGTCGTAGGCGACCTGCACCTGGTAACCCTCGTCGACGAAGAGCTCGACGAGCATTGCACTCAGAGCGCGGTCGTCCTCGACGAACAGCAGTCTCGGCGCTGCGGTCCGGTCGGGCATCCGACGAGCGTGCCACGCGAGTTCTTCGAAGCCTCGAAGAATCGGCTGCCACCATCGGTCTCATGGACTCACCCCGTTCCGGATTGCGCCGCGCCCAAGCCGCGTCGTGGGCGCTGGCCGGCCTCGGGGTCGTCGCCGTGGCGGGCACCTCCACCCTGGCCTACGCCGACACCGCCAAACCCGTGGCGGCGCCATCGCCCGTCGTCGCCGTCGACCCCGCACCCGAACAGAACCCGGCACCCGCTCTCGACGCGCCCGCGGCACCTGGGCCCGTGACCGCGGCCACCAACACGACCACACCGGCGGCTTCCGAGCCGGCACCCTCGGTCACCACCGACCCGGCTCCTGCGGCCGCCCCCGAGCCGACCATCGCGCAGGCACCGGTGACCGAATACACCCCCGAGTACACGCCCCAGCAGACCTACGAACCGGCACCAACCCCCACGCGGACCTCTCAGTCCCACCCACCGTCGACGCCACCGACGACGAAGCGCCGCAACCTCACTCCCGCACCGGTGCTGACCCCGAACTACTCGCCACCCATTACGAGGTCCCGCGGCTCGTGACCCTCGACGCGCCCGATCTCGCCCACAGCCGGTGGCAACGCTGGAGTACCGACATGCACGTCGTCGTCACCGATCCCGCATCGCTGCTGCTGGCGCGCGGGGAGGTCGACACCGAACTCGACGCCGTGGAGGCTGCCGCATCACGGTTCCGGCCGGACTCCGAAGTCATGGCGCTGGCCACGTCGGGCGGTCGGCCCACCAACGTGAGCGCTGCGCTGGCCAACCTGCTGGGGGCCGCGCTGACGGCAGCCGCCCAGACCGATGGGGACGTCGACCCCACGGTCGGTGCCGCGATGGTTGCGCTCGGCTACGACCGCGACGCCGCGACGCTCGGCGATACCGGCCCGAGCCGCGTGTCGCTTCTCGCACCGGCAGTGTGGTCGATGGTCACCCTCACCGGTCGGGTCGCCACCGTGCCACCTGGAGTCCTGCTCGACCTCGGCGCGACGGCGAAGGCCGTCGCCGCCGACCAGTGCGCCCACCGGGTGCACCAGGTCACCGGCAGTGGCGTGCTGGTCAACCTCGGCGGGGACATCGCTACGGCCGGACCGGCGCCCGAGGGTGGGTGGCAGGTCCTGATCCACGACGCCGACGGCGATCCCGAGAGCGCGGTCGGGTTGCCGGCCGGGACCGCGCTGGCCACCTCGAGCACCCTTCGTCGCCGCTGGCACCGCGGCGACGAGTTGCGGCACCACATCCTGGACCCACGGAACGGCCAATCAGCAGACCCGGTGTGGCGCACCGTCACCATCGCCGCCCAAACCTGTTGTGCCGCCAACACGGTCTCCACCGCGGCCATCGTGCGGGGATGGTCGGCGCTGGACTGGATCCGAACACTCGGTATGACGGCCCGACTGGTGGACCGCGACCGCGTCGTGCACACCGTCGACGACTGGCCCCGGGCCGATCCGGAGGCATGGCGATGACCAGTGAGGCGCTGTGGGCGCTGGGTCGCGGCACCGGAATCACTGCGCTGGTGTTCCTGACCATCTCCTCGGCACTGGGCATCGCGACCCGCTCGGGCCGCCGGGTTGCCACACTCCCCCGCTTCGCCGTCGCCGACGTCCACCGCATCGCCGCGCTGACCGGAACTCTCTTGGTCGCCCTGCACCTGACTCTGCTCTTGTTCGACCCCTACGCCCAGCTGCGCCTGATCGACTTCGTGGTGCCGTTCCTGGGCGTCTACCGGCCGCTGTGGCTCGGCTTGGGCACGTGCGCGTTCGACGTCCTCGCCGTGGTCATCATCAGCAGCCTGCTGCGTCATCGACTCGGCCCGGGCGCCTTTCGCGCCATTCACTGGGTGACCTACGCGCTGTGGCCGATCGCGCTGGCGCACGCCCTGGGCAACGGCACCGACGCCGGCCGAGCCTGGTTTCTCGTCGTCAGCGGGTGCTGCGCGGTCACCGTCGCCGCCGCACTGTGGTGGCGGGTGCGGGCCGACTTCGCCGAATACGCCGACACCCGAACATCGGCGCGGCGATGACCGTCCCCACGCCACGAACGACGCACCCTCCCCTCGGCCGCCGACTCCTCGCCGCCCGCGGCCCTGGGCTGACCGAGCATCACGCACGGTTCGGGGCGCTGCCCCCACACCCGGCCGAGAACCTGATCGCGTCGCTGCAGGCGGCCGGGCTGACCGGACGGGGCGGGGCCGGGTTCCCCACCGGCCGCAAGATCGCCTCGGTCACCGGCGGCAAACCCGTCGTGATCGGCAACGGCGCCGAGGGCGAACCACTGAGCGGCAAGGACGCGGCGCTGCTGACCCGGGCACCGCACCTGGTCCTCGATGGTCTGCACGCGGCGGCCGAAGCGGTCGGCGCCGACACGGTCTACGTTTATCTGCCCGAACGCGTCGCGCCCGCCGTCCGGTCTGCCCTCGCCGACCGCGTCGCCGCCGGATTGGGCGAGCGCCGGGTGACCGTGGTGGAAGCCCCCGAGGCGTTCGTCTCCGGCGAGGAGTCCGCGGTGGTGAGGCGGATCGAGGGAGGTCCGGCGATCCCGCGCGATCGCACACGTCCGACGTCGATCTGCGGGGTGCGCGGGCGCCCCACGTTGGTCAACAACGTCGAAACCCTCGCGCACGTCGCGTTGATCGCCCGCTACGGTCCGCGGTGGTTCCGCTCCGTCGGGGACGCCGAGGAACCCGGCACCATGCTGATCACCCTGTCCGGCGCGCTGCCCCACCGGGGCGTCACGGAACTGCCCACCGGAGCACCGCTGAGCGAGGTCCTGGCCCGCGGCGGGCTCGACGATCTGCGCCAAGTGGGTGCGGTCCTGCTCGGGGGCTATCACGGCAGCTGGATCTCCACCGCAGCCCTGACCAGCGTCCGGCTATCCCGCCCGGGTCTTGCAGCCGTCGGGGCGAGTCCGGGTGCGGGCATCGTGCACCTCCTTCCCGCTGACCAGTGCGGCCTCGCCCGCACCGCGGACATCCTGACCTACCTCGCCGACCAGGGCGCCCGCCAGTGCGGCCCGTGCCGCAACGGCCTTCCCCGGCTGGCCAAGCTGTTCGACGCCCTGGCCTACCAGCGGGTGGACGACGAGTTGCTCGACGAGACGGATCGCATGCTCGGCCTCGTCGATGGTCGCGGCGCGTGCCGCCACCCCGACGGCACCGTCCGGCTAGCCCGCAGCGCGCTCAACGCGTTCGCTGGCGACCTCACCGAGCACCAAGCCGGCCGATGCACCGCTGCCCTGGTCACCGCCCGCAGTGCTGACCGTCGCGACGCGCGACCGCCTACCGCGGGGACCGCATGAGAGCCACGCCGAAACCCCAACGGCTGCACGTCGACTGGACCCGATGCGACGGACGCGGACTGTGCACCGAACTACTCCCCGGCATGCTCCGGCGCGACGACTGGGGCTACCCCCTGGCTCGCGACGGCGCCCGCGAGCCCTTGATACCACCCGCGGACCTGACCGAGGCACGCATCGCCGTCGACCGCTGCCCCCGCCTGGCGCTGTCCCTAACCACGCCACCTCAGTCCTGACGGGCAGCGTCGCCCATTGTTTCCATCCGTTTCCATCCGATCCCCCCGAGAAGGAGCTGGTGCCGTGAAGAAGGTTCGTCGGTGACCACCAACGGCGCACCGGCGCCACGTGTGCGCCATCAGCGAGTTCAGTCGAGCACCAGCATCACTCGCTGGTCGACGCCCGCTCGGTTCGACTCAACGCGCCCATCGGGTCACCGTGGCGTGACGTGGACGATGACCCCCAACTGGCACCGTGAGACGTTGGCAAGGCTAGGTTTGCTGGCCGCCGCCGGGGTCGGTGTCTAGCGTGGCGAGCATGTCGACCGAGACCCATCCCGAACCGCACACGGGTTCGGTGTCCTCCAAGTTGAATTGGCTGCGCGCCGGGGTCCTGGGTGCCAACGACGGGATCGTCTCCACCGCGGGCATCGTGGTCGGCGTCGCCGCCGCGACGACGTCTCGCGACCCGATCCTGACCGCGGGAATCGCCGGGCTCGTCGCCGGTGCCGTCTCGATGGCGTTGGGAGAATACGTCTCGGTCAGCACCCAACGCGACACCGAGCAGGCCCTGCTGAGCAAGGAACGCGCAGAACTCCACGAGGACCCCGCATCAGAACTGGACGAGCTCGCCGCGCTGTATGAGGCGAAGGGGCTCTCCACGGCCACCGCACGCACCGTCGCCGAAGAGCTCACCGACCACGACGCGTTCGCCGCTCATGCCGACGTGGAACTGGGCATCGATCCCACCGATCTGACCAACCCCTGGGAGGCCGCCGTGTCCTCAGCGCTGTCGTTCACCGTGGGTGCGCTGCTGCCCCTGATTGCGATTCTGCTGCCGCCCAGCGTTTTACGGGTGCCGGTGACCGTCGCGGCCGTACTGGTGGCCCTGGTCATCACCGGAGGAGCGTCGGCGGCGCTGGGCGGTGCGCCCAAGTCACGGGCGATTACCCGCAACGTCGTCGGCGGCGCCTTGGCGCTCGGGGCGACCTACGCCATCGGACATCTGGTGGGCGCAGTCATCACCTAAAGGCGGTAAACGTCGGTCCATCGAGAATCACCCTCACTCACAGAAAGGCGTCGAATTGTCGACGTTCCAAGGACTTCCCGCCCACATCCTGCTGGTGCACTTCATCGTCGTGCTCGCACCCCTGACCGCCGCCCTGGCGATCGTGTGCGCGCTCTGGCCGGCCGCCCGACGACACCTCACCTGGCTCGTGCTCGTGCTCGCTGCGGCGACCACAATCCTGACCCCATTGACCACCGACGCCGGGGAATGGCTGGAACAGAGCACCCAACCCACCACGATTCTGCAGACCCACACCGAGCTCGGCGACACCATGCTCTACTTCTCCATCGGCCTGGTGGTGGCCGCGGTGCTCCTCGCGTTCGTGCACCTACGCGAACGGCGGGAACAGCCGCTGAAGCCACTGCTCAGGTGGGTGGTCGTCGCCGTCGTTGTCATCGCCAGCGTCGCCGCGTCGGTTCAGGTGTACCGGATCGGTGACTCCGGAGCGCGATCGGCCTGGGGCGACAAGACCGCCGCGACGGCTCCGCGCACATGAGCCTGCTCGGAGAGCCGAGCTCGATCGTGGCTGCGGCATCCTGGGTGTAGCCTCGGCTTGACAACCGTCCCGAAAACCTTCGTGAGACTCTACCGGTCAGTCAGCGCATCGCTGGGCCAGGTTACTCGGCGGTCATCCCCAGAAGATGGGGTCGGCGTGGCTATCGAGGTAGTTGAGAAGGTCCTGAGCCTGGGGACGGGGCTTCAGCCAGTCATAGCGGTGGTACTACTTGAGGTTGCGACGGTGCCCGATTGATGCGCCCGGCGATCGACCGTGCCGACAAGCCGGAGGCGATCCCACGTGAGATCCCCTCACGATCGGCCAACGTCAGATGATCGGCCCGGCGATGCCGCGGGATCGGCGCGATACCACCTGATTGGCGCAGGAACCGCCGAATGCGGGGCACCGTCTCGCCCAACGTGCGCTCCATCTCCCGGATCGACTCACCCGCGCGGCGCATCGACCACATCAGGTTTTGCTCCTCGACACTGAAACCGATCGGACCAACACCCATCGCCGCCTCCACACATCACATCATCGATTACCTGGGGTGATGCCATGACCGGCTGAGATCGCCTTCGTTATCGGGACGGGGCGCGGGCCGCCCTCAGGGTGAGTCAGGCTGCGCTGTGGTCACCATGATCAAGTTTGTCCGCAATCCAGACCTTGATGAGGACCTTCGTTATCGGGACGGGGCGCGGGCCGCCCTCAGGGTGAGTCAGGCTGCGCTGTGGTCACCATGATCAAGTTTGTCCGCAATCCAGACCTTGATGAGGGATTGACG
This sequence comes from Mycolicibacterium hodleri, assembly GCF_025822245.1. Classification (GTDB taxonomy): domain Bacteria; phylum Actinomycetota; class Actinomycetes; order Mycobacteriales; family Mycobacteriaceae; genus Mycobacterium; species Mycobacterium hodleri. Next base: position 56,583 of record NZ_JACKTL010000010.1, read on the forward strand.
GGTGACGCCGAGCCGGGTGGCTTCGCGGTCCAGTTCGACGATCATCCATGCTGGGAAGTCGACGTTGACCCGTCGGTGTTCTTCTCCGGGGCGTCGCGCCCGTGTCGTGTCAAGTGCGGTGGACAAATCCACGCCCGCGTCGAACCGTTCGTCGAAATCTTCAGCCTTCATATATCGCAACCTCACCTTCTCGAGAGCGCCGTACCGAGATGATCCGGACGTGTTCGTCTCGGTAGGTGATGACTGCAGACCAGTGTTGGCCGCCAGCTTGACCGATCACCATCCACCTCGGCTCATCCGTTGTGCGTGCTGGGACCTCGACGCGGTGTGCATCTCGCCAAATGGCTTGTGCTGCGGTGAAGTCGATGCCGTGCTTGGTCAGGTTCGTAGCACTCTTGTCGGGATCGAACTCGAACTCAAGCATGTATAAAAATTATACCGTAATTACCCCCTTGCTCATGTTGGTTGTGCCCGTGCATGGCCCCTAACCCGCGCCTCCCCCAGGCTCCTCGAACCGCAGTACGAGTACAACGACACGGCAAGACGATGCGAGCATTGCTAGCGTAGCTATGAGAGCTATCCTAGTTTGAATAGTTACCCTCGCTAGCTCACCTACGGAGAATTATTGTGCAGCCAAAACGGCACGCCCTAGCCAATCAAAAAGGTGGCGTCGGCAAGACCGCGACGACACTCGGGCTGGCTAGCGCGATCAGTCACCGCGGCGGGCGGGCGCTCATCGTCGACATGGACCCCCAGGCCAATGCCACCGAAGGCCTCGGCGTCTACACCGAAGACGGGCAACTCACCACCGCTGACCTCATGGACCGCACTGAACCCGGCTCGGCTATCGACGCCGTCGTGGCCACCGAATGGGACGGCGTCGACCTCATCCCATCCCACCTGGACCTGTCCAACGCCGAATCCAGCGGTGCATCCGATCTGGTGTTCCGCCTCGACGTCGCTCTCGAAGGCCTGGACCTCTCGCCCTACGACGCGGTGCTGTTCGACTGCCCGCCCAGCTTGGGCAAGCTGCTATTCGCTGTCCTGCTCACCGTCGACACCGTGTATGCCATTACCGAACCCACGAAAGACTCCGTCAAAGGCGTCACGCGGCTCGAAACCACCGTTCAGAAAGTCAAACTTCGACCCAACCCGCGCCTGGAGCTGTCCAAGATCATCATCTCCCGCCGGCAAAACAAGGGTGAGCACATCGATCGCGAGCGCGAGCTGCGCGAAGCCTACGGCGACCTCGTGGCCCGCACCGTCATACCCGACCTCGGTGCCCGCCAAGACGCCCACAGCGCCGAAGTGCCCATGCACAAATTCAAAGGCGGCCGAGCGCTCAGCCTGCAAGTTGCCTACGACGACCTGCTCGACGAACTCGGCATCACCATCGGAGCCACCGCATGAGCGCTGCACGCAAGCCGGCCATCACCCGCACCACCAACCATCCCGCCGACGCCATACCCGACCGGCCCGCACCCCTCACCCAGGGCACCCCACTCGGAGCGGCGCCATCCACACCGGTTTCACCACAACCGGCGGCCGGGGGAGCGGCGGAGCGGCTCACCGAGCAGCACAACGTCAGAATCCGACCCTCCACCAAAACCCGCCTCGGAAAAGCCGTCGACAAACTCCGCTACGAAACCGGCGACCGCACTATCAGCATCGCCTCCATCACCGACCAAGCCCTCGACGCCTACCTCACCCAACGCGGCTGCTAGCTAG
>NZ_JACKTL010000011.1 GCF_025822245.1 Mycolicibacterium hodleri
ACGCTCGACCGTCGTCATCGGCAAGGCCGCTGCTGGTGATGCACTCACCCGTCCAGAATACCGAACATATGACTATTTATTTGCGAGACACACCACTAGGACAATTACGTCTGACCCGCAGCGAAGACCTGACACCCGCGCTCTACACTCAATGTCGGTGCAGCTAGCCGCGGCGGCGCGCACGCCTCTCGTGTTCACACACACCGGGCCGTCAGATCATGATGAGAAGCACACGCATGCCTCGCGGCCTTACTCACACGCGACTCGGAGACACATCCTCTGTGCCCGGTCCGCCAAGCGTCGTAATCGGCTCGACGGATGTGACTGACACCTGATTCACGAAGTCTGCTGCGCAGCAGCCTCTTCGGCAAAGGAGATGCCTCGCGCCCAAATCACGACATGCTATCGGCGTAAGTTCTGTTGTAGATCGAGCGCGATGTCGGGGATGAGGTCTTCCTGTCCTCCGACTAGTCCGCGTTCGCCGACCGCGAGCAGGATCGCACGAGTGTCGAGGCCGTACTGTTTCGCGGCGGCTTCGGCATGACGCAGGAAGCTCGAGTACACGCCTGCGTATCCCAGGGTGAGGGTCTCCCGGTCGACTTGGACCGGCCGATCCTGCAGCGGTCGGACGATGTCGTCGGCGGCGTCCTGCAGCCCGAAGAGATCACAGTTGTGCTTCCAGCCATGGAGATCGGCCACGGCGATGAACGGCTCGATCGGGCAATTGCCCGCCCCGGCGCCGTGACCGGCCAGCGAGGCGTCAACCCGGGTGACACCTTCCTCAACGGCCACCACGGTATTGGCCACCGACAACGACAGATTTTGGTGCGCGTGAATGCCGATCTGCGTACCGGCATCGAGCACGTCGCGATACGCACGCACCCGGTCCCGGACACTGCCCATCGTCAACCGCCCACCGGAATCGGTGACATAAACGCAATGCGCGCCATAGGATTCCATCAGCTTGGCCTGGGCAGCCAGATGTGAGGGTTCGGCGAGGTGCGACATCATCAGAAACCCGGAAACATCCATGCCCAGTTCGCGGGCCGTTCCGATGTGCTGTGCCGAGACATCGGCCTCGGTGCAGTGCGTTGCGACCCGGACCGAGGTCACCCCCAGTTTGTAGGCGTGCTCGAGTTCGCGGACCGTCCCGACCCCAGGCAACAGCAGAGTCGTGAGTTTGGCGCGGTGTACGACGTCTGCGGCCGCTTCGATCCATTCCCAGTCGGTGTTGCTCCCGGGACCGTAGGTCAGGCTGTGCCCGGCCAGGCCGTCACCGTGGGTGACTTCGATGGCGTCGACTCCGGCAGTGTCGAGTGCGCCTGCGATCGCCGCGACCTTCTCCGGACTGATCCGGTGGCGCATGGCATGCATACCATCGCGCAGTGTGACGTCCTGAATGTAGAGCGCCGCACCCTCAGTCGCATGGGGCCGGCTAACCGTCTCAGTCATCGCGTGGCCTCCTGCACAGTGTTCGCCGCGATCCGCTCGGCCACCTGTAGTGCCGCCGAGGTCATGATGTCGAGATTGCCGGCGTAGGCCGGCAAGTAGTGCGCGGCACCCTCGACTTCTAGGAAGACCGCCACCTTCCACAGCCCGGGCCCCTTGTCGACTCCTCCGGTCAGGGTCGCGACGGACTCGGCGTCGTCGAGCTGGGTGAACTGCACTTCCTGTTTGAGTCGGTAGCCCGGCACGTAGGCCGACACCTTCTCCACCATGTCTATAACCGACTGCCTGATGCGGTTCTGATCGGGATCCGTCACGAGAGCCAAGACGGTATCGCGCATGATCAACGGTGGCTCCGCGGGATTGAGAACGATGATCGCCTTGCCGTGTGCTGCTCCGCCTACCTTTTCGATTGCCGCTGAGGTGGTTTGGGTGAATTCATCGATATTCGACCGTGTTCCCGGACCCGCCGATTTCGACGCGATCGAGGCGACGATCTCGGCGTAGTGCACCGCCGTGACCGATGAGATCGCCGCGACGATAGGGATCGTCGCCTGACCGCCGCAGGTGACCATGTTGACGTTCGGCGCACCCAAGTGGTCGTCGAGATTCACGGCAGGCACGACGTAGGGACCGACTGCAGCGGGAGTCAGGTCGATCAGCCGCTTGCCAAAGGTACGCAACGCTTCCTCGTTGACGAGATGCGCTTTCGCCGACGTGGAATCGAAGATGATGTCGATCTCATCGAATTCGGCGTGCTCGATCAAACCCTGCACACCGGTGTCGACTGTGCCGATACCCATCCGGCGGGCACGAGCCAGACCATCCGACGACGGGTCGATGCCGACCAACACAGCGATCTCGACGTTGGTCGCCAACTTCTTCAATTTGACGACTAGGTCGGTACCGATGTTGCCCGAACCGATGACTGCGACCTTGGAGTGACTCATGGCTTACCGGCCTCGCTCGAAATGGTCGTGAATCTGGCAGTGACACTGCCGATTCCGGATATCGTTGCCGTATACGTCGATCCGGCAGTGACAGGAACCATCGGTCCGAGCGCACCGGAGAGGATCACGTCGCCTGACCGCAACGGCGCCCCATACTCCAAGCTGGTCGCCGCCAGCCACGCCAATGCTTCCCACGGACTACCCAGGCAGTCCGCCCCCTTGCCTCGCGAGACCTCTGCTCCGTCTGCGCTAACGGTCATCGTGACCTCGGCGAGGTCGGGAGCATCGACTCGGTCCACTCGCTCCCCCAGCACGTAGAGTCCCGCCGACGCATTGTCAGCGACGGTGTCTGCGAGGCTGATGTCCCAGTTCGCCACTCTGCTGTCGACGATCTCGAATGCCGCGAAGACCCCGTCCACGAACTCCGGCGCCTGCTCAGCAGTGATCCGCTCGGCAATGTCGGCTCGAAGAACGAAGGCGATCTCGGCCTCGATCTTGGGTTGCAGCAAACGCGTGATGTCCACCGCGGTGTCGTTCGTACAATCCATGTCGTCGAGCAGCACCCCAAAGTCGGGCTGATCGACCCCGAGTTGGTGCTGCACCGCCGGCGACGTTAACCCAATCTTGCGTCCGATGATGCGCCTTCCCGACGCCAGCAGTACCTCAATGTTGCGAGACTGCACCCGATACGCGGCGTCGATGTCCTCCCGTCCGATCAGATCACGAATTGGCGCACACGTTTCGCCCGTCTTCGATGCCTGAGCGAGCCGATCGGCCGCTTCGCTGATCGCCTGGGAACACACCGATGTCATGACAACCACGCTATGGACGCCTCGCGACCGTGGCTAGGATAAATCCCATGTCACGGGATGGGGTGTTGTCGCAGCTGGAGAAGTCCGCGCTGGTGCTCGACGCATTCCCTGGCGGATCCGCGCTGACATTGGCCCAAGTGTGCACCAGGACCGGACTTGCTCGCTCGACAGTCCACCGCCTCCTCGTTGACCTGGCCACGCTTGGATGGATCGGCCGCTCCGGCAACACCTTCGAACTCGGAATCGGCCTGTTCGAACTCGGCGAACGCGTCGCCGTGAAGCACCGTCTGCGCACGGCGGCGATGCCGTTCATGCAAGACCTGTACGCCGTGACCGGCCAAACGGTGCACCTGGCCGTGCGCAATCGATTCGATGCGGTGTATATCGAGAAGCTGTCCGGCCACATTCCGCTACCGCTGCCCTCACAGATCGGCGGACGGCTCCCCCTTACCTGCACTGCGGTGGGCAAGGCGTTACTCGCATCCGAGACCGCGGAGTTGCGCATCGAGGTCCTCGCCCAACCCTTGCGTCGTTACACCGTGAACTCCATCACCGACCCCAAGAAACTTGCCCGCGAACTCGACGACATTTGCCGTACCGGAGTTGCGGTCGAACGCGAGGAATCTGCACTCGGCGGATGCTGTGTCGCCGTCCCAGTTCTGCTGGACGGCCAGCCAATCGCGGCCCTATCGGTGTCCGTTCCGACCGAACAGTTCAGACCTGAACTCCTCGCCCCAGCCGTGCGCACGGGAGCATTGGCCTTAGGGCGCGTTCTCGCCAGAGCCGCAGCACCATGACCCCCTGGACAACGCATTGGCCGAGACCACCGTCGGATCGTTCAGAACGAAATCGTCCGCCGACAGGGCCCGTGGCGTGAACCAGGCCGAGCTGGCGACCGCGGAATGGGTCGTGTGCTTCAACACCGAACGCCCGCACAAGTATCTCGACGACTTCACCCCGAAGCCGTCGAGAAGCTCTACTACGATCACAGACGCACCTCACCAAAGGCGGGGACAACGAGAACAGTCTCCTGAAACGCCGGGACGGGTCAATCAGCAAAAGCACCGTGAAGTTCCACATCGCCAAATACTGCGCAAGCTCGGTGTGAACTCGCGTGCTGAAGCCGCAGCAGCGGTGCTCGAGATCAGAGGTCCGACGCAGCGTCCCAAATAAGCAGCTACACAACGGCCAACACGACTATCTCATTCGCCGCGGCTATTAGGACTAGTCGGCGGCGATGGTGCGCATACCGACGCCGATACTTTGTCGTCGGCTTGGAAAAGCAGGTGAAGTCACGCTGGCCGCTACGGCGACGATGTGGAGGCGTACCTCCGATAAGTCTGTGCTACTTGAACGCGTTGGCTTTGCCTTTGCGGCAAGTTCTGGCACAAGAGAACCGCCGCCAGCCAACACCTGATTGTGCCTGTACCACGCCTAAATATGTGGGGCTGCAATTATTCTGGGTGTCACCGAAGTACGGCCCCACCCCTCTCTGTCAACCTGGGTTGAGGCACCCGCTCCCTGACAATTAGTGACCCGAGGGCGGGGATGGAGAGACTCCCCGAAATGACAAGCAAGGTGACGACGTTGGCGCGCGCGGCCGGGATGAATGATCCTGGTCGGGTGGCTGACGATGTAACGCAGCGTCCCGATCCCGAGGTGCCCGAGCGGGCCCGGCGGCGGACGTTCGGGTCTGCTGCACGAACAGGTGACATCTGAGTTGGCTTGCCCAGCGTGGGCAGGCTGGAAGGATGTCCTTGTGCCCAGGCCCTACCCCCGCGAGTTCCGCGACGATGTCGTGCGGGTCGCCCGCAACCGCGACGACGGTGTGACGATCGAGCAGATCGCCACCGATTTCGGTGTGCACTCGATGACGCTCCACAAGTGGATGCGCCAGGCCGACATCGACGAAGGCGCCAAGCCCGGCAAGAGCACCAGCGAGGCCGGTGAGCTGCGCGAAGCGCGGCGGCGGATCAAACTGCTCGAGCAGGAGAACGAGGTCCTGCGCCGGGCAGCGGCCTACCTGTCGCAGGCCAATCTGCCGGGAAAAGGCTTTACCCGCTCGTGAAAGAGCTCGCCGCCGACGGGATCCCCGTCGCGGTGACGTGCCGGGTACTCAAGCTCGCCCGCCAACCGTATTACCGCTGGCTGGCCCAGCCTGTCACCGACGCCGAACTCGTCGAGGCCTACCGCGCCAACGCCCTGTTCGACGCTCACCACGAGGATCCCGAGTTTGGGTACCGCTATCTGGTCGAAGAAGCCCGCGACGCCGGGCAGCCGATGGCCGAGCGCACAGGATGGCGAATCTGCTCGCAGAATCGACTGTGGAGCGTGTTCGGCAAGCGCAAACGCGGGAAGAACGGCAAAGTCGGGCCGGCGGTGCACGACGATCTGGTCGGCCGCGATTTCACCGCCGGGGCGCCAAATCAGCTGTGGCTCAGCGATATGTGCCGGCGCCGCCATGGTGAGCAAATGTAGCCTGCCGGCCGAGCGGAGCGAGTCCCGCAACCTCGCCTCCGAGCGTGCGGAGCGTTCTGACCAGGGAATACGACACGTCCCGCCCACGGCGATCGCAAGCCCGGCCCTGAGCTGCGGTGCATTGACCAGGCGGCCGGCGTCGCGCGCCCGGCGCCGCCAGTCTGGTGCCCCGCACTACGGGGACGTGACACCTGCGCTGGTCAGGTGCCAAAAAAGATGTGCAGAAATAGCCCGGCGCCACGTCTTATGGTGGAGACCATGGCCGACAACGTGCTGCCGATGCACCGTGCTGGCCGCGGGCGGCGCGCCCCGGTCTCCGGGCATCTCTTCACCGTCAAAGACGTCGCCGACGCCAGCGGACTACCGCAGCCCGCCATCGGCCAGCTCGTCGGTCGCACATGGACTGACCAGGGGTGGATGTTCACCGCCGACCAGATGCAACTGGCGATCGACATCGCTGCCGAACGCCGCGCCCAAGCCTCGCCCGCCGGATCAGACACCAGGTAGCAGCGCAGCAACCCCAGCGCACTCGGGGCGCGCGGCCGGTTCGCTGCAGCGTCGCCGTCGACCGCCCACTGTCTGCCGAGGAAGAAAAACCAGTGCTCGCGGGCAGAAACCGGGTGAGCCGACGGTAAATTAACCAAGGTGTCGCGATTCGTGATCAAGCACGTACAGGCCGGTCCGCCGGAACTGGCTGCACAGGTGCCAGCTACCGCATCCACAGTGCATCTGCGCCTCGACGAGACCACGGGTGACCCGGTGTTCCACGCCGCCCTCGACGAACCGTGGAAGATCTATCTCCACGACCCTGCTGCCGCGGCCGGCCTCCCCGCGCAGCGGCTGGGCCGCGACGACGCCGGAGCGTTCGCGTGGGTCACCGAAGTGACCGTGTGGCCGCACCGGCAAGGGGACCAACCGCATCCCGGCATGACCGACTTCGCCATGAACCTCACCTACGTCCTCGATGCGACCCAGGCCTCGGAAACCCCCAATGAGCATCCCCTCGCCGTCATCCTCATCGACGATCTCCCCGACGAGCTGACCGCGGACCCCGCCGCCGCACCAGGCGACACCCACGTGGTCACGCACACCGACACCGGACAGCGATCGGACGTGACCGCAGGCAGCGAGGAGACCCAGAAGTCGGCAGTCATGACTGCACAACCCAATTCGGCGGCATCCGCCGGCGGGCTCATCCTGCACAGCCTGAGGACCAACGGCCAACTGAGCATTGATATGCCGGTCGACGCCACCCTGGTGCGCCCCCTCAACCCCGCCGAAGACACCGCGCAACGCTGGCTCGTGACACTGGGCCGCCCCGCGCGCTACGTCGCGCAGGAACACACCGGGGCCCAACGCGCCAAGACCATCTCCGATGTCGTGATCACCGCCGACACCGAAGCCGCTACCTGGATCACCGGCGACCGCAATCGCACGGTACGCATCGCAGTGGTCACCGGTGACGACCTCGGCCCCGGTGGCCCGACCGTGGCCGAGATCGGCACTGCCACCGTCGATGTCGTCGGGCAACCGCCCCGCCACCAAGACGCCCAAGGTGACCAAGACCTGCCCGGCAGGCTACGCGAGCGCAACGCCAATATCCGTGCCCAACTGAGCATCTGGATCGCCCGTCTGACCGTCGTCGCCGGAGAACGGCCCCGCGGCGCCCCGCTGGAGATCCCCAGCGCGCTCGCTCAGCCAGGCTATTGCCTCGATCAGGACGAGCTGATCTACCGGCCGCAGACCGCCCAGCCTCAGGTGACGACCCACGACGACGACGAGCTGCTCTACTGGATCGTCTCCGACGTCGCCCGCTCACTGGCCAGGATCTGGGTTCGGCGTGCGCCGTCCTACCGCGGCGACGGTGACGAACGCTCCCGAACGCTGCTTCACCAGAGGTGGTGGACCCTGATGTCGGCGCTGTCCACCGACTGGGGCGACCGCGCGGCGGATAGCCGGGTGTGACCGGCGCTCCTTCGCAATCGATCAGCCGGTGACGGAAACAAACACTCGGCGAGGTACTTCTCCAGTAGCGCCAGGCCGCGGGGCTTCCCGATGCCCCGTGAGGTGACCCAGCCTGGCGCTCACCGCAAGGAGGAGCACGCGCATGGCGTCGGACAGGGCACACCCCGGCCTATCGAAGCGCCGGGTCGGCACCGCCGCAGTGGGCGCCCGGGGCGGACCATGGACCCCAGTTCGACCCATCACGTCGGCCGCGTCGAGGGCGCATGTGCAAGTCAGCTGACGAACCGGGCGGCCCGCGGCGGTGCGCCGCAGAAGCGCGTACGCACTACCAACGGTCGGCGCAGCGTGTTGCCGAGCTGGAGCGTGAGTACGACCGCCTGACCGCCCAGCTCGATGCGCTCACCGCGCAACGCGAGTCCGTGGTGGGGGACATCGACGAGCAGGGGGCCGTGCTATTCGAGCAGCTCACCGGGCATCGACCCGTCACCATCACCAACACCCTCGGTCACGAAGTCACCACCAGCTTCACCGTGGGCGAGCACACCCCGAGTGTGAATCTGCGATGGTCGGGTCGACAGAAGTGGGGTTCGTGGCATCACGCCGCCGACCTTGACGCACCGATCGCTCACGCGCTGGCCGTTGCCCTGGAGCACTGGAAGAACAGTGACCGGCTGCAGCGCATCAAAGTGCCCCACGGCAGTAAAGAGGTCAGCCTCGGCTCTAGTTCCAAGATCAAGAACGGGGCAGCGCTCATCGTTATCGACATGCTGGAGACCGACGCATACCGCGGCTCGACCGGTTACCTGGACCTGGACCGCAAGGCAATCAAACGGCTAGCGGCCGAACTCAAGATTGGCAGTCAGCAGTTGCTCGACCTTGAGCAGGAGGCCTCGTAAAGACGCTGGGAGACAACATGAGTGCGATGCGTGCGGTTAGAAGATGCGCTTGACCACGACATCGGTGGGCATCGCCGCGATGCGCACTACATCGCCGCGTTGCGGGGCGTGCACCACCTGACCGCCGCCCAGGGCGATCTGCACGTGCTCGGGGCCGCGGCTGCTGAACCGGGAGAACACGAGGTCGCCCGGCTGAGCGTCGGCGGGGTTGATCCGCGTGCCCAGTTTGATCTGGTCGTAGGTCGTCCTGGGGATGTTCTCTCCGGTTGCCTGCGCGGTGGCCCACTGCGACAACCCCGAGCAGTCGAACCCGCCGCCGGTGGGGCCGTTGGCGTTGCCGCCGCCCCACACATACGGCAGCCCCTGCGCAGTCAGCGCCTTCTCCGCCATCCGCCGGCCGGCCTCGCTGCCGCCGCGCCCGGACGGCAGCGCCGAGGCCGAACGCTGCTCACCGGAGGAGCTGTCCTTCGTCGAGGAAGCCGGCGAGAACGCTGACGCCAAGCTCGCCGCCGGAGAGGACAGCGCACTCAACGGTGAACCGCCACCACCGCCGCCGGGCATCCCCCCACCACCGCCGGGCATACCACCGCCGCCGGGCATACCACCGCCGCCGGTCATCCCGCCGCCGGCGCCCTGCATCGCCGCCTTGGCCTGTTCGTAATAGCGCTGGGCGAGACGGTCGACGAGCACCCGGCGCAGATCGGCCGGCGGCATCTGCGCGCGCACGGTATTGGCGCCATTGCCGACGGCATCAACCTTGGCTTGCAGCACGCCCAGCTGTCCCATGGGCGTGCCCTCCACCGGGGCCAACTGGCCGCGCCGGTCGGCGTAGGTGTCCTGGGTGCCGTTGAGCTCATCGCGGGCTGCGGTCACATTGGCCGCTGATTCGTCGACGACGGGCACCAGCGAGGGGTCGACCTCGGCCAGGGCGGCGCTGATCTCAGCCTGGCTCTTGCGCTCGTCGATCAGTTTGTCGATGAAGGTGCCCAACCCGCCCGGAAGGGCATTGAGACGCTGCTGGATCTGGGCGGGTACCTGCGACGGCAGTGGGGCCGTGACCGGCGTGCCCTCGCCCAACAGCCCCCGCAACTGGTCGAGGATCTGGGTTACCTCATCGCCGGTGCTCATCGCCGAGGGACCTCGACGGCGCAGAGGTTGAGCGCCTGGCGCGCTCGATCAGCTGTGTCAGCCACGCGGTGCTCCCTCCCGTGTCGAGATCAATATTCCCACGACTGGGGATCATGTCGTGGTTGTCGCACGTCACGTCTTCTCGCGGGTGTGGTTCGATTCGCCACTCCCACCGCGGGCCAGTTATCGAAACTCGTCCCCTGTCGGGGCCAGGTTGGGTCCACAACCTGGGGCATCATGAGGCGAGCACGGTCTCACGGACCGGTCATGCACACGCGTCGGGCTCCGCCGCGGCGAGCACACTCAAGGAGAACCCACGATGACGGCAACAGGCGATGCGAAAGCAGAACTGAGCCAGCTGGTGGTGCGCTCACCCTCGGCCCGCAAAGCCGAAGTCTCGGCCCTGCTCAGATTCGCCGGCGGTCTGCAGGTCGTGCACGGGCGGCTGGCCGTCGTGGCCGAGGTCGACCTACTGGGCACCGCCCGGAGGTTATGTCGAGACGTCCATGACCTCTTCGGACAGACCCCCACGATTCGGCCGGTCGCTCCGGCCGGCGGCCGCGGTGAGAAGTATCTGGTACGGGTCACCGACAACGCCGAGGCCCTCGCCCGCCAGACCGGACTGCTGAACCCTCGCGGTCAGCCAGTGCGGGGCATGCCCGCCCACGTGGTGACCGGTCAGCTTCCCGACCTGGAGGCGGCGTGGCGGGGAGCGTTCGTCGCGCGGGGGTCGTTGGTCGAGAACGGGCGTACGCGCGGCATGGAGGTCAGCTGCCCAGGCCCCGAGGCGGCGCTGGCTCTCGTCGGCGCGGCGCGCCGACTGGGTGTGCAGGCGAAGATGAACGAGATCCGGGGCGTCGATCGCGTCGTTGTGCGCGACCCTGAAGGCGCCGGTGAGATGCTGCGGCGCATCGGGGCGGTCCAGACGCACCAGACCTGGATGCAACGCCGTCAGCGCACCGTCGAACGCGTCCCGCTCGATCGGCCGTCCAACTTCGACGACGCCAACCGCAGACGCTCAGAAGCGGCCGGCGCAGCCACCGCAACCAGGGTGTCCCGAGCACTGGACCTCCTCGGCGCCACCGCACCGGCACATCTCGCGGAGGCGGGGCGCCTGCGGATCGCGCACCCCGGCGCATCGTTGGAGGAACTGGGCCGCATGGCCGAGCAGCCGCTGAGCAAGGACGCACTTGCCGGTCGTCTGCGGCGGCTGCTGTCCGTCGCCGACCGGGCCGCGCGCCAGGCGGGGCTGCCGGACACCTCGGAATACGCGCTTGCCGGCGACAATGCCGTCGCCTCTGATCTGGAAGCACGACGGTCGGGCTGACCGCGACTCCTCGAGTCACTGTCGCGGCCTCGTCTTGCAAAAGGGCAGCTCACAAGCGGTATCCGGGCGTCGAAAATTGGTGCACGTGACCCTCCTCGCGACGTGTGAGGATCTACGTAGCGACCAAAAGGTCCACGTTCGGCGTGGTGGCTGGTCGCGACGAGGCGAGAGGACGGTCAGCCCATGGACGCTGCGACGGGAACGTCGGGAACCAACGACCCGGACTGGACTGTGGTGCGAGACTTCATCCGCGATCTCAAGATCGCGTGCGATGACCTTCACGCTGAGCCGTTCAACCCTCAAGCGCGCGACACCGTACTACGACTCCTTCACAAAGTCAGTCCCGCAGCCGATTCCGCGCTGGAGCGCGTTGCGCGAGCACGCCAAGACCCAGACGCTGCTCACCTTCGGCTGCTCTCCGATCGGTGATCTGAGACAGGCCCGGCCTAGGGCTGCTGTGAACTGTCCCGTGCCCGTTCGAGTGCGGCGGTGTGCTCGCGGGTGGCCACCGTCAGGTAGTGGACCTGCGCCGTTAGTTGAATGACCGCCTCGATGGCAGCCAGGCCGATCAGTTCGCTGGCTGAGGGATCGGAGTCGGTCTCTTCTGCGATGCGCCGCGTCCGCATGTGGGCATCGTTGGCTTCGGCCCACGCCTTGCCGCGGGCTTCGTTCAGTTTGTCGTAGAGGCTGTTGATCTCCGGTTCAGGTGTGGAAGTAGTCATGGCGCGATCCTCGCTCATGATCGAGACACGGAACAGAATTCGCAGGTCGGCGGCAACGCGCCAGACGCCGCGCGGCCTCACCGTCATGGTTAAGTCGAACCCCGGACAGAGCAGGTTGTGAGCGCAGCACACGGGGGAGGGACCAAATGAGCTACCAGCACGACGGCCAGGCCGCCGAGGAGGCCGCACGCCATGCCCTTGCCGCGGAGCAGCTCGACACCCTGCAAGACCGACTGGCTGCAAAGCGCCGCGCGCTCGGGGAGGGCGGAGTCCGCGGGCACCGCATCGACATCGGCACCAACTGGGGCGAAGCCCTGCCCCCGGCGCTGCGCGACACCACCAGCGTCTCCCGCGGCGACGTGTTCGACCTGGCCGCCACAGGCGACTGGCCGGCAGTGTTCGCCGCCAGCTTCATCTGGGGCACCGGACGCATCGGATACGGGCCACACCGCTACCGCGAAATTGTCGAGGGGACCCATGGGCGACTCGGTGAAATGCTCACGGCCGCTGCAGAAGCCGCACAGCACGACGTCATCGCGGGGTACGCGCAGTTCTACGGCGGGCACGACCCCAAGCAGCGCGCGTCCGCCAACGCCGACGGGTGGTCGCGCATCGACAACTTCGGCCCGGCGTTCTTCACCAAGTTCCTCTACTTCACCACCCCCGGCGCACTGATCCTGGACAACGTGCTCGCCCGCAGAGTCCGCGACCTCGCAGGCATCCCGCACCTCGTCGTCGGCCGCGGCCGATCAGTGGCGTGGAGCCCGTACCGATACGCGGTCTACCTGAAGTGGATGCACCAGACAGCCCACGCGCTCGACGCCGAACCCGACGAGCTGGAGCTGACGCTGTTCACGTTGGCGCAGTAGAGCTTGCGGCCTGGCGCCGCCTGCCAGCATTGCTCACAGGTCTCGAAAGGTGTGGCGCGGGCTAGTCCAGGGAGGTGGGCCTTCCTCAGTGAGTTCGGCGAGGGGAACAGCGATGCTGAGGTGTTCTAGTGGTGTGTCTCGCAAATAAATAGTCATATGTTCGGTATTCTGGACGGGTGAGTGCATCACCAGCAGCGGCCTTGCCGATGACGACGGTCGAGCGT
>NZ_JACKTL010000012.1 GCF_025822245.1 Mycolicibacterium hodleri
GCGTCGACCTGGCGCCGCTGGGCGGCCGCCTCGCGCGGGCGGGGCGCGCGCTTGACGCGCTTGCGTTCGTCGGAGCCACGCATCGCTTCTCGTCGCTTGGCCATCACGAACCTTCCCTTCCGACGATCTTTTCCGAGGTCCGCTTCTCGAGGGCACGCAGCCGCACCGATGCGCTGCGCGGGTTGACGGCGATCTCGTCGTCCCCCGCCTTTTCGGCGCCCCGCGTCAGCGGTACGAAGTAGGGCTCGTGGCCCGGGAGTTCCATCGGCAGTCCGGCCGGGGTGCGCGACGCGGTCGCCGCGGCGAACTCGCCCTTGACGATCCGGTCCTCGAGGGACTGGTAGGCCATCACGACGATCCGGCCGCCCTGCCGAAGGGCGGACAGGGCCGACGGGATGGCGGACCGCAGCGAGTCCAGTTCCCCGTTGACCGCCGTGCGCAACGCCTGGAACGTGCGCTTTCCGGGGTGTCCTCCGGTGCGGCGGGCGGGGATGGGGATGACGTCGTAGAGCACCTCGACCAATTCGGCGGTCGTCTCGAACGGCTTCCGGGTGCGACGCCGGACGACCTCGCCTGCGATGCGACTGGCGAAGCGCTCCTCGCCGTACTCCTGCAGGATCCGGGTCAGGGCCCTCTTGTCGTAGGTGTTGAGAATCTCGGCGGCGGTCAGCGGGGCGTCCTGGTCCATCCGCATGTCCAGCGGCGCGTCGTGGGAGTACGAGAAGCCACGTTCGGTGCGATCGAGTTGCATCGACGAGACGCCGAGGTCGAACAGGACGCCGTCGACGACGGTGTCGTCGGACCAGAAACCGTCGTAGCGGGTCTGGACGTATTCGACCCGGTCACCGAAGGGGGCCAGTCGCTCGCCGGCGATCGCCAGCGCCGTGCGGTCCCGGTCCAGGCCGACGAGGCGAAGCCCGGACAGCTGCGTGAGGAAGCGTTCGGCGTGGCCACCGGCTCCGAGCGTCGCGTCGACCAGGACGGCGCCGGCTCCGTCGGCACTGCGCCTGGTCAGGGCGGGGACGAGGAGTTCGACGCAGCGGTCCAGCAGGACCGGGTCGTGCGGGTGGCGTTCAGGCATGACGGCAGCGCCCTTGCGAGATGTGGCGGAGTTGAGGGTGGCCGCCCTTGCAGGGAGGTCCCTGTCCGAGATTGCGGACCTGGCGTTGGGGAAGTACGTCAGGGCCGGTTCGGGCAGAGGCCACCTTGCAAGGGCTGGGCCGTGGTCAACGGTCGTTCTAGATGATGTCGCGCAGGATGTCATCGCTGGCCGCGGAGAAGTTCTCTTCGTGGGTCTGCTGATATTCCTGCCACGCTTGGGCGTCCCAGATCTCCAGGTACTCGATGGATCCGATCACCACGCACTCCTTGGAGAGTGAGGCGTACTGACGGTGGTCGGCCGACAGGGTGATCCGGCCCTGAGCGTCGGGGTGCTGTTCGTCGGTCGCCGCGGCGAGGTACCGAAGGAATGCGCGAGCGTCCGGGTTGCTACGCGATGCCTGCGTCGCTCGTTCGGCGACCTTCTCGAATTCCGCCCTGGGATAGACGGCGAGGCTGTGATCTTGGCTCTTGGTGACCATCAACCCCCCTGCCAGCGCTTCGCGGAACTTGGCGGGCAGCGTGAGCCGCCCCTTGTCGTCGAGCTTGGGCGTGTAGGTGCCGAGAAACATCCCGTCACCTCCGCTTGCTGCCCAACTCGCGGAGCCCTAGCCGCTCCGTTGTCAGCCACATTACCCCACGATCCCCCACTTTGCTCCATTCAGGGGCAAAACTTGGACACACTCCCCCACCAAGCACCACGAACTGGCTCGACATGGGGTGGACGACGGCCGACGACGGCCGACCGAACGGACGAAACGCCTGCTAGGGACCCATTGGCCCCGTGGTGGGGCGCGGTGGGGGAAAAGGGCCGACCCCCCACCGACGGGCGCCCGCTGCGGCGTGTCGAACGGCAAAGAAAAAGGGCAGCTCCATACGGAGCTGCCCTACGGTGACGCGAACGTCACTCCTCGAAGCGGCGGCGGAACCTCTCCTCCATGCGACTGGAGAACGAATTGCCACCCTTGGCGCGCTTCTGCTGTGCCGAATTGGGTTCCGGCGCGGCACCTTCCCGGCCACCCGCCAGGCGCGGACCGGTGATCGCGTAGACCACGCCACCGAACATGAGAATGAACCCGACGACGCTCAGCACGGGGAACCCGCTGATCTGAGTGGCTCGGAACGCGACCCCACAGATCAGGAGCGCCAGACCCACGATGAACACCACGGCGCCCTGCAGACGCCGACGCGCAGACGGTGCCCGCAGGTTCCCGCCGCGCACACTCGACGCGAACTTGGGGTCCTCGGCATAAAGAGCGCTCTCGATCTGGTCGAGCATGCGCTGCTCATGATCGGAGAGTGGCATCCGCGCCTCCCATGTTGCGTCCCTGCTGCGACCGCGAATTTACGGTCGTGCGTTCAAAATACGTACGCCCGCAAACCGCGGGGCACCTGGCCTTCATGATACGAGCAGAATCCGGCGCGTACCACCTACTTCTCCGAGTCACTTCGCGGCAACCCCCGAACCGACGTCAGGCCACGATTGTAGTTCCTGCCCCGCCGGTGGCGAGATGCCGCGTCACTGACCGGATAATGACGTCAACTCGGCAATAGCGCGAAGGACATCAAGAGGTTGGCCACGTTCCTCATCGACCTGTCACCCGGCGACATGCAACGGCGCCTCGGGGACGCACTCGGCATCTACGTCGACGCCATGCGCTACCCCCGCGGCACCGAAGATCAGCGTGCCTCCATGTGGCTCGAGCACATCCGCAGACGGGGCTGGACGGCCGTCGCGGCCGTCGAGGTCCCCTCCGCCGACGCCGCGGACCCGCCAGCGCTCAGTTCGGCCCCGATGCTCGGGGTGGCCTACGGCTACTGCGGCGCCCCCGACCAGTGGTGGCAACAGCAGGTCGTGCAGGGCCTCGAACGCGGCGGCGCGGACAAGACCCGCATCGCGGAGCTGATGAACGATTACTTCGAGCTCACGGAGGTGCACATCCATCCGCGGGCGCAGGGCCGCGGGCTCGGCGAGGCGCTGGTCCGACGGCTGCTGGCGGCACGCTCCGAACCGCAGGTGCTGCTCTCCACCCCCGAGATCGACGAGGAGGCCAACCGGGCGTGGCGGTTGTACCGACGCCTCGGCTTCACCGACGTCATCCGGGGCTACCACTTCGCCGGCGACCCGCGGCCGTTCGCCATCCTCGGCAGGAATCTGCCCCTGTAGTACGTCGGGTCCGGCGCCGGTCTGGCACCATGTCGGGGTGCCAACCCGCCGCAAACGCCTGATCGCCTTGCTTTTGCTGGTGCTGATGACGCCGATGATCGCGGGCTGCGTGCGGGTGCGGGCGTCGATCACCGTCTCGCCCGACGACCGGGTGTCCGGCCAGATCATCGCCGCCGCCAAGCCCAAGGACGGCGACGACAAGGGCCCGCAGCTGCTCAACAGCCTGCCCTTCGCCAACAAGGTGTCGGTCTCCCCCTACGAGCGCGATGACTACGTCGGAACCCAGGCGGTGTTCTCCGACCTGACGTTCGCCGAGCTGCCGCAACTGGCCAACATGAACGCCGACGCCGCAGGGGTCGACATCTCCCTGCGCCGGGCCGGTGACCTGGTCATCCTCGAGGGACGGGCCGACCTCACCTCGCTCAACGACCCCGACGCCGACGTGTCGCTCAACGTCGCCTTCCCCGGCGACGTCACCTCCACCAACGGCGAACAGGTGTCCTCGGACGTCGTGCAGTGGACGCTCAAGCCGGGCGTGGTCAGCACCATGAACGCCCAGGCCCGCTACACCGACCCCAGCGCGCGGTCGTTCACCGGCGCGGCGATCTGGCTGGGCATCGCCGCCTTCCTGGTCGCCGGCGTCGTGGGTGGCGTCGCGTGGGCGAGCCGTGACCGCAGCCCCGTCCTGGCCAACCCGCACGACCCGCGCTGATGAATCCCACTAGTCTGAGGGTTCTCTCCAGTGAAAGGGGCAGGCGCTGAGCGTCAACGCTGCCGCGGCACCGTCGGCCATGGAATTGGTGGGGGCGGTCAACGACCGACTGCGGGACTACCTGCAGACCCGCCGCGCCGAGGCCGCCTACATCGGTGCCGACTACGCGGAGATGACCGCCGCCCTCGAGGAGTTCGTCCTTCGTGGTGGCAAGCGCCTGCGTCCCCTCTTCGCCTACTGGGGTTGGCGCGCCGTGGCGCCCGAGGACCGCGCGGCCGACGCCGACGTGCTGCTGCTGTTCTCCGCGCTGGAGTTGCTGCACGCGTGCGCGCTGGTGCACGACGACGTCATCGACGCCTCGGCCACCCGCCGCGGACTCCCCACCGTGCACCGCCGCTTCGCCGACCTCCACACCGAGCGCAGCTGGCACGGCTCGTCCGAGCAGTTCGGCCTGTCCACCGCCATCCTGCTCGGTGACCTGTCGCTGGTCTGGGCCGACGACATCGTCAACTCCGCCGACCTGCCGGACGACGCCCGCCACCGCGTCCAACGGGTGTGGGCCGACATCCGCACCGAGGTCCTCGGCGGCCAGTTCCTGGACATCGTGGCCGAGGCCAGCGGCGCCGAGACGGTGGAATCGGCGATGAACGTCAACACCTACAAGACCGCCTCGTACACGGTGACCCGGCCGTTGCAGCTCGGCGCGGCCGCGGCAGCCGACCGGCCCGACGTACAGGCCATGTTCCACCAGGTCGGCAACGACCTCGGCGTGGCCTTCCAGCTGCGCGACGACGTGCTCGGTGTGTTCGGCGACCCCGCAGTCACCGGCAAGCCGTCGGGTGACGACCTGCGGTCGGGCAAGCGCACCGTGCTGCTCGCCGAGGCCGTGACACGGGCCGACGGCTCGGATCCGTTGGCGGCCAAGATGTTGCGCACCTCGATCGGCACCGACCTGTCGGAGGCGCACGTTCGAGAGCTGTGCCAGGTCATCGAGTCCGTCGGTGCGCTCGCCGCGGTCGAGTCCCGCATCGAGCTCCTCACCGGGCAGGCTCTGGCACTCCTGGACGCGGCGCCCGTCGACGCCGCCGCCAAGGTCGGTCTGGCCGAGCTCGCCAGATTGGCGTCGAACCGGACCGCCTGAGGCGCATGACGACTCCCACCGCCGCGCACCCACCGAGATCCGGCTTCGGTGGCCACGTCTCGCGCCTGACCGCGTTCGCCGCCTCCCCCGAGGGTCGACCGGCTCGGCTCGGCTGCCTGGGCGCGGTGCTGATCACCCTCGGCGGGCTCGGGGCGGGCAGCACCCAACTCCACGACCCCGTGCTGGAGTCGATTCAGCTGTCCTGGTTGCGCTTCGGGCACGGGCTGGTGTTCTCGTCGGTGCTGCTGTGGGGTGGCGTCGCGGCGATGCTGATCGCCTGGCTCTGGCTGGGCCGCCGCGTCGTCGACCGGACCGCCACCACGTACACGATGCTGGCGACGACCGGATTCTGGTTGACGCCGCTGCTGCTGAGCGCACCGGTGTTCAGCCGCGACACCTATTCGTATCTGGCACAGGGGGCGTTGCTGCGCGACGGCTTCGACCCGTACGTCGTCGGGCCGATCGAGAACCCCAATTCGCTGCTCGACGACGTGAGCCCGATCTGGACGACGACGACCGCCCCGTACGGTCCCGTGTTCATCCTGGTGGCCAAGTTCGTCACGCTGGTGGTGGGTGACCACGTCATCGAGGGCACCATGCTGCTGCGGCTCTGCATGCTGCCCGGCCTGGTGATGCTGATCTGGGCCGCCCCGCGAATCGCCCGCCACGTCGGGGCCAACGGGCCTGCCGCCCTGTGGATCTGCGTGCTCAACCCGCTGGTGATCATCCACCTGATGGGTGGGGTCCACAACGAGATGCTGATGGTCGGTCTCATGATGGCGGCCATCGCGCTGACGTTGCAGGACAGACCGGTGTGGGGCGTCGGCCTCATCGCGATTGCCGTCGCGGTCAAGGCGACGGCGGGCATCGCGCTGCCGTTCATGGTGTGGATGTGGATGCATCGGCTCAGGGACAAACGCGGGCTCGGGCCGGCGCGCGCGTTCGGAATCGCAACGGGCGCCTCGGCGCTCATCTTCGTGGTGGTGTTCGCCGTGGTGTCGTGGCTGGCCGGCGTCGGGCTGGGGTGGCTGACCGCGCTCGCCGGGTCGGTGAAGATCATCAACTGGCTCACGGTGCCGACGGCGACGGCCAACCTGGTCAACGCGGTCGGCGGCCTCTTCTTCCCGGTGAACTTCTACGCCGTCCTCGAGGTCGCGCGCATCGTGGGCGTGGCCATCATCGCCATCTCACTTCCGTTGCTGTGGTGGCGTTTTCGGCACGACGACCGCGAGGCGCTGACCGGCATCGCGCTGGCGATGCTCGTGGTGGTGCTGTTCGTTCCCGCGGCGCTCCCCTGGTACTACACGTGGCCGTTGGCCATCGTGTCGGCGCTGGCGCAGAGCAGGACGGCGATCGCGGCGATCGCCGGCTTCTCCACGTGGATCATGGTGATCTTCAAGCCGGACGGTTCGCACGGCATGTACTCGTGGCTGCACGTCACGTTGGCCACCGCTTGCGCGGTGGTGGCCTGGTACTACCTGGCCAAGCACAGAACCCCGTCAGACGCGATTTCGGCGTGATCGGTCACCCCCAGCGCGACCGATCACGCCGAAATCGCGTCTAGGTCAGTAGGCCATCGCCTGGGCGCGGCGCACCACCTCGCGCGCCTGATGGGAATGCAGCGCGTCGACGGGCCGCGCGTTCTCCACGACGTCTCCGGTGCCGTCGCGGCTGATGGTCAGCGACGCGTCCGGGGTGAACAACCACCGCACGATCTCGTTTTCGCTGAACCCGCCGTCGTGCAGCACCACCAGCAGGCCCGACAGGCTCTTCACGACGTGTCCGTGAGCGTCGAAGAAGATCTTCGGCACCACCAGAACACCGTTGCGGCGCACGCTGATCAGGTGCTTCTGGCGCAGATGCTGGTGCACCTTGGTCACCGGGATGCCGAGGATGGACGCCACGGCGGGCAGGTCGTAGACGGCTTCGTCGGGGTCCAGAACGTCGTCGGCAGCCGGAATGTTGCTCACCGGTCCGAGTCTAAGATGCGTGCGTGGATACCAGCCAACGATCGGACCCGCTCGTCGGCCTCGTCGTGGACGGCCGCTACCGCGTGGACGCCCTGATCGCCACCGGCGGGATGTCCGCGGTGTACCGCGGCCTGGATCTTCGGCTGGATCGCCCGGTGGCCCTCAAGGTGATGGATTCCCGGTACGCGGGCGACTCCCAGTTCCTGACGCGGTTCCAGCGCGAGGCCCGTGCCGTGGCCCGACTCAAGGATCCCGGGCTCGTCGCCGTCTACGACCAGGGCCTCGGCGATCACGGTGCCGGCCTCCCGTACCTGGTCATGGAGCTGATCGAGGGCGGGACGCTGCGCGAGCTGCTCCGCGAACGCGGGCCCATGCCGCCGCACGCCGTCGCCGCGGTGTTGACGCCCATCCTCGGCGGACTGGCCGCGGCGCACCGGGCCGGCCTGGTCCATCGCGACATCAAGCCCGAGAACGTGCTCATCTCCGACGACGGCGAGGTGAAGATCGCCGACTTCGGGTTGGTGCGCGCCGTCGCCGAGGCCAAGATCACCTCGACGAGTGTGATCCTGGGCACCGCCGCGTATCTGTCGCCCGAGCAGGTCGGCACCGGGGACGCCACGCCGGAGAGCGACGTTTACGGCGTGGGCGTCCTCGCCTATGAATTGCTCACCGGCGCCACCCCGTTCACCGGCGACAGCGTCCTCGCCGTCGCCTATCAGCGGATGGACAACGACGTCCCGCCGCCCAGTGCCGCGATCGCGGGCGTGCCGCCGCAGTTCGACGAACTCGTGCGACGGGCGACCCGGCGCAGTCCGGGCGACCGGTATCCCGACGCGAGCGCGATGGCCGCCGACCTGGACGCGATCGTGACCGAGCTGGGGTTGCCGCCGTTCCGGGTTCCGGCGCCGGCGAACTCCGCCCAGCACGTCGCGTCGGCCGAGTTCCAGAGTCGCCTGGACGAGCGGGCCGAGCAGGACGACCACACCACCGCGGCCACCGCGCCGCCGCGGCCGCAGGCACCGATCACGACCACCCGCGACGGGACTCCCCCGCCGGCGCCGCGCCAGCACACCCGGGAGATGACGCGCGGTCCCGGCGACTGGGACTCTGCCCCGTCGCCTCGCTCGCCCCTGGAGCGCCCCGGAACCCCCTATCGCTCAGGGCAATTCGCGGGCATCGACATCGACGAGCTGGAGTGGGCCAGGCAACGCGGCCGACGCGTGGCGCTGTTCTGGTCGGTCGGCATCCTGACCCTCACCGCGCTGATCGCCGCCGGGGCGTGGACGCTCGGCAGCAACCTGCAGGGTCTGTTCTAACCCCGCAGCATCTCGGCGACCAGGAACGCCAGCTCCAGGGACTGCTGGGTGTTCAGCCGCGGGTCGCAGGCCGTCTCGTAACGACCGGCCAGGTCGGAGTCGGAGATGTCCTGCGCACCGCCGAGGCACTCGGTGACGTTCTCACCGGTGATCTCGACGTGGATGCCACCGGGATGGGTGCCCAGCGCGTGGTGCACCTCGAAGAAGCCCTGCACCTCGTCGACGATGCGGTCGAAGTGCCGCGTCTTGTATCCGGTCGACGACTCGTGCGTGTTGCCGTGCATCGGGTCGCACTGCCAGATCACCTGACGCCCGGTGGCCTGCACCTTCTCGATGATCGGCGGCAGCAGGTCGCGGACCTTGCCGTTGCCCATCCGGCTGACCAGCGTCAGCCGGCCCGGCTGGTTGTGCGGGTCGAGTCGTTCGACGTACTCGACGGCCAGCTCGGGCGGCGTCGTCGGCCCGATCTTGACCCCGATGGGATTGGAGATGGTCTCCACGAATCCGATGTGCGCGCCGTCGAGCTGGCGGGTGCGGTCGCCGATCCAGACGTAGTGCGCCGACAGGTCGTAGAGCCGCGGCTCGGGCGCCTCGGCGGGAAACTCGTTGGACAGCCGCAACATCGCCCGCTCGTAGTCGAGCACCAGCGCCTCGTGGCTGGCGTAGATCTCGGCGGTCTGCAGGTTGATGTCGTTCACGCCGCACGCGCTCATGAACCGCAGCGCCCGGTCGATCTCGGCGGCCAGCGCCTCGTACCGCGCACCCGCCGGCGACGTGCGGACGAACTCGCGATTCCAGTCGTGCACCGATTCCAGCGAGGCCAGTCCCGACGACGTCATGGCCCGCACCAGGTTCATCGCGGCGCTGGCGTTGGCGTAGGCGCGCACCAGCCGGGAGGCGTCGTGGTCGCGTACCGAGGCGTCGGGGGCGAACCCGTTGACCATGTCACCGCGGTAGGACTTCAGCCCGAGTGCGTCGACGTCGGACGACCGCGGCTTGGCGTACTGGCCCGCGATGCGCGCGACCTTGACCACAGGCATGCTGGCGCCGTAGGTCAGCACGACGGCCATCTGCAGCAGAGTGCGGATGTTGGCCCGGATGTGCGGTTCGGTGTTGTCGACGAACGTCTCGGCGCAGTCGCCGCCCTGAAGGAGGAACGCCTCCCCGCGCGCGACGTCGGCCAGGTGGCCCTTGAGCCGCTCGATCTCCGACGGCACGGTCACCGGCGGCACGCTCTCCAGCACCGTGCGCATCGCCTTGGCCTGGTCCGCGGGCCAGCTCGGCTGCTGGGCAGCCGGTTTGGCGAGGGCGGCGTCCAGCCGCTCGCGAAGGTCACTCGACAGCGGCGGGAGCTCCGGCAGCTGGTCGATGGGCACGTCGACGGTCCAGTTCACCCGTCCATGGTAACTGCGCGCGGACGCTCCCCGTGCATCCCGGTCCCACCCATAGCCGCAGTTCAGGCGCGTGCGGCCCACGCCCCGTCATCGTCGTCGCCATGCGCGGAGAGCCCCGTCACGAGGCGGAACCTGGTCAGGTTGTGCCTGGCGTCCACCAGCGCGTCGTGGGTGTCCCTGGGCCGCGGCGGCATCCGCGGTGAGCCACGGTCCTCCCAGAACTGCCGCAGCTCCCTGGTGAACCGCGGGATCGCGGGCGGCAGATCGGTCATCGGCCCCCAGAGCTGGCACAGCACCACGTGGTCGTAGGCGGCCACCCAGGCCCAGAGTTCGATGGTCTCGTCGCCGTCGACGTCGAAGAAGTCCTCGAGGTCCGACCGGATCTGGCGCCGGGACTTCCACGCCTTCGACGACGGCGACGGCAGCTTCGGCAGCACGTGCTTGCGCACCCAGGCCCCGGCGCGATCCGGGTCGAATTCGGTTGAGATCGCGTAATATTCGCGGCCATCCTCGGCGGCCACCCCGATCGAGATCAGCTCGATGGTGCGACCGTCGTCGATGAACTCGGTGTCGTAGAAATAGCGCATCAGGCAGCGTCCGTCGTCGGAGATGGGGCCGGGTGGATCTCCCGGTCGAGCTGGGCGTCGACCTCGACGTCGTCGGGAAAGTGCGGTTCGCCCGCGACGACGTGCTGCAGCCACAGTTTGGCCGACACGACGGGGCGGCGCAGCCGGCGTTCCCGTTCCAGCGAGCGGTGCATGCGGCGCGGCCTCCTGCCGTAGCGCCACCGCGCCCACGGGGCGTGCGGACGCGACACCCGGATCGCGCCGACGATCAGCAGCGGCGTGATGAACATGCCCACCAGGCCGGTCCACACCTTGCCCTTGAGCAACACCACCACCGCCAGCGCGAGGGTGATCAGGGCTATCCCGACGACGGTGGCCCGAGCCAGCAGCGTCTGGTCCTCCCGCCAGATGTCGATGTCGAAGAAGGACAGCGGGTTGAAGCCGAGGATGAGCAGCCCCGCCACCGCGACCGCGGCGAACACCGCGTCGACCGAGGTCCGGCCGTCCTCGGACCAGTACACGTCCTGCAGGTGAAGGATCAGCGCGAACTCGTCGAGCACCAGGGCCGCGCCCATGCCGAAGAGGATGGCGGCGACGGTGAACTCGGGCACCCCGCCGTCGACGGCGAGCGTCACCATGGTCACCCCGGACACCATGACCAGGATCACACCGATGACGACGTGGTGGATGTGGGTCGAGCCGTGCCCCATGTTGCGCGGCTGCCACCACTTGGGTGGGGTGCCGTCGGCGTTGTTGTTCTCGTTGTGGCGGATGTAGCGGACGATCGTGCGCGTCACCAGGAACGTCAGCAGGAAGGCGATCAGGCACCACATCAGTGGTTGCCGACCCGGGGGGATCCCCAAGTTCAGCCCGAAGTCGAACTTCCAATCGTCGAACACGCGCAAAACTTACGCCGACCAGCGCGCGTCGCGGACCGGATGGTCCCCGACGCGCCGACTGCCCCCGATACTCTGGTCCGCGACATGAGAATTCGGCAGCGCACACTGTGGGCAGGCGTGGCATGGCGGCTGTTCCAGCTGCTGACCGTCGCAGCGGTGATCTGGGCGGGGTGGCGACTGCTGGCGGTGACCCCGTATCGCATCGACATCGACGTCTACCGCATGGGCGGGCGGGCGTGGCTCGACGGCACCTCCCTCTACCGCGACGGCGTGCTCTTTCACACCGGCGCAGGCCTGGACCTGCCGTTCACCTACCCGCCGCTGGCGGCCGCCGTCTTCGCCCCCTTCGCCATGTTGTCCCTCAACGCGGCGAGCGCCACCATCACCGCCGTCACCTTCGTACTGCTGCTGGTCACCACCGTGATCGTGCTGACTCGTCTCGGCGTGTGGGAGACGGCCCCGTGGTCGGGAGCGGGCCCGGCGTGGCAGCGGCGGTGCTGGTTGGCCGCTGCCGTCGTCGCCCCGGCCGCGGTCTACCTGGAGCCCATCCGGTCGAACTTCGAGTTCGGTCAGATCAACGTGGTGCTGATGACGCTGGTCATCGCCGACTGCGTGCCGCGGAAGACGCCGTGGCCGCGTGGGCTGCTGCTGGGCGTGGCCATCGCACTCAAGCTGACGCCGGCGGTCTTCCTGCTGTACCTGCTGTTGCGGCGCGACACCAGGGCGCTGCTGACGAGCGTGGCGTCGGCCGTGCTGGCCACGGCCGTCGGGTTCATGCTGGCCGCCAGGGACTCCTGGGAGTACTGGACGCAGACGATCCGCGACACCGACCGCATCGGCACCGCCACCTACCTGACCAACCAGAACATCGCGGGCACGCTCGCCCGCCTCGGCATCGCCGAGACGCCGCGCTTCGTCATCTGGTTGGTCGCCTGCTTCGCCGTGCTGGGCCTGACCTGGTGGGCGGTGCGCCGCGTGCTGCGCACCGACGAGCCGGGCGCGTTGCGCGCGGGCGATCAGGCGGTGCTCGGGTTGATGTGCGTGGCGATGTTCGGCTTGGTGGTCTCGCCGGTGTCGTGGTCGCACCACTGGGTGTGGGCGCTGCCCGCCATCCTCACCACCGCCGTGCTGGCCCTGCGCTACCGCAACGTCGCCATGGGCGTGATCAGTGCGGTCGGGGTGTTGCTGACGTACTTCGTGCCGATCCACCTGATGGTCGAACACGAGGAGACCTCTGCCGCGTTGTGGCGACAGCTGCTAGGCGGTTCCTACGTGTGGTGGGCGCTGGCGCTGATCGCCGTGGCAGGCGCGGTCACGCTGCGCGAGCACCAGGGCTCGGGGGCCGACGCCGACGTCGCACCGGCGCACGCCGCGACCTAGCCCGCAGCGGACGTGGGCATCCGGGCCGGCGGCGTACCGTCGGATCCGGTCGCTCCCCCGTCGAGTGCCACCTTCACGTCGGCGGCGTACAGGTCGACGTACTCCTGGCCCGACATCTGCATCAGCTCGTACATCACCTCGTCGATGACGGCGCGCTCGATGAAGCGGTTGCCGGCCAGTCCCTCGAACCGGGAGAAGTCCAGGGGCTTGCCGAAGCGGACCTCGACCCGGCCGAAGTGCCACATCTTGGATCCGGGCGGGTTGACGTCGTCGGTGCCGACCATCGCCACCGGGATGACGGGAACGCCGGTCTCCAGTGCCAGCCGGGCGATGCCGGTCTTGCCCTTGTAGAGGCGCCCGTCGGGCGAGCGGGTGCCCTCCGGGTACATGCCGAGGACCTTGCCCTGGCCGAGGATGCGCTGCGCGGTCGTCAGCGCCGCGAGCGCGGCGTCGGCGTCGGTCCGGTCGATCGGGACCTGCCCGGCGGCCGTGTAGAACCAGCGGGTGAACCAGCCCTTGAGTCCGGTGCCGGTGAAGTACTCCGCCTTGGCCAGGTAGGTGATGCGGCGCCGCACCACCAGGCACTTGTAGAAACTGTCGGCGACGGCGAGGTGGTTACTGGCGAGAATGACCGCGCCGCGGTCCGGAACGTGTTCCAGCCCTGTGACTTTCGGTCGCCCGAGCAACGTCAGCAGCGGGCCCATGAACACGTATTTGAAGAGCCAATACCACATCGAGCCTCCCGCGGCGGGCGCCCGGACGGTGCCCTGCGACAACTGTACCCAGTTGCCGGTCAGTCCTCGACGGTGACGGGGATGTGTTGGTAGTGGCCGGGCGTCGACCGTGGCGGGTCGCCGTCCGGTTTCGGGTCGGGCCGCGGCGCAGGGGGGTCGGGGTCGGTCATGGCGTCGGTCATCGCGCGGACCACCGACAGCAACGCGACGCTGTGGTCGGCGATGACGTTGAGCAGGGGGTGCTGTTCGCCGGACACCAGCGCGGCAAGGGCGCAGACCGGGCACCACACCTGCTGACACTGGCCCTGGCTGCCCGACGTGGCCCGCGCGGCGGCCATCCTGACGGCGGGGTCCAGCCGGTTGAGGATCGTCTGCGCCAGCTGCCGCAGCTCCGGGGCGAGGTCGGCGTGGAAGTCGCTCATGACGGCCACACCTCCGGATTCGGTCGAAAGCGCACCGTCAGTTCACCGCCGCGCAGTTGCGCATCCATCACGGTGCATCTCCGCAAGACGGACGCCAACCTCACCCGGCGACGCATGCCACCGGCGCCGATGATCAGGTCGTCGTCGACCCGGCCCAGCGTGAGCGAGCTCGGGTCGACCTGCGCCAACTGTAACCGCATTCGGTAGACGGCTTCGAGACCGGATCCGGATTCGCGGTCCACCACCGGGCGCACGGGTGCCGGCGGCGCCGAGCCGCCGCGGGTCCTGGCGGCGTCGAGCAGTTCGGCCAACGCCTTGGGCCCGATCGGCTCCCCCGCGAGATGCGGCACGAGTACCAGGGTGACGTCGCCGATGGTGGCGTCCAGTTCGTCGAGGACGAGGCGCTGCTCGGCGATCCGCTCGGTGTACCAGTCGAAGGCCGGATGCTCGGGCAGGTTTCGATACTCGAACGACTCGTCCTGCACCAGAACCTGATTCACGATCAGTTCGTGCACCGACACGCCCATCAGGGCCAGCGCGCCGAGCGTGCGGGCCGCCTCCGCGGCGACGACGCGTTCGGGAGTCAGGACCAGGTGCGCGCTCACCAGGGTGGCGTCGGTGAGCAGCTCGCCGAGGCGTTCGGTCGC
This sequence comes from Mycolicibacterium hodleri, assembly GCF_025822245.1. Taxonomy (GTDB): domain Bacteria; phylum Actinomycetota; class Actinomycetes; order Mycobacteriales; family Mycobacteriaceae; genus Mycobacterium; species Mycobacterium hodleri. Next base: position 14,447 of record NZ_JACKTL010000012.1, read on the forward strand.
GGTGGCGATTCGTTCGACCAGGTCGACGACGGCTGCCGACGTGGCTTCCTCGCCCAGCGACAGCCGACGATGTCGCGGCCACGCCCGCTCGAGGTAGAGCCCGAACGTCGCGGGCAGGGTCAGCATCCGCATCGCGTCGGCGGTGGACGCGCAGTCGACGACCACGTGGTCCCAGAGGCCCGAGTCCGCCAGCGCGGCGACCTCGTCGAGGCCGAGCACCTCCTGAATCCCCGGCAGCGCCGAGAGTTCTTCTGGCGCAACGTCTCCCAGGTCGGACTCGGGGAACCGGGCGGCCAGCACCCCGGCCACCTGCCGCCAGCGACGTTCGAGCAGGGCCAGGGTGTCCAGGGCCAGGACGTCGAGGAGGCCGCCACCGGCGTCGGGCCCCGAATCGAGATCGGCGAAGACCCGCGTCGGCTCACGCTCCCCCGTCGGCGTCACCCGGATGCCGAGGACGTCGCCCGTGGAATGGGCCTGATCGGTCGAGACCACGAGCACCCGAAGGCCGCTGCGCGCGTCGCGTACCGCGGCGGCAGTCGCCAAGGTGGACTTGCCCACTCCACCCTTGCCGACGAAGAGGCTGATCCTGGCACTGCCGGCCGCGGAAGGCCGGCCGGGATCGCTGCTCTCAGTCAGCCTCGACTCGTTTCTTGAGATCCTTCAACGCGGTGTCGGTCAGCCGGCGTTCGGCCTTGCGCTTGAGTAACCCGATCATCGGGATGACCAGGTCCACCGACAGTTCATAGGTGACGTCGGTGCCGGAACCCTTGGGGGCCAACAGGTATGCGCCGTCGAGAGCCCTGAGCAGGGAGCTCGACACCAGCGACCACCGCACCGAGGCCCGGTCGGCGGGCCAGGTGTAGGCCAAGACCATGGTGTCCTTGAGCACGGCGGCGTCGAGCACCAGCCGCGCCTTCTTGGGGTAGCCCTCGTCGTCGCTCTCGAGAACCTCGGTCTCCTTGTACTCGGCGACCCAGTCCGGGTACGAGCCGATGTCGGCGATGACGTCCATCACCGTCGCGGGCTCGGCGTCGATGTAGATCGTCTGCGCAGTCTTGTCCGCCACGTGTTCACTTCCCCGGGTCGCTAGAGCGCTACTGGACTCACGTCCGTTCGCCCCGAAATGTACCCGTACCCCGATGGGGAGTACTCAATCAACCGCTCCTGCGAGCCGGGACACTCCGACGCCGCGAGACTCCTCGAGCTTCTGCTTGACCTCGAACGCCATTCTCTTGCCCGCCACCCGCCGCTGATGGTTGACCTTCGCGAGATTCATCTTGGCCAACTCCCAGGCCGCCACGCCGGACGGCTCGGCGTGGACGAAGTAATGCAGGATCACCCCGTCGAAGGACTTCTCCAGCCAGATCTCCATGGTTCCGGTCAGGGCTCCGGTGACGGTCCACCGGTGTCCCGCCGGACCTCGGTCCTCGACCACCGTCAGCCGGAGGTCCGGCCACCACCGCCGCCAACTCACCGGGTCGGCGATCGCCGCCCCGACGTCGGCCGGGTCGGCGCAGACGAACGTTTCGTCGGCCACCTGGATGCTGTTCATCGCCACTCACCTTCACACACGAGCTGCCGCCGTCCTGCCGCGGCCGACTAGGCTGCCATCACTGGTATCCGTCCAAGTATCCGTCCCGCGAGGGCGACCCCGTTCGAAAGGGCCAGATCGTGCGCGACTACAGCGTCCCGGCATCGTTCACCGTCGGCGAGCACGACACCGTGGCCGCCTCCGTCTTCTCCCACGCGGCCGACGACCCCGACCACGTCGTCATCCAGCGCCTCGTCGACGGATCGTGGACCGACGTGACGTGCGCGCAGGTCGCCGACCAGGTCCGGGCGACGGCGCTCGGGCTGATCGCGGAGGGCGTGCAGCCCGGTGACCGGGTGGCGATCCTGTCGGCGACGCGTTACGAGTGGGCGATAGTCGACTTCGCGATTCTGTCGATCGGTGCGGTCACGGTGCCCATCTACGAGACCAGCTCCGCAGAGCAGGTGCGGTTTGTGCTGTCCGACTCGGGTGCGGTCGCGGCGTTCGCCGAGAGCGACGAACACTTCCGCACGATCGAGCAGCTCAAGGACGAACTGCCCGCACTGCGTCACGTGTACGCCATCGCCGGCTCGCGTCCGGCCGCCCTCGACGAGCTCGCCAGGATCGGCGGCGGCACCGATCCGGAGGCCGTCACCGCACGGCTGGCGGCGGTGAAGTCGGCCGACGTCGCGACGCTGGTCTACACCTCCGGCACCACCGGCCGGCCGAAGGGCTGCCAGCTGACGCATTCGAACCTGCTGCACGAAATGCGGGGCGCGAAGGCATGTTTCCCCGCCCTGCTGGACAAGGGCGAGAAGCTGCTGGTGTTCCTGCCGCTGGCTCACGTGCTGGCCCGCGCCATCACGATCGCGGCGTTCGCCAACAGGGTCACGCTCGGTTTCACCAGCGACGTCAAGAACCTGGTGCCCATCCTCGGGGTCTTCAAGCCGACCCTGGTGGTGTCGGTGCCCCGCGTGTTCGAGAAGGTCTACAACACCGCCGAGCAGAACGCCCGCGACGGCGGCAAGGACAAGATCTTCGCAGCCGCCGCCACGACCGCGATCGAGTGGAGCCAGGCCAAGGCCGGCGGCGGGCGACCGGGGCTGCTGCTGAACCTCAAGCACGCCCTGTTCGACCGGCTGGTCTACGGCAAGCTGCGGGCCGCTCTCGGCGGCAACTGCCGCGCCGCGATCTCCGGCGGCGCGCCGCTGGGCGCCCGGCTCGGCCACTTCTACCGCGGCGTCGGCGTCACCATCTACGAGGGCTACGGGCTCACCGAGACCAGCGCGGCGATCACCGTCAACCGCGTGGACGACGTCAAGGTTGGTTCGGTCGGAAAGTTGGTGCCGGGCAACGCGATGCGCCTCGCCGACGACGACGAGCTCCTCGTCCGTGGTGGGGTCGTGTTCGGCGGATACTGGAACAACCCGTCCGAGACCGACGCCGTGTTCACCGACGGGTGGTTCCACACCGGTGATCTCGGGGCGATCGACGACGACGGGTTCCTGACCATCGTCGGTCGCAAGAAGGAGATCATCGTGACCGCGGGCGGCAAGAACGTCGCCCCGGCACTGCTGGAGGACCGGCTGCGGGCCCATCCGCTGATCAGTCAGGCCATGGTCGTCGGCGACGCCCAGCCGTTCATCGCGGCGTTGATCACCGTCGACCCCGAGGCGTTCCCCGGCTGGAAGCAGCGCAACGGCAAGGACCCGTCGGCCACCGTCGGCGACCTCGCCGAGGATCCCGACCTGCTCGCCGAGGTCGACCTGGCCGTCAAGGACGCCAACCAGGCGGTGTCACACGCCGAGTCGATTCGCAAGATCCGCATCCTGCCGGTGGACTTCACCGAGGACACCGGTGAGCTCACGCCGACGTTGAAGGTCAAGCGCAAGGTGGTCGCCGAGAAGTTCGCCGCCGACATCGACGCCCTCTACGCCAAGCCGGGGCACTAACCGGCGAGCAGCTGCGAGAGGCGGTGCGCCTTCGAGCGCCACTGCCATTCGTCTACGACCCAGTCCCTGCCGGCCCTGCCCATCGCGGCGGCCCGGTCGGGATCGGACAGCAGGTCCCCCACGGCGCTGGCGATCGCGCCGACGTCCCACCCGTCGACCACCAGCCCGGTCGTGCCGTCGAGCACCGACTCCGGGGCTCCCCCGGAATTGCCTGCGACCACCGGCACGCCCGTCGCCGAGGCCTCCAGGTAGACGATGCCGAGGCCCTCGACGTCGAGGCCGCGGCCCCGGGTCCGGCAGGGCATCGCGAAGACGTCGGCCATGGCGTGGTGGGCCGGCAACTCCTCGGCGGGCACCCCCTCGGTGAACACCACGTCCTCGGCGACGCCGAAGGAGGCTGCCAACCGTCGGAGGTCGGCCAGGTAGGGGCCGCCGCCGACGATCACCAGCCGCGTCCCCGGCACGCGTTCGCGGAGCGCGGGCAGCGCACGGATCAGCATGTCCTGGCCCTTGCGCGGCACCAGCCGCGACACGCACGCCACGACCGGCCGGTCGCCCAGCCCGTAGCGGGCTCGCATCTGGGCCCTGGCCTCCGGGTCGGGCTGGAACCGGTCGACGTCGACCCCGGGTGACAACCGCTCCAGCGCGGCGCCCGGTCCGAAGGCGGCGGCGAACCTGCTGCGCGTGTACTGGCTGATGAAGGTGACGACGTCGGCGTCGTTTCCGATGCGCCGCAACGCCGTTCGCGCGATCGGGAGCATCGACCAGCCCACTTCGTGTCCGTGGGTGCTGGCGACCACCCGCGTCGCGCCGGCGTGGCGCGCCAGCGGTGACAGCAGCGCCAGGGGTGCGGCGGCGCCGAACCACACCACGTCGACGCCGTGGTCGCCGATGAGCCGTCGCATCCGGCGCGCCACCGAGGGCTCAGGAATCATCAACGTGGTGGGGTGCCGGACGACCCGGAAGTCCGGCTCGGCGGCCCGGTCGTAGTCTTCGGCGCCCTTCCACGTCGGCGCGTAGACCGTGACGGTGTGCTCGCCGGTGAGAACCAGTTCGGTGACCAGGTTCTCCAGATAGGACTGAATGCCTCCCCGCCGCGGCGGGAAGTCGTTGGTCACCAGCAGGACGTTGGCCACCCGTTATCCGCCGAGCCAGGCGCGCCACGCGGCGAGCACCTGGGGCGGGTCGGCGCCGAGGACCCGTTTGATGGCGGTCGCCTGGTCGGGGTGTCCCGCGCCGCATGCGGTGAGGTAGAGCGTGCGCAGCGTCTCCGCGCCGTAGCCGCTCGCGACGAAGCGGCTGAACCACCACGCCCTGTCGTAGGCCAGTGACCGCACGGCGCCGGCGGTGTCCAGGTCGACGTCCGACGGCAGGTGCGCGAGCGCGTCGGCGTCCTGCCGGCTCGGCATCGGGGTCGGCGGTCGACCGACGAAGTCGGCGACCCCCTCGGTGAGCCAGCGGGGTGCGTCGGCGGCGGTGCGGCTCCTGGCGGCGTAGTGAAACAGTTCGTGGCGCAACACGATTCGCAGCGATGCGTCGCTCATCGAGCTGGCGCCGGGGGCGAAGACGATCCGCTGCGCCGTCGTGGCGGCCGCGATGTCGGGCTCGCCGGCGGCCAGCGCGCGAAACTCCTCGTCGGTGCGGGTCAGCACGACCACGACGTTGCGCGGCCAGTCGTCACCCCAGAAGGCGCTGACGGCGTCCGCGGCCCCGTCGAGTTCGCCCCAGACCCGGCTTTCGAGGTCGGCGGTGTCGGCTCCCCCAAGTGACATCAGCGAGACGGTGCGCCCGTCACGAAGCGTCATCGGGTCCGACGGCGTCGTCGGAACGTCGAGCGAGGCGTGGGTGGCGGTGGGCGGCGCCGCCGGTGCGGCGTCGCCGACGGGTCGGGACACCAGCACCGCGGCGACGGCCAACTCGGCGAGCAGAAGCGCGCCGAGCAGCGGTTTGCTAGTAACGACGGACGTTGTGGATCGGCGCATTGTCCATCGGGGCCACCCGCACGGGAGTGCCGTAGGTCGAGGCGTGCACCATCATTCCGTCGCCGATGTAGATGCCGACGTGCGAGGCGTCGGAGTAGTAGGTGATGAGGTCACCCGGCTGCATCTGGTCCATCGACACCGGCTGGCCGCCCTGGGCCAGCGCCTGGCTCGAATGCGGGAGGTTGACACCAGCCTGACCGAAGGCCCACATGACCAGGCCGGAGCAGTCGAAGGCGCCCGGGCCTGCGGCGCCCCACGAGTAGGGCGAACCGATGCGGGTCAGCGCCGCCTGGACGGCGACCATTCCCTCGCCCTCGGCGGGCGGTGCGGGCGCGGCCTCGGGCGGAGCCAGGTCGCCGGGGTTGATGCCGTCCGGTGGGGGTGCGGACGCGAGTACGTCCGGCGGGGGCGGCGGGGCCGCGGCGGGCACGGGAGGCGTGGGCGGAATCGCGGCCAGGGCCTCGCGCTGAGCGGGCGTCAGGGCGGTGTACTGCGACTTCACGATCGCCATCTGGACTTGCAGTTTGCTTTGCTTGGATTGCAGGTCGGCGCGCACCGCCGCGGCCTGCTCGGCGGCGGTCTTGGCGTCGGCAGCCGACTTGGCGGACTCGACTTCGGCGGTGGTGGCCGCCACGGTGCCGGTCTTGAAGTTCTGCATCTGCGCCGACATCTCGGTTGCCATCACCCGCTGCACGGCGAGCTGGTCGATGAGGCCCTGCGGCGAACCGGCCGTCAGCATGGCGTCGAGGCCGTCGGTGCGACCGCCCATGTACTGCGCGGCGGCAACGCGGTCGACGGAGGTCTGAAAGGTTGCCAGCTGAGCCTTGGCGGAGTCGACGGCGGCGACGTCGGCCGCATGCTTCTGATCGGCATCCCGTTGTGCCGCAAGCTTCTTGTCGAGATCCAGCTCGGCGCTGTGCATTGCCTCGGTGGTCTGCTCGGCTTGGCGCGACAGCTCGTTGAGCTTTGCCAGCGCGTCGGCCGCGGGGTCGGCCTGCGACGTTCCGGCAAGCACCCCACCGAAGACCAGCACTCCAGCTATCGCACCAACCATCGGTCGCCGAAGAACACGTGCGCTTCGGTGCATAGCGTTAAACCTCAAGATTTCGCGTCCTTCAACTGCCGTTAGCGAGCCGCTCGAACTGCGTTAGGTCTCAGATAGGTTACGAAACGGCATCGGGGTTGTCCAACAGAGGACGCAAATTTAACAGGTGCCACGGGAATATTTCGCTGCCCGCGACGCCTGGGGGCCTCAAGCGACCCCGTCGGCGCGCCTCCGGTGAATCGGAACCAACCGTAGCCGAGGCGCCAATCCGGCGTCTGCGAGGACCTCTAGCGCTTGGCGCTCGTCGGCCAGCAACGTATCGGGTACGCCCAATAAAACACTGATGACGCAGTCCTGGCACCCGTGTCCACGCACCGCGCAGTCGTCGCAGTCGATGTGGAGGGTCCCGGCGTCGGACCCGGTTCGGTCTGGCGGGGTGGTGCTTGGCAGGTCCGGTCCCGCCTCTGGTCGAGTCATGTCCGTTCTCCCTTCCTTCGAGTCACGAGCGCACGTTAACGACGACCACCGACAAGGCCCCGGACACGCGAATGACATGGATGTGAGCAGATGTCGGTCGGGCGGCCTACCGTCCCCTGCCATGGGCCAGCTGAGCTTCGGCGACGTCGACGCGGCGTTCGGCGATGACGCGGCCGCCCTGGCGGACCTGTTCCTGCGCGACACCACGTTCGTCATCGTCGACCTCGAGACCACCGGCGGCCGGGCGAAGGGCGACGAGAACGGCCAGGGGTACGACGCCATCACCGAGATCGGCGCGGTGAAGGTGCGCGGGGGCGAGGTGCTCGGCGAGCTGGCCACCCTGGTGGACCCCGGCCGCTCGATCCCGCCCAAGATCGTCGCCCTCACCGGAATCACCACGGCCATGGTGTGCGACGCCCCGCGGATCGACTCGGTGCTGCCCGCCTTCCTGGAGTTCTCCAGGGGCGCGGTCCTCGTCGCCCACAACGCGGGGTTCGACGTCGGATTCCTGCGCGCCGCCGCGGAGCGCCTTCAGCTGCCCTGGAAGCGTCCCCCCGTGCTGTGCACCGTGAAGCTGGCCCGCCGCGTGCTGACCCGTGACGAGGCCCCCAGCGTGCGGCTCTCGGCCCTGGCCCAGCTGTTCGGGGCCAGCACGAGGCCGACGCACCGCGCCCTGGACGACGCGCGCGCCACGGTCGACGTGCTGCACGCACTCATCGAACGCGTCGGCAACCAGGGCATCCACACCTTCGGCGAGCTGCGCTCGTACCTGCCCGACGTGACGCCCGCCCAGCGCCGCAACCGGCACCTGGCCACCGCACTCCCGCGCCGCCCCGGGGTGTACCTCTTCCGCGGTCCGTCCGACGAAGTGCTCTACGTCGGCACGGCGGTCGACCTGAGGCGTCGCGTCGGGCAGTACTTCAACGGCAGCGACCCTCGCACCCGGATGAAGGAGATGGCGTCGTTGACCACGCGGGTCGACCACGTCGAGTGCGCGCACGAGCTGGAGGCCGGCGTGCGAGAGCTGAGGTTGCTCGCCGCCCACTCCCCGCCGTACAACCGTCGCTCCAAGTTCCCGCACCGGTGGTGGTGGGTGGTGCTGACCGACGAGGCCTTTCCCCGGTTCTCGGTCGTCCGGGCACCCAAGCACGACCGGGCGATCGGCCCGTTCCGCGTGCGGGCCGACGCCGTCGAGACCGCCGCGCTGCTCGCCCGCTTCACCGGCGTGCGCACCTGCACCACCCGGCTGTCCCGTTCGGCGCTGCACGGGCCGTCCTGCCCCGAACTCGAGCTGTCGCCGTGTCCGGCCGACCGTGACGTCGGCGCCGACGCGTACGCCGCGGGTCCCACCATGGCCGCCGGCCTCATCGCGGGCGCGGACGATTCGGCGCTGCGTGGGGCGCTGGCCCACATCCAGGCGCTGGCCGAGCGCGGCAAGTACGAGACCGCGGCCCGCATGCGTGACCACGCGGCCACCACCATCGACACCGTCTGGCGTGGTCAACGCCTGCAGGCCCTCGTCGCAGTCGACGAACTGGTCGCCGCCAGCCCCGACGGCGCCGGCGGCTGGCACCTCGCGATCGTCAGGAACGGTCAGCTCGCCGCGGCCGGCACCGCGCGGCGCGGAGTGCCCCCGATGCCGGTCGTCGACGCCCTCGCCGCGGCGGCACAGTCGATCCTGCGAGAGGCGGCTCCGCTGGGCGGCGCACTGGTCGAGGAGGTGGGGCTCGTCGCGCGATGGCTCACCCAGCCGGGGGTCCGCATCGTCCGCACCGACACCGCCGACGGCGTCGGCTACGCCACCCCGGTGAACGCGGCGGGCCGGCACGTGGCGTGGGCCGCGGCGGCCCGCTCCGCACGGCTGGCCGCCGCCCAGAGTGAGGGGTCAGAGGTCCTGGGTGAACCGCGCCCAACGCGCGAGCAGCTTTTCGGCCGCCCCGGAGTCGATCGCCTCGGCGGCCCGCGCCAAGCCGATCTCCCACGCCGGCACCCATTTGGCGTCGCTGGATAGCCCCGCATGGGCCACCATGGCGCCCGCGGCGTTCAGGATCACCGCGTCGCGCACGGCACCCTTGGCGCCGCCGAACACCTCGCGCACCGAGGCGGCGTTGGTCTCGGCGTCGCCACCGGTCAGCTCGCTCAGCTCGGCGCGCTCGAAGCCGAAGGCCCCAGGATCGAACGTCAGCCGCTCGACGGTGCCGGCCTGCACGCGCCAAATGGTGCTCGTGGTCGTGGTGGTCAGCTCGTCCAGACCGTCGTCGCCGTGCACCACCAGCACGCTCGAGCCGCGCGTCGCGAACACGCCCGCCATGACCTCGGCGAGATCACCCCAGGCGCACCCGATGAGACCCGCCCGCGGACCGGCCGGATTGGTCAGCGGTCCCAGCAGATTGAAGACGGTGGGGACGCCGATCTCGCGGCGCACCGCCGAGGCGTGGCGGTAGGACGGGTGAAACTGCGGGGCGAAGGCGAAGCCGATGCCCACCTCGGCGACGCAGCGAGCCACGTCCTCCGGGCTCAGGTCGAGGCGGACGCCGAGGGCTTCGAGGGTGTCTGCGCCCCCCGACAGCGACGACGCCGCCCGGTTGCCGTGCTTGACGACGGGCACCCCGCTTGCGGCCACCACGACCGACGCCATCGTGGACAGGTTGACGGTGTTGGCGCCGTCACCGCCGGTGCCCACCACGTCCACCGCGGCGGTGCCGATGACGTCGGTCGGCACCCGATGGGAATGCCGCAGCATGGTGTCGGCGAGTTCCTTCACCTCTGCCGACGTCGGCCCCTTCATCTTCATCGAGATCGCGAACCCGGCGATCTGAGCCGGCGTCGCCACGCCGGTCATGATTTGGTCCATCGCCCACCCGGCCTGCCCAACCATCAGTGCGCGTCGGGTGGTCAGGCGGCCGAGAACCTGCGGCCAGGTATTGGAATCCTCAGATGTCACGAAGTGATTATTACGAATGTCATGCCCCGGGTGGAGTTCGACAACTACAAAGCGTCATACTTCTTGACGTGACGAGTGCTGTAGGGACCTCGGGAACCGCGATCACTGCTCGCGTGCATTCGCTGAACCGTCCCAACATGGTAAGTGTTGGCACCATCGTGTGGCTTTCCAGCGAATTGATGTTCTTTGCTGGGCTGTTCGCGATGTACTTCACCGCGCGGGCGCAGGCTGGCGGTGACTGGCCGCCGGCCCCCACGGAGCTGAACTTGGTTCAGGCGGTCCCCGTGACGCTGGTGCTGATCGCATCGTCGTTCACGTGCCAGATGGGCGTCTTCGCCGCCGAACGTGGTGACGTGTTCGGCCTGCGACGGTGGTACCTGTTGACCTTCGGGATGGGCCTGTTCTTCGTCCTCGGCCAGGGGTATGAGTACTACCACCTGGTCACCCACGGCACGACCATTCCGGGCAGCGCCTACGGGTCGGTGTTCTACCTCGCCACCGGCTTCCACGGTCTGCACGTGATCGGTGGTCTGATCGCCTTCCTGTTCCTGCTGGCGCGCACGCGCATGAGCAAGTTCACGCCGGCCCAGGCCACTGCCGCGATCGTGGTGTCGTACTACTGGCACTTCGTCGACATCGTCTGGATTGCACTGTTCGCCGTCATCTACTTTGTGCGATAAGGGCGGACGATGAGCGTTGCGGACGACCAGTCTTCACAACGGCCGATGAGAAGGGGATCGATGACCAACAAGTCTCGCCGTCGGTTACGCCGACGCGTGTCAGGAGCGCTGCTGCTTCTGACCGGACTTCTCGTCGCGGGTGGCATTGCCGCCACCCTGACGCCCAAGCCGCAGGTTGCGGTCGCCGACGAGTCGAGCCTCGCGCTTCTGCGCACGGGCAAGCAGCTCTTCGAGACCTCCTGCGTGACGTGCCACGGCGCGAACCTGCAGGGCGTTCCCGACCGCGGACCGAGCCTCATCGGCGTTGGCGACGCGTCGGTGTACTTCCAGGTCGGCACCGGCCGCATGCCGGCGATGCGCGGTGAGGCTCAGGCCCCCCGCAAGGCCCCGATCTTCGACCAGCACCAAATCGACGCCCTCGGCGCCTACGTGCAGGCCAACGGTGGCGGACCCGTCACCCCCCGCGACGCCAACGGCGCCGTGGCCGACGCCGACCTGATCGGCAACGACGTCGCCCGCGGCGGCGACCTGTTCCGGCTCAACTGCGCCTCCTGCCACAACTTCACCGGCAAGGGCGGCGCCTTGTCGTCGGGCAAGTACGCACCGCCGCTCGACGAGGCCACCCCCGCGCAGATCTACACCGCCATGCTGACCGGCCCGCAGAACATGCCCAAGTTCTCCGATCGCCAGCTCAGCCCGGAGGAGAAGCACGACATCGTCGCGTACGTTCGCCAGGCCACCGAGACGCCCGATCCGGGCGGCTACGGCCTCGGCGGCTTCGGCCCCGCGCCAGAAGGCATGGCGGCCTGGATCATCGGGATGGTCGCCGTCATCGGCGCCGCAATGTGGGTGGGATCGCGCGCATGACCGACAACGTGAACGACGGCCACAACACCGACGCCGACGGCACCGAGGTGAAGGGCACCGACACCTCCGAGCGGGCCGCCGTCGTCAACCAGCCCACCGAGGCCGAACTGGCCGCGATGAGCCGCGAGGAGCTCGTCACGCTCGGCGGCCGGATGGACGGTGTCGAGACCGTCTTCAAGGAGACCCGCTGGCCCATCGAGGGCACCAAGGCCGAGAAGCGCGCCGAGCGCACGGTGGCCTACTGGCTGCTGTTCGGCGGCGTGCTGGGCCTCGCCCTGCTCTTGGTGTTCTTGTTCTGGCCGTGGGAGTACCAGCCCTACGGTTCGGCCGGCGAACTCGTCTACAGCCTCGCCACTCCGCTCTACGGCCTGACGTTCGGTCTCTCGATCCTTGCGATCGGGATCGGCGCGGTGCTGTTCCAGAAGAAGTTCATCCCCGAGGAGATCTCGATCCAGGACCGGCACGACGGCCGCTCCCCCGAGATCGAGCGCCGGGCCACGGCAGCCAACCTGACCGACGCCTTGGAGGGCTCGACCCTCAAGCGCCGCAAGCTGATTGGCTTGTCGCTCGGCATCGGGCTCGGCGCCTTCGGGCTCGGTACCGCGGTGGCCTTCATCGGCGGCATCATCAAGAACCCGTGGAAGCCGGTCGTCCCGACGGCCGAGGGCAAGAAGGCCGTCCTGTGGACGTCCGGCTGGAGCCCCCGATTCAAGGGCGAGACGATCTACCTGGCGCGGGCCACCGGTCAGCCCGGTAGCTCGCCGTTCGTCAAGATGCGCCCGGAGGACATCGACGCCGGCGGCATGGAGACGGTGTTCCCGTGGCGGGAATCCGACGGCGACGGCTCCACCTTCGAGTCGCACGAACTGCTCAACGAGATCGCGATGGGCGTGCGCAACCCGGTCATGCTGATCCGCATCCGGCCCGAGGACATCTCGCGGGTGGTCAAGCGGCAGGGCCAGGAGAGCTTCAACTTCGGCGACCTGTTCGCCTTCACCAAGGTCTGCTCGCACCTCGGGTGCCCCTCGTCGCTCTACGAGCAGCAGACCTATCGCATCCTTTGCCCGTGCCACCAGTCGCAGTTCGACGCGTTGCACTTCGCGCGGCCCATCTTCGGCCCCGCCGCGCGGGCATTGGCACAGCTTCCGGTGACCATCGACAAGGATGGCTACCTGGTGGCAAACGGTGACTTCATCGAACCCGTCGGACCGGCATTCTGGGAGCGGACGTCATGAGCCCAAAGTTGGCAGAACTCGCGGCCCATCAAGGTGACGCGATTGATTCGCGGTATCACCCGTCGGCGGCGGTGCGCCGTCAGCTCAACAAGGTGTTCCCCACGCACTGGTCGTTCCTGCTCGGTGAGATCGCGCTGTACAGCTTCATCGTGCTGCTGCTCACCGGTGTCTACCTGACGCTGTTCTTCGACCCGTCGATGGCCGAGGTCACCTACCACGGGGTGTACCAGCCGCTCAACGGCATTCAGATGTCCCGGGCCTACGAGACCGCCCTCGACATCTCCTTCGAAGTGCGCGGCGGACTGTTCGTCCGCCAGGTCCACCACTGGGCCGCACTGCTGTTCGCCGCGTCGATCATGGTCCACCTCGCCCGGGTGTTCTTCACCGGCGCGTTCCGCCGCCCCCGCGAAGCCAACTGGGTGATCGGGTCGCTGCTGCTGATCCTGGCCATGTTCGAGGGCTACTTCGGCTACTCCCTGCCCGACGACCTGCTCTCCGGGACCGGGCTGCGGGCGGCGTTCTCCTCCATCACCCTGGGCATGCCGCTGATCGGGACCTGGTTGCACTGGGCGCTGTTCGGTGGCGACTTCCCCGGCAGCATCATCATTCCCCGGCTGTACGCCCTGCACATCCTGCT
>NZ_JACKTL010000013.1 GCF_025822245.1 Mycolicibacterium hodleri
GGCCGGTGGCGGGGCTGGCGGCGCCACGGGCCGCTCCTCCACCGGGGGCGGAGCCGACGCCTCGGGGGCGGCGTTGCTCCGCCGCACGAACTGTTTGACCGGTGCCGCCTCGGCCGCGGCGGCGTGGGCCGCCTCGCCCGCCGGGATGGACACGTTCATCCGGGTTTCCAGCCGCTCGATGCGTTGCAGCAGAGCAGCTTCGGTGTCGCTCGCCGACGGCAGCAGCAGGCGGGCGCAGACCACCTCGAGCAGCAACCGTGGCGCGGTGGCGCCGCGCATCTCGCCCAGCCCCGCGTGGACCACCTCGGCGTACCGGGTCAGGGTCGCGGTGCCCAGCGTCGCGGCCTGCTCCCGCATCCGCTCGACGACGTCGTCCGGTGCGTCGACGACGCCACGCGCCGCGGCGTCGGGCACGGCCTGGAGGACGATGAGGTCCCGGAAGCGCTCCAGCAGATCGGTCGCGAACCGACGAGGGTCGTGGCCGGCGTCGATGAGCGCCTCGACGGCGCCGAACAGTGCGGCGGCGTCGCCTGCGGCGAGCGCGTCGACCGAGGCGTCGATGAGCGCCAGGTCGGTGGCACCCAGCAGGGCCAACGCCCGCGAGTAGGCCACCTGCTTGCCGTCGGAGCCGGCCAGCAGCTGATCCAGCACCGACAGGGTGTCGCGGGGCGAGCCGCCGCCCGCGCGGATCACCAGCGGGTAGACCGCGTCGTCGACGCCGACGCTCTCCTGGGTGCAGATGCGCTCCAGCAGGCCGCGCATGGTCTTGGGCGCCAGCAGGCGGAACGGGTAGTGATGGGTGCGCGACCGGATCGTGGGCAGCACCTTCTCGGGTTCGGTGGTCGCGAACACGAAGATCAGGTGGTCCGGCGGCTCCTCGACGATCTTCAGCAGGGCATTGAAGCCCGCCGTGGTGACCATGTGCGCCTCGTCGATGATGAAGATGCGGTAGCGCGACTGGGCGGGGGCGTAGAAGGCGCGGTCTCGCAGCTCGCGCGTGTCGTCGACGCCGCCGTGACTCGCCGCGTCGAGTTCGACGACGTCGACGCTGCCGGGTCCGTTGGGTGCCAGTGCGACGCAGGAGTCGCAGACGCCGCACGGAGTCGGGGTGGGCCCCTGTTCGCAGTTCAGCGATCTGGCCATGATGCGGGCCGACGACGTCTTGCCGCACCCGCGCGGACCGGAGAACAGATAGGCGTGGTTGATGCGCCCCGACGTCAGTGCGGTCGACAGCGGCTCGGTGACGTGCTCTTGACCGACCACCTCGGCGAAGGACGCTGGTCGGTACTTGCGGTAGAGAGCCACGGAAGCAGGCTACCTAGGCTCTCCGACGAGCGGCGCCCTAGTCACCGGCGAGCAGGGACTCGGTTGCCGCCAGCAGCGCGCAGGTCGCCAATCCGTCGACCGCCGCGTCCAGGTCCGGTACCGACGGAAAGGACGGCGCGATGCGAACGTTCTTGTCCTCCGGGTCTTTTCGATAGGGGAAGGCCGCACCGGCCTCGGTCACCGCAATGCCGGCGTCCTTGGCAAGGGAGATCGTCCGACGGGCCGTGCCAGGCCACACGTCGAGGCTGACGAAGTAGCCGCCCTTCGGATCGGTCCACGAGGCGATCTTGGACTCGCCGAGACGGTCCTCGAGGATCTGGCCGACGAGCGCGAACTTGGGCGCCAGCAGCTGCTGGTGCTTCTGCATCTGCAGCCGCACCCCGTCGGCGTCGCCGAAGAACCGCAGATGACGCAGCTGGTTGACCTTGTCGGGTCCGATCGACTTCTTGCCGGCGTGCTGCAGGTACCAGGCGATGTTGCCCAGCGACCCACCGAAGAAGCTGACACCCGCCCCGGCGAAGGTGATCTTCGAGGTCGAGGCGAACACGTAGGGCCGGTTCGGGTTGCCCGCCTTGGCGGCCAGCCCCAGCACGTCGACCTGCCGCACGAAGTCGTGGGTGAGGGTGTGCACCACGTAGGCGTTGTCCCAGAACAACCGGAAATCGTTTGCGGCTGTGCGCATTTGAACCAACCGGCGAACGTTCTCCCACGAGTAGGTAGTGCCCGTGGGGTTGGAGAACACCGGGACGCACCACATGCCCTTGATGGCGGGATCGCCGGCGACGAGTTCCTCGATCAGGTCGACGTCGGGGCCGTCCTCGAGCATCGGCACGGGAATCATCTCGATGCCGAAGGTCTCGGTAATGGCGAAGTGACGGTCGTAGCCAGGCGAGGGGCAGAGGAACTTGACCACCGGCTCCCGACTCCATGGCCGCGTCGAGTCGACGCCGCCGTGCAACAGCGAGTACACCACCAGGTCGTGCATGAACTCGAGGCTCGCGTTGTTGCCGGCGATCAGGTTCTGGACCGGGATGCCGAGCAGTTCCCCGAAGATGGCGCGCAGTTCCGGCAACCCGTGCAGACCGCCGTAGTTGCGCGTGTCGGTGCCCTCACCGTCGCGGTACTCGGTGCCGGGCAGCGCCAACAGGCCGTTGGAGATGTCGAGTTGCTCTGGCGACGGCTTGCCCCTGGTGAGGTCGAGGCTGAGCTTCTTGGCCTGCAGGTCGGCGTAGTTGCGGCGCTGCAGCTCGTGCTGCGCCTCCAGCTCGTCACGACCAAGGGACAGAAACGACAAGGCAGGCCTTCCGCTGGGCCGTGAATGAAAGGGGACCCCGCGCACCCGCCAGAGCCCATTGACCCTTGCTGCCTTCCGGCCCTGGGGGAGTTCACAGGATGGACGCCGCGCGGGGTCCGAGACGAGTGTAATACCCCGGCGTCGGCGGCCGGGAGCGGAGCGACGTGGGAAGCGATTCGGCGGCGGCGCACGCCGCTCGTGAAGGACGGGTAGCTCGGTCGGCTACCATGGCCCGCGGAGGATTCGCCTAGTGGCCTATGGCGCTCGCCTGGAACGCGGGTTGGGTTAATAGCCCTCAGGGGTTCAAATCCCCTATCCTCCGCGCTGGTCCGGGTACGGCCAGGCCAGAGTGCCTGGTCGTACCCAGACTTTTGAACGGCCCGACCGACTCGAGGAGGAGCATGCGGCGCTGGATCGCGGTCCTGTGGCACGCATCGTTCTTCGTCATCGCCGGAGCTCTCTACTTCTTCTTCGTACTGCCCCGCTGGTTCGAACTGACCGGCGCGTGGCCGACGGGCCTCGGGCTGGCGATGCGCATCGTCTGCGGCGCGTTGATCGGCCTCGCGGCCCTCCCCGTCGTGCTGACGTACCTGAAGTCCCGCCGAGCCGAGTTCGGGACTCCCCAACTGGCGCTCACGCTGCGCCTGTGGTCGATCATCCTGCACGTCCTCGCCGGCGCCCTCATCATCGGCGCCGCCGTCAGCGAGATCTGGGTCAGCCTGGACGCCGCCGGTCAGACGTTGTTCGCCATCTACGGGGCCGCGGCGGCCATCGCCGTCCTCGGCGCGCTCAGCTTCTACCTTGCCTACGCCGCCGAACTGCCTCCTCCCCCGCCGAAGCCGCTGCGCCCGAAGGGTCAGACCCGGCGCCGCGGCAGGGACGCCGGGGACGAGGACCAGGTCGCCGAAGAGCCGGAGCCGACGGACGAGGTCGCCGACGAGCCGGAGCCGACGGACGCCGAGGTCGAGGACGCTCCCGAACCTGCCACAGAGCCTGCCGCCGAGGTTCCGGAGACCCCCGTGACCAGCGAGAAACCCGCCGAGGCCACTCCTGAGGCGGCTTCCGAGGCCGCTGATGACGAACCAGTCGGTAACGCCGACGAGCCCACCGCCGATGAGTCCGATAGCAAGTTGCGCAACCGACGTCCGAGCGGCAAGTCGAACTCGCGGCTGTTCGGGCGCTCGCGCCGCGGAGTGGCCCTCGAAGACTGACGTCCGGGCCCGGTTGCGTCGACAGCCCACGGTGTCGTCGTCAGAATTGTGGGTAGAACACCAGCTACACACGGCGGAAGGTGCCCCATGCGCAGGTCCCACCCCAGATGGCGTTACGTGGTCGCGGTCGTGGCCACGGCCGCCTCTGCGGCCACCGTCGTGGCACCTGCACCGGCGTTCGCCGCGCCCGCCGACTTGGCGAACGTCGCCGCCCAGGTGGAGCCGGCAGTGGCGCGCATCGACACGACGATCAACTACCAGCACGCGATCGGCGCGGGTACGGGCATCGTCTTGGACCCGAGCGGCACCCTGCTGACGAACTTCCACGTCGTGCAAGGCGCCGACAGCATCACCGCAACCGTCGCCGGGCGGTCGTACCCCGCCGATCTCGTCGGCTACGACCGCGACCGGGACATCGCCGTCCTGCAGCTGCGCGGCGCGGGTGGCCTGCCGGTGGCGGTGCTCGGAGATTCCTCACAGCTCGCGGTGGGTGATCCCGTCGTCGCGCTCGGCAACGCCAGGGGCTCGGGAAGCCCCTTGACGCAGGAGGCGGGCGAGGTCGTCGGCTTCGGACGCACCATCAACGCCAAGGACGAGCTGACGGGCAGTTCGAACCAGGCGACCGGGTTGATCGAGTTCGCGGCACCGGTGCGCGCCGGTGATTCCGGCGGCCCGATGGTCAACGCGGCAGGCCAGGTCATGGGCGTCACGACCGCAGCCACGGTCAACTTCCGGATGGATCCCGGCGGCTCCGGTTTCGCCATCCCCATCAACGACGCTCTCGCGACGGCGAATCAGATTCGGTCGGGATCGCCGTCGAGCACGGTGCACATCGGGCCACCGACACTGCTCGGAGTCGGGGTCAACTCGCGCAACCAGCCGGAGAACCTGCCCGGCGTCGTCCTGTTCGAGGTGCTGCGCGGCGGACCGGCGGAACAGGCGGGTCTGCACGACGGAGACGTCCTGCTCAGCATCGACGGGGAGCAGCTGAACTCGGCCACGTCGTTGACCAACGTCCTCGACCGGCACTACCCCGGCGACGTCGTCGACCTGACCTGGATCGACCGGGCGGGCCAGCAGCTCACCGGCAAGGCGACGCTCACGTCGTGAGCTCGTAGGATTGACGACGATGACTCTCCGATTGCTCGCGGCATGCGCGCTGGCTGCCGTTGCGACGGCGGTGAGCCCGTGGTCCGCCACCGCCGCTCCGTCGCAGCCGGAACCCGGCTGCCCGGTGACCGATCCCCCGGTCATCAACCGGTGTGGGTGGGAGAAGCCGCCCGACCCGGTCCCGCCACCGCCGGGCGTGACGGTGGCCCAGTGCCAAGACGGTGCGCTGGACTTCACTCAGCAACCGAACTACCGGGCGACGTGTGCGGAGAACGGCGGCGTGGTGAAGTGGTTGGCGGGCTGACCGCTCGGCCCTCCCAGTTGTCGCCCCACTCGCGGTCAAGTAGCGGGCCGCTCCCCGTCCACGTGTGGCGACGAATGTGCCTCGCGGCCAAGGAGAATGCGTAGCGACGTCACGACACCGGTGTCGCGCAGGCCGACAAGTTGCCATGCCCGCGCAATACCGAAGGCAAGGTCGCCGATGACGACGTAACTCAGGGTACGTACCGCATCCGGGTGAAACGCTCGGACGAGCTGTACCCCCACGTACAACTCGCAACCGGCGATCACGAACAATCCGACGACCAACCACACCCAGCCCACATTTGCCCGCAACGGACGAACCACAGTCACGGTGGAACGGATGGTGGCGATGGCGAACGTCAGGACGACGGCGCCGGACGCGATCGCCCACCAACCCAGGCTCACCCCCGGGACGAGGGCGGCCATCGAGATCAGCAGCGCGTTGGTGAACACCAACAACGCTGCCGCTGAGCGGGATTGGAACTCGACGCGTGTAGCGGCGTCCTCCGACCTTTCGGTAGATACCGAAACAGCGACGAACAGCAGCCCGATGAGTGCCCCTGTGACACCGGCCGAGGCAACGAAGAACTCGCGGTATGCATCAGGAATCATGACCACACCCTAAATCGCGGCGATGACCAACGATCGTCGACGAGCCCTGCCCCCTAGGTGCTGTCCGCCCGCATCCAGCCGTTGATCGACGCAGGCCTGCGCCGTTGCGGTTGGCTGAAGCCGACCAGTCCTCACACCGCATCGCCGTCGCGCCGGCTGACGACCGCCTCCCAGGCACGCAACGAATCGGATGCGCCCGGGGTTGGCCCGAGACTCGACAGCAGCGATTCGCCGCCCGCCTCGAACGGCACGTCGTAGTCGGTGAAGTTCCCGCTCACTCGCAGCGGGCCACTGTCGAACACCCGCCGGTGCGCGTCGACGTGGACCGCCCGGTAAGTCGAGGCCGGATCCGACAGATTCCGCCGACGCAACGAGATCAGCGAACGCACCAGCGCCAGCATCGAAGTGGGGTCGACGGTTTGGTCGGCGACGTTGTGCTCGTGGACCGGGTGAACGGGTAGCCACGGTTCGCCCGCCGTGAATCCGCCAGCAGGGCTCGCGTCCCACCGCATCGGTGCCCGCGCATTGTCCCTCGGCCATTGACCGCTGAGACGCCCGGCGGTGAGCGGATCCCGATGGAGGTGATCGGGAATGTCGCTGTCGGTCATGCCCAGCTCGTCACCGTAATACAGGACGATAGGTCCCGGGCAGAGTGGCCAGCACTGTCTGAATCAGCCTGGTGCGTCGGGGATCACCCATCGCCCACCGGGTCGCCGCCCGCGGCAGGTCGTGATTGGAGGCCGCCCACACCATGCCGCACTTCGACGCCGGCGCGGAGAAGCTCCTCCACGACCGGCCAGACCTCACCGCCATCCTGGCCGTCAACGACGAACTCGCACTCGCCGCGCTCCGGGTCTGCCAACGACGCGAAATCGCGGTGCCACGGCAGCTCTCCGTGGTCGGCTTCGACGATGTTCCTGCGGCCGCCGCCGCCGGTATCACCACCATCCACCAGGACTTCGTCGAGAAGGGAACCATCGCCTCACAACTACTGATCGACCAGTCCGACACCCCGCAGAAGGTGATCCTCCCGACCAGCCTGATGACCAGGCAGAGTACGGGTGCGCCGCGACGATGAGGATCGCATTACCCGCCCGGGAATTCATGCTGCAGTGACCGCTGCGTCATAGGTCAGGTCACGGGGTTGCCGTCCGCGTCCCAATGCTCGGCCACCTTCTTGCTCGGCTGCACGCGCGGGGGCTCGCCTGGCATCTTGGGATAGCTCGGCGGGTACGGCAGATCCGCCAGGCCACGCTCCTCGTCGGCGGCCACCATCTCCAGCAGCGGTTCGATGGAGTGCGCCACCTTCTCGATGTCCGCCCACGGATCCTTGCGACTGGCAACGAGTTTCGGCACGGTGGCGATGGTGTAGTCGTCGGGGTCGGCCGTGGCCAGGTCCGCCCACGACAGCGGGGTCGACACCGTGGCGATCTGGGTCCGCCGGGCCGAGTAGGCCGACGCGAAGGTGCGGTCCCTGGCGTTCTGGTTGTAGTCCACGAACAGCCGCTCGCCCCGCTCCTCCTTCCACCACGACGTCGTCACCCGGTCGGGCGCCCGCCGTTCGACCTCGCGGGCCAGCGCGATGCCCGCCCGGCGTACGGCGATGAAGTCCCAGTCCGGCTTGATCCGGATGAAGACGTGCACGCCACGGCCGCCGGACGTCTTCGGGTAGCCGACGATGCCGAGTTCGTCGAGGAGGGGCTTGAGCACCTCGACGGCGATCTCGGCCGCGTCGTCGAAGTCGGTGCCCGGTTGGGGATCGAGGTCGACGCGAAGCTCGTCGGGATGTTCGGCGTCGGGACAACGGACCTGCCACGGGTGGAAGGTAACGGTGCCCATCTGAGCGGCCCAGGCGATTGCCGACGGATGCGTCACCTTCAACGCGTCGGCGGTCCGGCCCGACGGGAACGTCACCTGACAGGTTTCCAGATAGTCGGGATGCTTTGCGGGAACGCGTTTCTGGTAGATCTCCTCGCCGTCGATCCCGTCGGGAAAGCGCTGCAGATGCGTGGGCCGGTCCCGCAACGCCGCGACCATCGGCTCCGCGACGGCCCGGTAGTAGTCGAAGAGGACCCGCTTCGTGCCGCCTGCGCCGAGTTTGGGGAAGTACACCTTGTCCGGACTGGTCAACCTGACGGCCACGCCGTCGACGTCGACTTCGGTTGCGGGACTGGCCATTCAGTTCTCCAATACGTCGGACAGGTCGTAGTTCAGGGGGACGTCGAGCTGGGCGAAGGTGCAGCTCGACGGATCCCGGTCGGGCCGCCAGCGAACGAACTTCACCGCGTGCCGGAAGCGCCGATCGCTCTGACCGTTGCCCTCCATCTGGTCGTAGGCCACCTCGGCCACCTTCTCCGGGCGCACCGGGATCCACCGCTTGTCGGCCGCGGAGTTCCACCGGCTGGGGTCGCCGTCCCGTGCGTCGCCGTCGCGCAATGGCTCCAACTCGGCGAGCAGTTTGATGCGGTCCTTGACCGTGAACGACGCTGCGCCACCGATCATTTGCAGTTCGCCGTCCTCGCGGTAGAGGCCCAGCAAAATCGACCCGACGCCCTCCCCGCTCTTGTGCACGCGGTACCCGATGGCGACGCAGTCGGCGTCCCGCTTGTGCTTGACCTTGACCATCTCGCGCTTGCCCGCCAGGTAGCGTCCGTCGAGTCGCTTGGCGATCACCCCGTCGAGACCGGCGCCCTCGAAGGTGGTCAACCACTGCGTGCCGAGCTCGGGGTCCTCGGTGGTGCGGGTGACGTGGCACCACGTCTTCTCCGACACGAGCTCCAGCAGCGCCTCCCGCCGGACGCGAAATGGTTCTCCCATCAAGGAGGCATTCCCGGTGGCAAGTGCGTCGAACCCGATGAAGTGCGCGGGAGTTTGCTCGGCCAGCATCGCCACCCGACTCTCGGCGGGATGGATCCGCTGGCTCAACGACTCCCAGTCCAGCCGGACGCGGCCGTCGATCTCCCGGGGCACGACGACCTCGCCGTCGAGGACGCAACGGGGTGCCAGCTCGTCGCGTAGCGACTCGACGAGCTCGGGGAAGTACCGACCGAGTTCCTTGCCGCTGCGCGATTGCAGCACCACCTCGTCGCCGTCGCGGAACGCCAGCGCCCGGAAGCCGTCCCACTTGGGCTCGTAGGACCAGACCCCGGCGTCGTCGGGCACGGTGGTGGCCGTCTTCGCCAACATCGGCTCGACAGGCGGCATCACGGGGAGGTCCATGGTTCCCATACTCACGTAGACCGCTATCGCCGATCAATGTCATCGCCATGGCGAATTCCCCTAGTGGCGGTGCTGGGGTTACATTGAAGATGACCCACACGGGAGTGCACGCCAAGTGCGCTGAGAGGACGGCTGGCGCCGTCGACCGTACGAACCTGACCGGATCATGCCGGCGTAGGGAGTGACTTAGATGAGTACCGACATCGTTTCCGATCGACCCACCAGCAGTCCGCGGAGCTACCGCTGGCGCGTGGTCGACATCGTCGTCGCCAGCGTGCTGGCCGTCGCGGCCGGACTGGTGTTCGTCCTGTGGAACATCGCCTCCAACCCGATCGGCGCTCCCCTCGGCGCCGCGCTGCCCGGCCTTCAGGCACTGCTGGGCGGGGGCTGGCTGTTCGCCGGCGTCCTCACCGCACTGGTCATCCGCAAACCGGGCGCCGCGCTCTACGGGGAGTTGGTCGCCGCCACCGTCTCCGCGCTCGTCGGCAACCAATGGGGCGTGCTGACCTTGGAGTCGGGGTTGGTGCAGGGCCTGGCCGCCGAGCTGGTGTTCGCGGTGTTCCTCTACCGCGCATGGAACCTGCCGGTGGCCGTGCTGGCCGGCGCGGCGGCGGGCCTGGGCCTCGCGATCAACGACTTGATTCTCTGGTATCCCGGTTCGGCGACGGCGTTTTCGGCGATCTACGTCGTGTCGGCGATCGTCTCGGGCGCACTCATCGCGGGTGCCCTGTCCTGGTTCGTCGTCCGCGGCCTCGCGAAGACCGGTGCGCTGTCCCGCTTCCCGTCCGGCAGAGTGGGGTCGCAGCCCAACCTCTCGCGATGAGCGTCCCGCCGTCCCCGGGCGGCGGCGTCGCCGTGTCCGCGCAGGGCTGGCATTGGCGGCACGCCGGTCGCGCGCAGTGGGCGCTGCGAGGGCTCGACCTGACGATCGAACCCGGCGAGCGGGTACTGCTTCTCGGCGCCAGCGGCTCGGGCAAATCGACTCTGCTGCAAGGACTTGCGGGGCTGCTCGACAGCAACGAGGACGGTGACGAGGCCGGTCGACTCCTCGTCGACGGAGCGTCCCCGGCCTCGCGCCGGAGTCGCATCGGCATGGTGTTGCAGAACCCCGACTCCCAGGTCATCCTGTCGCGCGTCGGTGACGACGTGGCGTTCGGCATGGAGAACTTCAACGTCGAGCGTGCTGCCATCTGGCCACGGGTGCGCCGGGCGCTGGCCGCCGTCGGCTTGGACCTTCCGCTGTCCAGGGAGACGTCGGCGCTGTCCGGTGGTCAGCAGCAACGGCTGGCACTGGCCGGCGTTCTCGCGATGAACCCCGGTCTGATCCTGCTCGACGAACCCACCGCCAACCTCGACCCGGCGGGCGTCGTCGAGGTCCGAGACGCGGTGGCGGCCGCCGCAGCGTCGACCGGTGCGACGCTCGTCGTCGTCGAACACCGCACGGCGGTGTGGCTCCCCGTGGTCGACCGCGTGATCGTCCTCGGCGACGACGGCCGGGTCGTGGCCGACGGTCCGCCGGAGTACACCCTCGCACGGCAGGGCGAGATGCTGCGACGGGCCGGCGTCTGGGTACCCGGAACCGAGCTGCCAGCGATCACGCGCCGCCACGCGCCGGGCGCACCGCTGCTCGAGGCCGCCAACCTCTCGGTGGGCTACCGCGCCGGCGACGGCTCTCACGACCTCACCTTCGAGATCGACCGCGGCACGATCACCGTCGTCACCGGCCCGAACGGAACCGGCAAGTCGGCGTTGGCGCTGACCCTCGGTGGACTGCTGCCACCGCGCGGCGGGACGCTCGCCGCCGACGAGGCATTCGCGCCGGCACCGCGTCGCCGGGCACCCGTCGAGTGGAAGTCGAAGGAACTGCTCACCCGCATCGGCAGCGTGTTCCAGAACCCCGAACACCAATTCCTCACCGCCACCGTCCGAGACGAGCTGGCCCTCGGCCCGCGCGCGCTGAGGAAGGACGACGCCACGGTCGCCGACACGTGCGACGCGCTGCTGGACCGGTTGCGGCTCGCGCACCTCGCCGAGGTCAACCCGTACACCCTCTCCGGTGGCGAGCAGCGCCGGCTCTCGGTGGCCACGGTCCTCGCCACCGCACCGGGGCTGATCATCCTCGACGAGCCGACCTTCGGCCAAGACCGCAACACCTGGGAAGAACTGGTGCGCCTGCTCGCCGAGATCGCCGACGACGGTGCCGCGGTCGTGGCCATCACCCACGACCTCGACTTCGCCGGGCTGCTGGCCGATCAGCGGGTCGAACTGGGCGCCTGGCACGCCGAGACCGCCGCGGAGGCCCCGTGGTGAGCGCCCCTGCCGTCACGGCGACGACGCGGCTGACGGGGGTCAACCCGGTGGCGAAGCTCGCGGCCGCCCTGGTGATCGCGGTCGGATTGGTCATGAGCGTCGACTGGGTGTCGGCGCTGACCGCGCTGGTTCTCGAATTCGCACTCCTGGTTGCGCTGCGAGTTCCGTTGCGCGTCATGCTCTCCCGCGCGGCGATGGTGACGTTTGCCGCCGCCCTCACCGCACTGACCATCCTGCTCTACGGCGAGTCCCGCGGCGTGGTGCATTGGCACTTCCTGCTCGTCACCGTCAGCGACGGCTCGATCACGTTGGCAGTGGCCACCTTTCTGCGCGTGCTCGCGATCGCCCTGCCCTCGGTGTTGCTGTTCGTCGACACCGAGCCCACCGAGCTGGCCGACGGCCTGGGACAGGTGTTGCGGCTACCCGCGCGGTTCGTGCTCGGCGCCCTGGCCGGCGTCCGCCTGGTCGGACTGCTCGGGCAGGACTGGCGCTACCTCGGATACGCCCGCCGGGCGCGCGGTGTCGCCGATCAGGGTCGCGTCAAACGTGCTGCCGGACAAGCGTTCGCACTACTGGTGTCCGCGATCCGACGCGGGTCGACGTTGGCCACCGCGATGGAGGCACGCGGCTTCGGGGCTCACCCGACCCGCACCTGGGCCCGACCGTCACCGTTCGGCCGGCGCGAAGTCGCGTTGATCGGTGCGGCGTTCGTCATCGTCGCGGTGGCGGTCGCGACGTCGGTCGGCACCGGACATTGGAACCTCATTGCGACTCGATGACGTCGCCCACGAGCTGTCCGAGACCGGTGCACGCACGGTCCTGATCGACGGCCGGTCCGGTTCGGGCAAGTCGACGCTGGCCAAACGACTCCGGCACCTGTGGGACGACAGCCAGATTCTGCGGCTCGACGACGTCTACCCCGGATGGGACGGACTGGCCTGGGCCGTCGACCACGTCAGGACCGAGCTGCTGGCTCCCCGCCGCAAGGGGTGTCCCGGTCGGTGGCGCAGCTGGAGTTGGGTGCGCGACGCCCCGGGCCGGTGGCACACCGTCGATCCCACGCAGCGGTTGATCGTCGAGGGCGTCGGCGCGCTGAACGCCCCCAGTCGTGCCCTTGCCGACCTGGGCATCTGGGTCGACACCCCCGACGCCGAACGCAAGCGGCGCGCACTGCTGCGCGACGGTGACACCTACCGCCCCCACTGGGATCGGTGGGCCGCCCAAGAGGACGACTACCTCGTCCGCCACGACCCGCGGTCGGTCGCCGACTGGGTGGTGACGGAGACGGTGGACGGATTGCGCTGGACCGCGAAAACCCCGGTGCGAGAATGACGGCGTGAAGCTGCCCGTCCTGCCGCCGGTCCGGCCGATGCTCTCCAAGGCGGTGACCGGCATTCCCGCCGGCGGGTCCTACGAGCCGAAGTGGGACGGCTTTCGCTCCATCTGGTTCAAGGACGGCGACGACGTGCAGTTCGGCAGCCGCAACGAGCGACCGCTGACCCGCTACTTCCCCGAGCTGGTCCAGGCCGCGATCGCCGAGCTTCCCGAACGATGCGTGGTCGACGGCGAGATCGTGGTCGCGACCGGCGACGGCCTGGACTTCGACGCGCTGCAGCTGCGCATGCATCCGGCCGCCTCCCGGGTGCGGCTGCTGGCCGAGCAGACCCCCGCTTCCTTCATCGCGTTCGACCTGCTCGCCCTCGGCGACGACGACTACACGGGGCGGGCGTTCACCGAACGTCGGGCGGCGCTGGTCGACGCGTTGGCCGACTGCCGCCCGCCGATCCACCTGACGCCCGCAACCACCGACGTCGACGTCGCCCGGCGCTGGTTCGACGAGTTCGAGGGCGCCGGCTTGGACGGCGTCGTCGCCAAACCGCTCGACGGGACCTATCAGCCGGACAAGCGCGTGATGTTCAAGGTTAAACACCAGCGCACGGCCGACTGCGTCGTCGCCGGGTACCGCCTGCACAAGTCGGGGGACGACGCGGTCGGCTCGCTGATGCTGGGGCTGTACCGCGACGACGGCGCGCTGGCCTCGGTCGGGGTCATCGGCGCCTTCCCGATGGCGACGCGACGCCAGCTGTTCGACGAATTGCAGCCACTGAGAACCACTTTCGACGGCCACCCGTGGAACTGGGGTGGCCAGGCAGAGGCGCAGCCCGCGTCGGTGCGGGGCGCCGGCTCTCGCTGGAACGCCGGCAAGAGCCTGTCCTTCGTGCCGTTGCGACCGGAACGGGTGGTCGAGGTGCGCTACGACCACATGGAGGGCGACCGGTTTCGCCATCTCCCTCAGTTCAACCGGTGGCGGCCCGATCGCGACCCGCGGTCGTGTACCTACGCCCAACTCGAGGTACCGGTGACCTTCGACCTCCGCGACATCATCCCGGGGCTTGGCAGCTAACGAGAATTGCCGCCGACGACGCCCGAAATCGGTGGGATGATCGACGAATGCGAATCACGTCCTTGGCAGCAGCGGTCACGCTCGGCGCCGGATTGCTCCTGTCGACTCCGGGTACGGCGTCGGCCGCGGTGCCCGTGGTCTTCGAGTTGACGGGCACGTTCGCCGACGGGGTGCAGGTGTCCTACTTCGGCGCCAACGACGAGCCAATCGTCGCGATCGCGGGGCTCCCGTGGTCGGCCGCCTACGATTACAACGGCAGCGCCCGCTCGCTGACCTTCACCGGCATCCACCCGGGCGGCGACCCCGGCTCGGTGACGTGCAAGGTGTCCATCGGCGGCAAGACGATCGTCTCCCACACCAACAACGCGCCGAAGGCCGCGGGCACCGGCGCCTACTGCAACATCGTCGACCTCGGCTCGGGCTACCGGGGGAACTAAGTCCTCGCGTAGAGGTGCACCAGGCCCGACGCCACCGCGAAGCGCGGCCCGTGCTGCGCGTCGACGTTCGCGCGTCCCACCACCGTCGACGAAGCTCGCAGGGCTTCGGAGACGGTGCGCAGCAGTTCGTCGTCGAGCGCCCCGCCCCCGGCCAGCACCAGCGCGGGCGGCGGCTCCTCGAAGGCCCGCAGGCAGCGAACGATGTTGGCCGCCACCGTTTCCTGCTTGACGGCCAGCCGCAGACTGCGCCATTCCTCGGCGGCCAACTTGTGCGAGAACGGCACCAGGCCCGCGCTTCCCCGAGTGCACAACCGGCCGATCGCGTCGGCGGGCGCCGGGCTGTCGAGGAACAGCCGACGACCGTCCTCCTCGTGCGCGACGTGCGGCCCCTCCACCCGCAGCGCCGGGGTCCGCTTGACCCGTTCGGCCAGGGCGCGGGGAATGCCTAGCACCCGGGCGACGGCCGTGGTGATCGCCTCACCCGCGCCGGCGGCCGTCACCTCCCGGTCGTCGCCGATGAGATCGATCGTGCCGCCGCCGATGTCGCACACGACCGTTCCCGGTGGCAATCCCGGGGTGGTGCGGGCGCCCACCGCCGCGGCCGCCGGCTCGCCGGCGACGGTGCGGGTGGGACGTCCGGTGAGCCGCTGCAGGGTCTCCGCCGCGTCGGCGACCAGGTCGGCAGCCAGCAGTGCAACGACGGTGCCGCGGGTGTCGGCCACGCCGCGCCGCAACCACGCCCCGTTGTCGATCGACGACAGATCGGTGAAGAACGCGTCGTCCACCGCCAGCCCGTCCCGGGCCGACCGGACGGACTTCAGTCGCACCTCCACGACGTTGCCCGGCGGCGCGAGCCGCAGCACGACGTGTGCTTGAGCGGGCGAGTACCGCACCACCTCGTCGCCGACGGTGCAGTCGACGTAGTCGTCGTCGACCGAGGGCGGATCGGGCGGACCGGTGCGTGGGGTGACCGCAATGGCCGGGGAGTCGGCCAGTTCCCTGGTGAACTCCGCCACGTCCCCCATCTGGTCCGTCCCGAGTTCGAGTGCCACGCACAGCGCGATCGGATCGGCCATGGCGCGGTAGGCGCGGCCCTCGGCGACCACCTCGACGGCGATCAAGGCCCCCGGTGCGACGCCGTCGAGCACCACCTCGTCGACCACGGGCACGTCGACCGAGATGCGGTTGCGAATCAGCACCGCGTCGTCCTGGGCGGCGATCACCCCGACCACGTCCCAGCCCCGGGCCACCGCCGCCGAGATGGCCTCGGCCGCCACCTCGAAGTCGGTCGACGCGTCGACGGAGACGACGGCGGGACCGTCGACGACGTCTCCGGCCAGGCTGCTCAGCGGACGGTGCCGCCCCACTCCGAACCCGGTACCCGCGGGCGTGCTCGCGTCGACCGCGCGCAGGCTCCGCACCGGCGACCTCGGCGACGACGGCGGCGGGAGCGGCGCGGTTGCCGTGTCCACCGGTCGCAGTGCGGCCAGCAGGACTTCGTCGACCTCGACGCCCGCCACCACCTCCATCTTGTGCAGCAGTGCCGCCGCGCCCTCCAACGACTCCGCCGACCCCTTGCGTCCGCGGGTGGGCTGCTGCCCGTGGACCACCTGCTCGACCGCACCGCCCCGCACTCGCGCGACGACGATCTCGGTGGTGTGGTTGCCGACGTCCACACCGGCCACCACGACCGTCACCGCAACAGGCCCCGTCGGGCGTAGACGGCGGCGGCCTGCCGCACCAGTTCGGCGCACCGCGAGGCTCCGCGTGTCTCGAGCGAGGTGCGCAGTGCCTCCAGCTCCTCGGCCGTGGAGCGGTGCGGGCGAAGCGCCTCGTAAAGGCCCATGACGTCTTCGTCGTCGATGAGCGCGAGTTCCGCAGCGCGCAAGAAGTTCTCGGCCAGCTGCGGGTTGCCCCCCTCTTCGGCGACGACGGCCTGATGGGCCAGGGTCGCCGGATCCATCCGGAGGTCGGCCAGGCTCAGGTTGCCGTTGACCGCCGCGTCGACTGTGAAGTCCTCGGGCCTCATCGGTCCATCCGTACGGTCATCGGTGGCTCCCCCGGTTCACTCGCCTCGCGTTCCAGCGCGACCAGCGCCACCGCACGCGCGTGGTAGCGCGCGGAGATGGACTCGTCGGTGCCGCCGGTGAAGATCGGTATCGGTGCCATCCCCTTCGCGTGCCGCGCGGCGTTCTTGCCCAGCTCCCGGTACATCCGGTCGGTCAGCAGTGGCGCGACGCTGAACAGCTCCAGGTTCGCCAGCGGCGAAAGGTCGCGGCGATGGATCAGCGCGGTTCCCTTGCCCTGCAAGCCAATT
This sequence comes from Mycolicibacterium hodleri, assembly GCF_025822245.1. Taxonomy (GTDB): domain Bacteria; phylum Actinomycetota; class Actinomycetes; order Mycobacteriales; family Mycobacteriaceae; genus Mycobacterium; species Mycobacterium hodleri. Next base: position 16,544 of record NZ_JACKTL010000013.1, read on the forward strand.
CCAATCCCGGAGCCCGACAGCCGGGCGGCGGTCAGCCCGATCATGCCGACGTCGATGGTCGAACGGATCCGGACCAATCGGGGCACGCAACCCTCCTCCTCCAGCCCCGCCGAGATCTGGCGCAGCACCTCGCCGACGGTCAGGCCGCACAGCGACAGCCACACCGAGCGGCCGAGCGCAGGCGAGAGCCCGATGCACACCTCGCGGGGATCGCTGCCCTGCCGGGCGGTTTCGACGTCGGTGAACGTGACGTGGCCGGTGTGCTCGGCCTGGTCGGCGGTCAACTCGTCGGCCGTCCGCGCCTGTCGGATGGCGTCGATCTCGGCGCGGCGCTCCGCGGTCAACGCGTAACCGGTTCCGGGCCCGCGATAGTCGTTGGGATCGGTGATCTTGGACAGCACCCGGAAGTCGCCGTCGAAGATCGCCGAGGTCTGCAGCTGGTCTCCGCGGAGCCGTTCCCGGGTGAGGGCCATGATGGCGTCGGCTTCCTCGTCGTAGCCGGTGCGCTTGAGCGAGGCGATGACGTCGAACACCGTCAACTGCTTGGCCTCGATCGCGGTGGCGGCCTCGGCGACGGCCTTGGGGTCACCCGGCGACAGGTCGCGAGAACCGTTGGCCACCACCACCGCGTCGACGCGCTCGTCGTCGTAGTCGGCCAGGCCCAGATCGCGGTAGACCGCCTGGACGGCGGTCGCGGCGCGCCGGCGGACCCGGGCCAGGTGCTCGACCGGGACGGTGCGCAGCCCGCCGTCGACGCCCCAGTCGCGTTGCAGCACGAGGAAGTCGTCCATGTCGTCGGAGTTGAAGTTCGACAGCGCAAAGGCGTTGTCGTAGCGCGGAATCGAGCCGAATCCGGAGAAGATGAAGTCTGCCCCGGCCAGCAGCACGGGCAGGGTGTGCGCGCTGCGCCGGACGTCGGATTCGGAGATCAGGTTGTCGTTGCCCGCGCACGATTCCAGGTCGCGGAGCATGACCATCAGGTTCTCGGCGAGTAGTTCCTTCATGCCGTCGGGCACCGAGGCCACCACGCCGACGCCGTCGATGCCGCCGTTTTGCACGCCTTGGGATCCCAACGCCCTGGCCAGCGAGACACAGCGCGACTCGAGGTACAGGATGGAGCACTTCTCGGCCGCACCCATCAGCACCTCGGCGCCTCCACCGCTGGTCACCCGCATCTTGAGCCCACGGGAGGCGTAGGCGGAGGTGAGGATGGCCTTCGAGAAGGGGGTGTCGTCACCGTCGACGAACACCTGCTCGGTGCCGTAGAGCGAGATCGTCTCGGCGTAGCTCGTCAGCCCGCGCAGGCCGAGCCGCAGCTCCAACGCCTCCTCGATCGAGCACTGGGCCATCGCGCCCGGAATGCCGACCTGGCTGCCGATCAACAGCGCGACCGCGTTGGACGGTGCGTCGCCCAGCACCGGCACCGTGGTCTCGACCTCGCGGAACCCGTAGGCCACCGCGCTCGCCGCGTCGGCCGCGATCAGCAGCGGATCGTCGAGCTGGTTGGTCACGTGCGCCTGATTGCTCGGCGTCCTCCTGGCGCGCATCCGGGTCATCGCCATCTGCATCTCCACCGGGGAGAGCAGCGCGACGACGCGGGCCAGCTTGGCGGGGGTCAGGCCGGCGACGAGGCGCACCACCTCGGCGCGCGGCACGTTGAAGTCCACCGTCATGCGGGCCAGCGCTTGGTCGTCCATCGCCATGGCCTCCTCGGCCACGTCGAGGTCGAGCCCGTACAGGGCGACGAACTCGTCGATCACGTCGAACTCGTCGACCGACTTGCCGTCCAGTTCGACGACCACCCCGTCGACCACCACTAGCGACGGCTCGGGGTCGAACGGGCTGGCCATGGCGACCAGCCCGAGGTCGGGGTTGGCGACGCTGAAACCGTCCAGGTTCACCGGTTTTGCGTCGAGGATGCGCATCCGGCCCTGGTCGAGATCGGCCGTGCGGTCGGGGGTGTCGTCCACGGGGCTGGCCCTCCTCTGCTGGATCGCTGGCAAACCGTGGACGGGTGTTACGGCCTAGTCCCGGACGACGTTGTCCTCGTAGACGATTCGCCCGATCAGATCGTAGCGTCGCGGGTCGCGCAGCTTGAAGTACAGCGCCATGCCCGCACCGAAGACGAACAGACCGACCACGATCCACGGCGTCAGCTTGAACAGCAGGGTTCCGGACGCCGCGCCGGCCGCCGCGTCCTTGTGCTCCCACAGCAGGTACACGACGTACAGCATGCCGATGCCTCCCAGCAGCGGTGCCAGGAACGTCTTGAACCAGTGTGCGCTCGACGGGTGGTTCTTGTGGAAGTGGAAGTAGGCGATCACCGCGAAGGCGCACAACGCCTGCACCACCAGGATCGCCATCGTTCCGAGGATCGCCAGCAGCGTGTACATGTGGATATAGGGGTCCATGCCGGCGAAGTAGAAGGCCAGGATGAGCACCAGCGTGATGCCGGTCTGCACGAAGGACGCGATGTGCGGCGAGCCGTGGGTGGGATGCGTGGCGCCGATCGACTTCTGCAGCCCCTTCGACAGGCCTTCGCGGCCAAGGGCGTACAGGTAGCGCGACGCGCAGTTGTGGAACGCCATGCCGCAGGCGAAGGAGCCCGTCACCAGCAGGATGTTGAACAAGGTGATGGCCCACTCGCCGTAGGTGCCGCGCACGTTGCCGAAGAAGATCTCCGAGGACGTGTCCGCGCTCTGGGCCAACTCCACCGACTTCGCGGGGCCGGTGCCCGCGATGGCCATCCACGACACGAAGACGTAGAAGATGCCGACACCCAGCACGCTGATCATGGTGGCGCGCGGGATGATTCGCTTGGGGTCCTTGGATTCTTCGCCGTACATCGCGGTGGACTCGAAGCCGACCCACGACCAGAACGCGAAGAACAAGCCGAGGCCGGCGCTGGCGCCCGCGACCGCCGCGGGGGTGAACGCACCGATGGGGTTGAGCGTCTCGGCGACGGCGAATCCGTCGGGGCCGCCGCCCTTGAACAGCACCGCCAGGGCGCCGAGGGACAGCATCACGATCTCGGTGACCAGGAACACCCCGAGCACCTTGGCGGTCAGGTTGACGTCGAAGTAGGTGAGGATGCAGTTGAGCACCAGCATCAGGATCGCGGGCACCAGCCATGGCACGGTGACGTCGAACTGGGACTTGAAGAGGTTTTGGAAGAAGAACGAGAAGATGCCGATCAGCGAGGCCTCGAACACGATGTAGGCCATGGTGATCAGGAGTCCGCTGGCCATGCCCATGATCCGGCCGAGCCCGTGGGAGATGTAGCCGTAGAACGCGCCGGTGGCGGTGATGTGCTTGGCCATCGTGGCGTACCCGATGGCGAACAGGCCGAGCACGACGGTGGCGACGATGTAGCCGGCGGGCGCATGCGACCCGTTGCCGAAGCCGACGGCGATCGGCACGTTGCCCACCATTGCGGTGATCGGCGCGGCCGTGGCCACCGCCATGAAGATGACACCGACCGTGCCGACGGCATTGCGTTTCAGCCGTTGGACGTCACCGGTGTTCTCATCGCGGGATACTGCTTGATCGGTCATCGGTGGTCACCTTCCAGGCGAACGACGGGGGTCCGGCGGTGACCCAGTGTGCTGTGGCCCACAGTCGAACTTCCGTATATTGGCATCACCAAATGGATCGTGCAACCGTTCCGGTAGTCCATTGACAGAAATGGTCCAACCTTTTTAGGGTGGGTGCCTCGACGCCAGCGTGAGCTCGAGACACCTCAGGCAGGGAGTCCAGTTGTTCGACTACGGCACGTTCTCGTTCGAGTCCAAGGCTCAGGTGCTCGAGCAGGCGAAGAAGTACTGGAATCCGGACAAGACCCAATTCTGGACCGACGCCGGGGTCGACCTGGTGATCGACCGCCGCGAGGAATACTTCCTGTGGGACATGGACGGTCGCCGGTTGATCGACATGCACCTCAACGGCGGCACCTACAACCTCGGCCACCGCAACGCCGAGATCATGGCCGCAGTCGTCGAGGGACTGCAGCACTTCGACATCGGCAACCACCACTTCCCGTCGGTCGCGCGCACCGCACTGGCGCAGCGACTGGTCGAGTCGGCACCCGCGTCGATCACCAAGGTGGCCTTCGGATCCGGCGGCGGCGAGGCCATCGACATCGCGCTCAAGAGCGCCCGGCACGCCACCCAACGCCGCAAGATCGTCTCGATCATCAAGGCCTATCACGGCCACACCGGCTTGGCCGTGGCCACCGGCGACGACCGCTTCTCCAAGCTGTTCCTCTCCGACCGGCCCGACGAGTTCGTCCAGGTGCCCTTCGGTGACGTCGACGCGATGGAACAGGCGCTCTCCGCGGGAGACGTCGCGGCCGTGATCATGGAGACCATTCCCGCGACCTACGGGTTCCCCCTTCCGCCAGCCGGATACCTCGAAGCGGTCAAGGAACTCACCGAACGCCACGACACCCTCTACATCGCCGACGAGGTGCAGACGGGCCTGATGCGCACCGGAGAGATGTGGGGCATCACCAAGCACGGCATCGAACCCGACATCATGGTCGCCGGCAAGGGGCTCTCCGGCGGCATCTACCCGATCACCGCCGCCATGCTCGGCGACCGCGCCGCCCAGTGGCTCGACCAGGACGGCTTCGCCCACATCTCGACCTTCGGCGGCGCCGAACTCGGCTGCGTCGCCGCCATCAAGACCCTGGAGATCACCAGCCGCCCGGAGGTCCGGTCCTCGGTGCACGAGATCACCGACGTCTTCGCCGCGGGGCTGGCCAGGATCAAGGCGGACCACGCGGACTGGTTCGTCGGCATCCGGCAGAACGGGGTGGTCATCGGCCTCGAGTTCAACCACCCCGACGGCGCGAAGTACGTGATGCGCGAACTGTACGAGAACGGCGTCTGGGCCATCTTCTCCACGTTGGATCCCTCTGTCCTCCAATTCAAGCCGGGGTTGCTGCTGAGTCGCGAGCTGTGCGACGACGTGCTAGAACGCTTGAACGTGGCAGTGGGCAAGGCTGCCCTGGCAGCGAAGGCGGGGTAGGCATGGGCGATGAGGGGTTCGTCGCCGACGACGTCGACGTCGCACGAACCGCGCTCTCCGAGTACGCCCATCCCGCCCGCGCCACCCTGCGCCTGCTGAACCTGTCGGAGAACGCCACCTACGAAGTCGTCGACGACCACACCGGGGTGCGGTCGATCCTCCGCGTGCACCGCAAGGGCTATCACAGCCGCGCCGAAATCGAATCCGAGCTCGACTGGCTCGCCGCGCTGCGGCGCGACGGCGACGTCACGGTCCCCGTCGTGCGCCCGGCCCGCGACGGTCGCCGGGTGGTGACGGTGGATCAGGACGGGACCGCCCGTCACGTCGTGCACTTCGAGATGGTGGCGGGCACCGAGCCCGACGAAAAGGCGCTCACCACCTCCGACTTCCACACCCTGGGCCGAATAACCGCTGCCCTGCACGATCATTCGACGACGTGGACGCGCCCGCAGGGGTTCCACCGGTTCTCGTGGGACTGGCAGCACAGCCTTGGTGACCGGCCGCGCTGGGGCCGCTGGGAGGACGCGACCGGGGTGGGCGAACCGGAGCGACGGGTGCTCGACCCGGCCCGCGACCTCCTTCGGCGTCGGCTAGAGGAATACGGCACCGGACCCGAGGTCTTCGGTCTGGTGCACGCCGACCTGCGGCTGGCCAACCTGCTCGTCGACGGCTCCAAGATCACCGTCATCGACTTCGACGACTGCGGGTTCGGTTGGCACTTCTACGATTTCGGGACCGCGGTGTCCTTCTTCGAGGACGACCCGGCGGTACCCGAATGGCAAGACGCGTGGGTGGCCGGATATCGGACCCGGCGCCCGATGGCGGCTTCCGACGAGGCGATGTTGCCGTCGTTCGTGTTGTTGCGCAGATTGTTGCTCTTGGCATGGATGGGCTCGCACAGCCATTCCCGGGAATCGCAGGCGATGTCGATCACCTACGCCAAGGGCAGTTGTGAACTCGCCGAACGGTATCTCGGCTCCGACGGCCGACGGCTGGCCTGAGTCCCACCCAGTGATAGCCCGCGAAGAGCTCTGAAAGGCAACCCATGTTCCAGTCATTGCAGGGCCGCACGGCGATCGTCACCGGCGGAAGTCGCGGCATCGGCCGCGGCATCGCCGAGACCTTCGCCGCCGCGGGGGTCAACGTCGTTATCACCGGCCGCAGCCAGGTCGACGTCGACGCCGCCGTCACCTCCTTGGCCGATGCGCCCGGCACCGTGACGGGGGTGGCCGCCGACGTCACCAGCCCGGAGGACTGCAAGAAGGTGGTCGCCACCGCGGTGGAACGCCACGGCGGGTTGGACATCGTGTGCGCGAATGCGGGCATCTTCCCGTCCGCCCGGCTCGAGGACATGACCCCCGAGGACCTCGAGGAGGTGCTCGGGGTCAACTTCAAGGGCACGGTGTACATCATCCAGGCGGCACTGTCCGCGCTGGCCGACAGCGGCCACGGTCGCGTCGTCGTCACGTCGTCGATCACGGGTCCCTACACCGGGTATCCGGGATGGTCGCACTACGGCGCCAGCAAGGCCGCCCAACTCGGCTTCATCCGCACCGCGGCAATGGAGTTGGCGCCCAAGAACATCACGATCAACGCCGTGCTCCCCGGCAACATCGTCACCGAGGGCCTCGTCGACATGGGCGAGGACTACATGAAACAAATGGCCGCCGCCGTGCCCGCCGGGCGGCTCGGCACCGTGGCCGACATCGGCAACGCCGCGCTGTTCTTCGCCACCGAGGAGGCCGGGTACGTCACCGGGCAGTCGCTCGTCGTCGACGGCGGCCAGATCCTGCCCGAGTCCCAGGCGGCGATCGCCGAACAGTAGCTCCACCGCGCCCTAGAATTGGTCTACCCGAATGCCGAGAGGGGGCCAGCGTTGACCAAGTCGACCGAGGAACTGCGGCGTCGCATCGTCGCCGACATCAACGCCGGCGCACCCGGCGCGAAGCTCGGCAGCGAACGCGACCTCGCCGAGCGCTATTCGACCAGCCGCTCCAGCCTGCGCCAGATGCTCGCGGCGCTGGAGGAGGCCGGCCTCGTCCACCGCGTGATCGGCCGCGCGGGCGGCATCTTCATCAGCCACGCCCAGGTGCAACGCAGCCTGGCCAACGTCGTGGGAGTGCCCGCCTTCCTGGCCAGCCAGGGGTACGTCGCCGGCACCCGGGTGCTCTCGACCAAGATCACCGCACCGGACCGCACCACCCAGTCGGCGCTGCAGATCGGCGCCTCGGACTTCGTCGTGGAGATCCAGCGGGTCCGCCTCGCCGACGGCTCCCCCATCTCGTTGGAGTTGGCGCAGTTCCCCGCCGAGTCGTTTCCCGGGCTGCTCGAAAAGCAGCTCGGCGGTTCGATTTACGAGATCCTGGAGAACGACTACGGCCTGGTCACCTCCCGTGCCGACGAGCGCATCGAGGCCGTCAACGCCACGCCCGACGAGGCGTCGCTGCTGGCGATCAAGGCCCGGTCGGCCCTGCTGCTGATCACCCGCGTCACCTACGACCAGAACGATTCGCCGTGCGAGTTCTCCCGCGACCTGTTCCGCGGCGACCGCACTCGGTTGGGCGTCACCGTGCAGGGTCGCGGCATCGGCGTCCAGTCACCCGTCGCCGCGGCGACGGTGGCGCTGCACAGCTGAACGAGGTCGCTAGATTGGCGGGCATGAGCCCCGCAGGACGGTTCGCCCCGAGCCCGTCGGCCGATCTGCACGTCGGCAACCTGCGCACGGCGGTCCTGGCATGGCTGTTCGCCCGCTCGACGGGACGGCGCTTCCTGGTGCGCGTGGAGGACCTCGACGACCGCGCCAGGGACGACGTTGCGCGGCGGCAGCTCGAGGACCTGGCCGCGATCGGCCTCACGTGGGACGCACCGCCCGAGCGTCAATCCGACCACCAGGCGCGCTACGACGCGGTCGTCGACGAGCTCGCCGGACGGGGGATGACCTACGAATGCCATTGCAGCAGAAGGGACATCCTAGCGGCGCCGCGCGCACCTCATGCGCCGGAGGGGGCGTACCCGGGAACCTGCCGCGACTTGAGCGACGCCGAACGCGCCGAACGCGCGGCCACCGGCCGACCACCCGCGGTGCGGCTGCGGTCGGAGGTCACTCGGTTCACCGTCACCGACCTGCTGCACGGCAGCTACACCGGGGTGGTCGACGACTTCGTGCTGCGCCGCGGTGACGGCGTCCCCGCCTACAACCTCGCCGCCGTCGTCGACGACGCCGCGCAGGACGTCGACCAGGTGGTGCGCGGCGACGACCTGCTGCCGTCCTCGCCGCGGCAGGCCTACCTCGGCGCGCTGCTCGGCCACGTGACGCCGACCTACGCCCACGTCCCATTGGTGCTCAACGCCGAGGGCAAGCGCCTGGCCAAGCGCGACGGCGCCGTCACCCTCGCCGAGGTCGGGGCGGGGCGCGCCCTCGGCCAGATCGCCGAGTCGCTCGGGTACACGGCCACGACGGTCGCCGACATGCTGGCCGAGTTCGACCCGAGCCGGCTGCCACGAGAACCTTGGATTTACCAGCCCAGGTGAGGAAAACCCTATCCGGGTCGGCGTCGGGTTGGTAGCTTCCGCCGGTGTTCGGATACTTCCGGCGGGCAATGCTCGCCGTCCTCGTCGTCGCTGCGGTGATCCTCGGCTCGGCCGCCTGCGGGTCGTCGGACAAGACCGCCGACCCCATCAAGTCGGCTGGGGTGCTGCGCGTCGGCACTGAAGGCGTCTACTCGCCGTTCAGCTTTCACGATCCCGCCACCGGCGAACTCGTCGGCTACGACGTCGACGTCGCCAAGGCCGTCGGTCAGAAGCTGGGCGTGAAGGTCGAATTCGTCGAAACACCGTGGGATTCGATGTTCGCCGCGCTGGAAGCGGACCGCTTCGACGTCGTCGCCAACCAGGTGACCGTCAACCCGGAACGCCAAGCCAAGTACGACCTGTCACAGCCCTACACCGTCGGCGAGGGCGTCATCGTCACGCGTGCCGACGACGACTCGATCACGTCGCTCGCCGACCTGAAGGGCAAGACCGCGGCGGAGAACGCCACCAGCAACTGGTCGGAGGTCGCCCGCAAGGCCGGCGCCAAGGTCGAGTCGGTCGACGGCTTCAGCCAGGCCATCACGCTGCTCAACCAGGGCCGCGTCGACGTCGTCGTCAACGACAGCATCGCCGTCTACGCCTACCTCGCCGAGACCGGCGACAAGTCGGTGAAGATCGCGGGCACCGTCGGCGAGAAGAGCGAGCAGGCCCTCGCCGCCCGGAAGAACAGCGGCATGCTTCCCGAGCTCGACAAGGCGCTCGGCGAGTTACGGGCCGACGGAACGCTTTCCACGATCTCGCAGAAGTACCTCAAGGCCGATGCGACGGGAACACCGCCGTCGACGCCGATCAGGTCGTCGGGTGTGCTGCGCGTCGGCACCGAGGGCACGTATTCGCCGTTCAGTTACCACGACCCGGCGACCGGCCAGCTCGCCGGCTACGACGTCGACGTGGCGAAGGCGGTTGCCGAGAACCTGGGCGTCAAGGTCGAATTCGTCGAGACGCCGTGGGATTCCATCTTCGCCGCGCTGGAGGCCAACCGGTTCGACGTGGTGGCCAACGAGGTCACCCTCACGCCCGAGCGCCAGGCCAAGTACGACCTGTCAGAGCCGTACTCGGTGGGCGAGGGCGTCATCGTCACCAAGGCCGACGACGACTCGATCAAGAGTCTGGCCGACCTGAAGGGCAAGACGACGGCGCAGTCGATCACCAGCAACTGGGCGCAGGTCGCCCGCGACGCCGGTGCCAACGTCGAGTCGGTGGAGGGCTTCTCGCAGGCGATCACTCTGCTGAACCAGGGCCGCGTCGACGCCACCGTGAACGACAGCATCGCGGTGTACGCCTACCTCGCCGAGACGGGCGACAAGTCCATCAAGATCGCGGCGAAGACCGACGAGAAGAGCGAACAGGCGATCGCCGCCCGCAAGGACAGCGGTTACCTCCCCGAACTCAACGGCGCCATCGACCAGCTTCGCGCGTCGGGCAAGCTCGCCCAGATCTCGCAGAAGTACCTCAAGGCCGACGCCACCGGCGCCGGGCAGGCGGGGCAGGCGCCGCAGACCGGTGGTGCGCAGCAGAACGCGCCGCCGGTGCGCTCGGCGTGGCAGCTGATCCTGGACAACCTGTGGCCGCTGGCCAAGGCCGCGATCACCGCGACCATCCCGCTGACGATCATCAGCTTCGCCCTCGGTCTGGTGATCGCCCTTGCGGTGGCGCTGGCCCGGTTGTCGCCGAACGTCGTCGTGACCAACGTCGCGCGGTTCTACATCTCGATCATCCGCGGCACTCCCCTGCTGGTGCAGTTGTTCATCGTGTTCTACGCGCTGCCTCAGCTCGGGGTGAAGATCGACCCGTTCCCGGCGGCGGTGATCGCGTTCAGCCTCAACGTCGGCGGTTACGGGGCGGAGATCATCCGCTCGGCGATCCAAAGCATCCCGAAGGGCCAGTGGGAGGCCGCCGAGACGATCGGCTTCAACTACGTTGGCGCACTGAAGCGCATCATCCTGCCGCAGGCCGCCCGCGTGGCGGTGCCGCCGCTGTCCAACACGTTGATCTCGCTGGTGAAGGACACGTCGCTGGCGTCGACGATCCTGGTCACCGAACTGTTGCGGCAGGCCCAGATCGTCGCGGCGCCGACGTTCGAGTTCTTCGCCCTGTACGGCACAGCGGCAGCGTATTACTGGGTGATCTGCCTGGTGCTGTCGTTCGGCCAGGGCCGCCTGGAACACCGACTGGAGAGGTACGTGGCGCGATGAGCGACAGCACCGAGGAAACGGCGACCGACTACCGCGTCGTCGCCGAGGGCGTCGAGAAGGCCTTCGGCGACAACAAGGTGCTCAAGGGCGTCTCGTTCAAGGTCGAGCGCGGCACCGCAACCGCCATCATCGGCCCGTCGGGGTCGGGCAAGACGACGCTGCTGCGCACGCTCAACGCGCTCGACCGGGCCGACGCCGGGGTGATCCGGGTGGACGACGTCGAGATCGACTTCGCCACTCCGACACCGAAACCCGACATTCGTCGCTTCCAGTCGCGCAGCGGCTTCGTGTTCCAGAGCCACAACCTGTTTCCGCACAAGACGGTGCTGCAGAACGTCATCGAGGGGCCCGTCATCGTGCAGAAGCGTCCCAAGGACGAGGCCGTCGCCGATGCGCTCGTGCTGCTCGACCAGGTCGGACTGGCCGACAAGAAGGACCAGTACCCGTTCCAGCTGTCGGGCGGTCAGCAGCAACGCGTCGGCATCGCCCGTGCGCTGGCCCTCAAGCCCAAGCTGGTGCTGTTCGACGAGCCCACCTCCGCGCTCGATCCCGAGCTGGTCGGCGAGGTGCTGTCGGTGATCAAGGATCTCGCGGTGGAGGGGTGGACGTTGGTGATCGTCACCCACGAGATCCAGTTCGCCCGCCAGGTATCCAACCAGGTGCTGTTCACCGATCAGGGCGTCATCTTGGAGCAGGGCACCCCCGACGAGGTCATCGGCCATCCGAAGGAAGACCGCACCCGACAGTTCCTCGACCGCATCCTGAACCCGCTCTAGGGCTCCCCCCTTCCGCGAGCGTGCGCGAGCAGCAATTCGACTGCGAGGGCGGCACTTTGGGCGGCGCTCTCCATCGTCGCCGACCAGTCGGTGGCGGTCCAGTCACCCGCCAGCACGAGGGACGGCACCGACGTGCGTTGCGATGGCCGCAGCGAATCCAACCCGACCACCTGCGAGAAGGTCGCCCTGGGCATCTTGACCACCTGTGCCTCGACGACTTCCGCGGCGACGGCGGCCGGGTAGTACCGCCGCAGCAGCGCCATCTGTTCGGCCACGACGTCGTCGCCCGCCTTCGTGATCTGCTCGTAGGCGCCGCTGGTCGTCAGGCAGTAGAGCCACCCGCGGCCGGTGCTCCTGCCGTGCATGATCTGCCGGTCGAAGACCTCGTCGACGACGCCCGTTCCGCCGATCAGTCCCTCGAACGCCGACTCGGTGCCCAGCGGCCGGTCCAGGTACAGGTTGGTGCTGACGATCGGGGTGTAGCCCAGTTTGTCTGCGGCGGAATAGATCTCGGCGTGCTCCGGCAGGTCGTCGAGCAAGCCCGCGACGTTGGAGTTGGGGACCGCGCACACGACGCCGTCGGCGGGCACCCTGGATCCGTCGTCGAGGAGCACGCCGGTGACCACGCCGTCGTCGATCTCGATCCGTCGCGCCACCGCCCGGTAGCGGACGTCGACGCCGCGCTGCTCGAAGACCCGGAGCGCGCCCGTGACGAAGAGGGTGTCGAGGTCGACGGTGGGATAGCCGATGGTCACCGGCGTGCGATGCCGCACCGCCATCCGGAAGCCGGTGGCCAACACCTTCGCGAAAACCGCGGCCGAACCACGCTCCACCGGTTCGGCAGCGATTCCCAGCGCGAGCCAGTCCCACAACGCTTCTCGCGCCGGCGCCGGCATGCCGAGCCGGTCGAACCATTGTCCGGTGCTCAGGTCGGCCAGGTCGGTTGGTGGGTGCAGCGCCTGCCAGCCGAGCCGCAGGGTGGCACGGGCGGCGCGCAGCCGGTCGGCGGCGGTCGCGTCGGGATGCACGCCGAACAGGGTGCGCACCGCGCCGAAGCCCGTCGTCTGCACCACCTTCTTGCGCCCGTCCGGCCAGCGCAGCGTAGACCTCTTGGGAAAGACGACGAACTCACGGGTGCCGACGCTGGTGAGGTACCGGAAGAGGTGCTCGTACCCGGTGGCGATGACGTGCTGGCCGTTGTCGGGCAGATCGTCGACCCGATCGGCCCGCATCGCCTGCGTCCGGCCACCGAGCCGCCCACGCCGCTCCAGCAACGTGACGTCCATGCCCGCCTCGGCCAGCCAAACCGCCGAGGCCAGGCCGGCCAGCCCGCCCCCGACGACCACGTATCGCCCTCGTCCGACGACCATCTCGCCAACCTACGCCTGGTCGAGCGGGGTGATCTGGGAGAGTGACGTCCATGTCACCTCGCACGTCCGTCGACGCCGACGTCGTCATCGTCGGAGCCGGGCTCTCGGGAATGGTCGCCGCCCGGACGGTGCTCGCCGCGGGCTTGACGCCCGTCGTCCTCGAGGCCGACGACCGCGTCGGCGGACGCATCCTCACCGAGGACGTGCTGCCGGGGGTGAGCGTCGAGCTCGGCGCACAGTGGATCGGCGACACACACGAGCGGATGTTCCGGCTGGCCGACGAGCTCGGCGTCGAGACCTTCCCGCAGTACGACGAGGGTGAGACGTCCTACGACCTCGGCGGCTCCGGGGTGTTGCGGGAGAATGACTTTCACTCCCGATTCGCCGACGAGCTGGCCGAGTTGGAGCGCGTCCTGCGCCGTCTGGACGAGCTCGCCGCCGACGTGCCGGTCGAGGCTCCGTGGTTGGCGCCGCGGGCCGACGAGTGGGACGTCATCAGCGCGGGCACCTGGTACGACGACCAGGGCCTGTCGCCGGTCGCGCGGACCCTGCTGGAGATTTGCACCGTCGGGATTCTCGCGGTGCCGACCGTCGAGGTGTCGTTCCTGCACTTGCTGTTCACCATTCAGACCTGCGGCGTGACCGCCGAACTTTTCGCCGAATCCGAGGGCGGCGCCCAGACCACCCGGTTCGTCGGCGGCACGGGTGAGATCCCCCGGCGGCTCGCGGCACTCATCGCCGACCACATCGTGCTCCACGCCCCGGTGCAGACCATCGAGCACGCGAAGGACGGCGTCACCGTGCACTGCCGCGGCGGACTGGTGGCCCGCGGCCGCCGCGTCATCGTCGCCATCTCACCGACGTTGGCCGGCCGGATTCTCTACGACCCGCCGCTGTCCGGGATCCGCGATCAGCTGACTCAGCGGCTGCCCAACGGCTCGGCGATGAAGGCGTTCTTCGTCTACGACGAACCCTTCTGGCGCGCAGACGGATTCAACGGGCAGCTCATCTCCGACGTCGGCCCGGCGCGAATGTCCAACGACAGCTGCCTTCCCGGTGACGACCACGGGGTGATCCTGCTGTTCCTGGAAGGTGATCAGGCGCGCACCTTCGGGCGTCTTCCCGCCGACGAACGACGCTCCGCGCTGACCGCGGAGTTGGTGCGCCACTTCGGCGCCAAGGCCGCGACACCGGAGTGCTACGTCGACGGCGAATGGTCGGATCGGCAGTGGACCCGCGGCTGCTACAACGCCAACCACGGCCCGCACGTGTGGACCACCTACGGTGAAGCGCTCGCGGCACCGATCGGCGTGATCCACTGGGCGTCCACCGACACGGCCACCCACTGGAGCGCCTACATGGAGGGGGCCGTCGAGGCGGGCGAGCGCGCGGCGTTGGCGGTCGTCGACTCCCTCACCTAGCGATGCCGAGCGGCAACGAGGCCATGCCCCGCAGCGTGACGTTCGGTTTGTACACCGGCTCGCCGGCGAGGGCGGCGTTCGGGAACCGCCTGGTCAACGCCGTCAGCGCTACCCTGGCCTCGAGCCGGGCCAGGGGTGCGCCGAGGCAGAAGTGCACGCCGTGGCCAAATGCCAAGTGTCGCAGGTCGTCTCGGTCCGGTTCGAACGCGTCGGGTCGGTCGAACGCGGCCGGGTCGCGTTGCGCGGCGGCCAGCAGCAGCATCATCGTGTCACCCTTGGGCACCGTCACGTCACCGATGGTCATGTCCTCGGCCGCCGTCCGCCCGGCCAGCTGAACCGGAGGGTCGTACCGCAGGGTCTCCTCGATGATCGTGGCGGCGTGGTCGGGATTGCCGGCCAGCGCAGCCCAGTGCCGTGGCTCGCGCTGCATCGCCAGGATCGCGTTGGCGATCAGGTTCACGGTCGTCTCGTGACCCGCGATCAGCAGCAGGTTGCACGTCGCGACGATCTCCTCGGTGGTCAGCTGGTCGCCGTCCTGCTCGGCCGCGATCAGCGCCGAGATCAGGTCCTCCCGGGGGTCGGACCGGCGTTCCTCGACGAGGCCGGCGATGTAGCCGCGCAGCCAGTGGCCGGCGTTCATCCGGTCGTCGACGTCGTCCGGGAGTTCGCCGGTGAACGTGACGAACGGGTCGAGACCCTGCGCCAGCAACGCCGAGGCGCGACTGAACTGCGGCTCGTCCTCGATCGGTACGCCGAGCATCCGGCAGATCACGGCGACCGGCAACGGGTACGCGAGATCGGCGATGGCGTCCAGGTCGCCGCTCACCCGGTCGAGCAGACCGTCGACCATCGCCACCACGTCGGCCTCGAGCGCCCTGACGCGCTTCGGCGCGAACGCCTGCTGGGCAAGCCTGCGCAGCCGGGTGTGGTCGGGCGGGTCGAGGAAGAGGAAGCCCGGCTGACCGAACGGTCGCGGCACGGCGCCCTTGGCGATCTCACGCTGGGCGACCGTGGACTTCAGCCGGTCACTCGCCGACGACGGGTGCCGCAGCACGTCGCCGCAGTCCTGGAACGACGAGAACACGACCAGATTGCTCTCCGGCATCAGGATCGGACCGCCGTCGAGGATGCGGCGGTACACCGGGTACGGGTCGGCGCGATTCTGTGGGTCCAGCAGCTGCATCAGCAGCCCCTGCGGCTCGGCGGTGGTCGTCATCGTCCCATTGTGCGCGCGTAGTAGCGCCCCAAGACGTGGTCGCGCAGCTCGTCGAACTCCCCCGCCGAGATCGCCGCCCTGATCTGGTCCACCATGCGGATGACGAACCGCTCGTTGTGGATGGTGCACAGCGTGGAGGACAGCATCTCCTTGGCCTTGAACAGGTGGTGGATGTACGCCCGGGTGTAGTTGGCGCAGGTGTAGCAGTCGCACTCGGCGTCGATGGGGGTGAAGTCGCGCTTGTACCGCGCTCCGGTGATGTTGTAGCGGCCCGTCGCCGAATACACCGCGGCGTTGCGCGCCACTCGCGACGGCGACACGCAGTCGAACGTGTCCGCGCCCGCGGCCACCGCGGCGAACAGGTCGTCGGGCTCGCTTATGCCCAGCAGGTGGCGTGGTTTGTCGTCGGGCAGCTCGTCGGTGACCCAGCCGACGATCGTGGCCAGATTCTGCTTCTCCAACGCCCCACCGATGCCGTAGCCGTCGAAGCCCCGCCCCTCGTCGTCGACGATGTCGGCAAGGCCCTTGGCCGCTTGCCTGCGCAAGTCCTCGTACTGTGCGCCCTGCACGACCCCGAACAGCGCTTGGGCCGGCTTGTGTGACCGCTCTCGGCTGAGGCGGCGGTGCTCGGTGAGGCAGCGCACCGCCCAGTCATGAGTCCGCTGCACCGAACCCTCCTGGTAGCCACGGGTATTCATCAGGGTGGTCAGCTCGTCGAAGGCGAAGATGATGTCGGCGCCGAGCTGATGTTGGATGCCGATGGACACTTCCGGGGTGAACCGGTGGATCGACCCGTCCTTGTGCGAGCGGAACGTCACGCCGTCGTCGTCGACGTGCGCCAGACGCTCCTTGCCCTCGGCGATCACGTCGTCGGCCTGAACGCGTCCGGCGTCCATCGAGAGGACCTTCTTGAAGCCGACGCCAAGCGAGAGCACCTGAAAGCCGCCGCTGTCGGTGAACGTCGGCCCCGGCCAGTTCATGAAGGCGCCGAGACCGCCGGCCTCGTCGACCACGTCGGGACCCGGTTGCAGGTAGAGGTGATAGGCGTTGGACAGAATAGCTTGGGCGCCAACGTCACTCATGGATTCGGGCAGCACGGCCTTCACGGTCGCCGCCGTTCCGACCGCAATGAACGCCGGCGTGTGCACGTCGCCGTGCGGGGTGTGGATGACGCCGACCCGGCCGGACCTTCCTGGCAGTTGGGCCTTGACCTCGAAGTACGGCGGGGTGCTCACCGCTGTACGTTCTCACATCGCGAGTGCCTCGCGCCCCTAGGCCAGGAAGCGCACGATCGCATCGGCGAGCTCTTCGCCGGCATCCTCCTGGAGGAAGTGCCCGGCACCGT
This sequence comes from Mycolicibacterium hodleri, assembly GCF_025822245.1. Lineage (GTDB taxonomy): Bacteria > Actinomycetota > Actinomycetes > Mycobacteriales > Mycobacteriaceae > Mycobacterium > Mycobacterium hodleri. The sequence continues at coordinate 33,486 of NZ_JACKTL010000013.1, forward strand.
GGATCACGGGGTGCTCGACGCCCTGGGCGCCGCGCATCTGGCTGATGAAGATCGGACCCATGGCTCCGGTGATCGGATCGCCGTCGCTGAAGGCCACCAGCATCGGAGTTGGGCTGTCGCGCAACGTCACCCAGGCCTTCAGGTTGGCCGCGCTCGCGGGGTCGTCCGGCGAGGTGGGCACCAGACCGGGCATCGCCCGCGGCCCCGCACAGTACGAATCGTCGGGGAACGGCGCGTCGTAGGCCGCACGGACCTCGTCGGCCATGGGACGCAGGCAGCCGGACTGGACGAATCGACCGACCTCGATCTCGGGCATCCCCTGAATCGCCTTGCGGAACTGCCACCAGATGTCGGGCATCGGCAGGTCGCCGGTGGGCAACCCCGTGTTGGCGACCACGATCCGCGCGACGCGTTCGGGGTGTTCGGCGGCCAGCCGCAGGCCGATGAGCCCACCCCAATCCTGGCCGACGACCGTGACGCGCTGCAGGTCCAGTTCGTCGAAGAGCGCCGCCCGCATCCACTCGACGTGCCTGGCATAGCTGTGGTCACCGATCTCGGTGGGCTTGTCCGACCGACCGAATCCCACCAGGTCGGGACAGACGACGCGGTGACCGGCCGCCACCAGAATCGGGATCATCCGACGGTAGAGGTAGGACCAGGACGGTTCGCCGTGCAACAGCAGTACCGGGTCGGCGTCGGCGGGACCGTCCTCGACCCAGGCGACGCGGAGGCGTCCGCCGTCGGTGTCGTCGACGTCGCAGTACCGCGGCGGGTATGGAAAGTCCGACAGGGCGGCAAAGCGGTCGTCCGGAGTGCGCAGCGACTTCACCTTCGCGAACCTACGCCGCCCGTTCCCCGGATGCCGCCGTGGGCGCGTCGGCGTCGGGCAATTCGGGCAATCCCGTGTCCGCCGTGCCGTCTCACACCATAATTCGTGGGACGGTCCGTTGATCTTGATGGATTGCATCGACGACGAGGAGAACACACGTGAAGCAAGTGCTGATGGTCGTGGGGGGCGCCGCCATCGTCGTCGCCGGCCTCGCGGGCTGTTCGTCGGGGGACAAGTCGTCGACGGGGTCCTCGAGTTCGAGCTCGAGCTCCAGTTCGAGTTCGTCCTCGTCGAGCAGTTCGAGTGCGGCCTCGACGACCGCCGAAGCCGCTGCGGCCACCAAGGTCACCATCGACGGCAAGCCCAAGGACGTCGGCGGCAAGGTCGTGTGCGCCTCCATGGGCGGCAACCTCAACGTCGCCATCGGCGAGTCCATGACCGGGATCGCCGCCGTCATCAGCGAATCCGACCCGCCGACGGTCACGTCCGTGGGCCTGGGCAACGTCGACGGCATCACCCTCGCGATGGGTGGCGGCCAGGGTGACGCCACGGCAACCAAGGTCGGCAACACCTACACGATCACTGGCAACGCCTTCGGCATCGACATGGCCAACCCGCTGCAGCCCGCGAAGAAGCCCTTCGAACTCGAGTTCACCTGCCCGTAGACAGACTCCGAGAGCGAGCCGGCGGCGGCTCCCCCACATGGGTGTCGCCGCCTAACCTTCGCCGGTCTCCATGCGCAGGTCGTACACGTAGGCCGCATCACCTTTGCGGCTCACCCATGCGCCCACCGGTGGCAGCGCGCCGGTTCCGGCGCCGTCGAAGGGGCGGCTCAACACCTGTCCCGTCGGATCGACTACGCACCAACCGAAGTCGGGTAGACGCCGACAGAACAACTCCAGGTCGACCCGACGGTAGACCAACTCGTCCTCGGGCGACTCGCGCTCTCGCCTGAACTCGTAGGCCACGCCGTCGCCACGACGGACGAAGCGGATGCTCATCGGACTAGTGTCCCCGGGATGAGCGAGTCGCATCCGAGGAGGGCCACCCACGACGACGTCGAGGGCATTCGACGACTCGTCGCGGCCGCCTTCGGCAAGTACGTCGACCGGATCGGCAGGCCACCGGCGCCGATGTCCGCCGACTACGCGGAACTGCTTGAGACGTCCAGGGTCTGGGTGGTCGACCACCGCGACGAGATCGTCGGCGTCCTCGTCACGCAGGCCCAGCCCAACCACCTGCTGCTCGACGTCGTCGCCGTCGCGCCGACGGCCCAGGGTGGCGGCCACGGGCGGGTCCTGCTGTCGAGGGCCGACCAAGACGCACGGGAACAGGACCTGAAGGAAATTCGGCTGTGCACCAACCAGGCGATGACGGAGAACCTCGAGTTCTATCCCCGACAGGGCTTCCGCGAGACCAGTCGCGGCGTCCAAGACGGCTATCACCGCGTGTTCTTTGCCAAGGCAGTGCTCGCCGACGGCCCGCCGTCCCCCACCATCGAGGAGTGAATCCATGCCCATCACCGTGACCCACACCGACACGATCGCCGTCCTCGACCTTGGCGACGACGAGAACCGATTCTCGCTGGACTTCCTCGACGAACTCGAGGGTCGGATCGCCGAGGTCGTCTCGGCGGGGGCCGGCGGGCTGGTCACCACCGGGACGGGGAAGTTCTACTCCAACGGTCTGGACCTCGACTGGCTGTTGGCGCACGGCGACCAGATGCAGTCCTACGTCGGACGCGTCCACGCCCTGTTCTCCCGCGTGCTGACGTGTCCGATGCCGACCGCCGCCGCACTCAACGGGCACGCCTTCGGTGCGGGCGCGATGCTCGCGGTGGCCCACGACTACCGCGTCATGCGTAGCGATCGAGGCTTCTTCTGCTTCCCCGAGGTGGACATCCGCATCCCGTTCACCCCGGGCATGGCCGCGCTGATCCAGGCCAAGCTGACCCCGGCGGCCGCCGTGGCGTCAATGACCACCGGACGGCGTTTCGGCGGCGGCGACGCACTGACCGTCCGCATCGTCGACGCGACCGCCGCCGATGACTCCGTCGTGGGCGACGCGGTCGCCCTGCTTTCGCCTCTCGGCGGGAAGGACCCCGGGACGCTGGGAGCCATCAAGGCCACGATGTACGGCCCGGCCGTCGCCGCGCTCGCGTCCTAGGTCATAGCGGGGTAGGTCTGCCGAAGCTGGCCCACACTCCTGGCGAGTACAGCCCGCGGAGTGGTTCGCCCACCGGTTCCACGCCACTGGCCGCGACCAGATCGTCGGCAAGTTCGACGATCCTGGCCGAGTGGAGGGGGAAGGGTACGTGCGCGTTGGGCACCCACCACGTGCGGCCGGCCTTGCGGGTGTGTGCGCCCCATCGCGCGGTGAGCCAGGTCTCGAGGGGAGTGGGGTCGACGAGCGGGCCCACCTCGACGCCGACCCTGCTGCGGAGTCCGCGGTGCGGAAGTCGTCGCACGCTGTCGTAGGTGATGCGTCGGCCCTCCCGGGTCATCCGCATCCGTGCCCACGTGTACGGCGTGCCCAGTGCCGTGCGGCTCACGGGCACGACGGCCAGCCGCGCGGTCTCCAACGACCGGAAGAGCACGCCGTGGCGGCCGTCGTCGTCGGTGGAGTACAGCCGCACGTTGGTCTCGAGGAACCGCCCAAAGTAGGGAATCGCGCGCGGAATGCCCAGCGACAGTTGGCTCATCGCGAACGGCACCAGACCCACGTACGTCACGCCGGCGCCGAACACGTCCGGCCGGGCGCCGTCGGGAAACATGTGCGCGACGGCGCCCGGGTCCACCGGCCAGTGCACGAAGGTCAGATCACCCCAGAATTGGCGGGTGAACACCGGCCGCGGCACCGCAGGTGCCGTGACGGCGAATCCCTCGGGCAACGACTCGGACACGTTGCCCATCGTGTCACTAGCCGTTGGCGCCCCGACCGGTCTGCTGCTGCAGTTCGTCGATCAGATCCGACGCCGCCGCCTTCGTCAGGTCGTCGGGCACCTCCCGCCCGGCTTCCTGGGCCAACGTGTGCAGATAACTGCGTTGCGGACCGGTCATCGGCTCGTCACCGGTAACCCATTCCGACGTATCCTTCTCAGCTGTTTCGCTCGGCGCCTGCTGCGCATCGTCGCTCACTGACATCACCTCCAGGCACCGAATATCCGTCGCACGTCTGTTCGAAACCTGCCCGGCAGTTTCGGGTGGGTGACCCCGGGGCACCCGCCAGCAGTGCCCATCGACGAGGAACCCACGACCACCGACGACGACGTCAGGCTCGTCCGCCTGACGGCGGGCGGTCCGATGATGGTTCAGGGTCCCGTGCGCGTCGAGACGCCCGACGGCTCGACCGTCGAATCCGACAGGTTCATGGTGGCGATCTGCACCTGTCGACGCAGCAAGACCTACCCGCTGTGCGACACGAGCCACCGCAAGCGGCGCCGCTCCACCCCCTGAGACCTGGACCACAATGCGGCGTCGAGGCGGTTATCAGATGGCGCGACGGGTACGCAACTTGGGAAGGTGCACCCCGCGCCGAGACCCATCAACGCCGAAGGGGCGAACCCCATGAGTACCACCACGAATACCCTGATCGCACAATTGCGCGCGCTTCTCGACCTGACCAACACCGAGATTCAGGTCGCCGAAACACGCGTTGCCCAGGCCCGTACCGAGGCCGTCCGACGGGAGCTGACGCAGAACGCCGACAACGGACGGGACCGCGCCGAGGCCATCGAAAAGGCGATCCGCCAGCTGGGCGGCCGCCCCGACGTGATCGGCCCGTTCCTGGGACGCGCCGCCGCCGCCGTCAAGGCCCTGACCGAGCAGGCGCAGCCGTTCGACGAGGCGCTGCTGGGCGATCTCGCACTGGAGCACCAGCTCTTCGACCGGGCGCGCTACGTGAAGGCGCTCGCCGTTGCCGCGCAGGAGTCCGACGTCGAGGCCCTCGCCTCGCGACTCATCACCGCGCACTCCGCCACCGTGGACTGGCTGACCACCGTCCTCGCCGAGGACGCCCTCGGCGGGCCCGCCGCCCTGCGCCGCACGCCGCTGCAGGCCGCTGCCGGAACCGCCATCCAGCTGGTCAACGTGCCGGTCAACTGGTCGGTCCGCAGCCTGGACAAGGCCGTCGACACCGTGCGCGCCACGCCGCTGGCCGTGAGTGAACTGATCAGCCGCGGCAAGCGCGTCGGCGACGTCGCGAGCAAGACCGTGACGGCGTCGCGTGACGCCGCACTGGAGACCGCGGAGGCCGTCATCCGCGACGGCGGCGCGGAGCGTGCCGCCGACGTCCTGCACTCCGCTCGCAGCGCCACCGGCGCCCTCGACGCCGACGAGCTGCCGGTCGACGGGTACGACGAGCTGAACGTGTCCGAGGCCGTGAGCGCCATCAAGGCACTCAGCAGCCCGGCCGACGTCCGCACGATCCTCGCCTACGAAGAGGCGCACAAGGCGCGTCAGGGCGTGGTGTCGGCGGCGCAGACCCGCATCGCCGCCATCGCCCAGGAAGTCGTCGGCATCAGCTGATCCCACGTACGTCGCAAAGCCCCGCGGTCCCACCCGGACCGCGGGGCTTTCGTCATGCGTTCTGCGGCAACCAATTTCGGACGACGGCTCGGTAGCCGTCGGGCTCGTCGCCGACCTTGACCCCCGCGTTGACCAGCTGGCTCTGGTACCCGGGGGTGAACATCCGGTACACCGACTCGGGGGCCACGGCGCTGGCCTCGTCCAGGATCTTCCGCAGCTCGGCGGGCAGCTCGAAGTCCAGGGCCGCCATCGTGGACCCGAGCTGGTCCGCGCTGCTCGCCCCGACGATCGCCGAGGAGATGCCGGGCTGAGTGGCCACCCAGTTGACGGCCACCTGCGCCATCGTCACGCCCAGTTGATTGGCGACCGACTCCAGCGGCTCGAGCAGACGCCAGTCCCGTTCCGTCAGGGGAAGTCCCGACCCGCCGGGGGTGCTCAGCCGCCCGTCGCCCGCAAGTCCCCGTGCGGCGTCGTGTCGGTACTTTCCGCTGAGGAAGCCACCGCCGAGGGGGCTCCACGCCGTGATCCCGTAGCCGAGTGTCTGCGCCATCGGCAGGTGCTCGACCTCGAGCTGTCGTTCGACCAGCGAGTAGGGCAACTGCAGGTTGATCATCGGCGTCAGCGACTGGGTTCGTGCCAACGTTTGCGCTTGCGCGGCATACCAACTCGGCACGTCGGACAACCCGGCGTAGCGGACCTTGCCCGCCCGAACCAGGTCGTCGAACGTGCGCAGCACTTCGTCGACCGGCGTCAGCCGATCCCAGGTGTGCAGCAGGAAGAGGTCGACGTAGTCGGTACCCAACCGGTGTAGCGAGTCCTCGAGTGCACGGATCATGTGCTTCCTGCCGTTTCCGCCTGCGTTCGGATCGCCGGGCGCCACGCTGTTGGTGAACTTGGTGGTCAGCACCACCCGGTCGCGCGCCTTCGCCTCGGCGACCAGCCTGCCGACGATCGTCTCGCTCTCGCCGGCGGTGTAGAAGTCCGCGGTGTCGACGAAGTTGCCGCCGTCGTCGAGGTAGCGGCGGAAGATCGGCCGGCTCTCGTCGAGAGTCTTGCCGTAGGCGGCGTGATAGCCGCCCGTGCCGAAGTTCATGGTGCCCAGGGCAAGCCGACTGACACGCAGGCCCGAGGTGCCGAGGAGGTAATACTGATCGAGTGCCATGACGTCAGCGTGCGCCGTAGGAAATGGACCCGCAAGTCCATAAATCGAGGCGACGTAATTGCGTGGCGTCCCGGCCGACGCCATCACTAGCATTCCCGGCATGGCTGCCGAAGACCTCGAGCTCATCGTGTTCGTCGGACCCACCGGTGACCACAACGAGCGTGGCATGGCGGGCGCGCCGATCGTCGGCCGGGAGCTGAGCCGGCGGCTTGGGCTGGAGCCCACCACGGTCGGCGACCCCCGACCCGCGACGTCGGCACCGTGGGAGTGCGCGCTTCCTGACGCCCTGCCCGGACTCACAGAGTTACGAGACATCCACGGCGGCATACTGACTCAGGGCCACATACCAGTCCTGGCGGCGTCGCGATGCGCCGCGTCCCTGGCGACGTTGCCGAACGTCGCGGAGCTGCGGCCAGACGCCGTCGTGGTGTGGTTCGACGCGCACGCCGATCTCAACACACCGGACGACTCGACGACGGGTTACCTCGGCGGTCTCGTCCTCAGTGCGGCCGTCGGCTGGTGGGATTCCGGTCTCGGATCGGGGCTCGCACCCGAGCGCATCGTGCTGGGCGGAAGCCGCGATCTGGACCCACCCGAACAAGCGTTGGTCGACGAGGGAACCATCAAGCTCGCCGCGGGCCCGCACCTGATGGACCAGCTCGACGGCTACGTGGGCGACTCACCCGTCTACGTTCACCTGGACTGCGACGTCCTCGAGCCAGGCACGGTCCCCACCGACTATCGGGTACCCGGTGGGCTTGGCCTCGACGACCTGGCGCACGTCGCGCGTCGACTGGGCCGCAACGAGGTCGTCGGCGTCGAGATCGCCGAATTCGAGGCCGCCGACCCCGACGACCACGCCGACTACGCCCGGCCACTCGTCGACGCCCTGACACCCCTGTGGACGCGATGGTCGTGAGAGGTTCCGGCACCGGACCACGCCGCCCTCTGATAGAAAGCAGAGATGGTCACGGGCAGCAGAGTCGCACGTCGTCGGCTCGTCCTGCCCGTGTTCGCCGCTGCCGCAACGTGCGCGCTCGGCCCGATCGGCGTCGCACGGGCCGCGCCGGTCTTCGACGTCGACGCCTACACCCAGTGCACCTCGACCACCGTGCCCGCTCCCGATCAGGACGCCGACGCCGTGATCAGCGCGTGTTGCGTCCAGAACGCGGGCGTACCCGCACCCACCAAGTTCGGAATGGGTTGCGCCGCACCGATGCGGGCCGACGCCGACCCCGACGAGCGGCCGCTGATCGTGCTCCCGGCACGCGCCCTCCCCGACGAGCAAGCCGACGCCGACCTCAACGGTCTGATCGACCTGCCCGTCCCCGAGCCGCTGCCCTAGCCTGCGGGCGGCGGAGGAGGCGGCGGCAGGATGAGACCGGGCGGCGGCGTCGGGCCGTCGGCGGGATCCGGCAGGAACTGCACCAATCCCGGCGGGATGACGGTCCCGGGCGGCGGCGCGGTGCCCGGCAACGGCTCACCGAGTTGCTGCTGAGGCGCCTGACCGAGGCCGCCGTAGGTCCTGCCGTCGCGCTGCAGGTCGATCCAGCGCCCGAACCAGATGCCCTTGCGAACGTCGGCGTTCTCGTCACCGGGGGCAACGCCGAACTGCGTCCCCTGCCCAGGCGCCGACGGCACGTCGTTGAGCTGCTGAGCGCCGTAAGCGTTGTTGAACACGTTGAGATTGGGAACGGTACCGGTGCCGCCGTTGGGTGCCTCGGGAACCGGGTTCTGGCCCAGCAGGCTGTTCTGGTCGAGACCCACCACCGCCGGTGCCCCTAGCGCACCGGGCACCGCGGGCGCGTTGTTCTGCGCGAGCACGTCGAGACCGGCCGGGCCCAGGTTCCCCAGCATCGGCACCGCGGGTCCGACCGGAGGGGCCGGAGGAGGCGGCGGCAGCGCCGGGTCGGCCGGGACCGGCAGCGGGCCGGGGGGAAGGTCGTCGGCCACGGCGGTCGCCGGGAAGGCGACCGCCGCTCCGACGGCAGCCAGGCCACACGCGGCGGCGATGATGCGATGTCGGTCAATCATTGCCATGTGCCTCGTTCTTCGATGTGTGGCCCGGAAGGTGTTGCGTCAGACGGACTTCGTGATGCCGTAGTAGGCCACCACGTCGTCGGTGTCCGTCGTCGAGCTGGTCAGCGTGGCGTAGGACCGCAGGAAGGACTGTCCGACGCAGCCGTCGACCTTGACGTGGGTGTCCTTGAGCGTCACGCGCACCGGGGCGGCCTTGAAGCTCTTCTTGTCCACGGTGACCGTGGAGACCGTGCCCGGCTTGGGGTGAATCTCGATGGTGCCGGACAGCGGGAACGAGACGCCGCCGATGCCGAGACCGGTGAGGCTGCCGCCGGTGACACCGATTCCCGCGTTGACGGTGACGCCGGCCTGTCCGATGAGGCGGACCTGGCCGAGCTCGATGCCGCAGCCGATCTGGTAGCCGGCCTCGAGCGTGCCACCGTTCAGCGTGGTCTTGCCCTTGCCCGTCACCGTGCCCGTGAAGGTGCCACCCACCAGGTATTCGCGGGACGACAGCGCCGTGGTCAGCGGTGCGATGGGAAGTTCGGTCTCGTTGGATGCCGCGACGGTCAGCGTCCACCCGTCCGGGGTGGTGACGACGCCCGGTTCGGACGAGCCGACGATTCCGTTGTCCGGCGGCGGGCCGGGGTCACCGATCGGTGCGACGGCTGGGTCCGGCGGCGGCGGGTCGGCCAGCGCGACCGGCGCGGCGCCCATCGAGAACAGCATGCAAGCCGTAGCCAGCAGGGGAACACGATTGAACATGGATAAGCCTTTCGAGTTTCGGAGTGGGCGGCCGGCTACTAGACGGACTTGGTGACGCCGAGGTAGGTGATGACGTCGTCGGTGTTGTCAGTCGAGCTGGTCAACGTGGCGTAGGAGCGAATGAACGACTGTCCCGCGCACTGGTCGGTCTTGACGCGCACCCCGGTGAGGGTGATGCGGGTCGAGGTTCCCTTGAAGGACTTCTTGTCGAGCGCGACGGTGGTGACCGTGCCCGGCTTCAGGTACACCTTGCCCTGGAGGCTGATTCCCGCGCTGAACGAGGGGGCGCCCAATGCTCCCAATCCGGGCGTGATGCTCGCACCGGGGTTGATCTCCGTCTCGTCGGAGATGATGCCGCAGCCGATCTGCTCACCGGCCTCCATGCTTCCGCCGGCCAGCTTCGTCTTGCCGCCGCCGGTGATCGTGCCGGTGAACGTGCCCGAGATGAGGTACTCGCGTGACGAGATGGCCGTGGTCAGCGGTGCCACCGGCAGCTGAGTCTCGTTGCTACCGACGACCGTAAGCGTCCATCCGTCGGGGGTGTTCAGGATGCCGGGGGCGGCCGAGGGAACGGCTCCGGTGTCCGGCGGGGGAACGGGCGCGCCGACGGGCTGCACGGCCGGGTCCGGTGCCGGCGGATCGGCTAGCGCAATGGGCGCCGTCCCGACCGGGATGGCAATGCAAACAGCTGCCAGCGTCGCAAAACGGTTCAACATGAGTGAATCGGCGCCTCTCGTGGTCGAAATCTCAAGCACATAACGGATCTGTCGCGGCGAAGCATCCAATGGCCGGGTTGCCGTGCGGTGAACGGAAGGCCAACGGTTGCCATTCCATTTCCGTCCAGCGTGCGTTGGTTGACGAGCACGGAAGGCGTTGAATTGCAGGAGAATTGCCCTGCCAACGAGCTCACAGGGTCGGTTCGTCCGATGGATCGGTGTTGGATGCCGGCAATTGGCCGTCCGTTCACCATTTGGACACGTGCCTGTCCGACCGTGATGACCGACGACACCCGGGAGACGGGACCGTCGGCGCGGTTGTGGGCCGCTAATCGAACACCATGGAGGAAGTCTTGACGTCATCCGGCGTGTGGAAGCGAGCAGCAGCGGTGTCCGCGATCTCTCTGGGCATGGGATTGGCCTTCGTGCCAACGGCCTTCGCCGACGAAGACCCCCCTCAGGATCCCGGGGTGGCCGTCGACGCCGTGCCGATGTCCGACGGCGCCGCCCCCGCCGCCGTCGTGGCGTGCGGCAACTTCGCTCAAGCACTCGACGGTGCGGCGACCTACTACGGAGAGTTCTCCGACTCGTTCGAGGGCTCGGACTACAACGACCCTGCCGTGCAGAGCAGCAACCAGGTCGGCCGGACCGCCCTGCGCCAAGCCGCGGGCGTGGCGATGGACTCGGCGAACACCCCGGGACTCGACCCGAGCGTGGCCGATCCGATGAGGGCGTGGTCGGCCGACGCCACCAAGCTCCTCCTGAAGATGGCACTGCGCATCCCCGGCGACAGCCTGAACTCGACGGCGACCGAGATGAACAACGACGCCACCAACGCGCAGCAGGCCTGCGCTGCGGCGGGCACGCATGCCTGACGACCGGTAATGCGTTTTACTGCAAGCCTTTTCGCCATTGCGGCCGCGTCGATGCTGGTGCTCTCCTCGTGTTCGACCGAGGCCACGCCACCGCCCGGGCCGCCGGAACTGGTCCCCGCCAACGCCCTTGACGGGGTTCTACTGAGCGCCGATCAGGTGAACTCCGCGGTGGGCACCACCGGGATGACCGCGCACCCGCGCGTCGAGGTGATGAGCGATCACCGCAATCTGCTGCCCAACCTGAATTGCCTTGGCATCTGGCAGGTCAACGAGGCCGGCGTCTACGGCAAGGACGGCTGGATCGCCCTGCGCCAGGAGCTGTTGCGATCGCCGGACACCGACGCCTGGAACACCCTGGTCGTGCAATCCGTCGTCAACTACCCGTCGACCGACGCCGCCCGCGCCTTCTTCACCCAGTCGGCGGACCGCTGGTCGAAGTGCACCAACCACAACGTCAACATCACCCTCAACGACCAACCACTGCCCAAGTGGCGCAGCGGCGCGCTCTCCACGACTGACGACAAACTGGCCATCCCGTTCACCCGGGGTGACGCCAACGGGGTCGCCTCCTGCCAACGCGTACTTGCCGTCGACGACAACGTGATCGTCGACGTCCAGGCGTGCAAGCGTGATCTGGGCACCGTCACCGCCGCCTCGGCCGTGGCCGACGCGATCGTGGCCAAGCTCCCGCGCTAGCGGCTAACCGATCCCGATCCCGCCCCCGAAACGGAATCCGCCGTCGTCCCCGTTCGGGCAGGCGACGTCGACGTAGACGGTCGTGAACGTGCCGTCGGTCGGCGCGAGGTGGCCGGGGTCGTTGACACTCGTCACCCAGCAGTCCGACAGCGGCTTGGTGTCGTAACCGGTGACCCAGTTGATTTGGACGTTGTATCCCTGAGCCTGCAAGTCGGCGACGGCGGCATCCGCGGACTGGCCCGCGAGCGACGACGGATCGGCCGCTGCGGCCGGCGCACAGACGAGCGCACCGGCCACAGCAAAGGCCGTCCACACGCCGTACCGCAACGCACCGAGCACACTTCGAGAGTACGCCGGGTGCGTAGGTTCGCCCAGGTCACACAGCCCAGGTGCGCTGACAAGGCGAGTTGTATAAGATTCCTAAGAGCCGCGTGGCGCTGCCAGTTCGACGCCAGTCCCGCGTGCCGCGGAGCACTCCGCAGGTCCAGCAGAGGGCCAACCACTCGTGCACTTCATCGTGGGGGTCTCTCTCGTGCCGACATCAGTCAACTCGTCCCAGGTCGCCGGTCTGAGCACCGGAAACGGTCTTCCGAACGTCGTCATCACCGGCGTCGCCATGACGACGTCGGTCGCCGCCGGCGCCGACGACACCTGGAAGGCCTTGCTCGACGGGCAGAGCGGCATCCGCCTGCTCGACGATCCGTACGTCGAGGAGTTCAACCTGCCGGTCCGCATCGGCGGTCACCTGCACGAGGACTTCGAGGCCGATCTGACCCGCATCGAGAAGCGGCGCCTGGGCTACGTGCAGAGGATGTCCACCGTGCTGGGCCGACGGGTGTGGGAGAACGCCGGCAACCCCGAGGTGGACACCAACCGTCTGGCGGTGTCCATCGGCACCGGCATGGGCGCCACCGAGGCGCTCGTCTTCGCATGGGACGACATGCGCGAGCGCGGCATGGCCGCGGTGTCGCCGCTCGCGGTCCAGATGTACATGCCCAACGGGCCAGCGGCCGCCGTCGGCCTCGACCGGCACGCCAAGGCCGGCGTCATCACGCCGGTGTCGGCGTGCGCGTCCGGATCCGAGGGCATCGCCCAGGCGTGGCGACAGATCGTCCTCGGCGAGGCCGACATCGCGGTCTGCGGTGGCGTGGAGAACCGGATCGAGGCGGTGCCGATCGCCGCGTTCGCGCAGATGCGCATCGTGCTGTCCAACACCAACGACGACCCGGAGGGCGCCTGCCGCCCATTCGACGTCGACCGCAACGGCTTCGTCTTCGGCGAGGGCGGGGCCCTGATGGTGATCGAGACCGAGGAGCACGCGAAGGCCCGCGGCGCGAACATCATTGGCCGGTTGATGGGCGCCAGCATCACCTCCGACGGCTTCCACATCGTGGCGCCGGACCCCAACGGTGAACGCGCCGGGCACGCGATGACCCGCGCGGTCCAACTGGCCGGGCTGACGCCGGGCGACATCGACCACGTCAACGCCCACGCCACCGGTACCAAGGTCGGCGACGTGGCCGAGGCTGCGGCCATCAACCGCGCCATCGGCAACTCCGCGGCGGTCTACGCACCCAAGTCGGCGTTGGGTCACTCGGTGGGCGCCGCGGGCGCCGTCGAGTCGGTCCTGACCGTGCTGGCGTTGCGCGACGGCGTCGTCCCGCCGACGCTCAACCTGACCAACCTCGATCCCGAGGTCGACCTGGACGTGGTCGCGGGTGAACCCCGTACCGGCAACTACCAGTACGCCATCAGCAACTCGTTCGGTTTCGGCGGACACAACGTCGCGCTCGCCTTCGGAAGGTACTGACCACCCCGGACGACCCAGAACCCCGTCGCGAGAGGCGTATTCGCAGCCCATGGCATTGAAGACCGACATCCGCGGGATGCATCACGAATACCCCGACTACTTCGAGGTGGGACGCGAGAAGATCCGCGAGTTCGCCGCCGCCATCAAGTGCGACGATCCCGCCAGCCTCGACGAGAAGGCCGCCGCCGAACTGGGCTACCCCGGACTGGTCGCACCGGCCACGTTCATGACGTTGTTCGCGATCCTCGCCCAGAAGGACTTCTTCAGAACCGTCGACGTCGGCCTCGAATCGATGCAGATCGTTCAGGTCGACCAGAAGTTCGTCTACAAGCGGCCGGTGGTGGCGGGTGACCGGCTGTGGTGCCACTTCGACATCGTGTCCGTGCAGGAGCGGTTCGGCGCAGACATCGTCGTCAGCAAGAACACCTGTATTCACGACGACGGTGACATCGTGATGGAGGCCTACACCACCCTGATGGGCCAGCAGGGCGAGAACTCCGCGAAGATCGACTTCCTCTAGGTGGCGTTCGGGTTCTCCAGGACCAGTGCGACGCCTTGGCCGGACCCGATGCAGACGCCGACGACCCCGTAGCGCGCATTGCGCTCGCGCAGTTCGGTGGCCAACGTCAGGACGTAACGCGTCCCGGTCGCGCCGAACGGATGCCCGATGGCGACCGCTCCCCCGTTGGGCGTCAGCTTCTCGTCGGGGACGACGAAGCCGTCCAATTGATTTGGCAGTTCACGCACCACGCCCAGCGCCTGGGCGCTGAACGCCTCGTGCACCTCCCACACGTCGACCTGATCCGGCGTCAGCCCGGCCCGCTTGATCGCGAGCGGAATCGCCCAGGCGGGCGCGAGCCCCATGACGAGCGGATCGATGCCGTACACGGCTGAGGACACCACGCGCGCAAGGGGTTCCACGCCGAGCTCCGCGGCGCGTTCCCCCGAGGCGATGACGATCGCGCTGGCGCCGTCGGTCAGCGGCGTCGAGTTGGCCGCGGTCATCTGGGTGGTGCCCGGCTGAGCCGGGAGCTTGGCCAACGACTCGGCGGTGGTGTCGTCGCGGATGAACTCGTCGTGGGAGAACACGACCTCCGGAGTCTTGCGCGTCGCCGGGATGGTCACCGGCATGATCTCCTTGGCCAGCCGACCGGAATCGCGGGCCGCCTTGGCATTTCGTTGCGAGCGCAACGCGAACGCGTCGATCTCCTCGCGGGTCAACCCGTACCGGTCGGCGACGTTCTGCGCGGTCTCGATCATCGCGATGTAGGCGTTGCGGGCCAGCAGCGCGGGGTTGGGTGGCCCACCCGCACCGGCCCACATGGTGTCCAGCATGAAGACCGGGCCCCGGGGACTGAACGCGGCGTCCCCCTTCATCAACGCCCATCCGGAGCGCGACATCGACTCGACGCCGCACGCGATGCCGACGCCGAGATCGCCCGCCTTGATGGCGTGGCTGACGTTGACCGTGGCGCTCAGCGACGACCCGCAGAAGCGGTTGATCGTCGCCCCGGCCACGCTGTCGGGAAAGCCGGCCGCCAGCGCCGCCCATCGGCCGACGTCGCCCATCCCCTCGTGTGCCGGGTTCACGCAGCCGGCGACGATGTCCTCGACCGCACCGAGTTCGACCCCCACCCGCTCGCAGGCGCCCTTCATGGTCATTCCGAGCAAGTCGTCGGTGCGAAAGTGGGACAGGGAGCTGCCGTAGCGAGCGAAGGGCGTCCGCACGCCACCGAGGATGAACGCATCAGCCATTGGTTTAGCCTGGACCGATCTCGCGGCGGTGTCAACGGCGTCGACGCTCCGCCCACCCGCTATGGAAGGTGAACCATGACCGACGGTCAAAGCACCACGCATGCACAGCTTTTCGACCTCACCGGCAAGCGTGCGCTGGTGACCGGAGGCACCAGGGGCATCGGCCTGATGATCGCCCGGGGTCTGCTGCAGGCGGGCGCCCGCGTCGTCGTCAGCTCACGCAAGGCCGACGCGTGCGAGCGGGCGCGCGAGGAGCTCTCGGAGTTCGGGGACGTGACGGCCATTGCCGCCGACCTCTCCACGCACGACGAATGTCGGCGGCTGGCCGGCCTGGTCACCGCGGAGTCCGACGGCCTCGACATCCTGGTCAACAACGCGGGTGCGACGTGGGGCGAGCCGCTGGAGACGTTCCCGGATTCGGCCTGGGACAAGGTGCTCGACCTCAACCTCAAGTCCCCCTTCTGGCTCGTCCAGGCGCTGCTGCCCGCGCTGCGAGCCGCGGGGACCGCCGACGATCCGGCCCGCATCGTCAACGTGGGCAGCATCGACGGCATCCGCGTCAGCCAACTGCCCGTCTACTCCTACGCCAGCAGCAAGGCCGCGCTG
This sequence comes from Mycolicibacterium hodleri, assembly GCF_025822245.1. Lineage (GTDB taxonomy): Bacteria > Actinomycetota > Actinomycetes > Mycobacteriales > Mycobacteriaceae > Mycobacterium > Mycobacterium hodleri. The sequence continues at coordinate 49,245 of NZ_JACKTL010000013.1, forward strand.
CACCAGTTGACGCGCGTGCTCGCCCGCGAACTGGGGCCGCAACACATCACCGTCAACGCGGTGGCGCCGGGACCGTTTCCGTCCAAGATGATGGCGGCAACGCTCGACGCGTTCGGCGACGCCATCGCCGCGTCGGCCCCGTTGCGCCGCATCGGCCGGGCCGACGACATGGCCGGCGTCGCCGTGTTCCTGGCCAGCCGGGCCGGGTCCTACCTGACCGGGACGGTCATCCCCGTCGACGGCGGGATCGCCACGACCGCGTCTGGTTAGGCGCCCGTCTGCCGCGGCTTCTTCTGCCACGGCCACCGGCCGGTGATCTCCAGTTCGAGGGAGAAGCTCAGGAACGTCCGGATGGCCACGATGCCGGCCAGCACGGCGACGCTCTGCGCGTTCGGCGTCACCGCCACCGTGCGGATGATGTCGGCGGCGACCAGGAACTCCAGCCCCAGCAGGATCGTGCGGCCGAGCGTCTCCCGAAAGAAGCGGTAGGTGTCCGGCGACTTGCGCACGAGCCGGCCGACGGCGATGCCTCCCGCCACGACGGCGCCGACCGCGATGATCGCCACCCCGACGCCGTCGATCACCTTGCCGACCAGTTCGACGCTCTCGATGAACCCCACGACACCGACGCTAGCCGTCGGGCAGCATGGCGGGGGTGGCAACCAGCGAACAGCGCGACGGCGTGGACCTGACCAACCTCGACGAGCCGTTGACCCCCGAGGCCGACGCCACCAAGCGCGACCTGGTCGACTACCTCGACGCCGTCGCCGACCGGCTGCTGCCCGGGCTGACCGACCGGCCGCTCACGGTGTTGCGGGTACTACGCGGCCGGGCGCCGTTCATGCAGAAGAACGTGCCCAAGTACACCCCGGACTGGGTTCGCACCACGACGATCTGGGCGGAGGCATCCCACCGGGAGGTGCACTACGCGCTGTGCAACGACCGCCGAACGCTGCTGTGGCTGGCCAATCAACGCGCCGTGGAGTATCACCCCACGCTGGGACTGGCCGAGAACATCTATCGCCCAACGCATTTGATCCTCGACCTCGACCCGCCCGGTGACGACGACTTCGCCGCCGTGGTCGCGGTGGCACATCTGGTACGCCAGGCGCTCGCCGACAGTGGGCTCGCCGGTGCGGTGAAGACCAGCGGCGCCAAGGGCGTTCACGTCTTCGTGCCGGTCGACGACGCCGCCCCGGTCGAAGACGTCGCCGCCGCGACGCGCGCACTGGCCGCGCGCACCGAGGCACTCGACCCCGACCTGGCGACCACGGCGTTCATCGTGGAGGACCGCGCGGGGAAGGTGTTCGTGGACTCGACGCGCGCCGGCGGGGCGACCGTCGCGGCGGCATACAGCCCGCGACTGCGGCCGGGGACGCCGGTCTCGTTTCCCCTGGCCTGGTCCGACCTCGACCGAGTCTCCCCCGCCGACTTCACCGTTCACACCGCGCTGGGCGTCCTCGACGGACGTGACCCGTGGCAGGACTCGATGCCCGCGCCGCAACGGTTGCCGAACGATCTCGTCGAGCAGGGTCGGACCATCCCCGTCGCCCGGGTGGCGGCGATGCACGAGGGCAAGCGCCGGGCTCGTGCCCGCCGCACCGCGGACGACTAGGGGACGGTCCGTCCTAGGTCACTCCGCGACGAAGTACATCCGCTTGTTGACGAATTCGTCCATGCCCAGCGGACCGAGCTCGCGGCCGAAACCGCTGCGCTTCACCCCGCCGAACGGGACCTCCTGGCCCTCGTTGGCCGGAGTGTTGACGTTGGCCATGCCCGACTCGAGGCGCTGGGCGATCTTCTCCGCGCGCTCGGTGTCGGTGCTGAACACCGCACCACCGAGCCCGTAGTCGGTGTCGTTGGCCAGCTTCAGGGCCTCGTCGTCGCTGGACACCGCGTACACCACCGCGACGGGTCCGAACAGTTCCTCGCGGTAGGCGCGCATCTCCGGGGTGATGCCGGTGAGCACCGCCGGGGAGTAGTAGGCCGCGGGGCCCTCGCCGAGCACGCCGCCGGCATGCAGCGTCGCCCCCTTGGAGACGGCGTCCTGCACCTGCTCGTCCAGGATCTCGGCGGCCTTGCGCGACGACAGCGGGGCGAAGGTGCCGTCTGCCGACTCGGCCGGGTCGCCGGGCTTGAGGTCCTTCGCCCGCTCGACGAGTCGCTCGACGAAGGGTTCGAAGATGTCCTCGGTGACGATCATTCGCTTGTTGGAGTTGCAGGCCTGACCGGTGTTGCCAATCCGGGTGTCCCACGCGAGGTCTGCCGACGCCTTGACGTCGTCGGAGTCGAGCACGACGTAGGGGTCGGAGCCACCGAGCTCGAGCACGCACTTCTTCAGGTTGCGGCCGGCGATCGACGCTACCACCGAGCCGGCGCGCTCCGACCCGGTGAGCGAGACCCCGACGACGCGACGGTCGCCGATGATCTTCTCGATCTGGCCGTAGGACGCGAAGATGTTGGTGTACACCCCCTTCGGGATGCCTGCTTCATCCATGAGCTCCTGCACGGCCAGCGCCGACTTGGGCACTGACTCGGCGTGCTTGAGGATGATCGTGTTGCCCAGCACCAGGTTTGGGGCTGCGAAACGGGCGATCTGATAGAACGGGTAGTTCCAGGGCATGATGCCCAGCAGCGGCCCGATGGGTAGCCGCTGCACGTACGCCTTGCCCTTGGCGAAGGTCTTGATCTCCTGGTCGGCGGCCAGGCTCGGGCCCTCCGAGGCGAAGTACTCGAAGATGTCGCCGCAGAAGTCGGCCTCGTCGACCGATTCCTGCAGTGGCTTGCCCATCTCCTCGGTGGCGATGGCGCCGAGGCGTGCCGAGTTCTCCTTGAACAGTTCGGCCACCCGGGTGACGATGCGGGCCCGCTCGGCGATCGGCAGGTCGCGCCAGGAGCGGAACGCCGCGTCGGACGCCGCCAGGGCGGACTCGATCTCGGCCTCGGTGGCGAAGTCGAACGACTCACCGACGTCGCCGGTGGCGGGATTGACCACCCGGTAGGTGGGCTGAGTCGAAACGGTCGCGGTCATGATGGGAACTCCCTCGGTAGTGAGTAGCGCCACCCCAATCTAGTCACCGCGGAAGTGCTTCGCCGCCGGATCGACCGACACGCGTCGCCCGCTACGGCCGTGGGCCGTTGCCAGCTAACTCCGGCGTTCGCGTCCCAGCAGGAATGACGCGCAGGCGATCGAGATGGCCACGAACATCACCACGGCCAAGGGCACGGCCGTGTGCTCGCCGCCCATGCCGACCACCGGAGACACCAGCGCACCGAGACCGAACTGCAGGGCGCCCAGCACGGCCGACGCCGACCCGGCGACCCCGGCTACGCCGCCGAGGGCGAGCGCGGTGGCGTTGCCGAACACCAGCCCGAGACTCGACACGGCGACCCACAGCGGGACCGCCAACAGCCACGCGGGCGCCCCGACCGCCACGATGACGACGATCGCGACCACGGCGGCCAGACACACCGCGAGCCCGGTTCCGGCCAGCCCTCGGATGGAGCGGCTGCCGGCCAGTCGGGCCGAGACGGCGCTGACCGCGGCGAGCCCAAGGGCGTTGACTCCGAACGCGATTCCGTACTGCACTTCGCTGAAACCGATCATCACCTGGTAGACGAAGGGCGACGCGGAGATGTAGGCCATCATGGTGGCGAAGGCGAATGCGAAGGCCAGTGCATTGCCCAGGTACACGCGCGAGCCCAGGGCGCGCAGTGCCGACGGCGACCCGTCGCGGTCGGCTCGGGCCTTCGCCCGCCGTCCGGCGGTGTGGGTTTCGCGGACCACGGCGACGACGCCGACGAACATGGCGGCGACGATGGCGAAGACCACCCACAGCACACCCCGCCACCCCAGGGGACCGACGAGCACGCTGCCCAGCACGGGCGCCACCACGGGCGCGATGCCGCCGACGAGCATCATCAGGCTGAAGGCCCGCGCGGCGGCGGCCCCGACGGCCAGATCGGAGATGATCGCCCGGCCGATCACCATGCCCGCGGCACCGGTGACGCCTTGAGCGAACCTGGCCGCGACCAACACCTCCACCGTGGGCGCGAGCGCCGTTGCGGCGCTGGCGACCAGGCACAGCAGAGACCCCACCACGAGCGGAGTCATCCGGCCGAACCGGTCCGAAAGCGGACCGAAGAGCAACTGCCCCAACGCGATTCCGACGAGAAACGCGGTCAGGGTCAACTGGACCGACGTGGCCGTGGTGCCCAGGTCGGTCGTCATCGTCGGGAACGCCGAGAGATACAGGTCGGTCGCGAAGGGCGCCACCGCGGACAGCAGCGCCAGCACGAGCAGCAATGGCCCGGTGATCGCCGGTCGGGACTCCTCGGGTGTGAGCAGTCGTTCCATCTGTTCGGCGTTGCCTGCCGTCGTCGTCATGTCACGTCCTCGAAGTAGCTATGTTGAGGTAACTATACATACATAACTTCCTCGGCGTAAGGTCGACGGCATGAGCCGCGCCGTCGCCCCAGCTCCCGTCACCGAGGACGAGTCGGCCCTGGCCGATCTGGCCGACGCGGTCATGCACGCGGCCCGACTGATCCGGTCCTGGGATCAGTCCGCCGAGACCGTCGTGCCGCTGTCGACCGTCGAGGCGGCGGTGCTCGAGTACGTCGACCGCCACCCCGGCTGCCGGCCCAGCGACGTGGCTCGTGAACTCCGGATGCGCAGCAGCAACTTCAGCGCGGCGCTGCGGGTCCTGGAGAAGCAGGGGTTCGTCGAGCGGAGCGACGACCCGTCCGACGGCCGTACCGCCAACCTCGCCGTCACCGCCCTCGCCAAGCGCAACATCGACGTCATCCGGTCCCGGCGGGCCGCGTTGCTCGCCGCCGCACTCGGCGCCGACCGGCCCCGGGTCGACGACGCCCGCGAGCTTCTGGACCGATTGCGAAACCGCGAGTGAACCGCCGTCAGTCCGGCATGGCCGCGACGATGTGCTCCGCGGTGAACGGCATGCTGCGCACCCGCACGCCGATCGCGTCGTAGACGGCGTTGGCGATGGCGGCCCCGGTGGGACCCTGCGCGGTCTCGCCGACCCCCAACGACGGATTCCCGTTGTCGGGCAACAACTCCACGTCGACGGCGGGAACCTCGGAGAACGTCAGGATCGGGTAGGTCTCCCACGTGTCACTGGTGACGGACCGGTCGTCGAAGCGGACCTGCTCCCGCAGCGCCCAACTGGTCGCCTGGATGGCGCCGCCCTCGATCTGGTTCTCCGCCCCGTCGGGGTTGACCACCAGCCCGGCATCCACCGCGAGAGTCAGCCGACGGACCCGCACCTCGCTGGTGGCCTCCACCTCGGCGACCACCGCGCAGTAGGCGCTGGTGTTCTTGTACCGGGCATAGGCGATCCCGCGACCGAGGGATTCCGCGGGCGTCCACTCGGCCCAGCCAGACCGTCGGACGACCGCCTCGACCACTGCACGCCCGCGTGGGTCGGCCAGGTGGGCGAGGCGGTACTCGACCGGATCGCGCCCCGCGGCGACGGCGAGTTCGTCCATGAACGACTCAATCGCGAAGACGTTGACGAACGCCCCCAGCGAGCGCAGCGCCGAGGTGCGCAACGGCATCACCGACAGCAAATGATTCACCACCCGATGATGAGGAAAGGCGTAGCCAGGCACGGCGTTTCGCGCAGCACCACCGCCGTTCTCCAGCGGCGGCTCGCCGGCCGGTCCGATCGGCTCACCACCCTCGCGGTGACTCGCCGCGAGCAGACCGACGGCCCGGACGAAGCCCGGCCGGGTGACGTGACCGTTGCCCCAGACGTCGTGGCGCCACGTCCGCACGGCCCCGTCGCCGTCGACCTCGGCGGCGATCCGCACGACCGCAGCGGGTCCGAAGGGCGCCCATCCGAGTTCGTCGGGACGCGACCACACCACCTGCACGGGACGACCGGGCACCGCCAGCGCCAGCAGTGCCGCATCCAGCGCGACGTCGTCGGCGCCGTTGTGCCCGTAGCACCCCGACCCCGCGACGTGCTGCACCCGAATCCGATCCTCGGCCAGGCCCAGCGCCCTCGCGAGTTCCCGGCGCAGGAGGTAGACGCCCTGGCTGTGCGTCCACACCTCGAGAACCTGCTCGTCGTCGCGGGTGGTGACCAGTGCGGTGGCGGTGGACGGTCCCATCGCCGCATGGGCCAGATAGGGCCGGTCGTAGCGGGCTTCGTGAAAGCCGTTGTCCCGAGCTGGATCCGGGTCCGCTCCACCGGTGTCGGCGACCACCGTGCTGACCGCGGGAGCCGCCGTCAGGAACGTGGGCAGATCCGATTCGTCGGGCAGCGTCGCCCGCTCCTCCCACGTCGCGTCGGCTCGGATGTATTCCGCCGCCGTCAGCGCGACCTCCTCCCGTTCTGCGACCACACCGAGGAAGTCGCCGTCGCGGACGACGGTCATGACGCCCGGCAGCGCCAACGCCCTTGCGGTGTCGACCGATTGCAGCGCGGCGGACCGTGAGGGCGGTCTGACGACGCGGCCGTAGAGCATCCCCGGCAACGCGAGGTCGTGGGCGAACCGCGGCCGCCCGGCCAGCTTGTCGGGCAGGTCGAGCCGGGGGGCCCGCGTTCCGACGATCCGACGATCGGCCGCCGCCTTGGTCGGCACCGCGCCGGTCACGCGGCGGTGCAGCAGACCCTCGCGCGTCAGCTCCCAGTAGGTCGTCGTCCGACCGTCGGGTGCGGTGACGGCGCCGTCAATCACCGTCAGCAGATCGGCGGACACCTGCCACAGCTCCGCCGCCGCGTCGAGGTGGACGGCCCTGGCCTCGGCCGCGGCCAACCTCAGCGCGGCCCCCGAGTGCTGGATGGACAGGCTGCCTGCGGTGTACCCCTCGTCGGGGCTGACGCCCGTCGCCGCCGCCGTCATGCGCACCCGCGCGAGGTCGACGTCCAACTCCTCGGCAACGATCTGCGCCAGCGCGGTCAGCACGCCCTGCCCGAGTTCGACCTTGCCGGAACGCACCTCGACGACTCCGTCGGGCAGGAGGCGCAGCCAGTCGTCGACCATGGGGTTGGCCACGATCGAGATCGGAAGGCCGTCGACCGCGACGGTGGTCACCGGTTCCTCTCCCGCAGTTCTGCGGCGGCGGACAGCACCGCGCGCACGATCCGGTTGTGGGCGCCGCACCGGCACAGGTTGCCATCCAGCGCTCGGCGCACCTCGTCGGCCGACGGGTCGGCGTTGTCCCCGAGGAGGGCGACGGCGGAGACCACGATCCCGGAGATGCAGTAACCGCACTGTGCGGCCTGGCCCTCGACGACCGCCGTGGCCACCGGGTGCGGATCCTCGGGCGAACTCAGCCCCTCGATCGTGGTGATCTCGCGGCCCTCGAGGCTGCCGACGGGGACGTCGCACGAGTAGCTGGGCCGGCCGTCGACGAGGACCATGCACGACCCGCACAGCGCCAGGCCGCAGCCGAATCGGGTTCCCTTCAGCCCCAAGTGGTTCCGCAGCACGTACAGCAGCGCGGTCTCGGGTTCGGTCGCGACCTGCTCGAGTTTGCCGTTGACCGACACGGCGGTCATGGTTGTCTCCACATCGTTCCATCGTCCTCCCGTTCGGCACCGGCGGCCAACGCCCGGGCCGCGCCACCCGCCCGTGCCCTGGGAGACTGAGGACATGGTCGACACCTTTCACGACACCGGATACCGGGGCTTCGCAAGCGACAACTACGCCGGCGTCCATCCCGAGGTGCTCGACGCGCTGGCCAAGGCCAACGGCGGACATCAGGTCGCCTACGGCGGGGACGCGTACACCGACCGGCTCAACGAGGTCGTCCGAGCCGAGTTCGGTGACGCCGCCGAGGCCTTCCCGGTGTTCAACGGCACCGGCGCGAACGTCGTCGCGTTGACGGCCATGATGCCGCGCTGGGGCGCGGTGGTCTCCAGCGAGACCGCACACGTCAACACCGACGAGGGCGGCGCACCCGAACGGGTCAGCGGCCTCAAGCTCCTCACCGTGCCGACACCGGACGGCAAGCTCGTGCCGGAGCTGGTCGCGAAGCAGGCCTGGGGGTGGGGCGACGAGCACCGCGCCCAGCCCCTGACCGTCAGCATCACCCAGACCACCGAACTGGGCACGCTGTACACCCCCGCGGAGGTTCGGGCGATCGCCGACTTCGCCCACGGTCACGGCATGGCCCTGCACATGGACGGCGCCCGCATCTGGAACGCGGCCGCCGCTCTCGGCGTGCCGTTCCGCGCGTTCACCTCCGACGCCGGAGTCGACGTCGTCAGCTTCGGCGGCACCAAGAACGGGCTGCTGGGCGCCGAAGCCGTGGTCGTCGTCGACCCGGCCCGCGTCGAGGGCATGCCGTATCTGCGCAAGCTGAGCATGCAGCTGGCCAGCAAGATGCGCTTCACCAGCGCGCAACTGCTCGCGCTGTTCGACGACGAGCTGGGTCTGCGCTCGGCCGCGCACGCCAACGCCATGGCCGCCCGGCTACGCGGTGCGCTCGACGACGATCCGGTCGCCGGCCTGTCCTTCAGCCAGGCGACCGAGGCCAACGCGGTGTTCGCGGTGCTGCCCAACGACGCGGCCGACCGCATCCGGGAGCGCGTGCGGTTCTACGACTGGGATCGGGCCGCCGGGCAGGTGCGCTGGATGTGCTCGTGGGACACCACGGAGGCCGACGTCGACGGATTCGTCACGGTCATCCGCGAGGAGCTCGGCGGTTAGGTTGAGGGCATGACGGTCAAGACGGTGATGTGCTTCGGTGATTCGCTGACGTGGGGCTGGGTGCCGGCAGAGGAGACCGCGCCCACCACGCGGTTCCCTCGCGACGTGCGCTGGACGGGCGTGCTCGCCGACGCGCTCGGCGAGGACTACGCGGTGGTCGAGGAGGGCCTCAGCGCGCGCACCACGAACGTCGACGACCCCACCGACCCGCGGCTCAACGGCGCGGCGCACCTGCCGATCGCGCTCGCCAGCCACCTGCCCCTGGACCTGGTGATCCTGATGCTCGGCACCAACGACACCAAGGCGTACTTCAACCGGACACCGTTCGACATCGCCACCGGCATGTCGGTGCTCGCCGCGCAGGTACTCGGCTCCGCGGGCGGCGTCGGCACCGTGTATCCGGCGCCGAAGGTCCTGGTCGTCGCCCCGCCGCCGTTGGCCTCGATGCCCGACCCGTGGTTCCAGATGACCTTCGACGGCGGGCAGCAAAAATCTGCACAGCTGGCGGACGCCTATGGCGCGCTGTGCGCGTACATGAAGATCCCGTTCTTCGACGCGGGTTCGGTGATCGGCACCGACGGCAGCGACGGGGTGCACTTCACCGAACGCAACAACCGCGATCTGGGCGCCGCGCTAGCCGACGAGGTGCGGCGAATCCTGCAGTGAGGGTGCGGGTGACGGCCCGGACTCGACGCCCCGCGGCAGGGACACGGTGAAGGTGGTCCCCTGGCCCAGCCCCCGGCTGTCGGCCCTGATGCTGCCACCGTGGCCGTCGACGAGTGCCTTGGCGATGGCCAAGCCGATGCCGGCGCCGCCGTGCACCCGGTCGCGCGCCGCGTCCACCCGGTAGAAGCGGTCGAAGAGGTGGGGCAGATGCTCGGGCGAGACGCCGTCGCCGGTGTCGGACACCACCACCGTCGCGTCGCCGTGGTTCGCCCGGGCCCCGATCACGACGGAGCCTCCGGTCGGCGTGTGCCGCAGGGCGTTCTCCAGCAGGTTGGCCAGCACCTGCCCGAGGCGTTCCGGATCCGCCCACACGTCGGGAAGGTCTGCGGCCGTCGTCGCGGTGAGGGTCACGCCCTTGGCGCGGTAACGGGGTTCCCACACCGTGGTCGCGGTGGCTACGAGGCGCGCGATCGAGGTCCATCGTGCGTCGATCGTGCGGGCCCGGTGCTCGGCGTCGGACAAGGCGGCTACGTCCTTGCTGAGCCGCGTCAGTCGCCGTGACTGATCGCGCAGGACCGCGATGGCGTCGTCGTCGAGCGACTTCACACCGTCTTCGAGCGCCTCCAGATAGGCCTCGACGATCGCGACCGGCGTCCGCATCTCGTGGGCGAGGTCCGCGAGCATCTGACGGCGACTGTGCTCGACGCGCCCGAGGCTGTGCGCCATGGTGTTGAAGGCCACCGCGATCTCGTCGAACTCCCTTCCCAAACGCGGCGCGCCGACCCGAAAGTCGTAGCGGCCGTCGGCGATCACCGTTGCGGCGTGCGCGAGTTCGGTGGCAGAGCGGTAGACCCGCCGACTGAGGTACCAACTCAGCGCGAGGGCGGCGGCGACGGAGACCAGCAGCGCCGTCCCCAACGATGCGGCGGTCGCCCTCTCGAACGCCCGCTGGTAGGGGTGGTCGCCCGCGGCGCCCGGTTGGACCGCGGCCTCCATCAGACGCCGGAACATCGGCGGACCGACGAGCGCGGCGACCAGCGTGGCCGTGACGAAGCTCGCCACGATCACCACCGAGTTCACCGCAACCAGCCGCGTCCTGATGCCGAATCGGGAGGCGTTGTGCGGAAAGGACTTCGACGGCATGGTCAGCCCCTGCCCATTCGATAGCCCACTCCGCGGACCGTCGTGACGTACCGCATCGGGTCGTCGCAGAGTTTGCGACGCAGATGTCCGACGTGCACGTCGACGATGTTGTCACTGCCCACCCAGGTGTCACCCCAGACGATCTCGATGAGCTGCCGCCTGCCGAGGACCTTCCCGGGCCGCGACGAGAGAGCGTCGAGAAGGTCGAATTCCGTTCGCGTCAGTACGATCTCGGCATCGTCGATGCGCACTTCCCGCCCCTCGACGTCGATGCTCAGGTCACCGATCTGACGGGGCGGCTTGCCCGCGTGGACGAACTCCGACCCCTCCCGCGACGTCCGGCGAGGCCGTCGCAGCATCGCCTGGATGCGGGCGACCAGCTCCCGCGGGCTGAATGGCTTGGTGATGTAGTCGTCCGCGCCGACCGACAGGCCGACGACGGTGTCGACCTCGGTGTCGCGGGCGGTCAACATGATGACGTAGGCGTCGGAGAAGATCCGCAGCCGACGGCACACCTCGAAGCCGTCGATGCCGGGCAGCCCCACGTCAAGGACCACCACGTCGGGGTCGACGCTGCCCGCCAGGGACAGCGCCTGTCCGCCGTCGTGGGCGGCGTGCACCTCGAAGCCGTCGCGCCTCAGATAGCTGCCGACCACCTCGGTCAGGGCCACTTCGTCGTCGACGATCAGGGCCCGACGACTCGGTACTCCGGTGGGGTCGTTCACGTCTCCATGATGCACCGCGGGAAATCGGCGGGCCGCGATCGTTAACGAATCTTCAGAAAGCAACCAAGGAACCGTCGTCTCGGTACCCGAGAGTGAAGGCATCCCGGCAGAGACCGGGTCCACTCACGAGGAGATCCGACATGAGAATCACCGCCAAGCGCATCGTTCCGGGATTGGCCGTTGGCTTCGTCGCCGCCGCAATGGCCTTGGCGCCGGTCGCCGGCGCTGACACCAGTCCGCTGCTGCCCTTCGGGACCATGCCGCAGGTGAAGACGAACCTGAACCTGCAGACCTCGAACCACGACGAACTCGACACCACCAACGGCTCGCTCGACTTGCCGTTCTGACATGCCGGGTCCACGGCTCAACCGTCGCGACGCCCTGCTCGGCCTCGCCGCCGCCGGCACCGTGTTGGCGGTCGGCGCGGGCGGCCTGGCGGAGGCGTCGGGCTGGTTGAACACGCGACGGTTGACCTCGTCGCGATTCGCCGACCGGTTCGAACAGGTCTACGGGCGGCACAACGGTTTTCGACGCAACCATGCCAAGGGGCTCGCGGCGACCGGCACCTTCACCAGTAACGGCGCGGGTGCCGAGCTGTCGAAGGCGTCGGTCTTCGCACCCGGGACCGTACCGGTGACCGCGCGCTTCTCCCTGGGCGGAACCGTGCCCGACGCGGCCGACCAACCGGGAGCGGTGCGCGGGCTGGGGCTCGTGTTTCGGCTACCGCACGGCGAGCAGTGGCGCACCGCCATGATCAACCTGCCGGTCTTCCCCGACAGCACGCCGCAGGGCTTCTACGACCGCTTGCTGGCGGGCAAACCCGACCCCGCCACCGGTCAGCCCGACCCGAGCGTGATGAAGGCCTTCCTGGCGGAGCATCCCGAGACCGCCGCGGCGATGACGATCATCAAGGCGTCCCCGCCGAGTCCTGGCGTGGCGGACAGCACCTTTCACGGGCTCAACGCGTTCATCGCGACCAACGGTGCCGGAGCGTCGGTGCCCGTGCGGTGGGCCGCCGTGCCGATGGATCCGCCCGGTGCGGCCTCCCCCACCCCCGGCGGACGCGACTACCTGTTCGACGACCTCGTCGAGCGAATGCACCGCGGCCCGGTCAGCTGGCGGCTGGTGCTGACGGTGGCCGAACCTGGCGACCCGACGCACGACGCGACGCTCCCGTGGCCGGCCGGACGACGCACCGTCGACGCCGGGGTGATCACCGTCGACGCCGTACTCACCGAGGCCGCGGGCAACGCCCGCGACGTCAACTTCGACCCGCTGGTGCTGCCCGACGGCCTCAGCCCGTCGGACGACCCGCTGCCCCAGGCCCGTTCTGCGGTCTACGCCCGCTCGTTCGAGCGACGCACCCGAGAACCCAAGTCCCCCAGTGCAGTCGACGTCGAAAGGGTGAACCGTGACAGTTGAGGCTCCCGTCGCCGCGCCACCGAAGTTCACCCTGGCGTCCCGGCTGCTGCACTGGTCGATGGCCGCGATGGTGATCGGCCAGTTCTTCCTCGGCGCCACGATGGTCGCCGCGCTGGCCTACTACCCGCTGCTGCTGGCGATTCACCGGGTGCTCGGCATCGTCATCCTGGTCTTCGCCGTCGTCCGGCTGGTCAACCGGCTGCGGCATCACCCACCGGCGTTCCTGACCACGATGAGTCCGCTGGAACGCAAGGTGGCGACGTGGTCCGAACGCCTGATGTACGCCCTGCTGGTGATGCAGCCCCTGGTCGGCTGGGCGCTGGTCTCGGCGTCGGGCGTGCCCGTGACCCTGCTGGGGCCGGTGCACCTGCCCGGCATCGCACCGCATGGCATCGCCGTCTACGCCGTGCTGCGCACCGCGCACACCGTGTTGGCCTACCTTCTGTTCGCGTCGTTCATCGCGCACATCTGTGCGGTCGTGTTCCACACCGTCGGGCTGCGCGACGGGTTGTTGCGGCGCATGACCATTCGCCCAGGGCGCTGACCCTTACGCCGTGCCCAGGGCGCGCGGCATGAAGTCGCGGATGTAGCCGCTGATTTCCTCGCCGTGGGTCTCCAGCGCGAAGTGGCCGGTGTCGAGGAGGTGGAACTCGCCGTTCGGGAAGTCCCGGTGGAACGCCTCCGCGCCGGCGACGCCGAAGATTTCGTCGTTCTTGCCCCACGTGACCAGCAGCGGCGGCTGGTAGGTGCGGAAGTACTCCTGAAACGCCGGATAGCCGTCGAGGTTGAACTGGTAGTCCCAGAAGAGCTGCAGCTGAATCGCGTCGTTGTCCTTGCGGTCCAACCCGAACTGATCCAACAGCCAGGCCTCCGGCGCGATCCGGTCCAACCGGTCCGCCGGGACGCCGTTGGTGTACTGCCACTTGGTGGTCTCCAACGTGAACTTCTCCCGTACCTCCTCCTCGTTGGCGGCCCGGTCCTTGGCGTGGGCGAACAGGACGTCCCAGAACGGGGTGAACCCCTCCAGATATGCGTTGCCGCTCTGGGTGATCAGCGCGGTGATCCGCTCCGGCCGGCGGCTGGCGATCCGCAGGCCGATCGGGGCGCCGTAGTCGTGGATGTAGAGCGCGAACTTCTCCAATCCGAGATGGTCGATCAGGCCCTCGGTAATCTCGGTCAACCGGTCGAAGCTGTAGGTGAACTGCGTCGTCGTCGGCATCGCCGAACGCCCGAAGCCGATGTGGTCCGGGGCCACCAGGTGATACTCGTCGGCCAGGGAGTCGATCAGATTGCGGAACATGTGCGAACTCGACGGAAACCCATGCAGCAGAAGCAATGTCGGCTTCGACGGATCCCCCGCCTCGCGGTAGAACACCTCGAGGCCGTCGATCGTGGCCGTCTGGTACCGGGTGGCAAATGCGCTCATCGTTCTAGCCAAGCATGGACGCGGCACATTTTGTTCGAGAACGTCAATTTGGCGACGTCGCCGTCACAACGCGGCGGTGGTCGGCTGCAGGACGGCGGTGGCGACGGCCTCGGAGCGGAGGTGTTCGAACTCCAGGTAGTCCGGGTCGTTGACCATGTCGACGAAGTTTTGGCGGCTGGGATAGCTCACCAGGGCCACCATGTCCCAGTCACCACCGTCTGCGGCAAGGGACGGATGCCCGACCCCCGCGTAGACGATCGTCACGCCGTAGCGCTCGTTGACCCCCGAGCTGCTGAACCGCTCGATGTACTGCATGTACTTGGCCTGGCCGCCTGGCGCGAACCGGATCAGGTTCAGCATCACCACGGGGCCGTTCGGGTCGGCGGCCAGGAACCGGTCGAGACGAGATACATCCAATGCGGACATGAGGTAAGTCCCTTCGTAGTTACTTGCTGTACGTCACGCAACATACAGTTGGTGTCCGACAACCGCGAGACGCGCGGGGGATGATGACCCGATGACCGAAGTGCGCTCGGTTCGCCGCACGCAGGCCGAACGCCGCGCCGAGACCCGGCGCCGCGTGCTCGACGCCGCAACGTCCCTGGTCGCGACCCACGGATCGCGGGCCGTCTCCTTGGCGGCCGTCGGCGAGGCTGCGGGCTACAGCCGAGGCATCGTCAACCATCACTTCGGCAGCAAGGCGCGCCTGCTCGAGGAGCTCATCAAGCACACCCAGCAGTTCGACGTGCCGACGGACTCCCCCACCGGACTAGGCCGCCTCACCCAGTTCGTCGAGGCCTACCTGAACGGGATGCACCAACGGCCGGCCCGCTCGGAGGCGTTCCTGAAGCTGTGGGCCGAATCCGCCGGCGCCGAACCGGCACTCGCCCCGCTGTTCGCCGAGCGCGACGCCTGGTTCCGGGAGTTCCTCGCCCAGCAGATCCAGCAGGGACTCGAGGACGGGTCGATCGGTCCGCACGTGGACCCCCGGTTCGCCGCGGTCACCCTGATCGGACAGTTGCGGGGCACGGCGATGATGCTGTTCTCCACCGCGCGCGACGTGCCCGTCGCCGAATTCTCCGCCGACGTCGCCAGGAGCGTGGCCCGTAGTCTGGCGGCGAACTAACTTAGAGCCCCTGGCTGAGAACGGATTCGGCCCCGCCCCGGGAGTTCCTGGGCGGGGTCGAGCCCGTCGAATCACACGATCGTCGGATCGAGCTCCGTCAGCGGGGCGATGGAACCATCGCCCAGGAGGACGTAGACGACGCCGTCCGAGCTGACCCGAACGCCCCACGGGTCGGTGACACCGAGACCGACCGGCCCACCCGCGAAGGTGTTGGTCGTCAGATCCACGACGAACACGGCCGAGGCAATGACGTTGAAGTCGGCGTCGTACCGGTTGGCCGTGGCATAGGCCCGCTTTCCGTCTGGGCTCACCGCGATGCCGTAGCCAGCCTCCCAGTCGTCTGGCAGCGTCAGAATGTCTACCGTGTCATCGCTGGGATCGATGACGGCGATGTTGCTGTCGGTGGTCACGACCAAGCGGCCGTCAGGTGCGGCGTCGACTGCCCATGCGGGGCTGCCAACCTGGTATTCGGCTAGTGCGGCGCCAGCACCGTTTGCGTCGTAGGCCAGGACGCTCTCACCGTCGTAGCTGGTCACGTAGACCTTGTTCCCGACGACGACGGCGGCCTCGGGGCCGGATATGCCCGTGATGTCGAAGAGCTTGGTCGGCGTCGCGCCGGTGAGGTCGACGACCATCACCGTCCCGCCGAACGTATTGGAGACGTAGGCCTTCGTCCCGGTCTCGTTCACCGTCACCCACTGTGGGCCGTCGTCGGTCGCGATGAACGTCGCGGCGCCGGTCTGCAGGTTGACGATCTGCACACCTTGCGGCCCGTTGTTCTCCGGGTTCTCCTCGTCCTCGTAGTCGGTGGTGATCAACGCCAGCCTCCCGTCGGGGGTGACGGCGAAGCCCGATCTGGGGGCGTCGGTGAATGGCACCGGTGTACCGATCAGTTGGCCGGTCGTCCTGTCGATGACGGCGACCGTGTTGTCGTACGTGGGCACGTAGATGCGCTCCCCGATGACCGCGAGATCGTAATAGGAAATGTTGGGGACCGGATTGAAGACATTGCCCGGCAACAGGATTGGGGAACCGACGACGACTCGCGTTGAGTAGCTGGCCGTTTCACCGCTCGGGTCGGTGACGGTGAAGGTCAGGGTTTCGACACCGGGCCTGCTGGGGTCCGGCGTGTACGTGAAGGGGATTGTCACCGTCCCGTTGAACGGGGTGATGGGTCCACCGGTGAAGGCGTCGGGTACGGGCTGATTGGCTACGGAGAGAGTGCCGTGTTCGCGTTCTCCGATGAACAGGTTTGTGGCGTCGTCGTCTGTGTCGGTGACGGTGACGGCCAGGGTGATTGTGCCGTCGACATTGTCGGTGCGAACGACCGTAACCGTGGGCGGCTGATCGTCCGGATCGGTCGGGCCCGCCTCCACCTCGACGACCGCCGTCTTGGTCACCGACGCACCCGAGGCATCGGTCAACGTGAACGACAACGTCTCCGTCCCCGAATGACTCGGGTCAGGAATGTAATACAAGGTCGCCGTCACGGGCACCGAACCGAGCGGCGCGGGCGGAGTGGTGACCCCCGTAGTAATCGGTATCGTGCCCGCGGCGTCGAGGTACAAACCGCCATGCACCAGCGGTGCGGTGTACGAGGTGACGAGGTCATCGTCAGGTTCGGCGAATGTCAAAGACACCTTCACCGCACCGTTGGCCGCACCCGTCGGCTCGGTGCTGACTACCAGGGTGGGCGCGTGATTCTCGGGCTCGCTCGGCCCCACCACCTCGACGACCGCCGTCTTGGTCACCGACGCACCTGAGGTCAACGTGAACGACAACGTCTCCGTCCCCGGCCGAGTCGGGTCCGGNATGTAGTACAAGCTCCCGGAGGCGGGAACCGAACTCAGCGGCGTGGGCGGGAACGTGACGCCCGTGGGAACTGGTGTCGAGCCGGTGGCGTCGGCGT
>NZ_JACKTL010000014.1 GCF_025822245.1 Mycolicibacterium hodleri
CTGTGATCGTCGTGCCCGTCGGCGGTGATCGTCGTGCCCGTCGGCGGGCGCGCCGGTCAGCTTTAGTTCCGGCGCGGGGTGTTCGGGCTCGCCGCCGTCGGGAAGGGGTGGCTGGTCCCACCGCACGACCGTGCCGTCCGAGTAGGTCTGGGTGGCCGGCAAGGTCACCGTCGGTTGGTCGGGCAGGGTCACCGAGACGTTGAACAACGCGAACTGGTCGGACGAGATGCCGACCGACGGAGCAGCGGTCCACGTGACCGATCGGACCGTGCCGGCGGCGGCGTCGCGGTCCAGCCGGGCCGTCCACCCGGGCATCACCTCCGTGCGAGCGGATGCGACGTTGGGCAGTGCGACGCTGAATTCTGTTGTCAATGCTCCTTTTTCGGACTCTCCCGGGACGCGGAAGGTCAGCACGGACGTGCTGCCCGGAGCCGCGTCGTCGGCGTCGACGTGAACGTGTGCCGACGCCGTGCCCGCACCCGTCAGTACCGCGATGGACATGACCGCGCCGGTGGCAGCGGTCGTGATGAGGGCGCGCGAGGACGCCCGGTGAATGGATCTCATGTTGAGTTGTCGCCTTCGTTGGTCGGATGGGTCGTTTCGGTCAGGAGGCGAAGACGACCGGTGGACCACGATGCGACAACGACGCCGACAGGAGGCGCACGGACTGCAGGGGTTGATCCGCACTCGCGACCGCCGTCGTCTCCGGGCCGGCGACGGGGTGGCGGACGAGGCGCGTGGCGACGACGAGCACGCGGGACAGGGCGGCGGCGAGGCGCCCGCCGGCTGCGATCAGGGCGGCGCCGACCGCGACGGCCACGACATGGGCGGCGAGCATCACGAGTGGCGACGTCCCGGCGGTCGGGGAGTGGGTGTGCCCGCCGGCGCCGAGTAGGACGTGGCTGAGGAGCTGGCCAACCGCGAGGACGGCGACGAGGACCCGGAAGTCGACGGCGTCGCGGATGGTCGCGACCAGAGCCCCGAGGGTGATCGACAGCAGGGCCAGCATGGCCGCGGTGGGCCCCGACGGCAGGCCGCCACCGGCGGTGCCGTGGGCAGCCACCGCGAGCGCCGCCGTCAACGCCCCGGCCGCCGCCCCGGGAAGGCGGGCCGCCGGTGGCATGCGTCGACGACGGGGACGGTCGTTGATCAGACCACTCCGAGACGTGCCATCAGGTCGGCGTCCACCCCGTCCAACTGGTCGCCGATCGCGGCGTGCGCGGCCTTGCGTCGCGGGGTCGGCATGTTCTCCGCGGCGGTCACGGCCGCGGAGAGGTCGCGCAGCCGATCGGTCACCGCGGCCACGAACTGCTTGGTCTCGGCGTCCTTCGGCTTCGCAGCCGCCACTTGCGACAGGGTCTGTTCGGCGCTGGCGATGCGCGCGGACAACGCTCCACCCGCTCCGGAGAATTGGCCCACCTGGCTTAGCGGCACACCCAGCCGGTCGGCGCGCCGTTCGTCGACGAGGCCTCGCGCGGCGATGGCGGCGCGGTAGGCGATCGGCACCACGATCGGTGCCAGCATCCGGGAGACGGTCAGCGCCCGGCGAATCCGGGACGCCGACAGCAGCTTTCCCTCGCGGACCGCCTTGAGCTGGGTCTCGGCCACTCGTAGGGCGTTTCGGTCGCTGGCCCGCTGCGCCTTGAGGCCCGCCTTCATGGCCTTGACCTGGCGTCTGCCGTCGGCCTTGATGCGCCGCGCTTCGTTCTTCGCGGAGAGTCGCGCCTCCAGTTTCGCCTTGGCCTTGATGGCCTTGGCCTCGGCACGACGAGTCGCCCGGCTCTTCCGCCGTCTGAACAGGCCCATCCCGGCTGCCTCCCGGTCATTTCGTCGTGATCTGGCGATCGTGGCTGCGTGGTGCCGCCAACACTAATGCCGGTCGCCCGAGAGTCCCGTTCCGGCCCCGGTCCAGGGCCGAGGGCCGTCGAGCTCCAGCAAACGCCGAAGCGTTCTCGTGCGAGAATTGCCCCGATCGGCGGCTCCGATCGAGGAGAGGTGTCATCACGTGGCTACGCGAATTCGCATCGCCGCGGCGGCCTGTCTGGTGACATCCGGGTTGCTCCTGAGCGGTGCCGGTGCCACCATGGCCCTCGCCGATCCCGAGCCAGCTCACAGCGACGACGCCGGCGCCGCACCGGCCGACCCGACCGGCGCCGACACCCCGGCTCCGCCCTCCGAACAGCCCACCGCCACCGCGACCGCGACCGCCCCCAAGCCCACGTCCCAGGTCGGCGACGGCCGCGGCGGATCCACCCGCACCCCCGAGACGTCTGGCAAACGAACCACGCCCCGTGCGACACCGTCGCCGCAAAGCGACCCCACCCCGACCCCGAGTGTCGCGGCGGCGCCGTCCACCCAGACCGCCGCCCCGACCACCACTCCCGGCAGCGTCCCGCCGCCGGACGAGAACCAGCCGCCGGCCGACGTCGACGACCACGAGGACCATCCGCGATGGCAGTGGTGGCCGTGGTGCTGGCCGTCCCCGCCGGGCCCCGGCCTTCCGCCCGGCTCGGCCGCCGGTAGCGGCAGCGGCACCGGCGGCGGTGGCGGCGTCCCGAGGTCGCCCGCGTTGCCCG
>NZ_JACKTL010000015.1 GCF_025822245.1 Mycolicibacterium hodleri
TGAATCACCTGAGGTTTTGTGCCGCCTCCATTGTGGGCTGTTCCTCGGTGTTGAGGGCAGCGTAGTAGAGAGTCTCGAACTCGTTGGGTGGGAGCAGCCCGACGCTGGAATGCAGCCTGCTGCAGTTGTACCAGTCGACCCAGGCCGCGGTGGCGAACTCGACGTCGGCGATAGCCTTGTAAGGCCCGGCGTGGAAGATCGTGGTGCGGATGCACTCGGTCTTGTAGAGGCCGTTCGCTGATTCGATCAGCGCGTTGTCGTAGGCATCCCCGACTGATCCGATCGATGCCGCGATGTGTTCCAGGGATAGCCGCTCGGTCAGCCGAACGGAGGTATATTGCGACCCGGCATCCGAATGATGTATGAGCTCACCATCTTTCACTGGATTTCCGTCGTGGGCGCGTTGCCACAAAGCCATCCGTAACGGGGTGGTGACCAGGCTGACGTCCTTACTCGTCGAGGCGTGCCAAGCCACTATTTTGCGGGAAAACACATCGACGATGAACACCACGTACACCCAGCCCGCCCAGGTCCGAACGTAAGTGAAGTCGGTGACCCAGACGCGGTTGGGTTCCTCGGCGCGGAACTGCCGGTTGAGGAGGTCGCCGGCACGGATCCCGTCGGCAGCCGGGATCGTGGTACGGATCCCTTTAGATCGACGAATACCGTTGAGCCCCAATGTCTTCATCGCACGATCCACCGCCCCGTAGGACACCCCGGGCATACTGGTGCGATCCAAGTGGGCGCGCATCTTCACGCGCCCGTAAAGCCCTTCCGGGGTCATCCGACGCCGACCGTGATGATCGATACGCCAGGCGACGTCACCGACTGCATTGATGGTCTGGGCGTCGGTGATGGTGCGTGTGGCGGGTCGGCGACTGCGCCAGGCCCGGTAGGTGCGTGCGGCGATCNGGCAGCCCTGTTCGCACAGGATCCGGCAAATCGACTCGACCGCAGCACCTTTGGATCGCATCGTGTCGATGAAGGCGATGATCATCGGTTGCGGGGGTCGAGTTCCCCCGCGAAGAAAGTTGTTGCTGCTTTGAGGATCGCGACATCCTCACGCAGTTGCCGGTTCTCGGCTTTGAGCTTCTTGATCTCGGCCGATTCCTCCGAGGTGACACCGGGGCGTACGCCCCCATCGATCTGCGCCTGCACCGCCCAGCGACGGACCGTTTCCGCGCCCACTCCGACCTGCTTGGCGATAGCTTGGCACGCTGCGGTCAGCGACGGATACTCCCCGCCATGGGTCTCCAACAACCGCAAGGCCCGCTCCCGGACCTCCGGCTCGATCTTCTTCGGCATAATCGCCATCCTTCCTAACTCAGAAGGAAACGGCACAAAACTGGGGGTGATTCAGGGTGAAGGCCCGCTCCCGGACCTCCGGCTCGATCTTCTTCGGCATAATCGCCATCCTTCCTAACTCAGAAGGAAACGGCACAAAACTGGGGGTGATTCAGGGTTACTTATCTCCGCTTGGTCAAACGTCGGTAGTGGTCGAACAGGATGTCCTGGCGGTCGAGTTCTGGCAGGTCGTGGTCCTTGATGCCGAATACATCGTCGACGACGTAATCGAGTTCTCGGTGTGCCTGGTGGAGGTGCTCGGGAAGTTTGGCGGGGTCGTACATGTCGGCGAGCGCCATATTCGTGACGCTGGCCCGGGCGGCGATGATGCCTCCGCCAGCGGCGATGATCGCTGCTCGACGAGCATCGTCAATGGTAGGCAACGGGAATGTGTTCCAGGCGAGGAGCTTGTTGAAGCGGAGGTCGGACTTGATGCGACCCCCGATCGTTCGCTGCCAAACCATGAACATGGTTGACGAGATGGCAGCGAAGATGAACCCGTCGGGGTCCGGGGAGAGGAAGTTCGCATCGCTGCAGATGACGTCAGACTCGTAGCGTTGGGACAGGAAGTAGGGGTAGTTCTCGCTGATGTGACGCGGGATGCATAGGTAGGCAGTGTCGGGTTGGGACACCTGGCGGAACTCGTGCGCGGTCGATGCTGCCTCTCTGGTGGACTCGGCCCTGCTGTCTAGGCGGAACTGAGTCGCAGCGGCAACTCTCTCTTTGAGAACGGGGCTTCGCCGCAGGTCGCCTTTGTCCGCGTCGCGCAGCCATAGGCAGTAGCGCATGGTGTCGTGCAGCAGTTCGCGCGCACCGACGTAGCGGCGGACGTACTTGGCGGCAATGGGATCGGCCATCACGTGCGCGTAGTCGTCGGCTTCGACGATGAGGTTTCCTCCGTCGGTTGGTTTGTTGCCGTATGCCACCGCCCCGATCTGCGGGTTGAGAGGGTTGGTAAGCGGTTCGACGAGGACATGGGGGCCGTCGGTGAGGTATGGCGTGATGTTGGTGACGCCAGCCCGCTCAACGGGCGTGCCGCCGAGGCTCGGGTAGTCGAAGAGCCGGGGCTGCGTGACCTTTCTGGCGAAGCCAATGATGATGCAGTGCACTGCAGCCCTACCAGCGGCCTCTGAGGTCCACGGGAATGTCCTGTGGGCGAACTTGATACGCCATTTGTGTTCGACGACTCGGCGGAACAGCGGGGCTACCGCTTCGCCTTGGAGGACCGAGTTGGTGGATACGAATGCCCAGACGCCTTGGTGGTTCGAGAAGTAGTCGATCGCCTTTGCATACCAGCCGGTTACGTAGTCGAGTGTGCCGTGATAGCCGGTGCCCCACACATTTTGGAGTTCGGCTGTCTGTTGGGCTGTGCGTTGGCTGATTCCGAGGAATGGCGGGTTTCCGGCGATGATGCTGGTTGGCCCGGCGGGCATGACGGTCTCCCAGTCCAGGGACAGCGCGCTTTGCACCACAATGCGTGTTTGGGTCTGGATAGGAAGGCGCCGGGGGGCGTCTCCGAATCGTTGCTTCAGTTTGAGGTCGCACTGGCGGTTTACGAGGAACATTGCGGTTTCGGCGATGCGCGCGGGCCACTCGTCGACTTCGATGCCGTGGAAGTGATCGAGGGTGACTTTCAGCGACAGTGTGGGGTCAAAGGACAGTTGGCTGTCGCCGTCAATCTCCTGCAGTTGCTCCATGATCTGGAGTTCGAGGTCGCGAAGCTCGCGGTAGGCGACGATGATGAAGTTCCCGCAGCCGCAGGCGGGGTCCATGAAGCGAATGTCGCCGAGCTTCTTCCAGAGCTTGTGCAGTTGTTTGGCGGGATCGGGATGCGTGCGAGCGGTGTCGAATTCAGCTCGCAATTCGTCGAGGAAGAGTGGATTGAGGGTCTTGAGGATGTTGTCCTCGGAGGTGTAGTGCTCGCCTAGTTCGCGGCGGGTGCGGGCGTCGCGCACCGATTGGAACATTGATCCGAAGATGGCGGGGCTGATTGTTGACCAGTCCACGGCGCAGGCTTCGAGTACTGCGTCGCGGAAGTCTTTGTCTACGGCCGGGATGGTGACTTGTTCGTTGAAGAGGCCGCCGTTGATGTATGGGACGGTGCGGGAGGCGGTTGCGCTGTTGAGGTCGGCGAACAGTTCGTTGAGTTGGTCAGCCAGGGTCGAGGCGTCGGTGGTTGTTTCTCGGTGTATGAAGTCGCGGAAGGCGTCTGGTTTGCCGTCTGGTTCCCACATTTCGGTGTCGTCGCCGAACATGAGGAACAGGATCCGGGCCATTGTGACCGAGATTTCGTGGTCGCGTATCGGACGGTCAGTGCTGTCGGGGTAGGCGCGTTCGAGGGTGGTGTACATGCGTGCCATCAGCTTGGAGGCGCGGCGGGACTCGTTCTTGGCTTCGATGTCGAAGGCGTCGCGGACGCGGGCGAGGAGGGTGTTGGCGTCGAGTTCTTGGTCGAGGGGGAGGCGGATTGCGTTGAGTCGGGCTTCGAATGGTGGATCGGGGTCGTTGTGGCGGTGGCGGTGGCGGGTGAGGCGGGTTGCCGTGGTGTTGTCGGCGCTTCGCCGTGCGGGCCAGCGCCACACCTGCTCGGACTCGTTGTGGAATATGACGAGTCGGTCGGTGGTGGTTGTGGCGATCACTCTGTCGATCTCGGCTTCGATGCGGGAGCCGGGTATTCCTGGGCAGGACCACACTCTGATGCCTCGGTAGGAGGCGATGTTGGTCGCGGTGTGGATCTGGCCGCCTTCGGCGGTGAAGTTGACTGGTGGGTGGTCGGG
The DNA here is from genome assembly GCF_025822245.1 of Mycolicibacterium hodleri. Taxonomy (GTDB): domain Bacteria; phylum Actinomycetota; class Actinomycetes; order Mycobacteriales; family Mycobacteriaceae; genus Mycobacterium; species Mycobacterium hodleri. Next base: position 4,122 of record NZ_JACKTL010000015.1, read on the forward strand.
GGCGTTCCAGTTGAGTTCGTGCAGGAACAGGTCCTGGTGGCGGCTCTGGTCGGCGAGGGCGATGGGGGTGGGTGCGCTCATGCGTCGCGGACTCCGATCGAGCAGACGAGCTTTATGTTGTCGGTGTCGGTTGAGCGGATGACGAGCCGGTCGTCGCGGTGCAGTTGCGAGATCAGGTCGGAGAGGTCGTCGAGGCTGTAGCGGTTGCGCCGGGCCTGGGTGAGTCGCGATGTTGCGTGCTCGGTGAGGGGCCGCTCTTGGAGGGCATTGAGTGCGTCGGAGGCCTGGGCGAACAGGGTGTTGCCGCCGAGGCGTTCCCACACCCATTTTCGGATGCCTTTGAGGTTGCCGGCGGCGAGTGCTTCCAGCGTCAGGGGGCCCTGCAGCAGTTGGCGTTCGAGTTCGAAGTGGTCGGGTCGTTGGTCGGCGGTGGGGGTGTCGATCTGGGCTTGGAAGATCCGCATGGCTTCAAGGGGTGTGAGGAGCTGGTATGCGTTCTCGCCGGAGGGGTCGGTGGTGCCCGATGCGAACGCTTCAACGCCGGAGTCTGTGGACACGAAACACGCGACTGAGCCGTGGTTTTCGGTGAGGTACTGGTCTCGGGTGGAGTGCACGAGGTCTTGCATGGCGAGGACCTTTGCGGCGATCTCGGGGTGTTTGGTTTGTGCGTTGGACCAGGCGAGCCAGGCTTCGCTCACGGCGTCCGCCTCGCCGTCGATGTCTTCGGCGTCATCGGCGACTTTGCCCTTGTAGAAGTCGTCGAGGATCTTGATCTCGGCGGGCCCCCCGAAGAACTGTTCGTCTGAGCCGAACGCCTCTGCCGAGGCCCCGAGCCGGGTCTTAATGCGCTGCCGTAGGTTGATCTGCTGTTCGATCTTGTCGTGGCTGATGAGGTACACGTACACCGTCTCGGATTTCTGGCCGACTCGATCGACGCGCCCGGCCCGCTGAATAATCCGAATGATGGCCCAGGGCAGGTCGTAGTTGACGACGATGTGCGCGTCCTGGAGGTTCTGTCCTTCTGAAAGGACGTCGGTAGCGACCAGAACGTCGATGGGGTGCTCGGGCGTGGCCTCCTCGGCGGTTTGACCGGGAACAGCGTTGGATTCTGGCGAGAATCGGCGAGCCATCTCTGCGGGGTTGTCGGTGTTGCCCGAGACCAAGCCGACGTTGGAAATTCCGGCTTCTGTTAGGGATTGGGCGATGTAGTCAGCTGTGTCGACGTACTCGGTGAAGATCAGCACCTTTTCGTCTGGGTGGTCGTTGCGTAATAGGTCGACTAGGGCGTTGAGTTTCGAATCACGGGTGGGGTCCCAGCTACCAAAACGGTCTAGCAGCAGCGTGATCCGTTCGTTGTCAGCTGCCAGATCGCGGCGCAGTGCAGGGGTGAAGACCGCGCTGTTGATCCACTTGGTTTTGGCCGGCGCACTGGCGCGTAGTTCCTCGTAGCGGCTAGCGAGGGATCCGTGGGTGACTGCGGAGTCTTCGAGGTCCTCGTCGGTGACATTGATTTGTTTGTCGGTGAAGCTGCCGACGGGAATGGGCAGCTCCTCGTCTATGGCGTACACGAACAGCTCGTTGCGTGCGCGTTGTCGCTGCAGGGACAGGATGAAGGAGTGTCCCGATGACGAGAGTCGCTTGAACAAGCCGGTACGCACGAACCCGCTGACGTTGCCCCGGCCGGAGCGTATGTCGGCCAGCGCCGCGGTGTCGGTGCTGGAGTGTGGCGCGCGCGGGTTGTCGTAGTCGGCGAGGCGGTACCGGGGAAGCGTCAGGGCCTGGACTGTGTTGAGGGTGGCGTCGTCTTCCATGAGGGCGGCTGGGTCGTCGGATGCGAAGTCATGGCTGAGCGGTCGGGCGATGCGTTCCGGGAAGTAGAACTTCTCACCGTTGGCGAATCGGAGGAATTGGCGTTGTTGCTGGGTTCCGTCGGCGAGGTCGATGGTCTCGGTGGCGGCCGTGCGCTTGACGAAACTTCTTGTGCGGCGCACCAAGTGGTCGCTCATGAGGCGACGCCAGTCGTCAGCATGTTCGGAGCGTCGGAACGCGAGGAGGGTGTTAATTTTGCCGTCCACCTTGTCGCGAAGTCCGGGTTCGGCCGCGAGTGCCGCTGAGGGGACGATGCCGAGGTCTTGATCGTCGTCGATATAAAGGCCGATCTGGCTGGCGACGTCGAGGAAGGCGAGGTTGTAGGGGGTGGCGGTGAGGAGTAGCACTTTAGACGAGTTACGCCGGATGTAGTCGTGAATCGCTTGATAGGCAACGGTTCCGCTGTTCCGGAGGTTATGCGACTCGTCGCAGATCACCAGGTTGAAGCGCTTCAACTCGGGAAGTATTTTGTCGACCATCGAGTAAGGGACGACCTTGGCGTTGAGGTCGTATTCGTCGATGTAGCGCTCCCACATCGGTTCGAGGTTCTTGGGGCACAGGACCAGCGTCGAATAGTCCTCGGCGGCTTGCAGCATCAGGGCGGTGGCGACTGCGGTCAGTGTCTTGCCCAGGCCCACGACGTCGCCAAGCATCGTCCCTCCGCGGCTGACGATGCGGCGCGCCAGTGTGCGAACGGCGCTCTCCTGATAGTCGAGAAGCAGCGTGCGCATCGATTCGGGCAGCACGTAGCCGAGCCCGTCGCGTGCGTCCTGGGATAGCGCATGGCAGACCTTGAGGTACACCTCGAACGGTGTTGGCTGGAGTTCCGATGCCCACGACTCGGCGATGAGATCGATGATGTCGGCGCTGATTTCGAGTGAGTAGCGGTCTTCCCAGCGCGCGTCGAACCATTCGGCGATCTTGGCGCTGGCGTCGGAGTCCTGTACGTCGATGTTCAGTTCAAGGTTCGTGGTTAAGCCCGCATTGGTCAGATTGGAAGATCCGACGAATGCCCAGCGTGAGTGGTGCTTCTTGCTCGGCGATTGGAAGAGATAGGTCTTGCCGTGCAGCGGCTTCTCGGTGAAGACCTTCATCTGCACCGATCCGCTTTCGAGTTGGCGCTTCAGCGTTTGCAGCGTTTGCTGTCCCTGGGATGTGGCCAGGCCGCGCATGAGTTGGTTGCGCAAGTGCTTGACCAGTTGGTCTCTTCGAGCGCGGGCTTTGCCGGCGTCGTGGATGTCTGCTCCGTACGGGGCGGGCTGGACTTCATGCTGGAGGGAGTCGAGGATCTGCTGGGAGTCCGACGGCGCGACCATTCCCACCAGGATCCTGGCGATGGGGTCGGTTTGTGCGCCGCCCGCGGTTTTGGCGTCGACGAGATCGGCCAGGCTCGACCAGCCGCGCAGATCGAGGTAGCCGGTGGCTACGTCGAACGTGTCGTACTCTTCCAGCGCTTCTCGGAGGGCCGGCCGAAGACGCGTTTGATCGGCGAGGTTGTCATAGATGTTCGGCATTCGTCCCCTCAGTGCACCCGTTCGCCTTCGGTGCAGAATGCCAGCCCAAGACGTTGATCAAGGTTAGCGGTGTGGATTGTGCCGTTGGGAACATGGCCAGGGTCGGACACTTCACCGGCCTGGCTCCGGGACGTGTCGTTGTTGCAGGTCAGAAGGGTGCGGCCGAGACACCCCGAGGGGCCGGACCTATGTCAGGGCCGCAGCTGTTGGCGCCTCGTCGGGGCTGACCGGACTGGCGCAGAGGACGCGGGGACGTGCTATTTGCGCTGGTAGGCGGCTATTTGTGCGGAGAGGGTTGCTGCGTCGTCGCTGTTGACGGTGAGGATGTGCGCCGGGGTGTCGCCGAGTTCGGTGGCGGGTCGGATGTAGGCGTGGCCCTGGCCGCGCTGCAGGCTCCAGGCGCCCGGGTGGCCGAGGGCGGCCATGGACTCCTCGCGCCGGAAGGTGGAGAAGGCGATCACCGTGTCCGGCCGGAAGCGCACTGCCGGGCCGAAGGCGGGCACGGTCCAGAGGTCGCCGTCAGGGTGGAGCTGCTTGGTGGAGACGATGAGGCGGATCCCGAGGTCGGGGCCGCGGTCGATGATCCGCTGCACGGTGGCGGCGGCCGCGGGGTTGGGTTCGAGGAACTCGTCGAGGTCGTCGACGACGATCACGAGTTCCGGTTCGAGGCCCGCGTGGGTTGTGGTGGTCCGTCTGTCGATCTCGTCGTCGATGTAGGCGCACCACTTCGCGACGTCGGGGTGCACGTCGTCGCGGTTGTCCCACGTGTCGAAGCATTGGACCGCGAGGTGTGGGAGTGCCGTGATGTCGTGCAGGAAGCCCCATTTGCCGCCGGCGCAGGCGAAGGTGACGCGCTCGGGCGGGTAGGAGGCGCACAGTGCCAGCGTGATGGTCCTCAGTGCGGCGGTCTTTCCGGTGCCGGGGATGGCGAGCAGGGCGATGACGCTGTTGGCGGCGTCCAGGTGCAGGGTCGCCGCGGTGGTGGGTTCGTCGATCGCTGTGGCGATCGGGAGGGTCAGGTCTCGGTCGGCGGCGTGCTGGTGCCAGGCGGTCGTCGGGGTGTGGGTCGCGGGATCGGCGATCTGGAGGGCGTCGAGGAGCCGGCGGTCGGGAGAGGGGACGCCGCGGTGGGGGTCGTTGTCGTCGAGGGTGCCGGCGGGGGTGACCGCGCGGAGGGCTTCGGTGTAGGGGACGTGGTGTCGGCGCTGGTAGGCGCGTGCGGCGTTCTTGCGCGCGTTGGGGGTCATGGCGGATCTCCTCGTTGTGCGCGCGGCCGTGGGTGCGGATCCACACCTTCCGCGGCGGCCGCGGTGCAACGGGCATCTCGGGCGCGGCGCCCGGGGGGCGTTGTCCTGGTGGCGGTGCCGGTGTGGGGCGTCCGTTCGAGGAGTGCAGCCGCACGCCGGCGGCATGGGCTCAAGGATAGGGCTGCGGGCGCGTGCGGAAGGTGGGGACGTGGCATCACCGCTGTTCGGTGGGCTGGCATGCGCGCTGATTAGCGGGCTTATCAGCGCCGGGGTGGCGTGCTGGGCGGCGCTGCTGGTTGCGTGATGCGGGTGAGCGATGACGCGTTGTTGGTGGAGCAGGCCCGTTCGATCGCGGCGCAGCTGGATGCGCGGTGGTTCGCCGATTTCGACGAAGTGTGTGGGTTCGCCGAGATCCTCGCCGCGGCCGGCTCCTTGGTGTCCCCTGTTGATGTCGTCGAGTTCTTCCGCCGGCCGTGGCGGTACTCGGCCGAGCACGACGTGTGGCAGCGGTGTGGCCGGCCGTCGGATGTTCGTGGGGCTGCCGGCGAGGTGTTGGTGGCGCTATTGGATGCCGGCGGTCGCGGCGCTCCCCCACTGACGCTCGCCCCCTAAGTGCGCTGCGCTGGGGTGATGACATGTCCCTGCCGTCGGCGGCGGCTCCAGCGCAGCAGCCCGGCCCTCGGTGCATGGGTAGTCGGCGGGGCCGCGGGCGAACATGGCCGCCGACGACGCGGGGACGTGTCGTCGTCGCTGTTCAGGATGCCTTTTGGCTGCTCTTGAGGGCCTCGGATTCGGCCTCGGCCACCAGGTCCTCGGCGACCAGGTACACCGTCGGCCGGCGCTCGACGCCGGACGCCGGCTCGACGCGCACGCAGCGCAGTGCGGTGCCGGGCGGGATGATCACCTCGTCTTCGCCGGCGTTGGCGGAGATCGCCTTCACCGGCAGGCCGTCGCGGGTGCGGATGGCCATCAGGTAGGAGCCGGACCCGCGGTCGGCGAATCGGGTGGCCGTGGCGGTGCGGGTGGTGGCCGAGGCAACCTGCCCCAGTTCGACTTTGGCGCCGACGGGGAACGCGGTGGCGAGGTAGTCGGCCGGCGTGCCGGTGTAGCCGGTGGGGACGCGGGTGCCGCGGATGACGGTGACGGGTTCGCGGGTGGTGTTGTGGCGGGCGAACTTGTCGAACGCGCTGCGCAGGTGGGTACAGGTGTTGGCGATCGCCGGCGTGGGTGAGGTGGTGCGGCCGGTGAAGACATCGTTGATCTGGATGTAGGCCCCGGATCCGATGTGCCGGCCGCTGGTGTACGTGCGCAGCGCGTCTCGTTCGTCGGCGGTGAGAACGGTGTTGACGAAGCGGGCGTGGGTCTTGGCGAGGTCGCCGATCGGGGTGGTGCGCAGCGTGCCGTAGACGTCGTGCAGTCCCCAGGCTTTCAGGTCTCCGCCGCGGCGGGTGATGACGGTGTAGTCGTGAGCGGTTTCGGTGCCGTAGGAGCGGATTCCGCTGTGCTGCAGCAGATTGTGTGTGGCGTCGCCGAGGCTGGGCGCGGGCAGGGTGTGGTGCGCGAAGTGTGGGATGCGGGCGCCGCCGCGGGTCGGTGTGCCCAGGGCGTGGTGGTAGGCGGTGGTGTAGGCCTGCTCGGGGTTGTCCCCTGATTGTGTGGCGGCGTGGCGGGCGGCCTGGCCGGCGGCTTCGGCGGCGGCTTCGGCGGCGGCCAGGCGCTGGCGGTGGTGGTGTCGGGCGGTGGCGTCGAGCAGCTCGGTGCGCAGCGGTGTGGCGGCGGCATCGACGATCTCGTCCCGGGCATGGGTCAGGTGTTCTGCCAGGAACGCCTGCTGCTCGTCGGGACTGGGGAGCCGGCCGTAGGCCGCCTGGGTGGCCAGCTGCAGCGCGGTGTCGGCGTGGGATCGGTACGCCTGCTGCTGGAGATCGTCGATGCCGCCTGGGGGGTGGTCGAGTGGGGTGAGGACGGGGATGCGGTTGGCCATCGTGACGGCGGTCTTGTACTTGGAGGCGGTGGCGAGGACGCGGTAGGCCTCACCGTCGCGGTAGGCGATGGCGTAGTCGCCGCGGCGGGTTCGGTACACCGCGGTGTTGGCGTCGAGCAGGGTCGCCGGCGTGGTGTCGACGAGGCCGCCGGGGCGGTGGATGGGGATCTCCGCGTGCTCGGCGATGGTGGTGTCTCGTACGGCGCCGGTCAGGTGCGGCGGCAGGGTCGCGAAGGCGGCGTCGACGTCTGGGCGGATGTCTGCGCGGCATGCCGTGATGAGCGCGTCGACGTCGGTGTCGGTGAGGGTGGCGAGCAGCTCGTCACGCTGGGGGCCGGGGGCGGCTCCGAGGTGCTCGGTGACCGTGCGAACCGTTAGTTCGGTGTGCAGCTGCTGGGCCTGCGCGGTGAGGGCGTCGGCGGCGGCCGCGGACTTCTGGTAGGCGGCGCGGGTGTCGCCTGAGCATCGGCGGGGTCCGCCGGGGTCGTTGGTGGCCAGGCACATGGTCAGTGCTGGGGTGCGTCGCGGTCGCCGGACACCGGTGTTCTCCTTCTGTGGTCGTTCGATGGAGAAGTACCTGCCGGCGGCGCGGTTTCCGTCGCCGAGCTTGCGGCAGGTTCTTGGGCCTTCGGTTGGTCCTGGAAACGGGCTGTTTCGGGGCCGGGTTTTGGCTCTGGCCGCTGTTAGCGTGGAGGCACGTCCTCGACCCCCCGGAGGACGTCACCGCGCCCCTGGCCGCTCCTCCCCCCTGCGGCTGGGGGCGCACCATTTCCCGCTCAGATTCCTGGGCGGCGGCCACCTCTTCGTGCCAGCGACGGCCCTAGACTCTGCGTATCGCCGCACACGGTGGCGTGAATCCCGGCATCGACTGCAGCCGCCCACATCGGACAGTCACCTCCAGTCCGGGACAAGACCCCACGGGTTCCGTGTAGCTACCCAGCAAAGGCACTTCCGCGCAGATGTGGGCGACGCGGAGGAAACGACTTTGGATGGGAGATTCCCCTTGTCTGACAACGAGTCCCGTAAGCGTGCTGCGCGTGAGTTTCAGGCAGCCAATCCGGGCACGTCCTACACCCGCGCTCTGCGGCAGGTGTCCCACGGGCGGATCCGGCGGCCGCTGGCAGCTGTTCTCGGCACTGGCCTCGACGGCCGTGCGGTCGAGGTGAACCTGGAGTGGGAGAGCCGCGGCGGGAGCGGTCCACACTGCGTGGTCGTCGACGATGAGGTGTCGTCCCTGCTGGCCGTGCTGGCCGCCGGGCTCGCCGCCGGGCAAGCTCCGGGTGACCTCGAGTTGGTGCTTTGCGCGGGCGAGGACGTGCGGTTGCAGGTGACGCACTACCGCCGGGTCGACGCCGGCGAGTTGGCCGAGATCGTCGACGAGCTGCTGCAGTCCCGGTACGAGTTCTTCCGGTCGATCGGCGCGCGCGACATCGAGGACGCCCGCCGGCACGGCCATCAGGTGCCAACGACGGTGGTGCTGATTGAAGACACTGACGGCATCTGGGCGCGCTCGCAGGAGTTGGCGCACTGGTTGCGTGTGGGTCGGTCGGCCGGCTTCAACCTCGTGGTGGGGACGCCGATCGCCCCGCCCACCGCTTTGACCTCGGCGGATGACATGTCCCCGGCGTTGGTGCTCGAACGCGTCGTGCACACCGCGACGCTGGGCAACGGGCTGCTGGCCAGCATGACAACGGCGGCGATCTTCAACCGCGGCGAGGGCCGCGGGACGCTGCGCACGCGTGGACGGTGGGACGGGGTGCGGCGTGTTCAGGGCCCTGATGTGCTGACCGACTTCGACTTCACACCTCGGGGCGCTCGACTGGGTGAGCTGGGGATTTAGCCCGCTGCGAAGCGCAGACCAGGTGTGGGTGGCGGTGGGTAGCGTCGATAGGTGGCCGCTGCGCGTTCTGTAGTGCGCCGGCGGGCGACGCCGGCGCCGATGCTGGCCACCCTGGGTCCCCCGCCTACCGGTGACCAGTGGGCGGTGGAATGGAAGTTTGACGGCCAGCGGGCCACATTGGTCGCCGACCGTGGCGAGGTCCTGATTTTCTCCAGGAACGGCGCTGACATCACCCGTACGTTCCCGGAATTGACTTCCGTGAGTCAGGTCGTCGGCGCTCGGTCGGTGGTGCTCGACGGTGAAATTGTCGCGCTCGATGCGCAGGGACGCCCGTCGTTCACGCGGTTGCAGCGGCGTTGGCCGCAGCAGCGGCGGCCTGGGCCTACCCTCTTGCGTGAGGTTCCTGTGCGGCTCATGGCTTTTGACGTCCTTTCGGTCGACGGGCGTGATCTCACTGGTGAGCCGTACGTGAGGCGACGCGAGGCGTTGGAGTCGTTAGTGTCCGAGGATCCTGGGGTGTTGACGGTGCCGAGAGCGTTCTTCGGTGTGCCGGCTGCGGACATGCTTGAGGTGGCCCGGGAGCACCAGATGGAGGGCATTGTCTCGAAGAGGGTGGACTCCCCTTACCGGGAGGGTCGCTCGCCCTGGTGGGTGAAAAGCCCTGTGCGGCAGACGGCTGAGCTTGCGTTGGTGGCGTTCGCCGGGCCGCCTGGGCGGGTGGGAGCGTTGTTGGTGGCGGGGTACCGCGACGATGGCGCCTTGGAGTTGGTCGGGCAGGTCGGCACGGGGTTCAGCGCAGTGATGCGTCGGCAGCTGTTCGAGGCGCTGCATCCGCTTGTGTGCGATGTCCCCCCGGTGGTGAATCCTGGTGAACAGCGGGGTTGGCGGTGGGTGACGCCGCATCATGTGGGCGAGGTGGCCTTCCGTGAGTGGGCCCCGGGGCGAGGTCTTCGTCACGCGAGCTGGAAAGGCCTGCGCGAGGTTCATGTCAGCGAGACCCGTTTGCCTACCGTGATTTAGGCGGGGATGCCGTTCTGCTCGATCCAGCTCTGCAGGCCGGGCATGAGGTCCTCGACAATGATGTCGCCGCGCTGGCGCTTGAGTTCACGCAACGTCTTGCGAGCGGTGCCGGCGAACTTCTTGTCGGCGCGTTGGCGGCATTCGGTCTCGATGGCGTCGGCGGCGCGGCCGAGTTTGGCGGCCAGGGCCGCGACGGTGGTGTCGACGGTGCGCTGCCATTCATCCGCGGAGGGGTGGTCGTCGCCGTACCAGTGCATGCTGTCCAGCGCTGAGGCGATCGCGTTGGTTGCGGCGCGTTCGGTCTTGAAGAGCGTCTTGCCGGTGGTGGGGTCGACCACGGCGGCTGCGGCGGCCGCGGCGTGCTTGGCGGCCTTCTCGGCGGCGCGTTGTTCGCGTTCGAGGTCGGTGGGTCGGCGGATTTCGCCTACGCGGGCAAGGACTTCCACTGGGGCTGAGGGGTAGCAGACCGTACAGGCGAGTTCGCCTGCTGCGTAGACGATCTGGTCTTCGTCGTGACCGCTGTACTCGGTGAGCCAGGCGTAGCGGGTGCTCGGGTAGCAGGTGGCGCAGCCCATGGAGCTGTGGACGTGGCCGCCGGTGTTCTGGACGAGGAACGCTCGGGTCCAGCCGCCTCGGCGGTCGTATTCGTCGTGGTAGGGGCGCATCTGGGCGGTGATCGCGGCGATCTTGGGTGCGTACTCGTCGGCCTGGGCGTCGAGTCGGGCAGCGCGAGCCGGGTCGGGGTAGCGGCCCGTGCGGGCGTGGTGCGCAGAGCTGCGCAGGCTGTCGGCGTGAGCGACACGTTTGGCTCGTTGGAATCCCAATTCGTTGAGGGTGGCGTCGATTTGGGCGGGCGTCTGGGTGGTGAGGTCGGTCATCAGAGGGTCTCTCCGTAGGTGTTGCGCTGGAGGGCGTTGGCGATGGCGCTGGCGATGACGGCGACCTGGTGGCAGGTGATGGTGCCGTTCTGCAGGTCGATGAGTTCGGTGATGGAGTTGCGGGCGACGATCTTGGCGGTGTCATCGAAGCCGTCGAGGCGGGCGATGGCGTCGTCGTGGGCTTGGCCGGCGTAGAGGTAGTCGCCGGCTCGGAAGTGGCAGCTCGGGGTGCTTGGCATGGGAAGTACTCCTTGTCCTGTGGTGGCGGGTCAGGACGCGTCGGCGGGTGGGTAGTCGCCGAAGATTCCGCGCTTGTCGCCCAGGGCGGCGAGTTTGTTCTGGCGGTCGGCGTCGGCGGCGAGGCGGTTGTTGCGGCGTTCGATCCAGCGGATGGTCCATACGGTGGCGGCGACGATGGCGATGACGGGGACCAGCCATTCCCACTGCCAGATCATGCAGGCGACCCAGAAGACGATGAGGGTGGTCCAGGCAGGGTGGCGCTGGAACCAGTCCTTGGCGGGTGGGGCCGCGACTGGCACGTGGACGACGGTGGGCGCGGCCAGGGCTTCGGTCCACTGCTGTCCGTCCCAATACCGCTGCTGGGCAGCGCCCGTGGGATCGGGGTACCAGCCGGCGGGCGGGGTGGTGTTGGTCATCGTGCCTCCCAAGTTCTCGTCTTCCCCACTGTAAACCGCTTTACATTTGTTGTAAAGTGCCTTTCATGGTTCGAGTTGAGAAGTACTGTGATGCCGCCGGGTAGTCGACCGGCCGCGAAACGGGCGCGCCTGCGCGCCCCACTAAAGGGAGGCTCGCTGTGAGGGTGATTGTGCGGACGCCGGCGGAGTTGGTCGCCGAGTATGACCTGCCCGATCTCGACGACAGCGCCAGCGATGCCGAGGTCCTGACCGCCGCGGCCGGCGCCGAGCCCGTGCAGCGCGGCGGCCCGGAAGTCGTCGGCGAGCCCTATGTCCATGCCCGCGTCGTCGAGCGCAGCCTGGGCAGGCTGGCCGAGCAAGGACGACGCCTGATGGAAGCCGAGTCTCGGCTGGGCGCAGAGAAGCAGGCCGCCCGGGAGTTGGCGCGGCAGTACTTCGAAGAGGGCCGGACCAAGCGAGAGATCATCGAGGCGCTGGGCGTTTCGCGTCCGACGCTGGATTCCTGGCTGGGCGAAGGAGCTACCCGACCGCGGAACAGGAGCGGCGGATGAGGTCGCGGCGGCTGTGGCAGCGAGCGAAAACAACGCTGAGCAGCCCCGATACCACGTCCCCCGATTGCTACTATTGCTGCATGGCCGACGAACAGGCGTGGGGCCGGCTGCATGCTCTGGCCGCCGGCCAATTCGGGTTGTTCACCGCAGCCCAGGCCCGCCAGCACGGTGTCGCCCGCTACGAGCTGGCCCGCCGCGCCGACTCCGGTGAGCTGTTCCGTGCCCACCACGGCGTATACGGGTTCACCGAGGATTCCGCCGGCATGTTCGCGTTCGAGGACTGGGCTGCCCAGTGGCTGGCACTGCGCCCGGAAGACGACGTGGAGCACCGCCGCGCGGATCCGGACTGCGTGATCAGCCACGACAGCGCGGCGGTGATCCGCGAGCTGGGCACGCTGGTCGCGCGGGGTTTGTTCTTGACCAGCCCGCGGCGCATCAACACGCGATCGCCGCGGGTGCACGCGTACCGGCGCGACATCGGGGCCCGCGGGATCGACTGGGACATCACCGAGGGTCTTCCGGTGGCCACGCCCGGTCGCATCATTGCCGACCTGGCCCGTGACAATCTGGATGGCTCCCATCAAGGCACGGTGATCGCCGATGTTCTGGAGCAGGATCTGTTGACGCTGCCCGAGGTGGGTGCCCGCCTGGAGCCGTTCGCCGGACAGTGGGGTGAGCGGGACGGGATCGCGTTGGCGCACCGGCTTGCGGCGGCCGCCGGGCGTCCGTTGCGGCTGCCGGTATAGCGCGGAGCATGTGCAAGGCCAGTAACGAGCCCGGCGGACCGAAACGCTGCTCGGCCGACATGCGGGCCCGGGCGCAGGAGTCCCATGACCGGGTGGCGGCGCTGGAGCAACGTGAGCGTGAGATCGAGGAGCTGCTCGACGCGCGGCGCACCTACGGGTCTGAGGCTGCGTTTCGGGCCGCGCTGAACACCCGGATCCGGGCGATTGCGCGGGCGTCTGGGGTTGATTCTGCTGAGGTCGCGCGTCGTTTTGCGTTGCAGCAGTTCGTGTCCCGTCTGTTCGATCGGGATCCGGAGTCTTGGTTGGTGACCGGCGGGACGGCTCTGCAGTTCCGGACTGCGGAGGCGAGGGCGACCGCGGATCTGGATCTGGCGGCGACCCGTGGTGTCGAGGGCCTGACTGCGGCGTTGACCGCGGCCTCGCGACGTCGTGCCGGCGAGCACGGTGATTTCGTGGTGGCGGTCAGTCCCGGCAGCGGCCCGGGAGCGTTCACCGGCAAGATCACTTATCTGCTCAACGGGTCGCGGTTCTCGGTGGCCAAGCTCGATGTTGCTGCTGGACGGGAGTTTCCGTTCGAGCCGGACACGCTGGTCCCCGATCCTGTGGTGGCGATCGACGATGTGCGGCCGATGTCGACGGTCCGGACGTACTCGGTGAGTTCGCATGTTGCGGATAAGGTCGCGGCGATGTACGAGCTGCATGGCAGCAGCGATGAGTCGCCGTCGACGCGCTCCCACGACCTGGCCGACATCGTGATCTTGTCGCGGTGCGCGCGGGTCGACGCCGAGGAGTTGCGGGCCGCGGTCCGCGGGCAGGAGCAGCGCCGCGGGATCGTGGTACCCACTCCCCTGTCCCTGCCCAGTGAGCAGTGGCGGCGCAGCTATCCTGCACGGGTCGCCGAGGCAGGTTTGCCGGCGGAGCTGCGGGACGCCGATGCTGCGCTCGTCGAGGCGAATCGGTTCGTGGGGGTAGTGCTCGACGGGCGGGTTCAGGCCGGTACGTGGGATCCCGATCGCCGATCCTGGATCCCGTTATAGGGATCTAGCTGCCATGACGGCATGTCCCCCCTTCGCACGATCGGGCCGATCAGGAGCGGCCCGGCGATGGGAGGGAGAAAATTCGTTGTTCGCGATTATGCCCCTGGTGGTGGACGCGCGTAACCGCTGCGCTCCATATGGCCCCCGCCATGACCATTCTTTACATGCAGTCATCGCAATTGCGTTTTATTGCAGAGATTTTCGAGCTACTCGGGATGTTGCCGGGTCGGTGGCTTTCCCGCAGCATTCGTGTTGAAGTTGACCGGTTGCGGCCGTTTCAGAACACACCTGCGGGCCAGGAGCAGTTGGCGATCTATCTCGAACGCGTGGCTGTTTGGCGCCGCAGCGGCGAATCGGTGAAGCGACAGTCAGGTGAGGCTGCGCAGGAGCTGACCGAGCCGGACGAGGCGCTGGCCGGATGCCAGGCACTTCGGGGCAAGGGCGGCTCCCGGTCCCCCGGAGAGCTGCTCGGCGAGAGCGGTGGGTTCGCCGGCGGCCATGACGGCGGCGATCGCGGTTTCCAGGTCGATCATGACCTGAGCAGCTGCGGCGGCCGGCTCGGCAGAGTGCGCCGCCGAGGCTGGCTCGGTTGATGCAGTTGGTGCGGTCTCCGGGGTGGGGGGCTGCTGGCCGGCGGGAGTCGGGGCGGGTGTGTTGCCGGTGTTGGTAGGTCCGTCGTCCCAGGGCGGAGTACTCGGTGTCGGCTGATCCCAGCTGTAGCTGTTTGCGGTGTTGGGGGCGCGATCGTCGATGTCGTCGTGGTCATCGGGTAAGGATGCTGGGACCAGGGCGCCGAGCGGGGATTCGGTTGGTGGAGCGAGGGATTCGGTGAGTGGGCCGAATCCGGGGTCGGTGGTGCGTTTGGTCACCGAGTCGATGAGGTCCCGGAGGGCGTCGGTCTGGGCGTCGGGTTCGGTGATGCCGTCTAGGGCGCTGGGGGCTTGCTCGATGACGACGCGGGCGCCGGTGACTCCGAGGCGGGCGACGTCGGAGGAGGTGACAGGGATGCGGGTTCCCGGGGCGGTGAGTTCTTGCAGGGGCAGGATGAGCCCAACGATGCCCTGCTGGTAGCGGCGGGCGTTGGAGGCTGCGCATCCGAGTTGGTCTTGGACGAACGCGGTGAAGCCGGTGTAGGGGCGGCCGGCACCGTCGTTGATGAAGCGCCAGTCTTCGTCGCGGTAGATCTCTGCGAGCACCTCGAACGCCGTCTGGAAGGCGTTCTGCAGCTGTTGGGCTCGGCGCAGGGCGCGCTCTTGGCGGGTTTCGGCGATGCCGGGTTCCTGGAAGACGAGATCGGCGCTCATCGCTGGTCTCGCTGCGCGATCGCGGTGTCGATGGGTGCGTCGGCGTCGTCGAGGAACGCGGTCAGGCGCTTCCGGGTGGCCGGATCGGTCCAGGCGGTGGCGATGATCTCGGTGAGGTCTGCGGTCAGGACGCCGAGTTCGGCGGTGGTGTCCAGGCGCAGCCGCTTGCGGGTCTGTTGGTCGGGCAGCAGCCGCAGCAGTGTGATGGTGACGGTGTTGGAGTCCACTGATGCGGCGGTGGTGCGGAAGGTTGCCATAATGCGTTGCTCGACAAGGGCTTTGGTGAGTGGGTCGCGGAACGGGCCGACGGGGATGACGGCCAGGGGTCCGTCGTTGTCGCCGGCGTTGCCGCGGCGCAGTCGTTCTTCGTACTCCTCGCCGGCCATGGCCAGCCCGGACAGATAGGTGGTCTTGAGGTCTTTGCGTTCGCGGTCGTCGCGGGCGAGTTCGTAGCGGCGGAAGGTTTCGGCGGCGCCGTCGGGGGTGGAGGCGTAGGCGATGGCGTCGGCGTCGCGGCGGCGTCGGGCCTTCTCCAGCTTGGACTGGACTTTGCCGAGTTCCCGCAGCAGTTCTTCGCGGGTGGGTTCCTGGGTCATGGTGTCAGTCATTGTCTCGCTCCTGGGCTTCGTTGACGCCGAAGTAGTCCTCGGCGGCGGCGGTGGCCTCCTCTTCGGTGGCCGCGGTGAAGGTGTGCCGCTCTCCGGTGTCGGGGTCTTCGATCTCGATCTCGACCTGGGCGTGCTGCTCGGGGGTGCTCATTTGGTGTCCTTCTACTTCACGACCGCGGGGGCGGTCTGCGGGAGTGCGCCGATGATGGCCTTGCACGCCTTGTTGACGCGCTGG
This sequence comes from Mycolicibacterium hodleri, assembly GCF_025822245.1. Classification (GTDB taxonomy): domain Bacteria; phylum Actinomycetota; class Actinomycetes; order Mycobacteriales; family Mycobacteriaceae; genus Mycobacterium; species Mycobacterium hodleri. Next base: position 19,611 of record NZ_JACKTL010000015.1, read on the forward strand.
GCGGTTTCCTGAACCTTCTTGGGGTCGCCCTTGGCCCAGCCGTCGATGTAGGCGAAGGCGCTGCCGCCGGGCTTGAGTCCGTAGTGGCGGCCGATGACGTAGGCGACGCTTTCGGCTTCGACTTCCATCGTGGGGCGCTGCCCGCCCGGGCCGCTGTGGTAGTCGTGGTGGCGTTCCATGTGGCCCATCTGGACGTGTGCCAACTCGTGCGCGAGCACGGTCGCCTGATGTGCGTCGCTGTAGCGCGTGCTGATCACGACCTTCTTGGTGGGCTTGTCCTGGGTGTAGCCCTCCGGCCCGCCTTCCGGGAGTTCGACGCGTTCGACGGTGTAACCGTGTGCGGCGAGCTGCTTCTCGAGTTCGGTGTGCATCTCCGGGGGCGCGACGCCGGTTTCGCGGGTGTAGGTGACTTCGGGGCGTTGCGGCAGGGGCGGTCCGGTGGTGTCGTCGACGTCGTAGACCGGGACGCTGAGCCAGCCCACCAGGACTTCCTCGTCGGTGCCGTCGGCCTTCTTCTTGACGATTTGGGGTGCGCGGACCCAGATCGCCTTCGAGCCGGCGACGAGGTTGCGGTTGAACTTCTTGTTCCAGACCTTCTTGAGTCCGCCGACGAAGGTGGCGTCGGGGCGTTGCATTTTGATGAGCAGCTGGTTCTGCAGCGAGTAGTGGTGGAACTGGCTGGCGTAGTGCAGCCAGTCCTGCCATTGCTCGCCGGTGTTGAGGTTGGCGATCGCGTCGTCGATCTCGCGGCGGATGTCTTCCACGCGGGTGGTCTTGTCGGCGAAGCTCACCGTCTTGGGTGGGGTGGGCGTCGGCGCGGCCGTGGTGTCGGCCAGCGCGGTCTTGAGGACTGCCTCGGTTTCCTCCAGGACCTCGACGGCGTGGGCGGAGTGGCTGTAGGCGGCTCGGGTGTCACCGGAGCAGCGGCGTGGCCCCCCTGGGTCTGTGGTGGCGCGACACACGGTTGGTACCTCCTCGGGCTGGACGCGGGGACCGCTACTGGAGTAGCGCCAGCCCGGCAAGGAGAGCTGGTGTGCGTCTTATCCCTGAAGTACCGGCCGGCAGGGGTGTTTCCGTCGCGGGGACCCGGAAGTTGTCGGGACTGTTTCCTCCCCACCCGGTGTAAGTGTCTTGCTTTTTGATGTAAAGCCATTTACATTGGTGGCGGGAGGGTGAGGTGCACAATGACGACTCGAACAGCGACGCAGGCCCGGTACCGCAACGCGTTGATCGGCCTGGCCGCCGGCGACGCCTGGGGTTATCAGGTCGAGTTCCGCAAGTACGCGCAGATGCCTGCCTACCCCGTGCCGGCCCCCAAGAAGGTGTGGCGGATCTCCGACGACACCCAGATGACGTTGGCGCTGCATGACGCTCTCGTTGACGCCGGCGACCAGCTCGACGACATCGAGGTCGTGACCAAGGCCATCACCGCTCGGTTCCTGGAGTGGCAGGTCGACCGGGACAACAACCGTGCCCCGGGAGCCACCTGCATGGGGTCGCTGGCACGGCTGCGTCACGGTGCGCACTGGTATGACGCCGACGGGGCGCTGCCGCGATACGGATGCGGGGCGGTCATGCGGTTGGCGCCGGCGGCGCTGTGCCCGGAGCCGGTGTGGCTCGGCATCACCGCACTGCAGGCCGTCCTCACCCATAAGCATCCCCGCGCGATCGCCTCGGCGCTGGTGCTTGCGGACGCGATCCGATCGGCCACCCGGTTGCGCGGGCACTTCCTCGAACACGCGATCAGTGCGGCCATGTCGATCGTGACGGGCGAAAGCCTCTGGCTGCGCGACGAGTTCCTGCTCGACGTGCTCTCCCCCATGAACTCCGACGTCGCCGGCATGCTCGCCGAGGGCGTGCGCGACGTGCTGCTCGATGCGCTGCTGGACGCCTACACGGTCAAGCAGGAGCTGGTCACGCTGTCCCCCGCCGACTACGGCGACCCCTGCACCGGGATCGGCGAGGGTTGGGAGTCGGGTTCAGCTGTGGCGGTCGGGCTGCTCGTGGCAGACATGGCCACCGCGCCCGGGCGGCGGCGCGCACCCCTCAACGGCCGCGAAGGCCTTGCGTGGGCGGCCACCAGCAACGGGGACTCGGATTCGATCGCGAGCATCGCCGGCGCGGTCATCGGTGCCGCCCACACCGGGTCCAGCTACTGGGCTGCGGTGAAGATGACCCCGCGGTTCGAGCCCCGGTACGCCAAGGCCCTACGCCACGCACCGGGAGCCGCTCGGAGCTTCCTCGCCGCGCCGGCGGCAGTCGGCCGGTAGACAGAGAGCATGGAGCACGGGGACGACCTAGCGGCTGTGGCCGCCCTGATGAGGTTTCTGCGTGCCCCGTCGTTCTCGCGCCCGCTGGCTCACCCGATCGTGTGGTCGATCGCCCAATCGGCAGCCTCCGAGATTGGATACCGCATCCTGTGACTTGTCGTACCCCTAGAGGACTATCGATACCATGAGCGCCCTGATCGTCCCCCACCTCAACTGATGCTCGGCGTTGTTAGCAGTCGCCTCACCTGTGACCAACTACGAGAAGGGATTTGAGCACGCATGTTACCCACTGAGCGTGAGGTTTTAGCCTATGACCTCCGGCAAGATGCTGCGTATACGCGGCAGCGGCTGGCTGAACGCAACTACCCCGATTCACCCACACTTCCTGGGATGCTCAATGCCGCACACCGTTTCAGCGACTGGTGCGATGCCGCCAACAGCGAACTTTTGGGAAACCCCTACGTCGATGTCGCTGAGGTGCGGGAGGCATGGCGGCGGGAAGCCGTGGCCAGCGATATCCGCTTCGTCCCCTTCGGGGATGCCGCCGCGCTAGCAGCTGTTAGCGCCGGAGCAGTGGCTCTTATGTTCACGTCGATCGGCGTGCTGGTGGGCCTTTGGGTGGGCGGGTGGTGCGTAGCCGCGGTTTCCGCCTTGCTCGCCGCCGCAGCTATAGCCTATCGACGGAGTACGCCCTCACGTCTTGCAGTCGGGCCGGATGCTGTCCATTCAAACTTGGCAGCGGCTTCAGCTCGTGAGCTGATGCAGCCGCACAGTTCATCACGCGAGCCGCGCCGCCATCCGACGAACCGTAAGCTGCGAACCGGTTAACGGCCGTGGCGGAGATCAGCAGGGCACTTCGGATCGCGCTTCCCTGAGGACGGTGATCAAGAAATGTTGCGGGGCAATAACGATAGCGGAGCGCGGTTGGCATTCCGACCCCTCGCGTCGGGCACCAGGCCGCGCACCGAATCGTCGGAGGACAGCAGCCGGCCGCTATGCCCGTCGTGCGGGCGCGTCGACGTCGTTCGGCGCGGCGTGCGTTTCACGCTGCAAGGTGAGCCTCGCTGCCAGCGTGCTACGGCTGTGAGGCCAGAAGCGTCGGCGTCTCAACGCGGTCGAGCGGTCACGCGTGTCGGTGTCGCGTGTCTGGTGATCGGCGCCATGACGTCCTGCGCGCCGCCCACCCCGCCGGCCGCGGCCACGCCTGCCCGAGACCATCGAGGAGGCCGCCGAGACTCTCGGCTCAAGAACGTTGAGGCGTTGATCCGTGCGGGCGGGCAAGAACCACGGGCTAATCCCACCGAACTCATGCCTTGCGACCCCGCCGCGACATGCACGGTCTAGAGAAAGGACTCCGGGTCCGGAAATGAGATAGGCATTTGCCGATGGCCGGGGCCGCAAGGGTGAACCACCACCAGCAGCGTCACGAAGCCGGTCTCATGAGGGGCCTCGACAACCAGGTTGGGTTACAGCCTTCGCGAGGACACCAGCGGTGGTTCGAAACTAAGCTAAGTAGAAGCGAGACACCGACGAGGCGGGATGTACGCGCCGGTATGGTTGGGCGCTGGGCCGCGCCGCGCGCAGCACGCGGGAACGGTTCGAGGCGCGGTTCGACCAGGCGATGACAATCGCGGAGTTCACCGCGGGCCCAGCTGCACATGTGGATGTGCTCGACCTCGGGCAGTGGCTGACCGAACTCGCCGACTGATGGCGGCCTCGATGTCGGTGTCAGACCTGGCGGGGACAATGAGCGGCGTGACCGAAACACCCACTAGCCACCATGTTCGCCAGGGCCCGCGCAAGCGTTCCGCCGAGGTGACGGTCGCGGATTTCACCACGCTGGTGCGGATACCGACCAAGCCGGCCACGTTTCGGGCGTTCACTGCAGATGAAGAAGCCGAGGCCCGCAGTTATGCGGAGCAGAACGGGGGAACCGTTGTGCCGCTGCCGCTTCCGATGCCAGAGGGCTATCCGGCGTACGCGTAGAGCGGCGGTCACACCGCCGGCGGCGTTGGCGGCGCGGACGTGCGATATGCGCTGCTAGTCAATCCATATCCCAGTCGGTGCCCCAGGTCTGGGACAGGAAATTGTTGATGGCGCCGATGGTGGAGCAGTAGATGACGCCCGGCCGGCGGGGGTCTTCAGAGATGACAGTGCCCACCACATGGACACCCTTGCTGCCTGGCTTGAGTCTTTCGTAGATGGGCGCCCCGCTGTCGCCGTGGTCAGCCGGCATCTGAACGGCGAACTTGGTGTCGTCCACCGAAACCACGGTTCCGCAGGTCTCCTGCGTGGTCGCCCCGTATTTGCAGACCGTGGAGCCTTCGTTGGGCACCCACGGGTTCAGCAGGGGTTCGCGTGACATGAGGCTGTACTCGCTGGGGATGTTGGAGTGGAGCCGGATGGCGATCAGATCGGTTGCGGGGTCGTGGATTTCCGGTATGAACTGGCCGATTTTGATGTTCCCGAGGCTAACCTCGGTGATGCCGTCTTTGTAGCAGTGGCCTGCGGTGTAGACGATGGTGGGGTTCTGGGGGTCAGGGAAGCTGACCGTACACCAGCGGCCGCCGCTGGTGATCATGAAGCCAGCTGTGATGGCCAGTGCGTTGGCCGGTGTGGCGGTGGCCAGGGCGGCGATGGTGGCCATCACCGTGGCGGCCAGGGCGGTCAGTATTCGGCGCATCGTCAGTACCGCAGTGTTTCTCGCTTGTACTGCTCGTATTCCTCGGCGGTGGGGGCGTCGGGCAGGACCTCGAACGCTGAAGCGGGGACCGTCGTTCCGTTGGCGGCCGCGGCGGCTTCCATGCGTTCCCGCACGCCCAGGCGGCCACGCATGGAGGCGACGCTGGCGACGGAGAGGATCTCTCGGGTCAGGTTGCGTTCGTTCATCTGCCGAACGCTCTCGTGCAGGAAGACGCCGTTGACGGCGCCGCCGGGGACGGTGGAGACGCCGATGGTGCGGTTGCGGTTGAAGATCTCGTAGCGGTCCTGTTGCTGCGGGTTCTGATCTTTGGGTGAGGTCATGGTGTCTCCTGGCGGGTGGGGGTCACGATGCGCGGGAAGCGGCGAGCAGCTGCTTCAGCTCGGGGTGGGTGGGCACGGGGATGGCTTGCTTGAGGTCCCAGATCAGCGCCTTGCGTTCGGTGTCGGCGACCGAGCCGGCGGCCACGAGCCAGAGGTCCTCGCGCTTGGCGTAGACCCGCAGGCCGAGGCGGGCTGTCTGGTAGGCCGCGGCGTGTGCGCCGGCTGCTAGTTGGCGCTGAGCCAGTTCGGTGGCCGCAGTGCTGCAGCGGTCGATGAGTTCGTCTTTGAGTAGCTGAACCGATCGCCAGGCGTAGTCCTCGTCGGGGACGTCTTCGAACGGGGCGCCGCGGATGAGATGCACTGCGGCGGTGAGCGCTTCGGTGCTGGCGCGTTCGGGAGTGTGACCGACGAGGCGGTTGAATTCCTTCCAGTCGCAGAACATGTCGACGACGAGCAGGCCGCGGTTGTCGTTGCGGATGGGGTCGCTCCCGCCCATCATCTTGCGGATCTGCGTGCGCAGCTGGCGGCGGTTGGACGGGGTGACCTGAAGGATCTTCTCTTCCCATTCCGTGGAGGTGACGCCGTTGGAAGTGGCCAGCGCCATCAACGCTTTGACGGGTTTGCGTACACCTTGTCGGGTCACCGCGGAGTGCTTGACCGGCTCGCCGGTCTCGGGGTCGCGGCCGAGAGCGTAGACCGGGCCCAAGACGTAGAGGCCGGGCTCGGTGGGTTCCTCGGCGGGCCGGCCGGGCAGCGCGGCGATCGCCTCGACGCTGCTGTCGCCGGCGCCGTCAGCGAAGTCGGCGAACGGCGGCGGGACGTCGGCGACTAGCAGCGGCGCTCCAGGCACCGGCACCGTGTGGCTCGCCGGCGTGGGTTCAGTGGCCGCCGCGGCTACGGCGGGTCCAGCCGGGGACGTGTCGTTCGCGCTGGTGGGAGCTGTTTCCGAGGTGTGTTGCGGCGCCGGGGGTTGGAGATCTGCGGAGCCTGGTTCTTGCGGCTCGTCATGGCCCGGCGCCGACGCGTCGCCGGTGAAGGTGGGTGCCGCATCCCCGTCAGGCACCAGGGTCAGGGACGTGTCGTATTCGCTGGTCAGGGGGTTGGGGTGCGGATCGGCAGACGGCGCCCCCAGCCCCGGCGCCGTCTGCGGGGACGTGTCATCGTCGCTGTTCAGGGTCGTAGTCTGCCGTTCCGCTGAGTGGCTCTCCTCGACGAGGAGTCCTTGCGCGCCCGCAGGCGACTCGCCGGGGCCCTCGGGCGCCGCGGCCGCGGTGGGGGTCAAGACGTTCTTCAGGTGCTGCCACTGCTGATCGGCAACTTCCATTCGCCGCCAGATCGGCCAGTAGCGATTGGCTAGGTAGATGCCGGCTACCGCCTCGTTGCAGAGCACGACGTTGGCTGCGTCGACGGCCTGCGAGGACACGAGGATCGGGTGCGGCTTCCCGGGGCCGGGTGCGTTGGTGTGTTCGGTGCTCAGAAGCAGCGACGTCCCCTCGGGAAGCAGCAGCGGGTCGTCGACGAGGTGCAGCCGTTCCGCGCCGGGCACTGCGAGCGCGGCGTCGGTGACGGCGACAACTGCTGCGGGTGTCTTCGACAGTGCCTGCATGAGCCACGACCGCATGATCAAGGTGGGGTTGCCGCCCTCGATGCCGAGATAGCCCACCGCGGCCAGGTTGATCACCAGGACCTCGTTGCGGGAGGTGATGCCGGCGACGACGTGGTGGGAGGCCGAGATGCTTCGTGGCAGCAACTGCGAGCGCAGCGGATGGGTCCATCCCTGCTCGGCCCGGGTCCAGTCATGCCCTTGGGGCTCGGTAGCAGGGTCGACCGGGTAGGCAGTGATCGTCGAGGCGTCGATGGACGCAGCGGCCGCGCCAACGGGTCCGAACGCCTCGGTCAGTAGCTGGGCGACGTTCTTCAGCGCCCCGTTCCCAGCGAGCAGCCACCGTGTCAGCTTGGCTGCTTGCTCGTTCACGCAGGTGAGTCTATCGAGGCTGACGGGCTATTTCGGGCTCCGCGCTGGGGTCGTTTTCCTGCTGGGCGACCACTTCGTCGAAGTCAGGGAGGTTGTGCGCCGCCTGGAAGATCGAGGCGATCTGCTCGGCGGTCTCCTGTCCGGCCACGGTGACGAGTCGGGTGATCTCCTTGGCGATCTCGGCGGCGGTCTTGCTGTCCAGGATGCCGGGCTTGAGCCACAGGTCTTGCAGCTGCCCGTTCATGTCGACTTTGACGGCGATGTCCTTGTCCTCCGAAAGGCGCTCGGCGGCGATGCCTTTCATCTTCTCGATGTGCCGGAGGAGATGGTCATGGACCGTATCCGCGTACAGCAGGGTGTTTTTCACATCAGGGTGGATGACGGCCATGGTTGTTTCCTACACCATCCTCGTCGCGTCGATCGCTCTCGCGTTAGCCTCTTCTTGCGCCTTGGTCGAGGCGATGGAGAAGCGCAGCGCGTTGGAGGTCTGCGTGTTGTGTTCGGCGAAGGCCGCGCCCGCGATCTGCTTGCTGGCCATGAACTCTTTGATCTTGAGGTAGGTGCCGAAGTTCACCTTGCCGTGTGTGGCGAGGTACCGCTCGGCGAAGTCGGGGTCTCCGGAGGCCCACTCGGCCAGCTCAGCGGCGTTGAGGTCGTGTTCCTCGGCGAACTTCTCCAACTCCGAGTAATTGAGCTGGAACGGCGCCCCAGAGGCGCCGGCCGGGGTGCTGGCGGGGCCGCCTTCGGTGGTGGCGTTGCTGATCGGAGCCAGTCCACCGCTGGCGCCAGGGCCGGCAGCCGCGCCACCTGGATCGCTGGGGTCCTCGTTGGGCACGTAGAGCCACATGCCGTCGTCGCCGATTTCGTAGTGGTAGTCGCCGGGGCTGCTGGTGCTGCTGATCAGCTGGGCCGGGACGGGTCCGATCGCGCCGGGACCGGCGGCCGCACCACCGGGATCCACCGCTTCGTGGGCGTCATGCCAGTTGGGAGAATCGAACCAATCGTTGTCGGACATCGTGTCTCACATCCCCAGGTGTCTAGGTGTTGACGGTCGGCGCGCGGAAGGCGTTGGCCGAGTTCTCGTCGGTGGCCTTCGTCGAGTCGATCGCGCCGCGCAGGCCTACGGCGGTGTCGGAGTTGCGCTGCGCGTAGGCGCCTGCCTCGAAAACACGACTCTCGTTGTAGCCCTTCACATTCAGATATGTCGCGTAGGCGACTTTTCCGTGGGTGGCCAGCAGCCGTTCGGCGAAGTCGGTGTCAGTCTTCGCCCACTGTGCGACCTGCTCTGCCTGCTGATCATGGTTCTGCGCGAACCCTTCCAGCTGGGCGTAGTTGACCGCGAAGACGTCCTTGTCGGACTGTGTGTGCTCGTTGTCGGGATCGGTGGTGTTGCTGGCCGGGCGGTCACCCTTGATCACGGTGTCGGGCCCGGGGATCCACGCCCCGCTGGCACCGAGGGGAATGTAGCCGCGCGGACCCAGCTCTCCAGGCCGCAGGAATTTGATGTCCTCGATCTGGATGGGCCTCTCCCCCTTGGGCGGGGTGTAGGACCCGGGCCGGAACTCGTTGGCGCGTGGGTCAGGAATCCAGACGCCGCTGCCTTTGCCGAGTTCCTGCATCCCGGTGGGCCCGAGGGCGCCGGGGACGGTGACCTGAATGTCGCTGGCGTAGAGCGGCATCCGGACGTTGTTGTCAGACACGACACCCGGCTTCATCTGGTTGACGCCGGGGTCGGGGATCCACAGGCCGGGCAGCAGCTCCATGGAGTTTGTCGGACCTAGCTCGCTGGGGTCGAGCTCAACGATGTCGGCGATGTCGAAGGTGGTCATGATTCTCTCCGATCCTCTATGGCGTTCATGGGGCGGCTATTCCAGTCCTGCTGCGATGCGTTCGTGCTTGGTGGTGCGCGTTGCCGGCGGCGGAGCGTCGTCTTCGAACGGCGACGGCGGCGCGGCCTGGGGCACCGTTGAGCTGGGCTGGGGTGGCGCGGGCTGTTGGGGCGCCGGGGCGCCGGCCGGCCCGGGGCCGGACAGCGGGACGCTGTCCGGGGGCGGCTCGGCCGGCACCGAGGTGGGCGGGGGCGTCTGCGGCTTACGTGCCGGCGCCTCGTCCGACGGCGGGGCCGCGGGAGCGGGAGGGGTTTGACCCGGCTGCTGCGGTGGGGCCTGCGGATCTGTCAGCGGTGGGGCTGAGGTGTGCGTGGACAGCGTGGGGTCGGTTTCGGTGGGTCGGAAGACGCCTTCGAAGCCCTTCTGGTCCTTGAACACTTCCTCCAGCGTGTGGATCTTGCCGGCTTCGCTCGGGTCGGCGACCAGACCCGGCGCGACCGCCACCATGGTCTTGTCCTGCCACTTCAGCACGTCCCCCGGCTGCATGTCGGAGGGGTCGACCTTGGCGCCGAGGTTCTTGCCATCCCCGGGCAGCTCCAGGCCGGTCGGGCTGTAGGCCTTCTGCGCGGCGTCTCCGCCCGGCGAGGCCTTGTCGATGGCGTTCTGGGCCGCGTCGGCGGCCTGCTTGTTCGGTGCCTCGATGACCTTGCCGTCGGGCAGGGTGACGGTGGGCTTGGCTCCGCTGGGGTTGCTCGCGGGTGTGGCGGTGGCCGGCTGATTGTTCGCGCCGGCCGGTCCCGGGGTGGCACCGGCGACCGCGGCCGGCTCGGCCGGCGTTGCACCCGGCGCGGCTGGCGGCGGCGGGGCGTTCTGGGGCCCGGCGTTGAGCGGGGTGATCGGCGACTTCTTGTCGTCGGGCTTGCCGGTGTCGGTCTCGGAGAGCTTGCTCAGCGGCTTGGCCGCATCCGACAGTGCTGAAAGCGGGTTGCCGCCGCCACCCATCGGGTTGCCGCCACCGCCGAGCCCGCCCAGCGGGTTCATGCCGCCGAGTCCACCTAAGGGGTTGCCGCCCATCGGTATTCCCCCGCCGAACGGTGAACCCATGCCTCCGTTGAGGAGATCCTCCAGGCTCTTCTTGTCGTCGGCGGGCGGTGCGCTCAGTGAGGGGTCCCCCGCCGCGGGTGGCATTCCCGGCGCCGGGGCGCCTGCCGGGCCCATCGGCGTGGGAGGGCCGCCGGCTGGGTTGGACGGCACGTTCTGCTGGGTGTTGGCGGCGTTCTCCACTGCGGTCTTCACGGTGTCCAGCAGGGTGGACTCGGCCTGCAGCAGGCCGTCCCAGTCACCCTCGTCGAGAGCTTTGGCGGTGGAGTTGAAGGTGCCGATGGCGTTGTTGATGGCATCGCGGCCGGCCTGGGTGACGTTGGCCGAGTTCTGGACAGCGGTCTTGAATGCTTGTGCTGCGGCGTCGAATTCGGACTCGATGCGCTTGAAGTCGGGTTTGACGTTGTCATAGGCGTCGATACCGGATTGCTCGCCGGTGTCGGTGCTGAACGGGAACTCGGGCAACTCGCTGGTGGCCGGTGTCCCGCTGCCGAACAGTTCGTAGAGGCGCACGACGACGCCGGTCATCTGGTTGGGGACGTCGGGATCGATGTCAGTGGCCCAGGCGGGGTACTCCGGGGTGCTCATGCCCTCGGGCACGCTTACTTGGGTGCTCTGCAGCGGCGGCTTGGCGCCCGGTGCGGGTGCGGGCTGCCCGTTGGGTGTCTGCTGGGGGGACGGCGCCCCGGCGAAGTACTTCTCCTTGCTGATCGGGTTGCCGCTCTTGTCGAAGTACTTGTGTTGTCCTGTGGCGGGATCGATTTCGTAGTAATCGCCGTTGGCGTTCACGGGCGTGAAGAGGTCAGTGAGCGGTGAATGGTGCCAGGCCGGGCTGCCGGGGAAGTTGGGGGGCGCCTGGCTGTGGAGCGGGCCTACCTGATTGCCGCGCGCGTCCACCGGCGCGTACTTGCCATCTGCCATCCTGCGGAAACCCGCGGGCGGGAACGGTTGTCCCACCGGCTGAAAGTTTTCGTCGGCCTTGGTGAAGGTGCCGTCACCGTTGTTGATCCAGTTCTGATTGCTGGCGCTGTCCCGGTAGGCCAGGGTGCCGTCGGCGGGCAACCTGGTGCCGTCGCCGAAGACCAGGTGGCGTCCAGATGAGGTGTCGTCGGTGTTGTCGAAGCGGATGTTGGGGTCGCCGTACGCCTCCCGCGCCCGCCCGAGCACGGTGTCCCAGTAGGTGTCGTTGGTGCCGATGTTCCACGACTGGCCCTCGGGTCGCCATCCGGGTGACCAACCCATCCCGAAGCCGACCGTTTGGAGCGGTTCCCAATGGGTCAGGTCACTGAACTTGTTGTCGGTCACGGGCCTACATACCTCCGGGTGCGGTGAAGCGGTGAGCGCGGGAGCTGGGGAGTGCGGAGCGGTTAGAGGGCATAGGTTTCCCCTCCGGTGGGGTAGCCGCCGCCTTCTGTGGCGATGTGCACGTGGTCGAAATGGTTCGCGGTGTCTCCTCCGCGGCTGTCCATTCCCCGCGGCGACGATCCCTGCGTGTACATCGTCTGTCGCCAAATCGCATGGTCCAGGCCGTATCTGGATGCGTGCTGCATGGCGAAGGCCAGTACGCGGTCCCCGAGCGCTTTGCCCTCTGCGCTGGAGTAATTCGGGATCATGACGTCGATCGCCAAGCCGTTGGGGTGCCACTTGAGTGCGTCTTGGCGGTATCCGCCGATGTCGGAGATCTCGGGGAACGCGGCGCTGATCGCGCGGGCCAGCAGGATTGTGTTGCGCTGCAAGCCTTTTTCGGGGGCCACGCCTTGCGGTAGCGCACCGTCTGGGGTGGCCCGCGCGGCCAGGCGGGTGCCCTCGGATCCGCCCTTGCCCGACGACAGCGATGACAGCATGCTGGCCGGCGCTGAGGACAGCCCGGACAGGGCGCTCAGCGGGTTACCGCCGCCGCCTCCAGATCCGCCTCCCATGCCGCCGCCGGGTCCGCCGCCCATGCCGCCACCGGAGCCACCGCCCATGCCCGGCATGCCGGAGCCGGCGGACTTGGCCTGCTGGTAGTACTTCTGGGCCAAGGCGTCGACGAGGACACGACGCATCTCGGCCGGCGGCATCTGGGTGCGGACGGCGTTGGAGCCGTTGGCTACAGCGTCAGCCTTGTTCTGCAGCGATGCCATGGCCCCCATCGGGGTGTTCTCCACGGGTGTGAGTGCGTCGTCGCGGCTGACGTACTGGTTGGTGGTGTTGTCGATGTCCTCGCGGCCGGCGTTCACGTGGGCACCCGACTCGTCGACGACCGGCACCAGCGACGGGTCGACTTCGGCGAGCGCTGCACTGATCTGGGCCTGACTTTTCCGCGAGAGCACCAGCTTCTCGATGAAGTCGCCTAGGCCGTTGGGCAGCGCCTCCAGGCGTTGGCCAACGTCGTCGGGAATGGTCGAGGGCAGCGGCGCAGTCACAGGTGTCCCCTCTCCGAGGAGGCCTCGGAGTTGGTTGAGGATGGCTGTGATCTCGTCACGAGTTGCGCCGCCTGACGTCATTTACGGGGTGGGGTCCGGTGCGGCGCCGCCTGCGGCGCCCTCCCCGCCGCTGGGCTGATCCTTGCTGTCGGTGCGGGGTTCCAGGGCTGCCGTGCGGGTCTGACGGCGTGGAAGTGCTGCCCGAGGGACACCGAGGTCGGTCAGCTCGGCGGGCTTCCATCCCGCCTCAATGCAGGACTGGGCGGCCTTCTCGATGTCGGAGTCCAGGCTCTTGAGTTCGGCTTCCTTCTCGGCCTTGGCGTCGAGCAGCTCGCCGAGGCGCTTGACCGGATCCAATCGCGCCGTGAGCAGCTCGTTGGCGCGTTTGGTGAAGTCGTTCTTCTTAGCCACCGGTGGAGGCTCCTTTCGTTAACCCTGATGTTTCCATTATTGGCGATACCCGGCAATTTTCTGCACGTCAACGCGTGTTTTCTTGATGGTTGGATTTGCCGAGTCGGTTGGGGGTGCTCATACGGCCGCCAGATGGGTTTCGGCGAGGTCTTTGACCTCGATCGTCGCGTCGCTGGCAACTTCGGTTTCCTCGCGCTCACCGGAGAAGGCGTCGCGCAGGATGAGCACGGTGGTGTCCGGGTCCTCTCCTGGACTGGGTTCTTCGTCGAGGATGGCCCAGTCCCCGGTCTCGGGGTGGCAGAGGTAGTCGCCGACCTCCAGCTCGCTGACGTCGACGCGTCGGCTTTCGACGTCGAGGTCGACGTAGCTTTCGGCCAACTCTGCAGCAGACGCGGGTCGGGGGCCGCCGGGGGCGTTGCCGAAGATGGATTCCACGCCGCGGTCCTGGAAGTCCAGCCATCCTGGGGGTGCGTAGCCGGCGGCGTGCGGGTCGAAGTGGGGGTAGTCGGCGGCCTTGAGCAGGGGCAGGTTCTGGTAGGTGCCGAAGCCCTCGGGTTGGGTGGTCGGATCGGTCTCCGGCGGCATGACGATGCCGCGTTCGTAGAGCGCGACCGGGGGGCGCAGCTCGTCGACGATCTGCTTCTCGTCCTCGTCGGCGGGGTCTGAGGGGTCGGGGACGTAGAAGGCCTGCACTTCGGTGGGCCAGCCGGCGCGGTTGAGGGCGGTGCCGCGGCCGCGGACGCCGATCGGGACGGTGCGTCCGGCGTTGGCGTCGTTGTGGATCATCATCGCGGCCTGGGTGGACAGCTTGCCCAGCGAAAGTCGTTGAGTGAAGTTGTCTTTGGCCTCACCTTTGAGGAAGTCGGCGTCGGCGCGCTGCAGGGCGGCCACGCAGTGGAAGCGGCTGGTGCGGCCCAGGCGCAGTAGTGAGGAGAACTGTCGCAGCGTCGGGCAGTCCCGGGGTGCGCCTTTCTCCTTGGTGTTGGCGTAGAAGGTCTTGATGGCTTCCTGGAATTCGGTGTACTCGTCGAACACGATCATGAAGGGCTCTTTGGTGGACAGGGCCCGGCGGTTGCGCTTGTACAGGTTGTAGCGCTGCTGCATCTCCTTGTAGATGGTGTTGACCAAGGCGATTGCTTCGTGCGGTTCAGTGAGGACGGCCACGACGTTGGGATAGGTGCGGTAGCTGGTGAACTCGCCGCCCTTGAAGTCGATGATGAAGATGCGGACCCCGAGGCGGGCGGCCTGCACGATCGCGTTGTGGATGGTGGCAGTCTTGCCGGTGCCGGTGGGTCCCATCAGCAGCATGTGGGGGTTGACTTTGAGGTTCCATTCGATGACGGTGCCCTCTTCGTCGACGGCCAGGGGGATGGCGGCGTGGTCGTAGGTGGCGCACGCTTGCTCCACGGTGGACACCGGCGCCTGGACGGGCGGGTAGACCTTGGTGGGCAGCTCGGGGCGCAGCTCGAAGACGGCGGTACCGGCGAGGTGATCGCAGCGGGTGGCGCGCCATCGGCCGGGAAGCAGGTCGCTGATCTTGCGAGCGATCGACCGAAGGCGGTCCGTGCCAGACAGTTTCGCGCCGATCTGGTGATGGACGGTGAATTGGCGTATGTCGCCGCTTTCGCTGTACTGCACATCGGTGACCGTGGCGCCGGAGGCGAACAATTCTGTGCTGGCTATCTGCTCGCGAAGTCCGCGCACGGTGGGGGACTCCGTGTTGACGCTGGCCAGGCTGGCGGTGATCAGCTGGTCGGTGGTCGCGTAGGACAGCGTGTAGTGCGAGCCGACCGCATCGTCGAGTCGGCGGCTCAGTTCGGGCTTGAGTTCTTCGCGTCGGCCGCGATAGGCCAGCAGGATTGTCTTGGGTTTCTCTGGTTGTCCTTCGACTTCCTCGTCCCATTCGGTGATGGCGACCAGGCGTCGGCGTGGCAGCTCGTCGTAGCCGAGATACGGGTAGAGCGCCCATTCGATTTCGTTGAGGTAGCGGGCGCGTTCGCGGCGCTCGCGCAGCTTCTCGGTGAGCAGGTCGGCCACGCCGTAGGCCGCGATGACGCCGATCGCTGCGGCGATCAGGTCGGGGATGAACGGGATCAGCGCGAGGATGAGGACACCGCCGGTGAGCGCGGTGGCGGCCAGGACGGGGGCGGCGACGGAGGGGACGGGACGGCGGTCGTCGGGGTCGTGCTGAACCGGTGCGGCCATCCGGATCCCGATCATGACCGCGGCGACGATGCCGATGGCGATGGCGGCCAGTGCGGCGACGGTCAGCACGGTGGGGCCGGCTCCGCGGGGGTTGGCTCCGGGCAGGGCCAGTAGCGGGTTGGTGGTGCTGAAGTATCCGTTGCGCAGTGCCCACGACGTCGCGGTGGCGGCGCCGCTGAACCACAACGCGCCGATCACCACGGGCACCGCGACGATGGCGGCGAGTCCTGGATTGCGTTGTGCTGTTTCGGTTTTCGTCATATCAGTAACCCTTCGGCGATGCGTAGGGGTTGGCTTGCTGCACCTTGGACATCAGGTCTGATCCGTCGGCGGACACCGAGTACCTGCTCATCATGTAGTGGATGGCGGCCGCGGCGTTGGAGACGGGATCGAAGATGTCGCGTGACGTTCCCGGGCGCCAGTGGGCCGCGTACGTCGAATCGATGGTTTGCATCCAGCCTTTGGACGGGGTTCCCTTGGCGGCGTTGGAGTCCCAGCCGTTGACGGCTCGGGGGTTGTTGCCTGACTCCCGCTGTCCCATGGTCATCAGGCCGGGCAACCAGTTGGCGACCGCGCGGGGGTCGGTGATGCCGTTGGCGGCGAGAGCCTTGATCGCCCAGGCTTTGGGTCCGCCGGCGGCGAGCAGCTGCTGCTGCTCTTGGTCGTCGGGCCCGCTGGCGTTGAGGTCCTTGAGGTAGTCCGCGGACATCGATTTGATGGTGCCGGCGTTGAGTGAGTCCTTGCCGATCGCATCGGTGAGGACCGCTCCAGCTTGCTGGAGCCCTTGGGCGATGGTGGTCAGGACGCCGAACTGACCCATTGGGGTGTTGGCGATGGGCCCCATTGCCTGCAGGGCGGACTTGACCTGGTTGATGATCTGTTCGATCTTGTCGCGGCCGAGGGTGGAGTTCGACGCCGAATCTTCAAGGGAGGAACGCAGTTTGCGCTCCAGGTTGTCCATGGCGCGGGCCTGGTTAGCTTGTTTGTCGACGTCGGACTGGTAGGCGTCTCCGGCTTGCCCTTGCATGCCGGTGCTGGCATCGGTGGAGCCGAGTCGATCGAGGACACCTTGCGGGAAGCCGCTGGAGTTCGGCATGGCCGGGTTGCCTTGGCCGAACTGGTTGAGGATCTGGCCGAAGGGCGCGAGCAGGCCCGAGCCGATGCCCATCAGTGCCGACGGCAGGCTGGCCAGCGGTTCGGCCAGGCCGGAGAGCATTCCGGCGGCGTCCTGCGCGCTGATCGGGGGCTTGGCGGCGTCGGCCGCCGCGTCGTCGGGGGTGGCCGCTGTGTCGTCGGCGCCTTCTGAGTGATCGTGGCCGTGATCGTCGGTGCCGCCGGCGGGTTCGGCCGCGGCGGCGGGGTCGCTGGCGGCCGGCGGAGGGACGGCGCCCGGTGTGCCTGGCGGCGGGACCGGTGCTGCTTGTCCTGGCGCGGGCGTACTCGTGGCTGCGGGTTGCGCGGCCGCTGGGGCGGTCGGCGTGGTTGCCGGCGGTTGCTGCTGTGCTGGTGGTGCGGCCGGGCCGCCGGGTAGGCGCGGCGTGATCGGCAGGATCGGGGCCCGTCGGTTGTCGCGGGAGCCGGTGTCAGGGGATGTGCCGATGCCTGGAGGTAGCGGGGGTGCGGAGGTCTCGGCGAGCTGCTCTTCGCTCACGGGGTCGGCACCTCCTGGTGGGTCTGGGTGCGGGGTCGCTTGATGATGATGTTGCCGGTGGGCAGAACTCCTACGGCGATCGGCTGGTTCACGGTCGTGGCGTCGATGCCGAGGGTCGGCGTGATGGCGATCATGACGGCGGTCGGTCCCTGGGTGGGGGTGAAGTTGAAGAACACGAGATCGCCGGGGCTGATCGCGCTCGGGTCGACGCGATCGCCAGTGTCGATCTGTTGTGCGACGTCCTTGGGCAAGGTGACCTCTCCCCCGGTGGCCTGGTAGTAGGCGTATCTGACCAAGTTAGCTGCCGAAAAGGCCTCATTCGTGGGGCCAGCGGTACTTCCGTCGGCGTCGGTTGCCAGTAGGCCGACCTGGTTGTTGGCCAGGGTGGCCGCTTGCCGGCCGATCTCATCGCCTGGTGTGGTCAGCGGGGGGCCGACGACATCGCCGTTACGCACGGCGTTTGCGCATGCCGTGGTGTTGGCGTCCGCGGTGGGTGGTGGGGTCAGCGTTGCGTACGGATTGGCGGGGGACGTGCTATTTGCGCTGGTGGTTGCCGTGGTGGGGGTCGACGTCGGGGTGGCGGTCGTGGTGGTGGCGCTGGTGGTCGTCGCCGGCTGCAGCGCCGAGGTCTCCCAGGCTGTCGACGGGGCCTGGTCGAAGGGGACCGAGGTGGCCAGCCGGGGGACGACGGCCAGTGCCGCGGTGTTGCCGACGGAATAGCCGAGCCGGGATTCGCACTGGTAGGCGAAGTTTTGCTGCTGATCGGACATGCGGCTGAGTGCGACGATCGCGGTGATGACCAGGACGAGGGCCAGCAGGATCAGGACTGCGGCGACGGCGAGGATCACGGGCCATCCAACGGCACCGACGACGGCCGATCCCGCGGAGACGGCGACCTTGCGGGTCCCCTGCACGGCGGCGGCGCCGAGCAGTCCGCGTAGCGCCGACTGGCGACGTGGTTCGTTGTCCGGTGAGGTCACGGGGCGTCTCCTTCATCGCGGTGTCGGGGCCCTGGGGGTGGCGGCAGGGGCCGGGTGGATCCGGTGGCAGGCGGTGTGGCCGGCGGAGCGGGTGGCGGTGCGGGGTGCGCTGGCGGCTCGAACGGTGAGGGTGGCGCCGCTTCGGCGCCGGCGGGCCCGGGCGCCGGCCCCGACGGTAGGGACGTGTCATCGTCGCTGGTAGGACCGTTACCCCAGTCGGGAAGCGGTGCCGCGGATCCCGTTCTGGGCGCGGGGGGTGGTCCGTCGTGGGGCCCGGAGCCGGCGGGGTTGCCTCCTGGCGGGCTGTACCCAGGGCTGGGTGCCGATGGCGGCGCTGAGGGCGCCGGGGGCTGGAGGTCGTTGGCCGTTAGCGGCGTGGCCTGCGACGATGCCACGTCCCCGCTGTCGGGTGCGGCGCTGAACTGTGTGGTCGCCGGCGCCGATCCGCTCTGCGGTGCTGGCGCCGCTCCCCCACCGTTACCGGTCGCCGCGGGGGCCCCGTTGCTGGGTGTAGATGCTGCTGTCGCCGGCGGCGCCGTCGCCGTGGACGCGGTGGGTGGGGCGCTGCCCTGCTTGGCCGCTTTTTTCTGCTCCTTCTCGGCCTCTTTGGCGGCTTTATCGGCTGCTGCAGCTTCGGCGGCCTTCTTGTTCTCGTAGATGTCGGCGCCGCGGTCGAGATGGCGGACCATCGAGCTGCGTCCCCCGCGGACGAACGGTGCGACGACGTGCAGGGCGTGCGAGGCCGACGGTGAGCGGGCGGCGAGCGCGCCGCCGGCCATGGTGGCGCCGAGGCCCATGGCGACCACGCTGCTGTCGCGCAGGAATCCTCCGGCCTTCTCCTGCAGGATGTTCGTGGTCGGCGGCGGTGGTGCGGCGCCGACGCTGCTGATGACCCCTGAGGCGACGTTGGCGCTGGACTGTTTGAGGCTCTTGGACATCGCGAAGACCAGCCGGATGGCGACCATCATCAGGATGAGGGCCGACATCATCGCCACGACGCCGTTGCCTTGTTGGCGGAAGACGACGGTCACGATCTCGCCGATGAAGATCGTCATGGTGATGTAGCCGAACATCGCCACGCCGGAGAACAGCATGGCGACGAACGTGTTCACCAGTGACGCCTGGGGTCCCCCGGGGATGACGCCGACAGCGAAGCCCCACAACAGCTTGAAGGCGTTGGCCACGGCGCGGAAGAACTCGAGAACGATGTGGAATCCGAGTACGGCGCAGAAGAGCGCGAAGATGCCGATGAACATCAGCATCAGGACCCCGGTGCCCAACTGTCCGGGGCTGGGGTTGTCGGCGGTCGCTTTCATCGCGGCCGAGTCGGAGGCACCGCATGCCCGGATGCCGTCCTTGATGTTGTCGGGGTCCCCGGATCTCACTCCCTCGCTCCAGGCCGCCGCGCAGCTCGGGGTGCTGTCGGGCTGCCCGGCGAAGTTCCAGGTCTGCAGTGGCCGGCGAACGAACGAGGTGGCCAGCGTCCCTTCGAGGCGGTTGAGGGTGTCGGAGGTGTTGTCGAGGCCTGCCACGGAGTTCGAGCCCAGGCTGACCGCTACGTCGCGTCCTTGGGCCAGGGGCCCGGAGTCGGAGATGACCCAGCTGATGGGTGAGTAGACCAGGGCTCCGCCGATGAGGGCGATGAGCACGGCGGCCGCGCCTTGGGAGGCGGCGCGGGGCAGGTTTCCGCGCAGGATGTTCACCGCGACGAAGGTGGCGGCGACGATCGCGGCGATCGCGGCGACGCCGGGCAGGATCTGGCCGGCGTAGTCCTGGACGACGGATGCCACGGGCTGTACGAGGTCGGGCAGGAACCCGAAGCTGATGACGTACATGAGGAACCAGATGGCGACGCCGCCGATGACGACGAACAGTCCGGCTTCTGCTTCGAGCAGGGTGGCCAGGACGGCTTGGGATCCGCCGTCGAGGATGGATCCGTAGTCGGTGGAGATGGCGTAGCGCGACAGCGGGACGCCGTAGGAGTCGGTGACCCCGAGGACGTAGAGCAGGGGGCTTTGGGGCCCGATCGCAGCGTGTGCTTCGGCGGGAAAGAGCAGCGCGACCAGGCACAGGCACAGTTGCAGGTAGATCGGCAGCATGGTGAACCGGCGCAGGCGGGTGGCATTCGACAGTGCCCAGCCGTGGGCGAAGAGCTGGCCGAGTGTGGGCAGGGTGGGGTCCCAGCCGGGTCGGAAGAAGGCGGCGGCGAGCACTAGATCGTCACCTGCTCGGGTGTGGTGGACACCGCGCGGGCGCGGTCTTCGCGGGCGGGTCCGAAGATCTTTCCTCGGCCGATGCGGCCGCGGCCGTCGGCGATGAAGCACTCGCCGCGGCGGTTGGGGGCGACGGTCTCGCCGCGTCCCACTGGCGGCGAGGTGTTCTCGCGGAGCTGCTTGATGAGGTAGGCGTCGCGCTCGATGTCGACGCCGAGCCACTCCAGGCTGTTGGTCGCCAAGGTGGTGTGGCGTTGCCGGAAGGCGAAGCGGTTGGGGATGAGGTTGTGCGCAGTGGAGGCGTAGTCGGCCTTGGGATCTTGCGAGGACAAGATGATGCCGGCGGCGTGTTTCCGGCCGTCCCGGACGAATTCTTCGACGATCTGCTTGCCGACGGTGGTGGCGGTGAAGTGGTAGGCCTCGTCGACGACCAGGGCGCCGAAGCGGCCCGGCTTGAGGAACTGGTCGCGCGCCAAGAGCCCGACCAGTTCGTAGAGCGTGTGGCCGAGCCGTTTGCGCCACGGCAGGTTCGCGTAGGCGTGGGTCAAGGTCAGTTCGTCGACGGTGGGCAGCGCCAGGGTGTGGGTCCGCACGACGGTCGCGGTGGCCGTGAGCGGCATGGGTGGCAGTGCCCGGTCGAAGAGCACCGGGGCTTCCACGGCGTCCATGGCGCGCACGAGTGCGTGTTGGTCGTCGGCGTCGCGGCCTGTGGAGCGCTCGGCCTGGCGGGCCAGGTAGTCGCGGACGTCGGCCAGGGAGCGCAGGTGGTGGGCGGCGCGGCGTTCGGGTTGCAGTGTTTCGGCCAGCAGCGTGCCTGGCGCGGATACCACCGGGATGTTGAGCAGCGGAAGGATGGTGTCGAGGGTGATGCGTCGGGCTTTGTGCGGGTCGTTGAACAGCCGCAGCGGATCGAGGGTGAACCGGGGGTCGTCGAGGGTGATCAGGACCGATCCGGGGATCGACTGCAGCAGTGGGATGTACTCGCCTTGCTGGGATCGGTCGATGACGAGGAACTGTCCGAGCAGGTCGGCGATGATGCTGATCAGTGTCTTGGTGAAGTAGCTCTTGCCTGAGCCGAGTTCGCCGGCGATGGCGATGGCCGGGCTGATGTCGGAGAGCACCTTGTTCAGGAAGTTGAAGTGCAGCGGCTCGAAGAGTCCTGACAGGAGGTTGACGCCGATGATCGGGCCGGTGTCGTCGAGCAGCCGCGCGGTGGTGAAGGGAACGAATCCCGCCCAGTCGGGGGTGGCGGTGACGTGCTGGTAGTCGGTGTACACGCTGTCGGCCGGCGCGCCGGGGTTGAGCATCATCCAGAGCTTGCGTTGGGCTCCGCGGGGGGTGTCGACGCGGATGCCGAGGCGACGGAATTTGGCTTTGAGGGTTCCGATGCTGCGGGTCAGGTCAGCTTGGGTGGGGGCGCCGACGGCCAGGACGGTGGTGAACTCGACCTCTTCAGCGTTCTCGTTGGTGGCGAGGCTGTCGTTGTAGGCAGCCAGGGTGTCGACTTTGCGTCGCAGCTCTTGGGTGTGGAAGCCGACGTCAGTGTCGCGTTCGCCGAGCTGGACGCCGAGCTTGCCGAGCACCTTTTCGTTGAGTTGCATCGCGGACTCACGGTCGCGGCGGCGCACGCGCATGGCCCAGTCGACGCTGACGTCGGGGATCCCGTCGAGCACGGACAGGAACTCGGAATGGCCGGGGAATCCCATGGCCGGTGGGAACGACATCGGGGTCAACATGGCTTGGTAGCTGTTGATGACCTCGCCCTCGTCGAGCCGGATCATGGCTTTGAGCATGGGGTCGAAGCTGCGGCGGAAGGACTTCTCGGTGCGGGCGCCTTCGTCGAGGATGCCCGGGAGGAAGTACGGGGTGGGGGCCGTCGTGCTCGGTGAGGCGTTGGCTGGGTTGTGCGGGGCGTGTTCGAGTGCCGAGCCACGCATGAGGTTGTGGTTCCAGATGAAAGGCAGCAGCCCCTCGGGGACGGGCTGCAACCGGAAGTTCGATTCGGGGTCGATGACGGTGAGCAGCTCCTCGGCGGCGGCGAGCTGCTCGGCGACGTCGCGGGCGGAGGGTTCTCCGCGAAGCGCGCTCTTCCCGAGAGGGAAGGTGATGGTGTAGATGCGGGTCAGCGGGGCGATCTCAGCGATGCGCTTGTAGCCGGCGAGGGTTTCCTTGATGTAGTCCGGGGTGCGGTGCAGGTCGACGCGATCGAGTGATCGGTTCATGACGTCGACGAGATCTAGCGGCGCCTGCAGGCTCAGCAGCAAGGTGTTGTCGGGGCAGTTGAGGATGAGCGATTCGTGCGCGTCTGCGACGCCGGCTTTGTCTTCGGGTTGGCGCAGGCCGTAGTCGATTGCCTCGACGAAGTAGGTGGCGAAGACGCCGCCGTGGTGGGTCCACTGCAGATGGTGGCGGCGGGCTGCGGTCGGCTGGCGGAGCTTCACGGTGCGCTCGGGTCCTTCGTATGCAGGTGTGGCGTTGCGGAGGTCAGCTGGCGTTGAGGGGGGTGTCGTCGATGACGAATGCGTGCGGGTTGGCCGAGGCTTGCCGATCCAGCTCCTCGCGGGCCAGAACGGTCGGCTTGCGGTCGACGATCAGGCTCACCACGCGGGCGGCCTTGCCCAGGACGGGCACTCCGTCGTACTTGATCAGGCTCAGGGCCGCGGTGACCGCGAAGGCGAGCAGGAGCCCGGTTCCGAACACGGCGATCGCGTTATAGGGCAGCAGCCGGGTCGCGAAGATGGTCGCGACGAGAGTCGCCGTGAACCCCACGATCTGCTCGATGGGGCGAGCGCCGCCGGGGAGTCTGCGCCCACCGGGGAGGCGTCCGACGTAGGTCCGGAAGCGTCGTCCTGAGGTGGCGACACGCACCCAGCGCACCCAGGTCATGCGGCCGCCAGGTCGCCGGTCAGGTCGGTCGCCGCGGGCAGCAGCGGGGCCGGCGCGGGCATCGAGTAGCCGCCACCGCCGCCGATCTGCTCGCCGGTGTTGCTGCCGGCGCTGATCAGTGACGGGATCATGGCGAAGACGCCGGCGGCACCGGTGATTGCCAACGCCGAGACGGCGATCTTCACCGGATTGCGGCCCGCTTCGCCGAACAGGTTTCGGAAGAAGTAGAAGATTCCCCAGAGCAGCAGCAGCGTGCCGGCGCAGCCCACGGCGACGACGCGGATGTTCTCAAGGAGGACCTGGAGGTCGGTCATTGGAGGGTTCCTTTCGATCTCGGTTGAGGGTTCAGCCGCGCGTCGGTGGTGGCGGCGGAGTCGTCGATGTGGAGGTGGTGGCGTTGTCGTCCTGCGGAGTGTCGGGCCGTGTCTGCAGCAGCGGCGCTGAGGCGATAGAGACCACCTGCCACTGACCCTCGACCGACCTGAGCGTCAGGGGGTAGGCGAGCTGGGTGAGGGTGTAGTTCTTGGTGCGCGCGGCCACGGTGATGTAGACCTCGGCGGTGTCGGCGCCGCTGCCGTTGCCGCTGACGTTCGCGTCGATGGACACCGTGTCGACCTTGGCGTAGGGGGCCGGCTGGATTGGTTTGTCGGTGGCGTCGGCGGTGACGTAGCGCGCGAAATCGGCTCCGCCGGTCAAGTAGGAGCGGACGAATCCGGTGGCGGTCATCGCCAGGGGCGAATCCGCCGCGACGGTGTAGCGGTAGCCCAAACGGAAGTCGACGCCGACTCCGGGCCCGGCCACTTGCATCGGCAGCGCGGTAGCGCGCGGAGCACCGTCGAGCACGGTGATCGGCACGCGGTAGTAGGTCCGCTGCGGTGCTGTGGTGGTAGCTCCGTTGACCAGTCCGGAGATCGTCACTGTCCACAGGGCCACGCCGTCGCCGGTCGTGGTGATCTGCTTGGCGAAGGCCACATCGGTGTCGGTGAACTGCCCGGCAATCGGCGGCAGCTTCACGTCCTTGAGCGTCACGTAGTGGGCGAGCTTTTGTTCGTCGCCCGCTTTCGCCGTGAGGTATGTGGTCACGTAATCGCGCGCAAAACCGGTGACAAGTGTGGACGCGGGCACTGAGGCGTTACCCGGTGTGGGGTCGCTCTGATCGGTGTCCGGCCACAGCGATGTGAGAAGAGAGATGACGGCGAAGAGCCCGCCGATGATGCCGAGGATATTGACGGAGCGGCTCAGGAGTAGGCCTCGATCGAGGGGCTTGACCAGCTCGTCGAAGTGCTTCCTTTGAGAGGGAAGTTTACCTGTCACGGTAAATCAGTCTCCCACAGTCCCGGCGCCATTCTCGGCGAGCGCACGGGTGAATGCGGCGTCCGCCTCAGGGCTTTCATCGACGATGAGTTTGAGCAGAGCGGCGCGCGCGTTCATGTCGAACGGATCGTCGTGCAGCTCGTCGCAGGCGATCTTGACGTCGCGTGAGTAGGCGCGCACTGCGGCGATCGCGGGGCTGATGTCGATGTTGCGCGAGCGAGCTGATGCGGAGGTCGCCATGGTTGGGTGTCCTTCTCGGAATGGGAGCGGGGCTGGGTGCCGCCTCTATCCGTGAAGTACCGGCCGCGGGTGCGGTTTCCGTCGCGCGCCGGGGCGTCGAATTTCGTTCCGGGCGTGAGCAGCTAACCCGCTATTGGGAATAGCGCGTCCCTAAGATGGGCACCCTGCTGCGTATCTGATTTGCTGAACCCCCCTTGACAGGGGGGGTACGCTGGCCGTGCAGCGGAGCGATAAGGACAGCGTAGCCCACCCGAGGGAACGTAGCTGGCGCTATTTTCGCAGGTCAACCGTGTGAATGTGACCTCACAACCGTTGCCGATAACTTCCTCGCAGGTCGCGCACATGAATTGTGCGCGACCGCTCACGAGCCGCGCACAGGGCGCATGACCAGCTATCAGCAGAGCCGCGCACGTTCCGCGCACATGACGCGCACGACCGGGTGCACGCCGCCCGCTCATCGACGCGCACGCTGGGCGCACGTCCACCATCAGTGTGCTGTGAGCGTGAAATTCGGGCCCTGGATTTTCCGTCGCGTGAGAACTGGGAATTACGGTCGCGCACCCCTCAGGCATCCCATGCGCGCTGATCAGCGACGTGTGAGACCTCGTTTTGTGTCGTAGATCACATGCGTGAGAAGTTCTGCGGGGGCGCTTTCACGCCGTCGCTCACGTCGTAGCTGACGGTTAGCTCACAACTGGTTCCGAGGCTGTGGTCATCAGCTGCGCCGCACTGGCGCACCACGACTCCTTCAGGAGACTGGCGATGACCACTCAACCTCTTGCCCTCCCCCGCCCGGCCGCCGCGCTTCGTGAGCATGCGCTCCGCACTGCCGGCCTGCGCTCCCACCGCGCGCACGTCACCGACTGGCTGCGCGCCGTAGATGTCGTCAGCATCGAGCAACTCTTTGACGCGCTCGGTGGCCGGGACACCACATCGACGGCTCTGCTTCTTGCTGAGCATCGCCGCGGCGTCGGCCTGGCCGCGACCGTGCTGCTCGGAGCCAAGGCAGTGATGCTGTCCTCTGTTGCGCGGCACGCTCCCGGCGATTCCCTGGAGGAGCGCTTCCAGGTCACCGTTGATGCGTTCCTATCCCGTGCCTTGCCGGCGGTGAAGCCGACGCACAAGCACGCCGACGCGCAGCTGTACTGGATTACTTTGCGCACTGTCACGAAGCTGCATGAGGCGCCGCTGTGCTCCGCGGAGCCGTCGTTTGAAGATGTCGCCGGCGAGGATGTGCACGCCGAAGTTGACACCTACCTGACCGCCGATGTTCTCCTGGATTGGGCGCTGGCTCGCGGTGTTCTGGTCGAGCAGGATCACCGTGCTCTGAAGATCCGGTTTGGTGGTGACGCCGCACTGCCGGTGCGTGAAGTCGCGGCGGTGTTGGGTGTCACGGAGAACAAGCTGGAGTCGCGTCTGCGGCGCGCATTGACTCGACTGCGCGAGGCGGTGGAGTCAGATCGCGATGATCTGGATCGGGCCTGTGTTGAGGCGCGGTGGGGCCGCGTCGGCGCCGATGTGTTCGCCGGAACTGGTGCGGCCGCATGACCGGGTTCTCTGGGCCGGACGGGATAAAATTCCCCGACGCTGGTAACGCTCTCGACTCGGAGTGGCGTGCGGCTCCAGGCCCCGAAAGTGATGTCGATATGTCCGATCTGTATCACCGCCATGCAGACCAGATCGCCGATGACTTGCTCGCAGACCCGGAACTGTTCGAGGACGTGAGCGCTGAGTTCGCGTCGAACTCCGATGAAGGTTACGGCGAGTGGATGCCTAACACCGATGACGCCGATCTCGGTGCTGGCGCCGGGGAGTACGACGCGGCCTACGCGGCGTACGACGGTGATGATCGCCGCGATCGCGACCTCACCGATGAGGAGCAGTCCGATCTGGCCGAGCTGGGCCGCGTGATGACGGGTCCCGCCGATCACGGTCTGTTGACGGGAACCGGGCGGGGCGCCTACGTCCATCGCGACGATGACGACGTTGCAGTGCCTGACCCGGGCGCTGGGGATGTCGATCTGGATGGCGGCAAGGACAAGCCGTGGTGGCAGTTCGGGTGGTTCGACGGGGGCCGGCGCTCGCATCGGCTCGGTGCGATCGCCGCCGCGGTGGTGGTTGTTCTGGTTGTGGTCGTCTTGGTCCTACCGAGTGGTGGAGAACAGCAATCGTCGACTACCGCATCAACGACGCCGGCGTACTCGGTGCCGACAATGACTGCGCAGCCGCCCTCCTCTCCGGCTCCGGCGGATCCCGGTGCATCGGCTGCTGACGGGCCCATCGGGATCAAGTCCGCCGCGAGTCGGTGCACTGCCGGGTCGACCGATCCGATGCAGGCCTTCGACACCGATGTGAACACCGCGTGGATGTGCGT
Organism: Mycolicibacterium hodleri; assembly: GCF_025822245.1. Lineage (GTDB taxonomy): Bacteria > Actinomycetota > Actinomycetes > Mycobacteriales > Mycobacteriaceae > Mycobacterium > Mycobacterium hodleri. The sequence goes on from NZ_JACKTL010000015.1 coordinate 46,489, forward strand.
GCCGGCATACGGAGTTCCCGGCACGGTCCTGCGTGTGGAGTTCGACAACTGGTATGTCGTCACCGGTGTCTCCATCGTGCCCGGCTGGAACCGGGTCAATCCGGACGGCTCGGATGAGTGGCTGAAGCACAAGACCGCGGCGACCGTCGAGTACCAGTTCAACGATCCCGACGAGACGCGGCTGACGCAGCAGACCAAGAACTTGCGCGATGAAGTGGTCACGCCGGTGCAGCCGCCGGTTCTGGCGTCCGCGATGACCATCACGATCACCGAGTTCGGCACACCCACCGGTCCGGTTGCCGACACCACGACCATTCCCGGGCAAGGTGGTGTCATTGCCTCCGACACCCCCAAGACCGGTGACCTGAACGACTTCGCGGTGTCGTCGATCAGCATCATCGGCCACCGCGCCGCGTAGCCGTCGCGGGCCGTGTCGGCGGCCGGTTCTAGGGTCAAAGGATGCGCCGCGCGTACGTCGAATCCCATGAGCCCTTCCCCCGAGCCCTCGCACAGGCTCTGCGATGGGCCGGTGACAGCGCCACCATCCACGCACCCGACACCCGCAGCATCGAGGAGAACCGCCTCCACGAGCTGGGGATCAGGGTGACGTCGCCGTCATCGAAGTCGCGGTTCTATGGCCGCCCGGAAGGCACGGTCGTTGCGACGTTCTTGAACCTTTCCGAGGTCCTGGAGGTCGAGCGCCGCGGCGGGATCGAGGGCCTGGTCGTTGTTTACGCGAACGGACCGTCACGCTTTCCTGGGGTGCCGCACCACGGCCCGTGGGTGACTGCTTTCAACCCCGAACACCTCGGTGGACGAGAGATCGCGCCTATTGCGTCGGCGCCGGCAGCCCTGCGGGCGGCGATCCGTGATCTCACCGGGCTCGCGGTCGGTAACCAAGGCTTAATCGACAAGCGCGAGCGATCGGAGGTCATCCACGCGCTGACCTACTTGCGCAGCCGCGGTTTTGAGCTCGATCCTGACGCGTTGATGGTGGAGGCGCTGCGCAACGAATGGGGCGGCACCGGGCCCGAGGAACTGCGGCAGATCGCGCTCGATCTGAATAAGGGCAAGCAGCTCCAGTTCGACAAACGTCGGTTGCGCCCGGAGCGCCTCGACGAGTGGGCCGCCACCAAGAACTGAGACGAACGGCCGCCCAGGCGACGGCGGGGTGTAGGGCGCGAAGCTGGAAGAATTGCCATGGTGAACACCGCCGCCGGCATCGGTCCCGATGCCGCCCAGTGGTGGCGTTCCATTTGCGATTCGACGCAGACCCCAGTGCGGGAGCTGCTCGACGGTTTCGACCAGATCGCACCCTTGCCTGTGCCCTACGACTGGCTCCCTGGCCGCGCGGAGACGTTCTACGGCGACCGTTTCCAGGTGTGGTCCGATCTCGCGGACGAGACCATCGAGTCGTTGGTCAACCGTCCGAAAGGTGGCATCGGGACCGTCCGGGCCATCCTGATCGCGGGGTGGGAGGCAGCTGCCCGCGCGCAGGCGATCTTGCCGCCCGACGTCGGGGCGGACGTCACCACAGCAGTGTCGCTGCTCGTCGATCGGCTGACCGATTACGACTACCAGCTGCTGGCAGCGCGGGGCTGGGCACTGCATCCCAAGACGGTGCCGGTGACCGCCGAGCAGCTCGGTGTCACCCAGATCAACGTGACCCGCAACCTCCCGCGGGCGTACGCCAGGTTCAAGAGTCTGCTCCCGGAGCCGTCGCACGCAGTCATCACCGAGGGCGCCGAACAGCTGGGCCGGCTCCTTGGCACGTTGACGCGAAAGCCAGATGCCGAGGCGGCGCTACAGGGCTTCGGTGTGAACCTGTCCGATGACGCCGGGCAGATCTTGCTGCACCTGGCGGGCCCGTACGCCGAGCGCAATGGTGGGTGGCTGGCGGTGACCACCACCGACATCGTGGACTCGGCGGTCGCGGTGATCGACGATGCGCTCACCCGCTGGGGTGCCCCCACCACCACAACGCTGACAACGAAGCTGGGCAGCTTGGGTATCGCGTCGGAGACGGCACTCGAGTTCGTCGAAAGTCGACCAGGGCTGCGCCGCTTCGGCGAACAGTGGGTCAGGTGGGGTTCCACCGCCGCCGAGCTGGCCCAGGCGGCGCTGCACGTCTGCGGGGAGCCGATGTCACCGGCGGCGATCGCCGAGTTCACCGGTGCCCTTCACGCGGAGGCGGCAATACGCCAGGCGCTGCACGACAACTCCCGGTTCAGCCGCGCCACCCGCACCACCTGGGGTTTGAGGAGGTGGGGCCTCGACGAATACGGCGGATTGTTCACCGAGATCGCCGCGCGGATCGACGCGGCCGGCGGCTCCATCGCCACGTCGGACGTCATCGCTGACATCCTGGCCAACGTGCCGGACGTCAATGAAAGCTCCATCCGGAGCTACATGGGCGCCCCGGCCTTCGTCGTCGACAAGCGCACGGTGCGGCGGCGGACCGCCGCCGACGGGTGGCCCCCGGTGCCGGCGCTGAACTCCGTTCGCGGTGTCTTTCACCCCCGCCCGGATGAGTTTCGCATCGCGTATCCGGTGACCGCTGATCTGCTGCGCGGCTCGGGGCAGAAGCTGCACGCGGCCCCCGCGACCGCCCTCGGAGTGCATCCTGGCAGCGAGCGGACGTTCACCGGCACACCCTGCGACGTCACCGTGTACTGGAGGCTGTTCTCCGCCACCGGCGCCGGCGTGGGATCGCTGCGCGCGATCGCCACCGCGTTGGACGCCCAGCTCGCCGACACTCTGGTGTTCGCCTTCAACGTGCATGACTCCACCGTCGCCGTGCAGCGGGTCGCCAGAACCAACAGTGTGGACCGTCTGGCCGCACTGGTCGGCGGGCCAGTGGCACCGAGCCCACGCGCCGCTCTGGCGCGCGCGGTCGGCTGCGATCCCGACGAGCTGGACGGCTTGCTCCAGCGGCGCGGTGAGGCCGACCTACTCCCCCTGGCTGACCACACGTCATGCACAACGCCGGTCGCGGACCAGGAGGGGACCACCTAGTCGGCGGTCACGCACCCCGTCGTAGCAGTCGGAGTGGGCGGAGCAGTGCCGGCGTCATTGGTGAAGAACACGTCGACCGCGACGCAACCGGCCTCTGGGGTGGCGATGAGGATCTTGCTGATCGGGTACTGGACCGCTTGCCCTGAGTTCGACTCCATTTCGTCGAGCCTGGTCGAAGTCTTGTCGCGGCGAATCACCACGTGAATGGTCCAGCCCTGCGGCACCGGCAGCATGACGTCGGGATCGCCATCCCAGGGCACCCATGCCCAGACCGCCGGCGGGCACTCCCGTTTGGAGTACTGGCGAAGATGGATCTGGGCTATTGGCGTTCCGTCCGGGCCGATGACTTCTGGTTTGAGGCCCTCAACGGGCACGCTGGCCTCGACGCCGTGGCCGCAGTTGAGGACGTCCTTCGCGAACTTGCCATCCCATTCCTCCATGAGGCGCTGCGTGTCATTGGTGTGCGTGAGCACAAACGCAGCGACGCTGGCAATGGCGATGACTACGGACAATCCAGCGAAGGTTGCCCCGCCGCGGGTGGGCTTCGACTTCATCGTCGGGCCACTGAACAGCCAGGCGCTGGCGGTAGCCACGATCGCCGCCGCTGTCAGGAGTAGGAGTACTCCGCGCAGCCAGCCGAAGGCCTGAATGAAGCCGTACGAGGCAGAGGCGAACCCGATCACGCCGGCGAAGATGCTGACGGCTTTCACTGCGTCGCGCGACGGGCGATAGCGGTGGCGCCCGGGTGGTGACGTCATCTTTCGGTGGCCGCCGATTTCACAACGGCGCGCCCGACGCCGATCTCCGGACCCCAGTTTCGCAGCACCTCACGCAGCCGTCGGCGCATTCGAACACATGTACGATCCTGAATTGTGAAGCTGCGCCGCACACGTCGAGGGTGGGCTGAGCCGCGGCCGACTTCCTGCCGACGATGCGGTCACCCCCTGGGCCCGTATCAGGTCCTAGTGGGCGTAGCTCACTGCGTTTGCGGGCACATGCATCGCACCCATACGTGCTGCTCGTGTGACTTCGTGGCCTATCTCCCGCCGCTTGGCAGAAGATGCGAATTGCGCGAGATGGATGAGCGGCCCATGGAGCAGCCGGACGACTCTTTCCGGGGAGAGTAGATGGACCCGACCTTTGATCAGTGGGTCTCCTCGGCGACGTATCCCACGCTGTTCAAGGTGGATCGCCAGGTGTACGTCGACCTCACCCGGGTGTTCCCCGGCCTGGGAGACGTCACGCGGCGCCAGGACGAGCTGCCGCTGTGGGTGCGAGCGTGCGGTCTGCGCCTAGAGTTGCAGATCCCCGGCCGTCAACTCGCGTGGGTCCGCCGAGCGGACGGGGGATGGCTAGCGAACTGCGTTTGCTGGCCGGGGAGCGCCAACGGTCAATCTCGTCTGCGTATGCAGCTGTGGGTGGAGCCGCAGGCACTCACCCCGCTGAGGGGCCAGCCTGGCGGTCAGGCCTAGACGGCCCCGGGTCAGTTCTCCGCCGGACGGCCATCGACTACCCCGCTGCGGATTCAGTCGCTAGCGAGATTTCCCCGTGACGGTGAAGTTGGGAAAGTGAAAGAGCCTGTCCGTCATGCCTCGACACGGTTGCGGCGCGGCACGACGAAGTTGCGCGGAGCCTGACAGGCTCCGCGCGAGAGACGGGAGTGGCGTTAGGCGCCGATCAGTTCGCGCCTGGTCGGCTGAACGGCCGGCACGAACTCGTACGGCTCCAGCGGGCGGGCGACCGGTGCGCGGCGGCGGGTCTGCGATCGGCGAATCGCCTTTGCTAGACGGTCCTCGTCGATGTTCAGATGCTCTTTGAGCTTATCCCGCACCTGCGGGGGGATCGAGCTGCGGCCGGCTTCCATCCGCCCCAGGTGCACCGGGCTGGTGCCGATCAGCGGTGCAAGCTGCGCGAGGCTGTAACCAGCCAGGATGCGGTAGTAGGCGAGGTTGCGGGCTGTTTCGGTGACGACGTACAGCTCGCTGGCCTCCACACCGAGAAGCTCCGCGAGCCGTGCGATGTACTTCGGCGACGGCGCCGCCTCCCCCTTGACCCACCGAGTAACTGTGCCCTGGTTGACGTCAACCGCGGCCGCGAGGGCGCGATTGGTCAGCCCCTGCTTCTTGGCCAGGTCCTGCATTTTGCGGTACTTGAAGACCCCGGGCATGGCTGCCGGCGTGGAACGCATAAGCGCGTCTCCCTTCCCTGACCCGACGATCTCTTACTGGCACGTTGACTATAACCGCCGCAATGTTCCCGGCACAGGTACCGAGACGGCGCAACACGCCGACACGGGTTAATTTCACTCCTGTCACAGGCAGCCAAAAGCGCTGGTCAGGCATATCAGATTTGCTTCACAAGGCACCTGAATGGATTGAGGTTGCATGCACGAACATTGCCGCTGGTGGTAACTCATGGCACGATTTGCGTTCATCGGGCGCCTGGCAGCGCTCGAACAACTGAATACCTCACCCAGAAACCAAAAACCGGTTGGTAGCTGGCACTACCAACCGGCGGGCTCCCCCGGAGGGAAGCGGATGTCTTGGCGACACCGCCATTCTAGCGTGCTACCAGCACGTTTGGCAAACGTTGGATGCGACGAAAATGCGTCCGCGCGGTCACAGGACCGTCACGGATCGAACTTCGCCACGCAGTCTTCGAAGGCCCGCAGCGCCCGCCTTGAACAGGCCGATTACCGGATCCGGCGCCGCGAGTGGATTCGGGCCGCTGGTGCCGTCTCCCCCACCACCCCGATGTGGACCTCTCGAACCTCGTGGACCTGCGAAGTCGCTGCCTGGGCCGCCAGTACTGCTGGGCGTCAGACGCTCCGCCGCGTTCACCTCACTCAGCGGCTGTTCAGCCGCGTCACCGCAGCCCTGGCGCGCTTCGCCGACGGTACTAGCGGCCGCCATTGTGCCGTCACCAACGCGCGCGTCGCCCGGGCGGCCGGCTGCAGCCCGCGCACCGTGACCACCGTGCGGGGCGTGCTCGCCGCCGCGGACTTCGCCGTCGAAGTGCGGCGCGGCACCGGATCGGCCAGTACCCCGGTTCACCAGCGGCGGCCCTCGGTGTGGCACCTCACCTCGCGCCGGCAGCCTGTGGATAAAGCAGAATTTTGCGACCTACCCCGTTCCCGGAGGGTTACGGGGTCTAGTCCTGTGAGTTCGAAGACTCCAAGCGAGGCGCACAGCGCCCCGCGGCGAAATCAATCTTCCAAAAAGCAGCACCGACAGCGCCGGACACCACGGCCGCTGCACACTCAGCGGCTCGCCGGTTGGCTTGCATCGACCGCGACCGGCCTCGGAGCACGCAATGGGCACCACGTCGTAGGACAACTCTGCGACGCACTGCAAGCCAGCCACCTGGATCTGCCTGCATGGACCGGGCCCCAGCTCGTCCAGGCGCTCAACGAGGACATGCGGCAGCGCGGGTTCACTTGGCCGGATCAGATCACGCGTCCTGGCCCGTTCCTCGCGCAGCGTCTTCGCCATCTCCCCGCGCGGCCACCGGCTGATCGGCCCCGCCCGGTGACTACGACCGTCAAGGGCGGCGACCCCTGCCACTCCCCCGCACCGCGCCCGCCGTTGGAGCCCTCCCCGGCGCGCCTAGAAGCACAACGCAGCATCCGGGAGACGCTGGCACGCGCGTTACGGCGTAACGCCAGAGCCTGACTTTCGACGTTCGTCCTGCTAGACGGGCTTTTGCGGTCGTGTCCAAAGAGCGGACATAGGCCGGCGAAGCGGCATGGGCTCGGGACGGCAACCTTCGACGCCGAAGAAAATCGGCCCTGAGAAGCCCGTAGCGGGCCTAGAACGGCGATCCGCATGTAACGACACCCCCTACCGCCCTGGCGTCCCACAGCGGCCTCGCGAGGCGGCGTTACGGGCCTGCGCAATCCAGCGAGCTAACTCGCCGTGAAGTGATCTGCGCAGTTCAGGCTTGTTAACGGTCGTTCTGCAGCACACATGAATTGTGCGCGGATTGTGAGCGTGCCGTGCGATCAATCTGCGCACGGCGCATTCGTGCTCAACATCAGATTTCCGTGAAGCGATCGCCCAGTCTGCGTAAGTCTCATATGAAGTGTGAACGGTGCTGATCTGTCACAGTGACGGATCGTGCCGTGATTATCTGATGTGGATGTAATGCGATTCTGACATGAACCTGTCGTGAGTGTGATCCCGTCATTGGGCGCTGGTTAGGTGAATGTGCTGTGCGATGAACGTGAGTTCTGCGTACTGCTCACCACGGCTTTTTGTAAGCGCCACATGTTGTGCATGTTGTTGTCATGTAGTTAGTTGGTGAACTGTACGTGCGGAGGACATTCCGACAATGTGTTCATCATCTCCGACCTACATGAGGCATTCATTGCCGTCATGCGATCTCGTTATCGTGTCCCTATTTATCGCACGACAAGTGATTGTGATGACGACATGATCGGGTGATGAAGCTGACAACGAACTATCGATACGCCGATGATGCTTCGACGTGATACGCACGTGAGCCTCATATTCGGGAGTCGTGAGTGGCTCCGCACGGACGATTCACAATGTTTGTGAATGCGTCGTGAACAAGCGTTCATGCAGCTTGATGAGTCGCCGGTGCCCAATCCGTGACCCTTTCAGGGGCAAGATAGGGCTCATGCCCACCACGCTACAGCTCGACATGGCTGCGGTACGCGATGTCGCAAACCGAGTCGTTGACGTCGTTGGCCTCCTGACACTTCAGTCGATTCGCCTGCGACTACCAACGATGCCGCCGGCTCCAGACGCTCTGACGATTCGTCTGAGCCGCGGCGTCAGCGTGGAATCACGTCGGCTCGCTTACCTGCTGGAGGCGGCGGCCGACGAGCTGGGCCGGGCGCTGGAGGCCATCCTCGCCTATGCCCACGACGGCGCCGCCCTCGCTCGGCGGACTGAGCTGGCCCTCATGGGCCTTGAGATCGGCGAATTCGAACCGTCCAGCGAGCCCAGCATCAGGCGATCGCCGCGCACCGCTGGCACCCCTACCCCACCCCCGGGTGTGGCCGACGACCTCCATGGCGCGCTGAGCCAGGCGTTGCTTCTCGCGCAGGGGGCGGACCTTCGCGCACAGTCACCCGTCGATGTCACACAGCTGCGCGCCGCAGCCACCGCACTACACGCCAGCGCGCGCACTCTACGCGCGGCGATGAGCAGCGGGGACCGGCCCGCGGCGATGCTGGATCGCTTCGGGGGGTGGCTTGAGACGGACGCAGCCGGCGCAGCCGCACAACTGAACTCCAGCGTCGCACGGTGGGCCACTGCATACGAGAGTGTTCGGGAACAGGTCCAAGAGCCGGCTGCCCTCTACCGCGGCTGGCTTGCTGCGGCCGTCGCAGGCGCTGACCGGGACGCAGTGGACTTGTCAGAAGCCGCCGCGCACGGCCGCGCGGCACTGCGCGAGTATGCGTCGACGTCGATCTCCGAGATTAGTTGTCTCGGCCATCCACTCCTCGGGACCAGCGCGTAGGCGCGGGACACCACTCCCGGCTGGTTCTGCTGACGGAATCGGCGCCATCGGCAGGTACTTCCTGTTCGACACCTTCCTTGCTGGGGGGGCGGACGTAGCGGGAAGGGGAAGTACTGATGTGCAAGGCAGCCCATGAAACAGGCGGCCCGAAGCGGTGCAGCGGCGATGCTCGCGCGACGCTGGAGCGATCGACGGCCGACTTATCAGCGCTGGAGCGCGTGGAAGCCGCGCTGCGGGTGGAAGCCGACGAGTCGCTGTTCGAGCCGATGATATCCGCCGCGGGGCACACCCTGCAGGTCCTGAAGACCAGGTGGTACGGGTTGCGTACATTCGGCGCGCACTGCGGCGGGTGCGACGGGTTCGTGACTCCCGAGGGTGGCTTCACCAGTCCCGCCGATGCTCACCAGTGGGCGCAGGCCTACGCGGCTTCAGATTGCGCACCAGATCAAACGGCCTTGGCCGGCATTGGCGCTGACGAGCCCTACGCCCCGATGTCGACCGCCGAGGCCGACCAGATGGCGAAGGAGCACGCCGCCGGCGTGCACAAACCCCGCGTCCTGCCCACGCGATACCGCGGGCTGCACACGTGGTCGGTGTTCTGTCCCGGATGCCATGCACAGATCAGCCCACCCGGCGGGTACGGACAGGCCGGCACCGCGCTGCAGCATGCCAACAGTGGCTGCCCCAACGCTCAGTAACCGCGCAGGGGGCCCGCCCGATCGGCGTCACTCGATGAGGCGGTGGGCCCACCGCGTCCCGCCCAGGAACCCGCTGACGGCGGCGAGCACCGCGAAGGAGGGGTTCCCGGTGCCGGCGAACGTAAGACCGCCGGCAACTGCGGCGAGCAGAAGAGCAGTCAGCAGCACCACGGCGGTCCGCACGGTGAACAGCGGTCGAGGCTTCAAGGTCTTAGCCACGAGATCCTCCTGTGAGGTCGGTTCGCGCGGAGTCCCGTTGGGGCTCTGCGGTCACCGTGCGATTTGCAAGGTGACACGTATTCGAGAAGTTCGCGCCGATTCCTACAGGGTGGGAGTGCAGAGCAACCTGGGGGAGAGTCGCGTTTCCCGCCAGAGGGCAACTCCTGGTCGATTTCGCAGGAGAACGAATGTGCCGAGGGGGAGTGCGCGATGTTACGGATTGCAGGGTTCATCTCCGGCGTGTCCGAATCAGATTTGCGATCTTGAGTGAGAGGGTGAACGCCATGGCTGGCCGACGACACAAGGGAGACCGGGCGCTCATTCAGACTCGCCCGTACGACGAGGTGCTTCACCTCGTCATCGGTCGGCAGCACGCTGCCGGCATCAAGGAGCTGAGCCCGTATCTCGCCGACGTCCTGGCGATTCACGTGGGCCGCGAGGATCTGGTGACCGAACTCGGGCACACGCAGTCTCTACCGCTCGATCAGGACACCGAGACCCAGGCGGGCCCGTACCCGGGTCGGCGCACTCTGGTGCAGACGCGCCCGCACCGCGAGGTGTGGACCGCGGTTCACGAACGCCAAAAGAGTGCAGGGGTGTCCTCGGTCAGCCAGTACGTCGCTGACGTCCTGGCCATGCATGTCGGTCGCGAGGATCTCGTAGTCGAACTCGGGCGCAAGGAGGGCTTGCCGCTGGCGATGTAGAAGGTGGGGCCCTTCCTGGCAGAGGGGCCAAACGAACATCTGAATACGCGGCGCAAGACCCCACACGTTCAACGGAGGGTCTGAGAAACATCGAAGCCCTCAGCCTGGCAGCGCTAAGGGCTTCGATCTGAAGTTGTCGAGCCGAGCTACGAACTCGTCTCGTGGGCTTGCGCCCTATCCCGAAGGGGACTTGTCTTGGCGGACAGGTGCCACGGTAGCGCACACCCAAAATCAGGGCTACAGGACGCGCTACTTCGTGAGCTAAATCGTGATATTCCGCTGCCGCACACCCCGCGTTCATTACGCGCGAAGCAGGGTCGTGCACGGCGGCGTTGGATCGTTGAAATAGGGCAGGCGCCGGCCTCGATGCCGGTGTGGGTCAGCCGGGCCGGCTGGCTCGACGAACTCGAGCGGTGGCTGGCTACTGATGAGGGCGATGCCGCGCGCGGCCGCGCACATCTGCGGCCGGCGTTGCTGCTGAGGGTTGCCGAGGTCCTGGCGGCCCACGCCGATCACGGCAGCGGCCGGCACTGCGCCGTGACCAATGCTGCTGCCGCCGCGGCCGCCGGCTGCTCGGCGCGCACAGTAACGACGGTGCGCAGGCTGCTCGCCGAAGCCGGACTGGCCGTCGAGATCCGCCGCGGCACCGGTTCGGCCCACGCGCCGATCGACCTGCGGCGGCCCTCGGTCTGGCATCTGGTGAGCCGGAAGGAGCCTGTGGATAACTCGGCCGTTTGCGACCTACCGCCATCCCGAAGGGATAGGCGGGTAACTCCCGTTGGTAAGAACTCACCAAGCACGCGCAAGCGCGCGCCGCAGTCACGGAAATCTCCTTCGAAACGACCCGCACAGCGGGCCCGGCGCTTCGCGCCGCGGGCCCTGCATGTGCAGAAGCTCGCCGACGAGCTGGTGGGCAACGAGTACGGCCGGCGGGGGCTCTGCGGAGGTCTCGCCCGTGGGCACATCGGGCACATCTGCGATGCGCTGACCCGATCGGGCCTGGACCTCGATGCCTGGACAGCCCAGCAGATCGCCGCGGCGCTCAACGCCGATATGCGCCAACGCGGGTGGTCCTGGCCGAACCGCATCGACCGTCCAAGTGCTTTCCTGGCATCTCGGCTTCGCCGGTTGCCTCAGCGGCCAGTGGTGGTGCGCTCGGTGCAGCCGGCGGCGCCCAAACTCGATGTCGAGGTGGTGGTACCGGCGAGTGCAGCTACTCGGGCCGCAGCTCGTGCGTTCTTCCAGAAGAATCGGGGGAGAGGTGCATCAAGCGCTAGCCAAACCGTGGCCGAAAGTGTAAAGTGGTTTACAACAGACAAGCCGGCCGGGCGTGCGCGTCAGGTCACCCAATCCCCTAGGGGGACAGCATGATCGCCATGGAGCTGCAGACCGTTGAGACCCACGAGTGGGAGATTCCGGCCTATAAACTCGACGCCTTCAAAGCCAAGATCGCCCAGGCCAACAAGCGGCTGGCGCGAGCGGGCCTCGACGCCCGGTTCGACGTTGCTTACGAAGAGTTCGAGCGCCAGAAGAACGTGACCCAGGCCGATCAGGCGGTGGTGAGCAACCACGCCCCGGTCTACGTCTACGAACCGTGGATCCGCGCGACGCTCACCGGCCCACTGACCCTGCGCCATGGCCACTTCACGTTCGTTGCCCGCCTGGTCCCCGAGGAAGCCGGCATCACGGTGCACTCGGCCCCCGGACAAGAACTCGGCGGCTACAGCCCCCGCGGCGACAACGCCTGCGACCACTGCCAGGTCGAGCGCAGCCGGTCTCGGCTCTACCTCGTCCGCGACGATCGCGACGACACCATCATCCAGCTCGGGCACTCGTGCATCGAGCTCTACACCGGCGTCAGCCCCAAGGGGTTGTGGTCGCTGACATTCGACGAGGAGTTGGAAGCCTTCACTCGCAACGACGTCGAGGGTGGGTTCGGGCCGCGGCACTACGGTGCATCGGTCGACATCGTGCTGGCCTACGCGTTCGCCCACTCTGACAAGGGCCGCGCCTACGTCCCGTCCGGCATGTACTCCGAGACCTCCACCGTCAGCATGGTCCGTACCAGCCTGTTCTTCGACATCAACAAGCTCAAGGATCCCGACCGCAGCTACTACCGCGACAAGGCCGTCGAAGCGGCCGGCCACCTGGCCGACACCGACCTCATCGCCGCCATCAAGGCGTCCGTGGTCGAGACCTCCGAAGACAGCGACTACGGCCGCAACCTGCGCATCCTGCTCGCTGGTGAGAGCGTCACCGGCAAGAACGTCGGCATCCTCGGATCCCTGGTCAAGGTCTACGCGCGGCAGCAGCAGATCGAGGCCGAACGTAAAGCCCACCCCGTCGTCGCCGGTTACCTCGGAGAGGTCGGTGAACGCATCAAGGACATCGCGGCCACCGCCAAGACCGTCAAGTACGACGAAGGTAATTGGGGCACGACCACCTTCCTGGTGGCGATCGCCGACGACGGCCACATGCTTGTGTGGAAAGCGCACCGCGCGCTGGATATCGAGTCCGGCCAGCGGTTCACCATCGCCGCTGCCACCGTCAAGGCCCACGAGACCTACCGGGACGTCGACCAGACGGTGATCACTCGGGCCAATAAATTCGAGGTCGTCGAAGCAGCCAGCGCATCGGAGATGTCATGACACAGAGCTTTCCCGAGACGATGAACGTGTGGTTCTTGGCGTTGCAGGGCACCACCGCCAGGCCGAACGAGTTCCTCTTGTACGCACTGGCCGACAACACCGAAGACGGCGCGAAGAGCGCAGAAGCTGCTCTGAAGGCGGCGAAGCCGGGGGAGTTCGTCGACGTCGAAGTGCGCTTTCCCAACCTGGTGGACAGCACCACGTTGCACGTACAGCCCCACCTCTGGGGCCTGTGGTGCGTGTCCGAACGCGTGGTCTCGACGTTGGAAATGTTCGCCAGCCCAAAACAACAGTAGGCCCCGACAATCGCCACCGCGCGCTATAACCGCAGCTCAGAGCGTTTCCGCCGCAATGTCTGCACGGTCATTTCCTACGGTAGGACCATCCGCGCGAATCTCGTCGCCGGACACATGAAAGGACTACCCCCGATGACAACCAGCACCGCAAGCACCACGGCGAAGCTGTTCATCTTCAACCATCCCGCGGCCGAGCTGCTGGAGGAGATGCCCGTCGACTACTACCGCGAGTGCCAGATCACCGGCGCCGGCAGCGTCGAGGTCCAGCTCGACGCCTACAGCACCGAGATCATCGCCGGCACTCGCTACCTGCCGGCCGACGTCGAGGTGGTCGCCGTCGTCAGCGGCAGCGGCGTACTGCAGGTGCTCTGCACCCAGGCCGGTGGCGAGCCCGTCGTCATGCGCGAATTCAGCGACTGGACCAGCTACACCGTGCGGCGGCGACCCCGCGGGTGAGGGCCGCCGTGTGAGTGACCTCAGCCCTGAGGACGTCGCGCTCCTGGAGGCGCAAGTCCCGGTCGGTCTTCTGATGCCTGTCGACGAAACCATGCGCCTGGTCCACGTCACCCACGGTGTCGTGGAAGAACACATCGGCGTCTCAGCGGAGTCAGTCACCACCACCGATGGGCTCGTGTTCTGGTTCGACGCGGGAGCAGGCAACCGAACAGTGAACCGCATGGCCACGCTCAACCTGCTCGCCGCGTCGGACTTCTCTGCGCGCACCGTCCCGCTTCTGCGGGGCGCAGCTCTTGTCACAGGCGAGCATGCCGGCCACCCGGCCGGGCTGACACAGCATCAGATGAAGGTGCTGCGCAGAGAGCCTGGTCCGGCGTGGTGGGTGGGCTGGGTGCTCCACGTGCGCGTTGAACGCGATCGCCCAGCACCGCCGGACCTGAAACGTCCGGCCGGGTGCTGGCACGCTTACCTGTCGTCGCCCCAGGAGAACAGCGCAGCGACGATCTCCGCGGCTCCCCGACCCAGATCGCCGATGCCGGCGGTAGATCCGGTCCTGGCGACGATGAACACCGCGGTGAGGTAGAAGCCGACGATGGCGACAACGCCGACAATGGCGATAGTGGCCCAGATGTTCATGATGATGCTCCCGTCCGGGGCAGCGCTCCGGGAGAGCACTGACCACGCGGCCCCGTTGGACGGAAAGAAATGTGGTCCAACTGTTCTGGGCCGAAGTGACTTTGACTGCTGATTCGGGAGTCGTTTGATCACGAATTTTGGAGTCGGTGTTGTCGCGGCGATGTTGGTGACGGTGAATTCGGGAGTCACCGGCTGTCCACGTGGTGCGGGTTGGATATCTGTGTGCGGCCTTCGGGATCGAGGGTGGAGTTGTATGCGGCGATCCGCCGGGATGCCCGCGCTGGGAAGTCGGCGCGGGCGATTCAGCGTGAGTACCGGGTGTCGTGGACGACGGTGCACAAAGCGCTGGGGTCGGCCTGGCCGAGCGAGCGCAAGCACTACCCCGAGCGGGGCAGCAAGATCGACGATTATCGCGAGGTCATCGACGGCTGGCTGCGCGCGGATTTGACCGCTCCGCACAAACAACGGCATACGGCCAAGCGGATTTTTGATCGGCTGCGTGAGGAGCACCGTGCCGAGGTGTCGTATTCACGGGTGCGGGCGTATGTGTCGGTGCGCCGCGGCGAGATCCTGGCCGAGTCCGGCCGCGCCCCGGTCGAGGTGTTCGTACCGCAATCGCACCGCCCCGGCGATGAGGCCGAGGTCGACTTCGGCGATGTGGTGATCGAGCTGCGTGGGCAGCCGGTGACATGCACGTTGTTCTCGCTGCGGCTCTCGTTCTCCGGCCGCGCGGTGCACTGGGTGTTCCTCTCAGCCGATAAATCTTTGTGGGCCTGGAACTTCGACGCCAACCCGCGAGCGTGTCAAGTTTTCTGTGTAGATCGTCTGTCTGAAAACTTCGGTTGTCGTGCTTACAGATAGCGCTCGATGCGGTCTGGGTAGACCAGCGTGAGCTGTTCGAGTGCTTTCTTCCAGTTGGTGACCACCTGTCCTTCCACGAGTCGTCCGGGGGCTGTTCGGCAACGCTTCTGGCCGCGTTCCTTAGCGCGTTCGGCGGCGCGTTTGTCCTCGATGTTGCAGATCGCCAGCCAGAGCAGTTTCACCACCGCCGCGTCGTTGGGGAACTGACCGCGGGTCTTGATGACTTTGCGCATCTGATAGTTCAAGGATTCGATCGAGTTGGTCGTGTAGATCACCCGACGAAGCTCGGGCGGGAACGCCAGAAAGGGGATGAACTGCTCCCACGCCCTTTCGAAAACCTTTGCCACGGTGGGATTTTTCTTGCCCAACTCCGATGCAGCGAACGCATCCAACTCGGTGCGTGCGGCGTCCTCGTTGGCCGCGGTGTAGATCGGTTTGAGTGCTGCGGCCACGGCTTTGCGGTCGTTGTAGGACACGAACCGCATCGAGTTGCGGATCAGATGCACCACACAGGTCTGAACGGTCGCCTGCGACCAGGTAGCCGCGATCGCGTCGGGGAACCCGGTCAGCCCGTCGCAGCACACGATGAGCACGTCCTTGACGCCGCGGTTGGCCAGATCCGAGCACACCGACGCCCAGAACGACGCACCCTCGTTCTGCTGGACCCAGATGCCCAGAACATGCTTGACCCCAGCCATGTCGACGCCCACGGCGATGTGGGCGGCCTTGTTGCGGGTGTGGCCACCGTCTTTGACCTTCACGATCATCGCGTCGAGGTAGATCACCGGATACAACGGCTCCAGCGGCCGGCGCTGCCAGGACAGCACCTCATCGGAGATCTCGTCGACGATCTTGGAGATCGTCTCATGGGAGACCTCGGTTCCGATCGTGGAGGACAGGTGAAATTGAATGTCGCGCAACGTCATTCCACCGGCATACAGAGAGATGATCATGTCATCAAGGCCACCGACGCGGCGCTGCCCCTTGGGCACCAGCCGCGGGGTGAACGAGCCATCACGATCGCGCGGTACGTCCAGGGGAACCGGACCAGCCTCGGTCTGCACTGTCTTGGGCGAGGCCCCGTTACGGGCGTTCGGTAGTGCCCGGCCAGCCGGATCACCCTTCTCGTAGCCAAGATGGTCGGTCAGCTCCGCAGCTAGGCCGCGTTCCAGGGCCAGCTTGATCAGCCCGGGCAGCAGCCCACCCTCACCGGTCAGCGCCACCTCGCCGCTATCGACCTGGGCCAGCAAATCATCGACTGTGCCCGACGCCCGCAGCGCCTCGGCCATCTCCACCGTGGAACCAGCCTCAACCAACCCCATACTTACGTCCTTGCCTGTCGTCACGTCCTGAGATCCTTCCCTCTAGGACCTACACAGACCATCTGACACCCCCCAACCCGCACGTCGATGCCGCCACGGTGCACACGCTGGCCAAATGTGAATGGGTCAAGAAGGGGCTGCCGCTGTGTTTGATCGGCGACTCGGGCACCGGCAAGAGCCATCTGCTGATCGCGTTGGGAACCGAGGCGGCGATGGCCGGCTACCGGGTGAAATACACCCTGGCCACCAAGCTGGTCAACGAACTCGTCGAAGCCTCCGACGACAAACAACTGTCCAAGACCATCGCCCGCTACGGCCGCGTTGATCTGCTCTGCATCGACGAGCTGGGCTACATGGAACTCGACCGTCGCGGCGCCGAACTGCTGTTCCAGGTGCTCACCGAACGCGAAGAGAAAGCCTCCGTCGCCATCGCGTCCAACGAGAGTTTCTCCGGGTGGACCAAAACGTTCACCGACCCACGGTTGTGCGCAGCCATCGTGGACCGGCTCACGTTCGGCGGCAACATCATCGAAACCGGCACCGAATCCTTCCGGCTCGCCCAGACCCGCGCCCGCAGCGGCGACACCACCACCGAAAGCTCCGCACCGTAGCGCGCGGCACCCGAGTGGGCCGCCACGGCGCGAACCCGCGCCCGTTTCCGCATGCCACAGTGGTCCGGTGAGCAACGAACAACACCGGTGGAACCACAACACCCACTACTACGACCTCGTTCTCGACACCGTGCCACCAAACGCGCGCACCGCTCTGGACGTCGGCACCGGCGACGGCCTGCTGGCAACTCAGCTCACCGAGAAGATTCCCGAAGTCACCGGCATCGACTCCGACGCCGACATCATCGACATCGCTCGATCCAACACCTCGGCCAACATCACCTTGATCACCGGCGACGCCCTCACCCATGCCCTGCCCGAGGCGCACTACGACCTCGTGGCCGCCGTCGCGACAGTCCACCACTTCCCCGATCTGACGGCGGGTCTGCAGCGCCTAGCGGACCTCACCGCCCCCGGCGGAGCACTCGTCGTGATCGGCTGCGCCCGCAGCTCGACGCTGCCCGACTACGCCTTCGATGCCGCAGGAGTCGTGCAACACCAGATCTACTCCCGCACCCGTGGCTTCTGGCAGCACAACGCCCCGGTCCAGATGCAGTTCCCGCACACCTACACCGAGGTCAAGCAGACCGCCGCGACGGTGCTGCCCGGCATGACGTGGCGCAGGCTCCCGCTATGGCGATACGCCATCACCTGGCACAAAACCACGTAGCGACACACCACCACTCCGTTCACCGACACCGCGCCGACCGACTCCGAATCCGTAGTCAAAACCAGCCGTCCACACCGACGAAAGACTCCCAAATTCGCGATCAAACGACTCCGGATTCCGCGATCAGAATCACCGAAGGGCGGCGTTTCACAGGGTCTGCGCGCAGTGAAGGAACCGACTTGCCTTGCAGAGCCCACCTCAAGCTGCACAGCAGCGACTTGGGCCCGGACAGGCCACCTACCTCAAAAGAGCCGCAGCTGAGTGCAGACGGCGCCGAGCGCCAACCTCCGCCCACAGGGGTGCGCCGAGGCCGCTGCGCACCTCAGGGGCCCTGTGATCCCCATCGGCCATCGGCGCCCGTGAGGGATGGAGGTCAGTCGTCGACTGGCGGCAGCTTGCTCTCGGAGGCCAGTGCGTCGAGATAGGCATCGTGATACCGGGTGATCGCCAGTCGTTCGATGGTGAACTGTTCGAGAACTGCGGTGATGAGGGGTTGGCCGCGCAGCGACGACTGGATCCGATCGTGTGGCCAGTGCCCGAAGCTCATCATGTCGATACCCAGGGCGTCTCGGGGATGTTCACGGGCTTCGTTGATGTCATTGCGCACGGCCTCCAACTCGGTCTCCAGGCGGCGCAACGCCGACGCCGCACGCCGCAGGTGGCGATCGCGTTGTTCACGGAGCAGCTCGATGCAGTCGCTCCAGGTCGGGGTTTCGCCCTCACGGAAGTAGATGTGTCCTCCGCGGCCGCGCACGGCGCCGGCCAAGAGGTCGTCGGCGACCATGATCTTGAGGATGTCGGCGGGGATGCCGGTGGTGTGGGCGACTTCGGACAGCTTGATGTGTTGCGGCTCGGTCAACGGTGAGCGGCCCTCCCTGTGCGGCGGTGGTTCTGAGCATCTCAGCTGATGGCCGGGCGTGGGCGGCGGTCTGGGGTGGAGTCGTGCCGGGGGTGCCGGCCTTTCTGGGACTGTGGTGGCCGGCGGAGCCGGGCGCCGGCAGTGAATGGGTAGCAGTGGTGAGTCGCCGGCTGGGCCCAGGAGGTCGAGGTACGTGGGGGAGGGGTCAGCGGGAACGTTGGCCCTCAGGTATTGCAGTCAGAATAGAGTTGAGCAATGTTCGAGGCGACGTGGCAGCTCGCGGTGGCCGTGGCTCCTCGATGCGAGGAACTGCAAGGGGTGGAGCGCCGCAGGCGCCGTGGCACGCAATCGAATACTGCTGTCCTGCAAAGCATATGATGGGTGAGGGCGCAGCCCGGGCGGTAAGTCGAGATGCCAAGGCGGGCAACGACCTCGAGTCAGATCCGCCGGCCGGGCACCCAAAGCCCACCCACCACGGTCGAGGCGAAGCCGAGACGGAGTAGCCGAAACCCACTGCAATACAGTAT
This sequence comes from Mycolicibacterium hodleri, assembly GCF_025822245.1. Taxonomy (GTDB): domain Bacteria; phylum Actinomycetota; class Actinomycetes; order Mycobacteriales; family Mycobacteriaceae; genus Mycobacterium; species Mycobacterium hodleri. Next base: position 65,498 of record NZ_JACKTL010000015.1, read on the forward strand.
GATTGAAGCATGACTAATGGCGAAGCCATCACCACCAACGGATACCAAAACCGTTGCAGCACAACGCCAAAACGACCGCCGGCGATGGCCGCAGGCCATCCAACCCAACCCGTGAACTCGAAAACCGTTGCCTAACAACGACACCCGACCCGGCACATAGGCGCCGCCAGGCGCCGGCCTCGATGCCCGCCGCAGGCGGGCTCCTTCCACCCGGCGCACCGCTGGGGTCGGTCATCGGAAACACACCCATCGGGTTTACCCTCGGC
>NZ_JACKTL010000016.1 GCF_025822245.1 Mycolicibacterium hodleri
ACCCGGCTACGGGCCGATTCCCGCGGCGGTGGCGTGCCAGTTGGTCAACCGCGCCGTAAGTGACGACCGGTCACCCGGCTACGGGCCGATTCCCGCGGCGGTGGCGTGCCAGTTGGTCAACCGCGCCGTAAGTGACGACCGGTCACACGCGACACTGCGGCGGCTGTACCGCCACCCCGACTCCGGCGCCCTGATCGCGATGGAGTCCCGCGCCCGGGCCTTCCCCAAGGGCCTGACCCGGTTCATCGCCGTGCGCGACGACACCTGCCGCACCCCGTACTGCGACGCCCCGATCCGCCACACCGACCACGCCGTCGACCACGCCACGGGCGGACCGACCACCGCAGTCAACGGGCGGGGCACCTGCGCGGGGTGCAACTACGACAAACAGGCCCCCGGTTGGCGGGTGAGCAACCACCGCGACCGCGACGGCACCCACACCTGCGAGATCGTCACCCCCACCGGTGCCCGCCACCAGTCCACCGCACCACCCCTGCCCGGCCGACCCGGCAACCGCCGCAGCATCGTCGAAGTCGCCTTCGCCGACCACCTCGCCTGGCGCAACGCCGCCTGACGACGCCTCATACTGTTCGGGTGAAGGACAAGGATTCGGCCGGTCGCGGAGCAGGCCCGGGCGACAAGACGTGCATGGGCAGCGGCAAGCCGTGGACGGTCGACATCGCGGGCAAGCCGATCTGTCCGCGCTGTCGTCGCGCGTTGTCGACCGTTGCCGGCAAGGGCAAGACCGTCACCAACACCCCGAAGGTGCCCCGGCATGAACGGCCGGGACGACACCAGCACTAGATCCAGATGCCCTTGCCGACGGCCACGACGCCACCGGCACTGATCGCGAAACGTTCGCGGTCGCGCTCCAGATCCACTCCGACGTGCTCACCCGGTCCGACGACGACGTTCTTGTCGAGGATTGCGTGGCGCACCACGGCACCCCGCCCGATGCGCACGCCGGGCATGATGACGCTGCCCTCGACGATGGCGCCGTCGTTGATCACCACGTTGGACGACAACACCGAATTACGCACCGAGGCAGCCGAGACGATGCTGCCCGCCCCGACGACCGACTCCTGCGCCGAACCGCCGTTGACGAACTTGGCGGGGGCCAGGTTCTCCGGTTCGCCGCGGATCGGCCAGCGCCGGTTGTACAGATTGAAGATCGGGTGGACCGACACCAGGTCCATGTGCGCGTCGTAGAAGGCGTCCAGCGTGCCGACGTCGCGCCAGTAGCCGTGGTCGCGCTCCGTCGACCCGGGCACCTCATTGTCGTTGAAGTCGTATACCGCGGCCATGCCGTCGCGGACCAGACGCGGGATGATGTCGCCACCCATGTCGTGGTCGGAGTCGTCGTCGTCGGCGTCCGCGCGGATGGCGTCGACGAGCACCTTCGTGGTGAAGATGTAGTTGCCCATCGAGGCGTACGTCATCTCGGGATCGTCGGGGGTTCCCGGCGGATCGGCCGGCTTCTCCACGAACGCGCGAATCAGCCCGGACTCATCCGAGTCGATGCACCCGAATGCCGTCGCCTCCGCGCGCGGCACCCGAATGCCGGCAACGGTCGCGCCCGCTCCACTCTCGATGTGGAACTGCAGCATCTGCTCGGGATCCATCCGATAGATGTGGTCGGCGCCGAACACGACGACGTAATCGGGATCCTCGTCGTAGATGAGGTTGAGCGACTGCAGGATCGCGTCACCGGACCCCGTGTACCACCGCGGTCCGAGTCGCTGCTGCGCGGGAACGGGGGTGATGTACTCCCCGGCAAGCCCCGATAACCGCCAGTTCTGCGAAATGTGGCGGTCCAGCGAATGCGACTTGTATTGCGTGAGAACACAGATCTTCAAGTAGCGAGCGTTGACCAGATTCGACAGGACGAAGTCGATGAGCCGATAGGCACCGCCGAAGGGAACCGCGGGCTTCGCCCGATCCGCGGTCAGCGGGTATAGCCGCTTGCCTTCGCCGCCTGCCAGGACGATGCCCAAAACGGTTGGCAATTCCCTCATGGGTCAAACCTATCGGCCCGTAGAGACCGCGGCTAGGCATTCACGCTATTCCGACACGATTGACCGAACTGCTGTCGGACTGTCGGTCAAGACAATTGGGTCCGACTCGCTCACTGCACGGCGGCCGTGAACTACCGTCGTGCACATGCGAGTGGCGATGATGACACGGGAGTACCCACCGGAGGTCTACGGCGGCGCGGGGGTACACGTCACCGAACTGGTTGCCCAACTCAAGAACATGTGCGACGTGGACGTGCACTGCATGGGGGCACCGCGGCCGGACGAGCCGGACGTCTACGTCGCCGCGGCAGACCCCGCGCTCAGCGGCGCCAACCCCGCCCTGACGACGCTGTCGGCCGACCTCGTCATGGTCAACGCCGCGGCCGGCGCGACCGTCGCGCATTCGCACACCTGGTACGCCGGGCTCGCGGGTCATCTCGCCGCGATGCTGTACGGCATTCCGCACGTGTTGACGGCGCACTCCCTCGAGCCGATGCGGCCGTGGAAGGCAGAACAACTCGGCGGCGGATACCGGGTGTCGTCGTGGGTGGAACGCACCGCGGTCGAGGCGGCCGACGCGGTGATCGCGGTCAGCTCGGGCATGCGCGAGGACGTACTGGCCACCTACCCGGCCCTTGATCCCGATCGTGTGCACGTGGTGCGCAACGGCATCGACACCGAGAAGTGGTATCCCGACACCGACGGAGCGTTGGGCACCCTCGAGCGCATCGGCGTCGACCCGACGCGGCCCATCGTGGCGTTCGTCGGTCGCATCACGCGGCAGAAGGGTGTCGCCCACCTGGTTGCCGCGGCGCATCAATTCGCCCCGGAGGTGCAGCTGGTGTTGTGTGCAGGCGCGCCGGACACCCCGGAGATCGCCGCGGAGGTGGGCGGCGCAGTGGAGAAGCTTGCCGCCTCACGCGACGGCATCTTCTGGGTGCAGGAGATGCTTCCGACCGACCAGATTCGCGAAATATTGTCCGCGGCAACGGTCTTCGTCTGCCCGTCGGTGTACGAGCCGCTGGGCATCGTGAACCTGGAGGCGATGGCGTGCTCCACGGCGGTCGTCGCGTCCGACGTCGGAGGCATTCCCGAGGTCGTCGCGGAGGGCGAGACCGGCCTGCTGGTGCACTACGACGCCGCCGACGCGGCGGGTTTCGAGACCCGCCTGGCCAACGCGGTCAATGCGTTGATCGCCGATCCCGAACGGGCGGCCCAATTCGGCCGCACCGGCCGCCAGCGGTGCATCGACGAATTCTCCTGGGAGCGCATTGCCGAGCAGACCCTCGAGATCTATCGGATGGTCTCGAGCTAGCGGACCATCCGGCGGCGATTACGCGGTGACGTTCTTCAGTTCGTCGCCGAGTGCGGCGGCTTCGTCGGGAGTCAGTTCGACGACGAGACGCCCGCCACCCTCCAGTGGTACTCGCATCACGATGCCCCGCCCCTCCTTGGTTGCTTCTAGAGGACCGTCGCCGGTCCGGGGCTTCATCGCCGCCATCGAGTGCTCCCTTCCGCGTGCTCCGTTCCGCGTCCGCGAAACGGGTCGGGGCCGAGACTGCCCACTCGGCGACAGCACTCGGCACTGAACTGATCTCCGGACCATTGTTCCCTATCCGGGCCAGTGGATGTGCAAAGACCCGGGTTAGACGCCGAGTGTGGCGCTCTGCGCGACGGTGGGAACCCAACAGGACGCCAGGTGGTCGTCGACCATTCCGGTCGCCTGCATCAGGGCATACGCGGTCGTCGGGCCCACGAACTTGAAGCCGCGTCGCTTGAGTTCCTTCGCCATCGCCGTGGACTCTGGGGTGGTCGAGGGCACCTCGGACATGGTGGCCGGGCGTGGCCGCGACTCCGGGGCGAACGACCACAGCAACTCGCTCAGTCCGACGTCGAGGTCGGCCACCGCGCGTGCGTTGGCGATGGTTGCCTCGATCTTGGCGCGGTTGCGCACGATCCCGGCGTCGGCCATCAACCGCTCGACGTCACCGTCGCCGAAACGGGCGACCACGTCGGCATCGAAACGCTGGAAGGCCCGCCGGAAGTTGTCCCGCTTGCGCAGGATGATGAGCCACGACAGCCCGCTCTGGAAGGCCTCCAGCGTCATCCGTTCGAACAGCTCTCGGTCGCCGCGCAGCGGCTGGCCCCACTCGGTGTCGTGGTAGTTGCGGTAGAGCACGGAGTCGTCGGCCGCCCAGCGCTCGCCGGTGAAATCTGCCCAACTGCAACGCGTTCGGCCGTCGGGGTCGAGGACGGCGCTCACGGCTCGTCCCGCCCCTCGCCGGCCACCGCGTGCTCCTCGATCGCCGCGTCGGCGTCGGCGTCGGACTCCGCGACGAAGTCGTCGACGCCGTACGCGGCCCGAAGCGCCGCCACCTGACCGCGCAGCTGGTCGACCTCCTGACCGAGCCGGTCGAGCGCCCAGTCCACCTCGGCGACCTTGTAGCCGCGCAGCGTCTGGCTGAACTTCAGCGCCTCGACGTCGGCGCCGGTGATCTCCGAGGCAGGCAGCAAGGTGGCGGTGGTCCCGCGGGGCAGCGGCGGCAACCGCTCCCCGCGACCGAACAGCACGCTGCCGACGCCGAAGAGCACGACGGCGACCAAGATGAGGACCACCAGGTACAGCAGGATCAACGTCACGACGTCGATACTGCCTGACCCCTATGACAGTGGGGTTAGCGGACGGCGGGCAGGAGCGCGGCGACCCAGGATCTAGCGAGGGCGCAGCGTGGCCATCGGCGGGCGGTCGGCCAGCGAGACGGTCGACGTGCGGGCTGTGTAGTCCTCGCCGTCGGCGAAGAACTGGGTCAGGCCGACACCGGAGTCCGGCACCCCGCAGCGGGACAGCAGCGTCGCGATCACCTGACGGCTCATCGCGGCCAGCTCGGTCAGCGGGCGGTTGCGGTGGGTACGAACGCCGAGGTTCACCTGGGCGATCGCGTCCAGCCCCAGCCGGTCGTAGGTGTCGATGAGCAGCCCGATCTCGACGCCGTACGCCGGCGCGAACGGCAGCGCCGTGAGCAGTTCGCGGGTGCCCGCGTACTCACCGCCCAGGGGCTGGAGCAAGCACGTCAGCTCGGGGCGCAACGCGGCCAGCAGCGGCCGCGCGACCAGCTCGGTGACCCGGCCACCGCCGTTGGCATCCTCGCTGCCGCTGACCTTCAGGGGTCGACGGTAGAAGCCCTTGACCAGGTGCACGCCGTCGGTGGTCAGCAGCGGGCCCAACAGCTTGGGCACGAACATCGGGTCCGGGTCGATGAGGTCGGAGTCGACGAAGACGACCAGGTCACCGGTGGTGGCGGCGAGCGATCGCCACAGCACCTCACCCTTGCCGGGCTGCGGCGCGACTTCCGGGAGCGCGGCTTCGCGGCTGACCACCCTGGCCCCGGCGGCGACCGCGCGGATCTCGGTGTCGTCGGTCGAACCGGAGTCCAGCACCACGATCTCGTCGACCAGTCCGCCCAGCAGGGGCGTGATGGTGTCGACCACCGAGGCGACGGTCTCCTCCTCGTTCAGCGCGGGAAGGACCACCGAGATGGTCCGACCGGCCTTGGCGGCCTCCAGTTCGGCGACGGTCCACTGCGGCCGGCGCCACGTGTGGTCGGTCAGCCAACGGTGTTCTGCGATGGCCTCCACGGCGTCGAGTTCGGGTACCACGCTCATCGCTCGACTCCTGCTCGTTCCGGTCCTTGCTCGTCCCTTGCTGCGATCCTCGCTCGCTCTCGTCCTCGGGTGCTCATGCCAGTCCCCTTACGGTCCGCGTCGGTGGACGCACGCCCTGGATCGACGCAACCATTTCCAGGACGCGTCGCGTGGACCCCACCTCGTGGACCCGGAACATGGCAGCGCCCGCCTGCGCGGCGAGCGCGGTCGCGGCCAGAGTTCCCTCGAGGCGTTCGGTCAAGCCCACTCCCAGAGTCTCCCCGACGAAATCCTTGTTGCTCAGGGCCATCAGGACGGGCCATCCAGTGTTAACAAGGTCTTTTACGTGGCGCAACAAACTAAGACCATGGTGAGTGTTCTTACCGAAATCGTGCGTGGGATCGACCAGCACGGCGTCCCGCGCGACGCCTGCCGCGACCGCACGCTCGGCGGCCGAGGTCACCTCGGCGACGACGTCGTCGACCACGCCCCGCTCGGACAGGCCGTAGTTGACGCGGAACGGCCGTGTCCGCGGGACGGCGCCGCCGGTGTGGGAACACACCAGTCCGGCGCCGAACTCGGCGGCGACGGCCGCGAGACCGGGATCGGACCCGCCCCACGTGTCGTTGATGATGTCCGCCCCGGCCGCGCACGCCTGCTTGGCGACGGCCGCGCGCCACGTGTCGACGCTGATCAGCTGGTCGGGGTACGCGCCGCGCAACCACTCGATGAACGGGACGACGCGAGCGATCTCCTCGTCGGCGTCGACCGCGTCGCCAGGCCCGGCCTTCACGCCGCCGACGTCGACGACGTCGGCGCCCTCCTCGACGACCCGGTGCACGGCCGCCTTGGCGGCCTCGTCGGTGAAGTTGGCACCCCGGTCGTAGAACGAATCCGGCGTCCGGTTGACGATCGCCATGATCAAGGCGCGATCACCCGCCACGGGACGGCCCAGATACGTCGCCTGCATGCGTTCCAGGCTACGGCTCGGCCACGGGGCGCGTCGTGGTCAGGACTTGGGGCGTTTGCCGTCCACGACCTCGGCCGGATACTCGTCGTAGAACTCGACGTACCCCTCCTCGCGGCCGGCCAGCACGTAGATCGGGTCGTCCAGATCCCCGGTCTCGCCGGCGTCCTCGTCGCCCTCCCCGCTGCTGCCGCCGTAGCCCTGCTTGCGCAGGTCGACCTTCTGGCTCTTGAACGTCGAGGTGTGGGCCAGTTCGGAGGTGATGCGGACGAACAGCGGGACGGCGTATCCGGGCAGGTGTTCGTAGACCGCCTTGGCCAGCGCCTTGCCGTCGAACTCCTTGCCGTCCTTGAGCTGGATGGCCGCCATGCCGGCCTTGCCACCAGCACCCTCGACCTCGACGCCGAACACCGTCGCCTCCTCGACCTGCGGGTCGGTGGACACGGCGGCCTCGACTTCGGTGGTGGCGACGTTCTCGCCCTTCCACCGGAACGTGTCGCCGAGCCGGTCGGTGAAGGCGGCGTGGCCGAAGCCCTGTGACCGCATCAGGTCGCCGGTGTTGAACCAGACGTCGCCCTTCTTGAAGGCGTCGCGCACCAGCTTCTTCTCGGTCGCCTCCTTGTCGGTGTAGCCGTCGAACGGCTGGAAGTTGCTGACCTTCGACAGCAGCAGACCCGGCTGCCCGGTCTTGACCTTGTGCACGCGGCCGTCGTCGCCGCGGGCCGGTTCGCCGGTCTCGTCGTCGTACTCGACGAAGGCGATCGGCGACGGGCAGATGCCCGTGGTCTTGTCGACGTTGAACACGTTGAGGAAGGCGGTGTTGCCCTCGCTGGCGGCGTAGAACTCGCAGACCCGCGCGATGCCGAACCGCTTGGTGAAGTCGTCCCAAATCGTGGGGCGCAGGCCGTTGCCCGCGATCACGCGGACGCGGTGCTTGCGGTCGGTGGGCTTGGGCGGCTGGTTGAGCAGATAGGCACAGATCTCGCCGATGTAGACGAAGGCCGTCGCGTCGTGGCGGATGACCTCGTCCCAGAACTTCGACGCGGAGAACGACTTGCCGAGCGCGATGGTCGACCCCGAGTTGAGCACCGACGACAGCGCCACCGTCAGCGCATTGTTGTGGTAGAGCGGCAGGCAGCAGTACAGGGTGTCGTCGGTGGTCAAGCGCATGCCGAGCCCACCGAAGCCGGCCAGTGCGCGCAGCCAGCGGTAGTGGGTCATGACGCTGGCCTTGGGCATCCCGGTGGTGCCCGAGGTGAAGATGTAGAACGCCTTGTCCTTGGCCTGGACGGCGCTTGCGCTGGCCGGGTTGGTGGCCGGCGCGGAGGCGGCCTGCTGGATCAGCTCGTCGAGGGTCATCAGCCCGTCGGTGTCGGCCTCGCTTTCACCGATCGGGTCGATGAAGTCGTTCTCCGCCACCACGACCTTGGCGTCGAGCAAACCGATGCTGTGCGCCAGCACCTTGCCGCGCTGGTGGTAGTTCAGCATTCCGGCGACGGCCCCGCACTTGACGACCGCGAGCATCAACAACACCGAGTGCGGCGAGTTGCGCAACATGACGCCGACGACGTCGCCGGGCCCGACGCCGCGCGAGGCCAGCACCGCCGCGTAGCGGTTGACGGTCTCGTTGGACTCTCGGTAGCTCAGCTGCTGGTCGTCGAACTTGATGAAGGTCTTGTCGGCATGGCGGGCGGCCCGCTCCTGGAACACCTTGCCGATGGAGGTCTTCGCCGTCGGCCGAGCCAGGAAACCGGTGACGACGCCGCGGGCGATGACCGGCGCGTCCTTCAGAAGTCCGGGCAACCGCGGGGCGATGTCCAGGAGGCCGACGTTACTGCGGGTACCGGATTTCTCGTCGCTCACGACGCAACCATAACCGCGTCGTGGCAACGGTCACACGAGAGGTGCGCATGCGTCCAACGCCTCGCCGACCTCGGTGGCGACGATCAGCCGGTCGAGCGCACCCGTGCCGACGTATCCCGTGCCGACCAATCCGCGCAACCACGCAAGCAACCCGTCGTAGTGGCCGAACGGGTCGAGCATGACGATCGGCTTGTCGTGCATGCCGAGGTAGCCCGCGGTCCACGCTTCGAAGAACTCCTCCAGCGTGCCGATGCCGCCCGGCAGCACCAGGAATGCGTCGGCCCGGTCCTCCATGACCTGCTTTCGCTGGCGCATGGTGTCGGTGACGATCAGCTCTTCGGCGTCGACGTCGGCGAGTTCGCGGTGGACGAGCGCCTTGGGGATCACCCCGACGGTGCGGCCGTTGTGCGCCCGGGCGGCGCCAGCCACCGCGCCCATCGCCGAGACGTTTCCGCCGCCGGACACCAGCGTCCAGTCACGGTCGGCGATCGCCTCTCCCACGGCCGAGGCCAACTTCAGCAACTCCGGATGGGTGGGACCGGAGGCGCAATACACGCAGACCGCCCACGGGCCGCGTGATTCTGGGTCTTCTGAAGAGTCTGCGGGCACGGATGCAAAGTACCCGAGACGCGGCTCGTCGATTTCGCCGATGGAGCCAGGTTGAACCCCCATAAACTGCGGCGGTGTCCGACGGACCAGATGGGACGGCCGCAGCCGAGGAGGCCTTGGCGCGGGGCGACCTCGCCGTCGCCGAGGAATTGGGACGTGCGGCGCTGCGCGACGAGGGATCGCTCGCGGCCCGGCTGACCCTGGCTCAGGCATTGGCGTGGCAGGGCCGAGGACGCGACGCGGACGCGGTGATGTCGGAAGTGGACGAATCCGCCTTGGACGACACCGATTTGATGGCATGGGCCCTCCCCCGGGCGGCCAACCAGTTCTGGATGCTCGATCAGCCCGAACGCGCGACCGCGTTCCTGCACACGGTGCGCGGCAGGCTGACCTCCGCCGGAGCCGGCGCGACGGTGGACGCCCTGCTGGGCACGTTCACGATGAACGCGGGCAGCCCGGAACGCGCGATCCAGCTGGCGCGCGAGGTGCTGAGCTCACCGACCGCCGAGCGGCAAGCCGTTGGCTGGGCCGCGTCCGCGGCGGCGCTCTGCAACGCCAGGATGGGCAACTTCGCCGACGTCGACCAGCTCGCCGAGCGGGCGATCGCCGCGGGTCATCCCGGCCTGCTGCGCTTCACCAGTGCATTCGGCCAGACCACTGCCCTGGTGATGTCGGGTGAGCTGGACCGCGCCCAAGACCTGGCGCAGGAGCTCGTCGACGCGTCGCCGCCGTCGCACCCGAGCCACGCGATCGGCGGGCTTCTCGTCGCCGACGTGTTGATCGCTCGCGGGGACCCGGCCGACGCGGTGCCGACGCTGGAGGCTGCGGCCGCCGCACTGGCCCCGACCGGATACTCGTGGGGACCGTTGGCGTGGATGTTGTTGGCGCAGGCGCTCGGTCAGCTGGGTCGGACCGCGGACGCGGGACGCATCCTGGCGAAGGCCGAGGCCCGCCACGGACTCAAGTCGATGCTGTTCGCACCGGAGCTGTCGGTGGCGCGGGCTTGGACGGCGGCGGCGCGCCGGGACTCGCCTGGAGCGGTGGACGCGGCACGAGAGGCGGCCCGCGCCGCCGAGCGTGGGGGCCAGTCGGCGATCGCCCTTCGGGCGCTGGTCGACGCGGTACGCCTGGGCGACACGAGGGCTGGCGACGCCGTCGAACGGTTGACCGTGGACTGCGCCGTCCGGCCGCTGGCACTGGCCTACGCGCGGGCCCTCACGGCGAGAGACGCCGACGGCCTCGAGGCGGCAGCAAACGGCTTCGAAGCGATCGGCATGCGCGGGGTCGCCGCCGACGCCCGGCGGCACGCGCGAAGTTGACGCGATGACGGGTAGTCGAGCGGACTTAGAATTGGGCGTTCGCATACGCAAGGGGGCTGTCGGTGGGTGTTCTGGACGGGTTCATCGCGACGTGGTCCAACGCTCGCGAGACCTTCGGCCAGGGCGTTCCCGCCACGGGTGAGCAGTTCGACAAGAGCGGGCCACTGCGCGACATGCAGTCGACGGTCGAGTCGGCCGCCCCCGGGTCGCGCTGGACCGGCGCCGCCGCCGCGGCCTATCACACCGCCAACGCCGACCACGGCAAGGTCTTCGCTCAGCTGGCCTCGCTGGATCAGCAACTGAGCAACCACGTGAACGCGTCGTCTCAGGTCGTGGCGGCCGGCCGCCAGAACCTGGAGACGATTCGCAAGTGGGTCGTCGACGGCGCGGCGGCCGTGCCCCCCGGCAAGAACCACGACCAGATGGTGATGCAGATCGTGAACAAGGGGCTGGGGCAGCTCCGCGAGGTCGTCGCCAAGTCCAACGGGGACCTCGCCACCATCGGCGGCAAGATTCGCGGGCTCGGCGGGGAGTACGAGGCGCTGGGGAATCAGAAGTTCGCGCCGAAGGAGGGGGTCGGCGACGGCGTTCTCGGTGTCAAGGGTGACGACGAAGACGAGAAGGACAAAGACGAGAAGAAGAAGACCGAAGAGAGCGGTGACCAGGGACGAGAGGACGGCGACTCGCTGTCAGACGGAAAGCTGTCTCCCGAAGAGGAAAAGCGGTTACATGACGCAACCACTCTCACACCTGAGCAGAAGACGGCGCTTGACCAGGGCAATTTGACCATCCCTCCCGAACGAATGGCCTACCTCAACGGCCTGTCCCATTCGCTCGACGGCAAGTCGCCCGCCGAGATCAAGGCCACTCTCGACGGCCTTCCGCCAGCCGACGCCAAGGCGGTGTCCAACGCGTTACACCTGGTCGGGTCCGACGCCGTCAAGACCTCCGTCGACCCGTCGATAAAGCCCGGCGACCCCGGCTACGTTCCGCCGACGGGCGGCAAGGACAACCTGCCAACGAGCATCAAGGACGTCTTCGACGCCCCGCTCAAGAATTCGCCGGTGCCCGAACAGGTCATCGGCGCCGACGGCAAGCCCCACATCGAGTTGCCCGATCCCAACAAGCCCTACAAGTTCCTCGACGAGTATCGCGACATCGCTGCAATCTCGAACTATGGAGATCACGACGTCCAGCGCAGCAGCGCCCTGAACGAGGGCATGCTCGCCGAATCCCGCGAACTGTTAAGCGATTACGACAGTGACCATCGACCCAATCCAGGCCTGGGTACGGCCTGGGGCCACGAACACCTGGACCCGACGCTGCAAGACTTGATTTCAGCGTCGTCACACGACCCGATCGCTGTGCACGATGCGTTCGCCGGCGTGGACGGCCACTCGCCCGACAACGACTTCATTAGCGACGTGTACCAGCACGACTGGGCCGACGACGGCAAGGCAGCCGGTGAGTTGTTTCCAGACGCCACAGACCATTCCGCGCGCGCCGGTCAGACCATGCACGCGTTCGACGCCTACGCCGGTGAGAAGTACCAGGACCTGCTCAACATGAACGGCGGCAAGGAATCGCTCGGGGAGGTCAACCCCAACTTGGTGCAGTCATTGGCCGAGGCGAACAAGCCCTACATCGACGACATGACGGGCGTCAACATCGACGGCACTCAGGGCTTCGACAAGCTCGACAATGGGGCCAATGCCAACAATATGCGCGGCCTGTTCGCCGTGATCGACTCCGATCCGACGGCTGAGAAGAGCTTCAACGACCACGCGACGGCAACGTGGCGAGACATCGTGGCCGAATACTCCCAGAACCTTGCGCACACGGGCATTCCCGACGGAGATCTGCTGGCGGCCGCGGGCAAGCTCACTGGCGCGCAAGACATGGGCGAGTACATCCATCAGCTCGACATGGGCAAGAGCAACTACGAAGCCTCCATGGAAACTTGGAACAAGAGAGGCGAGTGGTACGACAGCATTCACGACATCGCGGCGGCGGTCCCGGGCCTCAAGGACTCCGTCGACGTCTACGACGGTCTTCCGGGGGATCCGCTGAGAGAACTCTTCGTCGGCCAACAGCCGACGGCAGGGACGTTGACGCCGATGCCGTTGCACGACATGGACGAGGTGACACGTTCCGTCGCAGCGTATCTCGTCCACGAGAAGATCGGCGACCTGTCGGGCTTGGGTCCAACGGCTCAGAGCGGCGTGCTACCGCCTGGCACTCCGCAATACCTCATCGACGACTACCTTTCGAAGGTCGCAGGGCGCAACGAGTTCCCCTACATCAAGTGGTCGGAGGCCTACCAAGCATCCATCTACGTGTCGGAGGGCGAATTCGACAAGATCAAGCCACCGGAGGGATGAGTCAGCTGACCGAGTCACGCGTCACGTCACTGGGCCGCATTGCGCTGCAACTGGGGCTGACCCTCCTCGTCGCGGCCGCGGGTTGCCGATCAACGCCAACGGCACCGCCCACGTCGGCATCGCCTAATGCGCAACGCCTTTACCAGTGGCCTGAGAAGCTCGAGGACTTCCGCTTTCGGTGGTACGCCGATCCGAACTTCGAGCTGACCACGGGCTGGGCAGTACCGCTGCGCGCCTATTTGGAGTCCCGGATTGTCGTCGAGTACACCGATGACGCGAAGGCCGGGTACCCGGGTTTCGAGCGGGCCACCCCGTCGCCCGTCCAGCCCGGCTCGACCGAGCTGCTGGAGACGCCGTATGCACAGCGTGAAATTCGCATGCCGCGAGGCCCGTCGACCTTCGACGACCCGGGCCAGCGAATCGTCGGAAACGAAGAGTTGGACGTGCTTCAGACCGAGCCCATCCCCGACGGCTTTCGCGCATTCGTCTGCGACGCGACCTTCGACACCTACAAGCAAGCCGGCGGCGCATCGCAGTACGTACCCGTCAAGTCCTACCCCGGGTTTCAGCCGACCGACGTCGAGAACATGAAGGTCTGGCGGATCGAGTTCAGCTCCCGCGATTCGCGCCTGGCCCCGGGAGCACCAGCCTCACCCGACACCCCACAGAGCGGCCCGCTACCCGCACCACAAACCGACGTCTTCGGCCCATGGTTCGTCACGGGGGCACTCGGCGTCGGGGGTTGGTCCGACAGCGATCATCCCGATCTGATCCAGGGCAGCCCTGAACAACAGGGCCAATTTCGCGAAGCACAGGACGCCGAGACGGCGATGCGGCAACGTTGTCTCGACCGCTATCCGCTCGACGCTGCACAACGCGCGGCACGCGCACAGACCACGCTCGTGAAACCGCCGACGGTGAACCCGGCGACACCCGGCTGGCCCGACTAGGCGAAGTAGTCACCGACGCAAGCAAACTGCCGCTCCAATGCCGGCTGCGTCGCCCATAGAATCGATTGACGCGCACCAAGAGAGGACCATCATGGGCGGCGAATTCACCCTGGACGGCAACGGCCTGGCACCACTGGCCGAGATCCACTCGCAGGTCGCCACCGGGCTGTCACAGCTGACCGGGCCGGGCGGCCCACAGGCGGCCGACGTCGCCCGCTCGTTCGGCAACATCGCGTTCTCGGTGAACAACGCCCTCGACGGCGTGACCCAGAGCCGCGGGAACACGCTTCAGGCCACGAAGGGCTCCAGCGACACCATCGCGGAGCTCCTCGGCAAGGCCGACAAGCTGTACGCCCAGGGCGACCAGGAAGGTGCGGCCAAGCTCAGGGCCGCGGCCGAGACACTGGAGAGCGCCGGAGCAGCCGGCGGAGGCGCAGGCGCAACCGGCGCGACCGGCGCCGGTGGGACAGGCGCTGGCGCGGCAGCCGGTGGCGGCGGTGCCGAGATGGCGGGCCAGATGGCCAGCCAGGTGGGCCAGCAGGTCGGCCAAATCGCCCAGGGCATGGCGCAATCCGTGCAGGGGCTCGCGCAAGGTCTCACCCAGTTGCCGCAGCAGATCATGCAGGGCATCCAGGGCATGGCCGGGTCGGCCGGCAAGGGTTCGGCTGCCGAGGAGCTGGCCAAGGCCCGCGAGGACAAGGCCGACGCGGACGAGCCCCGTGACGCCGAGGAGCGCAAGCGCGAGGAGGCCGAGGCCGCCGAGAAGCGAGCCGAGGAGGAACGCGCGCACCAGCGGCCGCCGGCCCACGGCGACGGCGCCCAGCCCGGTCGCTCCACCGACGCCGGCCCTGCTCCCGTGGCGCCCCCCGCACCGGAGCGTCCGCAGCCCGCGCAGACACGGCCGCAACAGTCCTCCCTCTAGGACAACACGCCGTCGGCGAGGTGCAGCCTGCGCTGAACGCCGATCGCGCCGAGGAAGCTCTCGTCATGGCTGACCACCACGAAGGCGCCCCGATAGGCGTTCAGCGCCGCCTCCAACTGGCTCGTGCTGACCAGGTCGAGGTTGTTGGTCGGCTCGTCGAGAAGCAGTAGTTGCGGGGCGGGTTCGGCGTTGAGCACGCAGACCAGCGTTGCCCTGAGCCGCTCCCCACCCGAGAGCGCCGCCACGGGTAGGTCGACGTGATCATCGCGAAAGAGGAACTGCGCCAACAGATGCATGCGTCGGGTATGTGTCAGGCGGGGAGCGAAGGCGGCCAAGCTCTCGCCGACGCTGCGCTCGGGGTCGAGCAGGTCGAGCCGTTGCGACAGGTAGGCGATCCGTCCTTCGGCACGCTGCACCTCGCCCCGCTCCGGCAGCAGGTCACCGCTGAACAGTCTCAGTAGCGTGGACTTGCCCGCCCCGTTGACTCCGGTCAACGCGATGCGTTCGGGCCCGCGGATGTCCAGATCAATTCCTTTGTCCGCGAACAGGTCACGGGTCCCGACCCGAACTCGAAGACCTCGTGCGGTCAGCACCGTGCGGCCCGCGGGCACGTCGGTCTCGGGCAGGTCGAGCACGATGACGTCGTCGTCGCGCAGGGCACGTTCGGCCTGATCCAGCCGACTTCGCGCGTCGTCGACCCGCTTGCCGTGGACGTCGTCGGCCCTGGCCGCCGACTCCTGGGCGTCGCGTTTGAGCTTGCCCGCCACGATCTTCGGCAGCCCGGCGTCCTTGACGTTGCGCGCGGCGGTCCCCGAACGCTTCGCCGCTCGCTCGCGGGCCTGTTGCATCTGCCGCCTCTCGCGCTTCAACAGCTGCTCGGCGTTGCGGACGTCCGACTCGGCGGATTGTCGGGCGGCGTCGACAGCGGCCTCGTAGTCGGTGAAACTCCCGCCGTAGAAACGTATTTCACCGCGATGCAACTCGGCGATGCGATCCATCCGATCGAGCAGGACCCTGTCGTGGCTGACGACCAATAGCGTCCCGCCGAAGTCGTCGAGCGCGGAATGCAACCGTCGGCGCGCCTCGACGTCGAGGTTGTTGGTCGGCTCGTCGAGGAGCAGGACGTCCGGCCGTCTGAGCAGTTGGGCCGCCAGACCCACCGACACCACTTCGCCGCCGCTGAGGGAGCCGAGGCGCCGATCCATCGCCAGGTGCGCCAACCCCAGGCGGTCGAGTTGGGCCCGCAGTCGCTCCTCGACGTCCCAGTCGTCGCCGATGGTCGCGAACACCGCGTCGGAGGCGTCACCGGCGGCCAGGGCGTCCAGCGCCGCGACGACGGGTGCGACGCCAAGGACCTCGGCGACGGTCCGGTGAGCCTCGAACGGCAACGTCTGCGGCAGGTACCCGACGGCGCCGTCGACGACGACACTTCCGGCAGTCGGACGCAGTTCTCCCGCAACGAGTTTGAGCAGCGTGCTCTTGCCAGCCCCATTGGGTGCGACCAGACCTGTGCGGCCACCCGGCACGGTGAAGGACAGGTCTTCGAACAGTGAGATGTCGTCGGCCCAGCCGAACGACAGACGTGACGAAACGAGGGAAGACATGGAAGGGCTTTCTTGCTGGTGCCCTGATCTAGGGCAGGCGAGGACGACGGAAGAGAAGCTCCGAGCTATCCGGAGAGGTCGTCACCCAGCATGGAATCCATGGTAGCGGCGTCAGTCAACCAAATATTGGCGCAGCATCTCGGTGGCCGCGGTGATCTGCGTGACGTCCACGCGCTCGTCGACCCGGTGGGCCATGTTCGGGTCGCCGGGACCGTAGTTGACTGCGGGAATGCCAAGCGCGGCGAAGCGCGCGACGTCGGTCCAGCCGAACTTGGCCCGCACCTGTCCGCCGGCCGCACGCACCAGTGCCGCGGCGGCGGGCTTAGTAAGGCCGGGCAGCGCTCCGGGGGCGGCGTCGGTGCGTTCCACGTCGACGTCGAGTCCGTGCAGCACCTCGCGGACGTGCGCCTCGGCCTGTTCGACGCTGCGGTCGGGCGCGAAGCGGAAGTTCACCGTGACCGACGCCGCGTCCGGAATGACGTTGCCGGCGATGCCGCCGTCGATGCGGACTGCGGACAATCCCTCGCGGTACGTGCAGCCGTCGACGTCGACGCTGCGCGCCTCGTACGACGACAGCCGGTCGAGCACGGCACCCAGCTTGTGAATGGCGTTGTCACCCAACCACGAGCGCGCCGAGTGCGCCCTGGTGCCCCTCGCCCGGACGACGACGCGGATGGTTCCCTGGCAACCGGCTTCGATGAACCCGCCGGACGGTTCCCCGAGAATCGCGAGGTCGGCCCGCAGCCACTCGGGCAACTCGCGCTCGATGCGGCCGAGTCCGTTGGCGCTGGATTCGATCTCCTCGCAGTCGTACATCACCACCGTGACGTCGTGCGACGGTTCGGCGACGGTGGCGGCCAGGTGCAGGAACACCGCGTCGCCGGACTTCATGTCCGACGTACCGCAGCCGAACAGTTCGTCGCCGACGCGGCGGCTGGGCACGTTGTCCGCGGCGGGCACGGTGTCCAGGTGACCAGCGAGAATCACGCGCGACGGCCGCCCGAGGTTGGTGCGGGCCAGGACGGCGTCGCCGTTGCGGATCACCTCGTAACCAGGCGCCTGTGCGCGTAGGGCGGCCTCGACCTCGTCGGCGATGCGTTGCTCGTGCCGCGACTCGCTGGGGATGTCCACCAGCGCGGCGGTCAGTTCGATCGGATCGGCTCGCAAGTCCAGGCCCACAGTCGTCGAGGTTAGTTCCGGCGGGAAGAGCGAAGCGACCGGGGATGACAATCCAGTAGCCTTTGGGACCGTGACTTCAGCATCAGGCGTGGGCGTGGCCACCATCACGGCCGAGGGGACGATTCTCGACACCTGGTTCCCCGAGCCGGAAATCGGCGACGGGGACGACGCGACGACGGGGACGAATCGGCTGTCGGTGGCCGAGGTGACCGACGAGCTGGGCGACCTGACCGGCCGCGACGAAGAACGCGACGTCGAGACGGTCATCGTGCGCACCACCATCGCCTCACTCGACGACAAGCCCGTCGACGCGTTCGACGCCTACCTTCGTCTGCATCTGCTGTCACACCGCCTCATCGCCCCGCACGGCGCCAACATGGACGGCGTCTTCGGGTTGCTCGCCAACGTGGTGTGGACCAACTACGGCCCGTGCGCGGTCGAGGGATTCGAACTGACGCGCGCGCGGCTGCGACGGCGTGGGCCGGTGACCGTCTACGGCGTCGACAAGTTCCCGCGGATGGTCGACTACGTGATGCCGACCGGCGTCCGCATCGCCGACGCGGACCGGGTGCGCCTCGGCGCCCACCTGGCATCCGGGACGACGGTCATGCACGAGGGATTCGTGAACTTCAACGCCGGCACTCTCGGCACGTCCATGGTCGAGGGCCGGATCTCCGCGGGCGTGGTGGTCGGCGACGGCTCCGACGTCGGCGGCGGCGCGTCGATCATGGGCACCCTGTCCGGCGGCGGCAAGGAAGTCATCTCCGTCGGCAAGCGGTGCCTGCTCGGTGCCAATTCCGGGCTGGGCATCTCCCTCGGCGACGACTGCGTCGTCGAAGCAGGCCTCTACGTCACCGGCGGCACCAAGGTGACCACGTCGGACGGTCAGACCGTGAAGGCCAAGGACCTGTCGGGCGCCGACAACCTTCTGTTCCGCCGCAATTCGCTGTCCGGGGCGGTCGAAGTGGTGTCCCGCGACGGAACCGGCATCACCCTCAACGACGCCCTGCACGCCAACTGACGCCTACCGGCAGCGCGACACCCGCAGCATCGCGACGCCGTGCGCGGGGACGGTTTGGCTGACGTCGCCCGCCGTGGTGGCCTCGGAGTGCTGCCACAGATCACGAACGATGAAGCACTGGCTGCCCGACAGGCCGACGGCATGTGCGTCGGTGTGAATCGCGACGGGCACGGCGTCGGAGTTGAACAACGCCACCGCCACCGATCCGTCCGCCAGGGGTTTGACGATGATCCTGGGATCCTCAAGTAGCGGAAGTCCCTGAAGAACAAGCGGATCCTGGTCGACGGCGATGACCTCGCGATTGGTCAGGATGCTGCGGGTGTCCTCGTCCATCGACCGCACGTCGTTGCCGGCCAGCAGTGGCGCCGCCAGCATCGCCCACAGCGAGAAGTGCGCGCGCTGTTCGACGTCGGTCAGGTCGGGCCGCTGTGACCCCAGCGCCATCGTGGGGTGCCCGCGGACGAACTGCGACCAGCCGATGCCGACCACCAGCATGTCCGGGTCGTTGACGTGCCTCGGGCCGTCGTGGGGCGCGCTGGGTCCGGCGGCGGCGAACGCCTGGCTGACTCCGGCGAGCCCCTCGGCCCACAGTTCCTCGTCGCCCCATGCGGGCACCAGGTCCATGGCGTCGCGGCTGACGTCGGCGATGCGGGACCAGTCGTACTCGGTGCCGGCGTCGGTATCCCCCGAACTGTTGGGGTTGATGCTGTAGATGATGTGACGACCACTGTCCCGCAACGCATCTCGCATCGCCGCGAAGTACTTCACCTGGTCGTTGTGGCCGGCGTCGAGCCGGCACCAGTCGTACTTCAGGTAGTCGACGCCCCACGCGGCGAAGGTGCGCGCGTCGGCTTGTTCGTGTCCGGCGCCGCCGATCCGCGGGTCCTGGCCGCACCCCTGGTTGAACGGGCTGTGGTAGATGCCGAGGAGCATGCCGCGCTGGTGCGCGTAGGCGGCCACCGCCGCGATGCCGTGGGGAAACCTGACGGGGTCGGCGCGCAGCTCGCCGTTCGCGTCACGGGTGGGCGCGGCCCAGCCCGCGTCGAGGTTGACGTACCGGTAGCCGGCGTCCCGCATGCCCGAGGACACCATGGCGTCGACGGTGTCCTCGACGGCCTGCTCGGTCAGCGGAATTCCGGAGTTCCAGGAGTTCCACCCCATCGGCGGGATTTGGGTCGGACGCGGTTTGGCGGCCGGCGACGACGCGCACGCGGACAGCACGCCGACGCAGAGCACCAACACCCACAGACGACGCACGCGGTCATACTGACATCGCGATCTGTGAGTCAGTCTTGAGTTTGCTGTGGACCCGCAGCGGGTTGGCCCTGGCCCGAGAGCACGCAGAACTCGTTGCCCTCGGGATCGGCCAGCACCACCCAGGACTGGACACCTTGGCCGACGTCGACGCGGCGTGCGCCCAGAGCGATCAGCCGGTCCACCTCGGCGCCTTGATCGTCGGGGGTGAGGTCGAAGTGAATGCGGTTCTTCACCACCTTGGGGTCGGAAACCTCGAGGAACAGCCAGTCCGGGCCCGTGGTCGCACGCAGGCGGACGTCGCCGTCCTCGGTCCCTTCGGCGGGCCAACCGAGCACCTCGGACCACCACTGCGCGAGCGCGTCGACGTCGGCAGCGTCGACGCACACCTCCGACCACCTCAGGCCCATCGTCAATCCCCCTGTGTCAGTTCCTTCTTCATGACCTTGCCCATCGCGTTGCGTGGCAGGGCGTCGACGATCCGCACCTCCCGCGGACGCTTGTGCGCCGAGAGCTGCCCGGCGACGAACTCGATCAACGCCCCCGGCTCGGCCGACCCGACCACGAACGCGACGATCCGCTGGCCGAGATCGTCGTCGGGCACCCCGACCACCGCGACCTCGACGACACCCTCGTGCCCGAGCAACGCCGTCTCGACCTCGCCCGCACCCACGCGGTAGCCACCCGACTTGATCAGGTCGACCGACTCGCGCCCGACGATGCGGTGCATGCCACCGGCGTCGACGACGGCCACGTCGCCCGTGCGGTACCAGCCGTCGTCGCCGAACGCCGCGGCCGTGGCCTCGGGAAGGTTGAGGTAGCCGTCGAACAGCATGGGTCCTCGAACCTCAAGGCGCCCAATGGATTCCCCATCGTGCGGCACCGGCGCACCGTCCTCGCCCGTCAACCGGGTCCGAACGCCCGCCAGCGGCAGGCCCACCCAGCCGGGTCGCCGTTCGCCGTCGGCGAGCGTGCTGAGCGTGATCAGCGATTCGGTGCTGCCGTAGCGTTCGACGGGCGCGTGGCCCGTCAGCTGGACCAACCGGTCGAAGACGGGCACGGGCAGCGGCGCACTGCCCGACACCAGCAGCCGGGCCGAGGACAGGGCCAGCGCCGCGTCGAGGTCGCCGGCGATCCGGGACCACACCGTCGGGACGCCGAAGTACAGCGATCCCGCGGCCTCCGCGTACGCGGCGGGCGACGGTCTGCCGGTGTGCACGAAGCGGTTTCCGATGCGCAAAGATCCCAGCAGACCGAGGATCAGCCCGTGCACGTGGAACAGCGGCAGACCGTGGACGAGGGTGTCGTCCGGCGTCCAGGCCCATGCCTCGGCGAGCGCGTCGACGTCGGCGGCGATGGCGCGCCGGCTGATGAGCACGCCCTTCGGCGGACCGGTCGTACCGGAGGTGTACATCACCATTGCGGTGGCGTCCGGCGACGGCTCGGCGTATCGATGCCACGACCGCGCGTGCAGGCGCACCGGGACGTGCGGAAGCCCCTCGGTCTGGTCGGGCAGCTCCCCGAGCCACGCCTGCGCGCCGGAGTCACTCAGGATGTGTCTGCGTTCGGCCTCGCCGACGTCGGCCGGTACCGGGACGACGGGGACACCGGCGATCAGGCATCCGGCGATGGCCAGCACCGTCGCGGCGGTGGGCGTGGCGAGGACCGCGATTCGGCGGGCTCCCCCGACGCGCTCGGCCACCGAGGTCGCCGCGCCGACGAGGTCGCTTCGGCTCAGGCTCACCCCTCCGATGCGCACCGCGTCTTCGAGGTCGCGGCCGGCGGCGACGGCCGACGGGTTCAGAGAGGCCAACAGCACGGGTGCGACGCTACCGTGGGCGGTGATACTGGTCGCGTGGATCCCGTGGAACGCGTCAGCACGCGCGAGGTATATCGCAACCCCTGGATGATCGTTCGCGAGGACGACATCCGCCGGCCCGACGGAAGCCTCGGCATCTACGGCGTCATCGACAAACCGACGTACGCCCTGGTGATCGCCCGAGACGAGGACCGGTACCGGCTGGTCGAACAGTTCCGCTACCCCATCGGGTTGCGCCGGTGGGAATTTCCGCAAGGCACTGCCCCCGGATCGTTGGACGGCGACGAACCGCCGCCCGCCGACCTCGCCGCCGACGAGTTGCGGGAGGAGACCGGGTTGCGCGCCGAGTCGATGGAAGTGCTCGGCCAGCTCGACGTCGCCCCGGGGATGAGCAGCCAGCGCGGCTGGGTGTTCCTCGCGACCGGGATCACCGAGGGTGAGCACGAACGCGAGCTCGAGGAGCAGGACATGCACAGCGAGTGGTTCACCGGAGACCGGATCGACGCCATGATCGTCGACGGCACCATCACCGATGCGCAGAGCATCGCGGCGTGGACGCTGCTGCGACTCGCCGACCGCCGGTGAGGAGCCGGTTGGCGGGACTGTTGCTCGCCGCGGCGACGCTGTCGGGCTGCGCGACGCCCACCGCGTCTGCGGAGGTGCGGTTGCCGCCGGTCACCGGGTCGTTCGACTACCAGCTCGGCGGGGCGTACGACATGGCCGGGTTGGCCGTCGTCGCCCGCGACGCCACCGCCGCGCCGCTGGCCGGGGCCTACAACGTCTGCTACGTCAACGGATTTCAGACTCAACCCGGCGACGGCGAGCGCTGGCTGCGCGACCACGGCTCGGCGGTGCTACGCGACGCCGATGGCACACCCGTCACCGACCCCGACTGGCCCGACGAGTACGTCCTCGACCCGTCGACCGCCGCGCAGCGCGCGACGATACTCGACGTCCTCGGGCCGGTGGTGTCGGGCTGTGCGGACAAGGGTTTCGACGCCGTCGAGGTCGACAACTTCGACACGTTCACCCGGTTCTCCGACGTCGACCGGGCGGGCGCGATCGCGCTGGCGCGTTCGTTCGCGGACATCGCCCATGGCCGCGGGCTGGCGATCGGGCAGAAGAACGCCGCCGAGTCGACCGAGGCTGGCCGGCGGGAGATCGGCTTCGACTTCGCCGTCGCCGAGGAGTGCGCAACGTATCGCGAATGCGATCGGTACCGGAAGGTGTACGGGGACCACGTCTTGCAGATCGAGTACGCCGACGACCTGCCCGCGCCGTTCCACGAGGTGTGCGGCTCGCCCGATCGCGCTCCGCTGACGATTCTGCGGGATCGCGACCTGGTCCCCAAGGGTGCCGACGGCTACGTCTACCAGCAGTGCTGAGCGACGCCTCAGTGCCGCCGCTCGGCCAGCGCCCGTAGGAAGAACGTCAGGTTGGCGGGTCGCTCGGCGAGGCGGCGCACGAAGTAGCCGTACCACTGGGTGCCGAAGGGTACGTACACCCGGACGTGGTTGCCCTCGTCGGCGAGCCGACGCTGCTCGGCGTCGCGGATGCCGTAGAGCATCTGGTACTCGAAGTCGTCGACGCTCCTGGCGAATTCGCGCGCCATGGCGGGCACGGCGTCGACGATCGCGGGGTCATGCGACGCCACCATGGGATAGCCGTCCCCCGCCATCAGCACGCGCAGGCACCTGAGATAGGAGTCGGTGACCGCCTCGGCGTCGCGGAAGGCCACCGAGGCGGGTTCGTCGTAGGCGCCCTTGCAGAGGCGGATCCGGGCCCCGGAGGCCGCGAACTCCGCGCAGTCGGCCTCGGTGCGCTTCAGATAGGCCTGCAGAACCGTTGCCAGCCAAGGAAAGTCACTGCGAAGCTCGCGCACGATCGACAGCGTCGAGTCGGTGGTCGTGTGGTCCTCGGCGTCAACCGTCACCCACGCCCCGACGTCGCGTGCCGTGCTGCAGATGAGATGGGCGTTCTCGAGGGCGATCTTCTCGCCGTCGCGAGGCAGCGCCTGGCCGAGGGCCGACAGCTTCAGCGACACCTCCAACTGGCGCGGTCCCTCGGGGGCCTCGCCGCGCTGACCGAGAGCGTTCAGCAGGTCGGTGTAGGCGCGCACGGTGGCGTCGGCCGCGTCGACGTCGGTGACGTCCTCCCCGAGGTAGTCGACGGAGACGAAGCGGCGCGAATCACGAAGTTCCGCAACCGAGGTCAGGGCGTGTTCGACGGTCTCGCCGGGAACGAATCGGTGCACCACCTCGCGGGTCACGGGCAGCCGTTCGGCCGTGCGGCGCAGACCGTCGGACCTGGCGGCGGCCAGGATCACGGGCCGTGCGAACTGCTGGAAGACGCCCATCGGTCAGCCCTTCATATGGGGGTAGTCGTGAGTCGTCGGCGCCACGAAGGTCTCCTTGATCGACCGTGCCGAGGTCCAGCGCTGCAGGTTCAGCGGCGACCCGGCCTTGTCGTTGGTCCCCGAGGCACGCGACCCGCCGAAGGGCTGTTGCCCGACGACGGCGCCGGTGGGCTTGTCGTTGACGTAGAAGTTGCCGGCCGCGTGGCGAAGTCGCTCCTGGGCGGTGAGCACCGCGGTCCGGTCGTCGGCGATCACCGCGCCGGTCAGTCCGTACTTGGAGCCGGAGTCGACGACGCCGAGCACGTCGTCCCAGCGGTCGTCGTCATACACGTGGACCGCGAGGATCGGCCCGAAGTACTCTCGTGAAAACGCCTCGTCGGTCGGGTCGTCGGACAGCAGCACCGTGGGACGGACGAAATACCCTTCGCCGTCGTCGTATTCGCCGCCGACCGCGATGGTCACCCCCGCCGTACCCTTGGCGCGCTCGATGGCGTTGACGTTCTTGGTGAAGGAACGTTGGTCGATCAGCGCGCCACCGTAGTTGGACAGATCCGACACGTCCCCGTAGGCCAGCTCGTCGGTGGCGTGGAGGAAGTCGTCGCCCATCTGCTGCCACACCGACCGCGGGACGAAGGCCCGCGAGGCGGCCGAGCACTTTTGGCCCTGGTAGTCGAAGGCGCCTCGAATGAGGGCGGTGCGCAACACGTCTGGACGCGCCGAGGAGTGCGCGACGACGAAGTCCTTGCCGCCGGTTTCGCCGACCAGCCGCGGGTAGGTGTCGTAGCGGTCGACGTGGGTGCCGACCTCGCGCCACAGGTGCTGGAACGTCGCGGTCGAGCCGGTGAAGTGGATGCCAGCCAGCCGGGGGTCGGCGAGCACCACCTCCGACACGGCGAACCCGTCGCCGGTGACAAGGTTGATCACCCCCGGCGGCAGCCCGGCCGACTCGAGCAACTGCATGGTGAGGTAGGCCGAGAACGTCTGTGTGACAGACGGTTTCCAGACGACGGTGTTGCCCATCAGGGCCGGGGCGGTCGGCAGATTGCCGGCGATCGCGGTGAAGTTGAACGGGGTGATCGCATAGACGAACCCCTCGAGCGGGCGGTAGTCGGTGCGGTTCCACACCCCCGGGGAACTCACGGGCTGCTGCGCCACGAGCTGCCGGGCGAAGGCCACGTTGAACCGCCAGAAGTCGGCGAGCTCGCACGACGCGTCGATCTCGGCCTGGTAGGCACTCTTGGACTGGCCCAACATGGTGGCCGCGGCGAGCTTGGCCCGCCACGGTCCGGCGAGGAGGTCCGCGGCGCGCAGGAACACCGCCGCGCGCTCGTCGAACGGCGTCGCCTCCCAGGCCCGCTTGGCGGACGTCGCCGCGTCGACGGCGGCGGTCGCCTCGGCGTGGCCGGCGTTGGTCAGGGTGCCGAGTACCGCGCTGTGACGGTGCGGCTGGACGACGTCGATGCGCTCGCCGCCGCCCATGGTGTGCCTGCCCCCGATCACGTGCGGAAGGTCGACGGGGTCGGCGGCGTTGAGCGCGCTCAGCTCGGCGAGGAGCGTGGCGCGCTCGGGGCTACCCGGTGCGTACTCGAGCACCGGTTCGTTGGCGGGGACGGGTACGTCGGTGACGGCGGTGAAGGCGCTCATGTGATCAGGGTCTCTCACTCCGGGCCGACGCCCGTTGGCCGATCGGACAAACTATGCGGGGCCTGCCAGTAACATCGGCCAACGTGAAGACTCCCGGCGTGGGACTCGGCCAACTGCTGCTTGCCCTGGACGCGACCATGGTGACCTTGGTCGACGCGCCGCGCGGGCTCGACCTGCCCGTCGCCTCCGCCGCGTTGATCGACGCCGACGACGTCCGCCTCGGATTGGCCGTCGGCGCCAGCTCGGCCGACGTCTTCTTCATCCTCGGCGTCGGCGACGACGACGTGTTGGCGTGGCTGGTCCAGCAAACCTCCCGGCGGGTGCCGGCCGCGATCTTCGTCAAGGAGCCGTCCGACGCAGTGGTGTCCCGTGCGGTCGCGGTGGGCACGGCCGTCGTCGCCGTCGAACCAAGGGCGCGCTGGGAGCGGCTGTACCGGCTGGTCGACCACGTCTTCGACCACCACGGCGACCGGGCGGACCCGCTGTACGACCCCAGCACCGACCTGTTCGGCCTGGCCCAGTCGATCGCCGACCGGACCCACGGCATGGTCAGCGTCGAGGACGTCCAGTCCCACGTGCTGGCCTACTCCGCCTCCAACGACGAGGCCGACGAGTTGCGACGCCTGTCGATCCTTGGTCGCGCGGGACCCCCCGAACACCTGG
Organism: Mycolicibacterium hodleri; assembly: GCF_025822245.1. Lineage (GTDB taxonomy): Bacteria > Actinomycetota > Actinomycetes > Mycobacteriales > Mycobacteriaceae > Mycobacterium > Mycobacterium hodleri. Next base: position 26,209 of record NZ_JACKTL010000016.1, read on the forward strand.
CCTGGATCGGGCGGGCGGGCATCTTCGACGCCCTGCGCGCCACCGGCGACGTCGTCCGCGTCGACGCCCGGCCGGAGCTCGGCCTTCGACCGCGGCGCGCCGTCGGCATCCACCACGTCGCGGCGGACCGCCGCGGTCCGGTGTTCGCGGGCACCATCTGGTTGCAGGAGGGCTCCCGACCGCTGGCCGAGGACGCCGACGACGTGCTGCGGGGCGCGGGCGTGCTGGCCGCGAGGATCATCTCCCGGCTGGCGGCCACCCCGTCGACCCATGCGATGCGGGTTCAGGAACTGCTGGGCCTGCGCGACACGTCCCTCGACGACGCGCAGGTGACCGACGTGGCGCGCGAACTCGGCGTGGTGGCAGACGGCCGGGTCGCGGTGATCGGGTTCGACGGGGCGGCGGGCGCACCCACCCGGCTCGCCGACGTTCTGGCGTTGAGCGCCAGCGCCTTTCGGCGGGACGCGCAGGTGGCCGCCGGTGCGTCCCGGGTCTACGTGCTGTTCCCCCACGCCGGCAAGGTGTCGGCGGTGTCGTCGTGGATCCGCGGCACCATCGGCGCCCTGCGCAACGAGCTGGGACTCGAGCTGCGGGCCGCCATCGCGACCCCGACGACGGGTCTGGCGGGCGCTGCCGCGGCCCGCGCCGAGGTGGACCGCGTACTCGACAGCGCCGAACGCCACCCCGGCGCGATCGGTCAGGTGACGTCGTTGGCCGAGTCGCGGACCACGGTGTTGCTCGACGAGATCGTCACGATGATCGGCGCCGACGACCGGCTCGTCGACCCCCGGGTGGCCGCGCTGCGCGAGAAGGACCCCGTTCTGGTGGACACGCTGCGGGCCTATCTCGACGCCTTCGGCGACGTCGCGGCGGCCGCGACCGGGTTGCACGTGCACCCGAACACCGTGCGTTATCGGGTGCGCAGGATCGAGGAGTTCCTGGGCGCGTCACTGTGGGATCCCGACGTGCGGCTGCTGCTGTCGCTGAGCCTGCGGGTGCCCTGACCGGCCTGCCCGCGAGTGGCCAGTTATGGCATGCGCATCCGCCCAAACCGTGCGACAAGTGGCCGCTCGGCGGAAGGTGTCAGGAAGTCAGGCGGTGGGCCGCCGCGTCGATCCGCTCGTCGGTGGCCGTCAACGCCATGCGCACGTGTCGGGCGCCGCGGGGACCGTAGAACTCCCCCGGCGCCACCAGGATGCCAAGTTCGGCCAGCGAGGCGACGGTGTCCCGGCACGGCTCGCCGCGGGTGGCCCACAGGTAGAGCCCCGCTTCGGAGTGGTCGACGGTGAACCCGGCACTCCGAACCGCTGCCAGCAGCACGTCGCGGCGACGGCCGTAGCGTTCCCGTTGCACCGCCTCGTGAGCGTCGTCGTCGAGGGCGGCGACCATGGCCGCCTGGATCGGCGTCGGCACCATCATTCCGGCGTGCTTGCGCACCGCGAGGAGCTCGGCGACCACCGCGGGATCGCCCGTCACGAAGCCCGCCCGGTAGCCAGCCAGCGACGAGGTCTTGGACAGCGAGTGGATGGCGAGCAGCCCGGTGTGGTCGCCCCCGCACACCGAGGGGTGCAGCACCGACACCGGCGCCGCGTCGGGATCCCAGCCGAGGCCGAGGTAGCACTCGTCGGAGGCGACCAACGCGCCCCGGGACCGGGCCCACTCGACGACCTTGCGGAGGTGGTCGACGCCGAGCACGGCGCCGGTCGGATTGCTCGGGGAGTTCACGAAGACGAGCTTGGGCACCCTCGGCCCGAGCTGGGTCAGCGAATCGGCGGCCACCACCTCGGCGCCCGCCAGGCGCGCCCCGACGTCGTAGGTCGGGTAGGCCAGCTCGGGCACCACGACCACGTCGTCACGGGAGAGGTTGAGAAGCGTCGGCAGCCAGGCGATGAGTTCCTTGGTGCCGATGACCGGCAACACGGCGTCGTCGGCGACACCGGTGATCCCGTAGCGGCGCTGCAACGCCGCCACCGCAGAGCCTCGCAGCGCAGCCGTCCCGGCGGTCGTCGGATAGCCGGGGGCCGAACTCGCGGCCGCCAACGCGTCGCGGATGACCGGCGCCACGTCGTCGACCGGCGTGCCGACCGACAGGTCGACGATGCCGTCGGGGTGTGCCCTGGCCGTGGCGGTGACGTCAGCCAGCGTGTCCCAGGGGAAGACCGGCAGCGACGCCGACAGGCGCCCGACCTGGCTCAGCTGTCCTCACCCTGAGGCGGCATGTCCTTGATGGCCTGCGGGTCGTTGTCGGTCTGGCCGACCTTCGACGCGCCGCCAGGAGATCCCAGCTCGGTGAAGAAGTCCGCGTTGAGCTGGGTGTAGCCGCCCCACTGGTCCGGGACGTCGTCCTCGTAGTAGATGGCCTCGACCGGGCACACCGGTTCGCAGGCGCCGCAGTCCACACACTCGTCGGGGTGGATGTACAGCATGCGTGCGCCCTCGTAGATGCAGTCGACGGGGCACTCCTCGATACATGCCTTGTCTTTGATGTCGACGCAGGGTTCGGCAATGGTGTACGTCACTGATGTCTCTCCTGTCCAGTGGGCTGCTGGTCGGTTGGGACCTGGGTCGGGACCACCGAGAAGGCAAGTATGCGATGCGCATACCTGGACGCCTGTCTCAGTGTGTCCTAACTTGGCGCGCCGCCCCGCGAGGTGGCGTCCGGTTACTGATACTAGACGTAGCAGATACCAGTCGACCAGTCCACGTTTGGCGCGTCCTGCGAATGCAACTAGTTGCATAGGACCGCCGGTAGCGCATACCGTCGCACACGTGGCCCTCCCCCACGCGATACTGGTGTCGCTGAGCGAACAGACCGGCTCCGGCTACGAACTGGCCCACCGGTTCGACCGGTCCATCGGTTACTTCTGGGCCGCCACCCATCAGCAGATCTACCGGACCCTTCGGGCGATGGACGCCGACGGTTGGGTGCACGTCGACGTGGTCGCCCAGTCCGGCCGGCCGGACAAGAAGGTGTACGGCGTCACCGACGCCGGCCGCGACGAACTGCGGCGCTGGATCGCCGAGCCGTTGACGGGCCGAGGCAGCGCGGTCACCGACTCGCGCACGCGTGACCTCGCGGTGAAGATTCGCGGGGCGGCCTACGGCGACGCCGACGCGCTGCGGGCACAGGTGCGCGAGCTGCGCGACGAGCGGGCGCGCCAGCTCGACGTCTACCGCGGTGTCGAGAAGCGCCACTTCCCCGACCCGTCGGCGCTGACCGGCGCCGCGATGCACCAACACCTGGTGCTGCGCGGCGGCATCCTCGCCGAAGAGGGATCTCTGCACTGGCTGGACGAGGTACTCACCGCCCTGGGAGGACGAGACCGTGACTAGGTATCCGAACCTGATGTCCCCGTTGGATCTTGGCTTCACCACTCTGCGGAACCGGGTGGTGATGGGGTCGATGCACACCGCCCTGGAGGACCGGGCCCGCGACACCGACCGCCTGGCCGGCTACTTCGCCGAGCGCGCCCGCGGCGGGGTCGGGCTCATCATCACCGGCGGGTACGCCCCCAACCGCACCGGCTGGCTGCTGCCCTTCGCCGCCCAGATGCTGTCGTCGTCGGACGCCCGGCGCCATCGCCGCATCACCGCCGCGGTGCACGACGAGGGCGGCAAGATCCTGCTCCAGATCCTGCACGCGGGACGCTATGCCTACCATCCCCTTTCGGTGAGCGCGTCGTCGATCAAGGCGCCGATCAACCCGTTCCGGCCGCGTGCGCTGCGCAACGTGGAGGGCACCGTCGACGACTTCGTGCGCTGCGCCCTGCTGGCCCGCGAAGCCGGGTACGACGGTGTCGAGATCATGGGCAGCGAGGGCTACCTGCTCAACCAGTTCCTCGCGCCGCGCACCAACAAGCGGACCGACGCGTGGGGCGGAACCGCCGAGAAGCGCCGCCGCCTGCCCGTCGAGATCGTGCGGCGCACCAGGGACGCGGTCGGTCGCGACTTCGTCATCTGCTATCGCATGTCGATGGCCGACTACGTCGACGACGGGCAGACGTGGCACGAAATCGTCGCGCTGGCAACCGAAGTCGAGGCCGCCGGCGCGACCATCGTCAACACCGGCATCGGATGGCACGAGGCGCGGGTGCCCACCATCGTCACCTCGGTGCCCAACAGCGCCTTCGTCGACGTCAGCAACGCGCTGGCCGAACACGTCCAGATCCCCGTCGTCGCGTCCAATCGGATCACCATGCCGCAGTCGGCCGAACGGATCCTCGCCGACGGGGCCGTCCAGCTGGTCTCGATGGCGCGGCCGCTGCTGAGCGACCCCGACTGGGTGAACAAGGCCGCCGCCGACACCGCCGACGAGATCAACACCTGCATCGCCTGCAATCAAGCCTGCCTGGATCACGCGTTCGCGCACCGGACCGTGTCGTGTCTGCTCAATCCCCGCGCGGGCCGCGAGACGACGTTGACGCTGGGCCCGACGCGGCACACCAGACGGGTCGCCGTCGTCGGGGCCGGACCCGCGGGCCTGTCGGCGGCGGTGACGGCCGCCCAACGCGGCCACGCCGTGACGCTGTTCGAGGCGGCCGCCACCATCGGCGGCCAATTCGACCTGGCGAGAAGGATTCCCGGCAAGGAGGAGTTCGGCGAGACCATTCGGTACTACACCACGATGCTGACCAAGCACGGGGTGGACGTGCGGTTGAACACCCGCGCCGAGGTCGCCGAGCTGGAGGGTTTCGACGACGTCGTCCTGGCGACCGGCGTCGTCCCACGGATGCCCGACTTCCCCGGCGTCGACCACCCCATGGTGCTGTCCTACGCCGACGCGATCCTGGGCGCACCGATCGGCGACCGCGTCGCGGTGGTGGGCGCGGGTGGCATCGGGTTCGACGTCAGCGAGTTCCTCGTCACCGCGCCTGCGGGGATGAACGTCAAGGAATGGCAAGCGGAATGGGGTGCGCTGAATCCGCAGGACGCCCCGGACAACCGGGGCGGGCTGACGACGCCGATTCCGCTGCCGCCGGTTCGCGAGGTCTACCTGTTGCAGCGCACGAGGGGCGCCCAGGGCCGCGGCCTCGGCAAGACGTCGGGCTGGGTGCACCGTGCGTCGTTGCGGGCCAAGGGGGTTCACCAACTCTCGGGGGTGAACTACGAACGCGTCGACGACGACGGCCTGCACATCAGCTTCGGCTCCGACCGCTCGGACCCGCGGGTGCTCGCCGTCGACAACGTCGTCATCTGCGCCGGGCAGGAATCGGTGCGGGACCTGGCGGACGGACTGCGCCGCCGCGGGGTCGAGCCGCACGTCATCGGCGGGGCGGACGTCGCGGCGGAGATCGACGCCAAGCGCGCCATCCGCCAGGGCACCGAACTCGCCGCCCGCCTATAGCGTGACGCCACTGCGGGAGAAGGGGAATCCCGCAGTGGCGTCACGCGGTGCGGTGTCAGGCCTGCTTGAGCGCCTCGATCTCGAGGGTGACGGTGACCTTGTCGCCGATGACGGCGCCGCCGGTCTCGAGCGGCATGTCGAGGTCGACGCCGAAGTCCTTGCGGTTGAGCACGACCGTCGCGGTGAAGCCGGCGACCTCGCCGTGGCCCATGCCCGGGTTGACGCCGTTGAACTCGAGCTTGAGGTCGATCGGCTTGGTCACGCCCTTGAGGGTGAAGTTGCCGCCGAGGACGTAGTCGTCACCGTCGGGACGCACGTCGGTCGAGACGAACGTGGCGGTGGGGTGGTTCTCGACGTCGAAGAAGTCGGCCGCCTTCACGTGCGCGTCACGCTGCTCGTTGCCGGTGTCGACCGAGTCGACGGCGATCTCGGCGGACACCGAGGGGCTGCCGTCCTCGCCGACCACGATCGTGCCGCTGAACGACTCGAAGCTGCCGCGCACCTTGCTCACCATGAGGTGGCGCACCGAAAAGCCGATCGACGAATGGACGGGGTCGATGGTCCACGTGCCTGCGCCCAGGGCGCTCGTTACCGATGCAGTCATGTCTGGTTCTCCTTGACTTGGGGCCGGCCGTCCCGACCTCTCGTCGAGTGTAAACGGACTGCGGTCCGAATTAATTCCGGCCCTCGCCCAGGAGGTCCGTCAGCGCCGCAATCGGCAGCCGCGGCGTGCGGTGTCCGTCCCTGCCGACCATGTCCACGTTCACCACCAGCGCGTTGAGCACCGCCTCCTCCACCGAGTGCACGACGGCCTCGTAGAACGGATCCATCCGGCCCCACGGCAGGAACCGCAGCGTGCCGAACTCGTCGTCGGCGGGCGGCCCGAGCGGAAAGGCACTCGCCAGGCCGTCGGCCTCCGCGGTCGAGAACGCCAGGAAGACGTCGCCGGAGAAGTGGCTGCCCGTCGTGCCGGTCCTCGCCAAGCCCAGCGGCACCCGACGGGCCAACGCCTTGCATTGGCCGGGCAGCAGCGGCGCGTCGGTCGCCACGACGACGATGACCGAGCCCGCCCCGGGCGGCGGTCGAAGGCCGAGATCCGCGGCGAACCAGTCGGAGTCCATCGGATTGTCGTCGCCCAGCAGCGGCCCGACGTGCCGGCCCGCCACGGTCAACTCGGCGCGGGAGCCAAAGTTGGCCTGCACGAACGCCGCCACGACGAACTCCCGCGTGCCGTAGTCGACGATCCGCGACGCGGTCCCGTTGCCGCCCTTGAACTCATAGCAGTTCATCCCCGTCCCGCCGCCGACCGAGCCCTCGGCCACCGGCCCCGAGGCAGCCGAATCAAGCGCCTGCTCAACGTGTTCGGGACGCACGTGGGCACCGTTGATGTCGTTGAGATAGCCATCCCACGTCTCGGCGCAGACTGGAAGCAACCACTGCCGCGCGACCCGTGGCCGGACCCGGTTCACCCAACTCACCACACCGGTGTGGCAGACACCCACGGCGTGCGTATTCGACACGACCACGGGCAGATTGAAGGCGCCGGACTCCTCGATCCAGGTGGTGCCGGTCATCTCCCCGTTGCCGTTGAGCGAGTGCCAGCCAGCCGCGCAGGCACGCCCGACGCCGTCGCGCCCTCGGGGCAGGATCGCCGTGACGCCGGTGCGCACGGCGTCACCCTCGATCAGGGTGACCTGTCCGACCTCGACGCCGGGGACGTCGGTGATCGCGTTGAGCGGACCGGGCCGACCACCCAAGGGGATCGCGAGTCCGCGAGCGCGGGGACGGCCGTCGGTGGCGTGGGTCTGAGGTGAGGTCACCCCCTACGAGTAGCACGCCCGGCCTCGGCCCGCCCGAATCAGCCCCGATCGCCCCACACGGCCTGGGCGCCCGCGTCGCCGATGCGGACGACCGTCACGATCGACGACACCCCGACGACGAGCGACACCACGGCGAGAAGAACGGTCGCGACCCGCCGGGGCGTGTCCGACCGGCTCTCCAGCACGTGCAGCACCGCCTGGGCGACGGCGACCACCAACAGCGCGACGGAGAAGTAGATCATCCAGTCGCCACGCTCGGCATGCTCGAGGAGGATCGGACGGGGCTGACCCCCGCTCTTCAACAGCCACTCGCCGGCCTCGGTGGTGATGGGCGTCAACACCGTCGTGACGGCCGCGAGGGCCAACACCAACCACACCAGTCGGCGCCGGGCGGCCGGCCAGAAACCACAGAGGATCTCCAGGATCGCGACGAGGGGTGCAAGGACCACGATGGCGTGGACCAGTAGGGCGTGGGCGGGGATGCCGGCAATCGTGGTCAAGGATGCTCCTCGGTTCGGGGCTGTCCTCGTGTATACGTGCCCAAGCCAACCCAGGTTCACCACTCGCGCGATTTACCCCGAAATGCAGGGATCAGGCGACCAGCGCCTCGTAGGTCGTGGAACGTTGGCGCGCCGGGCGACCGATGCCGTCGGCGATCGCCACCAGCTCGGCGACGGACTTGGCCGACCCGTTCTCCGAGCCCGCCATCCGAGAGATGGTCTCCTCCATCAACGTGCCGCCAAGATCGTTGGCACCACCGCGCAGCATCACCTGCGTGCGCTCGACCCCCAGCTTGACCCAGCTGGTCTGGATGGAGTCGATCCTGCCGTGCAACATGATTCGCGCCAGCGCGTGCACCGCGCGATTGTCACGGTGCGTGGGCCCGGGACGGGCACCGCCGGCCAGGTACAGCGGCGAGGACTGGTGCACGAACGGCAGCGGCACGAATTCGGTGAAACCACCCGTGCGGTCCTGGATGTCGCGCAACACGTTGAGGTGCCCCACCCAGTGCCGCGGGGTGTCGACGTGGCCGTACATCATCGTCGAACTCGACCGCAGGCCGACCTCGTGGGCGGTGGTGATGACCTCGATCCACGCCGAGGTGGGCAGCTTGCCCTTCGTCAGCACCCAGCGGACCTCGTCGTCGAGGATCTCCGCGGCCGTCCCGGGAATCGAGCCAAGACCCGCTTCGCGCAGGCTGGTCAGCCACTCCCGGATCGACGTACCGCTCTTGGTGACGCCGTTGGAGATCTCCATCGGGCTGAACGCGTGCACGTGCATCGACGGCACCCGGGCCTTGACCGCGCGCACCAGGTCGGCGTACCCGGTCACGGGCAGTTCGGGATCGATGCCACCCTGCATGCACACCTCGGTCGCACCGGCGACGTGTGCTTCCCACGCCCGGTCGGCGACGTCGTCGGTGGACAACGAGAACGCGTCCGCGTCGCCCTTGCGCTGGGCGAACGCGCAGAACCGACAGCCGGTGTAGCAGATGTTGGTGAAGTTGATGTTGCGGTTCACCACGTAGGTGACGTCGTCGCCCACCACGTCGCGACGCAACGAATCGGCAAGTGCGGCAACGGCATCCAGAGCCGGGCCGTCGGCGGTGGCCAACGCGTGATACGCGTCGTCACTGAGACCCGCGGGGTTGGCCTCCGCGGCGCGCAACGCGGCCAGCACGTCGGTGTCGATGCGCTCCGGGGCCCGGGCGGCGAGCTCGTTGACCTTCTCGCGGATCGACTCCCAGTCACCGAACGCGCTACCCAAGTCGCTGCGGGTCTCGGTCAGGCGCCCCTCCGAGTCGATCGCGGTGTGCAGGTCGGTGCGACCCAGCGATTCGGTGGCCTCGTCGGGCTCTTGCCAGGGCCGTCCGACCGGGTTGACGTCGCGGGCGAAGCCAGTGTCCGGATCGGCCAACGCGTCGACGTGCCCGCGCACCCGAGGGTCGATCCACGCCGCCCCCGCCTGCACGTACTGCGGCTGCGCGGTCAGGCGTTGCACCAGGTCGTACCCCGCCTCGGCGGTGACGGCGGCGAGCTCGTCCAGCGCCGGCCACGGACGTTCGGGGTTGACGTGATCCGGGGTCAGGGGCGACACGCCGCCCCAGTCGTCGACGCCCGCGCCGATCAGCGCCAGGCACTCCTGCCGCGACACCAGGTTCGGGGGCGCCTGGATGCGCATCTTCGGGCCCAGCACCAGCCGGCTGACGGCCACCGTCGCCAGGAAGTCGTCGATGCCCGTGTCCGGGGTACTCGCCATCGCGGTGTGGTCCTTGGCCCGGAAGTTCTGCACGATGACTTCCTGCACGTGCCCGAACTCCTTGTGGGAGCGGCGAATCGCGTGCATGGTCTCGGCACGCTCGGTGAGGTTCTCCCCAATGCCGACCAGGAGGCCGGTGGTGAACGGCACCGACAGCCGGCCCGCGTCGTCCAGGGTGCGCAACCGCACCACGGGATCCTTGTCGGGGCTGCCGTAGTGGGCCAGGCCCTTGGTCTCGTACAACCGCCGGGAGGTGGTCTCCAGCATCATGCCCATCGACGGCGCGACGGGCTTGAGGCGAGACAACTCCGACCAGGTCATCACCCCGGGGTTCAGGTGGGGCAGCAGACCGGTCTCCTCCAGGACCCGGATCGCCATCGCGCGGACGTAGTCCAGCGTCGAGTCGTATCCACGTTCGTCGAGCCACTGCTTGGCTTCGGGCCACCGCGCCTCGGGGCGGTCGCCGAGGGTGAAGAGCGCTTCCTTGCAGCCCAATTCCGCACCGCGGCGCGCGACGTCGAGAATCTCGTCGGGCTCCATGTACATGCCCTTGCCCTGCGCGCGCAGAACACCGGGCACGGTGACGAAGGTGCAGTAATGGCAGGTGTCACGGCAGAGGTGCGTCACCGGAATGAAGACCTTGCGCGAGTAACTGACGGGCAGCTTTCCCGTCGGGCCGACCCGACCCGCCGCCGTCAACCCGGCGTCACGGACCCGGGCCGCACTGGCCATCAGATCCTCGAGGTCGGCGCCACGCGCCGTCATCGCGATCGCGGCTTCCTGGACGTTCAGCGCCACCCCGTCACGGGCACGTCTCAAGACGCGCCGCACCGCGGCGGGAGACGGCGGCGCGCTGGACTCCGCCGAAGCGGAGGGCACGACGGGAATGGGCAGATCGGCACCGCGCTGGGGGTTCAGAGCCACTCCCCTGTAACCCCGCGGTCGCCCAGAATCATCCGCGCGTCCCACGATCCGAAATCAGTGCGCCTGCCATACCGGCCACAGTAGCGCCAGAACGGCCCCGCGTTGCAGGGCCGTCTCGCTACGGCGGGGGGCGCGACCGCGTAACTTACCGAGCATCGGCAGCGGCAAGGAACTCGGGGGAGAATCTCAATGACCGGATCGGTTCGTTCGTGTCTTCGGGTCGGCGTTGCCACGCTGACTGCCGCGGCCGTCGTGGGAATTCCGCCCGCCGCACCCACCGCCGCACCGCAGGGACCGGCGGCGCACTCCGTGCAGGCGCCGGCGGCGCCGCGCGTCGACCTGGCCGCATCGGTGCGCACGCTGGTCACGACGCCGTCAAATCCCGAGCACTTCGCTGCCGCGACGGCGGCGATGGCGCGGATCGACCCGGCGCGCACCTCCGCGGCGGTTCAGGCTGCGCCGGTCCCCCTCAACGCGGCGTCCGACGCCATCGTCTCGGGCTACCAGTTCCTCCGGTATTGGGTGACCTACGGGGTTCAGCTCGCCGACTACGTGCTGGGTTTCATCCCGTTCGGGTACGCCGTCGCCGATCAGGTCAACATCGTCTATTACAACCTCGTCCTGCCGATTTCGGACAGCATCGTCTACAACCTCGTCGTGCCCGTGGTGAACGATCCCCTGAATCTCGCGTCCTACGTCAACGGATTGGTCGCCGTGGGGCAGACGTCGGTCAACGCCCTGATCAACACCGGGGTGGCGGAGTTCAACTACTTCTTCGGCTGGCTGATCCCGCCGCTGCCGCCGCGCCCGCTCGTGGCGGCCACGGAGGGACCGACCGTCGAGGAGGCCTCCGCGGTCCAGCAGATTCAGGAGGCGCCCAAGGGTGGGGAGGCTACGGCGAGCGGCGCCGAGCCGTCGAACCCGCCGCAGTCGACCCCGACCCCCACCGCGGAGCCAACCGAAACCGCGGAGCCGTCCAAGACGGCCGAGCCCTCCGACACCGCAGGGCCCACCGTGACCCCGGAGCCGACCGAGACCGTTGAGCCCTCGGACACCGTCGAACCCACCAAGACCACGGCGCCTACCAAGACCACCGAACCCACCAGGACCACCGAACCCACCAAGACCACCGCGCCCAAGCCGCCGACCACCACCGCGGTCGACGGCGTCCAGGCCCAGGGCGAGGTGCGCGGCGGCACCACCGGCACGACGACCACCACCACCACGACCGGAACGACGACGGGCACACACCCGACCACGGCGACCACGCCCGCGACGGGTACCCCGCCGGCGGAGACCACGAAGGGATCCGATGAGCCGGGTCCTGCGAAGGACGGCGAAAGCTAGGCGCCGACCCTCGAGGTCAGCCGCCACAGCAAGTAGGCCGGCGGGCCGCCGCCCAGCACCACGAAGATCAGCGGCGCCAGCTGCATGATCCCTGCGCCGCTGAGCACGATGTCGTCACCCGGCCCGCCCAGCGTGAGACCCAGGGCAGTCACCAGCCAGGCCCACAGCGGCAGCGCCGCGAGTCGGGGAGACGAGACCCATTGCAGCGCCGCCCACACCAGGGCGACGTTCACCAGACCACTGATCAGCCCGCTGATGGGCAACGGAATCGACCCGACGTAGAGCGGAAGGAGGAACGCACCGGCGATCGCCGACAGAACTCCGTCCAACGAGAGAACGGCGAGGACGGCGAACCGTCCGCCTGAGGACGGAGTGGTCAGGTGGGGACGCTGTCGAGCAGGCCCACTATTCCGCCCACGACCCACTGAAAGCTGTCCAAGCGGTCCTGCCAGTGCTGCAGGTTGGGATCCAGATCTGGGTCCATCGCCATCCCTTTCTCGGGGCCGCTGATTGTTTCGCAGCGTACTCCCTCGCGGCGTTGCTATCCCAGGTTCACGCCGGCGAGTAGATCGGTTTCCCAACCGCGACCGTCCCGAGGGCCTGCCGTGCCCTCCACCAGCACGTAGTGCTCGTCGGCCGAGATCGGCAAGGCGACGTTGTTCGACAGGGCACCCGCGCGGCCACCCGGTTCCACGGTGACCTGCGTGGCATGCGCCCGCAGCGCCGCGACCTTGGCCGCCCGGCTCTCCGGCGCCTCGACCACCGCGTCGACGTCCGCGTCGTCGAGCGCGCCGACCACGGCGACGAAGTCGTCGGCCGACACCTTGATCCAATCCGCTGGCAGGTCGACGTCGGCGAGGTCCCGCATGCCGGCCTCGACCGCAGTGCGCGCCATGACGGTCCAGTAGAACTTGGGCACCCGCCACGGCTCGCCGGGATGTCCGGTGCCGGCCGCGGCGGCGACGGCGGCCGTCGTGACCTCGTGGGCCCGGATGTGGTCGGGGTGTCCGTAGCCGCCGTTGGGGTCGTAGGTGACGACGACGTGGGGGCGCAGGTCACGGATGACCGCGACGAGCGCCGCGATCGCGTCTGCCGGGTCGGCGTCGACGAACCTGCGCCCACCACGGGCGGGCGTGCCGGCCATTCCGGAGTCACGCCACCGTCCCGCACCACCGAGGAAGCGTGGCCCGTCGACCCCCAATTCCCCTAGCGCGGCGGTCAGTTCACTGATGCGGTAACCGCCGAGCTGATCGGCGGCGTCGGCGGCCAACAGCGCGAAGCGCTCACCGATGACCTCGCCCTCCTCGCCGAGCGTGCACGTCACCACCTGCACCTGGGCGCCGCGTTCGACGTAGTGCGCGATCGTGGCGCCGGTGGTCAGCGTCTCGTCGTCCGGATGCGCATGGACGAACAACAACCGTGGTTTCTCCATCCCCACAAGATAGGTTCACCCCGTGACGCGGCGCACCGTTGAGTATGGCTGCGCCGTCGTGGTGATCGGTCTGGCGGCCGGCGTCGCGGGGGCGGCGACCACCCTGGTGCTGCACTGGGTCGAACACCTCGTCTACCACTACTCGTTCGGCACGCTGCTGACCGGCGTCGGTGACAGCAGCCCGATTCGGCGCGCCGTCGGGCCGATGATCGGCGGCGCGCTGGCCGGCCTGGGATGGTGGCTGCTGCGGCGCCACGGCGACGTCCCCGGGCTGACGGCGACCATCGCCGAACACCGACCCATCCCCCGGTGGCGGATGTCGGTCGACGCCGGACTGCAGGTGCTCCTCGTCGGCTCCGGGGCGTCCCTCGGGCGCGAGGGTGCGCCGCGCCAGTTGGCCGCCGCACTTGGCGACTGGGGAACGTCGCGATGGTCGCTGACGCCACGGGACCGCGAGATCCTGCTGGCCTGCGCGGCGGGAGCGGGGCTCGGGGCGGTCTACAGCGTGCCCCTGGGCGGCGCGCTGTTCGCGGTGCGGATCGTGCTGGGCACCTGGCATCCGCGGGCGGTCGGCACCGCGCTGATCACCTCGAGCCTCGCGGTCGCGGTGTCCTCACCGGTCACCCATCTCGAGCACGCTCTGGTGTGGCCGGACGCGACGCTGTCGTACCTGTTCGTGCTGCTCGCCTGTGCCGTCGCGCCGCTGGCGGTCGTGGTGGGACTGGCCTTCGACACGGTGACCGCCCTGGCCCGCCCGCGCCCGCAGAGCCGATCCTGGCTGCTGATCCCGGCGATCGCGGTGGCGGGCCTCGCGACGGGCGTCTGCTCGATCTGGTGGCCGGAATTGCCCGGCAACGGCCGTAGCATCCTGACCGTCAGCGTCGACGCCGGCCTGACGCTCGGCGGTGCCGCGGTGATCCTGTTCCTCAAACCCTTGCTGACGGCGCTGTTCCTGCGCGCCGGCGCGGTCGGCGGCATGATCACCCCCGCCCTGGCGACCGGTGCCGCCGCGGGCACGGTCGCCACGTTGGCGCTGAATCACTTGGCGGGCACGCACTTTCAGGTCGCCGCGGTGTCGCTCGCGTGCGCCGCCGGCGTGCTGGCCGTCACGCAACGCGCACCGCTGTTCGCCGCGCTCTTCGTCTGGGAACTCGCGCGGCCGCCGCTGTGGCTGTTCGTCGTGTTCGCCGCCTCGGCGTTCACCTCACACGGGATTTACCTTCTGCGCCAACGGATGTCGACCGTCACGGCCCCTTGACCCAGTTGCCGGCGTCGCCGACGATGCCCACCGGGACGGCGCCCGACAGACTCACGTTCTGCACGTTGGGGGCCGCGGCGACGATCGTGGTGTCCTGCAGGATCGGCAGCACGGTCGCCATGTTCCACAGTCTCGGTTCGACGGCGGTGAGCACGTCGCCGATCGGCTGGCTGCCGTCGAGCGCGGCGTCGATGTTCGGCTGGATGCTGCGGTCGCAGATGCCCGTCAGGTTGCTGGGCGCCTGGACGAGCTGATCGGGATCCGACGGCTCCGCGGGTTGCGTCGCCGTGGGTGTGGTGGTGGTCGGACGGGGCGACGTCGTGGACGTGGGCGACGGGCTCGACGTCGGGGTGCCGCTCGGCGGGGCGGTCGGCACCGCGGTGGCCTCGAGCGCCGGGCAGCCGAACCGCGACGCCAGCGCGGTCGCGAGATCGCCGCCGGCCTGGTGCCAGCCGACGATCGCGTCGACGCGGTTCTGGGACAGCGCGTCGCCGTACAGGGTCGGCGGATCGAGGGCCAGGACCGACGCCGAGATGCCGACGCTGCGCAGCTGGTCGGCGGCGGTGTTGGCCACGGCCACCGACGTCGGGTCGTTGGCCGCGACCCCGATCACGAATCGCAACTGCTCGCCGTCCTTGCTGATGCGGCCCCGGGTCGGCGGTGGAGATCCCGGCGTCGGGGGCGGCATCGGGCTGGTCGAGGACACCTCCTGCTCGACGGTGTAGCCGCTGGCCTTCAACAAGTCGAGAGCAGCCTCCCGGGACAGAGCCGGCGGCGCAGTGGGCACGTAGCCCGGGTCGGACGGCGACCGCACCTGCGCCTGCGCCAACGTCACCGTGTTGTCGCTGCCCGCGCCGACCGCGGCGAGCAGGTCGACGTCGAGCAGACCGAGGATTGCCCGGCGCACCTGGGTGTCCTGCAGGTCCGGCTGCTGGGCGCGCAGCGTCACCTGCATCACGCGCGGGGTGACGATCCGCGCGGTCCGTACGTCGGGGATGGCACCGAGCTGGATGAACGCCGCCTGTCCGCCGTGCACCTGCGCGACCTGGGTGTCGCCGTTGCGGATCGAGTCGGCGAGCACGGCGGGCGCTCCCCCACGGCGGAACAGGATCTGATCCGGCTTGGCGGGTTGGCCCCAGTAGCGGTCGTTGCGCGCCAACAGGATCTCGTCGCGCTGCGGGTCGATGGAGTCGACGCGGAACTGGCCGCCGGTCACCGGGAGCGCCCGCAGCAGCCCCGCCGCGAACCCGCCGGGCACGTCCTTGACGATGTGGGCGGGCAGGATGTCGTTGAACAGTTCCCGCCACGCCGGGTAGGGCTGCGAGAACGTCACCACCGCGGTCTTGCCGCCCGCGAGTGACTGCACTCCGGTGATGAGGTCGTATCCCGCCGGGTCGACCACGCCGGGCGCGCTGACCATCTGGCGCCACAGGTACCAGTAGTCGTCCGCGGCGATCGGGGCGTTGTCCGTCCACTGCGCTTCCGGCCGGATCTGGTAGGTGACGGTGAACGGATCCTCACTCGTCACGTCCGCCGACAACAGCATGGTGGGGTCGAGTTCCCACCGGGAGCCCGTCGGCGAATCCGGGTCGGGAATGGGCCGGAACGAACTGGGCAGCACCAGCGAGGCGATCGCGGCGTTCACCGGCGACTGATCCGACAGCAGGTGCGGGTTGAACCCCGGCCCGACGGAGTCGATCGCCATGATGATCTGCGACGCCTTCAGCGGCGGCGGGGGTGTGCTCTCCGTGGTCTCGGTGCTCTGCGGCGCCGGCGGCGGGCTGACGGTACACGCCGCCACCAGCATCAACGTCGACGTCAGTGCACCGGCGACGGAGATGAGTCGTCGCAAGGTCGTCGGCACGCCCTTC
Organism: Mycolicibacterium hodleri; assembly: GCF_025822245.1. GTDB lineage: Bacteria > Actinomycetota > Actinomycetes > Mycobacteriales > Mycobacteriaceae > Mycobacterium > Mycobacterium hodleri. The sequence continues at coordinate 42,464 of NZ_JACKTL010000016.1, forward strand.
AGGCTATCGGGCCGCGCCGAGTCAGCCGCGGGCCTTTGCCCGGGACTTGGAGCGAGCCCGCGCACTCGCCGCCAACTCCACCTTGCGCACCCGCACGACCTCCGGCGTCACCTCGACGCACTCGTCTTCGGCGCAGAATTCCATCGCCTGCTCCAGACCCATCTCGAGCGGACGTGCCAACGTCTCGAAGACGTCGGCGGTCGAGGACCGCATGTTGGTCAGCTTCTTCTCGCGGGTCGCGTTGATGTCGAGGTCCTCGGCGCGGGGGTTGATGCCCACCACCTGACCCTCGTAGGTGTCGTCACCCGGCTCGACGAAGAACTGCCCGCGGTCCGACAGCTGGGTCATCGCGAACGGCGTGATCTTCCCGGAGCGATCCGAGACCAGCGAGCCGGTGTGGCGGGCCCGAATCTCACCCGCCCACGGGCGGTACCCCTCGAACACCGCGTTGGCGATGCCGGTCCCACGGGTCAGCGTCAGGAAGTCGGTTCGGAAGCCGATCAACCCGCGGCTGGGAACGATGAAGTCCATGCGCACCCACCCCGCGGCGTGGTTGGCCATCTCCTCCATGCGGCCCTTGCGCCCGGCCATCAGCTGGGTGACCGCGCCGACGAACTCCTCGGGACAGTCGATCGTCATCGCTTCGAACGGCTCGTGCACCTTGCCGTCGACGGTCCGCGTGACCACCTGCGGCTTGCCGACGGTCAGCTCGAAACCCTCGCGGCGCATCTGCTCGACGAGGATCGCCAGCGCCAATTCGCCACGGCCCTGCACCTCCCAGGCGTCGGGCCGGTCGATGTCGACGACCTTGATCGACACGTTGCCGACCAGTTCGCTGTCGAGGCGGGCCTTCACCATGCGGGCGGTCAGCTTGTGTCCGGAGACCTTGCCCGCCAGCGGAGAGGTGTTGGTGCCGATGGTGACCGAGATGGCCGGTTCGTCGACGGTGATGCGCGGCAGCGCGTGCGCATGCTCGACGTCGGCGAGGGTGTCGCCGATCATGATCTCGGGCATGCCCGCCACGGCGACGATGTCGCCGGCCACCGCTTCGCTGGTGCTGGTCCGCTCGACGCCTTCGGTGGCCAGGAGCTCGGTGATCTTGGCATTGGTGATGACGGGATGGCCGTCCACCTCGCGCATCCACGCGACCTGCTGACCCTTCTTGATCCGACCCTTGTAGATGCGGATGAGCGCGAGCCGGCCCAGGAAGGCCGAGGCGTCCAGGTTGGTCACCAGGGCCTGCAGCGGGGCCTCCGGGTCGCCCTCGGGCTCCGGGATGTGCTCGAGCAGCACGTCGAAGAGCACGTCGAGGTTCTCGCCGTCGGGGTTCTCGCCGTTGGCGGGCTGGTTGGTGCTCGCGATGCCGGCGCGGCCCGAGGCGTACAGCGTCGGCAGTCCGAGCGCGAACTCGGCCGCCTTCTGCGCTTCCTCGTCGAGATCGGACGCGACGTCCAGCAGCAGGTCGTGGCTCTCGGAGACCACCTCCGCGATCCGGGCGTCGGGCCGGTCGGTCTTGTTGACGCAGACGATCACCGGCAGGTGGGCGCTCAACGCCTTGCGCAACACGAAGCGGGTCTGCGGCAACGGGCCCTCGGACGCGTCGACCAGCAGTAGCACGCCGTCGACCATCGACAGACCGCGTTCGACCTCGCCACCGAAGTCGGCGTGGCCCGGGGTGTCGATGACGTTGATCACCGTCATCGTGCCGTCCGGGTTCAGCCGGTGCACCGCGGTGTTCTTCGCCAGGATGGTGATGCCCTTTTCCTTCTCCAGGTCACCGGAGTCCATCAGGCGTTCCACCGCGTCGTCACCGCGGTGAGTCAATGCTCCGGACTGCCGGAGCATGGCGTCGACGAGCGTGGTCTTACCGTGGTCGACGTGAGCGACGATGGCGACATTGCGAAAGTTGGGGCGTGAATCCACCACCAGATTGTCGCAGCGCAGGTATGCAATCGCGAAAACGGCGGGTTCGGCCCGTGGGCGTGGAGCGGGTGAAGTGAAGCCGTCGGAGTTCGCCACGCTCAAGGCGAAGAAGAAGTGCTGCCGAAGCAAACCCCGCTGCAAGCGCTGCCCACTCGTTCTCCACAAGGTGCACAAAGCCGAGTTGGCCGGGGTGCGTGGCAAGGAGCTGGACAAGGTGTTCAAGCGGGCCAGAAAGGCCTGACCACCAGCGCCGATGCCGGCACACCTGGGAACTGCTCCACCCCCATGGGAGGGTCTCGATTGCGACGGTCGTCGGGGCGGCCGTCGAGCGGCCCTGGCGACCCCGCGGCCTCGGCGATCCGCCCGGGTCCGCGGCACCGGGCGGATCGGACCTCCGCGCGCGGTGTGCGCCATGTCACCGCCTCGGGACGGCCAGCACGGCCGCCAGGTCGGCCAGCCAGGCTCGGTCGGCGGGCACCCAGTCGAGCGCGTCGAGCTCGGCCGCCGTCACCCAGCGCAGCGCGCGATGGTCCCGAGCCGACACGCTGCCGCCGGTCTGCGTGACGAGGAACGCCCGCAGAATCGTCGACTCGTCGAGCACGACGTCGGCACCCAGCCGCGCACCGACGCTGACCTGGACGCCGAGTTCCTCGTCGAGTTCGCGTGCCAGCGCCGCGGCGTCGCTCTCCCCCGGCGCCGCCTTGCCGCCGGGCAGTTCCCACAGTCCGGCGAGTTCGGGTGGCCGGTCTCGTTGGGCCACCAGGAGATTGGGGCCGACGATCAACGCGCCCGCGACGACGATCTGGTTCGGCACGCTGCGACGGTATACCGTCGCAGCATGGCCGTGTTGACCGACGAACAGGTGGACGCCGCGCTGGCGGACCTGGAGGGCTGGGAGCGCTCCGACGGGGCCCTGCGACGCTCGGTGAAGTTCCCCGCGTTCCTGGACGGCATCGACGCCGTGCGTCGCGTCGGCGAACACGCCGAACGCGAAGACCACCATCCCGACATCGACATCCGTTGGCGGACAGTCGCTTTCGTCCTCGTCACGCACTCGGAGGGCGGCATTACCGCTAAGGACGTCGCGATGGCGGGCGACATCAACCGGATCGTCGGCTGACCAGCGCGAGGTAGGCCAGCGTCGCCAACGCCGCCACTACGTACAGCGAGCCGAACAGGTCGGCGTACCACGGCCGACCGTTCATCCGGCCGGTGTCGCCGGCGAACGTCACCAGCCACGGCGAGCCGAGGTAACCCAGCGCCACCCACCCCCAGCCGACCCACCGGGCACCCGGCCGGGCCGGGCCCAGGATCAGCCACATGGCCAGCGGCAGCATCCACACCCAGTGGTGGGTCCAGCTGATGGGTGAGATCAGCAAACCGAACACCATCACCACGACGATCCGGCCGAGTGCGTCGTCGGCTCCGACGCGCCACCATGCTGCCAGGCTCAGCACCGTCGTGAGCGCCACCGCGACGAGCAGCGGCACGCCGTACCCGACGTCGTGTCCCGCCACGTAGCCCACGACGCCACGCAGCGACTGGTTCATCTGCGTGTCGACGACGCCGACCCGGTCCGCGTTGCCGAGGAGGTCGGTGAAGTAGAACTGGGCCTGGGCCCCGCCCAGGGCGATCGACGCCGCCACGGTGGCGCCGAACACCGCGACCGACAGCAGGACGACGCCCCACCGCCGCGCGCCGACGAAGTACGCGCCGGCCACCGCGGGCGTGAGCTTCATTCCGGTCGCCAGCCCCACCAGCAGTCCGGACACCCACCACCGGGTGCTGACCACCGCGTAGAGCACCGCGACCATGAGCAGCGCGCCGATCTGGCCGAGTTCGAAGAGGTGGCGTACCGGTTCGAACCAGATCGCGAGCGCGGTCCACGCCATCGCGTGCCGGGCGTCGGGCCTGCCCAGCAACCGCAGGACCAGCGCCGCCGAGCCGTAGAGCGCCGCCACGGTGCCCAGCTGCCACCCCAGGGCGACGACGGGGAACGGCAGGAAGTGCAGCGGATAGAACACCACCCCCGCGAACGGCGGATAGGTGAACTGCAACGGCAGCGGCGGGATCGCCGGGTGGTAGACGAAGTCGTAGAGGCCGCCGTCGCGCATGGTGGCGGCGCCGTCGACGTAGACGTGCAGGTCGATGAAGTTGGTGCCGTTGGGCGCCAGGTAGGTGACGGCGAAACGCGCGACGAGGCTGAGGACGAGAAGGTACGGCGCGGCGCTCGCCAGCCGGTGGCGCGGCGCCGCGGTGACGACGGCGGGGTCGTCGACCTGTGTCTGTTTCGTTATCCCACCGACTGTAGTTTCCGCCGGCCGCCCGCCGGCGTCGGCGGGTCCGTTCGGTCACCATCGGCCGTCATAGCCATAACGGTTGAGTAAATGCCACACGTGTCACTTGAGTAACTCCAGTAACTCCGTAGCTTCGGTTTCAGACGTGTCACCAACCGATCGGGAGAACCATGCACTTCGCCAGAAAAGCCCTTGCTACCAGCGTGATTGCGGCCGCGTGCGCGGCGCCGGGGGCACTGCTGCTCAGCGCCACCGCGTCGGCCGATCCCGTTCCGGCGCCCGCGCCCGCCATGCCGAACATCCCGTTCCTCAACGGCATCTCGCCGGCCAACGCGCCGGCGATGTTGCAGGGCCTCGCGTCGGCCTTCACGGGCGCCGCCCAGCCGGCCGCCGCTCCCGCCGCCGCACCCGCGCCG
>NZ_JACKTL010000017.1 GCF_025822245.1 Mycolicibacterium hodleri
TGCGTTTCGTCAAGTGATTTGGCCCCACTGCGTTTCGTCAAGTGATTTGGCCCCACCGTCGTCATGAATTTTGGCCCCACCTGGCCTAGGTGGCGCGCTTGGTTCGGGTAGTGGTTTTGCTGGTGCGGAGTCGGTAGGACTTGGTGCCGGTCTCGATGATGTGAGCGTTGAAGGTGACACGGTCGACGATCGCGGCGACGAGGCGCGGGTCGGGAAACACCGTGCCCCACTCGCTGAAGGGCAGGTTGGTGGCGATCGCAACCGAGGCCCGTTCTTCTCGTTCGGTGATGATCTGGAACAGCAATTCCGCTCCGCGAGGGTCGATTTGGACGTATCCGAGCTCGTCGAGGCAGAGCAAGTCCAAGCGACCGTAGCGCGCCACGACACGTGAGAGGACACGTTCGTCGGCGGCTTCGACGAGTTCGTTGACCAGTTGCGCGGTGGTGACGTAGCGGACCCGGCGGCCCTGTTCGCAGGCCGCCAACCCCAACCCGATGAGCAGGTGGGACTTGCCTGTACCGGAGTCACCGAGAAGCACGATCGGCTCGCCGGCGTCCATGTAGTGCCCGGCGGCGAGGTGGCCCAGAGTGGCGGGTGCGATGCCGGGGACGGCGTCGATGTTGAACTCCGCCAACCGTTTCAGCCTCGGGAACTTGGCATCGTTGATGCGTCGGGTTCGGCGCCGCTCAGTGCGGTCGTCGACCTCGGCGGCCAACACTTCGGCGAGGTAGCCCAGGTGGGTGTGGCGTTCCCGGTTGGCGATCTCGGCCAGACGCGTCGCTTCGGTGCGCACGGTGGGTAGGTGTAGCTCGCGGGCCGCGGCACCGATGGAGGCTTGGGCGGCGGCGTCGACGGTTACCGTCGTGTTGGCTGTGGTGGTCATGAGTCGCTTCCGGTGAGCAGGTCGTCGTAATCGGCCAGCGAGGGGGGTGGTCGGTCGTAGCGGGCCAGCGCGCCGATCGCGGCGACGGGTGCGGGTGTGCTGGTGTGGCGGCGGGCGTCGATGAGCACGGTCTCTGGGTCCAGGCATCCTGAGGTGACGGCTCGGTCCATCGCGGCGACCAACGCGGCGGCGGGCATGCTGCGGTGTGCCAGCAGGATGGTGATCAGGGCGCGGGTTCCCTTGGCGTCGCCGCGTGCGGATCGGGCTGCGTCCCAATAGCTTTGGTGCGATTGAGTGAACACCCCGCGAGTTTTGGCCTGGGTGAGTGCGGTCGCGCCGGGCAGCGCCCCGGGTTTGGTCTTGAGGACCTCGAGGTAGTGATCCAGGCACAGCACCTCGACGTAGCGTCCGACCGCCCGCTCGTGGGAAGCGACCAGTCGTGGTCCGTCGTAGACCTCGACGGTCCGGGCGGCCAACCGCACCGGGAGGCGTCGCCCGGCGTAGCGGGCTGGTACGGAGTAGAAGCATTGCCGCACAGACACTCTGGCCCGGTTGTCGACCCTGGCTTGCAGGAGCCGGGCGCAGTCGAACGCCTCGGCGGGCAATGCCATCAGCTCGCTCGACTCGATGGCGAACGCCGCGCCGATGGTGATCGGGCGGCCGGTGATCACCCGGTCATCGTCGAGCAGATCCGCAGCGGCGATCAGCTCGTTGAGTTCGGCCAGCGAGGCGACCTTCGGGACGGGAACGAGGTGGCGGCGTCGGAAGCGGCCGATCTCGCCTTCCACACCGCCCTTCTCGTGAGCGCCGTCGATGCCGGGGCGGCAGAAGAACGAGTCGAACCCGTAGTGGCTGCGCAGTGCGGTGAACCGTTCGGACTCGGTGCGGTCACGCCCTTTGAGGACCCGGATGACGGCGGGTTTGAGGTTGTCATACCGGATCCGGCCGGGCACACCCCCGAAGTATTCGAAGGCCAGCACGTGGCCCTCCAAGAATGCTTCCTGGGCCTGGGTGGCGAACGCGACGTGAAAGGCTTTGCCCGAGTGCGACAGTCGCATCACGAACATCCAGCACTTCACGACCAGTCCGGCGATCGTGGCGTAGAACTCGCCGAAGTCGACCTCGGCCTCAGCGCCGGCCAGATGGGACTGCGGGATCGACACGTCGTGCCGGAGCAGTCCGAGTTCGACCCGACGCCGGGCGACGTACCGCGACACCGTCACCTCCGAGCACGTGGCCTGGTGTTCGGCGACGAGACGCTGCCAGACCCGCCGTGCGGTGTGGCGTTGCTTGCGCGGGGCGTCCTTGTCGGCGATGAGCCATCCGTCGATGACCGGCGCCCACTCGTCGATCGCTGGCCGGGGCCGGACGGGATAGACCTTCCGTGGCGGTGGGACCGCGTCGGAAAGTGCTTGGCGCACCGTACGACGATGTGTGCCATGACGATCCGCCAACTCACGGACCGACAAATCCTCGATCCGCCGATCCCTTCTAATCTGCTCGAACAGTTCCACGCGTGACCGCATCCTGACCGACCTCCCTGACGACCGTCAGAGACGACGGGCGACAGGAACGATCTGAACGAGGGTGGGGCCAACATTGGTGACGACACACCGCGCCCACCCGGACGGACACGATCACCACCCCGGTGGGGCCAAAATTCGTGAAGAACTACGACCAAAGTGGGGCCAAGTCAGGTGACCACACTCAGCACCGCGCCCACCCGGACGGACACGATCACCACCCCGGTGGGGCCAAAATTCGTGAAGAACTACGACCAAAGTGGGGCCAAGTCAGGTGACCACACTCAGAAGCCGGCCGAAACGTTCACGCCGGCGGAACTTCAGACGGTTCTCGATCACGTCGATGGTCAGCGCTATGCAATCGCGTGGCAACTCGCGCTCACCGGCCTCCGACGAGGCGAGGTCGCAGGCCTACGCTGGGTCGACGTCGATCTCGAGAACCGGACGCTGCAGATCGCGTCGACACGGTTGAGGTTCGGCAAGCACTTGGTCGAGGACACTCCGAAGTCACGCGCTGGGCGACGGACGCTGCCGATACCCGACCACTTGGCGGCCGCTTTACGCTCCGCCCGTGCGATCCAGGCCGCTGACAGGCTCATGTTGGGCGAAGAGTACGAGGCGAGCGGGTTCGTTGTCGTCGACGAGTGGGGGACGGCGCTGAGTCCGCACGCGCTGACCTCTCGGTGGGCGCGCATGCTCAAGGCCGCGGGGGTCCGTCACATTCGGTACCACGACGCCCGACACACCTGCGGCACGTTGATGCATCTGCAGGATGTACCGATCGCAGTCATCTCGGCGTGGCTGGGTCACTCGTCTGTCAATGGCCAACTTGAAGTACCCGCTGGTGGCCAAATAAAAGTCCCCACCGCGTGCGGTGATTCTTAGTTCGGTTGAGGCGTCTCCTTCCGGTGTTGGGCGTCCTTCATGCGGTAGGACTCGCCGTCGGTGATCACGACGGTGGCGTGGTGCAGGAGCCGGTCCAGGATGCTGACGGCGGTGGTCTGCTCGGGCAGGAATCGGCCCCATTCTTGGAATGGCCAGTGCGAGCCGATGGCCAGGGATCGGCGTTCGTAGGCTCCTGCGACGAGCCGGAACAGCAGCTGGGTTGCGGTGTCGTCGAGCGGGGCGAAGCCCAGTTCGTCGAGGATGATCAGGTCGACCCGCAGGAGCGATTCGATGATCTTGCCGACGGTGTTGTCGGCCAGGCCGCGGTAGAGGGTTTCCACCAAGTCTGCGGCCGTGAAGTAGCGCACCTTGTGCCCGGCGTGGATCGCAGCCACTCCCAGTCCGATCAGGGTATGTGACTTACCCGTCCCGGCGGGTCCGATGATGGCCAGGTTCTGTTGTGTACGAACCCATTCCAGACCTGATAGGTAGTCGAACACCTTCGACTGGATCGAGGATCCGGCTACGTCGAACGTGTCCAGAGTCTTGGTGACCGGGAAGCCGGCGGCCTTGAGCCGGTTGACGACATTGGAGGCATCGCGCGCCGCCAACTCGGTCTCGACCAGGGTCCGCAGTACCTCTTCGGGTGTCCAGCGTTGGGTCTTCGCGGTGAGGAGGACTTCGGGTGCGGTGCGCCGGATCGCGGCCAGCTTGAGCCGCCGCAACCCGGCATCCAGGTCGGCCGACAGGACCGGCAATGATTGCGGTGCAACGGGTTTGGTGAGTTTGGATGTGGCGGTCATGATGTAACTCCGCTGTCAGCGGTCGGGATGACCGTGTAGGCATCCAATGACCGGGTCGGGGCGACCGGTAGATCCAGGATCAACGCATCCCCAGCGGTGCGGGGTTGAGGGGTTCCGGCGCCGGCGGCCAGGATGGAACGCACGTCGGCAGCCCGGAACCGCCGAAATGCCACCGCGCGGCGTAGCGCCGCGATCAAGGCATCCGTGCCGTGCGCGGCACCCAATCCGAGCAGCACCTCCAGTTCCGAACCCAATCGGGTGTTGCCGATCGCGGCGGCCCCGACCAGGAACGCTTGGGCATCCTCGCCGAGTGCGCAGAACTGTTGCTCGGTCGTCGTCCTGGGTCGTGGGCCTCGGCTCGGCGCAGGCCGGGGTCCGTCGTAGTGGTCGTCGAGGATCGACGCGGTGCCCGGTGCGGCGAGTTCGTGCTCGGCCACGATCATCCCGGTGCCGGGTTCGACGAGGCATACCGCGCCGTGATCGACCACGACGACCACGCTGGTCCCGATCAGCCGGGTGGGCACGGAGTAGCGGGCCGAGGCGTACCGGACGCACGACAGTCGATCGACCTTGCGGAGCACCGACGATGTCCCGATCTGCAACCGTAACGACGGCAGTGGTTGCAGCAGTTCACGTTCGACGATAAGCCGTTCGTCAGGGACGGCCTGGATCTCCGAATGCAGCGCGGCGTTGACCTCAGCGCACCACACCTTGGCCGCGGCGTTGGCGATCCGCAGATCGACGGGCCGCCCAGTGATCTCGGCCTCGGTCAGCAGCGGGACGGCCAGGTCACGTTGGGCGTAGCCGCACAAGTTCTCCACGATGCCCTTGGACTGCGGGTCGTTGGCATGGCAGAAGTCCGGTGCGAAGCCGTAATGACTTGCCAGTCGGACGTATTCGGCGGTGGGGATCACGACGTTCGCGACCACACCGCCCTTCAAACACGCCATCCGATCGGCCAGTACCCGGGCCGGAACACCACCGATCGCATTGAACGCTTCGGCGATCAACGCCAACGTCGTCGATGCTTTCTGGTCGGTGGCAAAGGCGACGAAGCGCCACCGGGAGAACGCCAGTACAGCGCAGAACAGGAACAACCCCGGCGCGGCTTGGGCCCAGTCGATCACCAGGTATTCACCCGGTGACCACACCGCCGGGCGGCGACCGCGGTGATGTTCATTGCGCCACAACAGCTTCGCTTCGGCGACGAGGCGGCGGAAATTGCGTGCCGATCCGTCATACCCGGCGGCGCGGGCGATTGGCAGCATCCGCTTGGCCGACATTCGACCCTGGGATTTCTTGACTCGTTCGGCGACCAGTGCGGTCACCGCATCGTAGTTGTGGGCCCGCTCAACCCGCGGTGGTGCGGCATCGCCGGCTTCGAACTTCTCGACGACTCGTTTGACGGTCTTGTGGGTGGTGCCGCACATCTCGGCGGCGGCGCGGTATGACCCGACTTGTTGGTAGGCAGAAATGATGTCCATGCGGTCCTTCGCAGACTTCAATGGAACTCCCCGGTGGTGGCGGTGTGTGGTTGGCACCTTCACCGTCACCATCGGGGCCTGCAGTTCCTGATCGACACGACGAACACGGGGTGGGGACTTTTATCTGGCCACCAGTGGATACCTCCACTTGGCCACCAGTGGATACATTTTCATGGCCACGGACACTCGTCGAAGGCGTTCACGATGCAGACATATGTGCACTCGCAGCCTGACGCGCTAACAACCGCTGCACAGAGCTTCTCAAGGGTTGTCGGGCAGCGCCTGCGCAACGACTAGATAGCTAGCGGGGGCGCCTAGTATTAAATACAGTTCGACTCGGGTGCTTGCTAACGGCGTTTACGCGCTCGATCCGCGAAGAACGGGCCTAGGAACTCGGGCGATAGCAGGCGCTCGGCCAAAGCCTCACCGCTCTCGGGCAGACCCAGAAGCTCCGCGCTAAAACCCATTCGATGAACCGCGTCAGCCCGCGCGTCCGCGCTGGCGCAAAAGGCATCAGCTGACTCGGTATCACCAAGCTCGCGTTCAAGTTGACCGTCGAATTCGCTGCGGACATAGCCAAAGTCCTCTTCCAGGCGGTTCAGCTCCCATTCGTTCCACGGCCATACGCCCCACGCTGCCATTCCTGCTGTCAGGACCATTCTCACTGGTTGCGGCAAGAACTCGCTACGACTGGACAACAACCAAGCGATGTATTCAGGATCCTCGTAGAACCGCACTGGCGGCCCATTCGACACATAGTTGCCTTGGACGAACCCACAAGCGATGTGGGAGGGACTGTAACGTCCGAATTCCTGGTCACGGAAAACATATTCGTCGTCGCAGCGAGGTGGCAGACCATCGTCGGTAAGTGCACTTCCGTACCGGTCCTTTCGCCGCCTACTTTCAAGACCCCGAGCCAGTGAATCCTCGTATAGACGCTGAATCTCGGGCTCAAATTGGCCGCCGAAACTGGGTATGGCGAGTTGCGGCGCGTAGGCAATCAGATACCTCGGGTGCACATGGCACATTGCCTCGAGTCCAGGCGTCTCCTCGATGAATCTGTGGACGTCTTCCGGCGGAGTTATCTGTGTGATGGGCGTCAGATTTGCGACCCTTTGCCATCCCATCTGCGCAGCAGCCCATGCTAGGCGGAAACCGCGCTCAGCCGGTTCCGACGAGCTTTCGGGCAGCGGGAATCCCCACCGACCCCAGCCCATGGGCTCCTGCCAATTGCCTTCCATTGCGTTGGATTCTGCAGCCGCTGCAACATCAAGCCACCAGTCATCGGTGACGACCGGCGGGCGGTACCCCATCTCGATGAGATGGTCGCGGGCGACGACCAAGGTCGACCCCTGAGGACGTATGGCCTCGCATAGCTTCCGGACCACCTCTTCGAGACCTTCGGCGCTCGATGCCGCTAGCTTGTCTGCTAGCGAAGGCGAAAACGCTAGAACATCGCGACGGTCCACCCCGTGCCAGATCGGAAGTATGGTCCCGCGATGCTCGATGTCTCGTGCTACCAAACCATCGAGCTCCCACTGCGGCCACGCCTTATCAAAGAAATTTTTGCTCAGAACGACGATTCCAAACCGAGACTGGGCTAGACCTCGGTCGATCGACCGCCGTAGCGAGTCGCCCAAGCGAAGACTGAACTCGTCGTACCAGACTTCGATGTGCTCCTTCCGAAGCCGTTCAGCAAGGGCACGGACAAAGTCATTCTTGTCCTCGCTGGCGTGGCTGATGAACGCGTCAAACAACATCCGTCACCCTCGATCCTGATGTACGCCCTACGTTTGATTATCGCCGTCATCAACAACGGCATCCGCAAAATCAAACGACGCCAGCATCATTTTCAATGCCCCTGAGCCGCCGGCGCGGCCGCAAACGGAACCCACTTGAGCACCCAAAAGCAGCCGGACACGCAGAGTTACACCCGACTTGTGACAATCCGTGACAATTCGCCGCCCCTCAAACAGCTCAGCCCCCCTCGAGAGGGGGGCTGAGCTGGGTGGCAGGTACAGGATTCGAACCTGTGTAGGCGTTAGCCGACGGATTTACAGTCCGCTCCCATTGGCCGCTCGGGCAACCTGCCGGGATTCGCTCCAATCCGGAACCCCGGTTTGGTGCGACTAGCACGGTACTACGAGGATGGTCCCAACACGAAAACGCACCAACACAGGAGGGAGCGAGTCCATGGCGGATTCCAGCTTCGACGTAGTCAGCAAGGCCGACCGCCAAGAGGTCGACAACGCGCTCAACCAAGCAGCCAAGGAGCTGTCCACCCGTTTCGACTTCCGCGGCACCGACACCACCATCGAGTGGCAGGGCGAGGAAGGCATCATCCTCGTCAGTTCCACCGAGGAGCGCGTGAAGGCCGCAGTCGACGTCTTCAAGGAGAAGCTGATCCGACGCGACATCTCGATGAAGGCCTTCGACGCGGGCGACCCGCAACCGTCCGGCAAGACCTACAAGGTGATCGGCAGCATCAAGCAGGGCATCGACAGCGAGAACGCCAAGAAGATCACCAAGCTCATCCGCGACGAAGGCCCCAAGGGCGTCAAGGCGCAGATCCAGGGCGACGAGATCCGCGTCAGCTCCAAGAAGCGCGACGACCTTCAGGCCGTGCAGTCGCTGCTGCGGGGCGCCGACCTCGAGGTCGCGCTGCAGTTCGTCAACTATCGCTAGGCGCCGAACGTGACGCCACGGTGAGAATGGCGGGCAATCATCGCAGTGGCGTCACGTTGGGCGACACGCGGCCGACGCACCCTGCAATGCACCGAGCCCGGAGACGTTGGACGTCTCCGGGCTCGGTGAAGGTTCGCAGTAGTTAGGGCGTGGTTCCGCCACCGGTGCCACCGGTGGCGCCTGCGCCACTGTCGCTGCCGCCCGAGGACGGAGCCGGCGCCGTGCCGCCGTTGAGGATGGCACTGCCGAACTGACCGGGCGCCGCGGCGAGCGCGCCCGCGATGGTCTGCGGCGCGGTCACGATCTGCTCGAGGCCGCCGCCGGGACCGAAGAACTGACCGGGAGCCCCGGTGAGGCCACAGGTGTTCTGCGGGGAGTCCGGCGGGCAATTGACACCAACCAGGTTGGCGGGGGTCTGCGCACCCTCGAGGGCCTGCTCGGGCAGCGAGACGACGGCACCCGCGAACTGACCCGGCGCCGCGGCGAGGCCGGCCGCGGTCTGTGCCGGGGCCTGCGCCACGTTGGTCGCGATGGTGCAGGGAATCGACGTGAACGAAGGAGAACATGCCGCCGATGCAGGCGCCGCCAATGCGAAGCCGCCGGCACTGGCGAAGCCGATGAGGCCGGCGACGATGAAGGTGGATTTCACGAATTCTCCTATGTATGAGCAGCGAGCGCGTGTGCGATGGCTCATAGCATAGCGCCCTGAGAGCATTCGTAGCACTGCAAGAATCAAGTCCGTCGTCGGACCTCGTGGCAACCAAAATTGACGTGCTAATCAACGATCTTGACCGTGAAAGAAAAGCCTTGCGTCGCCAAAGCATTCACCCGCCGACGCTCGCCGCCATACCCTGATCGCCATGGCACCTGCGCAGCGCAAACCGAACGTCGTCGTCCTCGGTGGAGGGTCCTGGGGCACCACGGTGGCCTCGATTTGCGCCCGTCGCGGGCCGACGCTGCAGTGGGTTCGCTCCCAGCAAACCGCCGACGACATCAACGACAACCACCGCAACTCCCGCTATCTCGGCGACGAGGTGGAGCTCGCCGACAGCCTGCGTGCCACCACCGACTTCGCGGAGGCGGCCAACTGCGCCGACGTCCTGGTGATGGGCGTCCCGTCGCACGGCTTCCGCGGCGTGCTCGAGGAGCTCGCCAAGGAACTGCGACCGTGGGTGCCGGTCGTGTCCCTGGTGAAGGGCCTCGAGCAGGGCACCAACATGAGGATGAGCGAGATCGTCGACGAGGTGCTGCCCGGTCACCCGGCCGGAATCCTCGCGGGACCCAACATCGCCAGGGAGGTGGCCGAGGGGTACGCCGCCGCTGCCGTGCTCGCCATGCCCGACCAGCACCTGGCCGCCAACCTCGGAGACTTGTTCCGCACCCAGCGGTTCCGCACCTACACCACCGACGACGTGGTGGGCGTCGAGATGGCGGGTGCACTCAAGAACGTCTACGCAATCGCCGTCGGCATGGGCTACTCCCTCGGGATCGGCGAGAACACCCGCGCCATGGTGATGGCGCGCGCCGTGCGCGAGATGTCGAAGCTCGGCGAGGCCATGGGTGGTCACCGCGACACCTTCGCCGGGCTGGCGGGCATGGGCGACCTGATCGTCACCTGTACGAGTCAGCGCAGCCGCAACCGCCACGTCGGCGAACAGTTGGGTTCGGGGAAGTCGATCGACGAGATCATCGCGTCGATGAACCAAGTCGCCGAGGGCGTCAAGGCCGCCAGCGTCATCATGGAGTTCGCCGACAAGCACGGCCTCAACATGCCCATCGCCCGCGAGGTGGACCGCGTCATCAACCACGGGTCGACGGTCGAGGACGCCTACCGCGGCCTCGCGGCCGAGAAGCCGGGTCACGAGGTGCACGGCTCCGGCTTCTAGACGCTGCGCAGGTGCGAGGTCACGAGGCGATAGCGCGTCGGGCCGCGCGCATTCTTGAGACCATTCCCCGATGACCAGTCGAATGCTGAGCCGTTCGACTGAGCAGCGTGCCACTGCGGCGCTGTTGGACGCGGCGCAATCGAGTCCCGCAAGCCTGATCCTCGAAGGCGAGGCTGGGATCGGCAAGACGACGGTGTGGCTCGCCACCCTCGAACAGGCTCGACGACGCGGGTTTTGCGTGCTGGCCGCGCAAGCCACCGAAGCCGAGGCCGCCCTGGCCTACTCCGGTATCGCCGATCTGCTCGGCGATCTCGACCCGCACGCATTCGAGCACCTACCCGACCTGCAACGTCTCGCCGTCGACAGGGTGCTCCTCCGGGCGGGAAGCGACGCGGACGTGACCGATCAACGCGTGGTGGCGGCCGCGTTCGCGTCGGTGGTCAACCGGCTTGCGGAGACCGGCGGCCCGGTGCTGGTCACCGTGGACGACGTGCAGTGGCTGGACCCGTCGAGTCGCCTCATCCTCGCCTTCGCCGGCCGACGCTTCCGGGGCCCCGTCGGGGTCTTGGTCACCGAGCGGTGCGACGAGGGCAAGGCCACCACCACGTCGTGGTTACACCTCGACCAGGCCGGAACCTTCGAGCGAATTCGCTTGGGACCGTTGAGTACACGTGCGCTGCACTCCATCGTCTCGACCCGGCTTCAACGCTCGCTGCCGCGCTCGGCGATGGCCCGGATCGCGGAGATTTCCTGCGGAAATCCCTTCTACGCAGTCGAACTGGCGCGGTCGTCGGAGAGTGGGCCGCTGGCGTCGGAGCCCGTACTCCCCGACACCCTGACGGATCTGGTACGGCGGCGAATTGGCCGGCTCGACGACGAGGTGCGGGCAATCCTCTTGGCCGTTGCCTGTGTGGCCGCGCCGACCACCGAACTGATCGCCCGCCTGCGCGGGGTGACGACCGATCAGCTCGTCGAGACGCTGGCCGACGTGGAAACCGACGGCATCGTCACCGTCGTCGGCAACCGGATCCGGTTCACGCATCCGCTGTTGGCGCGCGGCGTCTACACCGACGCTGCACCGGCCAACCGTCGCGCCACCCACCGGGCACTGGCGGGTGTGATCGTCGAACCCGAACTGCATGCCCGCCACCTGGCATTGGCCGCGGCAAATGAGGATCAGGACACCTTGGCCGCCCTCGACGCCGCCGCCGACTCGGCCCGAGCCCGGGGCGCCCCGGGTGCGGCGGCAGAATTGCTCGACCTCGCCATCGGTCTCGGCGGCGACAAGGCGTGGCGGCGCGTTCGAGCCGCCGGCGACCACTTCCAAGCCGGCAGCACCGACCACGCCGAGAGCCTCCTGGTTCCGCTCGTCGACGAACTGCGCCCGGGGATGCTGCGCGCCATCGCGCTCAATCTGCTTGCCGCCATTCGCATCTACGACAACAACTTCGTCACGGCCGCGGACCTGCTCAGCCGCGCGGTCGACGACGCGAAGGACGTACCGCCGATTCTGGTCCAGACGTTGATGCACCTGTCGTTTGCACAGGGCCACGGTTCGTTCGCCGACGGCACGCCGGCGGACGGGATGTTCGACGCCGTGATGCACAACGCTCGCACTGCCGTCGACGTCGCCGAGAAGTCGGGCATCCCAGGGCTTCGCAGCCAAGCCCTCTCCCACTGGGTCATGGCCCAGTTCATGCACGGCCACGGGATCGACGAGGAGAGCCGACGCCTGGCGCTGGAGCTCGAACCGCGCGAGGGCGACGTGCCGGTTCCCTTCAAGGCGCAGGCATGCGACGCACTCCTCGATGCCTGCGTCGGTCGACTCGACGACGCCAGGTCGAAGATGCTGGCCGTGGGCGAGCACTATCGGGAGCGCGGTTCCGACCACAACGTGATGGCCGTGTCCTCCTACCTGGCACTCGTCGAACTGTGGAGCGGACGATTCGATGCGGCAAGCTCATTCGCCAACGAAGCCGTCGAGCGAGCCGACCAACTCGGCAGCGGTGACGTCGGCGTCATCGCGCTGTCGATCCGAGCGTCGGTCTTCGCGCACTGCGGACGGGAAGCCGACGCGCTCGCCGACGTCGACGCCGCACTCGCCGGCGCGCTCGCCTGTGACGCCCCGCGCATGGCCGAATGGCCCCTGATGGCCAAGGGATTCCTGGAGGTCTCCCTCGGCGAACATGCAACGGCACTGGCCACCCTCGAACCCCTGACGCGCCGCTTCGGAGTGGTGCCCGGCACAGAGATCATGGCGGGCTGGTACATCCCCAACGCCGTCGAGGCACTGGTCGCACTCGATCGGCTGGACGAAGCCGAGCCGTTCATCTCCGCTCTCGAGCGCAACGGCGCCGCGCTCGACCGGTCGTGGATGCTGGCTGCGGGTGGTCGCTGCCGGGCGATGTGGCTGGCGGCGAAGGGGGACGTCGCAGCGGCGGTCGACACCGCTCGAGAGTCGCTCGTCGAGCACGACCGCACTCCGATGAGATTCGAACGCGCCCGCACCATGCTGCTTCTCGGGAGACTGCAACGCCGCCGCCGCCAGAAGGGAGCCGCGTACGAGACACTCAGCGCCGCCCTCGCCGAATTCGAGGAGATGGGTACTCCGTTGTGGGCCAACCAAGCTCGCGACGAACTGGCCAGGACGAAGGTCCGCGGCGGCGACTCCTCGATCCTGACCCCGTCCGAGCAACGGGTCGCCGAGTTGGCCGCATCGGGCATGACGAACCGCGACATCGCCGCCGCCCTCTTCATCCATCCCAAGACGGTGGAGACGAATCTCAGCCGCACCTACGCCAAGCTCGGCATCCGCTCACGCGTCGAACTGGGCAAGCGACTCGCCCAATTGCCCGACACGGTCTGACTTCTCGTCGATACTCGAGACATGCCACCGCCCGCGACGACGCCTCCGCGGCTACCCACCGCGACGACCCTGACAGAGGTGATCGCCAACTTCGACACCGTGATCGCGTGGGCCATCCAGGAAAGCAGCGGCATCGGGTACTTCCCCACGGTCTACCGTCGTGCGACGATCGCGATCGACGCGGCGGTCCGGGACGGGACGTCCTTCGAGCACCCCGACGTCATGGCACGGTTCGCGGTGATCTTCTCCCAGCGCTACTTCGACGCCCTCAACGCCTACCTCAACCCGCGCCCGTTCGAACGGCCCACCAACGTGTGGCTGTGGCACTTCGTCGGCCTGGAATACGACGAGCCGATCATCTTCCAGCACCTGCTGACCGCGGTGGACGCCCACGTCAACCTGGACCTCGGCGTCGCCGCGTCGCAGGTCGGCCGCGGCGACATGCCGGACTTGCACGACGACTTCAACATGGTCAACACCATCCTTGCCAGTCAGGTTCAGGCGGTCTTCGACGCGCTCGGCGACGTCTCCCCGAACGTGAAGAAGATCCGCGACGCTATCCCCGACTCCGTGGAGGTGTCGTCGATCAACGAACTGCTGCAAGCCTTTCGGGACCTGGCGTGGAAGTTCGCCATTGCCCTGGCCGACGACCCGCCGGAACGCTTCCAGGAGTTGGTCGACCAACACGACGCCTGGGCCAGCGTGCTCGCGACCAAGTATCTGTATCCGCCCGGGCGTCTCGGAGCGTGCGCCCGGTGGATCGCGGAGAAGGAGAGCCACGACGTCGCCGCCGTCATCACCCGGCTCAACGCGGACGCCCACGTGCCCCGACCGGTGAACCCGGCGTTCCTCGCCTAGGCGCTCACGGCATCGGCGCGACGACGAGGTTGCCGGCTTCGTTGACGCCGATCATCGACGGCTTCGTCCCTCTCCGGCCCAGCTTCCACAACACCGCGTCCACCGCGCGGAACGGCGCCAGCAGCGCCGGCTCGGCGAGATCGAACACCTCGCAACGCCTCTGCGGCGACGACTCCGCGTCGAGGATGGCGTTGACGGCTCGTCGTGCCGCTTCGTTCGCGCTCTCCATGGTCGCGAGATCGGTGTTGGTGCGGACGAAGTCGGAGGCGATGACGAAGTTGGGCACGGCGGTCGCCGCGTCGGGGCGGTGCCGCCACGAGCACTTCGTGTTGATCAGCAGCGGATCGTCGTTGGCAACGGGATGGTGCGTGACGGGATCGAAGTGGATGCCGGGGTCGAGGAACCTGTGCAGCACGTTCGCCTCGGTCAGGCTGCCGTCGTCGATGTGGGCGACCATCTGACGCCACACCTCGTCGAGAATTTCCTCCTCGGTGCAGTCCTTGGCCGCCATCCCGTTGAAACCGGTTGTGTCCCAATCGGACACGTCGACCGACAGAATCCCCTCGACTCTGCCGTCGCCCCGGTTCTCCAGGTCGAGCGCCCAGAACTGCTGCTGCGAGATCGCGGTGAGCGCCCACTGTGAGTTGAGGAAGATGACGTGACCGTTGACCAGGGGACGGTCGACGTCCAGGTAGTACATCGCCCCGGTCATCCACCGCGTCACGAGATCCCCCAGATGCGCCAGTTGCGGGTCGGCCGCCGCGAGCCCGCCTGCCGTCAGGGGCGCCAACTTCTCGCAGGGCAAGGCGGAGACGTAATAGTCCGCCGAGATGTCGTGAGGCCCGTCGGCGGACTCCACCGTCACCCCGGACACACCGTGTGCGTCACAACGGATGTCGGTCACCCGGTGCCCCGGCACGAACGTCACCCCGTGCGAGTCCCGAAGCAGCTCGACCCACGGGTCGATCCACACCTCACTGGTCGGCCCGTTGAGCACCCGGTCGATTCGTCCATCCGGCCGGGCCATGTCCTGCAGCAGTTGACACAGAATCGCGCATCCGGTGCGAGCCGACATCTCCTCGGCCCTGGCCGCGACGAGTGCCCGAGTCATGCCCTTGGCCAGGAACTCCTGGTACGCCGGTGAACACTCCTCCGCCCTGACGAAGGTCCACCAGTCCACCGGCTCGTACTCGGCAAGCCGTCGCTCGTCGCACGCGGTGAGATAGCCGAGGAGGAGATTGAAGAACATCACGTACTCGTGCAGCGGAATCCTCATCCGGACGGCGATCGTGTGCACGAAACGCGCCAGCCTGCCAAGGTCGCCCAGCGTCGACGGGAACGTCGTCGGTGCCACGATCTCGTTCTGGCCGCCGTCCTGGGCGAGCATCATCTGGGTGGCGCCGACGAGGTTGTCCCCCACCCATCCTTGGCCGTACGGGATTGCCGCCATCGTGGCGTCGACGTGTCGGTAGAAGCCCGGAAAGAACCTGAACCCGTGCTCGCCGGGCAACGGCTTCCTACCGTCTGCTGCGGTGCCGGGAACCGGGATCGACCGAGCCTTCCCACCGAACACGTCGCGCGCCTCGTAGACGACGACGTCGAACCCACGGGTGGCGAGTTCGTGGGCGGCACTCAGACCGCCGACCCCGCCGCCCAGGACCGCCACCGACGTCATCACGCGATGGTAGGCGGTGACCCGTCAGTTGGCGTAGGGGTTGGCCGGCTGCGGCCGGTCGATCAGCGGGTTGTTCGGGTCGACGGCGTAACTGCCCGCCGGGCTGATGACGAAACCGCCACCGTCGTAGTTGTTGGTGCACGTCGTCGTGGTGCCGTCGGTGCCGCAGGTGACATTGCGGAAGCTGATCTTCGACCCAGCCGGCAAGCGCTGCGGGAGCTTGTCGAAGACGTAGAGCGGGCGGTCGGAGCTGGAGAATCCCGCCGGGCCGACCTGCTGACCCGTGACCAGGTTGGCGCCATTGGGAGCGGCGGGGATCGGGCCGTTGCAGCCGTAGTTGCCGGAGTTGCGGTTGATGATGCAGGCGATGTCACCGGGGACGGCGAAGCCGTACAGAGACCCGTCCTGCAGCAGGTACTCCGACGGCTTGACCGGCGCGTAGCCCATCACGTTGGGGGCGGGCGGCGATGGGGGCGGCGCCGGCTCGGGATCGGCGGCGGCCACACCGGGCACGCCGAGGACGGCGGCCCCCGCGGCCCACAGGCCGATCAGCATTCTGCGTCGCACGCGACCAGCGTAGAACAGGCGTTCCTCGGATGCGGGCTTACCAAGCGGAGCGGTCGTCACACCGGGGTCATCGGCCGAGGCCTCGGAAACGTTAACCGCCGGCGTCAGTACTGTCCGGGCCCGCGGCCGGCCATCTGCTCGAGGCGCGCGATGCGCTCCTCCATCGGCGGGTGCGTGGAGAACAGCTTGCCGATCTTCTCGCCGGCCCGGAACGGGTTGGCGATCATCAGATGCGCCTGGTCGGCCAGCTGGGTCTCCGGAGGCAGCGGCGCCAACTCCACCCCCCGGCTGATCTTGCGCAGGGCGCTGGCCAACGCCAGCGGGTCACCGGTCAGCTCGGCGCCGGACTGGTCGGCCTGGAACTCCCGTGACCGCGACACCGCCAGCTTGATGACGGTCGCCGCGATGGGGCCGAGCAACGAGACCAGCAGGATCGCAAAGGGATTGGTGCCACCCTCGCGGTTGCCGCCGAACATGCTCGCGAAGAACGCCAGGTTGGCCAGCGCGGTGATGACCGACGCCATCGCGCCCGCCACGCACGAAATCAGGATGTCGCGGTTGTAGACGTGCGACAGCTCGTGGCCGAGCACGGCCCGCAACTCGCGTTCGTCGAGGATGTCCAGGATCCCGGTGGTGCAGCAGACCGCGGCGTTGCGCGGATTGCGACCCGTCGCGAAGGCGTTGGGCGCCGCGGTGTCACTGATGTAGAGCCGCGGCATCGGCTGGTGCGCGGTCGTGGCCAACTCTCGGACGATGCGGTACATCGCGGGCGCCTGGACTTCGTTGACCGGCTGGGCGTGCATTGCACGCAGCGCCAACTTGTCGCTGTTGAAGTAGACGTAGACGTTCATGCCGACCGCGAACAGCACGGCCAGGAACATGATCGACCTGCCGAACAGCGCGCCCACGAACACGATCAATCCGGAGAAGACGACCAGCAACAGAAACGTCTTGGCCCGGTTCGCGTGGGGATGCCAGGTCATTGGCCCTCCTCCTCAAACCACCGACTGCTCAAACCTTGGGAGTCGTTCGCTGATCCAACGCATGGGAGCGGGTGTCTGGTTCCACTCAGCCGTGGCGGTTGACCGTGTAGTCGACCAGGTTGGCCAACGCCAACCGGCCGGGCACGTCGGGCAGTTCGGCCAGCTCGGCGCGGGCTTGCGCGGCGTAGTCGGCGACGGTTTCCTTCGCTCGCACGATCCCACGTGACGAACGCAACAGCGCCAGCGCCTCGGCGACGTCCGCGTCGTCCTCGACGGGTCCCTTCAGCAGTTCGCGTAGCCGGTCGGCGTCCGGCCCGGTCTCGCGCAATGCGTAGAGCACGGGCAGGGTGTGCACGCCTTCGCGAAGATCGGTGCCGGGCACCTTCCCGGACTCGTCGGGATCGCTGTCGATGTCGATGATGTCGTCGGAGATCTGGAAGGCCGTGCCGACGATGCCGCCGAGCCTGCCGAGCCGCTGGATCTGCGCCTCGTCGGCCCCGGAGAACGTCGCACCGAACGTGCCGGACGCCGCGATCAGGCAGGCCGTCTTCTCGTAGACGACCTTGAGGTAGTGCTCCACGGAGTCCGCGCCCTCGACCACGCCACGCGTCTCGCGCATTTGTCCGGTGACCAGCTGGGCGAACGTGTCGGCGATGACCAGGACCGCGTCGGGCCCGAGCCGGGCGACCAGCCTCGACGCCGTCGCGAAGAGGTAGTCACCGGCCAGGATCGCGATGTTGTTGCCCCACCGCGCGTTCGCGCTGTCGGCACCGCGGCGCACCTGAGCCTCGTCCATCACGTCGTCGTGGTAGAGCGTCGCCAGGTGGACGGCCTCGATCACGGCGCCCGCGACGGTGACCTGCCACGCGTCGGGCTCGGGACCCAGCTGCGCCGACAGCACGGTGAACAGCGGACGGAACCGCTTGCCACCCGCCTGAAAGAGGTGCTGCACGGCCTCGGCCATCAGCTCGTCGGCCTTGCCCAGCTCGGTGGCCATGAGTTCCTCGATGCGCGCCACCCCGTCGCGAACACTCGCCGCGAAAATGGCGTCCCCGAACTCCACGCCGGCGACCACGGTCGCTGGTGTCTTCATTGCTACAACATACTGGGCAGTGTGGACCTCAAACGTGACGTGGTGGTGATTGGCGCTGGACCTGCCGGTTCCGCCGCTGCGTCGTGGGCGGTCCGCAACGGCCGCGACGTACTGGTCGTCGACGGTCAACGCTTCCCTCGTGACAAGGCCTGCGGCGACGGGCTGACCCCGCGCGCGATCGCCGAACTCGAGTTGCTCGGCCTGGGCCCCTGGTTGGACGGCAAGGTTCGCCACCGCGGACTGCGGATGTCGGGTTTCGGGGCCGACGTGGAGATCGAGTGGCCGGGCCCGTCGTTCCCGCGCACCGGCAGCGCCGTGCCGCGGACCGAGCTCGACGAACGCATCCGCCACGTCGCAGTCGACGATGGCGCCGAGATGCTCCTCGGAGTCAAAGCGGTTGGCGTCGACCATGATTCGACCGGTCGGGCGACGTCGGTGACGCTCGAGGACGGCACCGCGATTGGCTGCCGGGAGTTGATCGTGGCCGACGGCGCCCGCTCGACTCTCGGCCGCGTGCTCGGCCGCGAATGGCACAGGGAGACCGTCTACGGCGTCGCGATCCGCGGCTACGTCGCGAGCCCACGTGCCAACGAACCGTGGATCACCTCGCACCTCGAACTCCGCTCCCCCGCCGGGGACGTCCTGCCCGGGTACGGCTGGATCTTCCCCCTGGGAAACGGCGAGGTGAACATCGGCGTCGGCGCCCTCGCCTCGGCGAAGCGACCCGCCGACGCCGCCCTGCGGCCACTCCTGTCGCACTACGCCAACCTGCGGCGCGACGAGTGGGGCTTCGACGGCGAACCGCGGGCTGCCCTGTCGGCGCTGTTGCCGATGGGCGGCGCGGTCTCCGGTGTCGCGGGACCCAACTGGATGCTGATCGGAGACGCCGCGGCGTGCGTCAACCCGCTCAACGGCGAGGGGATCGACTACGGACTCGAGACCGGTCGACTCGCCGCGGAACTTCTCGGCAGCGGGGACCTGAGCCGAGCCTGGCCCGACGAGTTGCACCGGCACTACGCCCGCGGTTTCTCGGTGGCGCGACGGCTCGCACTTTTGCTGACGATCCCCCGCTTCCTGCCGACCGTCGGCCCGCTCGCGATGCGCTCGACGTTCCTCATGGGTGTCGCCGTTCGCGTGATGGGCAACCTGGTCACCGACGAGGACGAGGACTGGATTGCCAGGGCATGGCGCACCGCCGGTGCCGGATCGCGCCGGATGGACGGGCGCAAGCCGTTCAGCTGAGCTCCGCACGATGTGTTTGCCAAATTTGCCGCTGCGGGTATGAAACACTTGCCTGACGAAATAGACGAAACCGTAAGTCGACTTCTGTTTGCGCTTTGCCCGCAGTGGCTACATGCGACCAGGGTTGGGAGTCGTCGACGACGGGGGGCTTCGGTTGGTGCGTTCACGGATGAGCCGGGCGGCCGAATGGCGCGCGGTGATCACGTTCCTGGAGTCCGCGGCGACCCGCCCGTCGGCCCTCGTCATCGGCGGCGAGGCGGGCATCGGGAAGACCACGCTCTGGCTGGGCGCCCTGGAACAGGCTCGGGACAGCGGTTTTCACGTCCTGTCGGCACGGGGCGGCCAGGCCGAGTCCGGCTTGACCTACGCGGTGCTCGCCGACCTCCTCGAATCGGTCGGCACGGACGTCCTGGACACCCTGCCCCACCTCCAACGGGTCGCCGTCGACCGGGTGCTGCTGGCCGGTGACGGCACGGGGCCGGTCACCGACGAGCGGGTGGTCGCGTCCGCCTTCATCACCCTGCTGGACCGGCTGGCCGCCGACGCGCCGGTGATCGTGGCGCTCGACGACGTGCAGTGGCTCGACTCGTCCAGCCAAGCGGTCGTGGCGTTCGCGAGCCGACGGCTCAAGGGGCGCGTCGGCGTTCTCGCCACCGAACGCACCGAGGCCGACGGCCGTCACGGCACCGACTGGCTCAAGCTGAGCCGGCTCGACGGAGTCGAACGCATGTCGGTGGGGCCGTTGAGCATCGGCGACCTGCGCCGGGTGATCTCCAGCAGGCTGGGTCGATCGTTCTCCCGGCCGACGATCGTCCGGATCAGCGAGCTGTCCGGGGGCAACCCGTTCTACGCACTGGAATTGGCGCGCGCGATCGACGGGCAGTCGAGCCTGGCCGACGCCGCGCTCCCCGGGTCGTTGGCCGACCTCGTCCGCTCCCGGCTGGACCAGTTCGGGGAGGACACCCAGACGGTCCTGCTGGCCGCGGCCAGCGTCGGCACCCCGACGGTCGACCTGCTCGCCCAGGTCACCGAACAGGCGCCCCAACGCGTGGTGGAACTGCTGGAGGTGCCGGAGACCGACGGCATCGTGCAGATTGCGGGCAACCGGGTGCGGTTCGCCCATCCCCTGCTGGCCCGCGGCGTCTACAGCGTGGTGGGACCCGTCCGCCGCCGACAGATGCATCGCGCGCTCGCCACGATCGTCCAGCAACCGGAAATGCGGGCACGCCACCTGGCGCTGGCCGCGTCGAACGCCGACCCCGCGACCCTGCTGGCCCTCGACACGGCGGCAGACGCCGCGCGCGTGCGCGGGGCCCCGGCGGCAGCCGCCGAATTGTTGGACCTCGCCATCAACCTCGGTGGCGACACCCCCGCCCGCAGGATCCACTGCGCCGATCACCACTTCCGTGCCGGGGAAGCGCAGCGCGCCGGCGAGCTACTGGTGTCGACAGTCGACCAGCTTCCGCCGGGATCGCTTCGGGCCTTTGCGCTGAATCTGCTTGCGACCATTCGGATTTACAGCGACAGCCTGGCCGAGGCCAGCGAGTTGCTGGACCGGGCCCGCGACGACGCCGAGGAGGACCCCGTCCTCACGGTGCGCATCCTGCTGCTGTCGTCGTTTGCGTCGATGTACTCGGGCCAGTTGGACGCCGCGGTGCGCCACACCGACGAGGCGTTGGACCTGGCCCGTGGCCTGTCGCTGCCCGAGCTGACCAGCCAGGTGCTCGCGATGTCGGTGCTGACGAAGTGCACGCGCGGCGACGGGGTCGACGAACCGAGTCTGCACCGCGCCCTCGAGCTTGAGGATCTCGACGCCGACGTGCCCATGCAGTTTCGGGCGTGCGCGGTCCGGGCGATCACGCACGCGTGGACGGGGGAACTCGACGCCGCACGCGACGAGGCGAAGACCGTGCGGCAGCTCTGTTTGGCCCGCGGCGCCGAGAGCGACGTGATGATGTTCGACGCCCACACCGCGCTGGCCGACGTGTGGCGGGGTGACTTCGCCGCCGCGGAGGTGCTCGCCGAAGAGGCCATCGAACGCGCCGAACACATTGACACACAGAATCTTCGGGGCGTGGCACTGGCGATCCGCGCGACCGTCTTCGCCCACCAGGGGCGGGAGGCCGACGCCCGCAACGACGCCAACGCCGCGCTGGCCATATCCCGGGAAACCGACACCCCGCAGCTCGCGATCCGGGCTCTGACGGCTCTGGGTTTCGTCGAGCTGTCCCTCGGCAACTACCCCGAAGCGCTGGCCGCCCTGCAGCCGCTGATCGACGCTTTCGGCGCGCTGCCGGGAAACGAGATGCGCAACCTCGACTACGTGCCGTATGCGATCGAGGCACTGATCGCCGCCGGCCGGCCCGACGAGGCCGAGCCGATGATCGAACAGCTCGAGAACGACGGCCGCCGACTGGACCGGGCGTGGCTGCTGGCCACCGGAGCCAGAGGACGGGCGAGGTGGTGGGCCGCGAAGGGCGAGCTCGACGAGGCGACGCGGGCCATTCAGCAGTCGCTGCTGCACCACGACGGGCTGCCGATGCCGTTCGAGCGGGCGCGCACGCTGCTGGTACTCGGGCAGCTGCAACGCCGTCAGCGGCTGAAGCAGGCGGCCGCCGACACCTTCGCGGAGGCATTGCGGGAGTTCGAGCGGATCGGCGCGGCGCTGTGGGCCGAGCGCGCCCGCGACGAGCTGGGCCGCGCCAAGTCCGAGACACCGCCGAAACCCACGCTGACCCCGGCCGAACGACGGATTGCCGAGCTGGCGACCTCGGGAATGACCAACCGCGACGTGGCGGCGACCCTCTACGTCAGCCTGAAGACCGTCGAGGCGAACCTGACCCAGATCTACCGCAAGCTCGGCATCCGGTCACGCGCCCAGCTGGCGGCCAAGCTGGCCTCCGGTGAGCTGTAGCCGTCAGGCCTTGGTGGCGGCGTGCAGCGCCACGATGCCACCGGTGAGGTTGCGCCACCGCACCGCCGACCAACCGGCGTCGGCGATCCGCCGGGCGAACGCCGCCTGATCCGGCCAGGCGCGGATCGACTCAGCCAGGTACACGTAGGCGTCGGGATTGCTGGACACCGCGCGCGCCACCGACGGCAATGCCCGCATCAGGTACTCCTTGTAGACCGTGCCGAACAGCGGGTTCGTCGGAGTGGAGAACTCGCACACCACCAGTCGGCCGCCGGGACGGGTGACCCGGGCCATCTCGCGAAGGCCCTCGACGTGGTCCACGACGTTGCGGATGCCGAAGCTGATGGTCACCGCGTCGAACGACTCGTCGGCGAACGGCAGCTTCGTCGCATCGCCGGCCACCTTGGGCACCGGGCGTGCCGCACCGGCGGCGAGCATGCCGACCGAGAAGTCGGCCGCCACGCACCAGGCGCCGGACTCCGCCAATTCCACCGTCGAGACGGCGGTGCCCGCCGCCAGGTCGAGGACCGCGTCGCCGGGGCCGATGTCCAGTGCCGCCCGCGTCGCCCGTCGCCAGTATCGGTCCTGGCCCAGCGACAGCACCGTGTTCGTGACGTCGTACCGACGGGCGACGCCGTCGAACATCGACGCCACTTCGCGGGGGTTCTTCTCCAACGTCGCACGGCTCACGCCACCGACGCTACCTGTGAATGTGCACGTCGCGGGAATGGGTAACCCGTCACCGCGTTGGTATTGCCTTGAATGCCGGGACCAGACAGAGGAGAAGACATGGCCGAGAAGGTGTGGTTCATCACCGGGACGTCGCGAGGCTTCGGACGGGAGTGGGCGATCGCGGCCCTGGAACGCGGTGACAAGGTCGCCGCCACCGCGCGCGACACCTCGACGCTCGACGACCTGAGCGAGAAGTTTGGCGACGCACTGCTGCCCATCGAGCTGGACGTCACCGATCGCGCCGCCGACTTCGCCGCCGTCGAACGGGCCCACGACCACTTCGGGCGTCTCGACGTCGTCGTCAACAACGCGGGATACGGACAGTTCGGCTTCATCGAGGAGCTCTCCGAGGCCGAAGCCCGCGACCAGATCGAAACGAACGTGTTCGGCGCGCTGTGGATCACCCAGGCGGCGTTGCCGTTCCTGCGCGCGCAGCGCAGCGGTCACATCGTGCAGGTGTCCTCGATCGGCGGCATCACGGCGTTCCAGAACGTCGGCATCTATCACGCCTCCAAGTGGGCGCTCGAGGGCTTCTCGCAGGCCTTGGCGCAGGAGGTGGAGTCCTTTGGCATCCACGTGACGCTCGTCGAGCCGGGCGGCTTCTCCACCGACTGGGCAGGTTCGTCGGCCAAGCGCGCCGAGGAGATCGCCGACTACGCCGAGATCCACGAGGCGGCGCAGAAGGCACGTGAGAAGCGGAACTCGGCGTCGGGTGACCCGAAGGCCTCGGCAGCGGCGATCCTCAAGGTCGTCGACGCGGAGAAGCCGCCACTGCGAGTGTTCTTCGGCAGCATGCCCATTCAGCTCGCGAAGGCCGACTACGAGAGCCGCCTCAAGACGTGGGAGGAGTGGCAGCCGGTCGCCGAACTCGCCCAGGGCTGAGCCAGCCCTAGGACGAATCCTTGCCGGGTTCCGCCGGCATGCGTTCGCGCAGGCTGTCGTAGATCGGCGGCGCCCGCAGCAGTTCCGCCGCCAAGACGGCTGCAGCGGTCGCCGCCAGCATCGGCACCAGCACCGACGTCGTGGCCGTCATCTCGACGACCAGCACGATCCCCGTCACCGGTGCCCGGACCGTGCCTGCGAAGAACGCCGACATCCCGACGATCGCCATCGGGACCGCCAGTGACGCCTGGTTGCCCGGCCAGACGGCGTCGAAGCACCCGGCAAACAGCACGCCCCACAGCGTCCCAACGGCCAACAGGGGCGCGAACAACCCGCCCGGGACGGCAGCGGCATAGGACAGCGGACCGGCCAGGAAGCGCAACGCCAGGAAGCCGACCACGACGGAGAGTTCCAGGCTCCGGCCGCCGAGGATCGACTGGGTCAGGGTGTCACCGCCTCCGGTGGCCAACGGATGCACGAACATCACCAGGCCGATCACCGCGCCGATGAGGGCGGCCTTCGCCACCGCCGGTATCCGGGGCAGCAGTTTGACGTGGTCGACGAATCCCAGCACCAGGCGGTTGTAGAGGACGCCGAGGCACCCCGTCGCCAGGCCGAACACGATGAAGAGCGGCAGCCAGCCCAGGCCGGGTGAATTCACCTCGGGCACGGCGAAGTCGGGGTGGTCACCGACGACGAGCCGCGCGCAGCCGACGCCCGTGGCGGCCGCGAAGGCCGTCGCGAGGACGGTGTGCAGCCGGAAGGACTTGGTCACCTCTTCGAGGGTGAACAGAACGCCGCCGATTGGAGCGTTGAACGCCACGGCGAGGCCGGCGCCGCCGACGGCCGTCTGCAGCATCCGTACCGTCGCGTCGCCGAGGCGGGCACACCGTGCGACGGCGGCGCCGATCGCCGCGCCCATGTGCACGGTCGGTCCCTCGCGACCCAGGACCAGACCCGAGCCGATGCCCAACACCCCGCCGACGAACTTGGCGGTCAGCAACCGCAATTCCGGCGTCGAGGCGTCGCCGCGGTAGACCGCCTCGACGTGCTGGATGCCACTGCCCGCCGCCAGCGGCATCCATCGCACGACCAACGCGGCGAGGGCGGCCCCGAGGGCGGTGGCCGCCATCGGGACGAGCCAGCCCGGTCCGGCCAGCCGATGCGCCCAGTCGGACAGGTCGATTCGTAGGGTGTCGGCGTATTGCAGACACCACCGGAAGGCGCCGCCGACGAATCCGATGACCGCGCCCGCCACGACGGCGACCGCGCAGACGAGCACCAACCCCTGCACGCCGTCGGTGACCGGCGTCGAGTCTGGACTGGGCGTCGTCATCGGTATCCCGCTCTGTCGTCGGCCCGTGGTGGTGGACGGGCCCGGTGCGGATACGCAAGCAGCTACCAGAGTCGATCGTCAAGGCGATCGGGAGATCAGGCGGTCAGGCAGCCTTGGCGCCGCGATGGCCGAGCACCGCGTCGTAGTGGCCGAGGAGCTGCTCGCAGACCGCGGGCCAGGTGCGAGTCAGCACGCTGCGCCTGGCGGCGACCGAGTATCGGTGCCGTTCGGCGAGGAGATGGTCGACGGCGTCGGGCAACCGGGTCTCGAACTCGTCGACCCCCAGCAGCAGACCGGTGTGCATCGGCGTCACCAGGTCCCGCGGGCCGCCGGCGTCGGGGGCGATCACGGGGACTCCGGAGGCCATCGCCTCCTGGACGGCCTGACAGAAGGTCTCGTGCTCGCCGGCGTGGACGAACACGTCCATGCTGGCGTAGGCGGCGGCCAGGGCCCGACCGTACAGGGCACCGGTGAAAACCGCTGTCGGCATCAGTGATTCGAGACTCTTGCGGTCGACGCCGTCGCCGACGACGACCAGTTGCACGTCGTCGCGGCGCGCTAAGACCGCCAGCCGCTCGACGTGCTTCTCTGGCGCCAACCGGCCCACGAACCCGACGATCGGTTTTCCGGTGGGTGACCACGCCGTCCGCAGCGCGTCGTCGCGCGCCGAGGGGACGAAGCCGCTGACGTCGACGCCTCGACCCCAATGATGAACGCGCGGAACGTGATGCGCGGTGAGGTTTTCGATCGCCGAGGTAGACGGTGCCAGCGTTCGGTCGGCCTTGCCGTGGAGATGCCGCGTCCACGCCCACGCCGCCCTCGACATCACACCCGCACCGTAACTCTGGGCGAAACCCGCGACGTCGGTCTGGAACACGGCGACCGTCGGCACGTCCAGATGCCGCGCGGCCAGCAGGCCGCCGTAGCCGAGCAGTGCCGGCGACGCCAGATGGACCACGTCCGGCTGAAAACCGCGCAGCACGCCGACCATCCGCGGACGCGGAACTCCCAGCGGCAGCGACGTCACCTTCGGGAACATCTTCGACGGCACCCGATGCACCCGAACGCCGTCGTGGACCCGAGTGGCGGGCGGCTGACCACGAGGACTGTCCGGTGCGATGACGAGCACTTCGTGTCCCGTCCTGCGGAGATGTTCCATCACCCGAAGCACCGAGTTGGTGACTCCGTTGACGTTGGGGAGGAACGACTCCGCGACGATGGCAACGCGCACCCCAGAAGGCTGACAGCCCCGGTTGTACTGGAGGTTGCGTGCGGGGATACGACACGCGAAGACTGGTGACGGGCTCATAATGCGGGGATGCGCAGCAAGCACGTCGTGATGGCCGTAGCGCTGAGCCTCGTCGTCGCGCTGACCGGCTGCACGCGCGCCGTCAGCGGCACACCCCTGGGCGACCCGGACCCTCCGCGCGTCGCCATGACGCAGGATTCGTTCGGCATCCGCGCCGGGCTGGCGGACGCCCCCGTGCAGCTGGAGATCTACACCGAGCCGCAGTGCAGCCATTGCGCCGATCTACAACACGACTTCGGTGACCGGTTCGCGTACTACATCGGCGCGGGCCAGCTCGCGATCACCTATCGACCGATGACCTTCCTCGACACCCCCGCCACCGACGGACACTCCGCCCGGGTGGCCAACGCCCTGTTCGTGGCGGCCACCCCCGGCGGGCAGGGGGACGGCGCCGGGTCGACCACTGGCGCACAGTTCCAACGCTTCGTCGAACGACTGTGGGCCAACCAAGACCCCGGCAGCCCGGGACCCGACGACGCGACGATCGCCGACTTCGCCCGCGCAGCAGGCGTTCCCGGCTTCCAGGCACACCAGATCGAGACCGGCGCACAAGCGAAGAGCGCAGCCGACCTGGCCGACATGGAGTCGACCAACTTCGAGTTCCTCTACGAGGTCGACCCGTTGAACACCGGCACGCCAACGGTCTTCGACCTACACGCCGGACAAAAGCTCGACATCTACGACGACGACTGGCTCTCCAAGCTGATGGCGTCCTGACGGTTCAGCCGACGCTGCAGCACCGCCAACCCACTCAGCGCGGCCGCTGCGACCAACCATCCCACCACCGCGATCGACGCGGCGGGAATGATCGCCAGCGAGGCGTTGCGGTCCTGCACTCGGACGAGATCCGGGTTGGCCTTGTCGTATTCGACGTAGATCCGCATGCCGGTGTCGAGTTCGGACGGATACAGCACGCCCAGCTCCGGCCGGTAGGTGACGCGGTCCGGGGTGACGAACTCGATGGTCGACCGTCGCGGTCCGGCGTCGAGCACCTCGGCCGCGGCCACGCCCATGTCGCCCTCGATCTGGCGGTCGTCGCGCCAGGCCCCGAGTACGAGCAGCACCGACTGCAACGTCACCAGGCAGGCGACGATGACCACCCCGATCCGCACCCGGCGGATGACGCGCTCGGCCCGCGTCTCACTGGGATCGCCGTACAGGTGCGGAATCAGGCCCTGCCACAACGTCTTCAGATAGCGCACCAGCTGGTCGACCGACGTCCTCACAGGGCTGCTCTGATCGATGCGTGCAGCGCCCGGAGCGACGAGCGGTCGGCCTTCACCTCCAGAACGCGCATGCCGTCGGCGCCGCCGTCCAGTTCCTCGGCGAGGCCGTCCAACTCCACCTGTCGACACTCGACGTGATAGGCGCGGCACAGCGCGCCCACGTCGACGTCGTGCGGGGTGCCGAACACGCGCGAGGAGACGTCGGAGAATCTCTGGTCGCCCTGCTCGAGGAGTTCGAAGATGCCGCCGCCGTTGTCGTTGGACACCACGATGGTGAGGCTCTTGGGAATCGGTTCGGTGGGGCCGATCAGCAGCCCGGAACTGTCGTGGACGAACGTGAGATCGCCGATGAGGGCGACGGTGCGGGGGACCCGGTCGCCGTCGCCGGTCCGTTCGTGGGCCAGGGCCGCGCCGATGGCCGTCGACACCGTGCCGTCGATGCCGGCGACACCGCGGTTGGACCGGACCTTGATGCCGTGGGCGTCCAGCCCGACCAGCGCCGCGTCGCGCACCGGGTTGGAGGCGCCGAGCACCAACTGGTCACCCGGCCGCAAACCGTCGGCGACGGCGGCCGCGACGTGCAGACCGGTCGTCAGGGGGTGGGACTTGAGCTGGGTGCGGACCGTGGCGACGGCGTGGGCGTTGGCGTCCGCGCAGCGTCGCAGCCACTCCTCGTCGGGCGAGCCCGTGACGACCGCCCGGGTGCCGGTCGCCTGCGAGTTGCCGGACACGTCCGGCCACCGCGGGCCGGTGGTGAGCGCGAAGACCGGCACCGACGAGTCGGCCAGCAACGCCGACACGCCGCGGTGCAACGTGGGACGGCCCAGCATGATGACCTGTCTGGGCTTCAGCGCCGGCAGCGCCAGCGGGTGCAGGGCGTTCTCCGCCGGGGGTGCGGTGGGTTCGGCCACGGTCGGCAGCGCCGCCAGGTTCGGATGGACACCCGCGCCGTGTCCGGCGATCACGACGGTGTCGAGGGTGACGTCGACGTCCAACGGCTGGTCGAACGTCACCGGGGGCGTGTACGTCCACGGTCGACCGTCGGGCCTGCCCTCAGGGGCGTACTCACCCGAGTCGTCCAACCCGGGCACCAGGGGCTCGCGCAGCGGGATGTCGAACTGCACGGGTCCGGCATTGGCACTGCGAGAACCCTTGGCCGCCACCAGAACCCGGCACGTCGCCGAGCGCCACTGGGCGTTGAGGGCGTCCATCGTCTCGGTGGCACCCTCGGCCAACCCGAGGCTGATGGTGGAGCGGACCTGGGTACCGAAGTAGCCGAGCTGTTCCATCGTCTGGTTGGCACCGGTGCCCAGGAGGTCATAGGGCCGGTTGGCGCTGAGGACGACCAGGGGCACGCGGGCGTAGTTCGCCTCGACGACCGCGGGCCCGAGGTTGGCCACCGCGGTGCCCGACGTCATGGCCACGCAGACCGGGGAGCCGGAGGCGGCCAATCCGATCGCCAGGAACCCGGCGGTGCGCTCGTCGATGCGCACGTGCAGCCGCAGCCTCCCGGCGCGGTCCGCGTCATGCAGGGCGAAGGCCAGCGGGGCATTGCGTGAACCGGGACACAGCACGACGTCCCGGACGCCGCCACGAATCAACTCGTCGACGACGATGCGCGCTTGAGTCGTCGACGGGTTCACCCTTACAGCCTGTCATACCCCCGCGCCGAAGAATTCGAGCACGGCGGCGTTGACCACGTCGGGACGCTCGATGAATCCGAGGTGTCCGGTGTCGGGTATTTGCAGGTAGCGGCCGTTGGGCAGGGCGTCGGCGACCTCCCGGCCGAGGTGCGGCGGCAGCACCACGTCGTCGGCGAAACCGATCACCAGCGCTGGCGCCGTAATGTTCCGGTAAGCAGGCAACCGGTTGGTCTCCGGTCGAATTCTGAGCTGGCTGCGCAGCCCCGGCGTCGACTTCGTGGGCCACATCGTGAACATCTCGATCCAGTCCCGGACGGCGCTCTCGTCGTTGAGCGTCTTGGGCGAGAAACTCTCCAGCAGCCGCAACTTCGCCTCGAACTTGGGTGGGAGTTCCACCCCCGCCTGCAGGAACTCGTATTCGGCGGCGCTGAAGAACTCGCGGGTGCGGTCCTCGCGGCCGCGGGTGGCCATCAACACCGCCGCCGACACCAGGTCGGGCCTGGCCAGCATCAACTCCTGGGCGATGAACGACCCCATCGAGACGCCCACCACCCGGACCGGGCCCGCGTCGAGCTTCTCGATCAGCTTCGCGGTGTCGAAGACCACCTGTTCGGTGGTGAAGCCCTGCGCGTTCTCGGTGGCGCCGATGCCGCGGTTGTCGAACGTGACGACGCGATACCCGGCCCGTTGGAAGGCGGGCACCTGGTGGAGGTGCCACGTCCGGCCCGCTCCCCCGCGGCCGGCAATGAACAGGACGGGCTCACCCGAGCCACGATCGTCGTACGCCAAATTCACCCGGCCGACCCTACTTGGGGCGGTGTGCGGTGTCCCAATTGCCGCAGGTCGGCGCGCGTCCCTGGCTGGTCATCCGAATGACACGCTCTACGCGTCTTCTGCATCAGGGTCGTGGGTTGGCGGTCTGCGGCCCCGCGGCGCGACCGTCGCGCAGAAGACGGCCATAGGACGCAGTTCGAGACAACCCAGAGGGAGTCCCGGCGCTCAGCGGGCCGGCGGCGACGGGTCCGGGCTCGTGCCCCACGGATTAGGACAGCAGCGGATGGCAGGCCGTGATCCGGTCGATCCACCACTGCCGTCGAGCGGGTGCGGCCGCCAGACCGGACAGGCGCGCAGGATCGGGCGTGACCGCCCCGACGGGCAGGCGGCCGTCCACCGGCGCGAGCGACTCGGTGACGTCCTCGACGAAGAGTCCGCCGGTACCCAGCCCGCACGCGTAGCGCAGGTCGGGCAGGCACGCCGCCGCCAGCAGACCCCTGGACATGCCGACCGCCGAATCGAGCGCACTGGACACCACGATGGGCACGTCGATCTGTCGGGCAATGTCCAGCAGCCGCGAAATACCGCCCAGCGGAGCGACTTTGACGACCGCGACGTCGGCGGCCTTCATCCGCACCACGCGCAACGGGTCCTCGGCCTTGCGGATGCTCTCGTCGGCCGCCACCGGCACGTCGACCAGGCCGCGTAGTTCGGCCAACTCGGCCACCGTCGCGCAGGGCTGCTCCAGGTACTCCAGGGGTCCGTCGGCCGTCAGCGCGGCGCAGGCGGTGGCCGCCTCCGCGACGGTCCAGCCACCGTTGGCGTCGACGCGAACCAGGGGCACCCGCTCGCGCACCGCGTTGACGCGGGCGACGTCGTCGGCGAGGGTCTGCCCCCGCTCGGCCACCTTGACCTTGGCGGTGCCCGCCCCCGGGAAACGGGCCAGCACCTCGGCCACCTGCGACACCTCGACGGCGGGGACGGTGGCGTTGACCGG
This sequence comes from Mycolicibacterium hodleri, assembly GCF_025822245.1. GTDB lineage: Bacteria > Actinomycetota > Actinomycetes > Mycobacteriales > Mycobacteriaceae > Mycobacterium > Mycobacterium hodleri. Next base: position 31,247 of record NZ_JACKTL010000017.1, read on the forward strand.
GATCCAGGTGCGCAGCGGCGCGGGTGGCGCGACGTAGGCGGCCTCGATCCCCGCCGCCAGCCAATGCACCGCCTCGTCGGGCTCGTACTCGACGAAGGCGCCAAACTCGCCCCAGCCGGCGGGACCGTCGATCAACGCCACCTCGCGAACGTCGATGCCGCGGAAGCGGACTCGCATCGGCAGCGACACGACGTGCAGACGTTGTAGCAGGTCGTCCAGGGTGGGCGTCATGCGCCGCCGATCAGAACGTCGGTCTCGTCAACGCTCATGGGCCACCGTTCTGCGAGGGCGGAACGGAGTCTCCGTCACCGCCGACGCCGTCGTCATCCACCGATCGAAACCTACACTCGGGTGATGCCACTCATCGGGGTGTCCACCTACCAGCGGTGGATCGAGAACGTCGCCGACCGCATCGATCCCCTGGTCTCGGCCTCCAAGCCCTACCTCGACGGGCTGGACAACCTCCCGAGCGACGGCCGCTTCCTGCTCGTCGGCAATCACACCCAGGCAGGTACCGAAGCCGTCCTGATTCCGTACGTGGTCCGACGTCAGATCGGCATCCGGGTGCGGCCGCTGGCCGACCGCAGGTTCGGCAACGTCAAGGGCGTGCCGGCAGACCTCTTCGCCGCCGCAGGTGCGGTGGTCGGGACGCCGGAGACGGCGCGCGAACTCATGGCCGCCGGCGAACCCATCCTGGTGTTCCCCGGCGGTGGCCGAGAGGTCGGCAAGGCCCGCGACCAGCTGTACACGCTGATGTGGCACGGCCGCAACGGATTTGCCCGGCTCGCGGTGGAGCACGACTACCCGATCATTCCGGCGGCGCTCGTCGGCGGCGACGACGTCTACCACGTGCTCACCACCAGCGACGGCCGCTGGGCGCGGTGGACCAAGCCGCTGGCCGAACGCCTGACCGGCACCACGGACATGGGAATGCCCCTGGTGCGCGGCATCGGACCGACCCTGATTCCGCGCCCGCAGCGGACGTATCTGCGTTTCGGAACGCCGATCGACACCGCCCGCCCGAAGGGAGCGGTCGCCGAGACGTGGACGGCGACGGTGCGCGAGCGGACCAAGGCCGCGCTCGAGGGTGAGCTGGCCGCACTGCTGGAGATCCGCGAAGGCGATCCCTATCGTCAGCTGGCGCCATGGGCGCGCAGCGCCGCCGTCTCGCCCTAGACCGCCTATACCTTGCGGCCCGCCTTCTCCCAATGTGGTTGGCGCAGATCCTTCTTCAGGATCTTGCCGGTGGGATTGCGGGGCAGCTCGTCGACGATGTCGACCGTCCTCGGGCACTTGTAGCCGGCCAGTCGCTCCTTGGCCCAGCTGATCAGCTCCTCGTCGGTCACCTCGCCCTCGAGCGACACGACGGCCTTGACCGATTCGCCCCACTTCTCGTCGGGCACACCGATCACGGCAACCTCGGCGACGGCGGGATGCTCTGCCAGCACCCGTTCCACCTCGATCGAGTAGACGTTCTCCCCGCCGGTGATGATCATGTCCTTGAGCCGGTCCTCGACGAAGATGTAGCCGTCGGCGTCGACCCTGCCGATGTCCCCGGTGCGGAACCAGCCGTCCTCGGTGACGGCCTCCTTGGTCGCGTCGGGCTTGTTGTGGTAGCCCTTCATCAACTGCTTTGACTTGAACCACAATTCGCCCTGCTTGCCTGGTTCGACGTCCTCCAGGCTGTCAGGGTCGACCACGCGCACCTCGGCGCCGGGGACGACGCGGCCGGCGCTGCCCATGCGTTCCTCGTCGCCGCTGCGGTGATCCTCCGGAGCCAGCAGGCTGATGACACCACCGACCTCGGTCAGCCCGTAGGCCTGGATGAAGTCGGTGTCGGGCCACGCTTCGAGTGCCTTGCGCAGCAGCGGCAGCGGCATCGGCGACGCGCCGTAGCCGTAGGTCTTCAGGGCCGCGAACAGCTTCACGGCGTCCTCGCCGGACTCCAGCACCTTGGCCAGCACCGCCGGCACCAGGAAGGTGCGGTTGGCGCCCGAGAGAATGCCGCCGGCCAGCTGAGCGCCGTCGACGTCGCGGGTCATGTAGCTCGCCACCCCGGTGTGCAAGCCCAGCTGCATGTACGACGACCCGCCGACGTGGAACAGCGGCATCGCGACCAGGTTCTTGTCACCCTCGTCCAGTTCCCATCCGGCGAAGGCACTTTCGGTGTGCGCGATCAGGTTGGCCTGCGTCAGCGCGACACCCTTGGGCCGGCCCGTGGTGCCGGAGGAGTACATGATGATGGCGACGTCGTCGGGCTCGACGTCTTCCGACCGGTCGACCGGGGTCGCCGCGGCCAGCAGGGCCTCGTACTCGTCGCCCTCGCCACCGTCGGGCGTCACCTCGACGACCTTCTCCAGGCTGGTCAGCTTGTCCCGGATCTTGTCCACGCCCGGCTTCAGCTCGGACCCCACGATCAGCACCTTGGCACCGGAATCGTTGAGCACGTAGTCCATCTCGTCGCCGGCGAGCCGGAAGTTGACGATGGCAGTGGCCGCTCCGATGGACGCCGCCGCCAGGGTGGTCTCCACGCAGGCCGGATGGTTCTTGTCGAGGAACGCGACCACGTCGCCGCGGCCGACGCCCATCTCGGTCAGCGCGCCGGCCAGGTGCCGGATGCGGTCGTACCACTGGGACCACGTCCACGTGCGGTCCTTGAAGGTGACCGCTTCGGCGTCGGGCTTGGTCTCGGCCCAGTGAGCGGTGCGTTCGTCGAGAAAACGAGGTGTTGGCAACTCTGACATGAGCGCCAGCGTGCCATGACGACACCGGCAGCTAGTCAGATTTCGAATAAACTCGGCGTCCTGCCAGGTACGTGGCGCGCACCTCCAGGTCGGCGATGGTCTCCGGCGGCACGGCACGCGGATCGGCCGACAGCACCACCAGGTCGGCGTACTTGCCCACTTCCAGCGAGCCGACGACGTCGTCGGCGAACAATTGCCACGCCGCGTCCAAGGTCTGCGCCTGGATCGCCTGCTCGACCGTGATGCGTTGCTCCGGTCCCAGCACCCGCCCACTGGGCGCCTGGCGGGTGGCCGCGACGCTGATGTTGCGCAGCGGCTCCTCCGGCGTGACGGGCGGATCGTTGTGCAGCGAGACCCGCATGCCCGTGGCGAGGGCGGAACCGACCGGCATCCAGCGCGAACCGTGCTCGGGACCGAACAGACCGTCGACCAGGACGTCACCCCAGTAGTGAATCTGGTCGACGAAGATGCTGCACGTGACGCCGAGGTCGTGGGCGCGCTGCAGCTGTGCATCGGTGATCGCGCCGACGTGCTCGAGCCGCAGCCGGTGATCAGCGCGCGGATGTGCTTGCAGCGCTTCGGAGTACACGTCGAGGATGGTGTCGACTCCGACGTCGCCCTGGACGTGACAGGCCATCTGCCACCCCAGCGGAAAGTAGGCGGCGACGATCTCGGTGAGCTGTTCGCGGGTGTAGTTGGCGTGGCCGCAGGAGCCGGGCGTCACGCCGATGGACCGGGTCGCGGCGGTGTCCAGGTACGGGAACGACAGATCGATGTTGCCGATCCACGGGGACCCGTCGACCCAGATCTTGATGCCGACCTGCCGGACGACGTCGTCGCCGTTGTCGGGCACCGCGGTGGTCGTCATCGCGGCGGTCGACATCTCGTAGGTGCGCAGTCGCACGGTCAGCTCACCGCGCAGCGCGTCGAGCGCCGGGCGGAACATCGGGTCGAAGGCCATCTCCGAACACGTCGTCAGACCGGCCCGGTTCAGCCGGGCGCACTCGGCGAGCAGCATCGCGGGATATCCGTCGCGGTCGATGGCGCCGCCGATCAGCGGGAACACCGCGCCCGTCTCCTCCGCGGTGCCGTCGAGTTCACCCGAGGCGTCGCGGCCGTACCGCGCGCCCTTCGGATCCGGGGTGTCGCGGTTCAGCCCGAGCGTCCGCGCGGTCACCGAGTTGAAGTAGGCCTTGTGCCCGGAGTTGTGCACGATCACCAGTGGCGTATCGGGCGCCATCCCGTCCAGCCACGCCAGCGTGGGCTCTGGCAGGCCGGCCTGCAGCAGCGGATCCCACCCGTTGAGGTAGGCCCCCGAATCGCCGCGGGCGGCGACCTCGTGCTCGATCGCGGCGAGAACGTCGGCCGCACTGCCCATCGTGACGGGCCGGACGTCGACGATGCGATCGGCCAGCACCATCGCCTCCATCAGCGGGTGCCCATGCGCCTCGATCAGGCCGGGCATGACGCAGCCGTCGCCAAGTTCGACGACCACGGTGTCGGGCCCGACCCAGTTCTCCACCTCGGCCCGGTCGCCGACGGACACCACGCGCCCGTCGGCCACGGCAAGCGCGCCCGCCGTGGGCAGAGCGTCGTCGACGGTCAGGACGGTGCCGAAAAAGACCAGCTCAGCAGGCATGCCGCCATCTTCGCAGAGGCCACCGGAGAATGTGCCGACTTCGTGGCTCGGCGAACTACGTGATCCGGATCCGGATGGGCCCGCGCCACGGCTCGTCGGGATCGAGGACGGTGCCCTTCTGACTGATTTCCACCTCGCCGTGGCGGGCCAGGTCACGCGCGACGTCGCGGGCGTCGTCCATCAGGTCGCGCCAGTCGTCGCCGCCGATCGCCCGGGCCGCGTCGGACGGGCAGATGGTCTTCTCCGGTCCCCGTTCGCGAGCCAGCTCCAGGATGGTGGTGCGCAGTCGCTGGTTCACGTCCTCCAGTGAAGCCCGATTCCGCGCCCCTTGCCAGGATTTCTGTAACACGTTCTAATCTGGACCCATGAGTGACTCACTCCTGCGGCATCCCATCCACTCTGGCCACCTCACCGTCGGCGCGCTCAAGCGTCACCGCGACAAGCCAGTGCTGTTCCTCGGAGAGACCACCCTGACCGGTGGTGAGCTCGCCGACCGCATCAGCCAGTACGTTCAGGCCTTCGAGGCGCTCGGCGCGGGCTCGGGCGCGGTGGTCGGGCTGCTCGCACTCAACCGCCCCGAGGTACTGATGATCGTGGGCGCCGGGCAGACACAGGGCTACCGCCGTGTGGCACTACACCCTCTCGGCTCGCTGGACGACCACGCCTACGTGCTGACCGACGCCGGGGTCACGTCGTTGATCATCGATCCGAACCCGATGTTCGTCGAACGCGCGCTGGGGCTGCTGGAGAAGGTGCCGTCGCTCAAGCAGGTGCTGACGATCGGTCCCGTCCCCGCCGACCTGGCCGACGTCGCGGTGGACCTCAACGCCGAGGCCGCCGCGCACCCGCCACAACCGCTGGTCGCGGCAAACCTGGCGCCGGACACCGTCACCGGGCTGGCCTACACCGGCGGCACCACCGGCAAGCCCAAGGGCGTGATGATGACGTCGCAGGCCACCACCACCATGTCGACCATTCAGCTCGCCGAGTGGGAGTGGCCAGAGAACCCCAAGTTCCTGATGTGTACCCCGCTGTCGCACGCCGGAGCGGCGTTCTTCCTGCCGACGATCGTCAAGGGCGGCGAGATGGTGGTGCTGTCCAAGTTCGACCCGGCCGAGGTGCTGCGCACCATCGAGGAGCAGAAGATCACGGCCACCATGCTGGTTCCGTCGATGATCTACGCGCTGATGGACCACCCGGACTCCCACACCCGCGACCTCTCGTCGCTGGAGACCGTCTACTACGGTGCCTCGGCCATGAATCCGGTGCGACTGCGCGAGGCGATCGACCGCTTCGGGCCCATCTTCGCGCAGTACTACGGCCAATCCGAGGCCCCGATGGTCATCACCTATCTGGCCAAGGGCGAACACGACGAGAAGCGCCTGACGTCGTGCGGGCGCCCCACGTTGTTCGCCCGCACCGCTCTGCTCGGCGAGGACGGCCAGCCGGTGCCGCGCGGCGAGGTCGGCGAAATCTGCGTGTCGGGTCCGCTGCTGTCCGGCGGCTACCTGAACAAGCCGGAGGCGACGGCGGAGACGTTCCGCGACGGGTGGATGCACACCGGCGACCTGGCTCGCGAGGACGAGGACGGCTTCTGGTTCATCGTCGACCGCACCAAGGACATGATCGTCACCGGCGGGTTCAACGTGTTCCCGCGCGAGGTGGAAGACGTTGTCGCCGAACATCCTTCGGTGGCACAGGTGTGCGTGATCGGTACGCCCGACGAGAAGTGGGGCGAGGCCGTCACCGCGGTGGTGGTGCTGCGGTCGGACGTGCCGAGGGACGAGGCGTCGATCGCGGCCATGACCGCCGAGATCCAGGCCGCGGTCAAGGAGCGCAAGGGGTCGGTGCAATCGCCCAAGCAGGTCGTGGTCGTCGACTCGGTGCCCGTGACCGCACTCGGCAAGCCGGACAAGAAGGCCGTCCGCGCGCAGTTCTGGGAGGGCTCGGAGCGCCGCGTCGGGTAGCGCTACCTCGCGGAAGAGGGCAGGCCGTCGAGGATGCGGTCGAGCAGTTCGCCCGCCATGCGAGCGGCCTGGTCGACGTCGCCGGCCTCGATGTGGTCGAGCAGCGCGCCGTGGTCGACGATCTCCACGGGCGCCTCGTGGGTGGTCGCGACGCTCGCGGTCACGGCCTCGACGAGCCCGCGGTACAGCTCCGTCAGCGTCGCGTTGTGCGAGCTTCGGACGACGGCCAGGTGGAAGGCGGTGTCGGCGCGGGCGAAGTCGTCGGTGTCGCCGGCGTGCAAGCACGCGTCGCGGCGGGCCAACAGCTCCCGAAGTTCGACGACGTCCGCGTCAGTGTGGCGGGCCGCCGCCAGCCGCGCCCCTTCGACCTCCAGGCCTCGGCGAACCTCCAGCACCTCGCGAAGCTCCGCACCGTAGAGGCGGCGCAGCGCACCCGACACCTCACTGGTCGCGCGGACGTAGGTGCCGTCGCCCTGGCGGACCTCGAGGAGGCCGGCGTGGGCCAGCGCGCGGACCGCCTCGCGCACGGTGTTGCGCCCGACGCCCAAGGATTCGACGAGCACCGTCTCGTTGGGGATGCGCTGACCGACCGGCCACTCGCCGTCGGCGACGGACTGCCGAAGCTGGTCGATGACCTGGTCGACCAGGCCCGTGCGACGAGTAGTGCTCAAGGGCACAGATGACGTCCTTTCAACCAATCATGGGATGTATGGCAATGTAGCAGCGTGCGTGGCGACCAGCAGGACGAACATTCCGGACCCAAGGTGGCGGTTCAGCTCGACGAGAGCGCCGCGAGCTCCCCCGCCGGCGTGCCGGTGATCGCCGGCGGAACGCTGCTCGCGGTGGCAGTCATCCTGGTGGCCCTCAATCTGCGACCTGCCGTCACCAGCGTGGCGCCGTTGCTCGGCGACATGCGCGACGAGCTGGGCACGTCCGCCACCTGGGCGGGCCTGCTGACGACCATGCCCGGGTTGTGCTTCGCCGCCGCCGGGCTGACGGCACCGAGGCTCTCGAGCCGCTTCGGCCTGGGTCGCGTCATCTCCGGCGCGCTGGTGGTGCTGACCGCCGGCTTGGTGCTGCGCACCGTCGACGGGCCACACGTCGTGATCGGGGCGACGCTGCTGGCCTGTGCCGGCATCGCGCTGATCAACGTCCTGATTCCCGTCGTGATCAAGGGGTCGTTCCCCACCCGGGTCGGCCTGATGACCGGCATCTACACCGCCGCGCTGCAGGGCGGTGGCGCCCTAGGTTCGGCGGTCACCCCCGGCCTGGAGGAACCGCTCGGCGGATGGCGGCTGGCCCTGGCCGCCTGGGCGGCGATCGCGCTGCTCGCCCTGCTGGCCTGGCTGCCGGCGTCGCGTCGACACCGGGGCTCGTGGGCCGCGTCGACCGAACCCACTGGCGAACGGCGATCACTGCTGCGCAACCGGTTGGCCTGGACGGTGACGCTGTTCTTCGGCTGCCAGGCGTTCCTGGCCTACATCGTGATGGGCTGGCTGCCACAGATATTCATCGACAACGGCATCGGCAAGGTGCAGGCCGGGATACTCGTCGGCCTGGTGTCGCTGATCGGGGTGCCGGTCGCGCTGATCATCTCCCCGCTGGCGGCGCGCTCGGCGAACCAGAGCGGATGGATCATCGCATTGGGCGTTCTCGGCTTCGGCGGGGCAATCGGCCTGCTGGTCGCCCCCGCCGCCGCGCCATGGGTGTGGAGCGTGCTGATCGGCGTCGGCATGAGCGCGTTCTCCCTGGCGCTGACGGTCATCGCGCTGCGGGCCCGCAACGCCGAGGACACCGCGCAATTGTCCGGAATGGCACAGGGATTCGGCTATCTGTTCGCCGGGCTGGGGCCGTTCCTCTTCGGCCTGCTGCACGACGTCTCCGACGGCTGGACCATCCCGTTCGCGATGTTCCTGGTGGTCTACGTGGTGCAGATCGCCGCGGGTGCCGCGGCGGGCCGGAGTCGGTACGTCTGACGGTGCGCGAGTGTGAAGTAGTGCACGACGGTCCCCGCATTTCTCGCACATTTCTTCACGCTCGGCGGCGGAGACGGGTCAAGGCACAATGATGCCGTGACACTCACGCGCGCGGTGCTCTTCGACTTCTCGGGAACCTTGTTCCGACTCGAGGAGGACGACACCTGGTTCGACGGAATCCAGGTCGACGAGCAGGCCGTCGACGGTCACGTCCAGGCCGAGCTGATGCGGCGGTTGACCGCACCCACCGGTGCGTCGGTCGACATGGACGAACGGGCCCATCGGGCCTGGACGAACCGCGACCTGGAACCACACCTGCATCGCGAGGCCTACCTGCACGTGCTCCGCGAATCCGGGGTGGCCGACCAGCACGCCGAACGTCTCTACGCCTTGGTCGTCGACCCGGCCAGCTGGACGCCGTACCCGGACACCGCCGCCGTGCTCGCCGGCCTGCACCGCCAGGGCATTCGCACCGCGGTGGTCTCCAACATCGCGTTCGACATCAGGCCGGCGTTCGTCCGGCTCGGCGTCACCGGGGACGTCGACGAGTTCGTGCTGTCCTACGAGGTCGGTGCGGTCAAGCCCAGCGCCGAGATCTTCCAGACCGCGTTGACACGTCTGGGCGTCGCCGCCGAGGACGCGCTCATGGTCGGTGACAGCGAAGAGGCCGACGGCGGTGCCGTCGCGGTGGGCTGTCGCTTCGCCCTCGTCGACCCCGTTCCCACGGCGCAGCGGCCGAACGGGCTGGTCAAGGCCGTCGAAAGCGTCGGTCTGGCGGTCTAGAATTCGGGCATGCCCCACGACGATGACATTCGGCCGCCGTGGTGGCTCAAGCCCATGAACAAGGTCATGATGACGGCGATGCGGCTGGGCCTGATGCGCGAGGGCCCCATCGTCCTCGGCGTGGTGGGACGCAGGTCCGGCACCCCCCGGCCCACGCCGGTCACCCCGTTCACCGTCGACGGCAAGCGCTACGTCGTCGGTGGCTTCCCGAAGGCCGACTGGGTGAAGAACCTGCGCGCCGCCGGTGAGGCGACGCTGACGCAGGGTCGCAAGGTCGAGCCGGTGCGCGTCGTCGAGCTCTCCGCCGACGAGGCCCGTCCGCTGCTGCGTCAGTTTCCCGTCCTGGTCCCCACCGGCGTCAGCTTCATGACGCGTTCCGGGCTGGTAACCGGACCCAATCCCGACGAGTTCGAAGCCCTCGCCGGGCGTTGCGCGGTCTTCCGGTTCGACCCGGTGTAGGCCTGGCTACAGTCAACCGGGTGAGTTCTGACAATCCGTTCGACCCGACCCTGTGGCAGCCCGTCAAGGGCTTCGAGCTGACCGACATCACCTATCACCGGCACGTCGTCGACGGCGTCGCGAAGCCGACGGTGCGCATCGCGTTCGACCGACCGGAGGTGCGCAACGCCTTCCGCCCCCACACCGTCGACGAGCTGTACCGCGTGCTCGACCACGCCCGCATGAGCAACGACGTCGGCGTCATCCTGCTGACGGGTAACGGCCCCTCGGAGAAGGACGGCGGCTGGGCGTTCTGCTCCGGCGGCGACCAGCGCATCCGTGGCCGCACCGGATACCAGTACGCGGCCGGCGAGACCGCCGACACCGTGGATCCCGCACAGGCGGGCCGGCTGCACATCCTGGAGGTGCAGCGGCTGATCCGCTTCATGCCGAAGCCGGTGATCTGCTTGGTCAACGGATGGGCCGCCGGTGGCGGGCACAGCCTGCACGTGGTGTGCGACCTGACGTTGGCCAGCCGGGAGCATGCCCGGTTCAAGCAGACCGACGCCGACGTCGGCAGCTTCGACGGTGGCTACGGCAGCGCGTACCTGGCCCGGCAGACCGGGCAGAAGTTCGCCCGCGAGATCTTCTTCCTCGGTAGGCCGTATACGGCGGAGCAGATGAAGGCGATGGGGGCGGTGAACGAGGTGGTCGACCACGCCGAGCTGGAAACCGTTGCGCTGCAATGGGCTGAGGAGATCAACGGCAAGTCGCCGCAGGCCGTCCGAATGCTCAAGTTCGCGTTCAACCTGCTCGACGACGGTCTGGTCGGCCAGCAGGTCTTCGCCGGTGAGGCAACGCGATTGGCGTACATGACCGACGAGGCCGTCGAAGGTCGTGACGCGTTCCTGGAGAAGCGCGACCCGGACTGGTCGAGCTTCCCGCGCCACTTCTGAGGCACGCCGTGACCGAGAAGATCGACGAGTACTTCATCGAGGCGGTGAGCGCGCTGCGCCCAGGTGGCCAGCGCGTCGACCCCGGCGCCCCGATCGCGCCGACGTCGACGTTGACGGTGCGGGACGTGCTCGACCTGTTCGACTCGCAACTCGGCAGCCGGCACCTCGACCTGGCCGCCCGCTGGCTGCGGTCCCGCGGCAAGGGTTTCTACACCATCGGTTCGTCCGGCCACGAGGGCAACGCCGCCGTCGCCGCGGCGCTGCGGCACACCGATCCCGCTCTGCTGCACTACCGTTCGGGTGGCTTCTTCCTGCAGCGTGCCCGCCAGGTCGACGGCAGCGACCCGCTGCGCGACGTGCTGCTGGGGCTCTGCGCGGCGACCGACGAACCGATCAGCGGCGGCAGGCACAAGGTCTTCGGGCGCCGCGACCTCAACGTCATCCCGCAGACGTCGACGATCGCCTCGCACCTTCCCCGAGCGGTCGGGGTGGCCTTCTCGATCGGCCGGGCCGCGAAGCTCGGGATCGAGACGCCGTGGCCACGGGACGCCGTCACCGTCTGCAGCCTCGGCGACGCCTCGGCGAACCACTCGACGGCCACCGGTGCGGTCAACACCGCGACTCACGCTGCCTACCAAGGGCTTCCGCTGCCGCTGCTGTTCGTCTGTGAGGACAACGGCATCGGCATCAGCACCAAGACCCCGGCCGGGTGGATCGCCGCGAACTTCGGAAGCCGCGTCGGCCTGGAGTACTTCGCCGCCGACGGATCCGACGTCGTCGACGCCCATGCGGTGGCCACCCGTGCCGTCGACTGGGTACGCAAGCACCGCAAGCCGGCGTTCCTGCACCTTCGCACCGTGCGACTGATGGGCCACGCGGGCTCCGACGTCGAGGCCGCCTACCGCACCCCCGCCGAGATCGCCGGCGATTACGACCGCGACCCGTTGCTGGGGACCGCCGCGCTGGTGGTCGAGCACGCCGGCCTGTCCCCCACCGACATCCTCGACCGCTACGAGGCCAAGCGCTCCGAGGTCATCGACATTGCCCAGCAGGTCGCCGAGTTGCCGCAGCTAAACAGCGCGTCGGCGGTGATGCGGCCGTTGCTCGACGGAATGGCCGACGCCGTCGCCGCACGGCCCCGCAGCGGCGACGTCTCCGACGGCGAGGGGCCGCTGACGTTCGCACAGTCGGTCAACCGCGCGCTGCTCGACGTGCTGACCGAGCACCCGGGGGCGCTGGTCTTCGGCGAGGACGTCGCACGCAAGGGCGGCGTCTACGGCGTCACCAGGGGGCTGGCCCAGAAGTTCGGTGCGGCAAGGGTCTTCGACACGGTCCTCGACGAGCAGGCGATCCTCGGGCTCGCGCTCGGCGCCGGGCTCGCCGGGCTGCTGCCCATCCCCGAGATTCAGTACCTGGCCTACCTGCACAACGCCGCCGACCAGATCCGGGGCGAGGGCGCCACCCTCCAGTTCTTCTCCGACCGGCAGTACCGCAACCCGATGGTCGTGCGCGTCGCCGGTTACGGCTACCAGAAGGGCTTTGGCGGGCACTTCCACAACGACAACGCCGTCGCCGCGTTGCGGGACATCCCCGGCATCGTGATCGCCTCCCCGTCGCGCCCGGACGACGCCGCGGCGATGATGCGCACCTGCGCCGCGGCGGCCTACACCGCGGGAACGCTCTGCGTCTACCTGGAACCCATTGCGCTGTACCACGTTCGGGACCTCCACGACGGTGGGGACGACCAGTGGCTGGCCCCGTACCCGACGGAGGCCGTGCCGATCGGCCGCGCCCGTACCTACGGCGACGGCACCGACCTGACCATCGTGACGCTCGGCAACGGCGTACCGATGAGCCTGCGGGTCGCGCGCCGCCTCGAGGCCGACGGCATCTCGACGCGGGTCGTCGACATGCGTTGGCTGGCACCGCTTCCCGTGGCCGACGTAGTGCGCGAGGCGAACGCGACCGGCCGCACCCTGGTGGTCGACGAGACGAGGGCCACCGGCGGCGTCTCGGAGGGCGTGCTGGCCGCGTTGGTCGACCACGGCTACTCCGGCGCGCTGGCGAGGGTGGCCAGCGAGGACAGCTTCATCCCCCTCGGTGACGCGGCGCTGACGGTGCTGTTGTCCGAGGAACGCATCGACGCCGCCGCCCGCAAGCTCACCTCCGCCGGCGACTAGCGCTCGAGGGCCCTCAGGGCCAACCACGCGGCGGCGCGATCGTCCGGACTGGACGTCGACAGCCCGGTGAGGTCCTCGACCCGTCGGATCCGGTTGGTCAGCGTTTGACGGTGTACGCCGAGGCGCTCGGCCGCCATCCCCCAGACTCCGTTCTGCGCCAGGAACGTTCGCAGCGTGTCGGTGAGATCGCCGTGGCGGCCGTCCGCGTCGCGCAGCGGGTCGAGCACCGCGGCGAGGCGCCCGCCGTCGACCGGGTCGAGGCGGTCCAGCACGTAGGCCACCGTCGGCAGCGCCCGGTAGCGGACCACGTCGCGGCCGTCGGCGACCGCCACCTCGTGGGCTTGGCGGGCCTCGGCCAGGCTGCGGGTCAGCACGTCGGTCGGCGCCGGGGTGCCCAGGCCCAGCCGCAACGGCAACCGCGGCGTGACGGTGGAGGTCCTGGCCCGCTCCGCGAGGGCGTCGGCCTGCTCGTCGCGGACGAAGCCGAGCACGCTGCCACGTTCGGCGGTCACCATGTGGACGGCGCCGAGCTCGTCGAGCCAGCGGATGACCAGCCGCTCGAGGTCGACCGACCTCGACCGCGCCGTCAGGACGAAGGCCGTCAACGACAGCTCGTGTACGCCCCACCGTCGGAGCAGCGCGGCGGCCGGGTCACCGCCGGCAAGCAGGGTGCCCATCATGACCTCGCGGCCCAGCCGCTCGGTGCCGGCGTAGTCGTGGGTCCGCAGAACCAGGTCGAGCAGCGCGGCCGCCAGCGAGGCCAGATCCCGGCTGCGACTGGTCGAGGCGTTGCGCGACGAGATGACGAGGTAACCGGTGAGGTCCTCGTCGGTGCCGACCACGTGCACCTGAAGACCGCGGTGGCGCAGGCGGACCGGCCGGTGAAAGGCCACCGTCACCGCGTCCTTGACGTGCAGGCCGCCTGCGCCGGCGGTGGTGATGGTCTGCCCGTGAGCGTCGAGCAGGACCGCCCAGCCGTCGATGCGGTGGGCGAGCTGGGCGACCACGGCTTCCGCACCGCCGCGCCGGGCCACCTGGGTGAGCACCTTGGTGCCGGTGGTGACCAGCCGATCCTCGGCGGCCTGATCGGCAGCGAGCAGCGCGACGAGCCGCGCGTGCACCAGTTCGTCGTCGGGATGGTTCACGACGATCGCACTGAATCCCCTGGCGGCCAACAGGTCCCGAAGTTCGGCCCCGTCACCCACCACGACGAGGACCGCGTCGGTCAGCGCGTCGGCACGCCCGGCCAAGACGGTCGCCTCGACCGCGTGCGCCGAACCCACCACCAGGGTCGCGTAGGACGGGTGGCCGACGACGGCGAAGTCGTCGAGCCGCACGGCTGCGTCCACGGGCGTCGACGCCGCCACTCGACCGTCGAGACAGAGGTCACCGCCCAGTACGCGGGCGATGGAGGTCAGGTCGCGGGCCATCCGGTGAGTGTACGAAATGTCGAATCGGTGGCCTCGGATCCATGATCTTTCACAGTGCTTCCGGGCGGCCGGCATGCCTACGATCACCCCGATTCGACCGCCCCCGAACCTGGAGCTGCATGAAAGCCATCGTCTTCCGTGATCCCGCCACGGCCATCGAGGTCGCCGACGTCGACCTCGCCGACCCGAAGGCCGGCGAGGTCCGCGTCAAGATCGCCGCCGCCGGGGTCTGCCACTCCGACCTTCACGTCAAGCGTGGCGAGTGGGACGCCCCCGCGCCGCTGGTGATGGGCCACGAGGGTTCCGGCGTCGTCGTCGAACTCGGCGAGGGCGTCACCTCGCTGGCCGTCGGCGACCACGTGGTGCTGAGCTGGGTGCCGCCGTGCGGCGAATGCCGGTACTGCCGATCGGGACACGAGGCGCGCTGCCACAAGGCCGCGACCGTCGTCGCCCCCAAGGGCGTCCTGTACGACGGCACCTCACGGCTGTCCAAGGACGGCGAAACGATCCACCACTACCTGGGCGTCTCGTCCTTCGCCGAAGAGGTCGTCGTCCCCGCGTCGGGCGCGATCAAGGTGCGCGACGACGCCCCGCTCGACGTGATCGCCGTCGTCGGCTGCGCCGTCGCGACCGGCGTCGGGGCCGTCCTCAACACCGCCGCCGTGGAACCCGGTTCGACGCTGGCCGTGATCGGCTGTGGCGGCGTCGGCCTCAACGTCGTCCAGGGCGCCCGACTGGCCGGCGCCGAACGCATCATCGCGATCGACGTGCTGCCCGGAAAGACCCAGCTGGCAATGCAATTCGGTGCCACCGATCGCATCGACGCCAGCGGCGGAGACGTCGTCGAGCAGCTGTTCGAGTTGCTCCCCGACGGCGTCGACTACGCCTTCGACGCCATCGGCCGCACGTCGACCACCGAGCAGGCGATCCGGATGCTCGGCCTCGGCGGCGCCGCGGTGATCGTCGGCCTCCCGCCCACCGGCGCGAAGGCGTCCTTCGAGCCCCTCGTCCTGGCCGAGGCCGACCAACGCATCCTGGGATCGAACTACGGCTCCGTCCGTCCGTCGATCGACATCCCCGCGTTGGTCGACCGCTACATGGACGGCCAGCTCAAACTCGACCCGCTGATCTCTGCGCACCGTCCGCTGGTCGAGGCCGCCGAGGCATTCGCCGACCTCGAGACCGGTGAAGCCCTGCGCACCTTGCTGATTCCCTGACACCCGCTTCCCCGATCCAGCCCGTTACCCAATCCAGCCGTCCAACGGAGACCCCATGTCTGCACCACCCAAGCCCACCGGGTCCTCGACCCAGGCACCGACCGACGCCGGACTGCGTCGCGGCGTGATGTCCGCCCCCGAGGTGTCCGCCCAGGCGATCGCGAACATCGCGCCGAGCGCGGTGATCGCGTTCACCGCGGCGGCCATCTACGTCGGCGCCGGCAACGGCACCGTGCTGTCGTTCGTGCTCGCCACGCTGGTCATCCTGGCGGTCGGCTATTGCGTAGTGGTCTTCGCGCGCAAGCACGCCTCGGCGGGCTCGCTGTACACCTACGTCGCCAAGGGGCTCGGCCCCACCGGCGCCTACCTCGCGGGGGTCGCCCTGGTCGTCGGTTGCTGGGGCATCACCGCCGGCTCACTCGGCGGTGCGGTGTCCTACATGAACCAGTTCCTGGTGCTCCTCGGGGTGCCCGCCACCGGAATCGGTTGGCAGATGGGGCTTGCCGTCGTGCTCGGCGGCCTAGCGACACTGTTCACCATCCGCGGGATCCGGCTCTCGGCACGGGTGTCGCTGGTGCTGGAGTTGGTGTCGGTCACCATCATCGTGATCCTGCTGGTGCTCGCCCTCGTCTGGGCCGGTCCCAACGCCTGGGACCCCTCGCAGTTCAGCCTGCAGGGTGCACCCCTTCAGGGCGTGGCCGCGGGAATGGTGCTCGGCATCCTCGGCTTCGTCGGGTTCTCCTCGGCCGACGCCCTCGGCCGCGAAGCCAAGAATCCTTACACCACGATTCCTCGGGCGATCATGTGGAGCGCCGTCACCGTCGGGGTCCTCTACGTGTTCGCCGCGTACACCCAGATCGCGGTGCTCGGCGACGGACTCGCCGACAGCGCCAGCCCGCTGGAGGACATCGCGACGCTCATCGGCATGCCGTCGTGGTTCGCCCCGATCCTCACGTTCGGCGTCGGCGCGTCCTTCTTCGCCGTCGTCGTCGCACCGCTCAACGTGGTGGGCCGCATCGTCTACGTGATGGGCAAGGAGGGCGTGGTCGCCGACCACTTCGGCCGCACCCACGACCGCCACCTGACACCGCATCGGGTCCTGCTGATCGCCGGCCCGACGGCGATCGTCCTGAACCTGGTGTTGCTCGCGACGAGCGTCGACCCGATGGAGATCGTCGTGTGGGTGGACACCTACGGCACCTACGGCTACATGGTCGCCTACGCGCTCGTGGCGATCGCCTGCGTGGTCTACACGCGGCGCGAGGGCATGCCGAACGGCCTGGTGTGGACGTGCGCAATCGTCGTCGTCCTGGCGATGGCCTACGTGTTCTTCGCCAACGTCTGGCCGGTGCCGGCCTGGCCGTTGAACGTCATCCCGTATCTGTTCCTCGCCACCATGCTCGCGGCGGTCGCCTGGTACCGGTACCGCGTGGCGCGGCGACCGGAGATCGTCGCCAACATCGGCAACACCGAGACCGACGTCCTGGAGGGCGTCGGCTAGGAGAGACCCGCGAGTTTGGGCGCGCTAACGTTCGGTGACCGATCGTTAGCGCGCGCCGAACTCGCGAGGGGGCAAGTCATCGAAGCCACACTCACGAGGTGGGCGATCGGCGCCCTTGGCGTGTTGGCCATCGCCGTGGCCCTCCTCCTTCCCTGGTACACCGCGCAGGCGGTGGGCGGATCGGCCGACATGGCGGGGTGGGGCGCCTGGACGGTCAGCGGCGACGTCGACGCCGGACTGCGGCCGCTACCCCTGGGGCTCCTGGTCCTCCCGGCCGCGGGAGCGATGGTCTACGGCGCGGTGCGCAGCGCCTTCGGCCTCGCCGTCGTCGGCGCCATGGCCACCTTCGCGGCGGCGATCCTGCCGTTCCTGGTCATGCGTGCGGTCGACCGGCACGTCCCCGGCAGCGGCTCGGTGGCCGTCGAGGTGGCCGAGGCCCCGCTGGCCCTGCTCGCGGTCGGGTTCGTCGCGACGGTCGTCTGCTGGATCGGCTACGCGCGCTGCGTGCTTCGGCCCTCGCCCCGGCAGGCCTCGTGACCACGCTGACCGCGCTGCGGATCGACGCCGGCGACGTGGTGCTGCGCAAGGCCCGCGACGAAGACCGCCGGTCGATCATCGATCACCTCGTCGACCCCGACGTCCACGCCCACCTCGGCGGACCTCAGCCCCGCCCGGTCGTCACGCGCGACCTCGACGAAGCCGGCGTCACCGCCGCGACGGACTCGGCGGGTTCCTACGTCATCGCCGACAAGGAGACCGACACGTTCATCGGCACGGTGTCGCTGACCCGTCGCGGCCTTCACCACCCCGGTCACCTCGGGCCGTCCGGCGAGGAACTCGAGCTGGCCTACACCCTGGACCGTCGGTTCTGGGGCCGCGGCCTGGCCTACCAGGCGGCCATCGCCCTGCTCCGGACCGCGGCCGCCGAACTTCGCGACGAGCCGGTCATCGTGGTCACCCAGAGCGCCAACACCCGATCGCTGAACCTGGCGCAGCGACTCGGTTTCGTCCCCACCATGACGTTCGAGGAGTTCGGCGAGCAGCAGACGCTGGCGGTCGCGAATCTGGGCCGGTTTCGAGCGCCCTAAGCTCTGGGCCGTGAGTAAGAATCCGCTTCGCCGTCTGTCCGAAACCCTGCTGCTGGCCAGCATGCGGCCCCCGCTGGCCGCCCAGTTGTTCGGGCCGCGGCACGAGGTCGACCCCGCCGGCAAGCGGATCCTGGTCACCGGAGCCTCGTCGGGAATCGGTGAAGCCGGGGCGCTCAAGCTCGCCGCCCATGGCGCGCGGGTGATCGTGGTCGCCCGCAGAAGGGAACTGCTCGACACGGTCGTCGAGCGGATCGAGGCGGCCGGTGGCGAGGCGACCGCGATCGCCTGCGACCTGTCCGACCTCGACGCCGTCGACGCCCTGGTGGCCGACGTCGACGAACGGTTCGGCGGGGTCGACGTCCTGATCAACAACGCGGGCAGGTCCATTCGCCGACCGCTGGCCGAATCGCTGGACCGGTGGCACGACGTCGAGCGGACCATGGCGTTGAACTACTATTCGCCGCTGCGGCTGATCCGCGGCTTCGGACCGGGCATGCGGGAGCGCCGCGACGGTCACGTCGTGAACGTCTCGACGTGGGGCGTGCTGAACGAGTCGTCGCCGCTGTTCGCCGTGTACAACGCCTCGAAGGCGGCGCTGACCGCCGTCAGCCGCGTCGTCGAGACCGAATGGGGCAACGAGGGCGTGCACTCGACGACGCTGTTCTACCCGTTGGTCAAGACGCCCATGATCGCGCCCACCCGGGCCTACGACGGGTTGCCGGGCCTGTCGGCCGACGAAGCCGCGGACTGGATGGTCACCGCCGTCCGGCGCCGGCCGGTCCGCATCGCCCCCCGCATGGCCGTCACCGCGCACGCCGTGAACAGCTTCGCGCCGGCCGCGGTGGACGCGGTGATGAAGCGCCAGCACGTCCAACCTACGTAGACGTGGCGTCCAGGGATGCGTCCTCGTGGACGGTCCCGCGCGCGACGCTTGGCGCGTTTTCGACACCAGGGCCGTGGAATCCGTGGCTGCAGGTGACATCACGACCGTGATGCGCGGGACGGGCGTAGCGCCGGCGCGAACACGTACCCGAGACGGAGACGGCGGCGGCTCGTCGGCCTCGTGTTAGAACCGTGGCATGGAGATCCTGGCGAGTCGCGTGTTGTTTCGGCCCGCCGACTACGAGCGGTCGCTGGCCTTCTATCGCGACGCCATCGGCCTGGCCATCGCCCGTGAGTACGGATCCGGCACGGTGTTCCACGCCGGTCAGTCGTTGGTCGAACTCGCCGGCCACGGACGGCGGGAGTCCGGGGCGCCCCCCTTCCCGGGCGCGCTGTGGTTGCAGGTGCGCGACGTCTACGCCACCCAGGCCGAGCTCGAGCGCCGCGGCGTGACGATCGCCAGGGCGGCCGCCGAGGAACCGTGGGGTCTCCACGAGATGCACGTCGACGATCCGGACGGCGTCACCCTGATCTTCGTTCAGGTGCCCGACACCCACCCGCTGCGCCGCGACCCCAGAAACTGACACGTCCCCCCGGCTCCGGAGAGCCGAGGGGACGTGCGGTGCAACGACTTTCAGTGCGACGCGGTCGCCAACGGCCAGCCGACCGACGCCAGTCGCGACGCGACCTGGTGGATCTCCTCGGGGTTGGGCTCCTTGTCGATCACGCCCTGGACCGCGGCGCGGATCTCGTCCTCGGTCACCGTGTCGCCGTTGATCGACTTCAGGATCGACTGGGCGGCCTCGACGACCTCGTCCTCGGTGAGCGACCGCTTCAGCAGCGCCAGCAGCGGGAAGTAGTCCTTGGGCGGCACGCCCTCGGGGTAACCCGCGTTGAGCCAGTTGACGACGTTTTCCATGGCGGACTTGTTCTCGGTCATGTGTGTCCTAGCTCGGGAGGAAGGCGACGGGGTTGAAGCCGAAGTGGTGCTGGATGGTGCCCTTGGTGATGTACAGGATCGCGATCACGATCACCGCTGCGACGAGGGCGAACAGCAGCAGACCGGCAACCTTGAGCGCCGGGTTCGGTGCGGTGGTCGTTCCGTCGGTCTGGACTCCGCCCGATCCCTTCGAGAAGGCCACCAGCCCGACGGCGAAGATCGCCGGCAGACCTGCGCCGAGGATCAGTCCGACGGCCAGCACCTTGAGAAGTGCTTCCACATAAGTCATGTCAGTTCCCTAATTCTCGTGCCGGATCAGACCGAGGCCGTCGGCTGGTCGACGACCTTCTTGCGCTCGCTGGCGGGCACCACGGAGTTGCTCGTGTCGTCCCAGTCGGCGTTGACGTTGTTGTGGTCGACCTTCTGCTGCTGGGCACGCCAGTACATGAAGCCGGACAGCCCGACCAGGATGACGAAGATGACGCCGTCACCGGCGAGATCGTTTCCGGTCAGCGACTTGATGCCATCCGACAGCCAGTAGGACAGCGCTCCGACGAGCGCGGCGGAGGGCAGGGTGATCAGCCAGGCGGCCGCCATCCGGCCCGCGACGGCCCAGCGCACCTGCGCGCCCGGCTTGCCGACACCGCTACCGAGGATGGAGCCCGTGGCGACGTGGGTCGTGGACAGTGCCATGCCGGCGGCGCTGGAGCTCAGGATGATCGCCGCGGAGGACGCCTCTGCGGCCAAGCCCTGAGGCGACTCGATTTCGACGAGGCCCTTGCCGAGCGTGCGGATGACGCGCCAGCCGCCGATGTAGGTGCCGAGGCCGATGGCCAGTGCGCACGAGGCGATGACCCAGATCGGGAGGCCGTCTTCCTTCACGTTGCCGGTGAGGTGGCCGGTGGTGATCAGCGCCAAGGCGATGACACCCATGGTCTTCTGCGCGTCGTTGGTGCCGTGCGACAGCGCGACGAGGGACGCGGTGGCGATCTGGCCCCAGCGGAAGCCGTCTTCACGGCGCTTCTTCGCGACGTTGCGGGTCAGGCGGTAGACGATCCAGGTGCCGCACGCCGCGACGAGGCCCGCGATGAAGGGCGCGGCGAGCGCGGGCAGGATGACCTTGCCGAACACGCCGCTCCAGTTGACCCCCGCCATGCCGAGCGCGGCCAGACCGGCGCCGATCAGCCCGCCGAACAGGGCGTGCGACGAGCTCGACGGAATGCCGAAGAGCCACGTCAGCAGGTTCCAGAGGATTCCGCCGATGAGGCCGGAGAAGATGATGGTGAGGCCGGTGGAGGGGTCGATGCCCGCCAGAAGCGATCCCGACTTGCTGTCCTGGATCTTGAGGACCGAGGTGGTGACCGTGATGGCGACCTCGACCGAGAGGAACGCGCCGACGAGGTTCAGGATGCCCGCCAGGATGACGGCGGTCTTCGGCTTCAGCGCATTGGTGGCGATCGACGTCGCCATGGCGTTGCCAGTGTCGTGGAAGCCGTTGGTGAAGTCGAAGGCCAGCGCGGTGGCTATCAACAGCACCAAGATGATCATGGTTGTGTCCATGGCTGTGATTGTGAGGCTTCTCAGGATGTTTTGACCAGCCGGTGACGCCGCGAAAGACGGCTCTCAGCTGGGCGTTTGCCGATCCCACGGAGCTGTTCATCCGATGTTCACCCAAAGGGCGGGGCGCGTTCTCCTTCGAAGCCGAAAACTTCGGTCGGTGCCCCGGGGGACGGACATCGTCTCGGCGGACAACTACCATCGACACATCGCCGCGGCTGGGTCCCCGTCGCGGAACGAAGGGGAAGTCGACTCGTGAATGCATTCGTCGCAAAGATCGTGGCGTGGATCACCGCCGGGTATCCCGAGGGCGTGCCAGGCCCCGACCGGGTACCGCTCATGTCGCTGCTGAACCGGCGCCTGTCCAACGACGAGGTGAAGGCCGTGGCGGAGGGGCTGATGGACCGTGGAGAGTTCGATCGCGTCGACATCGGGGTGTTCATCACGCAGATGACCGACGAACTCCCCCGGGAGGAGGACGTCGAACGGGTCCGGGAACGTCTGGCGGCGAAGGGCTGGCCGCTCGACGACCCCCGCGCCGACGACGCGACGATCACAGACGACGGCGAGGGCTCCGCATAGCCACCCTGCGCGCAGTCGTCATTCCGCCGGTCCCCTCGCCCGAGCCATTGCTCGCGGTGCTCGAAGGCGTTCTCGACGGTCGCGATTCGGCGATCCTCCCGGTCCCCGCCGACGTTCGGTCGGCGGAGTCGTCGACGTCGTCGCTCGGGATCGGCGAGGACGTCGACGACGACGTCGCAGTCGTGGTGTCCACCTCCGGCACGACCGGGGTACCGAAGGGCGCCATGCTCACCGCGGCCGCCCTGATCGCCAGCGCGTCGGCCACCCACGACAGGATCGGCGGCCCCGGCACCTGGTTGCTGGCACTGCCCGCCCATCACGTCGCCGGATTGCAGGTGATGGTGCGCAGCCTCTTGGCGGGCACCATCCCGGTGGCCGTGGACCCGAGCTTCGACGTCTCCGAATTGCCTTACGCCGTCGAGTCGTTGGGGTCGGGACCGCGGTACACGTCCCTCGTGGCGGTACAACTGGCCAAGGCGCTCGGCGACCCGGCCGCCACCGCGGCGCTGGCCGAGCTCGACGCCGTTCTCATCGGAGGCGGTCCGATGCCCGCGACGGTCGGCGAGGCGGCCGCGGCCGCGGGCATCCGAGTGGTTCGCACCTACGGCATGAGCGAAACCGCGGGCGGCTGCGTCTACGACGGCGTGCCGCTGGACGGCGTGCGGCTTCGCCTCGACGACGGCCGGGTCATGCTCGGTGGGGCCACCCTGGCGAAGGGCTACCGCCATCCGACGGAGCCCGACCCGTTCGCCGAACCGGGCTGGTTTCGCACCGACGACCTTGGCGCCGTTGACGATTCGGGCGTACTGCGCATACTGGGGCGCGCCGACGACGCGATCGGCACCGGCGGACTCACCGTCCTGCCGCAGTTGGTCGAGGCCGCCCTCGCGACACACCCCGCCATCGCCGACTGCGCCGTGTTCGGGGTGACCGACGAACGACTGGGCCAGCGCGTGACCGCCGCGATCGTCCTGGCCGGCCCAGGCACCTCCCCCACGGTGGCCGAGCTGCGGGCCCACGTCGAGCAGACCCTGGACGGAACCGCCGCTCCCCGCGAGGTGCACGTCGTCGACGAGCTGCCCCGGCGCGGCATCGGCAAGCTCGACAGACGTGAGCTCTCAAAAAGATTCGACACCGGTGGATGATGGGTACATGCGCCGTGAAGTCACCACCGTCGAGGATTTGCGAGCCGTAGTCGGACATCCCGCACCGCCAGCCGCCAACAAGGTGAAGGACCGGTTGTCCGAGGCCCAGCGGGACTGGCTCGCCCATTCGCCGCTCGGCTTCGTCGCGACCACCGACGCCGACGGCCGCCTGGACGTCTCGCCCAAGGGGGACCCGCCGGGCTTCGTCCACGTCGTCGACGACACCACCATCGCGATTCCCGAGCGACCCGGCAACAGGCGCGTCGACGGCCTCGTCAACGTGCTGCAGCGCCCGCGCGTCGGCACGGTGTTCCTGATCCCCGGTCGAGGGGACACGCTCAGAATCAACGGCACCGCGCGGATCATGGCCGACGCCGGCTACTTCGACGCGATGGCGGTCGACGGCAAGCGACCAGTCCTGGCGCTGGAGATCGACGTCGACGAGGTGTTCTTCCACTGCCCAAAGGCATTCCTGCGGTCCGACGCCTGGAAGCCCGAGACGTGGGACCCCAGCGCCGTGCCCAGCGTGGCCCAACTCGCGAAGGCCATCAAACCGGATGTGAGCGATCGAGAGCTCACCGAGTACTACGCCGAGGAGAACATGCGAAAGATCCTGTACTGACCGGCGAACGAGGCGAAAAGTCCTTTATTAAGAACTCGTGAGGGCGAAGGGGTTTGGATTTGACGATTGGGGCAATTCCTCTTTCCGACAGTTTCACCCGCTTCTACTGATCGGACTGAGCATGATCGTCCTCGGAATCATCCTTCTCGTCGCCGGCTACTTGCTGCCGCTGCCCCTGCTGGTCACCATCGGCTGGATCCTTCTGGTAATCGGCATCATTCTGTTCATCCTCGGTGCCGTCGGCCGTCCGGTCGGTGGCCGAAAAGTTTGGTTCTAGCGCAGTAACGCCGCCGTGCCCCTCGCTGCGGACCACGCCGACAAATGGGTCAGTCCCCTCGTGCGTGCGTCCGCGGCGTGGGCGTGGCGCCTCCTTCTCCTCGTCGGTGCCGCCTACGTAATCCTCGAGCTTCTCCGTCTCTTCGGAGTCGTGGTCGTGCCCGTGGCACTGGCCCTCATCTTCACCGCTCTCCTCCTCCCCGCGGTCGACTACCTCGATCGACGTGGCGCCGCCCGTGGGGGCGCAGTCGCCTTCGTCCTGGTGCTCGGCCTGGCTGTCTTCGGGGGAATCCTCGCCTTCGTCGTCAACCAATTCATCGAGGGCGCACCTCAACTCGTCGAGCAGGTCACCCGCAGCATCGAGGGCACCCGGGACTGGTTGATCAACGGGCCCGCCGCCGTCAGCCGTGACCAACTCAACCGCGCGGTCGACACCTTCACCGAGGCGTTGCGCACCCATCAGGCCCAACTGACCACCGGGGCACTGTCCACCGCGGGCACCATCGTGGAGATCCTCGCCGGTGCCTTCCTCCTGCTGTTCACCCTCATCTTCTTCCTGCTCGGCGGGCGCAACATCTGGCACTTCGTCACGCGCGTCGTACCCGAGGAGCACCGCGCCCGGGTGCACGAGGCGGGCGCAGCGGGTTTTCACTCGCTCGCCGGGTACGCCCGAGCCACCTCGCTGGTCGCCTTCGTCGACGCGGTGGCCATCGGCAGCGGCCTGGCCATCATGGGTATTCCGCTCGCGCTGCCGCTGGCCTCGCTGATCTTCCTCGGTGCCTTCATCCCCGTGGTCGGCGCCTTGGCCACCGGATTCCTCGCCGTCATCGTCGCGCTGCTGGCCAAGGGATTCATCTACGCGCTCATCACCTTTGGTCTCATCGTCGCCGTCATGCAGCTGGAGGCGCACGTCCTGCAGCCGTTGGTGATGGGCCGCGCGGTCTCCATCCACCCGCTCGCGGTCGTCCTCGGACTGACCGCCGGCGGCGTCCTCGCGGGCATCGTCGGGGCCCTGCTCGCCGTGCCGGCCATTGCGTTCTTCAACAGCTTCGTGCGTGTGTTGGCGGCCAGGGACCCCGGTGCTCGCACCGAGGCTCTCGACGAACAGGACGGGCCGTTGGTCGACGCCCGGGCCGACGACGAACCCCACCCCGCCCCGGCCTGACCGGCGGCCCGCTTCCGGGTCTCAGCGGTTGCGCCGAGTCGCCCGCCGGTTCGCCTTCTCGATCGCCTCGACGAGCTCGTCCTTCGTCATCGTCGAGCGGCCCGAGATGTCCAGCCGACGGGCCACCTCGGCGAGGTGCCGCGGAATCGTGAGCCTTCGCGAACGTGCGCTGAGCCTTGGCGTCGGACTTCTTCAAGGTGCTGGGCAGTTCGCTGGCCTTGGCCTGACCCGACTTGGACGTCTTCGCCATCTCGCACTCCGTTCTGGTGGCACCGATCGTCGAAGACGAATACCCGATCGCGCAGCGGGTATTCGCCTGCGCGCCGGCCAACGCCCGAGTCGGCGCTACAGCGACACGGTCCCGTAATCCGCCAGCCCCCTGGTCAACACCCGCAGCTGGTCGTCGGCCGAGCCCAGCGTCTGGTTGATCGCGGTGAGCCGGGCGGCGTAGTGCCCCACCGGATATTCGGAGGTAACGCCGATTCCGCCGTGCAGCTGGATCGCCTCCTGCGCGATGTGCCGGCCCGACCGGCTGATCTGCAGTTTGGCGCGGGCAGCGATGACGGGGTCGAAGTTGCCGTCGGCGATCGACATCGCGGCGTAGAGGCTCATGCTGCGGGCCAATTCGAGCGAGACGTACATGTCGGCCGCCCGCTGAGTCAGCGTCTGGAAGGTCTTCAGCGGCACCCCGAACTGCTTGCGGGTGGTCAGGTAGTCGGTGGTGAGGCGCAGGGCTTCGGCCATCGCGCCGACGGCTTCGGCGCACAGCGCCGACTGGTGCCGGATGAGCGCCTTCTGCAGACCCTGGGTGGCGTCGCCGCCGGTCCCGAGCGGTTCGGCGGGCGCCGCGTCCAACACGAGCTGGGCCGCCCGCTGTCCGTCGAACGTGCGGAACGCGGTGCGGCTCACCGCGTCGGCCCCCACGACGAACAGACCGACGCCGCCGTCGTTGGGCAGGGTGGCACTCACGACGAACACGTCGGCGCTGTCACCGGCGAGCACGGGGTTCTTCCGGCCGGTCAGCGTCCACGAATCGCCGTGCCGCTCAGCTCGGGTCGCCACGCGCATCGTCACACCGCGCATGCCCGGCTCGTGGTGGGCCAACGCCAACAGCGTCTGGCCCTCGGCCACGTCGTCGAGCATCTTGCGCTGCCCGTCGTCGCCCAGTTCGGCGATCACGCCGCCGGGGATCAGCGCGGCCGCGGCGACCGGCTCCGGCGCGAGGCGCCGGCCGATCTCGGTGAGCACGACCGTCAGCTCGATCTGACCCGCCTCGTCCGGGTCGAAGCCGAGTCCGAGGATGCCCATCTCGGCCAGTTGCCCCCACACTTCCCGGCTCCAGCCGAGGTCGGTCTCGGTGACCTTCAGCCGCTTCTCGACGTCGTAGTTGCGCACGAGCACCTCGCTGGTGATGTTGCGCAGCAGGTCCTGCTCGTCGGTCAGATCGAAGTCCATGGCGTCCTCACAGTCCCAGAATCGTCGACGCGACGATCGTGCGTTGCACCTCGTTGGTGCCGCCGTAGATCGACACCTTGCGGTAGTTCAAGTACTTCGGGGCGGCGTGCTGCGCCCACGGCGGCGAGCCGATGCCGTCGCCGGCGTCGAACGGCAGCGCATCGGGTCCGGCGACGTCGACGAGCAGCTCGGTCACCGCCTGCTGGAGTTGGCTGCCCTTGAGCTTCAGGATCGACGACGCCGGGTTGGGCTTGCCGTCCGCCTCGGACCCGCTGACCCGCAACTGCGTCAGTTCCAGCGCCAGCAGCTCGTTCTCGATCTCGGCCACGCGGGCGGCGAACAGCGGGTCCTGCAGCAGCGTCCCGTCGTCGGTCACCGTCTGCGCCGCGTGCTCCTTCACCTGCGCCAGCCACACCTTCGTCGTCCCGATCCGGGCGATGCCGGTGCGTTCGTTGCTCAGGAGGAACTTGGCGTAGGTCCAGCCACTGTTCTCTTCGCCGACCAGCTGGTCGGCGGGCACGCGGACGTCTTCGAAGAAGACCTCGTTGACCTCGTAGCCACCGTCGATCAGCTTGATCGGGCGCAGCGTGATGCCCGGCGTGGACATCTCGGCCAGCAGGAACGAAATGCCCGCCTGCCGCTTCGGCGCGTTCGGGTCGGTGCGGGCGAGGACGAAGATCCAATCCGCGTGCTGCCCGAGCGTGGTCCACGTCTTCTGACCGTTGATCACGTACGAGTCGCCGTCACGGACGGCGGTGGTGCGCACCGACGCCAGATCCGAACCGGCCTCGGGTTCGGAGAAACCCTGGCACCACCAGATGTCCACGTTGGCGGTCGGCGGGAGGAAGCGCTCCTTGAGCTCCTGCGACCCGAACCGGGCGATCACCGGGCCGACCATGCTGGCGTTGAACGCCAGCGGCTCCGGTACGCACGCCAACCGCATCTCGTCGGACCAGATCTGGCGCTGCAGGGGTGTCCAGTCCTTGCCGCCCCATTCGACGGGCCAGTTGGGCACCGCCAGGCCGTGCTCGTTCATGATCCGCTGCGTGGTCACCACGTCGTCGGGCAGCTTGAGCTCCCCGTCGCGAACCCGGGCGCGAATGTCCGCCGGAATCTTCGTGGTGAAGAACTCCCGCAACTCGTCGCGGAACGCGGCCTCGTCGTCACTGAGTGCCAACTTCACTGTCGAACCTCCGATTCTGCGGGCACGGCCCGACCATCTCTGCGACGTACTCCCGAGAGGTTATTCCTCCCCGCCCCGGCGGTAACTGGCAACGCCCTGCCGAGGGTGCCGTGTCACCAAGTCGAAAGCAATCCGCCAAATTGGGTACCCCTCCCCGCAGTGGCACCTAGCCGCGCCCCCAGACCCAGTCCTCGAGCGAAGAAGGTGCCATGTGTTAGGCCTGCCCGACGGTGTCCACGCCTGCCTCTTCGACCTCGACGGGGTGCTGACCGACACCGCGAGCGTGCACCGCAAGGCGTGGAAGGCGATGTTCGACGACTTCCTGCGGTCGTGGTCGGAGCGCTCGGGGTCGGAGTTCGTGCCGTTCGACGCCGACGCCGACTACCTGCGCTACGTCGACGGGAAGACCCGGGCCGACGGTGTGCGGTCGTTCCTGCAGAGCCGGGACGTCACGCTGCCGGAGGGCTCGCCCGACGACGCCGACGACGCCGAAACCGTCAACGGCCTTGGCAACCGCAAGAACGCGGCATTCCAAGAGACGATGCACACCGACGGCGTCAAGGTGTTCGAGGGTTCGCGCAGGTATCTGGAAGCCGTTGTCGAACAAGGATTTTCGGTGGCGGTGGTCTCGTCGTCCGCCAACACCCGCGAGGTGCTCGAGCTGACCGGGCTGGCGAAGTTCGTCGACCAGCGCGTCGACGGCGTCACCATCCGCGAGCAGCACATCGCCGGCAAGCCCGCACCGGACTCCTACCTGGAGGGCGCGCGTCGACTGGGGGTGGAGCCCTCGGCGGCGGCGGTGTTCGAGGACGCGATCTCGGGGGTCGAGGCCGGCCGCGCGGGTCACTTCGGCCTCGTCGTCGGCGTCGACCGCGTCGGGCAGGCCGACGCTCTGCGCGACCACGGTGCCGACGTCGTCGTCACCGACCTCGCCGACCTGCTGTCGGCGCGATGACGCCCGATCCCACCTACCCGGTGGAGCCGTGGCGCCTGCGGGAGACCTCGCTGGACCTGGACGCCCTCGCGCAGTCCGAGTCGCTGTTCGCACTGTCCAACGGCCACGTCGGGATGCGTGGCAACCTGGACGAGGGCGAACCGCACGGCACGCCGGGGACCTACCTCAACTCGTTCTTCGAGATTCGGCCTCTGCCCTATGCCGAGGCGGGCTTCGGCTACCCCGAGGAGGGCCAAACCCTCGTCGACGTCACCAACGGCAAGATCCTGCGCCTGATGGTCGACGACGAGCCGTTCGACGTCCGGTATGGCGAACTCCAGCACCACGAACGAACTCTCGACTTCCGCGCTGGCACGCTGACCCGCACCGTCCGGTGGCGCTCGCCGGCGGGTCGCCTGGTGGACGTGACCGCCACCCGGCTGGTGTCCCTGGCTCAGCGCGGGGTCGCCGCCATCGAGTACGTCGTCGAGGCGGTCGACGAATTCACCAGGGTGACACTGCAATCGGAGCTGGTGGCCAACGAGGATCAGCCCGAGACGTCGGAGGACCCGCGGGCGGCGGCCCTGCTGGAGAGGCCTCTGCAGGCCGTGTCACACGACTGCGACGGGGAGCGTGCCGTGCTGCTCCACCGCACCCGGCTGAGCGAACTGACCATGGCCGCCGCCATGGACCACGACGTCGAGGTTCCCGGCCGCGTCGAGGTGAACACCGAGTGCTGGGAGGACGTGGCCCGCACGACGGTGATCTGCGGCCTGCGGCCCGGTCAGAAACTGCGCGTCGTCAAGTACCTGGCCTACGGCTGGTCCAGCCTGCGCTCGCGGCCGGCGCTGCACGACCAGGTCGCCGGGGCGCTCACCGGCGCGCGGTACACCGGGTGGCAGGGCCTGCTCGACGCCCAACGCGCGTACCTCGACGACTTCTGGGACAACGCCGACGTCGAGGTGGAGGGCGATCCGGAGATCCAGCAGGCGGTGCGCTTCGGGCTGTTCCACGTGCTGCAGGCCAGTGCCAGGGCCGAGCGGCGGGCCATCGCGGGCAAGGGCCTCACCGGCACGGGTTACGACGGACACGCCTTCTGGGACACCGAGGGGTTCGTGCTGCCCGTGCTGACCTACACCCATCCGCACGCCGCCGCCGACGCCCTGCGCTGGCGGGCGACCACCCTCGACCTGGCGCGGGCGCGGGCCGCCGAACTGGACCTGGCCGGCGCCAGCTTCCCCTGGCGCACCATCCGGGGGCAGGAGTGCTCGGCGTACTGGCCTGCCGGGACCGCGGCCTGGCACGTCAACGCCGACATCGCCGTCGCGTTCGAGCGCTACCGCGTCGTCACCGGGGACCAGTCCCTGGAGGCCGACTGCGGTCTCGAGGTCCTCATCGAGACCGCCCGGCTGTGGGTGTCCCTCGGACACCACGACCGTCACGGCCGGTGGCACCTCGACGGCGTGACGGGGCCCGACGAGTACACGGCGGTGGTGCGCGACAACGTCTTCACCAACCTGATGGCCGCCGACAACCTGCGCATCGCCGCGGCGGCGTGCAGTCGGCATTCCGAACGCGCCCGCGAACTGGGCGTCACCACCGAGGAGGCCGCCGCCTGGCGGGATGCGGCCGACGCCGTGCACGTGCCGATCGACGAAGGCCTGGGCGTACATCAGCAGTGCGAGGGGTTCACCACGTTGCGCGAGTGGGACTTCGACGACAACACGTCGTATCCGCTTCTGCTGCACGAATCCTACGTGCGCCTCTATCCCGCGCAGGTGATCAAGCAGGCCGACCTGGTGCTGGTCATGCACTGGCAGAGCCACGCGTTCACCCGCGAGCAGAAGGCCCGCAACGTCGACTACTACGAGCCGCGGATGGTGCGCGACTCGTCGCTGTCGGCGTCCACCCAGGCCGTGCTGTGCGCCGAGGTGGGACATCTGGAACTGGCCCACGACTACGCGTACGAAGCGGCGTTGATCGACCTGCGCAACCTGCACGACAACACCAGCGACGGCCTGCACATGGCGTCGCTCGCCGGCGCGTGGACGGCGCTCGTCGCCGGTTTCGGCGGGCTGCGCGACGACGGCGGCGTGCTGGAACTCGACCCGCACCTGCCCGAGCAGATCACCCGGCTACGCTTCCGCATTCGCTGGCACGGCCTGCGGATCACCGTCGACGCCAACCACGGCGACGTGGTCTACCACCTGGCCCCCTGCGACGGTCGGGACGACGCCCGTCTGACCATTCGCCACGCCGGGGCCGACCTCGACCTGAGTTCCGAGGAGCCGACCACCGTTCGGTTGCACGACCTCACCCCGTCGCTTCCTGAGCCGCGGCAACCGGTGGGGCGCAGGCCGCAGCGGCGGATGCGGTGAGTGTGCGGCACCGGGAATCGGGTAGGTGGTCGAGGTGAGCACAGCGGGATTGGTCGTCGTCGGAAGTGGTCCAGCGGGCATCAGCGCCGCCGAGTCGTATCGCCGCAACGGTGGCGAGGGACCGGTCCTGGTGCTCGGTGCCGACCCCGACCTGCCGTATGAGCGACCACCGTTGAGCAAGGACTTCCTGCGCGGTGACACCGACGACGTCGCGCTTCATCCGCCGGAGTGGTTCGTCGAGCGCGACGTCGACCTCCGCCACGGCCACCCCGTCACCGAGGTCGACGTCGAGGCCCGCACCGTCACCGTCGACGGTGAGCGAATCCCCTACGGCGCGTTGGTCCTTGCCTGTGGCGCCGGGCCGTCGCCGCTTCCGGTGCCCGGCGGCGAACGCGCACTGTCGTTGCGTGCGCTGGCCGACGCCCGCCGGCTGCGCGACGCCGCCGCCGACGCGAGGTCGGCCGTCGTCGTGGGCGCCGGTTTCATCGGCTGCGAGGCCGCGGCGTCGCTGGCCATGCGTGGCGTCACGGTCACGCTGGTCGCCCCCGAGCGGGTGCCGCAGGAGACGCGTCTGGGCGCGGAGGCGGGCCGACGTCTGCTGGACCTGGTGACCGCGACGGGCGTCCGGTACGTGGCGGGAACGTCGGTGACGTCCGTCGACGAGTCGGGCGTGCAGCTCGACGACGGGGTGACCGTCGACTGCGACCTGGTACTCGCCGCCACCGGTGTCACGCCGCACGGCGAGTTGGCGTCCGCCGCCGGACTGAACACGAAGGACTCGCGCATCGTCGTCGGTGCCGACATGCGGACCTCGGCACCCGACGTCTACGCCGCAGGCGACGTGGCGTTCGCCTTCAACACCGCCGCGGGTCGCCACGTCGCGGTCGAGCATTGGCAGGACGCCGTCGACCACGGCGACGTCGCCGGCGCCCAAGCCGCGGGGGTCACCGCCACCTGGCACGCCGTGCCCGGATTCTGGTCGACGATCGGTGATACGGCGGTCAAGTACCACGCCTGGGGCGACGGTTTCGACGCCAGCCGGGTCGTGGACCACGACGACGGCTTCACCGTCTGGTACGAAGCCGGCGGAAAGACCGTGGGGGTGCTGACCTGCAACGCCGACGACGACTATGACCTCGGTGAACGGCTGATCGCGGAGGGCCGGCCGGCGCCGGTGGTGACGGCGCGACCCGAGGACTAGGGACGCAATCAGGACCGCAGCGTCACGTGCGGGCTTTGCCCAAACGTTTCGCGGTAGAGCACCGCAAAGCGCCCGGTGTGGGCGAAACCCCAGCGCGCGGCGGCGGCGGTCACCGTGGTGGTGCTCTGGTCGCCCGCCATCAAGTCATGGTGGACGTGGTCGAGGCGGACGCGTCGGAGAAAGGCCATCGGCGTGCTGTCGAGGTGGCGCCTGAACATGTATTGCAGCGCTCGCGGAGTCACGTAGACGGCGCTCGCGACGTCTCCGATGCCGACGTCCTCGGCGGCATGCTCCTCGAGGTAGGTCATCGCACGTTGCAGCAGCGCCGGATGCGCACCAGCCTCGACGTGCCGCTCCCCCGAGTCGACCAGGCGGCCCGCGGTATTGGGAAACGCCGAGAGGACGGTCGCCGCCAGCAGCCGACCGGCGCCCGCCAGCACCAGCGGTGTGGCGAAGGCGTCCTCGGCGAACACCGACTCCTGCACGTAGCGTCGCGCCACGCTCAACGCCCGGCCCGCGTCCGCGCTGATGGGTTCCACCCCGACGAAGTCCACCTCGGCCGGGCGGATGTCGGGCCCCAAGTCGGCAGCCGCCTTGGCGAGCAGCGACCGATCGAGAACCACGGTGTCGAGGGTGGCCTCGCTGACCCTCACCCGGACGGGCGCCGCGGCGGTCGAGCCGATGATCGGCTGACCCGTTGCGGCACGGCTACTTTGGTCGCGTACGTGACTCTCCGCCACCCCGTCGAGTGCCCACAGGACGACGAGACAACCGGCCGGGTCGTCGGCTCGCACCTCCACGTCGCCACTCTGTCGGATCCGCTCCAACGCAAACGACGAATGCCCAATGCGGCAGTGATCGAGCCCGAATCGCGCTTCGGCGCGATATGTCAGCGGCCGCAGGGTCAGGTCTGCGCAGTAGGCGCGGTTGAGATGGGACGTGATCTCATCCGGATCGTGGCTGTGCACCTCTTCGCGGCGCAAGGGCGACATCGCCAACCTCCAGGGCTGGGTGTGCCGAGCTAGGTTCTCAACCGGCGTGGTCAGCAGGTTACTCCGCATGACGACGCCACGGCTAGCGGTCGTGCCGACCGCACCGGCAGGCGCTCGACGTCAGATGGCCTGCTCGCGGGCGAGCGCCTCGCCGCTGGTCTGGAACACCATCCGTCGGGCGATCTCGTCGGCGTGGTCGGCGAACCGACCGTAGAAGCGCCCGAGCAGCACCACGTCGGAGGCCACCACGGCACCGTGCTCCCACCCCGGACTCATCACCTGACCGAACAGCTCCCGGTGCATCGTCTCCATGACGCGATCGTCGGATCGCACCCGGGCCGCCTGCGCACAGTCGCCGGTGGTCAGGATGTCACGACAGCACTCCGCGAGACCCACTGCCGTCGAGCCCATTTCGATGAAGCGGCCGTGCAACTCGTGCGGAACCGCCGAGCGCGGGTGGCGGCGCAGACCGACCTTGGCGACGTGAGAGGCGAGACCGCCCATCCGATCGGCGTCGGCCGCTACGTGAATGGCGGTCACGACCCTGCGAAGGTCCCCGGCGACCGGCGCCTGCTTGGCCAAGATGGCCAGGGTGCGCTTCTCCACCGTGCTGTGCAGGAATCGGAGCCGACCGATGTCGCGGGCCACCTCGCGGGCCGCGTCCTCGTCGACGTCGAGCAGGCCACGGGTGGCGTTGCCGACGGCGTCGCCCGCCAAGGCGCACATCGCGCCCAGGTCGTCTTGCAGCGACTCGAGCTGCTGGCGAAAGTCCGTACGCACCGGGGCTCCTGAAGGACGTCGCACGCCGACGACGTGCTGTCTGCGTCGTACCCCTGGCAGACGAATCCAAACACCGCCGCGGTCGTCAACGTCGTTCGACGTCGACGATCAGTGGCCGGTGGTCGGAGATGGGCATCTCGGGTGCCAGCGCACCCGTCGCGACCAAACCGCGATCGTCGGTCAGCAGGTGGTCGAGCTGTCGACTCGGAGCGTCCTGGGGGAAGGTCGGCGCCGCGGCGAGGGCTCGCATGCCCGAGCACCGCCGCACCGCGCCGGCCCCCAGGTTCAGATCACCGGCGAGCACGTGGGGTCCCGGCAGGCCGCGCAGATCGCGCACGATGCGTCGCAGTTGACGCCGGTTCCAGCCCGGGACGAAGGACAGATGGGTGTTGGCGACGGTGAGCGGGCCGAGCGGAGTCTCGAAGCAGCCGATCACCGCGGCCCGCGGTTCCTCGTCGACGATGATCATGCGATTGAGTCCGCGCACGTACACCGGCACCTTGACCGGAATTCTGGGCATCCGCACCACCTGCCACGACGTGGCCGGGTAGCGCGAGAGCAGCGAAATTCCGTACGCGGCCGCACCCGGTTGCTCGTCGCCGGTGGCGGCGCTCCAGGTCGCGCCGGGCGTGCCCGCGATGGCCGCGACGAAGCGGTGGGTCACCGCCCCCATGGCCTCGGCTGCCGCGGCGGTCAGATCGACCAGGTTGGAGCGCGGCTGGTCGACGTCGACTTCCTGCAACGCCAGTACGTCGGGGTTGATCGCGCGCACACATTCCTGCAGCCTGCGCACGTCGACGACGCCGTCACCCACCGTTCTGCCGTGCAGGATGTTGAACGTCGCGAGCCGCATGGGCACTAGGTACCCACCGTCGACGCCTGCCAAGACGCCTCGTGTGACGCGGTGCCGGTGCCGACGGGGGTGCAACCCGACGTCCCAAACGTCGAGGGCCGGACGGCGCCCACCTCGCCCGCACCGTCGACCACGAAAAGGATTACACCACATACGGTTACGACCGAGGCACGTGACGTCGCGCTTCGACCCGTTCGGCGAGAGCCCCGAGGGCGTCGAACGCCGGTTGCGCGGAGGCCTACCGGCGACGGGGCCTCACGCCGATCACCCCGATCAGCTGCCGTCAGAGAGACGTCACGGCGACCCGACAGGGGCCACGCCTAGGGTGGGTAGGCGTGAAGTCAGCTCGCCGCGAGATCGTTGCCGCCGTCCTGGCCCTCGTGTTGGTCGCCGCGGCGTTCACGGTCCCCCATCTGAATCTGGGGATCGTCACGCCAATGATCAACAGCACACCCCGCCAGATCGAGATGTTCGCCCAGACCGCGCCGATATTCGGGTGGTGGAACGCCCACGTGGGGTGGGGCACGGTCCCGGCGATCGCCATCGGATTCGCCACCGCGCTGTGGGGACCGACAGTGGCCCGGCGTCTGCCGTGGCGGGCGGTGCCGTGGGTGACGTGGGCAACGGCGTGCGCGTGGGCGTTCTCGCTGGCGATGGTCGACGGCTGGGCGCGCGGTTTCGCCCGCCGGCTGGAAACCACCAACGAGTACCTGCGTCAGGTGCCGTCGATCACCGACATCCCGTATGCGCTGCGGTCGTTCTCGTCGAGAATCCTCGACTTTCAACCCGATTCGTGGATCACCCACGTCTCCGGGCACCCGCCCGGTGCGCTGCTGACGTTCGTGTGGTTGGACCGCATCGGGCTGAGCGGTGGCGCGTGGGCCGGCCTGCTGTGTCTCCTGGTCGGCTCGAGTGCGTCCGCGGCGATCCTGGTGACCGTGCGGGCCCTGTCCGGCGACGAACTCGCTCGCCGCGCGGCGCCGTTCGTCGCCGTGGCGCCGACGGCGATCTGGATCGCGGTGTCTGCCGACGGGTACTTCGCGGGGGTGGCCGCGTGGGGCCTGGCACTGCTGGCCCTCGCGGTCCGCGGCACGACGCGCCTGTCGCTCCTGGCCGGGGCGGGGGCCGGTCTGCTTCTGGGCTGGGGCATCTTCCTCAACTACGGGCTCGGCCTGATCGCTCTGCCCGCGGTGGCCGTGCTGGTCACTGCCAAGGACGTCCGCTCCGCCCTTCGTGCCCTCGTCCCCGCCGTGGTGGCCGCGCTGGCCGTCATGGCGGTGTTCGCGCTGGCCGGTTTCTGGTGGTTCGACGGTTACGTCCTGGTGCAGCAACGCTATTGGCAGGGCATCGCGATGAATCGGCCGTTCCAGTATTGGGCGTGGGCCAACTTCGCGTCGGTGGTGTGCGCCGTCGGTCTCGGCACCGTGGCGGGCGTGTCGCGGGCGTTCGACCTTCAGCTGATCAAGAAGCGGACGGGGCTGAACCTACTGGTGCTCGCCGCCCTGCTGGCCATCGTCTGCGCGGATCTGAGCATGCTCAGCAAGGCCGAGGTCGAGCGGATCTGGTTGCCATACACCGTATGGCTGACCGCCGCCGGGGCACTGCTGCCGGCGCGCTCACAGCGGTGGTGGTTGGGGGTCAACGTGATTGGCGCCCTGGTGCTCAACCACGTCATCCTGACCAACTGGTAGCGAGATCTAGGCGGCGGCGAGGCTGGCCAACACCCGTTGACCGATCGGCAGGACTTCCTTGACCGCAAGCCCGACCTCCTCGGCCAGCCGCTTGGCGCAGTCGACGCCGACCGAGGCCCAGGGGAACCACGGCCCGACGGTGGTGGCCGACTCGAGCCGCACCCAGCGGGAGTGCACACCGCTGATGTTCGGGTCGAATTCGGCGACGCAACGTCCCCCGGTGCGCATCAGCTCGCCGGCCCGACGCAGGACCCGCGTCGGATCGCCACCGAGGCCCACGTTGCCGTCGGCCAGGAGCACCGTCCCCCACCGGCCCATGCCGGGCAGCCGGTCGAAGACGTCGCGCCGCAAGGCCGGCGCACCGCTGCGGCGCGCCATCTCGACGGCGGTCTGCGACTGGTCCACACCCAGCGCCGGGATGCCGAGCTTGGTCAGGTGGGCGACGAATCGTCCCGGCCCGCAGCCCAAGTCGATCGTCGGCCCGTCGCACATGTCGAGCACCGCCGCATCGAAGGCCTTGTCGAGGCGCTTGCCCCCGGGCAGCCAGCTGTGCACGGGAAGTCCCTGAATGCTGCCGTCGTCATGGCGAATCCAACATCGCTCGCCCGTCAACGCCTCGTCATACAAGTTACCCAGCACGTCCCACCTCCACAGCCAGGGTCACCCGACTGAATCGACTGTCCGGCGGGCATGCCCGGCGAACTGCTTCGACGTCGTCGACGGTGTCGACGTCTGCCAACTCGGAAACCAATCCCACGGTCAGCCCGGTGTCACGAAGGGCGGCAAGCGTTACGGCGCCGGTCTCCGACGTCGACATCGGCACCGCTCGCAGGCACTCCGCGCTTCGCGGATCGGTGATGCCGAGCACCCACCACCCGCCGTCGCGGGCCATGCCGAGCACCGCGTCGGCTGACAGCAGCGCGGTGCCGCACTCGTCCAGCAGCTCGGCGCTCACCTGTGGCGTGTCCATGCCGATCTGCAGGACGGGCAGCCCACCGGCGGCGACGGACGCGTCGGCGTGTGCGTTGGCGAGGCGGTCGGCGAAGTCGTCGCCACGCTGCTCGACAACCGTGAAATCGGCCAGACGAGAACGGATCTCGTCGCTACGACTCGCCGCGGCCAGATCGCCGGTCATCGCCACGATGCGTGCCGCGACGGGTGCGTTGGCGACGCTGTCCAGGGTGTCCAACAGCGCGGCGGCCGCGATGTCGGCGGCCGCCGCATCTCCCAGCGTGGCCGCCAGGCGGGTCTTCGCCAAACCGGGAACGGGCGCCTTGGCGACCACCAGCACTGCCACGGACACGTCCGGTCTCACGAAATCACCCGCCAAAAGTCAACTATCGCAAAGAAACTGCCGCGCACCGAACCACTGACCTTTGACTTCCCCCCGGTGCGCGAACCATAGGCGACGTCCCTCTCGGCGACCACCCAGCCCGCGGCTGCTGCCCGGACCAACAATTCCAGCGGATACCCTGATCTGCGATCTTCTACACCCAGCCCGACGACGGCGTCGCGGCGCGCCACCCGCATCGGCGCAATGTCGTGCACCGCGATGCCGTGTCTACGACGCAGCCGCCAGCACACCACCTGCGTGCCAAGGCGGGCGTGCCACGGCCACCCCACCCCCGGCAGCGGACGGCGCCGGCCGACGGCCATGTCGGCACCGCGGTCGAGGTCCTCGACGAGCGTGGGCAATTCCCGTGGATCCAGCGACCCGTCGCCGTCGATCACCGCGACGATCGGCGTCGACGCCGCGACGATGCCGGCGTGCACGGCCGCACCGTAACCGGGCGCCGACTCCGCGACCACGGTGGCTCCGCAGCGTCGGGCCACCTCGGCGGTGCCGTCGGTGCTGTTGTTGTCGACGACCAGCGCTCGGTACCCGTCGGGAATCAGCGCAAGCACGCCCGGAAGCGATTCCGCCTCGTTGAGACAGGGCATCACCACCGTCACCCGAGAAGAATCCACGGCGTCAGGTTAACCACCCTTGCTGCGAGGCGCCGCGCCCAACGCTAACGAATCCGTGACGTCGGCCCAGGTACGGCGTTTGCCGGACTACTCTGAAACGTTGTGACCCGAGTACTGATCGCCGACGACGACAACGT
Source organism: Mycolicibacterium hodleri (assembly GCF_025822245.1). Lineage (GTDB taxonomy): Bacteria > Actinomycetota > Actinomycetes > Mycobacteriales > Mycobacteriaceae > Mycobacterium > Mycobacterium hodleri. Next base: position 69,907 of record NZ_JACKTL010000017.1, read on the forward strand.
CGTCCGCGACGTCGTACGCCGATACCTCGAGCGTGACGGGTTGGACGTCCTGGTCGCTCGCGACGGAAATCAAGCCCTGCGCATGCTGGGATCAGAGCAGATCGACGTTGCCGTCCTGGACGTGATGATGCCCGGACCGGACGGCCTGGCCCTGTGCCGGGTCCTTCGCGAACGCGGCGGCTACGCGGTGCCGGTGATATTGCTGACCGCTCTCGGCGAGGAGGACGACCGCATCGCCGGGCTCGAGGCGGGCGCCGACGACTACCTCGTCAAGCCGTTCAGCCCCCGCGAGTTGGCGCTGCGGGTGCGGTCGGTACTCCGTCGGGCGCCGGCCGCGCCCGGCACGCAACCCGTCGTCATCACCGTCGGCGACATGACGGTCTCAGCCGCCGCCCGGTCGGTGACCGTCAAGGGCCAGCCGGTCAGTCTCACCAACCGCGAATTCGACCTCCTGCTGTTCTTCCTCACCCACACCGGTACCGTCTTCACGCGAGAAGAGCTGTTGAAGCTGGTGTGGCAGTGGGACTTTGGCGACCTCTCCACCGTCACCGTGCACGTCAAGCGGCTGCGCTCGAAGCTGGGCAACGAGCATCGCGTGCAGACGGTGTGGGGTCGCGGTTACATGTGGAGTGAGGAGCGGTATGCCGTCGACTGACCTCTGGGAGATCGTCGGCTTCTCGCTCGCATGCTCGGTGCCGGTGGTGGTCGCGGGCGCGATACTGATTCGGTTGGCGCGGTCGTGGTCCCTCACCTTGAGCATGGTCGTGCTGGTGCTGATTCCCACCGTGGCCACCTTCACCGGTGTCTTCGGAGCCAGCGGCTTCATGCTGTCACCGCGGTACGAGGGAATCGCGGTCGTGCTGGTCATCGTGTCGGTGGTGACGATCCCCGCCGCCATCATGCTGGCCCGGTTCCAGGCCAGACGCACCGTGTGGGAACAGCAGATCCGCGAGGCCGACGAGACCGCCGAGCAGTCGCGCCGCCAACTCGTCGCGTTCGTCAGCCACGACCTGCGCACGCCGCTGGCCGGGATCCGTGCGGTCGCGGAGGCCATCGCCGACGGCGTGGTCGAGGACGACGAAATCCGGGTGCACGCCAAGCACATCGAACACGAGACCATTCGACTCTCCGAGATGGTGGACGACCTGTTCGAGATGTCGAAGATCAACGCCGGTGCCGTGCAACCCGCCTACGACAAGGTCTCACTCGACGAGGTCGTCGACGACGTGGTCTCCGCGCACCGCATCGCCGCCGAGCGTGCCGGTGTCGCGTTGCGCGCCTCGGTACCCACCACCCCCGTCGGGGTGATCGGAAGCGACCGTGCACTGGTGCGGGTGCTGTCCAACCTCGTCGCCAACGCCATCGCCCACACCCCCGAGGGCGGCAGCGTCGAACTCGCCATCGGATCCGACGGCGAGGGCGCCTGGGCCAGGGTCGACGACACCGGGGTCGGCATCAACGAAGCCGACCTCGCGCGTGTCTTCGACGTCGCCTACCGCGGGTCGAACGGCCGGGTGCCACGCGAAGACGCCTCCCTGCCAAGCGGATCCGGGCTGGGGCTGGCGATTGCCGCCGGCTTGGTACACGCCCACCACGGCACCGTGTCGGCCTACAACCTGGAGAACGGCGCGCGCTTCGAGGTGCGGCTTCCGCTGGCCGGCGAGTAACCCCCTTCCCCTCAGTCGGGGACGGAGTCGCTCAACCGTTGGGCGGCAACGAGATAGTCCTCGATGAATTCCAGCACCACGGTGCGCGCGGGCTTCACCTTGTTCATCAACCCCACGCCCTGGCCCACGAAGTAGGTTGCCAATTCCTGCGCGCCGGGATGACCGCTGGCGGCCAGCTTGTCGATGCGCCGCAGGGTCGGTTCGACCAGCATCGACTGCAGGGGCAACGGCAACGGTTTCCGGCCACCGGGATTCGGCGCCCACGCGTTGGTCCACTCCGAAACCAGTTGCCGTGACGGCTTACCCGTGCGGCCCGCCGACCGGATGGTGTCACGTGAGGTCGCGGCCAGCATCTTGTCGCGAGTGTGCGGTGCGGTCTCGGCCTCCTCGGTGGTCAACCACACCGACCCGGTCCAGGCCCCCGCGGCGCCCATCGCCACGCACGCCGCCATCTGGCGTCCGGTGACTATGCCGCCGGCCGCGAGCACCGGGATGTCGCTGCCGACCTCGGCGAGGGCGTCGAGCACCTCGGGCACCAGCACCAGCGTCGACACCTCACCGCAGTGCCCGCCGGCTTCGGTGCCCTGGGCGATGATCAGGTCGACCCCGGCGGCCACCTGCTTGAGGGCGTGCTCGCGGGCGCCCACCAGTGCCGCCACCGGCACCCCGGAGGACCGACCCGCCTCGATCATGTAGGGCGGTGGCACGCCCAACGCGTTGGCCATCAACTTGATTGGGTGCCGCAACGCCACTTCGAGCAACGCCTCGCCGGTGTCGCCGGACAGGCTGCTGCCGCCGACGCGGCGCTTGTGATCGTCGGGAATGTCATGGGAGGCAAGCAGTTCGGTGACGAACTCTCGATACTCGGCCGGAATGCGGTCGACGAGCGCGCCCGCGTCGAGCTTCTCGCCCTTGCCCTCGAACTTGGCGGGCACGATGATGTCCACGCCGTACGGTTTGCCGCGGACCTGTTCGTCGATCCAGGTGAGTTCCCGCTCCAGCGCCTCCGGGGTGAACGCGGTGCCGCCGAGCACGCCGAGGCCGCCGGCGTTGGTGACCGCGGCGACGACGTCGCGGCAATGGCTGAAGGCGAACAGCGGGAAGTCGATGCCGTACTGGTCGCAAATCGAGGTCTTCACCGGACCAGTATTACTTGACGCGTGTCAATTTCCAACGATCAGCCCCGCAGCGGCTCGAACGCGAACTCCCGAAGGCCGTCGGCCGGGTCGACCGCCGCACGGAATCCGAGCACGTCGGCCGCCGCGGCGGGGTCGGCCACGATGTGCCGGACGTCGCCGCTGCGGTACTGACCGGTGACCACCGGCGGCTGCCCGCCGCGGGCGTCGCAGATCCTGGTCGCGACGTCCATGATGGAGATTGGCCGGCCCGAGCACACGTTGAACGCCGCAAATCCCTCGGTGTCCGCCTGCACCGCGGCGGCGTTGACCGCCGCGACGTCGGTCACGTGGACGAAGTCTCGCATCTGGCCGCCGTCCTCGAAAACCCGTGGCGGCTCGCCGCGTTCGATGGCCGACCGGAAGATCGCCGCCACGCCCGAATACGGGGTGTCGCGCGGCATCATCGGACCGTAGACGTTGTGGTAGCGCAGGGCGACGACGGAGCCGCCCGTCGCCTCCGCCCAGGCCAGGGCGTAGTGCTCCTGGGCGGTCTTGCTTGCCGCGTACAGGCTGCGCGGCCGCAGTGGTGCGTCCTCGCCCACCAGTCGCCAGCGCAGTTCCTCCCCGCCGATCGGGCAGCGGTGCTCGAAGACGCCGGAGTCCAGGTCCGCCGCCACCCGGGGCAGCGGGTCGACCCGACCGTGCACCGGACAGTCGTACCCGCCCTGGCCGTAGACCACCATCGACGACGCCAGCACCAGCCGCCGGCAGCCCGCGGCGAACATCTCCGCCAGCAGGACCGTCGTCCCATAGTCGTTGTGGCTGCCATAGTTCGGCGCATCGGACGCATCGACGCCCGCACCCACCACGGCCGCCTGGTGGCACACCACGTCGACCCCCGGCAACAGCGAGGCGATACCCGACGCGTCGCGGACGTCGACCTCCAGCACGCCCTCGGGCGGCGTGGTCGCGTCCCCGTGCGCGGCGGACAGCATCGCGTCGACCGCCACGACCTCGTGGCCATCGGCCCTCAGCGCGGCGCACACCTGAGAACCGATGAACCCGGCGGCACCGGTGACGAGGACCCTCACGGCAACTCGAACGGGAGGGTGACGCCCTCGTGCGGACGGCACTGCGTACAGGTGCGGTCCTGGGCCACGCTTTCGATGGCCTCGTGCACCAGCTTCTTGAACGGCACCAGGTTCTTCTCGAACTCGGCGAACACGTCGACGGCCGTCACGCCCGCACCGGACTCGATGCCCGCGTCCAGGTCGGTCACCAAGGCGATTGCCGCGTAACACATCTCCAACTCCCGGGCGAGCACCGCCTCCGGGTAGCCGGTCATGTTGACCAGCGTGAAGCCCTGCGATGCGAACCAGCGACTCTCGGCGCGCGTCGAGAAGCGCGGACCCTGAATCACCACCATCGTGCCGCCGTCGACCACCCCGGGCAGTTCCGCGGCGTTGGCCCGCAGCGTCGGGCAGTAGGGATCGGCGAACCCGACGTGGATGCCGCCGGTGTCGAAGTAGGTGTCGGCGCGGGCACTGGTGCGGTCCACCAGCTGATCGGGCACCACCATCGACCCCGGGCCGAGGTCCGTGGTCAGGCTGCCCACCGCGCACGGGGCGAAGATGCGCCGCACGCCAAGTGCGCGCAACGCCCACATGTTCGCGCGGTACGGCACGGTGTGCGGGGAGAACTCGTGGTTGGCGCCGTGACGGGGCAAGAACGCGACCTCGTGGTTCCCCACCGTCCCGACGGTGATGGCGCCGCTCGGCGGCCCGTACGGGGTGTCGACGCTGATACTGCGGGCATCCGAGCCGAAGAACGAGTAGAAGCCACTGCCACCGATCACTGCGAGCATGAGCCCATTGTCGGCCATGCGCCCGACGAAGCTTCGTCGGGCGCATCATGACGGTGCTGTGACGACCGGGCGGCGGGCTCGCGCCATCGCGGCGTCTGGTGACAATCTCGTCGTTGGCACTCACCCACCGATCCGGCAAGGCATGCACTGACTACGTCCAGCACGGCTGACTTCCGGAGCACGCGCACGTGGCCGACGCTGCTGCTCGGCCTGCTGGGCGTGCTGGCCGCGGTGGCGTTGCCGTTCGCGCCGGTGTGGCTCGACACCTCCACCGTCACCTGGCCCGTTCCTGGGCAACCGGTCGCCTCGAGCTCGGCGGTCGTGACGCCGTACCGGCCCAACGCGATGACGGCCACCGTGCCCTGTTCGGCGTTGCGAGCCGCGGCCACGGCGGGACCGGCCACCGTGGCGCTGGCAACCGGACCCGAGCCGGGCGGGCTGGTGGTCACGGGCGGCGCCGCCCGGGTGGGCGGCGTCACGGTCGACCTGGGCCCGACGACCGCGGCGGACTGTCGCGTGGTGGTGACCGCGGGACGCGACGGGGTCGGCGTCGACGCGCCGGACGGCCGGCGCACGGATCTCCCCGGCCAGCCGGTTCCGCAGGTGTTCGGCTTCCACACCGATCTCGACCCGGCCGACGCGGCCGGGCTGACCGTGACGGTCGAGGTCGCCGACCCGTTCGGCACCTCGCCGGGTGCGCTGAAGTACGGCCTGATCGGCGTTCAGCTCGGGGCTGCGGCCGGCGTGCTGGCGCTGCTCGTCCGGCCGTCGCGCCCCGGTCTCCGGCGCGTGCGGTGGCGCCGGTCGTGGTGGGTCGACGTCGGCGTCGTCGCCACGCTGGCCACGTGGGCGGTGATCGGACCGCTCGCCGTCGACGACGGATGGGCGGCGACGATCGCGCGCAACGTCGCCGCGACCGGGAACCCCGGGAACTACTACCGCTGGTGGAACGCCGCCGAGGTGCCGTTCGCGTTCAGCCAGGAACTCCTCGCCCCGTGGACCGCGGTCAGCATCGCACCCCTGTGGTTGCGGCTTCCCAGCACGCTGCTGGCCGTGGCCACCTGGCTGGTGTTCAGTCGCGGCGTGCTGGGCGCCGCGCTGCCGGTCCGCGCGGCGACGGGACGGGTGCGAGTGGTCGCCGCGGTGTGCCTGCTCGCCGCCTGGCTGCCGTTCAACCTGGGCACGCGGCCAGAGTCCTACGTCGCGTTCGCGGTGGTGGTGTCGCTGGCGCTGGCGATGCGGGCGCGCGGCCTGCGCGAGCTGGCCCTGCTGGCGCTGACCGTCGGCCTGACCGTGCCCATCAGCCCCAACGGGCTCCTGGTGCTGGCGCCCGTCGTGGTGTTCGCGCCGCGGATGCTGGCGGCACTGCGGGCCGCCTCGCCCACGCGGTGGCAGGTGGCCGCCCACGTGGCGGCACTGAGTTGCGTTGCTGCCGTTGGTCTCACCGTCGTGTTCGCCGACCAGACGTGGGACGCCCTGCTGATCGCGAGCGACTGGCACACCTTCTTCGGCCCGGCGCTGCCGTGGTGGGACGAACCCGACCGGTACCGCTACCTCCTGGGGTCCGACCAGCAGGGCAGCGCCGCCAAGCGGATGCCAATCATGTTGGCGGCAGCCATGATTCCCGTCGTCGGGCTGTCGGCGCTGCCACGGGCGCACCGTGACGTGGTCGGTCGCGCGGCGCTGCGGATGGCCGCGGTGACCGTGGTCGCGCTGCTGCTGTTCGCGGTGTCGCCGTCGAAGTGGTCCTATCACCTCGGGGCGGCGGCGGGGCCGATCGCGGCGCTGCTGACGGTGGGGGTGGTGCTGGTGACGCGCCGCGCCCGCACGCCCGACCGATATCCGACCGTCGTCGGCGTCGTCGGTACCGCGCTGCTGATCGGCGCCGCCGCGGTGGCGCTCGACGGGCCCAACGCGTGGTGGTTGCCCGTGGTCTACGACGTGCCGTGGCCGTCGGAACCACCACGGCCGCTGGGTCTTTCGTTGAACCAGCCGTGGCCGTGGCTCGCCGCGGTCGTCGTGGTCTCGGCACTGCTCTACCGCCACCGCCTCGCGCGGGCCCCGGCGGCCAGCCCCGCGGTCACGACGCTGACCGCCGTCGGCGTGGTGCTCGCCCTGCTGCTGGCCTCCTTCGTCGCCGCTCCGCTGCGACGGCCCGAGGGTTCACTGGCTGCGGTCAACCTGAACCGCGTCGCGGGCACCCGGGTGTGCGGCCTGGCCGACGACGTCGAGGTGCTGCCCGACGGGCCGAGACTGGGCCTCTCCAGTGAGGCCGGCGAGCAGCTGGCCGGTTTCGACCGGCAGAGCGGCTACCCGGCCGACGCCCCGCCACCGGACCCACCGGGCACCGGCGCGTCGACGTTCCTCTGGGGCAGCCGCGCTCCCGACGTCCAGGCCACCGGCAGCATGACGAGCCCCTGGTTCGTCCTCCCCCCGCAGCCCGCCAACGGCGGAGTCACCGTGTCGGTCGCGGGTCGCACCGACGGCGGCAACCACCTCGCCTTCGACTTCGGCCGGGCCGACGGTGGCGGCGTCACCCCGCTCGGTGACCGCACGCCCGTCGACCGGCCCGCCTCCGACGAGGATCCGGCGCACCCCCTGTGGCGGTCCCTCGGCGTCGACGCCACCGTCATCCCGGCCGGTGCGGACCGGGTGCGCCTGCGCGCGGTCGACGGCCGGACCGACGCGCTCGGCTGGCTGGCCTTCACCGGCCCCCGGCTGAGGTCGTCGATCGGGCTCACCGAGTTCCTGGCCGACAAGGGGCCCGTGCTGATCAGCTGGCCCATGGCGTTCCTGTTTCCCTGCGTCCACGACGTCGCGACGGTGCGGGCCGGCGTGGCCACCACGCCCCTGGCCGTGATCGAGTCGCCGCGGCCGTTCCTGACCGAGGACCGGCGCCGCGACATCGGCGGGGTCTTCGCCGCCCTGACGGTCTTCGGCACCCTGCACGAGATTCCCAGCCGGCTCGTCGGCCGGCCCGACGTCGACTGGGGTGCCGTGAAGCTGTCCGGAGACGTGGCGCGCGACGCCTACCGCCGGACGGTGACCCGCACGCTGGTGCCGGGCAGCGGCGGCGTCGAGCACCTGCCACCCGAGCGCTGAGCGCGACCCGTGCGACGATGACCGGCGTGGCAACTCTTGCGCAGTGGGTCGAGGGCGCCCGTCCCCGCACGCTGCCCAACGCCGTCGCCCCGGTGATCGCGGGCACGGGAGCAGCGGCGTGGCTGGGCGACGCCGTGTGGTGGCGGGCGCTGCTGGCGTTGGTGGTGTCGCTGGCCCTGATCGTCGGCGTCAACTACGCCAACGACTACTCCGACGGCATCCGCGGCACCGACGACGTGCGCGCCGGGCCGCTGCGCCTGGTCGGCTCGCGGCTGGCCTCACCCCGTGCCGTGGCGACCGCGGCCGCGGTCAGCCTCGGCGTCGGCGCCGCGGCCGGCCTGGTGCTGGCGATCGTCAGCCAGCCGTGGCTGATCGCCGTCGGCGCGGTGTGCATCGCAGGGGCCTGGTTGTACACCGGGGGCTCGAAGCCCTACGGCTACATCGGGCTCGGCGAGATCGCGGTGTTCGTGTTCTTCGGCCTCGTCGCCGTCCTCGGCACGCAGTACACCCAGGCGCAGCGGGTGGACTGGGTCGGCGCCGCGCTCGCCGTGGCGACCGGCGCGCTGTCGTCAGCCGTGCTGGTGGCCAACAACCTGCGCGACATTCCGACCGACACCGAGTCGGGCAAGATCACTCTGGCGGTGCGGCTCGGCGACCGCCGCACCCGCCTGCTGTTCCAGGTGCTCGTCGCGCTGGCCTTCGTGCTGACGCTGGTGCTGATGCTCGCGACGCCGTGGTGTGCGGCCGGTCTGGTGGCGCTGCCACTGGCGGTGCGGGCCGCCGGACCGGTGCGGTCCGGTCTCGGCGGCCGCGACCTGATCCCCGTGCTGCGTGACACCGGGCTGACGATGTTGGTGTGGTCGATCGCGGTGGCGGCGGCCCTCGCGTTCGGCTGATGACATCCTGGCCTCATGGGCATCGTGTTCCGGTTGGCGGAGCTCCTGCTGATGCTCGTCCCGGTGGCCGGCGTCGTCTTCGCCGGAATCAGCGTCTGGAAGCGAGTGCAGGGTCTCTCGGCACCCCCGCCCGCTGAACGCGAGGGGCGGCCCGCCCCCGCCCCGGCCAACCCGGCGACGCTGTGGCGCATCGTCACCCGCACCCTCGACGAGCACGCGCGGACCGACACCCGCTGGTTGTCCTACGAGCTGGACCCGGCCAAACTCCTGGACTTTCCGCTGATGACCGACCTGCGGGCACCGCTGACCGCGGAGTTCCACAAGGCCAAGCTGCGGGCGGACCTGCTGCGCCCCGGCACGGCCGAGGACCTGCTCGACGACCGCGAGGCCGCCGCCCAGTACCTCGCGGCCGTCGAGGACTACACGACGGCGTTCGACGCGGCCGAGACCGAGGCCATTCGTCGGCGCCGCAGCGACTTCTCCCCCGAGCAGCAGCAGCGGATCGCCCGCGCCCGCAGTCTGCTGAGCGTCGCCGCGGACACCGGCGCGACGCAGAACGAACGCGGACACGCCTACGAGCTGGCGGGCAAGGAACTCGAGGGCCTCGTGGTGCTGCCGCCGTCGACCAGGGCGGGTATCGAGCGCGGGATCGCCGGGCAGCTCGACGGGTAGGTCGCGCTAGCCGGCCAGCGCGTCGAGAAGCGCCTGGAGGTCGTCCTCGGTGTTGTACAGGTGAAAGCCCACCCGCACCGCGCCGGCCCTGATCGACGCCCGGATGCCGGCCGCCGTCAGCCTCCCCGCGGCCTGCGCGGCGTCGGCGAACGGCAGCGCCACGATCGCCGAGTCGACGGGCGGCAGGTCGTATTCGGCGCGCAGCCGGGTGGCCAGCCCCACACAGTGCGCCTCGACTTCACGGCGGTTCAGCGAGGCCAACCAGGGCATGGTCAGTCCCGCCCCGAACACGCCGAACCACGCGGGCGACGTGTCGAACCGGCGGGCGTCCTCGGCCAGCCTCAGCGGCAGACCGTAGATCGACGACCACGGCTGCTCGCCGGCGTACCAGTTGGCCAGGTGCGGAGTCATCCGTGCGGACGCCCTCTCGCTCAACGACATCCAGGCCGTGCCCCGCGGCGCCAACAGCCACTTGTAGACCGCGGCGGCGGTGACGTCGACCCAGCCGAGGTCGAGCGCCTTCCAGCCGACCGCCTGGGTCACGTCGAGAACGGTGAGCGTGTCGGTGCCCGCGACCGCCGCCCGCAACCCCTCGACGTCGAGCACCTCACCGCTGGCGGACTGCACCAGGCTCGCCGTCACCACGTCGTAGGTTGTGGCGGAGGCGATCAACTCGTCGGCCGGCAACTCGGTGACGGTCACGCCGCGGCCCGCCTGGCTGGCGAACGGAAAGGTGGTGCTGGTGAATTCGCCGCCCAGCGTGGCCACCGTGGCTCCGTCGGGAACGGCCGCCGCGACCAGACCCAGCAGGGCCGACACACTGCCGCCCATGGCCACCGATTCGACGGGCACGCCGACGAGGTCCGCGTAGGCGGTGCGGCCACGATCCACCGATTCGTCGAACGAGGGCACGTCCATGGTGCCGGCCTGCCACTGCGCGATGCGCGCGTGCAGACCGTCGAGCAGGAAGGTCGGCGGCAGCCCGTAGGTCGAGGAGTTGAGAAAACCTGCGGCGCCGACGAATTCGGCCCCGAATGCCGACCGAGGTGCCGTCGTCATACTTTGGTCACGAGCGGGGCGGCTCGTCACCGCGCAACCGGGAACGCAGCTGCTCGCGGTCGCGGCGGCGACGTTCGTCGAACACGGCGATGCTGGCGGTGGCACGGTTCCGCAGCGGGGCGAACAGCCAGATTCCCAGCGGAAGTGCCAGCACGATCGCGAACAACATCGGGATGACGATCGGGAACTCGCCGATGCCGAGCGCCTTTCCGCCGAAGTAGATGGCGACGGCAAGGACGGCGACCAGCAGGATCCGGGCGAGCGTGTAGACCAAGACGTCGAGAACCATTCGCGATCCGGGGCGCGTCGCCGCCCGAGTCGCGTCACTCCCACCCTCTGCAGCACCAGACACGAACCCGAGCCTACCGACGACGCGTATTATTTACTGCAAGGAGGTTTTTGTGCTTCAGTTCGTTCTCCTCGTCGTCATCCTGGCAGGCCTGGCCTATGGGGCCTGGCGCCTGGTGCGCGCAACCGCCAACCGGCCGAGGACCAGGACCATCGGGCCGGACGACGACCCCGAATTCCTGAACCGGCTCAACCACGGCAAGGATCCTCGCTAGCCGGGATTGCCGTCTCAGTTGGTCACTGCGCGCCGGGAAATCCGCTTGCCACCACGGCGGCCAACTCCATCACGGCCTCGCGCGTCTCCGGCTTCAACCGTTCCAGGCTGATCTCCGCTCCCTCCTCCAGGTGCGGATCGAACGGCACCTGGAGCACCGCCTTGCACCTGCGGGAGAAGTGGTCGACGACCTTGCCCTGGTCGACGCGTGAACCGCCCCGACCCGATTGCGGCCGAACCGCGTTGACCACCGCGATCGAGTTGAGCACCAGCTGCTGATAGCCGTGGGCGTCGAGCCAGTCCAGCGTCGCCGACGCGCTGCGGGCCCCGTCGACCGAACCCGAGCTGACGACGATCAACGCGTCGGCGTTGCTCAGCACCGCTGACATCGCCGAATGAAGCATGCCGGTGCCGCAGTCGGTGAGCACCAGGCTGTAGAAGCGCTCGAGCACCTCGAGGGTGCGCGCGTAGTCGTCGCTGCTGAACGCCTCCGAGACGGCCGGATCACTTTCCGAGGCAAGCACTTCCAGCCGGCTCGGCCCCTGCGAGGTGTAGTGGCGGACGTCCCCGTAGCTGGTGATGCCCTCGGCGTCACGCAGCAGGTGCCGCACGGTCGACGGCGTCTCGAGCGGCACCTTTTGACTCAGGGTGCCGCGGTCGGGGTTGGCGTCGACCGCGATGACCCGGTCCCCGCGCACGGAGGCGAACGTCGCACCGAGGGTCGCGGTGATCGTGGTCTTGCCGACGCCGCCCTTCAGGGACAGCATGGCGATCCGGTAGCACCCGCGCAGCGGCCGACTGGCCTGCGCGGCGAGCTCGTCACGGCGGAGGGCCCGTGGACCCTCGCCGAGGTTGACCAGGGTGCCCGACGCCAGGTAGAGCCAGCGGCGCCAGCCCGCGGTCGGCGTGCGCTTGGGTTGGCCCAGCAGCGCGACCGTCGACGGATCCAGGAACGGCGCCGCCACGTCGGGCTCCGGTGCCGGTGCGGGGCGCGTCGGAAGCGTGACGACGGGCATGCCGTGGGGCGGGGTCGGAGCCGTCCACTCCGGCGGAATGGCAAGCGAGGGATCGCTGAACCGTTGCTGCGCGCGGAAACTCGGTGGTTCGGACGTCCGGATCAATCTCAGCCCACCCCTGCGTATGAGTGCAGCCCGGTCACGACCAGGTTGATGAAGAACAGGTTGAACACCATCGCCACGAACCCGACGACGTTGATGTATGCGGCCTTGCGGTCCCGCCAACCCGCCGTCGAGCGGGCGTGCAGATACGCGGCGTAGACGACCCAGGCGATGAACGCGACAGTCTCCTTGGGGTCCCAGCCCCAGTACCGGCCCCATGCCTCCTCGGCCCAAATGGCACCGAAGATCACGCCGAAGCCGAAGATCGGAAACCCGAAGATCGTGGTGCGGTAGGCGATGCGGTCCAGGGTCTGCGCGTCGGGCAGGCGCGCGATGACGGCGGCCAACCGGCCCGGCCGACCGGGGTCGCCCAGCGGTGACATCTTGGCCAGGAACAGCATGCTCGCCACGCCCGCGACCAGGAACACCCCCGAGCCGAGGCTGACGACCGACACGTGGATGGGCAACCAGTAGGACTGCAGCGCGGGCATCACGGGTGCGGCGTTGGAGTACAGCCACTTGCCCGACACCGCGAGCAGGATCAGCACCGGCAGCAGCACGAACGCCCACAGCGCACGGAACTTCGGCCTGCGCAAGGTGATCGCCGCCGCCACCAGCCCGCAGAAGCACGTCAGGTTGATGAACTCGTACATGTTGCCCCACGGCACGCGTGAGGTCGCCAATCCGCGCAGCACGATGCAGACCAGCAGCATGGCCGTGCCGACGTACACCAGTGCCAGGCCGGCCCGCCCGATCCGCTCGTCGACCGGACGCCGCGGCGCATCGACGACGACGCCAGGGGTACCGCTGTCGGCGCCGACGGCGCTCGCGTTCGCCGTCACCAGCTCGCGGGCGTCGGCCCGGCGGCTTCCGCTGTAGGCCAGCTCGACGGCCAGCAGCAGCAGCGCGATGACCAGCACCACGATCGTGGACGTGAACGCCAGATCCGAATAGCGGGCTAGCCCAATGTCGATGTGGGGACCGTTCACGCGCGCTCTCTCCCGCCTTCTCGTGCCGAGGGCACCAGACGCGCCGCCAGCCTCTCGAACTCGTCGCCCCACCCGGAGTTGTCGGTGCGGGCGAGTCCGCCCAGCTCGACGTCAACGGTACCCGGCGAGGACGGGGAAACCCGAACCCAGATGCGGCGCCGTCGCACCACGAGCGACACCAGCAGCCCCGCCATCATCGTCATCGCCGACACCAGCACCCAGATCTGGGCGGGATCGTGCGAGACCTGCACGTTGATGAACGGCGCCGCACCGTCGAAGCGGACCACGGTGCCGTCGTTCAACCGGGTCGACTGACCCGCCTTGAGATTGACCCGCGCCTGCTTGGTGAGCCGCTTCTGTTCGATGAGGCGCGGATCGAGGGTGAACAGGGACTGCGGGCGCCCGGTGTCCAGACCGGTGTCGCCGCGGTACACGTCGATGGCCACCGCGGGATCCCGCAGCGCGGGGAAGCTCGACGACAGCAGCTTGCCGTCGAGCTGTTCGGTCGGCGCGAACAGGCCCTGGATCGCAATCTGATTCTTGCGCCGCTCCCCGGCGTCGGGATAGGTGCCTGCGGGCGGGTCGACCCGGATGACCCCGGACGAGAGCAGCGTGATCGGGTCGTCGGGACGCCACTGCACGGTCTGCGTGCGGGTGCGTCCGTCGGGAAAGGTGACCGTGAACGTCGGGGCGTAACCGTGGCCCTGCAGGTACAGCCGGTCCCCGCCCAGGCGAAGAGGGTGGTTGACCTCGAGCCGATAGGGCCGCCACGTGTCGGTGGTGAGGTCGTCCCCGGCCTGGTACTCGACGTTGGCCGCGAAGCTCAGCGCCTGTCCACTTGGCAGATAGTCGGCGTCGAAGTCGTTGACGCGCAAGCAGATCGGATTCAGCGAGGTGCCGTCGACGGTGTTGCCCGCCCGGAACGAGTCGAAGGCGGCCGGTGACGCCGAGCAGAATCCCGGGCCGCCGTTGGCCACGACGATGACATTGCCCTCGTAGCCGAACAGCTTGCCCACCGCGATGGAGATCAACAGGGCGAGCAGCGAGAAGTGGAAGACGATGTTGCCGAACTCGCGGAGATAGCCCTTCTCCGCCGACACCTCGACGACGTCGCCCTCGCGGCGGCTCGTGTGTCGCCAACCCTTCAGCCTCTCCTCGATCCCGGCGGCGACGGTCTCCACGTCCCCGGCCGCGACGAGGCTCTGATGCTTGGGCAGCCGCGCGAGGTTTCGCGGCGCGGCGACGGGCGTGGCCCGCATGCTGCGGACGTGTTCGGCCAGCCGCGGAGTCAGACAGCCCACCAGCGAGATGAACAGCAGCGCGTAGATGGCCGTGAACCAGAAACTGGAGAACACGTCGAACGCCTGCACCCGGTCCAGCCACGGACCAATCGTGGGGTGCTGTGCGAGGTACTCGTCGACCTTGCCCGCGTTGAGGCTGCGCTGCGGCACCAGGGCACCGGGGATGGCCGCCAGCGCCAGCAGGAACAGCAGCGCCAGCGCCGTGCCCATCGACGTCAACGTGCGCCAGGTGTTCCTCGCATACGCGCCAAGGCGTTTCAGCACCCTCATATCGGCAACCGCACGTCGCTGACGAACGCGTCGCGAACCCACGAGATGAAGTCCGCCCACACCCCGGTCACCAGGGCGACGCCGACGACGATCAACAACACGCCGCCGAAGATCTGAATGGTGCGGGTGTGACGGCGCAGCCACCCCAGGCCCCGCACCGCTCCGGCGGACCCGAAGGCCAACAGCAGGAACGGGATTCCCAAACCCAGGCAGTAGGCGACGACGAGGACGACACCCCTGGCCACGTTGGTGCCGTCGGTGGCCGACGCCACGGCGATCACCGCGGTCAACGTCGGGCCCAGACACGGCGTCCAGCCGAGGGCGAACACCGCGCCGAGCAGCGGTGCCCCGCCGATCGTCGACAGCAGTTTCGGGGCGAACCGCGCCTCGCGCTGCAACGCCGGGATGAAGCCGACGAACACCAGCCCCATCACGATGGTGACCACACCGCCGATGCGTTGCAGCAGAAGCTGGTTGATCAACAGCGTGGTGGTCAACCCGAGCACCGCAACGGTGCCGAGCACGAACACCACGGTGAACCCGGCCACGAACAGGGCGGCCGCCCCGAGCACGCGCAGTCGCGCCGTCCTCACCGCGACGGCGGAGGCGTCGCGGTCGTCCACCCCGACGACGGCCGCCAGGTAGGACAGATAGCCGGGCACCAAGGGCACCACGCACGGCGAGGCGAACGAGACGAACCCGGCCAGCACGCTGACGAGTACCGCGAGGACCAACGGACCGGCCGACACCAGGGTGCCGACCTGGTCGAGACCAGCCGCGAGAACCGTCACTTCTCGGACGCCAGCTTCTGCACCACGGGCATCAGGTCCTCGGCCAGCAGTTCGCGCAGGAACACCGCGGCGACCCGGTGCTGGCGGTCCAGCACGACCGTCGAGGGGATGACCGTCGTGGGATACCTGCCGCCGAAGGCGATCATGGTGCGCATGGCCGGGTCGTAGATGGACGGGTAGGTGACCTTGCGGTCGGTGACGAAGTCGACCGCGGCGTCACGGTTGTTGTCGCGGACGTCGATGCCGAGGAATTCGACCCCCTGGGCGCGGGTGGCCTCGTACACCTTCTCCAATTCGGGGATCTCCGAGCGGCACGGCCCGCACCACTGTCCCCATACGTTGACGACGACGACCTTGCCGGCGAAGTCGTCCACCGAGACGGTCTTCTCGGGGTCGGTCAGCAGCGGGCCGCTGATCCTGCCGGGGCGGTGTCGGCCGTCCGGCGGGTCGTAGAGGATGTCGGTCTTGCCGCCCGGCGCCACGAACTCGAACGTGCCCCCCTGGGCGACCGCGTCGTCACCGGTCGCACAACCGGTCAACAGCACCGCCGCCGACACCAGAGAAACCGCCAACCGCCTCACTGGCCAGCCAGCTCCGCATAACTCCAGCCGACCAGCGCCTCGTCGTGGAAGTAGAACGACGTCAGCGACGCGTGGTTGCACATACGGTTCGCCGCGGTGGGCAGGTGGTGCAACGTCTGGCCGGTCAGCGACCGCCGCAGCGTCGCCGTCGGCAGCTGGTGGCTGACGCAGACCGCCTCGTGGCCAAGGGCGTGGTCGCGGGCCCGGAACAGCGCCGCCTGCATGCGCTCGGCGATGTGGGTGTACGGCTCACCCCACGACGGGCTGCGCGGATTGCGCAGATGCCACCAGTTGCGCGGGTTGCGCAGCGCGCCGTCCCCCGGCGACACCCGCTCGCCTTCGAAGACGTTCTCCGATTCGATGAGGTCGCCGTCGGTGTCGATCGGCAGGCCGTGCGTGGCCGCGATGGGTCCGGCCGTCTCCTGCGCCCGTTCCAACGGCGAGGCGACGACGTAGGTGACGTCGTGGGTCGCCAGCCAGTCGGCCACCCGCGCCGCCTGGGCGCGGCCCTTGTCGGAGAGGTGGAAGTCGGGCAGGCGGCCGTAGAGGATCTTGTCCGGGTTGTACACCTCGCCGTGGCGCATCACGTGCACGACGGTCTTGCGGGGGTCGACGTCGGTCACGCGGGCCTCTGCGCTTCGGCTGCGGCGCGGGCCGCGGCGGGGAGGGCGGACGCGATGCGGTCGAACGCGTCGTCGTCGAGTGCCGCCGAGACGAACCACGCCTCGAAGGCGCTGCACGGCGGGTAGACGCCCGCGTCGAGCAGGGCGTGGAAGAACGGCGCGAAGCGCCACGTCTCGGTGGCCTTCGCCCCGGCGAAGTCCACCACCCGATCCTCGGTGAAGAAGACGCTGAGCATGTTGCCGGCCCGCGAAATGCGGTGCGCCACCGACGCTTCCGTCAACGCCGAGGTGAGCAGACCTGCGAGACGGTCGGCGTTGGCGTCCAGCGCGGCGTACACGGCGTCGTCGGCGGCGCGCAGCGTGGCCAGGCCGGCGGCCATCGCGACCGGGTTCCCCGACAGCGTGCCCGCCTGATACACCGGCCCCAACGGAGCGAGCCGTTCCATCACCTCGGCGCGGCCACCGAACGCGGCGGCCGGCAGACCGCCGCTCATCACCTTGCCGAACGCGAAGAGGTCCGCGTCGACGGGATCCAGCCCGTACCAACCGGATCGGCTGACCCGGAAACCCGTCATCACCTCGTCGAGGATGAGCAGCGCGCCGTGCTCGGCGGTGACGCGGCGCAGCGCGGCGTTGAAGCCGGGCAGTGGCGGCACGGCGCCCATGTTGCCCGCCGCGGCTTCGGTGATGACGCACGCGATGTCGTCGCCGAACTCGGCGAACGCCTGCTCCACGGCACCAATGTCGTTGTAGGGCAACACGATCGTGTCGACGGTGGCCGCGCCGGTGACACCAGGCGAGGACGGCAGACCCAGCGTCGCGACGCCGGAACCGGCGTCGGCCAGCAGCGCGTCGCTGTGACCGTGGTAGCAGCCCGAGAACTTGACGATCTTGGCCCGGCCGGTGAAGCCCCTGGCCAACCGGATCGCGCTCATCGTCGCCTCGGTGCCGGAGTTGACCAACCGGATCTTGTCCACCGCGGCGACGCGACCGACGATCTCCCGGGCCAGGTCACTCTCCGACGGCGTCGGCGCCCCGAAGCTCAGCCCGTCGGCGGCCGCCCGTTGCACCGCATCCACGACGGCGGGATGCGCGTGGCCGAGGATCATCGGCCCCCACGAACAGACCAGGTCGACGTAGCGGTTGTCGTCGGCGTCGGTGAGCCAGTAGCCCGCGGCCTTGGTGATGAACCGCGGCGTCCCACCCACCGAGTTGAACGCACGGACCGGCGAGTTGACCCCGCCGGGGATGACGGCGGAGGCCTCGTCGAAGAGCCGTGCCGAGGTGGCCGCCTTTGGGTCGGAACGCATGCCCACCAGTGTCCCAGTCGGTCCCTCGCCGTCAACTACAGGGTGTAGGAGAACCTCTGCGCCGCGCCGTCAGGCGGACCGGGATCGGGCCCTTGGCGACCGTCGTATAGGGCACCTCGACGGGAAAGTCCGCCTCGAGGGAGCGGATCTCGACCGCCGAGACGATCGTCGCCAGCGCCAGCGTCGTCTCCAGCAGTGCGAAGTGCTCCCCGATGCACGACCGCGGACCGCCGCTGAACGGAACGAACTGCCACCGGGCGCGCGTGGCCGCCGCCTCCGGGGCGAATCGCTCCGGGTCGAACGCCATCGGGTCGGCCCACAGCGCGGGATCGCGATGCGCGGCCTGGATGCCGACGGCGACGATGGTGCCCGCCTCGACCCGGTAACCGGCCACGTCGAAGTCGTCCAGCGCCAGCCGGCCGACGCCGGCGGCGGGCGGGCACAGCCGCAGCGATTCGTTGAGCACCTGGCGGGTGTACTGCAGCCGCGGCACGTCGGCGGGGGTCAACTCCCCGCTGCCGATCTCGGCGACCTCCGCGGCCACCCTGTTCTGCAGGTCGGGATGGTGACCCAACGCCCACAGTGAATGCGTCAGCGCCGTCGCGGTGGTGTCGTGCCCGGCGAGCATGAAGATCAGCAGGTCGTTGCACACGTCCCGGTCCGACAGCGCCGCGCCGGTGACCGGATCGGTGGCGGCCATCAGCGCCCGTACCAGCGGGGCGTCGCGATCCGGGTCCGCACGGCACGCCTGGAGCATCTCGTCGGCGACCTCGAGCATGGTGGCCACCGCTCGGCGCGCGCGGCGGCGGGCGGGCGTCGGCAGCCAGCGCGGCACCCGCACCGGTCGCAGTGCGCGATCGGCGGCGTAGCCGGACGCGACGTGCATGCACTCGGCGATCACGTCGGCACGCTCGTTGAGGTCGACGCCGAGAATCGAGCGTCCCAGCGACTGCATGGTCAGGCGGCGGCACGCCAGGTCGAGGTCGACCTCCAGGCCGGCGTCGAGGCCGCCGGCGCGCCAGTCGTCGACCACCTCGTGGGCCGCGCCCGACATGTGGCCGCCGAAGCGGCGGACGTTGTGGTTGGTGAACACCGGCTGCAGGGCCCGCTTGCGCGGTATCCAGCGCTCGTTGGGCAGGACGAACAGGCTGTCCCCCGCCAGGTGGCGAACCTCGTCGTGCACGATGCACCGCTCGCCGAGCACGTGGTTGCGGGCCAGCACGTCGCCGATGCCCTCCGGCGAGGTCACCAGCACCAGCGGCGGCATCAGCCACTTGGGGCCGAACTGGATCCTGGTCACCGGCCCGCCCGCGGCGCTGAGCACCTCACCCCCGGTGTTGAACACCCGCACCGCCTCGAGCAACTGCCGCAGGGACAGCGGATTCCTCGGAACCCTGGGGAGTCGACTGACGTTCGACGCGGCCACGGGGTAATTCTCGCCCGGATGGCTGGCAACGGCAAAGTAGCTAGAACGCCGCCCAGGTCACGGGCTGAGCCTTGCTAGTCGTCGTCACCCATGTTCTTCTCGCGCACCCCCATGACGTCCTCGCGCTTGACGCCACCACCCTCCTCGACGTCGCCGAACTTGGGGCTGCCGTCCTCGTCGATCCACTCCGAGACCGCCTGGCCCGTCACGGTATTGCTGGTGCCCGGCAGGCCGACGGTGGGGCGGTCGTCCTGATAGGCCTTGGCCATCTCCTTGGCCTTCTCCCGGTGTTCGTCGGTGACCTCGGGCTTCTCGGTGAGTTGCTGCCCGTTGGTGTCGTCGGACTTCTCGCTGACGTCCTGCTCGTCGTTTCCCATGCCCATGGCTGCCCGAAAGTGTGATCTGCGAAACAGTTGCCAGCGTGACGGGCGTGCCTTACACCGGAACCGCGCGCAGGGCCGTCGGCAGGCTGGGGACGAAGTGCCTCTCGGCAAAGGCACGCAACTCGTCGGGGGTGTCGAGCGGCTCGGCACTGGGGAGCAACAGCACCACGGCGGCATAGCGCAGGATCGTGGCGGCGAGGTCGTCGACGGCGGCCGCGCCGATCCGGTCGGCAAAGCCGGCGGGGAAGATCACCCGCAACGCGTCGGCCATCCGCTCGATGGCCGCGCCGTAGTGCCGGCGGGCGAGGTCGAGCACCATCGCGGGTTCCTCGGTCATCATCTGGTTGAGCACCCGGTGCCTGCGGAACATCAGGATCGACTGGGTGAACGCCTCGACGTAGTAGTTCGCCGGCTTCGCGGCCCGCGTCAACTCCGCGGCGATGTCGGTGAAGAGCACCGCGTTCTCGCGTTCGATGACGGCGGCCACCAAGTCGTCCTTGTTGGCGAACCTGCGGTAGATCGTCGTGCGGCTGACCCCCGCCCGGCGGGCCACGTCGTCGAGGGCGACGCGTCGAAAGCCATGCCGCTCGAACTCGACGAGCGCCGCGTCGAGGATTGCCCGCGTCGCCGCGTTGGCCGAGTCAGTGGCGGGCATAGCCGACCTGGGCGAACTTGTTGTAGCGCACCGTCATCGGCAATCGATTCCACGCCCACTTCACCGGTGCGGACCGCCATACCGCCGCGAAGGCCTGGTAGGCCCGCTCGCGTCGGGGCCCCCACGGCAGCTCCAGCAGATCCCGCGCCCGCGGCGGCATGCCGCCGGTGGTCAGGAACGCGGCGATCGGATCGAACACCGGGGACACCAGCCGCCACGTCAGCGGCGAGACTCCCTTCGGTCGGGGGAATCCCTTGGTGACGTAGCCGACGCCGTACCGGGCGGTGGGATGGGCCACCACGACTTCGTCCATCATCCGGTCCCAATACCGTTGGAAGCCGGCGTAATCGGCGGGCATCGGCCGGTCACTGACGCCGTAGCGGCGGTACCACGTCTTCGACTCGAGGTAGATGCGTTCCTTCTCGTCCTCGGTCAGTCGCTTGACGAAGGTGTCGGCGAAGTAGAGCACCTGCTCGACGAAGGTGGCGTGCGCCCAGAAGTAGGTCTCGGGGTCGAGGGCGTGGTACCTCGCGCTCACCCCGCCCTCGGATGGCATGTCGCCCTTGATGTCGCGGTGGAAGTCGCGGACGCGCGTGCCCTCGCCGGAGTCCTCGGCGCCGTACACCGTCATCATGATCGGCGGAATCGACCGCTTGACACGGGCAGCCGTGTCGTCGAAGAACACCGAGTGGTCGAGCACGCCCTGGCCCAATTCGGCCAGCATGTTCTGCAGTACGGCGGGACGCGGGCCGATCAGGTACATGCGGTTGTCGCCGAAGTACTTCCACACCAGCGAGTCGGGCCCGAGAGGGAGGGCATCGGCGCGCTGGGCATTCTCTGCGAGTTCGGTCACCGACACAGTGTTACAGATTTCGCACTTTGTACCAATAGCGGTGTGAGTGGGCTCACTCGGTGGGTTCAGCGGCGGCGGAGTCGGGCGATGCCGAGAACGGCGAACACCGCCGCCACCGTCAACAGCAGCGTCGCCAACACGATCAGCGACGGGTCATAGGTCACGGTCGGCATCGACGGCTCCGACGCGATGATCGGGGCGGCCACCGCCGAGGATGGGGCCGCCAGCCAGCTCAGGACGCACCCGAGCCCGGCGAGGGCGGCCAGCACCAGCTCCAGGACGGCGCGGGCCTTCACGCCGCCTCCCCGTCCACGACGGAGACCAGCGCGATCCGCAGCTGCCGGTGCCTGCGCGCCCACGCCTGCGCCCGGCGGCCGCTGGTGAGCTTCACGCCGATGCCCGTGCGACCGCGCGGCACACCGGTCAGCTCCCCAAGGGCCCGGGAGGATTGCCACACCGGCAGCTCCGGTCCGTCGGCCTCCGGATAGATCCTGACGATCTCCGAGATCAGGATGGTCTCGGCACCCTGCCGCAGATACTCCGGCGTCAACTCCACCGACGTGTGGATGCGGGCGGCCTTGACCTGCAGCCCAAGGAAGCCCGTGACCAACACCAGGAACACGCCGGGCAGCAGGGGCTGCCAGCCGTAACCCGAGGACACCTGGATGAACATCATCGTCACCGCGGCCACCGGGCCCGCCGCCAACCACCACAACGTGGCACCCGGTTCGCGGAACAGGATCTCGGGTTCGGCACTCATGGACGTTCCTGGGTGTCGTACCACCGCTGAGCCGAGGCCTGCTGGTTCATCGCCGAGCCGGTGATGAACAGGACCATGATCACCGCGACGATCACCACGCCGAACGGCGCGATCCCGGCCACGACGAGCAGCACCGCGAGGTAGGCCACCGAGGCCATCGCCAGGCCGACCGCGGCACTCGCGAACCGCTTCGACCCCTTGCGCGCCCGCCCCGCCAGGTAGCCCTGGGCCAGACCGGCGACGACGAGGATCAACCCGGCCACCTGAAAGAACAGCGCGGTGGTGAAGGTGCCGATCAGCATGCCGAAGGCCGCCGCCAGGACGGACGCGACCAGCCAGCACCAGAACGCCACGGTCACGGTGCGCGGACGACGGGAGTCGGGCACGGGCGAATCGGGCATGGTCGGGCCAGCCTAGCGTCACGCTCAGCGCGTGAAGTAGGCGTGGGCGTCCTTGCGGTGCAGCAGATAGATGCCACCGGCGACGCACACGGCCCCGATGATCGCGGTCACCGCAAAGACGAAGGCCGCCACCGTGGGTCGGTCGACGCCGAACAGGTTGGTCAGCGCGTAGACGATCGTCGCCGCCCCGCCGCCGGTGAGCAGGGTCCGCGCCAAGCGATACCCCTCGCGCAACAGGAACAGGAGCGTCACCACCACCGACGCGACGACGAAGAGGAAGACGCCGGACACGCCGTAGACCACCGCGCCGGGTCCGGCCACGGGCAGGGTCGCGAGGTCGACGACGTAGCCGATCACCATCATCGTCGTGGCGACCAGCCACAGCCAGAAGCCGGTGTCGACGTCGTCGGGACGTGGGACGGGTCCCGCCCCACCCGGCGGCCCCTGTGGCGGACCCTGGTGCGGTCCGGGCGGCGGACCCTGGTGCGGTCCGGTCACGACAACCAATCCGCGACGTCGGCCGCCCAGTAGGACAGCACGATGTCGGCGCCGGCCCGGCGGATGCTCGTCAACGTCTCGAGCGCCACCGTGCGGAGGTCGATCCACCCCTTGTCGGCCGCCGCGCAGATCATCGAGTACTCGCCCGAAACCTGATACGCCGCAACCGGAACCGGCGACATCTCCGCGGCGGCGCGCACCACGTCCAGGTAGGCCATCGCGGGCTTGACCATGATGATGTCGGCACCCTCGTCGATGTCGAGTTCGACCTCGTGCAACGCCTCCCGGGCATTGCCCGGATTCTGCTGGTACGTCCGGCGATCGCCCTCCAGGCTCGAGCCCACGGCCTCGCGGAACGGGCCGTAGAAGCCGGAGGCGAACTTCGCCGCGTAGGCCAGGATCACCACGTCGGTGTGACCGGCGGCGTCGAGGCCGCCCCTGATGGCCGCGACCTGGCCGTCCATCATCCCGCTCGGACCCACCACGTGGGCGCCCGAATTGGCTTGCGCGACAGCTAGTTCGACGTAGCGCGCATTCGTGACGTCGTTGTCCACCCGCCCGCGGACGTCGAGCACCCCGCAGTGACCGTGGTCGGTGAACTCGTCCAGACACGTGTCGGCCATCACCACCGTGTCCGACCCCAGTTCGGACGCCAGATCTCGCAGCGCCACGTTCAGGATGCCGTCCTCGGCGACCCCGGCCGAGCCGGTCGCGTCCTTGTCCTCGTCCTTCGGCACGCCGAACAACATCAACCCGCCGACGCCTGCCGCGACCGCGTCGACCGCCGCCTTGCGCAACGAATCACGCGTGTGCTGATAGACCCCGGGCATCGAGTCGATGGGCCGCGGCTCGGAGATGCCGTCGGCGACGAACATCGGCAGCACCAGATGCCGTGGCTCCAACGACGTCTGGGCGACGAGCCGGCGCATCGCCGGCGTCGACCGCAGGCGACGTGGTCGGTGACTGAGGGACGACCCGCTCGCGGGAAGACCGTCGGGGAATGTCGGCATGCCGGCCTCCGTTACCTCCGGCGACTCTTCTTGCGCGGAGGAGGCAACGCACCCTCGGCGCGCAGGCGCGCGGCGTGCTCGGCCAACGCCTCGACGAGCGGACCGACCGCGGCCGTCTCCGGCTGCACGTCGACCCTGAGCCCGAATTCGGCTGCGGTCTCGGCGGTCTTGGGCCCGATGCACGCGACGATGGTGCGTGCGTGCGGCTTGCCCGCGATGCCGACCAGGTTGCGCACGGTCGAACTCGAGGTGAAGCACACCGCGTCGAAGCCACCGGTCTTGATCATCTCGCGCGTCTGCGCGGGCGGCGGGGCCGCCCGGACGGTGCGGTACGCCGTGACGTCCTCGATCTCCCAGCCGCGCTCGCGCAGCCCCTCGGCGAGGGTCTCCGTCGCGATGTCGGCGCGGGGCAGCAGCACCCGGTTCACCGGATCGAAGATGTCGTCATACGGCGGGAACTCGTCGAGCAGGCCCAGCGAGGACTGCTCGCCGGAGGGCACCAGTTCGGGATTGATGCCGAATGCGCGAACCTTGTCCGCGGTCGCCTGTCCGACACAGGCGATCTTCACACCCGAGAAGGCGCGGGCGTCGAGACCGAACTCGTTGAACTTCTCCCACACCGCACGCACGGCGTTGGTGGAGGTGAACACCACCCACTGGAACCGGCCGTCCACCAAACCCTTGACGGCCCTTTCCATCTGCGCCGGGCTGCGGGGCGGTTCGACGGCGATCGTCGGCACCTCGATGGGCAATGCGCCATGACCGACGAGGCGGTCGCTCATCTCACCGGCCTGGTCCTTGGTACGGGGCACCAGCACGGTCCAGCCGTACAGCGCCCGGCTCTCCCACCAATTCAGCTTGGCGCGGTTGGAGACGGTCTTGCCGATCGTCACGACCAGCGGGCCATTGAGCGGCCCCGTCGACTCGGCGGCCACCAACGTCGCCTTGTCGAGCAGACCCGACAGCGTGGACTCCACCGAACGCTGCTGGCACGTCGTGCCGTTCGCGGTGACGACGCAGGGCGTCGACTCGGTCAACCCGTACTCGATCAGGGTGCGTGCGGCATCCGGAAGGTGAGATGCGGTGGCGTGCAAGATCAATGGACCCGGCGCCGCCGCGAGGGCCGCCCAGTCCACGTCGCCGCGAACGTCGGCCACGGTGTGCGACGAGCCGAGCGGCAGCCCCGCGTACGTGGGCACCGCCGCGGCGGGCGCCAGGCCGGGCACGATCTCGAACTGGGCCTGCGTGCGGGCCAGCGCACCGACCTCGGTGATGACCGAGTCGACCGAGAGCGGGTCGCCGGCCACTAGGCGCACGACGTCGACGCCGGTACGCGCCTCGTGCACCAGCAGCTTGGCGACCTCGGTCGGATCTCCCAGGGCGGGGCGGATGTCTGCGCCCCCGGGGAGGGTGGTCGTGGTTCCCGCGACGCCGGCGTCCGCCGTCGTCCCGTCGTCGTTCTGGGCGGCCTCCGCCGGGCCCGACGTGGGCGGCAGCTCGGAGCCAACTATGGCGAGCACCGCCTCGGGTACGTCAGGGTCCGTGAAGACCAGTGCCGCGTTGGCCAATACCGTGCGCGCCCTCGTCGTCAGCAGGCCCGGATCACCGGGGCCTGAACCGACGAACGTGATGCGGCCGGGCTTGAGCTTGCGCCCTCGGGTCGTCATCCTTCACTCCCGCTCTGTCGTCCGCTGATCCAACAACTCCCGTGCTCCCAGCTCGAACAGCTCCGCGGCGACCGAGAGACCAAGCTCTGCGGCCCGTTCGGGGCTCCCGATTCCGGACGCCCGGATCACGTCGGATCCGTCCAGCGTCGCCACGCAGCCGCGCAACGACAGCTCGTCGAAGACGTTGCCTTCCTCGTCGATGGACTCGACCACTTCCGCGATCGCACCCACCGGCGCTGAACACCCCGCCTCGAGCTCGGCGAGCAGGACTCGCTCCGCGGTGACTGCGACGCGCGTGTCGGCGTGATCCATCTCCGCCAGCAGCGCAACGAGCTCCGAGTCGCCCGCGCGGCACTCCACCGCGAGCGCACCTTGGGCCGGCGCTGGCAACATCTGCACCGGCTCCAGAGTCTCGGTGACGTCGCCTTGCCGTCCGATGCGGACCAACCCCGCCCGGGCGACGACGACGCCGTCGAAATCACCGTTGCTTACCCTGTTCAACCTGGTGTCTAGGTTGCCTCTTAGGGGGCGAATTTCCAAACCGAGACCCAGTGCTCTAAGCTGCGCCGTCCGCCGCGGGCTCGACGTGCCGATCACCGAGCCGGCTGGCAACTCCCCCAGCACCAGTCCGTCACGGGCCACCAGGGCGTCCCTGGCGTCCTCGCGTGGCGGGATGGCCGCGATCACGAATCGGTCGTCGGCGGCGGTCGGCAAATCCTTGTAGGAGTGCACCGCCACGTCGACGCTGCCGTCGGCGATGGCATCGCGCAGCGCCGCGGTGAACACCCCGATCCCGATGTCGGCAATGGGACCGCTGGACCGGTCACCGGCGGTGGAGACGATGACGAGTTCGGCGGCGTGCCCCTTGGCGATCAGAGCATCTCTGACGAGGCCGGCCTGGGTGGTAGCCAGAAGGCTGCCCCTGGTGCCGATCCGGATGGCCGTATCGCGCGAAAATGACAAGTGTCTACTCAGCCTGACCAAGGTCGAACCGGGCATCGCCGGGGATCAATTCCGTTGCCATGAGCGGCAATTCGCCGCCAGACACCGCGTCGACGGCCTGCGGGTCCAGTTCGAACAGCTCGCGCAGCGCCTCGGCGTAACTGTCGCCACCCGGCGCGCTGGCCAGTTGCTTGACTCGGACGGTCGGGGCGTGCAGGAGCTTGTCGACGACCCGGCGCACCGTCCGCGCCACCTCGTCGCGGTGGGCGGCCTCGAGGCCCGGAAGCCGGTTGTCCAACCGCAGCAACTCGGCCTCGACGACGTCGGCGGCCCGCTGACGCAGGGCCGTCACGGTGGGCGTCACCTCCGCCATCCGTTGCCCGGCAAGATAGTTGGCAACCTCTGCGGCAACGATCGCGCGCGCATCCTCGGCGTCCGACGCAGCGGCGCGGGCGGCCGGCTCGCGCTGGATGCGCTCCATGTCGACGACGTAGACGCCGGGCAGGCCGGCAATGGCCGCGTCGACGTCGCGGGGCATGCCCAGATCGCACACCACCAACTGCTTGGGTTCCTGGCCGTGCGCGAGCCCGCGGTGCACGTCGGCGAGCGAGACCACGGGGCGCACGGCCCCGGTACACGACACCACCACGTCGGCGTCGGCGAGCACCGCCGGGATGTGGTCGAACGGGAAGGCGTGTGCGTCGACGCCCTGCGCCCGTAGGTTCTCGACGAGCCGCTCGGCCCGCGGCAGCGAGCGGTTCACCACGTGCACCCGGCCGATGCCGGCCCGCACCAGGTGGGCGGCCGCCAGCGACCCCATGGACCCGGCACCGATCACCGCGGCCGACCGACCGGCGAGACCGTCCAACTTCCGGTCGGCCATGCCCAACGCCACCGACACCACCGAGGCGCCCGCCGCGTCGATACCGGTCTCGGAATGCACGCGCTTGCCGACCTGCAGCGCGCGTTGCGCCAGCTCGTGCAGGGTGCGACCGACGGTCTGGTGGGCTTCGGCCGAGGCGTACGAGCGGCGCACCTGGCCCAGCACCTGCTGCTCGCCGATCACCGCGGAGTCCAACCCGCTGGTCACCGCGAACAGGTGCTCGACGGCGGCTTCGGCGTACCGGACGTAGGCGTGCTTGGTCAGGTCGCCCAGCGACAAGCCGGAGTGTTCGGACAGCACCTGCCCGATGACGGAGAGCCCGCCGTGGAACGCCTCCACGACCGCGTAGATCTCGACGCGGTTGCAGGTGGAGAGGACCATCGCCTCGGTGACGAGCGGCGACCGGAGCACTTCGTCGACGATCTTGGCCTGATCGGACTCGTCGGTGCTGAGACGCTCCAGGACCGACACCGGGGCACTGCGATGCGAAACCCCGAACAGAAGAACGCTCATGGCCTCGTCACCGTGCTACTTTCCCGTCGCTACGCCGCCCCGGATGACATCGAAGATAGTCGGCCATCTGTCCGCCGACCAAATTCGAGGTGAGGGTCACGTGCACGAATCCCCGGTAGCTAGGCCGTACTCCCGAGATCGGCGCACAGCCGTGCTTCGTCGACCTCCCAATAGCCGTGTTGCACTCCGTCGAGCAGCACGACGGGCAGCAGATCGCCGTACTCGGCCCGTAGCGACGGATCGCCAGCGGCGGCCGCCGCGTCGACGTCGGTACTCGAGAACTCGAAGTCCAGCTCCTCGGCCAGGCCGACGAGAATCGCCGCCGCCTTCTCGCACAGGCTGCACCCGGCGCGGGTCATCAGCTCCACGGTGTGTCTGCTCGCAACGTGCTCCACGGGACCGAGTATCCCGTGCCCTAGTGTTGAAGCGTGTCCGAGTCAGGGGCTGAGGCCGACCAGGGGGCCGGCGCGCAGGCTGGCGACGAAGCCGACGCCGTCGACTACATCGTGGCCGACGAGGCATCCGCCACCGAACCGCCGCCGCCCGATCTGACGGCCGCGGCCTTCTTCGACGTCGACAACACCTTGGTTCAGGGCTCGTCACTGGTGCACTTCGCGCGCGGGCTGGCGGCGCGCAAGTACTTCACCTACGGCGACCTCGCCCGATTCGGCTACGCGCAGGCCAAGTTTCAGCTGACCGGCAAGGAGAACAGCGACGACGTCGCGGCCGGCCGCAGCAAGGCGCTCGCCTTCATCGAGGGCCGGCCGACCTCCGAGCTGACCGAGGTCGGCGAGGAGATCTACGACGAGATCATCGCCGACAAGATCTGGCAGGGCACGCGGGCACTGGCCGAGATGCACCTGGACGCCGGTCAGCAGGTGTGGCTGGTCACCGCGACGCCGTACGAGCTGGCCGCCACCATCGCCCGCAAGCTGGGGTTGACCGGCGCGCTGGGCACCGTCGCCGAATCGGTCGACGGCGTGTTCACCGGGCGGCTCGTCGGGGAGATCCTGCACGGGGCAGGCAAGGCGCACGCGGTGCGTTCCCTCGCCATTCGCGAGGGACTCAACCTGCGCCGCTGCACCGCCTACTCCGACAGCATCAACGACGTCCCGATGCTGTCGCTGGTCGGCACGGCGGTCGCCATCAACCCCGACGCCGCCCTGCGAGACGTGGCCCGCAAGCGGGGCTGGGAGATTCGCGACTTCCGCACCGCCCGCAAGGCGGCTCGCATCGGCGTTCCGTCGGCGCTGGCCCTCGGCGCGGCCGGTGGCGCGCTGGCGGCCGTCGTGTCCCGTCGCGGGAATGGCGGCTGACAGTCCGCTGATAGGCTCGGCGCCGCAATGACCGCCGGACCAAGCGGAGAGCCGAACCACACCATGAGCATCGCCCAAGACATCATCGGGACCCACTTCCGGTACCCCGACTACTTCTTGGTGGACCGCGAGAAGGTACGGGAGTTCGCCCGCTCGGTGAAGGACGACCACCCGGCCCACTACGACGAGGACGCCGCCGCGGAGTGCGGCCAGGCGGCGCTGATCGCGTCGCTCACCTTCGTCGCCGTGGCGGGACGCCGGGTGCAGGACGAGATCTTCAACCAGTTCGACGTGCCGATCAACATGGAGCGCGTGCTGCACCGCGACCAAAAGCTGATCTTCCACCGCCCGATCGTGGTCGGGGACAAGCTGTGGTTCGACTCGTACCTGGACTCGGTCATCGAGTCGCACGGCGCCATCATCACCGAAGTCCGCGGCGAGGTGACCGACGACGACGGCACCCCGATCCTGACCAGCATCGTGACCTTGTTCGGCGAGTCGACCAACACCGACGAGCACGACGAGGTGACCGCCCAGATCGCCGCCGGACGCGACGCCGCGATGAAGCGGATGATTGCCGGGCAAACCTCGGCCGGCGCCTGACGCCCCTCAGCCGAGGAAGGGATTCCTCCGGTTGGCCAGCAGCTGGTACAGCGTCTGCTGAATGGTCTCGCGCACCTGGTCGGTGAGCTCGAAGGTGATCATCGGATCGTCGGCCGCCGACTCGTCGTACCCCTCGGTCGAGATGGGCTCGCCGAACTGGATGTGCCACTTCGACGGCAGCGGGACCAGGCCGAGCGGTCCGGCCAGCGGGAACAGCGGCGTGACCGGGAAGTAGGGCAGGCCAAGCAGCCGGGCCAGGAGCTTGACGTCGGCGAGCATCGGATAGATCTCCTCGGACCCGACGATCGAGCACGGCACGATCGGCGCGCGGGCGTGCAACGCGGCGGCGACGAACCCGCCGCGTCCGAAGCGCTGCAGCTTGTAGCGGTCTCGGAAGTTCTTGCCCAGCCCCTTGTATCCCTCGGGGAACACCGCGGTCAGCTCGCCGGCGGCCAGGAGCCGGTGGGCGTCGGCCGTGCACGCCATCGTGTGGCCCGCCTTGCGTGCCGCCTGCCCCATCACGGGCATGTCGAAGACCATGTCGGCGGCCAGCAGCCGCAGATCCCGGTTGTGGGGATGGTTGTCGTGCACGGCGACCGAGGCCATCAGCCCGTCCATCGGTAGCACGCCCGCGTGGTTGGCGACGATGAGGGCCGCGCCGGTGTCCGGCAGGTTCTCGATGCCGCTGACCTCGACCCGGAACCAGTTGCGAAACAGCCCCCGCAGCAAAGGAAGGAAGATAGCTTCGTTGAGGTGCTTGTCGAAGCCGAATTCGTCGACCGTGTAGTCGCCGGACATCCGCTTGCGGACGAACTCGGCGACCGCGGCGATGCGCAGGCTCAGCTCGTTGGGACCCTCGTCGACGCCCGCCGCGCCATTGGCGACGTCGCGGTGATCGTCGATCTCGCGGACCACGGCCGCAATCTGCTCGGCCGACGCCCGCGTACCCGGATCGTCGAGCAGCGACGGGTGTCTGCGAGCCCCCTCGCGCGCCGCGGCTCGTCGCTGCGCTGACGCACGCGACGAATTCGAGTGCAGTGGAATGACTTTCGCCTTTGACTCTCCAGCCATGCCGTTACCTCCCCCACGCCTCGAAGTACAAGACTAACGCCGCAGTCGCTGTGCTGCCGAAATGGCCCGATTCTCGATTGAGCGTACCCATCGCGGATCGAGGATCGGCTGCAAACCTCGGCCACGCACGTAATCGTCGAAAGCCTCCGCCGTGGTCCACTTCGGGTTGTAACCTAGGTCCTTGCGCATTCGCGCGGTGTCCATCACCCGGCCGTAGCTCACGTAGTTCAGCTGCTCGCGGTCGAGTTCGGTGTACCGGGTCGCCCGCCTCAGCGAATCAACGGCAGAAAGCGCCGATCTCGGCACCGGCAGGGGGACCCGCCCCGATCGCCGGATCGCCTGCGACATCATGATGATGCCCGCGGCACCGACGTTGAACGTGCCCGACCGGCTCGAGATCGTCGCCCGCTCGAGCACGCCGAGCGCGTCCTGCTCGTGCAGGAGCTGCAGCCGGGCGTCGTAGCCGAGCACCGACGGGACCACCGGACCTGCGAGGAAGCGCGACAGCGCGGTGTCCATCGCGGGGCCGATCATGTTGGCCAGCCGCAGAATGGTGACCGAGAGATCTGGGCGCCGACGGGCCAGGCCACGGGCGTAGCCCTCGATGTCGATGCTGTCCTTGGCGAAGCCCTCGCCGGGAGGCCGACGCGAACTGCCGTCCTCGGTGAACATGACCGGGTCCCGCGGACTCGACCCGTACACCTCGGAGGTGGACTTGAGGATGACCCGTTGCACCGAGGGAGCCTTCTGGCAGGCAGCGAACAACTGCATCGCGCCCATCACGTTGAGCTCCTTGAGCGCCGCCCGGCCGCCCGCCCGGGGTGCGTACGACGCCGCCGCAGCATGTACGACGGTGTCGACGTCCCCGTTGCGAATCACCTTGGCGATGAACGGATTTCGGATGTCGGCACGTACGAATTCGGCTCGCCCCATCCGTCGGAGCAAGTCCTTGCTCGGCGAGACGGCGTCGACCGCGATGACGCGGTCGATCGCCGGATTCTGCGCCAGCCTGGCCGTCAGGTACCCGCCGAGAAACCGGCAGGCCCCGGTGACCAGGACGACCTTCGGATGCGACACGGCATCCGTCGTGTCACCCGTCGGATCCATCCGCCCACACTAACGGTGAAGCCTGAGTGGCTACTTACCGAGTTTTCTGCGCTGCACCCGGGTGCGACGAAGCAACTTGCGGTGCTTCTTCTTCGACATGCGCTTGCGCCGCTTCTTGATGACTGAACCCATGAACTCCGCTACCTAAGACATCTCCCGACATTTGTGCCAGGAGAACCGACTCGTCACCTTACCCGGGATGTTCGGGCGGACGAAAACGGCCGTGTTGAACCCGGGTCGCCACGCTGACGACCCGGTGGGCCGAACCTGCCACCGACCTAGCCTGCGTCGAAGTACGACGTCTCCAGGAGGTCGTGGACGGCCTTGGCGTGTACCCGGAAGGACCGACCGACGCGCACCGCGGGCAATTCGCCGTTGTGCACGAGCCGGTAGACCGTCATCTTGCTGACCCTCATCAGACTGGCCACCTCGGCAACGGTGAGGAATTGCTGCCGTGCGGGCTCGCCGCCGGAGCCATCGCGCGCCGATTTACCACTAGCGGAATCACGTGCCGATGGCCCGTTCATAGACGTCATCGCAACCCAATCAATCAGGCACGCCTTGTCCAACGGCTTCCCCACCGCTGGCGCAGGAGCGCGCATACCTCAGGGAGAATAGCGTGGCCACTGGGGTTATTGCGACGGGTGTGGGTTAATCCGTTCAGATTGGGTGAACTACTCTGGTGTAATTCCTAGCTGCTCAGAGCGGGTTTTTGCCGCCGCGACGGCCTCGGCTACCGCCGCCCGCAGGCCCCCACGCTCCAATTCCCGCAGACCAGCGGCGGTGGTGCCACCCGGGGACGTCACGGTGGCACGCAGCTGAGCCGGGCTGGTGTCCATCGCGGTGCCCATGGCGCCGTCACCCGACGGGTTGGCCCGGTCGAGGCTCTCCAGCAACATCGCCGCCGAGCCGGCCATCGTCTGCACCGCCAAATCGGTCGCCACGGCCCTCGGCAGGCCCTGGGCGACGCCGGCGTCGACGAGCGCCTCGACCATCAGGAAGAAGTACGCCGGACCCGAGCCCGAGACCGCGGTGACCGCGTCGAGCTGAGATTCGGGCACCGTCAAGACACCGCCGACGGCGTCGAAGATCGCCGAGACCTCCTTGAGTTGCTCGGCGGTCGCGAACCGGCCGGGGGCCAGCGCGCTGACGCCCCCGCCGACGACGACGGGGGCGTTGGGCATCACCCGGATGACGGGCGAACCGGCCGGCAGATTGGCTTCGTAGAAGGCCGTGCTGACGCCGGCGGCCACGGTGACGAACACCTGCTCGGCACTGTTGTTCTCGGCCCGTGCCGCGGCCTCGGCGATGTCCCCGATGACCAGCTCGACGTCCGACGGCTTCACCGCCACGATGACGTAGCCCGCGTTCTCGGCGGCGTCGGCCACCGTCGTCACCAAGACCGAATAGGTCTCGGAGAGATACTTGGCCCGGTCGCGGTGTCGCTCCGCGACGACCATGTCCTTGGACTGCCTGCCCGAGCGCAGCAGCCCGGAAAGCAGTGCCTCGCCGATACTTCCGCCGCCGATGATCGCAATTCTCGCCACGTCGGCAAGCATTGCACGCTCGGGGACGGCACCTGCGACGGTGGTGCCTCGCCGAAAGTGCGGTCGTTCGCACCCCTACTCGCGGGATGGGTACGTCAACCGTGCACTCGGCGCGCGGGTCACTGCGCCGGCGGCACCAGCGCGAGCTGTCGCGACTGCACGATGATGCGCCCCTCGCAGTCGACGACCACGTGGTCTTCGTCGAACCACTCCCGACCGATCTGCATCGTCGTGCACATGACCCGCAACCAGCCGTCGGCGGGCATGCCACGCAGATAGGCGGTGAGTTGAACCGTTGGCGCCCAACCCGATCGGTTCACCCCCAGCGTGACCGGAGCCGAGACGTCGCCGCACAGCAACGCGAACAACACGTCCGGCGAACCCTCCTTGGGCCGCACCCAGTACTCGATCACCGGAGGCCCGCCGTCGGCCCGCGGCTCCATCGTGGTCAGCGACGGTCTGATGTCGCAGCCGTGGGCCAGATGCACGACGTCGGCCATCGGATGCCCGGGCCCGATCGGCTCGAGTCCCGGCGGCGGCTCCGGCGTCATCAGCGGCACCACCGGGTTGACCGACAGCAGCGGCGGAGCGTGGTGCTCGGGTTCGGCCAGGGTCATCACCGCGCGAAGGGCGGTCCGGTCGCCCTGGTTGAGCTCGACGTCGACCACGCTCACCCGCCGCCCCCGCTTGCGGATGGTGGTGACCACGTGCACCGGGCCCGGGTCCGGCGCCCAGAGGAAGCTGCCCGACACCGCGATCGGCTCGACGCCCTCCTGCGCGGACCCACTTCCCCGGTCGCTGCGCTCCTGCCCTCCGAACGCCGTCCGGGCCGCATTCGCGCACAGCGCCAGCATCGCCCCGCCGTGCACCTTGGGGCCGATGGTCCAGTGCTCGTTCAGCTCGCCGTCGAACGCGTCGACGTCGCCGTCTGACGAGACGTGCCTGAGCTTCATCGCGTCGACGAACGACGTTGACCCATCCACGACGCTTCCAGCTCCTAACGCAACAGGTGAATTCGGGCGAACTCGAGTGACTCGGTCAGCAACTGTTCGCGCTCGGCCGCCGTTCGCGCGCCCGAGGTCGTGACTTCGAGGATGACGTGCCCGGCGAAGTTGCCCGCGGCCAGCATCTGGCAGATCTCGACGGTGGGCTGCGTGCCACGCCCCGGCACCAGGTGCTCGTCGGTCGACGCGCCACTGCCGTCGCAGAGGTGCAGGTGCACCAACCCGTCGCCCATGCGGCCCGCCATCTCCACGGCGTCCGTGCCCGCGGTCGCCGAGTGGGACAGGTCCAGTGTGTAGTGGGCGTGGTTGCCGTCCAGCGGGTCGTAGGACGGCGCGAACGCCGACACCGCTATGCCCGGGCTACCGCCGCGCTTGCGCATCCGGGAGATCGACGGCTGGCCGGTGCCGAAGATGCGGTCGGCGCGGAACGGGAACATGTTCTCCACCGCGACCAGCACGTCACTGGACTGCTCGAGGGAGGCCACCTGGTCGGTGAACCCCTCTGCGTAGCGCCGCTGCCACCGGAACGGTGGATGGACCACGACGGTTTGCGCGCCGAGTTCTTCTGCCGCGCGGACGCTGCGGTCGAGCTTGGAGATGGGATCGGCGCCCCACACCCGCTGCGAGATCAGCAGGCACGGCGCGTGCAGGCTCAGCACCGGGACGCCGTAGCTCTCCGACATCCGCTTGATCGCCGCGACGTCCTGGCTGACCGATTCGGCCCACACCATCAATTCGACGCCGTCGTAGCCGAGGCGAGCGGCGTACTCGAAGGCCGCCTCGGTCCTCAACGGATACACCGAGGCAGTCGAAAGACCGACCTTGATTGCGGGGCGCACTAGCCGACAGTGTGACGCGTCAGTGCGACTGCAGGAGTGCCAGGGGTCCCAGCGTGACGAGGGCACCGACCGCCACGGCGATCAAGGTGCTGCCGATGTCCTCGGTCTTGCGCACGACCCGCACGCCGACGACAAGGCCGAGGATCACGAGGACGGACAACACCAGCGCCACGATGGTGTTCCACCGCCACAACTGGTCGAACGCGATGAACAGGCCGGCGCCGAAGGCGACCGCGAGGATGCACTGCACCACCACCCACACGCCCCTGACGAAGGCGGAGCCCTCGTCCCGGGGGCGCTCCTCAGGCGCCTCGGTGACCGTCTCCGTGGGGGTCGCGTCGTCGTCACCGAGGTCGATGTCCTCGGGCCCCGGCGTGCGCCCGCGGCGGGCCAGGTCGTCGGCCACGGACTGGCCGCCGAACAGCGTGTCGGTGTTGGACCGCAGATACGACGGCGTCTCCTGACGCAGTTCGTCCTCGTCATCGTCGTCGGACGTGTGCTTGTCGAGGACCTCGCCGAAGTCGACGTCGGGCCCCAGGTCGAGCATCTCGTCGTCGTCGTCGACGACGGGATCGGGGCTCATCTGCTCGGCGCCGCCCTGCGCGGCGAACGCACCGGTGGTCGACGCCTGCGGGCGACGGGGGGCCGGCGCGAAGAAGTCGACGGGGTCGGGGTCGACGTCACGCTGGTCGAGGTGGGCCTGGTAGTCCAGTTCGGCCTCGGTGAGCTCCGGCTCGGGCTCCGGTTCGAGTTCGGGCTCCGCTTCGGGTTGCGGTTCTGCCTCGACGTCGGCTCGCTCGACGTCGGCTTCCGCCTCGACCGGCTCCGGCTCGGCGACTGGTTCGGGTTCGACCTCGGCGCGTGGCTCGGGCGGTTCGACTGGTTTGGCCGGTGCGGCGGGTTCGGAGACCGGCTCCCGGAAGACGGGCATCGACCCGGTGTTGACGATCGGGATCTCACCGGTGAGCTCGGCGACGGTCACCGCGTCACTGTTGCCGCGGCGGCGCCGGCGTCGGCCGCCGGCCGGTGGCGCACCGATCGTGCCGTTCTTCGCCAGCAGCTCCGCGACCGAGATGGGTCTCGTGGAGGTGGCGTCGTCTGAATCAGTCATCGTCTCGCGCCTCTGGCTCTGGCCAAGCCCGCCGAGGTACCGAACAGGGCGGTCCCGTCGGCTTCACTGTCGAGTTTCCGCAAGATCAACCCTTCTCGCAACGCCCAGGGGCAAATGTCCACGGTATCGATCGCAAGGGCCTTCATACTCGCTTCAGCTACCAACGCTCCCGCCACGATTTGTGGCGCGCGCTCGGCGCTCACCCCTTCCAACTCCGCTCGATCGGCCGTCGTCATCCTAGAGATGAATGCTATGAGCTGACGAAGGCCCGATGCTGTCAGTGTCCTCTTTACCCGCGGTCCAGCACCGGAAGGCGCCGCACCGGTGAGTCGCGCCAACGATCTGAAGGTCTTGGACGTCGCGACGGTCAGGTCGGGCGCACCCGCGTCGAGCACCCGGGCGCCGGCTTCGGCCATCTCCGTGGCCAGCCAGTCCCGCAGCATCGCGACCCGACGGCGACCTGGCGGGTCGTCCTGGAGCCACTCCCTGGTCAGTCGGCCGGCGCCGAGCGGCAGCGACAGCGCCACCTCGGGCTCTTCGTCGACGCCACTGGACAGTTCGAGCGACCCGCCGCCGATGTCGATGTTGATGATGCGGCCGGGACTCCAGCCATACCACCGGCGGACGGCGAGGAACGTCAGTCGGGACTCGTCGACCCCCGAGAGGACCTTGAGCGCCACCCCGGTCTCCGAAAGCACCCGCGCCAGCACGTCTTCGGAGTTCGTCGCGTCGCGCACCGCGGACGTCGCGAACGCCATCAGCTCGACGCACCCGGAACTCGCGGCGATCTTGGCGAACTCGTCGATGGTGTCGACGAGTTTGTCGGCGCCCTTTCTGGTCAGCTTTCCGGAGCCGTCGATGGCCTCGGCGAGGCGCAACGAGGCCTTCGTGGAGCTCATCGGCGTCGGGTGTCCACCTCGCCGGGCGTCGACGACGAGCAGATGAACCGTGTTGCTACCCACGTCGAGCACGCCCAATCGCACGAGACCCACGTTATCGGGTCTACCGTTGCGTTCCGTGAGCGGATCGCGCCCCGGTGCCAAGAACGGTGAGGTTGACTTGGACTTCGCCCGAGAATGGGTGGAGTTCTTCGACCCCGACAATCCCGAACATCTGATCGCCGCCGACATCACCTGGCTGTGTTCGCGGTGGACGTGCGTGTTCGGTACGCCCGCGTGCCAGGGCACGGTCGAGAACCGTCCCGACGACGGCTGTTGCAGCCACGGCGCCTTCATGTCCGACGACGACGACGTCGCCAAGCTCGACGACGCCGTCAAGCAGCTCACCGACGAGGACTGGCAGTTCCGCGACAAGGGTCTGGGCCGCAAGGGTTATCTCGAGATGGACGAATACGACGGCAAGGACAACCTCCGGACCCGGAAGTACAAGGGCGCCTGCATCTTTCTCAACCGACCCGGGTTCGCGGGCGGCATCGGCTGCGCGCTGCACACCAAGGCGCTCAAGCTCGGCGTGGAGCCCCTGACGATGAAGCCCGAGATCTGCTGGCAGCTGCCGATCCGGCGCAGCCAGGAGTGGGTGGAGCGGCCCGACGGCACCCAGGTGCTGCGCACGACCATCACCGAGTACGACCGTCGCGGCTGGGGCGAGGGCGGTGCCGACCTGCACTGGTATTGCACCGGCGATCCCAACGCCCACGTCGGGGCCCGCCAGGTGTGGCAGTCCTACGCCCCCGAACTGACCGAGTTGCTTGGTGCGAACGCCTACGCGGAACTCGCGGCACTGTGCAAGCGCCGCAGCAGCTTGGGGCTAATCGCCATTCACCCCGCTACGCGGGCCGCGAAGTAGCCGCGGTTTTGCTGCCCGCCTGCGTGCACCGCGCGCGACGGCCAGCCCCCTCTCACCGCTAACCGCTCGCCGCTAGCCGCATTCCGCCGGCCGCGTCGCGGACGTCGGCGCGTTCGATCAGCACCACCCCGCGAACAACCAGGAATCCGCCCACGTCGATCCGCGCCTGGGCAGCCCGAGCTCGTGCAAGCCCTTCCCCAGTAATGGCGTCCCGCGCCTGACGAAGTGGCGTCTACGCATGTCACGAAGCATTGCGCTGGACAGTCGGCGCGTTGTCGGCAAACCCCAGGATCGTGGGCGGTCCGCCATTGGATCGAACGGGAGACATACTTCTGGGATTAATTCGCTAGTTACCTGTCAGGTTAATTGTCGACCTCGTCTACCTACCCCACGTGATTCGCAGTTGCAGTAAGCCACCATCGCCACTAATCTGCAGAAGCCCAGCAAGGGTCGCCGGGCTTAAATCGAGGGGCCGCAATGTTCGCTGTAACAGATACTGCAGACGTAACTACGAGTAAATCTGCAGATATGGCGGTTCCTGAGCTTCGCCAAAATCTGATCTTGCCGACACTTTTGGCGCCGGAAGCACTCCCTGCGACAGTTCTCCCAAGTCGGTCCGCTCGCGAACGCCGTCATGCAAAGTACGCACGACGACTCATTTTCAGCGATGGGGTGATTATTTGCCTCAGCATCTTCTCAGCGCAGATTCTGCGCTTCTGGGACCAGCCCGTGCCCGTCTCCTCACCGTGGGCCTGGAGCGCCGGATTTGGCTACACCCTGGTGTCGTGCCTACTGGCAGTGCTGTGGATGGGATTCCTCTCCCTGGGGAGCCGATCAGCCAAGGTGGCCGGCCGAGGCCTCGAGGAATACGCGGTGCTGGTTGCCGCCACGCTGCAGCTCTTCGGACTGGCTGCGATCGCGTCGATGCTCCTTCACGTCGACGTGTCTCGCGGCTACCTGGCGATCGCCCTTCCCCTCGGCCTCACCGGATTGGTGGTGAACCGCTGGGGTTGGCGTCACTACACCGCTCGTATCCGCCGCCGAGGCATGGATCAAGACCGACTGCTGATCGTCGGTACCGCCGTTTCAGCACACGATGTCGCCACCGAATTCGCCAAGGATCCATGGGCGGGCTACCAGATCGTGGGGATTTGCACGCCTGAAGGCCCTACGGAGGCTGACGCCTCCATTTCCGTTGGCGGCCAACCGATTCCCGTGGTCGGCATGTCACAGGCCATCCTCGACGCCGTGCAGCGCACCGGGGTTCATACCGTCGCCCTGGCCGCGACGCACGGTCTACGTCCAGTCGACGTCCGCCGATTGATGTGGGAGCTCGACGCCTTGCAGGTCGACCTCATGCTCGCACCCGGCATGATCGACATCGCCGACCGAAGACTGCACAGCCGACCCGTTGCCGGGATGGCCATGTTCGAAATCGTCAAGCCGCAGTACTCTCGGGCGAATTCGCTTATCAAGCGCAGCTTCGACATCGTCTTCGCGTTGGTGGCGTTGCTGCTCGTGTCGCCCGTGATGGTTGCGACGGCGCTCGCCGTGCGGCTCACGAGCCGCGGGCCGACGTTCTACCGGTCCGAGCGAATCGGCATGGACGGCGCTCCGTTTCGGATGACCAAGTTCCGTAGCATGTTCGTCGACGCCGAGTCTCGCATGCCTGCGCTCATCGCCGCCAACGGCGGCAACGCGCTCTTCTTCAAGATGAAGGACGACCCGCGGGTCACCCGTGTCGGAAGACTCATCCGCAAGTTCAGCATCGACGAGCTCCCTCAATTCTTCGACGTATTGCGTGGCACGATGAGCGTCGTCGGACCGCGGCCTCAGGTGCGTCGTGAAGTCGACTCCTACGACGACCTCGTCTCTCGGCGTTTGACGGTCAAGCCGGGTCTTACGGGGTTGTGGCAAATCAGCGGTCGATCCGACCTCGCGGTAGAGGACGCCATCCGGCTGGACCTGACCTACGTGGAGAACTGGTCGCTCTACCGGGACCTGATCATCATCGTCAAGACCGTTCGCACCGTCCTCCTCGGCAGCGGCGCATACTGATCGACCCCCCTGGGGCGGAGGGGGCCGGGCCGCGTCCAGCCAACTCGAGCGTGCTGCGTCGAGCGGCTCTACGAATCGTCAACCACAACCGGTCGGCCAAAGAGGTTGCCCTTGACCAGTTTTCGCCGCGGACACCGAATCGGTGCTCGTGGTTGCGCCGGTCGACGCCGAATCGCACCACCACTCGCGCAACTCTGGCAAACCGCCGACACGATTGGCCACGTCACCCCGTTGGCGCCAACTCGAGCCACGGGGCGTGGCGTAATCCCATGATCATCAGCTCATTCGAGCAGACTTGGCCATCGAATTTCCCGCAAGACCGAGACAAACATGCGTCTCTGTGCGAATCTAGCAACTGCTAGGATCGGACTCAACGACGAGAAGAGAGATGGCGGGCGGCAGTGAGATGAGGCAAGAACATGGCCTGCAGGGCACTCCAACGTGGTTCGGCCCCACGTCCGCACCACTGTTCGGCGTCGTCCACGTACCCGTCGGGGGTGTCGCCCGCGGCGGCGTAGTCATCTGCCCGCCGCTGGGGCGTGAGCACCTCGACACCTACCGGGGACTCAAACTCCTCGCTCAACGAATGTGCGGAGCCGGATTCGCCGTTCTGCGTTTCGACTATCGGGGCACCGGCGACTCGTCGGGCGAGCAGATCGTGGACGACGCCGTCGACGATTATCTCGACAGCGTCGGGGCGGCAGCGGACTATCTGCGCGACTCCGGCGTCGAGAACCTGACGCTGGTCGGACTGCGAATTGGATCGCTCATCGCCGCAACGGCGGCAACGATGCTCGACGGCGTTTCCGGCCTGGTCCTGTGGGATCCCGTCACCGACGGACGCATGTTCATGCGTGAGCAGCGGGTCCTCTACAAGATGACGGCGGGAGGGGACGAACCGGTCTCGGGCACCGAGCCGATCCTTGGCATCACGTTCTCCAGCACTGCCGCAAAGAGATTCGCCTCTTTGAAGATGCCGGCCCCGATCCACGAACCGGCGAGGTCCCTGTTGCTGGTTCGGCCCGAGCGAGCTGACGATCCACGGTTGCACGACTGGACTGAAGCGCAGAACTGCACGCTGGCGGACGTTTCCGGGCAACCGGATTTCGTCGAAGCGGCAAGTACCGCGGTCGTCAAGATTCCGATGGAGGCCGTGGACGGCATCACGAACTGGCTGGATCGAGGGCTGCCGTCTGAGACGCGCCCCTTCACGCCGGCCCTTCGGAGCGACTCGGTGATCGAAGAGCGGCCAGACGGCCACAGGGTAGTCGAGACGCTGGAGGAGCTCGGCCCACATCGACTATTCGCAATCCGTACCACCGCCACCGGCGTCACGCCAGGCGGTCCAACGTTGTTGTTGCACAACACCGCCTGCGAGCACCGAGTCGGCTCCGGGAGGATTTGGCCGGACACGGCGCGGGAGTTGGCCGCGTTGGGGATGACGGTCGTCCGTTACGACCGGCGTGGGATCGGCGACACCGGTCTCGCGACCGGAGAGTATGCGTGGATTCACTCCGACGTCGCCAATGCCGACGTCGTCGACGCCACCACCGCGATGAACGTGGCGCCCGACAAATTGATGATGTCCGGTATCTGTTCCGGCGCGTGGAATTCGGCGTATGCCGCCCTCGATCACGGCGCAAAGTCGATAATATTGGTCAACTTGTTGTTGTATTCGTTGCGTCGGGTAGACGGGGCACCGGAAAGGCTGATCAGGATCACACCGGGCGCGCCGGATACCGATCCAGTACCCGAAGGGCGAGCCAAACGGCTGATCAAACACATCGTGCGCACGCGTCTTCCCTACCGCGGTTGGCTTCTACTCGGCTGGCTCGGCTTCACCCAAGCGCCGGAAGTACTGCTGAAGGCGTTGGCGCGCAAGGGTGTTTCGACCGAATTGGTGCTGTCGCCGTCGGATCTCGAGTGGTACGAAGGACATCGAGGTCCGATCGGTATGGCACGACTGGCGCGACGAGGTTGGGCGCCAAAACTCGTAGCGGCACCGACCGGCGACCATGCGGCGCTGCAGCGCAATCTTCAACTCTTCGTCCGCAGATACTTGGTCGAGGCCGTGCAGCGGGAATTCGCGGGCGAGCTGTCTCCCACGATCGTCGTGCCCGAAAGCGCTGCTCGAACGCCACCGCGGCGCCGGTCCACGGTTGCCACCGCGTCCGCATCACTCCGCTAGCTACCGGCTCCGCGCACTCACCGCGGCGCGACGGGGTCGGGATCGGGGTTCCTAGGCTGCGATGGTGGCTTGCACTCGCTCAACCACCGCGGCCAGAGCCTGCACTGCCTGAGCGATTTCTTGGCGTTCGGGTGCGGCGACCTTGTCGTAGAAGACGAATCCATCGCCGTCACGGTGCTTGGACAGCACCTCGTCGACCGCCGCGAACTGCGCGTCGACCTCGGAGCCCAGGTCGGGGCTGAGCTCGTCGAGTATCGGCCGCACCGAAGCGACCGCTGCCTGCGCACCATCCACGCTCGACTGAAAGTTCCACAGATCCGTATGGCTGAACTCTTCATCGGCCCCACTGGTCGCGTTGGCCGAAACGTATTCGAGAAGGGCTTGCGCGCCGCCGGCGATGCGGGTCGGATCAACCGTCCACGTCGGCGCCTTCACCTCCGCGTCTAGCTGTTCGACGTCGGCGAGCAACTGATCGGCGATCGCATTGGTGTCGGGTTGCAGACCGGAGGCCCACAGGTCGCGCTCCAATCGGTGAAATCCGGACCATTGCTGGCCGACCCCGACGTCGGCCTGGTGCATACGGATGCGGGTGGCCAATTCTTCGTTGAACGCCGCCGCAGCCGGTCTGGTGCGTTGGTAGTAAGCCCGCGCGGTCGGATACACCGCCTCAGCGCCGACGACATCGCCCTTCTTGATGGCGCCGACGAAGGCTACGGTGGCCGCCACCAGCGCGCTGGTCTGAGCGCTCAAATAGCGCTGATAGCTCGCGGCTGCGTCCTTGAACCGAGCGTCGACCGTCATAGGCACGTCGTCACCGGTCACCGTGAACGAGCCGCGCAAACCGCCGCCGATCATTCCCGGCTTGCACGATGTGCGATAGGTCCCCGGGGTGCCGAGCTGCGCCACCAGTGTGCGCTGCAAGCCGGGAGCGATGTTCTCGACGGCGCCCACCACCCGGTCCCCCACGCCGAGGACGTAGAACGCGGTGGCCTTGGTTCCGGTGTTGGTGATGACGAAGGTGTTGGGACCGACGTGCCCATTGGTGTCGGACACCTCGCACGAGGTATCGGAGGCGTTGACGGCGATGCCGGTACTTGCATCACCCGACGGATCCGGCATCGGTACCACCGTGGTGGTGGCGCAGGCAGCGACGGCCATGCTCGTCAGAACACACGACATTGCCGCAACACGAGCCTTGGCTCGCGCACCGTTCTTCACTCAAAGAGCCTTTCAATCGTCGACTCCGCCCTAGAGCGCAGAGCGAGCGGAGAGAACACGGCAGCGCGCTACGACGTGTGAGTCACCCGAGGGCGAAGGCCGCGTCGTAGCAGGCGAAAACCGCCTCCCGCGAAAACGTGTCGGCGAAGTGAGCTCGAGCGCCCTCCGACACCGCGAGATTATATGCGGGATCCGTCAGTTCGATCATGGCTTCGGCGAACAGCGACGCGTCGTCGGCAACCAGCACGCCGCGTTCGGCACCCGCTGCGAACCCGTCTGCACCCACGCCGGTCGACACCACGGGCACGCCGCGTCCCAGCGCCTCGATGACCTTCAATTTGATGCCTGACCCGAATCGCAGGTGATTGACGAGTGCGGCCGCCGAGGACAACGACTCCGTGAGGTCCTTGACGTACCCCTCAATCGTGACCGACCCCTCGAAGCTGCGCGCCAACTGGGCAAGTCCTGGGCTGGCTCCCTTGCCGATGATGCGTAGCCTCGCACCGGGGGCGCGGAGGAGAACGCCCGGCCATACGTTCGTCAGGAACGACCGCACACCGTCGTCGTTGTGAGGCAGGGCCAGCAGACCGACGAACAAGAATTCGGGGGCGCCGCGATACTGCCTCTTGAGATATTCGGGGGGCGCGATCAGCGGA
Source organism: Mycolicibacterium hodleri (assembly GCF_025822245.1). Taxonomy (GTDB): domain Bacteria; phylum Actinomycetota; class Actinomycetes; order Mycobacteriales; family Mycobacteriaceae; genus Mycobacterium; species Mycobacterium hodleri. The sequence continues at coordinate 114,345 of NZ_JACKTL010000017.1, forward strand.
GGCACCGCCGCGACGTCCCCACGCGGCGCATTTGCCACCCGTCGAGTCAGGCGATCTGCCTCTCCCTGGTTGACCAGCAGACTGCGTCCAAATTGGCGGGCTGCCCGGTTCTCGCTTCGGCGGGCCAACTCGGATTCCAGCCGAAGGAGCGCCCGCTGCGGCCCCCTGCTGTCGGCGAGTGGACGCAGCGAGGTCGGCACGTGTTCGGCGAAATTGCCCAGTGGCCGCATCTCCACGTCCGGGTAACGATCCCCCGCTGCCAGCATCCCGAGATACCGCTCCGAGAACAGGTCGTCGAGGTAACAAATCTGATGGCCGGATCGGGCGGGATCGGCGTACTGCGCCATCCGAATGGTGTCGTAGATCTCGAGGCTTGGTCCGATGCGGTCCAACGCGTCGCGCACGGCACGATCCAACGGCCGCGACGACAAGAGCGATTCCTGCAGCGTTGCCCGTCCCGTCCCGGTCCGCGTCACGACCGCGCCGAGCGCAGCCCGCCGGCTTGGCTTCGGCAACGGGTGCATCTTCACGGGGAAGTTCGGCCGAGCCTGCCCACCGACGAGGAGGTAATGCACTTTGTCGGGGCCTCGACGGTCGACGAGATAGTCGAGGAAACCCGCGAGAACGACCTTCTTGCCAGCATCGGTGGGAAATGGGTCGACGGCGCTGAGCAGGGTTACGGGCACTTTTCTACCTCGGAGTTCCTCACTGTCGTGCCGTTTCAGCGCAGAGACAGTAAACGGTTGTCCACGTCGCAAACGCGACGCTCGTGGTGTCGCCGCTCAGCAAAAGGCCCACCTCGCGGTACGCCAGCAGACTTGCTGTGCAGCCCGGCAAGCTATGCTTGCTTTTGACCATCCTTACATGGATACGCAATACTGGCAAAGATTCGAGGGGTTGTTTCAGGTGCAGACGTGGTGACCTCGGCGCGACGCACGTGCGACGCCGCCGACATGGGCGATTCAGCCCTGACCGCGGCCGACGTGGCACCTGTCGTCAGCGAGAACGCACGTCCTGCTGCAAAGTCAGCAAATTTCGGCAAGCAATCGGCATGGAACTACGCGGTGTTCGCGGTCAGCAAGAGTTCGACGTTGCTGATGACGGTCGTGGTGGCGCGTCTGTTGGACCCGGCCGAATTCGGCATATTTGCCTTGGCTCTGCTTCTGGTGAACCTCTTCGATTACGTCAAGGATCTCGGTGTCGCGGCGGCGCTCGTTCAGAGCCCGCGACCCTGGAATCGCATTGCTCCGACCGGCTTGACGCTTTCCGTCGCATTCGGCGTGGCATTCGGCGTGTTACTGGCAATTGCCGCAGATTCGACCGCCGACTTACTGCATCACCCCGAGCTCGGCCCGCTCATCCGCGTACTGGCAATCGCGTTGACGATTTCCGCATTCAGCGTGGTGCCCCTGTCGCGGCTACGCCGCGATCTCAGCTTCCAGAGCCGGCTGCTGCCCGAGTTCTCTGGCGCGATCGTCAAGACCGCCCTCACCATCGGCTTGGCGGCCACCCACCACGGGGTGTGGAGTTTGGTGTACGGCCAGCTGGCTGGTGTCGTCGTGACGACCGTGCTGTATTGGCGCGCGGCTCCGGCTTCCGTACGGCCCCACTTCGACCGCGCCGAGGCGCGCGCGCTCTTGCGATTCGGCATTCCCGTCACCGGCGTCACCCTGCTGGCCTACGGAATCTACAACGTCGACTACCTTGCGGTCGGAACACGCCTTGGCACAACCGAACTCGGGTTGTACACCCTCGCATATCGCGTTCCCGAACTCGTCGTACTCAATCTCTGCACGGTGATCAGCGAAGTGCTGTTCAGCTCACTGTCCCGGCTGCAACACGACCGCAAGGCTCTGTCGGCGCACTACCGACAGACACTTGGCGTGGTGGTGGCTCTGACCGCACCCATCGGCATCGGGTTGGCTGCGATCGCCAAACCACTGCTGGAGACCATGTATGGCGCCCGATACGCGGCCGCCGGCGACATACTCGTCGTCCTGTCGGTGTACACGGTGGTGTACTCGGCGTCGTTCCATGCCGGGGACGTCCTCAAGGCGGTCGGCCGACCGGGTCTGCTCACGGCGATCAACGGGGCGAAACTCGTCGTCCTCGTCGGCCCCATCTGGTGGGCCGCCGGACACAGCGCGACGCTCGTCGCCGTCGCGCTGCTCGTGGTCGAGGTGCTTCACTTCGGCATCCGCATGACGTTGGTCCGCCGGGTGATCCCGCTTGGCTGGATGGAACTGTGTTCATTGATCGGGCGGCCGCTGGGCGCCGCAATACCAATGGGCCTGGCGCTGGTGGCGGTCGACACTCTGCTCACCCATGTGCCCAGCACGCTTCGTATTTGTGTGCTAGTACCGCTGGGCGGGCTCGTCTACGCGGTGGGCCTACACCTCACCGCTCCACACCTCACCCGCACGGCCGTCAGGTACGTGCACGCACGATCGATGAAGCCTGGAAGGATTGTGATGAACCGTACGCCGCGTCTTTGGCTGAGGCCCATTGTTGCGATTGCCGCAGTGATCGGAGTCTTGATTGGCGGTGCCGTCGGCATGCTCGTTCCGCTGACGACGCACTATCGAGCGACGGCGCAGGTGGCCATGGTCCCCGGTGCCAACCTGACCACCGCCGACGCGTCGGCGTACTGGGAAGTCTTGACCCAAGGTCAGGTATCCCACACCGCTGCAACGGTCTTCAGCGACCCGCGCTGGACGCCCAGCGCGGTGTCCGCGGCCGGGGTGGACGCGTCGGAGATTACGTTGACCGCAGGAGCGATCCCCAACACCACGATGGTGTCGATCACCGCGGACGGACCGTCGGCGCACGCCGTGCAGGCGGCGCTGTCCGATCTGTTGGACAAGGCGTTGCCGGAGGTGACGGCGGTATCCACACCGTTCACCGTCCGGATCGTGTCTCAACCCGTCAGCGTGACCGCCACCGCAGTGCCACGCCTTCAGATCGAACTTGCCGGCGCCCTCGGTGGTCTGGTGCTCGGCGCTGTCGTCGGGCTGGGCCTTGCGTGGTTGCGTGGAAGGACGACGCGCGGGGACAGCGGAGCAACCGACATGGCTCACCAGACTGACCACACCGCCGCAGCACCGTGACGGCGTCCAACCGATGGACCGCCGGCGTCCTGGTCTTCATGGTGGTCGCCGAAGTCGCCAACGTGTCCGAGGTCGCCACGACATACACGTCGGCACCGATCTTCAAGGGCAGCGTGCTGTTGGGCTTGGTGACGCTTGCCTTCGCACTGCGCGACCCGGCTGCCCGAGCGCGCCTGAATCGGTGGACGGTCATCGGCACGGGGCTGATCGCCGTGTACCTGGCCGGTCAAGTGATCGCCATGACGGGCAGCGTCGACCAGAGCCTCTCCGCCGACACGATGTGGCGATCGGTGGTCGACCTCGCCTTCCTTCTCGTCATCCTCATGCTCACCCAGGTGACCGACCGACCATGGATCGTCGCCGAGGCGATCGTCGCCACGCTGACCGTCCTGTCGTTGCTCACCTTGGTGAGCGTCATGTCCGGCGGCCAACAGTTCTTCGGGTTCGCGCAAATCTCCACGGCCGAAGGAGAACTGATCACGACGCAGCGATACGGCGGACCCTACGGCGACTCGAACTTCTGGGGACGGCTGCTGGTTCTAGGACTTCCGATGGCGTGGGCGCTGGCCCACCGGAGCCGACGAGCCGGGCGCACGCTGCGCGCGGCCGCGTGGCTGGCGGCGGGCGGCGCCTTGATGATTGGTGCCTATCTCACGCAATCACGCGGGACCATGCTGGCCGCCGCCGTGGCGGTCGTCGTGTGGTTCATTGCCTCCGGACGGCCGGCCCGGCTTGCGATCCTCCCGCCAGCACTGTTGATCAGCCTGGTCGTACCGGGGATCGGTGACCGACTCTTCGCGTTGGTCGACGACCTGTTTCGCGACCAGAAGAGCTACTCGGTCGATCCTTCCGTGCTCGGGCGAGAAGCGTCACAGGAAGTGGCCTGGGCGATGTTCCAACAGCGGCCGACGTTCGGCTTTGGCCCTGGAACCTTCGCGGACTTGGTGCCGTACTACACCGATCGCGTCTCCACCGTGGTCAACGAAGGACTCGTCGCACCGCACAACCTCTACGCACAATTGCTGGCGGAGAGTGGCTGGATCGGCCTGCTCACGTGGATCGTGATGCTTGGCGGCGTGCTCGCCATCGTGGTGTCGCGCATCGCCGTCGAGCCGAAGTCGACCGACCACGCCCTCGCGGCAGCCGTCCTGACCGCCATCGTCACATGGTCGGTCGCCAGCATCTTCCTTCACTTGGCATACTTTCGCTCGCTGGCCATCGTGCTGGCGTTGGCGTGCGCACTCGGACCCGCCGCGCGCGTGCCGTCGGCAGTGACGGCCCGACTTGTTCGGGTGACGGCGACGTGGGCCATGATCCTCGTCGTCGGCGCCGCAGCGGGTGCCGCCAGCTTGACGCTGATGAAGACCGCTGCCGTACAGGCCAGCCAGCGTGTCACACTGATCCCCGTCGGCCCACGCGACGGATGGGCCTCCTATGCGATGAACGTCCGAACCCGCGAGGGTTTCCTGCCCACCTTCGTCGAGGTGATGCGAAGCTCGGAGGCCCCCGCGACCATCACGGCTGATCCGATCCGCGGCATCGCCACCTTTTCAGTCGTCGCACCGGACGCCGCACAGGCGACACGCGGCCTGGCCAACTCGATGGCGGTGGCTCGCACCCGGGTGAACGACATCATCGGGCCGTTGCAGTACACCGTTCAGTCGGTTACCGCGGTCGACGTCGAGAACGTGTCGATCCGGTCGAAGTACGCACCCGTGATCGCCGCTGGGTGGGCAATGGGGACGATGCTGCTCGCGCGACTCGCCCTCGTGCTGTGGTCGCGCACGAGGAAGAAGCACGAGAAGTCGGCGCCCGAAGCACCTTCGGAACTCGTCGAGTCGGCGACATGACCGACGATCGAATGATTCTCGTCGAGTTCTCCCCGTCGGGAGGGCTCTTCCAGTTCGCGACGCAACTCGGCGGCGCCCTCACCGAACGCGGCGAGCACGTTGAGCTGTGGACGGGACCACGGCCCGAGATCGACTCGGCGGAGGCTGGTTTCACCGTTCGTTCGGTTCTGCCCACCTGGCACCCCAACGACACTGCCGATCTCGGGCATTCACTGGCCACCATGCGCCGTGCCGTGCGTGCCGGCCGTCTGGTGTTGGCGTGGCTGGTCTTGGCCTACCACTTGCGTCGGCAACCCCCCCGCGCCGTTCTGTACTCGCAGTGGCGGTTCACGTTCGAACCGTGGTTCGTGGTTCTCATCGGAAGATTGCTGCCGCACACCATCTTCGGCATCCTCGCTCACGAGCCCCTCCCTCGGTCCGATGCGAAGGACACCAGCACCCCCAAGGAGGGACGACTGCTGCGGGCCTCGTTCGCCGCAGCGTGGGGCGAGATGGACACGGCCTTCGTCCTGGGCCCGCAGACCAGGGAACTCGTCCTCGAGCACTGGCATCCACGATGTGACGTGCACGTCGTACCGCATGGCGATTCCGGCGCCCTGTGGCGTCGACGCGAACCGACGCCGGTCCAACGGACGGAGCCGGTCGCGTTGTTCTTCGGCACGTGGACGACGTACAAGGGCATCCACGTGCTGATCGACGCGTTCGGCTTGGTTCGCGCACGGATGCCGACGGCCCGACTGATCCTTGCCGGCGCGATCGGCGCCGACGTCGACGGCGACGAGTTGCTCCGACGGGCGGCCGAGACGGGCAACGTGGACGCCCGTCCCGGTTACTGCGACATCGAGGACGTGCCCGATCTCGTCGAGTCCGCCCGGGTCGTCGTCACCCCGTACGTTCGAGCCAGCCAGAGCGGGGTTGCCCACCTGGCATACACGTTCGGCAGGCCCGTGGTCGGCACGACGGTCGGCGACCTGGCGGAAACCATCGTCGACGGTGTCACCGGATTCCTGGTGCCGCCCGGCGACCCCGCGGCGCTAGCCGCGGCGATGCTCGAATTGCTGGACGACCCGGACCTCTCTTCCGCCTTCGGCCAAGCCGGACGAGTTGCGATAGAACGGTCCTGGGCGATCGCCGCGTCGACCATCAGTACTGCGGTAGAAGCTGCCGCCCGCCAACTGTCTTCGGAGGATTGACATGAAGTTCCGACTCCACCGATGGAGGATCGTCAGCGCGACGGTCGCCGTCGCCGCCGTGGCCACGTTGGGCGTGACGGGCTTTCCGTCACCGACAGCCGAGTTCGTGGAACCATTCGCCGAGCAGAGCCCGTTCCGCGCCGCGATCCCCGCCGACGCCGCCGTCGACCCGAACAGTGCGGCCATGATCGGCGCGGCGACGAGCGACGGCAACGTGCACGCAGGACTGTTGGAGTTCGGCATTCCGATCTTCTACGCGGACGCCCGCTCACCGCGCTACGACGTGCGCTGTCTGATTTCCCAGTGGGGCCCGTGCCCGTTCGACGGCCTGAAGATACCGATTCCGGATGACGCTCATCCCCACACGGGCAGCGACGGCGCGATGGTGGTGATAGATCCCGACACCCACACCAGCTACGAGTTTTGGCGCGCCCATAAGGAGAACGGGACCTGGACGACGCAATTCGCAGCGGTCAACGACCTGAACGGCAGCGGATGGGGCGGGGCGAGCACTGGCTCTGGCGCGTCACGGCTAGCTGGTGTGATCCGGATTGCCGAAGTCCAGCAGGGTCGGATTCCGCATGCCCTCGCGTTGCAAAGCAACAACGTCTGTGCGAAGACCTTCCGCTCCCCTGCGCTGAAGACGGATGGGCGTTCGACCCGACCCGACTGCCTTCCGGAAGGCGCGCGCCTGCAACTCGATCCCTCCCTCGACATCGACTCCTTGCATCTGACCCCCGCTGAGCATATGGTGGCGGCCGCGATGCAGACCTACGGCGGTTATGTCATCGACATGAGCGGGTCCCCGTTGAGCATGAGTTTCGAACTCGATCCCGAGGCCCACCCCGGCTACATCGGACCCACCTACGTCGACGCCGGCCTGCGGTGGGATTACGACGGAATGAGCGATATCCCTTGGCAGAGATTGCGAGTAGTTCGGTGAGGTCCCTTCGGGTGCTCACTCTCATCGACGGATTTCGACTGGGCGGCGCCGAGACGCTACTGGTACCCCTGGCAGTGGCCGCCCGCGACACCGATCTGAAGATCGACATGGACATCCTTGGCGTGGGATTGGAATCCAACAACGCCGACAAGACGCTCGCCCTTCTTGCCGAAGCTGGCATCCAGCCACGGTCGCTCGGCATCCGTCGACTGTTGGACCCGTCCGGGATCCCCCGACTTACTCGCGAAATCCGCGATGGAGGCTACGACGTCGTCCACGCGCATCTGGAGATGGCGATGACGTTGGCCGTGCCAGCGGCTCGACTGGCACGACGGCCGGTCGTCTGCACGTTCCACCATGTGACGTCGCCTCTGTCGGGGCGAGCGGGCTGGCGGGAGCGGGCCGCCGTGGAGGCCGCATCGCGGTCGGATCGCGTGCTGTTCGTCTCCGAGGCCAGCCGAAAGTCGTTCGGCGACATCTACCGTCGGCGCCGGGTACCCGCGAATTGGACCGTACTGCACAACGGAATCGACATCGACCAGTTTCACCCCGGGCCGTCCGACGCCGCCGTGTTGAGTGAGCTTACTGGCGGCCGTCGTCCAATCGTCGTGTTACCAGCGGCATTTCGACACTTCAAGGGGATTCCCGTTGCCATCGACGCATGGCCACACGTCGTGCGGCAGCATCCCACGGCGCTCTTGGTTCTCGTCGGCGGCGGACCCGACGAAGGCGCGCTTCGCCAGCGGGCGGCGGATGTGGGAATGACCGATTCAATCGTGTTCGCCGGCGTGCGAACGGACATGCCGTCGGTCTACCGGACCGCTGACATGGTGCTGCTCCCCTCCACCTACGGCGAGAATTTACCCACGGTGCTCATCGAGGCGTCGGCCGCGGGTAAGGCGATCGCCGCCTCACGGATCGGCGGCATTCCCGACATCATCGTCGACGGAGTCACGGGCCGACTGTTCGAACCAAACGACCCAGTCGCTCTCGCTGCCACCGTGTGCCAGCTGCTCGCCGACGAATCACTGCGTGAGAACCTTGGAGAAGCGGCCACCCTGCGAGCGCGATCAGAGTTCTCCGCGACCTCCTGGGCACGTAGGTTGTACGCCCTCTACAGCGAGATCGCCGAGAAGAGCCGTTGAGCGGCAAGCCAGTCGACTATCTGGTCTCACGATTCCCCATCACGTCGGAGACGTTCATCGTCCGGGAGCTCGATGCACTGGCCCGCACGGCTGAGTACGAGGTTGGCCTGCGTTCGTTGTTTCCGTCGCCGGATCCGCCCGTCCACGAGATCACTCGCCCCTGGGTGGCACGGCTGATCCGACCGAACGCCCTCGCCGGCCTACGCGGCCTGTGGTGGGCCCTCACCACACAACCGTTGACCACGCTGTCCGTCCTGCGAACGGTGACGCTGGGCTACGCGGCCAGTCCGTCGTTGCTGGTCCGCGCCCTCGCCACCGTGCCCCTGGCAGCGAGCCACGCACGAGACCTGAGCGCTGCGGGCGGGTCGCGGCACATTCATGCCCACTTCGCCACCTACCCCGCTCTGGCTGCTTGGATTTGTTCTCGCCTCGCCGACGTGACCTATAGCGTCACGGTCCACGCACACGACCTATACGTCGACCAGTCGATGTTGGCCACGAAGATGGACGGGGCTCGGTTCATCGTGGCAATCTCCGAATACAACCGAAACCTGTTGAGCCGCTTCACCAAGACCCCCACCAAGGTGATCCACTGCGGCATCGACACGAAGGCCTATTCGTTTCGCCCGCGGCGAATTCCTGCTGGCGGCCCAATCCGTGCGCTGTGCGTGGCGTCTCTTCAGGAGTACAAGGGCCACGACGTCCTGCTACGGGCGCTGGCGTTGGGCGGCCCCGGCGTAGACCGTATCGAGCTCGATCTGATCGGCGGCGGCCCGCTCGCCGGCCAGTTGGCCCAAAGGGCAAGAGAGCTCGGACTCCACCAACGAATTACATTCCTTGGTGGCCAGCCCGAGACGGCCGTCAAACAGGCACTCGACCAGACCGACCTCTTCGTCTTGCCGAGCATCGTCGCCGCGGACGGGCAGATGGAAGGCCTTCCAGTCGCACTCGTGGAGGCGTTGGCAACCGGCGTCCCGACGGTCTCAACCCGACTGTCGGGTATTCCCGAGCTGGTGATCCCTCATCGCACTGGGCTGCTGGCAACCCCTTCGGACGCCGAGGACCTCCGAGACACCTTGGAGGCGCTCATCGCATCGGGTCCAGCCTTGGACGACTTCACCCACGCAGGCCGCGACCTCGTCGAGCGCGAGTTCGACATCGACACGACGACGAAGGCCCTGAAGGAGATGTTCGACAGCGTCTGACGCGAACGGGTGGGCGATGTCGTCGACGGCGACTACCGACCGAGAACGGCCCAGAGATCCTTGTCCCACGATTGGGCGTCGATTCCGTGCGTACGCAGCATCGCCAACGCGATCCGTTCCATGCCGAAACCGACGCAGGCACTGTGGGCGACGCCACCATCGGACGTCGTCAAGCCAAAGGTCTCCCCGAAGTGGTCTTGGTGACAATTGGCCGAGACCACGGCCGTACCCTCGTCGAGGTCGTCGTACAACCGCACCACCAACTCGGTCTTGAGTCCCTGATCCAGCTGATTGGTCGCCAGCATCTTGCCGACACGTCCGAAGAACGGGTCGTTGGCCGCGACGGGCTTGGCGTCCAGCCCTAGCTCGCCGAGCACGTCCAATCCCCGTCCCACCCACGAATCACGATGTTCCGCAGCTTGTTCCGGAGTTCCGACGATCACGTACTCGTGCATCCTAAAGGCCTGCATCCGCGCCGGATCGATCGCCGGCTCGTGCCGGAAACAGTAGCCGTAGACGTCGAGCAGTTGCCCGGAGTCCGGCAGTGTCGAATCGAGCGTCGAGTATGCCGGGTGGCACGCGGCCGATACCAACATCGTGCCTGCCGGATGCAGGTGACTGTCCCACGGCTCACCCGCGTCCCGGTCCGCCAGCAGCGCGCGGTGATCCTTGTTGTCCCCCGTAAAGGTCGAAATTGCTCCCGTCAGATCTGGGAACGACGCTATGTAGTCGGTCTTTTCGAAAGCTGCGCGTGAGTAGACCGGCGGAAATCGCAAGAGCTTCGGTTGGTCGCCGTGGACCGAACGGCCCTTCCGACGCACGACGTGGTCGATGCCGTCGATGACAGCCTCGAAGACGGCTCCACGTCCGTACAACCCGTCTATTCCCATGGGGACGAGTAGGCCCGCTTGCACGAGCTCGTCGCGAAACTGCTTACGCCGCAGCGCGAGCGACTCGATTCGATTGTCATCAACGGTGGTCAATTGACGCCCTCATCCACGATAGGCCAATACGAGCTGGGAATTGTTTTGACGGATTCGGTCGTTGGACACCATCAACTGCGGGCCGTAGGAATCGCGCAGTAGACGGCCCATGGACAGTTGGTGATCCTCGCGGTATCCGTTGATGCCGATGAGTGCGAGCGCATTGGCCACGACCTCGATCACCGCGGTCGACGCGGCGAGTTTGAGATTGTTCATCGCAATGGTGAACCCAATCGTGGGCTCGACGGAACCCGACTCGATGAAGGCCTCGTACCGCATCACCCCGGCGGTTACGGTCGACTCGAAGTTCTGGTGCACGACGGTCAGGTCGGCGAGCTTCGCCGCTTGCGGCAATGGCTTTCCGTCGGCTTTGCGAGCGGCCTGCCGAACTGCCTGCCGAGCCTTCGTGACTGCGGCGTCCGCAATGCCGAGCCAGACCGAAGCCCACAGGGTGTGAGAGGCAGGCAGCATCGTGCCAGCCGCGATGGTCGCGTAGTCGACGGGCAGAACATGGGATCGCAACGTCTTCGTCGACAACAGATAGCCCGGGCTGCACGTCCCACGAAATCCGAGCACGTCCCACGTGCCGGTTCTCTCCAGGCTCGTGGAACCCGCCGGGCACACCAGCAGGACCTGATCGCTCGCGGCACTGTCAGGACCGCGCCGAGCGGTGGCACAAATGTAGTCGGCGTATTCGGCGTACGAGATGACCGGTGCGTTCTTCTCCAACGTCACCTCGTCGCCGTCGGTCAGGACGGCACAGGACGACGAGCCGATGTCGCCGCCGGTAGTGATCTCCGTAGTTGCCGACGCAAGCAGGGATTCATTTGCTGCAATGCTCGCCGTCAGGTCGGCGATGGGCCCGGACGCACCGTGCCGGGCCAACGTCAGCGCCTGGGTGTGATGCATTGCAAACACCATTCCGGCCGAGCTGCATGCGGATCCCAAACCGCGCGCGACCTTGGCGAGGTCGGACACGCGGAACGAGCGACCCCCAATGCCGACGGGGAGAGAGCTGGACAGCAGCCTTGCGTCCTTCAGGGCCTCCACGGCCTCGTGCGGAAAGCGGGCCATGCGGTCGACGTCGCCAGCCGCGGCAGCGGCGGCCCGAACCGCCTCGGCGAGTCCGGGAATCGACGTACCGTCGGACGTCGAGGCGTTCACGCCACCATTCATCCGGAGACCCCCTAGGAATTGACGCCGATGCAGCGTCAAGAAGAGTGTACGTTGCTGTTCTGCGTTCAGCTAACTGAAAATGCATACTTGGCGTTACGATGTCTACCATGCAGGAACTGATTCGCAAAGTACTGAACGCGCACGGCCGACTGACGGTTGACCCCGAAGGCGTCGATTCCGGGGCCGATCTCTACGACCTCGGCCTCACCTCGCACGCCTCCGTCAACGTCATGCTGGCGCTCGAGGACGAGTTCGACGTCGAGTTTCCCGACGAGAGCCTGAAGAAGTCCACCTTTGCCTCCATCGACAACATCGAACGAGTTGTCGCGAGCTTGACCGGATAGCGCGAGTGAACCTGTCCGCAGTGACCGCCGGGCTGTCGGCGCCACCCTTGCAGATCGCCGCAAGCCCGGCCGACCACCGCCCGCACTTCACCCATCACTCAGACCGGAACTGGCCCGAGACCAACTGCTACTTCGATCTGTGGATCGAGATACTGCATTGTCTCGGCCTCGATCCCGTGCCCACCTTTGCCAGTCTGCTGTCGGCCGACCACGACGGGTTGCAGTGGGACTTCATCAAGCCGCAGCCAGAAGACCTGCGCCGTCTCTACGGTGTGGAGGTCGCCGAGGAGAACATCTGGCTGCCCGTCCTCGAGATGATCGAGTCGGGCCCCCACCGAGGCCTCTTGCATACCGTCGAGGTGGACAGTTGGTGGCTACCGGATACCAGCGGAACCGCCTATCGAAACGACCACGTCAAGACCACGATCGTGCCGACCCGCGTGGACCGCGCCAATCGCACGATGTGGTATCTGCACAATGCCGGACTATTCGAGCTTCGTGACGACGACTTCGACGGAGTCTTCAATCTCGGCCACCCCGTCGACGGGGTACTTCCGCCCTATGTCGAACGAATTCGCCTGTCGCCCCGGCTGGCCGAACCCGATGCACTCCCTCGAATGGTCAAGGAGCACCTCGCGCGGCGCCCCACGGGCAACCCGATCGATCGGCTGATCAACGGCGTTCAGCGCGCGACGGAATGGCTTCCTGGCGCAGGCATGGAACTCTTTCATCCGTGGGCCTTCGCGACGTTGCGCCAATGCGGCGCAACGGCTGAATTGACTGCCGACTTGAGCGTTCATCTCGAACCGCACTTCGCCGGGGCAGCGAAAGCCGAGCAGGACTTCAGGGACGTCGCGGCCGCAGCGAAGTCAGTGCAATTCAAGATGGCCCGCGTCGCGTCGGGACGAACGGTCGAGATCACCCCAGCACTGGAGTCCATGGCGGCCTCCTGGCAGTCGGGTATGGACACCGTCGCCCGTGCGGCTGGGTGACGTGCTCGAGGACTGGCAACTGCTACAAACCCGGCCCGGACAGTACGCCGCGCCGGGCGACCTCGCCGACCAGTGGACCGACGCTCCCACCGTGTCCGTTCCGTGCCCCGTGTCGCTCTCCGAAGCGACGGACGTCGACGACTTCGACTGGTGGCAACGATGCGCATTCGACGCGAGCGAGCACACGACGATCGAGTTTCAGGGGCTGACGTTCCCGGCCACCGTGTTCGTCGACGGTGAACCCGTCGCCGACGTCACGTCGATGTTCCTTCCAGTGCGTGTCGAGGTCGAATGCGGTCGGCACGAGATCTGCGTGCGCTTCGGATCACTGAACGACTGGCTCACTCGGCGTCGTCCCCGGGGGCGGTGGCGTTCGAGCCTCGTCGCCTCCCAGGGTCTCCGTTGGGCAAGAACCACACTTCTCGGCAGGGCGCCGGTGTACGGCGATCAGCCTGCGTACGTTGGATTTTGGCGCCCCGTCGTCGTCACCTCCACGCGACTTCGTACGACGTTCGTCCTCAGAGCAGACACCACCGGCGACATCACGATCGAGGGCTCGACGACTGCGCCAGAAGCGACGCATGTCGAACTCGTGGTGTCAGACCCCACGGGAAACATGATCGCCCAGCACACCGCTGTAGTGCAGGCTGGCCGCTTCACGGCGACGGCACGCGCGGAGGATCCACGGCTTTGGTGGCCGCGTGGTTACGGATCACAACCGATCTACCGCGCCGCGGCCTTCATCGACGGACAGCGAGTCGCGGAGCGCCTCTTCGGTTTTCGCACGGTGACCTCAACCTACGAGCCCTCGGGCTTCGAGCTCCACGTCAACGGCGTTCGCATCTTCTGCCGTGGCGCCACGTGGACCCCGCCAAACGTCAAGACCCTCAACGTCGACCACGACGAGATGCGCCGGCACGTGAAGGCCCTTGCAGATGCGGGCGCCAACATGGTGCGAATCGTCGGCGGCCTCGTCTACGAACAAGCGGCGTTCTGGGAGTGCTGCGCGGAACTGGGAGTGATGGTCTGGCAGGACGCTATGCAGGCCACCTTCGACCCTCCCCCCGAGGTCTCCGACACGATTGCGCGCGAACTGGAGTACGTGCTCGACGAAGTATCGGGCAATCCGGCGTTGGTCGTCGTCAGCGGCGGCAGCGAGACGCTGCAACAGCCCGAGATGCTGGGCGTGGAGCGCGAAACCATCACGATCGACGTCGTCGACTCGCTTCTGCCGCACGTGACGGCCCAACACTCCGACGCCCAGTACGTCCGTGCCAGCCCGTCACCCCCACCGTCCAGCGACGATCTGGCCATTCGTCCCGACACCGGGATCGCCCACTGGTTCGGCGTCGGCGGCTATCTACGGCCCATCTCCGACGTTCGCTCGGCATCGGTGGGTTTTGCCGCCGAATGCTTGGCGTTCGCCAACCCTCCTTCCGTGGAGGCCGTGGAGCGCCACTTCGGTTCGGCCTCGGTCGCCGGTCATCATCCCGACTGGAAGGCCGGGGTACCACGCGATCGCGGTTCATCATGGGATTTCGAGGACGTTCGCGACTTCTATGCACGCGAGGTCTTCGGCGAGGATCTGCTCGCGGTGCGGCGAGTCGACCCCGAGCGCTATCTTCAACTGGGCAGGCTTGCCATTGCTCAGGCAATGGGCGATTGCTTCAGGTTCTGGAGGCGCAGTGACTCCGGTTGCTCGGGGGCTCTCGTACTGGCAGGCAAGGACACTCGCCCCGGCGCCGGGTGGGGTCTTCTCGACGTCGACGGTGCCCCCAAGGCGGCGTTGGCCGTACTGGCCCGCGCCTGGGCGCCAGTCGCGGTGATCCTCAGCGACGACGGTCTGTCTGGTGTTCGACTCGACATCCACAACGACACCCCACGGCCGGTCTCCGGACAATTGACACTGATCGCCACCAACTCCGCGGGTACCCGGGCCGTCGATTCGACCCGCGACGTCGACGTTCCCGCCCACTCGTCGCTGACGTTCACCGATGCGCAGTTGTCGGGGCGATTCCGAGACCTCAGCCATGCCTTCAGGTTTGGCGGGCCGACGGCGGATGCGGTCGAGGCAACCGTTCGCTTCGACGACGGCCGGGAACCGATTCGTGACGTGCTCGTCGTCAATCCTCATCCCCGCCAAGCACACGCCGACCTGACCGCCGTCGCACGACGACGCGACGACGATCACTGGGACCTATTCATCTCTTCGAAGGTGGCTCTACGCTACGTATCCGTGTCCATCGCCGGCTGGACGCTGTCGGACAACGTATTTCATCTGGCGGCGCACCTGCCCTACACCGTCGGGCTCACCCGGGCTACCACCGGTGCACCAATCAGGGGGACGGTCGGTTCGATCGATCTCTCGTCAACAGCGGCCGTCGTGACGGCGCCGTGATCCCGCCGCCGGTCAGCATTCCATCCCACCGCGTTCGCGTGGGGTGCGACCTCGTCGAACTGGCAGAGGTGGAGAACTCGGTGGCCACCTTCGGGACGAGATATCTCCGCAGAATCTTCACGGACTCCGAATTGGACGAGTGCAGCGGGCCGACGCACATTGCCCGACTCGCCGCGCGGTTCGCGGCGAAGGAGGCGGCGGTCAAGGCCTTCGCAGTTCCCGAGTCCGCGTTCGTCCCCAAGGAGATTGAAGTCGTCTCGAACCAGTCCGTGCCACGGTTGCAGCTGAGCGGCGCGGCAGCACGGCTGGCTGCCCTCCAGGGTTGGAGTGACGTGTCACTGTCGCTGTCGCACACGGCTTGCCACGCTGCAGCGGTCCTCGTTGCCGTCTGCATTGCGCCCGCGCGGAGTGCGCCCGAGCATCTCTAGTCGTCGAGTTCATAGCCCAGGCCAGCTCCTCGCTGGGTGGGTCGGTCACCGGGACGACCCATGCTTCTGACTGGGTGTCGCGTTTGCCATATTCGATGGACGGCGTTAAGTTCGAGATTCATACTTCTGGTATGTAGACGCGCAGGGCATCCTCACGGGTGCGAGGGCAACGACGGTGAAGGCACACTCATGACTACTCATGTCGCAAATCCGCATCATGGGGAGAGTTGGGCACATCTGGCCGACGCACGATACGCCGGGCTACCGCGACGGTGAGGCCGTCATCCCCGCGCCTCCCGATTGCACGACAAGCGTGTCAAATGTTTGCGGAGACAACGAGTGACGAACATCGACGGGGCCCAAGGTGACCGACTTCCAAGAGATAGACCTGCGCAGCGCTCGAGAGTCCGTGCTGATCGGTGGCCTGCCGTTCGAGGTGACAGACCTCCACACGGCTGTCCGCGACGTCGTCACGATCGCAGCGGGGTCGTCGAACCAGGGCCTGGTCGTGCGACTGTCCAACGCGTACTGCCTGACGCGGGCCAGCCGAGACCGTGAATATCGACGGCTGTTCGCCCGACCCGGCGTGACACTTCCCGGCGGAGCATTGGTGACATGGGCGATAGGCATCCGTGCCCGCCATCCGCGGAAGGGCGCGTGGGTGCGGGGGCCGTCGTTCTTCCTCGAGGTTCTCGACCACGGACGCGAAGAAGACCTGCGCCACTTCATGATCGGCACCAGCGATCACACCCTGACCACGCTCGTCGACGACGCCACCAGCCGCTACCCGGGCGTGAACATCGTCGGCGCCTACGCATCACCCTCCATCGCCGCCGAGAACACGGTCGACCACGAGTGCGTGCAGCGCATCGCCGAAGCCAACGCCGACATCGTGTGGATCGGCCTGGACTCCCCGCAGCGGGAATTCACCGCCGCGGCGCTCGCGGAACGCTTGCCCGGTGTCTTCGTCGACGTCGGCGCCAATCTCGACTCGGTCGCCGGCTCGGTACGCCCCAAGCCGACGTGGATCGACGCTTCCGGTCTCGCAGGGGCCCACCAAGTGATGTGTGCTCTCAGGGGGATTCGGCGCAGTCAGCTTCTTGGCAACGCTCGGTTCGTCCTGGCCGTCATTCGCGGGGAGTGACCCCGGGCAGCACGCTCGACGACCTCGACCTACGAATCGAAATGGCTATTGGCCGTTGGCGTCGTGCCGGCGGCGGGAAGCCGAGCCCAGTTGCTCACGCAGTTGCGCTTACCCGGCGCATCGTGTCGTCGAGGACACCCTGGGCGATGAGCCAATCCAGCCTCTTGAGTCGCGTGAACGAATCGTCGAAGTCGTTGCGGGTCAGGCCATTCGCCAGATACGCCTCATACAGTTCTGCGACACCGTCGGCCACCGACCACGTCGCCTCGAAGTCCAGCTCCGCCCGCGCCCGGCTGAAGTCCACCCGGCAGGAATGCCGCTCGGACTCGGCCTCCCCGGTGATGAGCAGGGTCGAGCCGGGCACCGTGGCCACGACGGTCTTGGCGATTTCGGCGACGGTCACGTTATTGGCCTCGGCACCCACGTTGTACGCGCGGCAGTTGACGATCTCGGCGGGCGCGGTCAGGCACGTCTCGAAGGCGCGCGCGATGTCCTGTACGTGCACGAGTGAGCGCCACGACGCGCCGTCGGACCTCACCCGCACCACCCCGGTGAGGACGGCGTGCCCGACCAGGCCGTTCAACACGATGTCGGACCTGAAACGCGGCGAGAATCCGAAAGCCGTTGCGTTTCGGAGAAATACGGGTACGAAGTCGGCATCGGCGAGCCCGGCGACGTCGGCCTCGACGCGCACCTTGCTGATCGCGTACGACGTGACGGGGTGCAGATCGGCATCCTCGGACGTCAGATCCGTTCCTGCCGCGCCGTACTCGGCGCAGGTCGACGCAAACAGGAATCGCCCGACACCAGCCTCCTTGGCCAGCAGCGCAAGACGCACCGAGGCGTGGTGGTTGACGTCGTAGGTGATGTCGGGAGCCGATGCACCGCGCGGGTCGTCGGGCAGCGCCGCGAGGTGGATGACCGCGTCGAAACCCCGCAACTGGTCGACGGTGACGTCTCGCACGTCGACCATCAGACATGGCGGTTCGGTGGGCGCGGCACCGAGAATGCAGTCGGCGAAGTAGCCGTTGTCCAATCCGACCACGTCGTGGCCCGCGGCGTGCAACAGCGGCACCATGACGGTGCCGAGGTAGCCCTGGTGGCCCGTGACGAGCACCTTCATACGAACGCGAGTCCGATCCTGCGCATGACGAGCGCCTCGGTGTGCCGCGCCAGGTAGAGCGGAACCGTTTGCTCCGGCAGATTCAGCGGATCGCCTTCCGAGGCGCGTTCACCGAGCGCTGTCCCGACACGATTCGGCACCCTGGGTTGGCGATGAGAACCGCCGACCTGGCTACGCAGGACGATGGACAAGTGGCGACTCCATACCGAAAGTACGATTCGGAGCCGAGCCTAACACGATTGGCTAACCGCTGGGCAATTGCTGAAAGTGCACGCCGACGTGCAACTGACGGAGTCGAAGATTTAGCCCTCGAGCTTGTAGCCCAAGCCGCGCACCGTGACCAGGTGAACCGGATTGGCGGGGTCGCCCTCGATCTTGGAACGAAGCCGCTTCACGTGCACGTCGAGGGTCTTGGTGTCGCCCACGTAATCCGCACCCCACACCCGGTCGATCAACTGACCGCGGGTCAGCACCCGCCCGCTGTTGCGCATGAGGTACTCGAGCAGGTCGAACTCCTTGAGCGGCAACGTGATCGAACTGCCGTTGACCGAGACGATGTGCCGCTCGACGTCCATCCGCACCGGGCCGGCCTCGAGCACTCCGTCGTCGGTCCCCGAATCGTCGGTGTCGACACCGCGGCGCAGGACCGCGCGAATGCGGGCGATGAGCTCCCGCGCCGAGTACGGCTTGGTGACGTAGTCGTCGGCACCCAACTCCAGCCCGACGACCTTGTCGATCTCGCTGTCCCTGGCGGTGACCATGATCACCGGCACGCTCGAGCGCGAGCGCAGTTGTTTGCAGACATCGGTCCCGCTCATGCCGGGAAGCATGAGGTCCAGCAGGACGATGTCGGCTCCCGACCGCTCGAACTCGGCCAACGCCGAGGGGCCGTCGGTGACGACGGTGGCCTCGAAGCCCTCCTTGCGGAGCAGGAACGCCAGCGGATCAGCCAGTGACTCTTCATCTTCCACGATCAATACGCTCGTCACGACGTCCTCGTGCCTTCCGTCTGGGAATCTTCCACGATCAATACGCTCGTCATGACTGCGCGTGGTCCTCTCGTTCATCCGACTCGTCGTCGGTTTCGGGATGGGCCGGGATCGACAAGGTAAACGTCGAACCGGTACCGGGCTGACTCCACAGCCGGATGGATCCGTTGTGATTGGCCGCCACGTGCTTGACGATGGCCAATCCGAGCCCCGTGCCACCGGTGGCCCGGGACCGCGCCGTGTCGACGCGGAAGAATCGTTCGAAGACGCGCTCCTGGTCGTCGCGCGCGATGCCGATGCCGCGGTCGGTGACCGCGATCTCGATGTTGTCACCGCGGCTGCGCCGGCTGATCGACACCGGAGAACCCTTGGGCGAGTACGCAATTGCATTGGCGACCAGGTTGGCGATCGCCGTCACCAGCAGGCCCTGATCGCCGCGGACGCTGAACCCGGTCGGCGCGTCGGTGGTGATCGCGATGTCGGCGTTGTCGGCGGCCACCTTGTACCTCGACAACGCCTCGCTGACCACGGAGTCGACGTCGACGGCGTCGAGATTCGGCAGCCGCTCGGCGCCCTGCAACCGGGACAGTTCGATGAGTTCGCCGACCATGTTGGCCAGCCGGTTCGACTCGGTGATCATCATCTCGGCGAACCGGGCGACGGTCTCGGGATCGTCGGTGGACGCCTGCAGTGCCTCGGCCAGCACGCCCATGGCGCCCACGGGCGTCTTGAGCTCGTGGCTGACGTTGGCCACGAAGTCGCGTCGGGTGGCCTCCATCCGGGCGTACTCGGACTGGTCGTCGACGAAGACCACGGCAAAACGCCGGTCGTCCTCGCTGAGCAGACGGACGTGACCGCCGACGGACAGCCCCGACCGACCCGGAATCGGGCGCCGCACCGGGGCGAGGTCGAAGTCGACGTCGTTGCCGGTGGCCAGCGTGCGTTGCGCCGCCGCCCAGGCCCGGTCGTCGAGCAGGCGGTCGCGGACCAGGCCGAGTTCGCGTGCCTTGTCGTTCATGAAGACGACGTCACGATAGGTGTCGACCACCACGGTTCCCACCGGAGACAGCGAGACGATGCGCTGCAGCATCTGCGAGACGGTGAGGCCGTCCTGATCCTCCGAGCGTCGCCGTCGCCGCTCGGAGACTCGCGGCGCCAACGACATCCCGATCGCCACCCCCGCCGCCAACGCGAGAAGGGACACGACTGCCACCAACAGCAGCGCCGCTACCCCACTCACGCGAAAATCGTACGCACTGGGTGAACGTCATCCCAGCAGCGTGCGGCCAAATCGGGACACGTCACAGAGACAAATACAGGAGTTCGGGCTCCGTTCACCGGAGTTCACCCATTGTTCAGCCCGCCGGCCGCCCGAGTGTTACTTGGCGCCCTGGGCGGCGACGGCGGCGGCACCCGCCGCGGCGGCATCGGGGTCCAAATACCTTCCGCCGGCGACGGTCGGCGTGAGGTTCTCGTCCAATTCGTACACCAGGGGAATCCCGGTCGGAATGTTCAGGCCCACCACGTCGGCGTCGGACATCCCGTCGAGGTATTTGACGAGCGCCCGCAACGAGTTGCCGTGCGCGGCGACCAGCACCGTCTTGCCCGCGGCGAGGTCCGGCGCGATGGTGTCGGTGAAGTACGGGACGAAGCGGGCCACCACGTCGGCCAGGCACTCCGTCAACGGGCCGCCGCCGATGTCGGCGTAGCGGGGGTCGGCGTCCTGGCTGTACTGGCTGCCCTTCTCGATGGGCGGCGGCGGCGTGTCATAGCTGCGGCGCCACGCCATGAACTGCTCGTCGCCGTACTTGGCCTTGGTCTCGGCCTTGTCGAGGCCCTGCAGCGCGCCGTAGTGCCGTTCGTTGAGCCGCCAATCCCGCACCACCGGGATCCAGTGCCGGTCGGCCGCGTCCAGGGCCAGGTTCGCGGTGGTGATCGCGCGCCGCAGCAGCGACGTGTAGAGCACGTCGGGAAGCACGCCCTCGGAGGTCATGAGCTTGCCGCCGCGAACTGCTTCGGCCCGACCCTTGTCGGTGAGGTCGACGTCGACCCAGCCGGTGAAGAGGTTCAGCGCGTTCCATTCGCTCTCGCCGTGACGCAGTAGCACCAGTGTCGCCATGGCGACGATGCTATCCCGCCGGGATTCGGGGCGCGGCGTTCGCGACCGTTGGCCCCGGTCCCCGGCGGTCGACGCGTTAGTCGTCGTCCTGGTCGTCGATCAGATGCTCGAACGCCTTGAGGTTCTTCAGCGACTCGCCCCGCTTCACTCGCCACTCCCACTCCTTCTGGATCGAGGAGTGGAAACCCAATTCCAACAGCATGTTGAAGTCGGATTCGACGGCCTGCACGACCTGGCCCAGGATGCCGTCGATCACCTCGGAGGTGACCGACTCCAGCGCGATCCTGCCGACCAGGTAGATGTCACCGAGGTTGTCGAGCGTGTACGCCAGGCCGAACAGTCGGCGGTTGCGCCGCAACAGGTAGCGGTAGACCTTCTCGAAGTCCTCGTCGGGCTTGCGGCAGATGAACGCCTCGATGCGGACGGTGTGATCGCCGACGGTCAGGATCGTGTTGGTGATCAACCTCCGCTCACCGGGGACCTCGACCACGACCCCGGACGGATTGCCGTCGGTGCCCTCGTGGAAGGCGTAGTTGAGCTCGGACTCCTTGAGGGTGGCCTCGATGACCTCGAGGGCCGGATTGTCGGCGAGCCGCGATGGCGACTGGTCGGCGGTCACGAGGCGCGGATCCCGCGCCGGATGGAGAAGCGGCGCGCGGTGCGCCGGGACGGCACCTCCGGTGGTTGGTGGCGGGAGTGGTAATCGTCGATCGCCCGGCCGTAGCTCGCCTGCAGCGCGTCGACGGTGTGCGCCCAGGAGAACGTCGCGGCGTGCTCGACGGCGGCCGCGCGCATCGTGTCGGGGCCCCGGTCGAACAGCCCGCCGATGGCAGCCGCCCAGTCGTCGGGGTCGTGCCCGTCGACGAGGACTCCGGTGACCCCGTCCCGGACGGCGACGGGAAGCCCGCCGACCGCGGCCGCCACCACCGGCGTCCCGCAGGCTTGGGCTTCTACGGCGACGAGGCCGAAGGACTCGGCGTAGCTGGGCACCGCCATCATGTCGGCGGCCCGGTACAGGCCGACGAGCTGTTCGCGGGATTGGGGAGGTAGGAAGGTCACCCGGGAGGTGATACCCAGCTCTTCGGCCAGCCGAACCAGCGAGTCCGGATTGGCCAGACCGCTCCCCGACGGCCCACCCGCGATCACGACGCGCAACGGCCTCGAATCCCCGGTCGCTGCGCTCCTGCCCTCCGCAGCCAGCTTGGCCGCCGCCCGCAGCAGCACGTCGGGCGCCTTGAGCGGCTGGATGCGGCCGACGAACGCGACGACCTTCTCGTCGGCGGCCAGGCCGAGCGCGCGCCGCGCCTCTGCCCGGTCGCCCGGGCTGAACGTCGCGAGGTCGACGCCGGGGTGCACGACGTCGATGCGGTCGGGGTCGGCGTGGTGCAGCGAGACGAGTTCGCGCGCTTCGTATTCGGTGTTGACGATCAACCGGTCCGCCTCGTCGACGACCTGTTGCTCACCGACCGACCGCAGGGGCGGCTCGGGCTGGTCGCCGATGGCGAGGGAGGCGTTCTTCACCGCGGCGAGCGTGTGGGCCGTGTGCACCAGCGGCACCGCCCACCGGTCGCGCGCCAGCCAGCCGACCTGACCCGAGAGCCAGTAGTGCGAGTGCACGACGTCGTAGTAGCCGGGTTCATGGGTGGCCTCGGCCCGCAGGACGCCCGCGGTGAAGGCGCACAGCTGGGTCGGAAGGTCATGCTTGTCGAGACCCTCGAAGGGACCCGCCACCACGTTGCGGACCAGTACCCCGGGCGCCACCCGCACGATCGGGGCGTCCGACGACGACGTCGCCCTGGTGAAGACCTCGACCTCGACGCCGCGCCTGGCCAGCTCGAGTGCGCTCTGCAGGACGTAGACGTTCATGCCGCCCGCGTCTCCCGTCCCGGGCTGGGCCAACGGGGAGGTATGGACCGACAAAACGGCTACGCGCACAACTCATACTTACACCGGGCCGCCGCGGCGCCTGCCTTGCCCTGGTCCGACGGCGTCAGGCAGTCTCGACCCGGGCCGCTCGCCGCATCGCGGCGATCGGATCGGCGTAGAGACCGCCAAGGGACACCACTCCGGCACCCGCTTCCTGGACGCGGTTTCCGAACGACGTCAGCCGGAGGTCGCGGGGCGCGAGCACCGACCGCCGGGCGTAGGCGGCCTCGACCTCTGCCATGCCCTCCGGGTACTCCGTGAACGCCTGCCCGCCGACGACGAGGTCGTCGGGGTTGAGCATGTCCCGCAGCAGCGCGACCGACTCGCCGAGCACCCTGGCGCGCTCGCCGAGCAGGTCGACGGCCGGCTGGTTGCCTTGGCGCGCGGACCGAAGGACCGCGGCGATGGTGGACGACGGGCCGTCGGCGGGCACGATCCGCAGCCGGCGTGCCGCGGTCAGCACCGCCTCGTCGCTCACGGTGGACTCCAATTGACCACTGCCACCGAGCATTTCGGACTGGGCGGGCAGCGCCGCGATCGTGCCGGGTCCGCTGGTCGGCGAATGCACCCGGCCGCCGATGGACAGGGCGTAGCCGACGGTTTCCCTGGCATAGACGTAGAGGCTGGTGACCGGAGTCGCCCCGGCTGCGACATTGGGCCCAGCGGCGACGTTCACGCGGCGCGCGCCCAGCAGTAGCTCGGCCCCGGCCATCGCGTCGACGTGGGAGGCCAAGGACACCGGGAGGCCGAGGGTCTCGGCGAGCACGGGACCGACCGGGGCGTCCGTCCAGCCCAGGCGGGCGTGGTCGACGTGGCCGGTGGCGCTGTCCACCACGCCGCCGGCGGTCACGCCGACCCACAGCGGTCGGCGACGGTGCCAGCGGCTCAGGTACCGGCTGGCACTGCCCGCGAGCGCTGCCAACGCCGAATTCTGCGAACCACGCGGCGTCGGCGTCTCGACCACGTCGAGCGTGCGGCCGAACAGGTCGGTGGCCACGATGATCGCGGTGCGGGCGCCGACGTGGATGCCGAGGGTGAGGAACGGTTCGTGGTTGACCTCGACCGGCACGCGCGGCCGGCCGATGGCCCCGGAGACGGCGAGGTCGGCTCGCTCCCGCAGCACGCCGGCGTCGAGCAGGGCCGTGACCTGGCGGTTCACCGTGGCGATGCTCAGGCCGGTGGTCTGGGCGATGACGTCGCGGGCGATGGGCCCGCGGAGCCTGGCCGCGCCGAACACCGAGGCGGCGGCCGCTTCGGCGACGCGCAGCGACGGGGCGACGATGTGGTGCCTGGCGAGCAACGCCCGCTTGGTGCGGGGGGTCGCGATGACGGCGGGGGTCTTGCGGATGGCGGTGGGAGTGCTCATTGGGGGTCCTTGCGGGAGATCGGCCGGTGGGGTGGTGCCTCACCTGGCGACTCAGCAGGACGGTGGTCCGGGTTCAGTCAGGCGCGGCGGAAATGGCGACGACAACAACACGCACACGATGCGGCGGCGTTGAAACCCTCACTGACGGACACGTGCCGAATTTAGCACGCTGACTAAAGTTGGACGAATGACGTCACCCCAATCCCCCCAGCCCGTCGCGGTCGTCACCGGCGCCAGTTCCGGCATCGGCGAGGCGACGGCGAGAACGCTTGCGGGACAAGGCTTTCACGTGGTCTGCGTGGCCCGCCGCAAGGACCGCGTCGAGGCCCTGGCAGCGGAACTCGGCGGCACCGCGAGTGTGGCGGACGTCACTGACGGCGCCGCCGTGGAGAAGCTGGCGGCCAGTCTGGACCGCGTCGACGTGCTGGTCAACAACGCCGGCGGGGCCAAGGGCACCCAAACCGTTCTCGACGCCGACCTCGACGACTGGCGCTGGATGTGGGAGACCAACGTGCTGGGCACGCTGCGCATGACCAGGGCACTGCTGCCCAAGCTGATCGCCTCCGGCGACGGCCTGGTGGTCACGGTGACCTCGATCGCGGCGTTCGAGATCTACGACGGGGGCGCCGGTTACACGTCGGCCAAGCACGCCCAGGCGGCGCTGCACCAGACGCTTCGCGGCGAGCTGCTGGGAAAGCCGGTGCGGCTCACCGAGATTGCGCCGGGAATGGTCGAGACCGAATTCTCCGTCGTGCGCTTCGGCGGCGACAAGGCCCGCGCGGACGCCCTGTACGAGGGCCTGACGCCGCTGACTGCCGCGGACGTCGCCGAGGTGATCGGGTTCGCCGCGTCACGACCGTCGCACGTCAACCTCGACCAGATCGTCATCCGGCCGCGCGATCAGGCGAACGCGACGCGGAAGTTCACCCGCCCGGAGTGACCGTCGTCGTCTCCGTCGGAGAAACGGTCACCGCCGACGGCGGCGTCGTCGTCGGCGTGCCGGACAGCGTCGGAGCGTCGGTTGGGGTGGCCGGCGCGCTGCTCGGAACGTTGGACGGCGGCGTGGCGTCGTTGAGCGCCGACATCGACTTCCATTCGTCCCAACCCACGGCCCAGTCCCAGATGTCTCCGTCGGAATAGGACAGCTCGATCGACGTGCCGGTCACCTCGACCGGGTCCCCGTAGATGGCGGTGTTGAAGTACTGCTCCGCGTCGGAGGTGGACAGGTTGATGCAGCCGTTGGTGACGTTGGTGTTGCCTTGGGCGCCCGCGCTGGACGGGTTGGCATGGATGAATTCACCGTTGTTGGAGATCCGCACGGCCCACCGCTCGTGGGCGTTGGTGTAGCCCGCGGCCGGGTTGGACATGTAGAAGTCCTCGTACTTCTCGGTGACGACATGGATGCCGCTGCGGGTGACGTTGCGGGGCAGGTCGGCCTCGCCGTAGCTGCAGGGCAGGGTCATGATCGTGCCGGCGTCGGTGATCACCTCGATCTGATGCGACGACGCCTCGGCCTTGACCACCTGCCGACGACCGATCTCGATGTCGAGGGTCGAGTCGGCGGCGCCGAACGCCCCGTCACCGAACGGCACGCCGTAGGTGTTCGCCGCCACGTGCACCTTGGTGCCGGGCGGGTAGTAGTCCTTGGTACGCCAGTGCATCCGTGAGCCGCCGACCTCGTCGGGCAGCCACGCCCAGCTGCCCTCCACGGGCGGGGTGGTGGTGACCACCAGCGCCCGTTCGACGGCCGGCTTCGCGGCGTCGTCGATGGACGCGTCGAACTGCATGATGATCGGGGCGGCGACGCCGACCACCTGACCGTCGGCGAGCTGGAACTGACCGTTGACCCGGGTCTGCGGGGTGACGGTGGTGAAGCTGCCCGTTAACGGGATGGCCTTGCCGTCGCGGCCGACGGCCGAGCCGCCCCACGTGTACTCGGCGCCGTACCCGAGGGGTTCGGTCACCTTGAACGCGGTGCGGTCGGGGTTCAGCGCGCCTGCGACGACGCCGCCCTCGGCGTTGGTCAGCGTGACACGCTGCAGCCAGCCGTTGCTGACCTCGACGCCGACGGGGTCGGTGGGCACCACGTTGGTGGCGTTCTTGGCGGGCTTGTAGGCGACTTCGGCCTTGGCCGGTGCCTCGGTGGAGTTCGGCGCGCTGGTCGTGGTCCTGCCACTACATGCGGCGAGCACGCCGGAGGCGCCCACGGCGATGGCGGTCAGCGCTTGGCGCCGATTGAGGGTCACGTGTACACACGGTACCTAGAGTTCGCACCCAACCAGAATCGGTTCCGGCACGAGCGCTATCCCGAATGCCCGAAGAACCCCGTCCCGCACGTCTCTGGCCAGCGCCAACAGCTCCGCGGTGGTCGCAGCGCCACGATTGGTCACAGCCAGCGCGTGCTTGGTCGAGAGGCGGGCAGGCGCGCCTTCGCCGGGGTACCCCTTGCCGAACCCCGCCCGCTCCACCAGCCACCCGGCCGCCAGCTTGACCCCGTCCGGCGACGGGTAGTTCGGCACCGGGCCGTCGACCCGATCGCTCAGCCGGGTGAATTCGGCGGCCGAGACCACCGGGTTGGTGAAGAACGAACCCACGCTCCACGTGTCGGCGTCACCGTCGTCGAGCACCATGCCCTTGCCGGTGCGCAGGGCCAGCACCGCCTCGCGAACCCGGGTCGGCTTGGCACGCGCACCCGGTTCGACGCCGAGGGTCTTGACCAACTCGCCATACCGCAGCGGTGCGCTGCGATCCCGGGCGTCCAGCGCGAACTCGACTTCCAGCACGACCGCGTCGGAGGAGTTCTTCAGCATACTGGTGCGGTAGCCGAAGCCCAACGCGTCGGGCGTCACCCACCGCACCTCACCGCTGCGCCGATCCAGCAACCGGACCCGGCTGATGACGTCGGCCACCTCGACGCCATAGGCGCCGACGTTCTGCACCGGGGTCGCCCCGGTCGAGCCGGGGATGCCGGAGAGACACTCCAGACCGCCCAAACCGTGGGCCAGCGACGTCACGACGACGTCGTCCCACGACGCGCCCGCCTCGGCGCGCACGACGTCGCCGTAGACGGTGATCTCGGTGTTGGCCAGTCGCACGACGGTCAGGTCGGTCAGGTCGTCGGCGATCACGACGTTCGAGCCCCCGCCAAGGATCAACGTGCGCTCGCTCGCGTCGCCGGGCGACAATTCGCGCAGGACGTCGACGACCTTGTCCGTGGTGTCACAGGTGAGGAGCCTGCTGGCAACTGGTCCGATCCTCAACGTGGTCATGGGCGCGACGGGGACGGACACCTCCACCTCGACGCCACCGATATCCGAACTGACCACGGGCCGTAACGGTAGCGTGGTCGGCTATGCCGCGTTCCTTCGACATGGCAGCCGACTATGACGGCACCGTCGAGCAAATCCACCAGGCCTTCGGCAACGAGCGGTACTGGCTCGAACGACTCGCCCAGTCGGGTGCCGACGAGGCGACGCTGGATTCGATCGACACGGGCGCCGACGGGGGCGTCGACGTCGTGACCACCCAGACCATGCGAGCCGACCGCCTGCCCGGCGTCGTCGGGCAGTTTCACCACGGCGACCTCAGCTTCGTGCGCGAGGAGGCGTGGACCCCGGTGTGCGACGGCCGGGCCACCGCGACCGTCAAGGGAACGATCCCCGGCGCCCCGGCGACGCTGTCCGGAACCGCGGTGCTCGTGCCCAGCGGCACCGGCTCCCGGCTGGAGTTCACCGCGACCGTCGAGGTTCGCATCCCGCTCGTCGGCGGCAAGGTGGAGAACTTCGTCGGCAGCCAACTCGTCGGACTGCTGACCGCCGAGCAGGACTTCACCACGGCGTGGATCAAGGCCAACGCCTGACGTGCCCATCGGGCAGCCAACCCGGGGGACGACCGGCTACAACCGACTGCGCCGCAGCGACCGCTGGCTCGTCCACGCCCCGCGGGTGCGGGCGGCGCTGCTCTCGGCGCCCCAGCCCGTCGTCGTCGACCTCGGATATGGGGCGCTGCCCGTGACGACCCTGGAGTTGGCGGCCCGACTGCGAACGGTCCGGCCCGACGTGCGGGTGGTCGGACTGGAGATCCACCCCGATCGCGTCGTGCCCTCGCAGGAGGGTGTCGACTTCGGGTTGGGCGGCTTCGAATTGGCCGGGCTGCGACCGGTGTTGGTGCGGGCGTTCAACGTGCTGCGCCAGTACCACGTGGACGACGTGGTCGAGGCCTGGACCGAGATGCGGACGCGGCTGGCGCCAGGCGGGCTGATCGTCGACGGAACGTGCGACGAACTCGGAAGACGTTGCTGCTGGGTGCTTCTCGACGACGCCGGCCCGGTGAGCCTGACGCTGGCGTGTGATCCGTTCGCGATCGACAAGCCCTCGGATCTGGCCGAGCGGCTGCCCAAGGTGCTGATCCACCACAACGTGCCCGGCCAACCCGTCCACGCCCTTCTGGCGGCGGCGGACCGCGCCTGGGCCGCGGCCGCGGGACACGGGGTGTTCGGGCCACGCGTGCGCTGGCGGGCGATGGTGGAGGCGCTGGCCGCCGACGGTTACCCGGTCGAGCCGCCGCGCCGGCGGCTGCGCGACGGCGTGCTGTCCGTGCCGTGGTCGGCAGTCGCGCCGCCGTGAGCTGCGCCCCGCATTACGCTGGCACCATGCGGATTGCCCTTGCGCAGATCCAGAGCAGCACCGACCCGGCGGCCAACCTCGGCGTGGTCGAGGACTTCGGCCGCCGCGCCGCCGAGGCAGGCGCCGCGATGGTGCTGTTCCCCGAGGCGACCATGTGCCGCTTCGGGGTGTCGCTGAAGCGCGTCGCCGAACCGCTCGACGGTCGATGGGCGTCGGGCGTTCGGTCCGTCGCCGAGCGCGCCGGCATCGTCGTCGTGGCGGGCATGTTCTGCCCCGGCGACGACGGTCGGGTCACCAACACGCTGCTGGCCACGGGCCCCGGCGTCGAGGCGCACTACCACAAGATTCACCTCTACGACGCGTTCGGATTCAACGAATCACGCACCGTCGCACCGGGTTTCGATCCCGTACTGATCGACGTCGACGGTGTCGCCGTTGGCCTGACCACGTGCTATGACATCCGGTTCCCCGAGCAGTACGTCGAGCTCGCCCAACGCGGCGCCCGGGTCCTCACCGTGCACGCGTCGTGGGGCTCGGGCCCGGGCAAGCTCGAGCAGTGGACCCTGCTCGCCAGGGCCCGGGCGATCGACGCCACCAGCATCGTGGCCGCCGTCGGCCAGGCCTACCCGGGCGACGACGTCGCCGCCGCAGGACCGACCGGAGTCGGCGGCAGCATGGTCTGCTCCCCGACCGGTGACGTGGTGGCCGCGGCCGGCGCCGACCCCCACCTCCTGGTGGTCGACGTCGACCTCGATTCCGTCCAACAGGCCCGCGACACCGTCGCCGTGCTGCGCAACCGAACCGAGTTCGCTCAGTCGGGTAGGGCACAATCGCTCAGGTGACCGACCCATCCGATCCCTGGGCCCGCCAAGGCCAGCAGCCGCCTCAGCCGTACCAGCCTGCGCCGGGACCGGGCGGACCGCAGTGGGCCGGTCCACCGCCGCAGGGCCCACCGCCGGGGTATCCGCCGCAGGGCCAACCGCCGGACGACACCGAGCCCTCGGAGCCGTCGGGCGGCAGGTTCGGGCGCTTCGTCCGCGACCCGTTGTCGATCGTGCTGGTCTTCGTCATCGTGCTCGCCCTCGCCGCAGCGGGCCTGGTCGGCGGCGAGATCTACGCCCGTCAGCGCGGCGCCTCGATCGTCGAGGCCACCATGAAGTGCGTCCTGCAGGACGACGTCTCCGTGTCCTTCGGGGCCTTCCCGCCGTTCCTCTGGCAGTACGCGACGAAGGACTACGCGCACGTCTCCATCACCTCGGCGGGCAATCAGATCCGCGACATGAAGGGCATGAAGGTCCAGATCGACATCGACGGCGCACGTCCGGCGAGTGACCCCAACTCCCAGGGCACCCTCGAGTCGCTCGACGTCACGGCCACCTGGTCGACCGACGGCATGAAGCAGACGATCCAGAACGCCATTCCCCTGCTCGGCGGTCTCGTCAGCGGCGTCACCACGAATGCCGCCGACGGCACGGTCGACATCCAGGGCCCGCTCGGCAGCATCGTCACCAAGCCACAGGCCGTCAACGACGAACTGACGCTTCAGGTCCAGCAGTTGACGGGTCTGGGCTTCACCCTGCCGCGCGAGGCCGTCCAGCCGGCGCTGGACGCGGTCAGCTCACAGCTGACGAAGAACTCCCCGCTGGCGCTGAAGGTGGACGCCGTCCAGGTCACCGACACCGGTGTCGTCACGAAGCTCTCGGCCCGCAACGCGTCGATTCCCGGCGGCAACGATGGGCAGCCCTGCATCACCGGGTTCTAGGAGACCGAGCCCAGTCCGTCGAGCACCGCGCGCGTCCCGGACAGCCCCAACCGGGTCGCGCCGGCCTCCAGCATCGCCACGGCGGCCTCGGCCGTGCGGATGCCGCCGCTGGCCTTGACCTCCACGGTCGGTCCGACGGTGGCGACCATGATCTCCACGGCCCGCACCGACGCCCCACCCGCGGGGTGAAACCCGGTGGAGGTCTTGACGAATTCGACGTCCGCCTCGGCAGCCGCCAGGCACACGTCGACCAACGTCTGCTCACCGGCGAGGTCGAGCAGGGCCGCCGACTCCACGATCACCTTCAGCACCGAATCGGGCACGGCCGCACGCACCGCCGCGATGTCCGAGCGAATGGCGTCGAGGTTGCCGCTGATCGCCGCGCCGACGTCGATCACCATGTCGACCTCGGCGGCGCCCGCTGCGACGGCGAGCGCAGCCTCGTGCGCCTTGACCTCCGACACGTGCTTGCCGGACGGGAATCCGACGACCGTCGCGATCAGCGTTCCTGCGGAGCGAGCTCGCTTGGCGGCGGCCACCATCGACGGCGACACGCACACCGCGTACACGTCGAGGGCGGCGGCCTCCTCGACGAGGGCGGCCACGTCGGCCTCGGTGGCCTCCGGCTTGAGCAGTGTGTGGTCGACCATGCCTGCGACCAGGTCCCGGGTCCAGATCATCAGAACGGCTCCTCGGTTCCCCCGGGATTGCAGCGGGTGTCGACCATCGTGGCGTCGTCGACCACGGGCCGCCACGGCTCCAGATTCCAGCTGGTCTTGCCGGGCTCGGCGATCTCCGCGAAGCTCCAGTGGCACATGAACTGGTCGCGCATGCCCGGCATGTCGGCATCCGGCGCGAGAGCGAGAACCTCACCCCACGCCTCGTCGCCCTGAGCCTCGTTGTTCAGTTGGCCGGCAGCCTCGCGCCCGGCGGGAGTGGGATAGACGCGGAGGCTGGACAGATCACCCCAGTGCACCCACCGCGCGTGGTCGACGAAGGGCGGGCTGACAACCGGAGCCGCGGCGGCGGTCGGCGCCAGCAGGGTGGGCGTCACCGCGCACGCCACCAGAACCGCCGCGAGGGCGGCACGCAGTCTGCACATCGGTTATCGCGACTTTCCCTGGACCTCGAGGATCTTCGGTCGCACGTCGACCAGGTAGACGCCGACGGCGCACGCCGCGATCGCCGAGCCGACCGGCGGTGGAAGGAAGAGCCCCACCAACGTGGTGCCACCGAGGATGGCCAACCAGATGGGCTTGCTGAGCTTCTCGGCGGCGGGATAGGCATCGGTCCGCTGCAGCGCAGCGTGGACGAACGCGTACAGCCCCATCAGGAGTACGCCCACCTGAATCGCAAAGAGGACGTAACTCGCAAGGTCCTGAAGCATCACGCTTCAAGCCTATGCGGGTTACGTCCCCTCAGTCGACTTGCGCTTGGCAAGCGGTCGGAACCGTTACTTCTGGGTCACCTTCTTGGCGGGCGCCTTCTTGGCCGGAGCCTTCTTGGCGGGCGCCTTCTTGGCGGGCGCCTTCTTGACGGGGGCGTTCTTGGCGGCCCGCTGCACCGGGGTGGCAGCCTGCGCAGCCTTGCTCGGCAGCTCGACGCCGACCAGCTTGGCGGCCCGCTCGCCCACGGCGCGGGTCTGCGTGGCCACGGTGCCCAGGGCGTCCTGCGTCAGCTCGACGGCCTGGTCGGTGACGCTCTCGACGCGGTTGGCGGCCTCTTCGAGGGCCGGCTGGCTACGCAGGCGGGTCAGCGCCTCCTCGCCACGCTCGACGAGCTTGTTGTACTGGGCGGTGGCAGCCTCGGCGTATCCCTCGGCGGCCTTGCGCAGTTCCTCGGAGCTCAGCTTCTCGCGCAGCTCGCCGACCTGGCTCGGGAGTTCTTCCTGCAGCTTGGTCAGCTGCGCGCGGCGCTCCTCGACGCGGTTGGTCGCGTCGGTGCGGGCCTCTTCGGCGCGCTCGCGGAGGCTGGCCACGATCTCGTTGACGGTGGCGAGCGCGAGGTCCGCGGCGCCGACGGCGGCGAGCAGCGGGGCCTTCAGGTCTTCGACGGTGGGCTGGTTCTTCTCGGCCATGATGGTGTGTCCCTTCCAAATTCGTGTTCGGTGTGGCTGGTCAGCAGTTGATCGGAGGTCAGTCAGTAGCTGGCTCCCCATCCATGTCGCGCACCTCGTCGAGAGCTTCGTTCTGCTCGCGGAACGAGGCATAGATGTCGAGCAGCACCTGCTTCTGCCGCTCGGTGATCGCGGTGTCCGTGACGATGGCGTCGCGGACCTCGCTCGGCTCGCTGGGTTCGAGAAGTCCTGCCCTGACGTAGAGCACGTCCGCGGAGACCCGGAGCGCCTTGGCGATCTGGTTGAGCACCTCCGCGGATGGCTTCCGCAATCCCCGCTCGATCTGGCTGAGGTAGGGATTGCTGACGCCGGCCTTCTCGGCCAACTGCCGCACCGAAACCTGCGCCAATTCGCGCTGGCTACGGATGAAGCCTCCGATGTCCTGCGCGGCGGTGGACACGACCGCGGCAAGATTTTCGTCCTGCGGCACGGTCGTCCCCCTTCGCGTTGGCCTGGGAAAAGCTTCGAACACAACGGTAGGACGGGGTGCTAGCTATTGCAAGCACTTGTTAGCGCTTGACGGCGAATCAGAACAGAATCTGGGCCACTGAGTAGATGATCAACCCCGCGAGCGAACCCACCACGGTGCCGTTGATGCGGATGAACTGCAGGTCACGCCCCACGTGCAACTCGATTCGCCGGCTCGCCTCGTCGGCATCCCAGCGCTCGATGGTCTCGGTGATGATCGCTGTGATCTCCGTCCCATACTGCGAGACGAGGTGCTGCGCGGCCCGGACGATCCACTTGTCGACCTTCTCGCGGAGCTGCGCGTCGTCCCGCAGCGACTCCCCGATGTGCACCACCGAGTCGGCGATCCGGGTGCGCAACGTCGAGGTGGGGTCGTCGACGGATTCGAGGAAGATGCGCTTGGCCGTGCTCCACGCCGTCTCGGCGGCCTTGGCCACCTCCTCGCGAGCCATGATCTGGTCCTTGATGTTCTCCGCGCGGGCGATCGTCGCCTCGTCGTTCTGCAGGTCGTCGGCGAACTCGAAGAGGAACTTCGTCGCCGACTTGCGCAGCTCGTGGTCCGGGTTGCGGCGCACCTTGTCGGTGAAGTCCATCAGCTCGCGGTGGATCCGGTCACCGACCAGGCCGTCGACCCACCGTGGCGTCCACGTCGGCGAGTCACGCTCGATGACGCGCTCGATGATCTCGTCGGCGTTCAGCGACCACTCGAAGGCGCGGTCGGCTAGCAGCTGCAACAGCGCCTCCTGACGGTGCTCGGCCAACATGCTCGACAGCACCCGGCCGACCGGCGGCCCCCACTGCGGCTGCCCGATGCGCTTGACGATCATCTTGTCGAGGACCTGCTGCACGTCCTCGTCGCGGAGCATCTCCACCAGCACCCGCAACGCGGTCGAGGCCTCGGCGGCCACCCGCTCGGCGTTCCTCGGGTCGGCCAACCACTTGCCCGTCCGCTCGGCGACGTGCGCGTCGCGCAGCTTGGTGGCGACGACCTCGGGCGACATGAAGTTCTCCCGCACGAAGTCGCCGAGGCCCTCGCCGAGCTGATCCTTCTTGCGCTTGATGATCGCCGTGTGCGGGATCGGAATGCCAAGCGGATGCTTGAACAGCGCGGTGACGGCAAACCAGTCGGCGAGCGCGCCCACCATGCCGGCCTCCGCCGCGGCCCGGACGTAGCCGACCCACCCGGCGGCACCCCGGGACTGCGCCCAGGTGGACACCAGGAAGACGACCGTCGCGCCGAGCAGAAAGCCCAGGGCCACGGCCTTCATCCTGCGCAGTCCGCGGCGACGCTCGGCGTCGGCGGCGGAGTCGACGCCTGCGATCGATTCTGCGAAGCTCGGCCGCTGGCCGGACGTGGTCACCACACCACCATCATCCTGCATGTCGTCTGCGGCAGCTCCGTCCCGTCGGGGCACCGGGCGAATTCGGCCGTATCATCTACTGCGGACGAGGGAATGGAATGACGGCGGAAGTTACCGGGGATGGTCCGGCGGGACCTGTGAAGACCGACGGGCGCAAGAGGCGCTGGCACCAGCACAAAGTCGACCGGCGCAACGAATTGGTCGACGGCACGCTGGATGCCATCCGGCTGCGCGGCAGCAACGTCAGCATGGACGAAATCGCCGCGGAGATCGGCGTCTCCAAGACGGTGCTGTACCGCTACTTCGTCGACAAGAACGACCTGACCACCGCCGTCATGATGCGATTCGCGCAGACCACCCTGATCCCCAACATGGCAGCCGCCCTCACGGCGAATCTCGACGGGTACGACCTCACCCGGGAGATCATCCGCGTCTACGTCGCCACCGTGGCCGCCGAGCCCGAGATCTACCCCTTCGTGATGGCAAACAGCTCGGCGAGCAAGAGCAAGGCCGTCGCCGACTCCGAACAGATCATCGCGCGCATGCTCGGCGTGATGCTGCGTCGCCGGATGGCCGAGGTCGGGATGGACACCCGCGGCGCGCAGCCGTGGGCGTTCATGATCGTCGGCGGCGTGCAGTTGGCCACCCACTCCTGGATGTCGCACCCGCGGATGACGTCCGACGAGCTGATCGACTACCTGACGATGCTGTCGTGGAACGCGCTGCGGGGCATCGTCGAAGCCAACGGTTCACTGGAGAAGTTCAACTCGGCACCGCATCCGTCCCCGACTTTGCCCTCACGCCTGCTTGACTGACCAGATGGCCAAAACACCCGACGCCGACCTCCCTTCGCTCTGGACTCACGAACCGCATCATCTGCTGGAGTTCCGGGCCGGCCGTCAGGTCTCCGACATCGACGCGAACTCCACACCCGGGTTCACCGGCAAGAAGAGCGACTCGGGCGACCTGCAGGACGAGCGCAACGGGGTGTTCGCCGAATTGCAGGAAATGCTCTACGCGGGCAGCCGGTCCGGCGACACCCGCAAGATCCTCCTGGTGCTGCAGGGCATGGACACCGCAGGCAAGGGCGGCATCGTCAAACACGTTGTGGGAGCTGGCAATCCACAGGGTATCCGGTATGCCAGCTTCGGCAAGCCGACCGAGGAGGAACTCGCCCACGACTATCTGTGGCGGATCCGCAAGGCACTCCCACCGGCGGGCCACATCGGCGTGTTCGATCGCTCGCACTACGAGGACGTTCTGGCCGTGCGGGTGCACGATCTGGTGCCGCCGGACGTGTGGGGCGCGCGATACGACGAGATCAACGCCTTCGAGAAGGAACTCGTCGACGACGGCACGACGATCGTCAAGTGCGCCATGTTCGTCTCACTCGACGAGCAGAAGAAACGGCTCACCAAACGGCTGCACAGGCCCGACAAGTTCTGGAAGTTCAACCCGGCGGACATCGACGAACGCAAGCTGTGGCCCAAGTACCAGGAGGCCTATCAGGCCGTGCTGGACCGGACCTCGACGGAGTACGCGCCATGGCACGTCATTCCATGCGACCGCAAGTGGTACTCGCGCCTGGCGATCACCGAGTTGCTGATCGAGGCGCTCGACGGGTTCGACTTGTCTTGGCCGCCACCCGATTTCGACGTCGAGGCGGAGAAGAAGCGACTGAAGGACGCCTAGGCCTCCCTGGCCGCCTTAGTACGTGTAGAAACCCTTGCCCGACTTCTTGCCCAGCTGGCCGGCCTCGACCATCCGCTGCAGCAGCGGGGGCGGCCCGTACAGCGGCTCCTTGAACTCTTCGAACATCGAATCCGCGATGAGCTTCAGCGTGTCCAGCCCGACGAGATCGCTCAGCTTCAGCGGACCCATCGGGTGCGACAACCCCGCGACGACGGCCGTGTCGATGTCCTCGACGGTGGCGACACCGGCCTCGGCCATCCGGATCGCCGCCAGAAGGTACGGCACCAGCAGCGCGTTGACGACGAAGCCGGACCGGTCGGTGCATCGCACCACCTTCTTGCCGAGCGTCACGCCCGCGAATTCCGCGACGCGTTCCAACGCATCGTCGTCGGTGACCAGCGTCGGGACCAGCTCCACCAGCGGCAGCACCGGCACGGGGTTGAAGAAGTGCAGCCCCAGCACGCGGCTCGGGTTCTTCGTCGCCGCGGCGATCTTCATGATCGGGATGCTGGAGGTGTTGGACGCCAGCACGGCGGCCGGATCGGTGATGGCCTCGTCGAGCTGCGCGAAGACCTTCGCCTTGACCGCCGCGTCCTCGACGATGGCCTCGACCACCAGCTGGCGGTCGGCCAGGTCGGCGATGTCGGTGGCGACGCTCAACCGCGCAAGCGCGTCGTCGCGCTCGGTCTCGGTCAGCTTGCCCCTGCTGACGCCACGCTCCAGCGACGAGACGATGCGGCCGCGGCCCGCCTCGGCCAGCGCCTCCGTGGGCTCGTAGATGCGGACGTCCACACCCGCGCGCAGCGACACCTCCGCGATGCCTGCGCCCATCTGCCCGGCGCCGACGACACCCACTCGTTCAATGGTCATGTTGTCACTTTCTACTTCATGCCCCGCGAACAGACGCAAAGGGCCCTGAAACACACGGTTTCAGGGCCCTTTGCGTCTGCTCGCGCAGAAAACGGGACCTAGTGGAACTGGCCCTCTTCGGTCGAGCCCGCGAGTGCGGTGGTCGACGAGGTCGGGTCCACGGTGGTGGCGATCCGATCGAAGTAGCCGGCGCCGACCTCACGCTGGTGCTTCGTCGCGGTGTAGCCCCGCTCCTCGGCGGCGAACTCGCGCTCCTGCAGCTCGACGTAGGCGCTCATCTGATTGCGGGCGTAGCCGTGGGCCAGATCGAACATCGAGTAGTTCAGGGCGTGGAAGCCGGCCAGCGTGATGAACTGGAACTTGAATCCCATTGCGCCGAGCTCGTTCTGGAACTTCGCGATGGTCGCGTCGTCCAGGTGCTGCTTCCAGTTGAACGACGGCGAGCAGTTGTAGGCCAGCATCTGGTCCGGGAACTCGCTCTTGACGCCCTCGGCAAACTTCTTGGCCAGCTCCAGGTCCGGGGTGCCGGTCTCCATCCAGATGAGGTCGGAGTACGGCGCGTAGGACTTGGCGCGGGCGATGCAAGGCTCGAGGCCGTTCTTGACCCGGTAGAAGCCTTCCTTCGTGCGCTCGCCGGTGATGAACGGCTGGTCGCGCTCGTCGACGTCGGAGGTGATCAGCGTGGCTGCCTCGGCGTCAGTGCGGGCGATGACGACCGTCGGGACGTCGGCGACGTCGGCCGCCAGGCGGGCCGAGGTCAGGGTGCGGATGTGCTGCTGGGTCGGGATGAGCACCTTGCCACCGAGGTGGCCGCACTTCTTCTCCGACGCGAGCTGGTCCTCCCAGTGCGAACCGGCGACACCGGCGGCGATCATGGCCTTCTGCAGCTCGTAGACGTTGAGCGCGCCACCGAAGCCGGCTTCGCCGTCGGCGACGATCGGGGCCAGCCAGTTCTCGACCGAGCGGTCGCCCTCGACCTTGGCGATCTGGTCGGCGCGCAGCAGCGCGTTGTTGATGCGGCGCACGACCTGCGGGACCGAGTTGGCCGGGTAGAGACTCTGGTCGGGGTAGGTGTGGCCGGAGAGGTTCGCGTCGCCGGCGACCTGCCACCCGGACAGGTAGATGGCCTTGAGGCCGGCACGGACCTGCTGCACGGCCTGGTTGCCGGTCAGGGCGCCCAGCGAGTTGACGTAGTCCATGTCGTGGAGCTGCTCCCACAGCACCTCGGCGCCGCGGCGGGCCAGCGTGCTCTCCTCGACCACGTGCCCCTGCAGAGCGACGACGTCCTCCGGGGTGTACGTGCGGGTGATGCCCTTCCAGCGAGGGTTGTTGTCCCAGTCGTGCTGGATCTGTTCGGGTGACTTCGGCGTGCCAACGGTGGACATCGGGGCTCCTTCGAGTACGAGTGCCGGCGACGTTGCCTTCGTTTCGTTGTTAACGCCACCGCGCATTTAGCTTTTCTGCTTACACGACCATGGCACAGCACATAGTCGCAGGTCCACCGGTTTCGGTTGCCAATTTTCGCCAACCATTGCGTGTAATTTGCGAAGGTTGCGAAGAACCGGATGAACTGAACCGGTTCAGAAGTTACCGTGGAGTAACACAACGCCGCAGGTCAGTACGCCCGTACTGTTAAACCCAATCGATTCAGAGCGAGAAGAGACTGGCGACGGCCTTGACCTCGTCGCCGACCACATATGTGAGCGTTGTAACACTGCGGTCGGCGACGTCCGCGCCGAACCTGTCGGTCGAACCGGCCGGATATTCGTGGCGGAGGATCTCGAGCTGGTCCCCCAACGCGACCGGCAGGTCGTGCTCGATGGTGACGCGCAGCGGCTTGGCCACCAGGTCCGGCCGCTCGACGAGATAGTCCTCGATGACGCTCCAGTACACCGAGTTGTTCATGTGGTCGAAGATGTCGATGTCGCTGACGCGGACGGGATACGCGCGGACGTCGGTCGCATCCCCGCGGGCGCCCGCCTTCAGGTAGGCCTTCCACCGCAATCGGTTGACCGGGGTCGTCTTCTGCAAGCCCGCGATGAAGTCGTCGGAGATGCGCGCCGGCCCCTGCGTCTCGCGGTTGATGTTGATCCAGAACGCCTCGGATTCGATCCGCCCGCCCCGGCGCCCGTCGATGCGCACCCGCATGTCGCACCACCGGTTGGAGGTGCCCGAACACCACCGCCGCAGCCGGAGCATGTCCTTGAACACGATCGGCTCGATCATGTCGATCATGGTGCGTCGGACGATCCAGAGCGGATGCGTCTCCTCGAACCCCATCTCGCGCAGCTGATCGGAACCGATGTCCTGGATGTGCCGGGTGGCGGCGTCGAACTTCAACCTGCCCGTGCGGTCGACGTCCGCCACCCGCAGCGGCCACTCGACGTCGAAGACGTCCGGATGCGGATCGGGGACCGGCATCATCGACTTCGCCAGACCCGTGCCCAGCCCACCCTCGGTGCTCACGAGTCCAGATAATGCCACGAGAGCACCCTGTGCCAATCCTGCGAAGAGTGCCTTCGCAGGCTGATTATGCTGGTGGGCGTGGCCAAGACGTTCGTCGGATCACGGGTCCGCCAGCTCCGCAGCGAGCGCGGATTCAGCCAGGCCGCCCTGGCGCAGATGCTCGACATCTCCCCCAGCTACCTGAACCAGATCGAACGCGACGTCCGACCCCTGACCGTCGCCGTGCTGCTGCGCATCACCGAGGTGTTCGGCGTCGACGCCACGTTCTTCGCCTCCCAGGACGACACCCGCCTGGTCGCCGAACTGCGCGAGGTGACGATGGACAGCGACGTCGGCGTCGACGTGGCCCCCTCCGAGGTGGCCGACGTCGTCAACGCGCACCCCGCGCTGGCCCAGGCGATGGTCAACCTGCACCGGCGGTACCGACTGACCACCACTCAACTCGCGGCGGCCACCGAGGGCCGCTTCTCCGATGGCACCGGCTCCAGCTCGGGCTGGGGATCCATCACGATGCCGCACGAGGAAGTGCGCGACTACTTCTACCAGCGGCAGAACTATCTGCACGAACTCGACGCCGCAGCCGAGGACCTCACCGTCCGCATGCGGATGAACCGCGCCGACCTGGCGGCCGAACTGTCCGACCGCCTCGTCCGGGTGCACGGCGTGCACATCGTCAAGCGAATCGATCTGGGCGACACCGTGTTGCACCGCTTCGACCCCGCCACCAAGACCCTGGAGATCGGCGGGCACCTGCCGTCGGGACAGACGGTCTTCAAGCTCGCCGCCGAGTTGGCCTTCCTCGAGTTCGGCGACCTCATCGACAGCCTGGTCGACGACGGCAACTTCACCAGCGACGAATCCCGCACCCTGGCCCGCCTGGGGTTGGCCAACTACTTCGCGGCGGCGACCATCCTGCCGTACCGCCAGTTCCACGACGTGGCCGAGAACTTCCGCTACGACGTCGAGCGGCTCTCGGCGTTCTACTCCGTCAGCTACGAGACCATCGCACACCGATTGTCGACGTTGCAGCGACCGTCGATGCGGGGCGTCCCCCTGTCGTTCGTCCGCGTCGACCGGGCCGGCAACATGTCGAAACGGCAGTCCGCCACCGGTTTTCACTTCTCCTCCAGCGGGGGCACCTGCCCGCTGTGGAACGTCTACGAGACGTTCGCCAACCCAGGAAAGATCCTGGTGCAAATCGCCCAGATGCCCGACGGACGGCACTACATGTGGGTGGCGCGCACCGTCGAGCGCAGGGCGTCGCGGTACGGCCAGCCGGGTAAGACGTTCGCGATCGGCCTCGGCTGCGAGCTGCGCCACGCGCAGCGACTGGTGTACTCCGACGGGCTCGACCTCTCCAGCGAGGTGGGCACGCCGATCGGGGCGGGCTGCCGGGTATGCGAGCGCGACAACTGCCCGCAACGCGCGTTCCCCGCCCTCGGCCGGGCGCTGGATCTCGACGAGCACCGCAGCACGGTGTCGCCATACCCGGTCAGGCGCACCTGACCCCACCTACACTGCAAGAGGTGAGCGCCCCCGAGACTGTTCCCGCACGTATCCGGCCAGGAGGCTTCCGCGAGCTCGGACCCCTGAACTGGATCATCGCCAAGTTGGGCGCGAGGGCCATCCGCGCCCCCCGCTTCGCACTCTTCAACGTGATCGGGCAGCACCAACTGCTGTTCCTGGCCTGGCTTCCGTATTCGGGGATGCTGCTCGGGCTTGGCAAACTGCCCCGCCAGGAGGCCGAGTTGGTCATCCTTCGGGTCGGGCACCTTCGCGACTGCGAGTACGAACTGCAGCAGCACCGGCGCCTCGCCCGCAGCCGTGGCGTCGACCTCGACACCCAGGCGCGGATCTTCGAGGGCCCGGACGCGGAGGGGCTCACCGACAGGCAACGCGTTCTCATCACCGCGACCGACGAGTTCGTCATCACCCGGTCCATGTCGGCCGAGACGTGGACCGCGCTGTCGTCCCATCTGACCAAGAAGCAGCTGATCGAATTCTGCATGCTGGCAAGCCAATACGACGGACTGGCCGCCACCATGGCGACGCTGAAGATCCCGCTAGACTTCCCGAACTGACCGTCGCTACAGGTAGGTCACCGCAAGCACGCTGACCGAGAACAGCAACGGCGACACGGGCAGACACCACGCGAACGCGGCCTTCGCGAAGTCCTTGCGGCGATGGAACCGCCGACCCAGGAAGACGCATGCCACGCCGATGAGCAGCGTGGCCGCCGCGGTCACCAACACCCACACGTCGACGGTGGTGGTCTGAGTCGCGAGGGAGATCGCGGCCAGCCACAACACGTGGCCGACGATCAGTCCGCCGACGCCGGCGACGACGACCGTTGCTTTCACGCGGGCGCGTCGATCAGAAGTTGATCATGTGGCCGGCCAAGCCGTGGAAGCACTCCTGCAGCGCCTCCGACAGCGTGGGATGGGTGTGCACGTTGCGGGTGAGCTCGTTGACGGTCAGGTCCCACTTCTGCGCGAGCGTGAGCTCCGGCAGCAGCTCGGACACGTCGTGCCCGATCAGATGGCCGCCGAGCAGTTCGCCGTACTTCGCGTCGGCGATGATCTTGACGAATCCGCCCGGCTCACCCAGCCCGTGTGCCTTGCCGTTCGCGGTGAACGGGAACTTCGCGACCTTGACGTCGTACCCCTCGTCGCGGGCCTGCTGTTCGGTGAGTCCGAAGCTGGCGACCTGCGGCTGGCAGAACGTGGCCCGCGGCAGCATGCGGTAGTCACCCAACGGCAATGTCTCTGCGCCGGCGATGGTTTCGGCCGCGACCACACCCATCGCTTCGGCGACGTGGGCCAGCTGCAGCTTCATCGTGACGTCGCCGATGGCGTAGATGTGCGGCACGTTGGTGCGCATGTAGTCGTCGATGGCGATGGCCTTGCGGTCGGTCAGCTCGACACCGGCCTTGTCCAGGCCGATCGTCTCGACGTTGGGCACGAACCCGATCGACTGCATGACCTTGTCGGCGACGAGTTCCTCGGTCTTGCCGTCCTTGCTGACGACGACCTTCACCGACGAGCCCTCGTCGGTGATCGACTCCACCTTGGTGCCGGTGCGGATCTTCACGCCCAGCTTCTTGAACTGCTTCTCGATCTCCTTGGAGATCTCGGCGTCCTCGTTGGGCAAGGCACGGGGCAAGAACTCGACGATGGTGACGTCCACGCCGTAGTTGCTCATCACGTAACCGAACTCCATGCCGATGGCACCGGCGCCGGCGATGACGATCGACTTGGGGAGCTCACCCTCCATGATCTGTTCTTCGTAGGTGACCACGTTCTCCGACAGCTCAGTCCCCGGAACCAGCCGGGTGCGGCTGCCGGTGGCGATGATGGCGTTGTCGAAGGTGACCGAGTCGGTGCCACCGTCGTTCAGCTCGACCGAGAGCGTGTTGGCGTCGGTGAACGTACCGCGGCCGTGGATCTCGGTGATCTTGTTCTTCTTCATCAGGAAGTGCACGCCCGCGACGCGGCCGTCGGCGACCTTGCGGCTGCGGTCGAACGCCGAACCGTAGTCGAACGACACGTCACCGCTGATGCCGAACGTCTTGGCTTCCTTGGTGAAGATGTGCGCCAGCTCGGCGTTGCGCAGCAGCGACTTGGACGGGATGCAGCCCACGTTGAGGCACACACCACCCCAGTACTTGGGCTCGACGATGGCAGTGTTGAGGCCGAGCTGGGCAGCGCGAATGGCGGCCACGTAACCGCCGGGACCGGCACCGAGTACGACGACGTCATAGTGAGTCACGACCCCAGCCTAATGGTCGCGGCCACGGCACCCGCGGTAGATCCGTCAGCCGAGAGCGATCGCCGGCCGCGCCGCGGGGATGGGACAGGCGTCCTGCGCCTCGGCCACGACGTGAGTGCCGTTCTCGCGCGGACGCTCGCCGCGTTCGTAGCGCGACCCGGTGACCGGCGGGTCCGCGTCGAGCAGCCGGTTCTCCTCCTCGGTGAAGGCGCGACCGCGGCTGAGGAACCGCATCCCCTCCGGCGTCTCGAGGCTGAAGCCACCACCGCGGCCGGGCACCACGTCGATGACCAACTGGGTGTGCTTCCACGCCTCGAACTGGCTGCCCGAGATCCACACCGGCACGCCGTCGCCCACGTCGAGGGTGCCAAGCAGGACGTCACGGTCGCCCACCAGGAACTCGCCGTCGGGATAACACATCGGCGACGACCCGTCGCAGCACCCGCCGGACTGGTGAAACATCAACGCTCCGTGGCGACTTTGCAACGTCCGGAGCAGTTGGGCCGCGGCCTCGGTGATCAGTGCGC
Organism: Mycolicibacterium hodleri; assembly: GCF_025822245.1. Taxonomy (GTDB): domain Bacteria; phylum Actinomycetota; class Actinomycetes; order Mycobacteriales; family Mycobacteriaceae; genus Mycobacterium; species Mycobacterium hodleri. The sequence goes on from NZ_JACKTL010000017.1 coordinate 158,431, forward strand.
GGTTCGGTACGTCCACCATCGTCAATCCCCTCCCCTGGTCCGTCGACCAGGTGTTACTCAGCTCACAGTACGCCGACGGTCACAATGGTCGGGTGGACGACGACCCCCAGCTGTGGCTCGAGGACATCACCGGTGACGACGCGCTCGAGTGGGTGCGACGCCACAACGAGCCGACACTCGACGAGCTCGGCGGCGAGCGTTTCGAGCAGATGCGGGCCGAGGCGCTGGAAATCCTCGACACCGACGCCCGGATCCCCTACGTGCGGCGGCGCGGCGGTTACCTCTACAACTACTGGCGCGACGGCGCCCACCCCCGCGGACTCTGGCGACGCACCACGCTGGACCAATACCGCACCGACGATCCTGACTGGGACGTCCTCGTCGACCTGGACGCCTTGGCCGCGGCGGACGACGAGAACTGGGTGTGGGCCGGTGCCGAGGTCATCGAACCCGACTACTCCCTGGCCCTGGTGGAGTTGTCCCGGGGCGGGTCCGACGCCACGGTGGTTCGCGAATTCGACCTGACCACACGGGAATTCGTCGATGGCGGCTTCAGGGTGGACGAGGCCAAGACCAGCATCTCCTGGGAGGACCACGACACCGTGCTCGTCGGCACGGACTTCGGCCCCGGTTCGCTGACCGAGTCCGGCTACCCGCGCGTCGTGAAGCGGTGGCGGCGGAACCAGTCGCTGTCGGAGGCTCAGACGGTGTTCGAGGGCGTCGCAACCGACGTCAGCGTCGGGGTGGGGTTCGACCCGACCCCGGGGTTCGAGCGACTGATCGCCTCCCGGTCGGTCGACTTCTTCAACCGCGAATACTTCGAGATCCGCGACGACGAATTGGTGCGGATCGACGTCCCCACCGACGCGGGGATCTCGATTCACCGGGAGTGGCTGCTGATTCGGCCGCGCACCGCATGGACGGTCGGGACTACGACCTACCCGGCCGGGTCGTTGCTGGCCGCCAAATACGACGAGTTCCTCTCCGGCACAATCGCATTGGACGTTGTCTTCGAGCCGGACGCACACACCAGCCTCGACACCTACACCTGGACCAGGGACCGGCTGGTGCTGGGCACCTTGGTCGACGTCGCCACCCACGTCGAAGTCGTCACCCCCGGTTCGTGGCACCGCGAACCCGTCGTCGGCCTGCCGGCCAACGCGACGACGGTGATCGTCGACGCCGATGAACTCGGCGACGAGATCTTCTTGGATTCCAGCGGTTTCGACAGCCCGTCCCGACTGCTGTGGGCCCACGTCGGCTCGGAACTCACCGAGATCAAGAGTGCGCCGGCGTTCTTCGACGCCTCGGACGTCGAGGTACACCAGCACTTCGTCGCGTCCGCCGACGGCACGATGATCCCGTACTTCGTGGTGGGCCACCGTGGTTCGACGGGTCCGGGCAAGACGCTGCTGGGTGGGTACGGCGGCTTCGAGTCCTCCAACACCCCCGGATATGCCGGCGTCCTAGGCAAGCTGTGGCTGTCGAGGGGAGGCACCTACGTACTGGCCAACATTCGCGGCGGCGGGGAGTACGGGCCGACGTGGCACACCCAGGCGATGCGCGAGGGCAGGCACCTCGTCCACGAGGACTTCGCAGCCGTCGCAGCCGATCTGGTGGCACGCGGCATCACCACCGTCGACCAGTTGGGCGCCCAGGGTGGCAGCAACGGCGGGCTGCTGATGGGCATCATGCTGACCAAGTACCCGGAACTGTTCGGCGCGTTGGTGTGCAGCGTGCCGCTGCTCGACATGAAGCGCTACCACCTGCTGTTGGCCGGGGCCTCCTGGGTCGCCGAATACGGCAACCCCGACGATCCCGACGACTGGGCGTTCATCAGCGAATACTCGCCTTACCAGAACATCTCGGCCGACCGCGAGTATCCCGCGCTCTTGATGACGACGTCCACCCGTGACGACCGCGTCCACCCCGGCCATGCCAGGAAGATGACCGCGGCGCTGGAGGCGGCCGGCCATCGAGTCCGCTACTACGAGAACGTGGAGGGCGGACACGCCGGGGCGGCGGACAACGCACAGACGGCGTTCCGCTCGGCCCTGGTCTACGAGTTCCTGCACCGCATGCTGGGCGACGAGCGGACACCGTAACGATCGCAGGGCGGCCTGACACTCCCCGTCGTCGAACCCCTGACAATCGTCGACGGGAGGTGTCGCCCGTGAACGGCTACCATCCGTGCTAGTGACCTGCGCGACACCCGACGAGACCATGCTCATCACGGCATTGCGGGCCCGTGACGAGGCAGCTTTCGCCGCACTGGTGGATCTCCACACCCCGTCGATGTTGCGCATTGCGCGCGGCTACGTGCCCAACGGTGCGATCGCCGAGGAGGTCGTGCAGGAGACCTGGATTGCGTTGTTCAAGGGGATCGACGCCTTCGAGGGGCGCTCGTCGTTGCGTACGTGGCTCTTCACCGTGATGATCAACATCGCCAAGCGGCGCGGCATGCGGGAACGCCGCGACACCGACGTGGCGATCACGGCCTTTACCGGTGGCACCGTCGACCCCGCCCGGTTCCGGGCCGCCGGACAGCAGTGGTCGGGGCATTGGCGCGAGGCCGAGGAACCCTCGCCGTTCCCGGAGACCCCGGAGGGCTCCCTGCTCGGCGCGGAGTTGATCGCCGTGACCAGACGCGCGCTCGAGGATCTCCCCGAGCGTCAACGCGTCGTGGTGACCATGCGCGACATGCTCGGTTTCGATTCGGCAGAGGTGTGCGAACTGCTCGAGATCAGCGTCGCGAACCAGCGGGTGCTGCTGCACCGCGGCAGAGCTGCGGTCCGGGCCCAGCTCGAGGACTACCTGGGAGATGCCCGATGAATACCGAACCGATGGATTGCCGCGACCTGGTCGAGCTGGTCACGGCCTATCTCGAGGGCGCGCTCGACCCCGAAACCCGGGCCCGGTTCGACCTTCACCTCCTGGAGTGCGACGGCTGCGAGAACTATCTGCAGCAATTCCACGTCACCCTCGAGAACCTCGGCAGGATTCGTGACGAGGACGTCGAGCCGGCTTTCCGCCGCCGGCTGATGGAGGCCTTCCGCGATTGGCGCTAACCGTGCGGGGCCACCCTAGGCTGGACGGCGTGAGCACCCTGTCCACGAGTCTGTTCTACGGTGGCCTGGCGATCCTTCTCGTCGGACTCCTGCTGCCGGGTTGGTCCACCGCGACGTTGCCGAAGCGCGCGGTGAAGCGCCGCATCTATTGGGGCGCAACGATCGTCGCGCTGCCGGTCTTGTTCGCCGCGGGTTGGCCGGATCTGCAGAGCTCACTGGCGTTCGTCGCGATGGCCTGTGTCCTGATGGGCGGCTGGGCCTACTTCCGCACCCCGAACATCAAGCTCAACGGTCGGATCCTGACGGCCGACCCGTCGCACCGCGACGTCGATCCCCCCGCCGGCTAATTGCGTCGCAGGCCGCCGACCATCGACACCAGCACCCCGAGCAACACGAGCGCCGCGCCGGCCGCCAAGGTCAAGTTGAGCCACAGATGCAGGCTGCCGATGGCATGGTCCACCATGGCGGCCGCGACGTTCCTGACCTCGTCGGTGGTGGTGGCGAGCCCGTCGTCGACGTAGCGGCGACCCACCTCGATACCGGCCCAGCCGGCGGCCCCCACGACGAGTCCCGAAACACCAAGGGCGCCAAGCGCCTTGCCCCGCCGCCTGGCAACGGCCAGCGTCAACAGCGCGAACGCGCCGGCCAGGACGGCGGCGCCGACGCTCGCCCACGGGCCCCACTTCGCCACGTCGCGGAACTTGCCCGGCCTCAGCGATTCGGAGATGTTCTGGGTGAGTGGGATTTGCAACGTCTGGGGCGCCTTGATGCCGAAGTCGGCGAGCGTCTGCTGAAACGAGCTGTCCGCCAACATCGGTGACAGGTCGATCTCCCATCGCCCCGACGCATCGGACCGGCCGACGGAATCGGTGAACAGCCAGCGGTGCGCGACCTGGTTGGCAAGCGCGAACTGGCCGGGGAACGCCGCGCTGCCGGTGTAGGCCCGCGCCGCCCCGTTCAGCAGGGTCTCGTTGACGTCCGCGCTCGAGTAACCGGCGTTGGCGGACAACGTCATCAGCTCCGAGGTCAGCGCGGCGGCCATCGCCTGCTGCACCGCGGGGTCCTTCGCCGCCGACGTGGCGAGCGCGGAGTAACCGTCCTGGTCGACGAGGTTGTGCTGGGCCCAGGTCGCGGGCACGGCGACCGCCAGCGTCACGGTGGTGAGCACCCAGAACAGGAAGGCCGCGAGCAACCGCATGCGTGCGTCCTTCCGTCCGGGCGGACCCGGTCAGTCGGCCAGCGCGCGTCCCACGATGAGCGGGTCGGCTCGACCGACCACGTCGTGGTCCTTGTTGTCGTAGTCGAACTTACCCAGGACGTAGCGCATCGCGTTGATGCGGGCGCGTTTCTTGTCGTTGCTCTTGACCACGGTCCACGGCGCCATCTCGGTGTCCGTCCAGGCGAACATGTCCTCCTTGGCCGCGGTGTAGGCCTCCCACTTGTCCAGCGACGCCAGATCGGTGGGTGAGAGCTTCCACTGCCGGACCGGGTCGACCTGCCGGATGGTGAACCGCGTGCGCTGCTCGGCCTGGGTGACGGAGAACCACAGCTTGGTGAGGCTGACGCCGTCGTTGACCAACATCTGCTCGAACAGCGGGGCCTGCCGGATGAACTCGGCGTGCTGCTTGCCGGAGCAGTACCCCATCACGCGTTCGACGCCGGCCCGGTTGTACCAGGACCGATCGAACAGCACGATCTCGCCCGCGGCGGGCAGGTGGTTGACGTAGCGCTGGAAGTACCACTGCGTGCGCTCGCGCTCGGTGGGCTTCTCCAGCGCGACCACGCGGGCCCCGCGCGGGTTCAGGTGTTCCATGAACCGCTTGATGGTGCCGCCCTTGCCGGCGGCGTCGCGGCCCTCGAACACGATGACGTGCCGGTGCCCGTGGGTCTGGCTCCACTTCTGCAGCTTCAACAGCTCGATCTGCAGCAGCCGCTTCTGCTCCTCGTACTCGTCGCGCCTCATGCGCTCCTCGTACGGATAGTTCTCCCGCCAGGTGTCCACGACCTCGCCGGTGGGCTGGATGATCAGCTCGGGATCGTCGTCGTCGTCATCGCGCACGGTGTAGCCGTTGAGGGCATGGGCGTCCAGGGTCACCGGCGAAACGTAACGACTCTTGCCGAATCTAGGGTGACGCCCAGGTGAACGGACGGTGCGCTGCGGCAGCGCCCTACTTGGCCGTGCGCTTGGGACGAATCAACGCGAACTTCGTCATCATCGCGTTCATCCGCTTCAGCGCCTTGGGCGAGTTGTTGTAGTAATTGCCGCCCGCCCCGGCGCTGGTCCGCGGGGCGACGATGGCCTCCTGGCGACAGAACTTGCGCAGGCCCTCCGCGCCGCCGAAGCGCACGCCGATGCCCGACGTCTTCCACCCACCCATCGGCGCGGTGGTGCACATCAGATTGGAGATCACGTCGTTGATGTTGACGGCGCCGCAATCCAGTTCCAGCGCAACGTCGTTGGCTCGCTCGACGTCACGGGAGAACACCGACGCGCTGAGTCCGTAGGGGCTGTCGTTGGCGAGCCGGACCGCCTCGGCGACCGACTTCACCTTCATGATGGGCAGCGTCGGACCGAAGGTCTCCTCCGTCATGCACGCCATCGAGTGGTCGACGTCGACCAGCACGGTCGGCGGGTAGAAGCTGCCGGGCCCGCTCGGGCGCGTGCCGCCGGTCAGCGCCTTGGCCCCCTTGGCGACGGCGTCGTCGACGTGGCGGGCGGTGACGGCGACCTGGCTCTCGTCGATCAGGGCGCCGAAGTCGAAGCCCTCCCCCGCGCCCATCTTGAGGTTCTTCACGTCGCGGACGACGGCCTCGACGAACGCGTCGTAGACCTGCTCGAGCACGTACACCCGCTCGACGGACACGCACGTCTGGCCGGCGTTGAACATGGCGCCCCACACCGCGGCGTGCGCGGCGAGGTCGACGTCGGCGTCCTCCAGCACGATCATCGGATCCTTGCCGCCGAGTTCCAGGCTGACCGGGGTGAGCCGGCGGGCGGCACGTTCCATCACCTTCGCGCCGGTCGCGCTGGATCCGGTGAACTGGATGTAGTCGGAATTGTCGACGACGGCCTCGACGGCCTCGCGCGCACCCTGGACGATCGCCATCACCTCGGGCGCGCCCGAGTCGAGCCACCCGCGCTGCAGCAGCTCGGCAGTCAACGGGGTGCGCTCCGAGGGCTTGAGCAGCACGGCGCAGCCCGCCGCGAGGGCGGCGATGCCGTCCATCAGCAGGTTGGCGACCGGGTAGTTCCACGGCGCGATGATCCCGACGATGGGTCGGGGCCGGTAGTGCACGGCGATCTTCTTGATCGACAGGAACGGCAGCGACGCCGGCCGGCTCTCGGGCGCCAGCGCCTTCTCCATCGTCTTGATGTAGTAGGACGCGATCATGATCAACAGCGGCACTTCTTGGGCCGCGTCGGTCGCCGACTTGCCGGTCTCGGCAATCAGGAGCGACTCGATCTCCTCGCGGTGCTCCCCGAGCCACACGGCGTACCGGGCGATCACCTTGGCGCGTCCGGCGGCGCCGCGCGCCTCCCATTCCCGCTGCGCGTGACGTAGACCGGTGGTGACCCGGGCGACGTCGGCGGGGTCGGACCAACGGACGGTTCCGGCGACGGCCCCGGTGGCCGGATTGAGGACGTTGGCGACCGCGTCGACTTCAGGCGTTGCTGTCATGACCTCATGCTAGCCGCTGCTGTGATCTAGATCGCAGCGGGGTTGACACCCGTCAACTTTGGCCGCGACCGCGGCCGCCGCGACAAGTGAACTGCCGAGGAGCACTGCCCCGATCGTGTCGGTGAAGTAGTGATAGGTGAGCGCCTGTCCCGCGGTGCCGAGCACGGCGAACGCCGTCACCGCCAGCAACAGCCACCGCCGCGTTCCCCACACGAGGACGACCATTCCGAGCACCGTCATCAGCACCGTGACGTGCCCGCTGGGGTAGGCCAGCGCGCCCTCCCGCTCCCGGCCGAACAGGCGCTTGAGCAGACGCACGGCGACGACGCCCGCCAACGGCGTCACGACCACCACTGCGGCCAGCCGCCAATGGCGCCGGTAGAGCGCCACCGCTGCAGCGGTCCCGAGCATGATCACGAGCAGCAAGGGCATCGTGAAGAGCAACAGCCAACCAAACCGTGGATGAGCGTCAGAACCGTTTTCGATGAACCAGTCGTCGAGTCGCGTCGACCCGTTGCCGACTGCCAGTCCCAGCGCAACCATCAGCGGCAGGCCGACCGCCGGCCACCACTTCACCGCCGGCGTCATTCGTCGCCGACGAGCCCTCGGACGTAGGCCGCCTGACCCAGGTGCTGCGCGCAGTCGTCGACGATGCTGACGATGCGGGCACTCGCAGTCACCGGTGGCGTCCACCGCTTGTCGACGATCGTCTCGAGGTCCTGCGCGGTGGCCGAGGCGACGTAGGACAGCGCCATCGAGTGCACGGCGCGGTAGTACCCGCCGAGCAGATCCGCCGACGCACGCACCTTGGCGACCTGTTCGGCGTCGTGGCCGTAGCCGCTCGAGTCCTTCGGCAGGTCGAGGTCGAACCTGCCCACCCAGTCGTCGCGGAACCAGACCTGGTCGGCGCCGGCGATCTCGCTGAGCTGAGCGTCGACCACCCGGGCGCTGTGCCACAACAGCCAGGCGACGGTGTTGGCGTTCGGGGTGGCCCGGTAGTAGGCGACCTCGTCGGTCAAGCCGTCGACGAGGTCGTCGACGTGTTCGGCGAGTCGGGTGAACGAATCGCGCAGCAGCTCACGGGCAACGGAGATGTCGGTGTCGGACATGGTTGCGACGCTACCTGGTGCCGGGTGGCCTCAACCGTCAGCCGGCGACGCCCCGTGGAACACGGCCTCGACGTTGTTGCCGTCGGGATCCCTGACGAAGGCGCCGAAGTAACCGGGGTGGTATTCGGGCCAGAGGCGCGGGGCGTGCAGCGACTCCGCGCCCAGCGCCATCGCGGCGTCATAGAAGCCCTCGACCTGCTGGACCCCCGCGGACTGGAAGGCGAAGTGGATGGCCGCACCAACCTCGCGGTCGGCACCGTCCTCGATCCAGAAGTCCGGCTTGCCACCGCTGCCGTAACCGATGGCGGGCCCGAACTCCATCTGCCGGGTGTACCCCAGCGCACCGAGGACCGCGTCGTAGAACTGCTGCGACTTGCCGTAGTCGGCACACACGATTCCGAAGTGGTCGATCACGAGACTCATCGTGGCACGAAGCACCGACACCGCCGTAGATTCGGCCAATGAGCTACGACCTGATCATCCGCAACGGCACGATCGTCGACGGCCTCGGCGGTGAGCCGTTCACGGGCGACGTCGCGGTGGCCGGCGGTGTCATCGCCGCGGTCGGCGCGGTCGACGGCGACGCGACGCGCGAAATCGACGCGACCGGCCTGCTCGTCACACCCGGGTTCGTCGACCTTCACACCCACTACGACGGTCAGGCCATCTGGAGTGACCGGATGACGCCGTCATCGGCACACGGCGTCACCACCGCCGTGATGGGCAACTGCGGCGTCGGCTTCGCACCGTGCCACGCGGAGGACCACGACACCCTGGTCGACCTGATGGCGGGCGTGGAGGACATTCCGGGCGTGGTGATGACCGACGGTCTGCCGTGGACGTGGGAGACGTTCCCCGAGTTCCTCGACGCACTGGACGGCCGTCGCAGGGACATCGACGTCGCAGCGCTCCTTCCGCACTCGCCGTTGCGGGTGTACGTGATGGGCCAGCGCGGCGTCGACCGAGAGGCCGCCACCGCCGAGGACCTGTCCCAGATGCGCACGCTCGCCGCGGAGGCCGTCGAGGTGGGCGCGCTGGGCTTCGCGTCGTCGCGGTTGACGTTGCACAAGAGCGAAAGTGGCCAGCCCATACCGAGTTTCAACGCCGGCCGCGACGAGATCGAGGCGATCGCCCGTGGCGTCAAGGACGCCGGCGGCGGCCTGATCCAGTTCGTGCCCGACCTCGTCGCCGGAGACTACGGCCCAGCCCTCGAGACGGTGTTCGCCGTCGCGGCGGACGTCGGCCTCCCGGTCACGTTCACGCTCGCGATCGGCAACGCGGGCGACCCGTTCTACCTCGACGGCCTCGACCTCGTCGAGAAGGCGAATGCGGAACGCGGCCCAGATGATCCTCGGGTCTCGGCGCAGATCTTCCCGCGACCGATCGGGCTGATGATCGGCCTCGAGCTGTCCGGCAACCCGTTCATCCTCTATCCGAGCTACCGCGAACTGGCCCACCTACCGCTGGCCGAACGTGTCGCCGAGATGCGCAAACCCCATGTGCGAGAGCGCATCCTGGCCGACCAGCCGGCGTCCGACGGGCATCCGCTGATGTTCGCCGCCCAGGCCTGGGAGTGGATGTTCCCCATCGGCGACCCACCGAACTACGAGCCGGCCCGGTCCGACAGCATCGCGTCTCGCGCGCGTGCCCGGGGCGTCAGCCCGCTCGAGGAGGCCTACGACCGGGTACTCGACGACGAGGGCCGCGCCATGCTGCTCGTCACCCTGGCCAACTTCCGCGACGGCTCGCTGGACACGGTCGCCGAGTTGATGAAGCGCGATGACGTCGTACTCGGCCTTGGCGACGGCGGCGCGCACTACGGAATGATCTGCGACGCAAGCTTTCCCACCTACATGCTGGCGCACTGGGCTCGCGACCGTCCGTCGGGCCGACTTACGGTGGCCGACGCGGTCCGCGAACTGACGTCGGCGCCGGCACGGGTCGCGGGCCTTGCCGACCGGGGCCGCATCGCCGTCGGATACAAGGCCGACCTCAACGTCGTCGACCATGCCGCTCTGACGCTGCACACGCCCGTGATCGTCCGCGATTTGCCCGCCGGCGGTCGCCGCCTCGACCAGACCGCCGACGGTTACGTCGCGACCGTGGTATCCGGTGAGGTCATCGCCGAGAACGGCGTGCCGACGTCGGCGCTACCCGGCAAGCTGGTGCGCGGCAGGCAGTCCGCCCCGGCCTGATGCCAAGCGGGGGTCGAGATGGCCCCGCCATACATCGGCAGGTGAACGTCCGCACCGTAGCGGGCGAGCTGATCCCACGGCCGGTTCAGACCGAAGGAGCCGTGGGTCCGCACCCGAGTCACGGTGTCCAGATCCAGACAATCGATCAGGACCTCCTCACCGTTTCCGGCCAACTGACGCACGGTGCCCTCGGGATCGACGATGCAACTGCCCCCGACACCTGCCGGATCCGCGGCGTTGACGTTCACGAGGAACAGCTGGTTGGTCCATGCGTTGGCACGGGCGCAGACCAGTTCCATCTCACGGTCGCGCGTCGTCGTCAAGGTCGGCTGGATGATCACCTCGGCCCCGAGCCAGGCCAATTGCCTGGCGGATTCGGGGAACGATCCGTCGTAACAGATCGCGAGACCGATGCGGCCCACGCCCGGGACGTCGAAGACCACGAACTCGTCACCGGGGGTCGTCTGCTCGTACGGCTGCCAGGGAAACACCTTGCGGTACGTCGCGGCGATCTCGCCGTCCGGTGACACGGCGACCGCGGTGTTGTAGACCTTGCCGTCGTCACCACGCTCGTACAGCGAGCCCGGGATCAGCCACAGCCCGGTGTCCTTGGCCAGCTGGCAGATTCGGTCGGTGGTGGGCCCGGGGATGGGTTCGGCCACCTCCCGCATCCACCCCGCACGCGCCTTCAGCAGCGGCGCCTCGGCAGAGAGCATCAGCTCGGGCACCACGACCAGTTGCACGTGGGGGAAGGTGCCGCGCACCGCGTGGACCTGGTCGCTGAACCGCTCCCAGCTGGCGGCGATGTCGTAGGGCACCGGAGTGGTCTGGATGGCGGCGATGGTGAGTGTTCGCATCAGTTGTCCTCGGTGACGGTCGGAGTGGCGACGGCCTCGTGGCCGCCGTGGAAGAAGTCTGGAAACCGGGTGCGCACGACGAGCATTGCCGCCACCCCGACGCCGATGGCGCCAACGCCGAGAAGGAAGACTCCGCCGACTCCGTGGAACGACGTCGCTCCGTAGGTCGGAGCAAGCATGTCATGCGCGCTGCGGGCGAACGCCGCGAGCATGATCAGGCCGCCGACGGCGGGCAGGATGCCCCGCAGGAACAGGTCGCGAACGGATGCCGTCAACCGGCGGCGGAAGTACCAGACACAGGCGAGCCCGGTGACCCCGTAGTAGAAGGCGATGAGCAGCCCCACCGAGAGGATGGCATCGCCGAGGAAGTTGGCCGACACCGTCGCCAAGACCGCGAGCAGCACCGCCGCGGCCACCCCAAAGAACACCGTGCCGAAGGCGGGGGTGCGGAACGTGGGGTGAATTCGACTGAACGCCTTGGGGAGTGCTCCGTGGCTTCCCATCGACAGCGTGGTGCGCGGGCTGCTGATCACACAGGTGAGCAGGGCCGAGACAGCGGACACGCAGATGGCCAGTTCGACGACCTTCGCCAGCGCGGCGCCGAGCACCGGTGGTCCGAGGGTCTTGAGCACGTCGGCTGCGTTGTCGGCGTTGCCGAGACCCAGACCGTCGGTTCCCGTGCCAGCGAAGCTGATCGCCGCAAACGCGGTGAACAGGTAGGTGCCCAGCAGGAGCACGGTCGAGAGCACCGCCGCCCGGCCGGGGGTCCGATCGCTGTCCTTCGTTTCCTCGTTGACGGTGATGAGTGAATCCCAGCCCCAGTAGATGAACAGGCACAGCAACACGGCTTCGGCGAACGGACCAAAACCGTCGAACGCCAACGGGTTGAGCCAGGACAGGCTGGGCGCCTCGGCTCCCGGACGGACGAACGCCGCAGCTCCGAAGCAGAACAGCGCGACCAGTTGCAGACCAAGGAGCACGTACTGGACCTCGGCCGCGATCTGAAGACCCCGGTAGGCCGTGGCGGTGACGGCGGCGAGAATCAGCACGGCCGTGGCGATCACCGCAACGTCGTTGTCCGCCAACGACTCCAAGCCGAACAACGTCAGGAGGTAGCCGGCACCGACGCGGGCGAGTGCGGCCATCGCGATGAGCGTCGCGATCTGCACGACCCAACCACCGGAGAGCCAGCCCGCGTACGGACCGAAGGCCCTGGTGTTCCAGACGAACGTGGTTCCGCAGTCGGGCATCTCGGCGTTCAGCTCGCGAAATGCGAACGCCGTCAACAGGATCGGCAGGAAGCCGACCAACAGGGCGGCGGGTGCGAGGTGCCCGACGACCATGACGACGAAGCCGAGCGTGACCGCGATGCTGTAGGCGGGGGCCACGGAAGCCAGACCCAGCGCGACGACGGCGAGCAATCCGACCGAGTTGGTGCGCAGGCCCTTGCCGGGGGGATCCGACGGGGATTCCGCGCGGGCGGCGGACGGGTGAAGGGACATGACGCTCCTTGGACTATTCGTTAAATACTGATTTAACGGATAGGTGATCCAGGTGTCAATAGCTGCACAGGTATCCTTTGAATCTCGTTGTAACGATTACCGCGGCGAAGGACACTGCCAGTGGCACGGAAGAAGGACCAGGAAGCCCGTCGAACCGAGCTCGGCGAGGCCGTGCGGCGGGCCGTGCTGACACGCGGCCTGGAGGGCGTGCGCCTGCGCGACATCGCGGAGCAGGCGGGTGTCACTCCGGCGGCGGTGCTCTACTACGGCGACGTGGACGCGCTGACCTACGACACCTACAAGCAGGCGATCGAACGCTTCAGCCAGGAGCGCGAACGCGTCGCCGAACGGTTCCCCGACGCCCGCGACCGGCTGCGCGCCAGCATCGACCACGGGGTGGCCACCGGCCCCGACGACGAACTGGTGCGGCTGCTGTTCGAGTTCTGGCCGCGCTCGTTGCGCGATCCCAAGGCCGCCGTGTTGGACTCATCTCTCACCGAACGCCAGATCGCGGTCTACAGCGCAATCTTCACCCTCGGCCAGACGCAGGGGCACTTCACGCTGGGCGATCCCCCACGCCTGCTCGCAGGCAACGTCGTCGCGATGGAGGACGGCTACCAGATGGAGGTGCTGTCGGGGCGCCGCTCCCGCGACGAGGTCAAGTCGTGCCTGCACTCTTATGCCCGCGCGGTCACGGGCTGCGAGCTCTGACGCGCTGCACCGGTGCCCGTGGAGCCCAGCGACCCCCTGTCGCCGTCCGGATCATATGACGCCCAAAAGTCGAGTACTGACGTTCGCGCAAATTCACTGATCTTGTTCTTCCGACCCCGATTTCGGATCACCGTGCGCGCAACGGTGGTCATCGGCCTCTGGACACGAGGTGATTGACTCCCGTGACCGTCATGAACGCCCCCGCCGGCGACGAAGCCCTCGTCATCTCGCCGCAGGCTCGTACCGCGCTGTGGGCCAGCCTGGTCGGCACCACCATCGAGTGGTACGACTTCTTCCTCTACGCCACCGCCGCAAGCCTGGTGTTCAACAAGGCGTTCTTCCCTGACCAGACGACGTTCGTGGGCACCCTGCTGGCCTTTGCCACCTTCGCGGTCGGCTTCCTGGTTCGCCCCATCGGAGGCTTCGTCTTCGGCCACGTCGGTGACCGAATCGGGCGCAAGAAGACGCTGGCAATCACGATGTTCCTGATGGGTGGGGCGACCGCACTCATGGGTCTGCTGCCCACCGCCGCACAGATCGGCGTCCTCGCACCGATTCTGTTGCTCGTGCTGCGGATCGTGCAGGGCTTCGCCCTCGGCGGCGAATGGGCGGGTGCGGTCCTGCTGGCCGTCGAGCACGGGCCGCCGCGGCGGCGTGGGCTGTTCGGCAGCATCCCGCAGGTCGGGCTGGCCGTCGGATTGGCCTTGGGCACGGGCGTCTTCGCCCTCCTGCAGATCGCGCTGCCCGACGACGCCTTCCTGGAGTATGGCTGGCGCATCGCGTTCCTGTTCAGCATCGTGCTGGTCGTCTTCGGCATCGTGGTGCGGTTGAAGGCCACCGAGACGCCCGCGTTCGAGAAGGTCCGTGACAGCGACGATCGGGTCGCGGTGCCGCTGCGCGAGGTCTTCAAGCCGCCGGCATTGCGTTCGACGGTGCTGGGAATGCTGTCGCGATGGGGTGAGGGCGCCGCCTTCAACACCTGGGGCGTGTTCGCCATCTCCTACGCAACCGGCACCCTCAAACTCGACAAGATCCCGGTGCTGGTCTCCGTGACCGTCGCCGCCCTGCTGATGGCGGTCCTCATTCCGGTGTCGGGGCTGTTGACCGACCGATTCGGCCCGAAGCGCGTGTACGCCATCGGAATCGCCGCCTACGGGGTCGCGGTGTTCCCGGTCTTCGCCCTCTTCGACACCAGGGACATCTGGTTGTACGCAGTGGGGATGGTGCTGGTGTTCGGCATCGTCCACGCGCTGTTCTACGGAGCGCAGGGCACGCTGTACGCCTCGCTGTTCCCGGCCCGCATTCGCTACACCGGGCTGTCGACGGTCTACCAGCTCTCCGGCGTCTACGCCTCCGGGCTGACGCCGTTGATCCTGACGGCGTTGATCGGCCTGGCGGGCGGTACGCCGTGGCTCGCCTGCGGCTACCTCGTCGCGACCGCGGCGATCGCCGTCGTCGCGACGCTTCTGCTCAAGCCGACGCCGCTCGCGGAGATCTAGCGCGAGCGTGCGGTTACCCGGTGGCGGATCGTCGCATTGGCACCGACACCGTGCACACTCGGCGGCACCGGCTGTGGATAACTCATCGCCGTTGGCGGAAATCGTCGGCCGGGTCTACCACCGTCGCCGTCATGACGAATCCCATTCTCGGCATCCAGACGGTACGCCGCGGTCAGATCACCGATCACTGTCTCCGCACCCGCTACCGCGCCGTCCATCGCAACGTCTACGTGGCCAACGACGTCGAGCTGACGGCTGAGTTGCGAGCGCGGGCGGCCTGGCTCTTTGCAGGACCGAACGCCGTCCTGGCCGGGATGTCGGCCGCGGCCGTGCACGGCACCAAGTGGCTGGACCCCAATTCGCCCGCGGAGGTGGTGCGGGCCAATCGACACGGTCCTGCCGGAATCATCGTCCGGTCCTACGCCCTCGACGCCGATGAGGTCTGCGAACGACAAGGAATGCGCGTGACGACGGCAGCTCGGACTGCATTCGACATCGGCCGGTCACTTCCTCTTCCTCGAGCGGTTCCCATCCTCGACGCCTTGTTGAACGCGACGCGCCTCGAGGTCGCAGACGTGCTGAGCCTTGCCGATCGCAGGCGGGGTGCCCGCGGCGTCCGCGCGTGGCGGGCGCTCGCCGAACTAGTCGACGGTGGGGCGGAATCTCCTCGCGAAAGCCGGGTTCGCCTGTTGTTGACAGCTGCCGGGCTGCCGCGGCCCGAGACTCAGATCGAATTCCGCGACAGCCGTGGCGACGTCGTCATCCGCGTCGACATGGGGTGGCGACAGTGGAAGGTGGCCGTCGAGTACGACGGCGTACAGCACTGGTCCGATGGCAGGCAGCGGTCCTGGGACATTGAACGCATCGCCATGCTGGAGGCCCTCGGCTGGTCAGTCATCCGCGTGAGTGCCGAAATGCTGCGTCGCCCCGATGTCATCCTTGAACGGGTACGGGCCAAGCTAAGGGACGCCGGCTGCCCGGTCTGACGTCGACCGTGCAGGTTGTCGGCGCCGAATCGTCGATGATCCACCGGCAGCCTGCACACTCGGCGACCGATGAACACGAAAGAGCCCGGCGTCGCACGCGACGCCGGGCTCCCTTCGTACGGGGACTTAGAAGTCCATGCCGCCCATGCCACCGGTCGGGTCGCCCGCGGGAGCGGACGCCTTCTCCGGCTTGTCGGCGACGACGGCCTCGGTGGTGAGGAACAGCGCCGCGATCGAGGCCGCGTTCTGCAGCGCAGAGCGCGTCACCTTGACCGGGTCTGCGACGCCGGCCTTGAGCAGGTCCTCGTACACGTTGGTCGCGGCGTTGAGGCCGTGACCCGCGGGCAGGTTGGAGACCTTCTCGGCCACGACACCGGGCTCGAGACCACCGTTGAAGGCGATCTGCTTGAGCGGTGCCGACAGCGCGACGCGCACGATGTTGGCGCCGGTCGCCTCGTCACCCTCGAGCTTGAGCTCGTCGAGCGACGGGGCCGCCTGCAGCAGGGCCACGCCGCCACCGGCGACGATGCCCTCTTCGACGGCAGCCTTCGCGTTGCGAACGGCGTCCTCGATGCGGTGCTTGCGCTCCTTGAGCTCCACCTCGGTGGCAGCTCCGGCCTTGATCACCGCAACACCGCCGGCCAGCTTGGCCAGGCGCTCCTGCAGCTTCTCGCGGTCGTAGTCGGAGTCGCTGTTCTCGATCTCGGCGCGGATCTGCGAGACCCGGCCCGCGATCGCGTCGGCGTCGCCGGCGCCACCGACGAGGGTGGTCTCGTCCTTGGTGATGACGACCTTGTCGGCCTTGCCGAGCAGCGCGACGTCGGCGGTCTCGAGGGACAGTCCGACCTCTTCGCTGATGACCTGGCCACCGGTGAGGATGGCGATGTCCTGCAGCATGGCCTTGCGGCGGTCACCGAAGCCGGGCGCCTTGACGGCGACGGACTTGAAGGTGCCACGGATCTTGTTGACCACCAGGGTGGAAAGGGCTTCGCCCTCGACGTCCTCGGCGATGATCAGCAACGGCTTGCCGGACTGGATGATCTTCTCCAGCAGGGGCAGCAGGTCCTTGACGGTCGAGACCTTGGAGCTGACGAGCAGGATGTACGGCTCTTCCAGGACGGCTTCCTGACGCTCGGCGTCAGTCACGAAGTAGCCCGAGATGTAGCCCTTGTCGAAGCGCATGCCCTCGGTGAGCTCGAGCTGCAGGCCGAAGGTGTTGGACTCCTCGACGGTGATGACACCCTCGTTGCCGACCTTGTCCATGGCCTCGGCGATCAGATCACCGATGGACTGGTCACCGGCGGAGATGCCGGCGGTGGCAGCGATTTGCTCCTTGGTCTCGATGGCCTTGGCCTGAGCCAGCAGGGTTTCGGTGACCTTCTCGACGGCCTTCTCGATGCCGCGCTTGAGGCCGAGCGGGTTGGCGCCGGCCGCAACGTTGCGCAGACCCTCGCGCACGAGCGCCTGGGCCAGCACGGTGGCGGTGGTGGTGCCGTCGCCCGCGACGTCGTCGGTCTTCTTGGCGACTTCCTTGACCAGCTCTGCGCCGATCTTCTCGTACGGGTCCTCCAGCTCGATCTCCTTGGCGATGGACACACCATCGTTGGTGATCGTGGGGGCGCCCCACTTCTTCTCGAGGACGACGTTGCGACCCTTGGGGCCCAGCGTCACCTTTACCGCGTCGGCGAGGGCGTTGAGGCCCCGCTCGAGGCCGCGGCGGGCCTCTTCGTCATACGCAATTGTCTTGGCCATTGCGAAGTGTTCCTCCGGATTGGGGATGGCACGTATTTCGGTCGGGCTCAGTGCCCGCGACGGACGACTGGAGTGTGCGACCGCAGTTGCGGCCCCAGTCTCACCGTCCCGACCTAGCACTCACCGATCGCGAGTGCCAACGTCATTTTTAGCACTCGACCATGGCGAGTGCAAGGTTCGCTCACGCCCGCAGACCGTCGATGATGACGTCGACGACCCGCTCGGCTACCCCGTTGCCGTACTCGTAGTTGGACTTGCACACCATCAGCAGCGCCTTGACCTCCGGCACGCCGACGTCCGCCCGCACCGTGCCCGCCCCCTGCGCAGCGGCCAACAGCTCGCCGAGCACGCCGAGGAATTCCTTCTCCGCACCCGTGGTGGCGGCCTCGACGTCGAACCCATAACTGGCCAGTGCGTCGAACAGGCCGTGGTCGGCAGTGCCCGTGCGCAACATCCCCCGCATGAAGGCGTACAGCGCCTCGCCGGGCCCTTCGGACGCCACCAGCGCGCGTGCGTCGTCGACGATGTGGCGCACCCGGTCCTCGAAGACGGCCGTGAAGAGGGCCTCCTTGGTGGGGAAGTGCCGGTACACCGTGCCCGCGCCGACGCCCGCACGACGGGCGATCTCATCGATGGGGACGGCCACCCCTTCGGCGGCGAAGGTCTCGTAGGCCACTTCCAACACCTTCGCCCGGTTACGGGCGGCGTCGGCACGCAACGGCCGAACCAAATCGGTCATCATGCCTCCTTCGGTTGACAAAACGGAGTGTGCGTTCCGTATAGTTGTCGGCAACCGGAGTGCACGTTCCGCTTCGATCCTACCCAGGAGGCAGTCATGCGTTGGACCATCACCGACATTCCCGACCAGACCGGCCGCACCGCCGTCGTCACCGGGGCCAACACCGGCCTGGGTTACGAGACCGCAGCGGCGCTCGCCGCCAAGGGCGCCCACGTCGTGCTCGCCGTCCGCAACCTCGACAAGGGCAAGGCCGCGGCAGACCTCATCGCCCGGCGCACCCCGGGGGCCCAGGTCACGCTGCAGCAGCTCGACCTCACCTCGCTCGACTCGGTCCGCGAGGCGGCCGACCAACTGCACGCCGCGCTCGACGACGTCGACCTGCTGATCAACAACGCGGGCGTCATGATGACTCCCCAGGCGACGACGAAGGACGGCTTCGAGCTCCAGTTCGGCACGAACCACCTGGGCCACTTCGCCCTCACCGGTCGGCTGCTCGACCTGCTGCTGGCCACGCCCGGCTCGCGGGTCGTCACCGTCAGCAGCATCGGCCACCGCTTCGGTCGCATCGCGTTCGACGACCTGCAGTCCGAGCGCGGATACAACCGCTTCAGCGCCTACGGACAGTCCAAGTTGGCCAACCTCCTGTTCACCTACGAGCTGCAGCGCAGGCTGGCCGGCCGCGACACCGTCGCCGTCGCCGCCCATCCCGGCGGCTCGAGCTCGGAATTGAGCCGCCACCTCCCCCGCCCGCTGAAGGTGGCCTTCGGGGCGCTGGAGCAGGACACCGAGACGGGAGCCTTGCCGTCCTTGCGCGCGGCGACCGACCCCGCCGTCGCCGGCGGCCAGTACGTCGGCCCCGGCGGGTTCATGGAGATGCGCGGCAACCCCAAGGTGGTCTCGTCGAACCGCCGCTCCCACGACACCGCGGTGCAGCGCCGGCTGTGGACGGTGTCCGAGGAGCTCACCGGCGTGGCGTTCGACCTGCAGCCCGCGTCCCAAGCCCATCCGTCGACCACACAGGAGTAGCCATGAGTAACTGGACCACCGCCGACATCCCCGACCAATCCGGCCGCATCGCGGTCGTCACCGGCGCCAACACCGGCCTGGGTTACGAGACCGCCGCCGCGCTCGCCGCCCACGGCGCACACGTCGTACTCGCCGTGCGCAACGTCGAGAAGGGCAAGCAAGCCGCCGCACGCATCGGCGGCGACGTCTCGGTCGTCGAACTCGACCTGACGTCACTGGCCGCGGTCCGCACCGCCGCCGCCGAGCTGACGTCCCGGTTCGACCACCTCGACCTGCTGATCAACAACGCCGGGGTGATGACGACGCCCAAGTCGACGACCGCCGACGGATTCGAGCTGCAGTTCGGCACCAACCACCTCGGCCACTTCGCCTTCACTGGGTTGCTCGTCGACCACATTGCCGACGTGCCCGGCGCCCGCGTGGTCACGGTCAGCAGCAACGGACACAAGATGCTCGCCGACATCCACTTCGACGACCTGCAGTGGGAGCGCGGCTACAACCGGCTGCGCGCCTACAGCCAGTCCAAGCTCGCCAACCTGATGTTCACCTACGAACTGCAGCGCCGGCTGGCCGACGGGCACGCCGCGGTCGCCGTCGCCGCACACCCCGGCTTCTCGAGCACCGAGCTCGGCCGGAACCTCCCCGACGCCCTGCAGCCCGTGGTGAACGCGTTCGGTCCGCTGCTCGGCCAGAGCGCCGCGATGGGAGCGCTGCCCACCCTGCGCGCCGCCACCGACCCCGGCGTGCTCGGCGGACAGTACTTCGGCCCCGACGGTCTCGGGGAGCAGCGCGGCTACCCGAAGGTGGTGGCGTCGAGCGAGAAGTCCCACGACCTCGCCATGCAACGCCGGCTGTGGTCGGTGTCCGAGGAGCTGACGGGCGTGACGTACCCGGTCTAGCGGCCTACAGCTTGCGCAGGAGCGCCGCGGCGCGCACGTCGTCGCCGACGCTCAACGCGATGTGGACCTCGCCGCCACGCCGTACGTAGCCGATGGTCACGTCCTCCCCGTACTGGATCGGTCGGCGGTATTCGACCACCGCTCGGTACGGCGGGACGCAGACGTCGGGCTCCATCGCCATCACCTCGTGGACGGCGTGCCAGTAGGCGGTGTTGGTGACGTGCTGGAAGACGTCGACGTCGGTGCGGCGCAACGGAAACGCCGTGGTGACGTCGACGCCGTCGGGGTCGGCCAGCCACTTGCGCCACTTGAGCCGGTGCTCGGTGGTCGTGGAGGCGAACTTCTCGATCAGGGTGTCGGACACCCGCAACGGCGTCATCGTCTTGGCGTTGACCGCGATCCAGAACCCCTCGGTCTCGATCCGCCCGCCCTCGGCCCCGACCAGGTCGACGCGCATGGTGCACCACCGCGACGACAGTGCCGAGCACCACCGCCGCAGGGTGACCTCGGTGGGCAACTCGATCGGCTCGAGCACGTCGACGACGGTCCGGTTGACGATCCAGTGCGGGTGAGCCTCGGCCTCGCCGGAGTCGACCAGGTTCTCTGCGCCGGCCTCCTGGATGTAGCGGGCCACCCCGTCCAGCCGCAGCCGCAACCGGTCGTCGACGTCACCGGTCGCCACCGGCCATGACGTCTCGTAGACGTAGCCGGTTGTGGGTAACGGGCTCAGCGGCTGGTCGGGGGTGCTCACCGGTTCTGTCTACCGGTCCGCCGCCGACGACCACACGGGGGTGGTGCTTCCGGTCCGGCGGATAGCAGACTGGACGCCGTGTCGCTGATCGTGCCGCCCTATCCGCCCGACCGCTACACCGACGACCAACCGGAGGTCTCCGCGTCGCTGCGGCGGGCCGACCAACCCGCGGACTACGACGCCTTCGGGCTGGTGCAATACCACTATCTGGCCGACCAGAAGAAGACCGACGGCGACTACGGCCTGTACCGCGTCAACCTGGCCGCCAACGCCGGTGGACCGGGCCCGCACTTCCACCGCGCCATGTCGGAGTCGTTCTTCGTCCTGTCCGGCCGGATGCGCCTGCACGACGGCACGGACTGGGTCGACGGCCACCAGGGCGACTATCTCTACGTGCCACCCGGTGGGATTCACGGCTTCCGCAACGAGGCCGACGAGCCGGCGTCGATCCTGATGTTGTTCGCCCCTGGCGCACCGCGGGAGCACTACTTCGAGGGTCTGGCACACCTCGGTGAGCTGACCGACGAGGAACGCGCAGCGTGGTTCTTCGCCAACGACAACCACTTCGTCTGAGCGATCAGGAAAGCGCCTGACCGGCCAGCGGGACGAACTGCCACCCGGCCGCCAGCATCGGCGGAACCGCGGCGGCCACACCGGCGCCGGTGCCCGAGCGGGGGTGGTTCATGTGGGCCAGCACGATCGACCCCGGCGCCGCGTGCGAGATGGCGGTGCCCACCGCGGCGGCCGGTGCCGTCGCGCCGGCGTCGGCGTTGACCGAGAAGCCGACCGGGGTGAGACCCAGGTCGCGCACGATCTGGACGGCGACGTCGTCGTAGTGCGCGGTGCCGGTGCGGAAGAAGGCCGGCGCCCTGCCCGTCAGCGCCGTCAGCCGGGCTTGTTCGCCCGACACCTCGTCGACCACCTCGCTCGCGGACTTCGTGCCCGCGATGCCGTAGGCCGACCGGCCCGTCACCGACAGCGGGACGTGACGGGTGCCGTGGTTGCCGATGTCGAACAGCGGGTTGGCCGCCAATTGCTCCGTCCGGCCGGGGTTGGCGTCGATCCACTTCGAACACACGAAGAGGGTGGCGGGGACGCCGTTGCGCTCCAGGGTGTCGAGCAATGCGTCGTCGCAGGCGTGGTCGCAGGCGTCGAAGGTCAGCGCGAGCTGCCGCCCCGACGGCGCGAAGGTCGACGCGATCCCCGGCAGCGCCATGCCCCACTGCGAGGGTCGGCGGGCAAGGTCGGCGGCGGGCACCGCCCCGGACGCAGCGGACGCGGTCGGCATCCGGGAGCCGGCGCCCAGGACGACCGTGACGCCGGTCAGAGCCGTCAGGAACGCGCGGCGGGTGGGCATGGGCGAACCGTAGGCGGGCACCCTGGGCCGTCGATGCCAGCGAGGTGGCAAATCCCTGAACGCCCGCCCGGCGCGTGCGCGGCCGGGACACGCAGGCGCCAGCAAGGGACACGCCCTGCGGGAATGCGAACGCGGAACCCCTTGCCCTAGACTGCCCTTCGATCAGTGAGGAGGCTCCGGGTGCAGGGTTATGCAGCGCCCAGCACCCAGGCGTTGCGGGGCTGGCAACGTCGGGCCATGGTGAAGTACCTGACGGCCGCGCCGCGGGACTTCCTGGCCGTGGCGACCCCTGGCGCAGGCAAGACGACCTTTGCGCTACGCATTGCCGGGGAACTGCTCGGCGACGGCACCGTCGAACGCATCACGATCGTGGTGCCCACCGAGCACCTCAAGATCCAGTGGGCGAAGTCGGCCGCCGCGCTCGGCATCTCGCTGGACCCGAAGTTCAGCAACAGCTCCGCGCAGAACTCCGACGAGTACCACGGCGTGGTCGTCACCTATGCCCAGGTGGCCAGCCACCCGGGACGCCACCGGGTGCGCACCGAGAACCGCAAGACCCTCGTCGTGTTCGACGAGATCCACCACGGCGGTGACGCCAAGAGCTGGGGCGAGGCGATCCGCGAGGCGTTCGACGACGCGACGCGCAGGCTGTCGCTGACCGGCACGCCGTTCCGCAGCGACGACAGCCCCATCCCGTTCGTCAGCTACGAGCGCGGTCCCGACGGGCTGGAGCGCTCGAGCGCCGACCACGTCTACGGCTACGCCGACGCGCTGGCCGACGGCGTGGTGCGGCCGGTGGTCTTCCTGGCCTACTCGGGTGAATCGCGATGGCGCGACAGCGCGGGCGAGGAACACTCCGCCCGGCTCGGCGAACCGCTCAACGCCGAACAGACCGCCCGCGCGTGGCGCACCGTTTTGAACCCGGCGGGCGAGTGGATGCCCGCGGTGATCGCCGCCGCCGACAAGCGACTCCAGCAGAAGCGCCAGCACGTGCCAGACGCCGGCGGCATGATCATCGCCTCGGACCAGACGGCGGCCAGGGCCTACGCCGCGTTGCTCACCACGATCACCGGTGAGGCGCCGACGGTGGTGCTCTCCGACGACCCCGGCTCCTCGGATCGCATCACGGCGTACTCCCAAGGCACCAGCCGCTGGCTGGTCGCGGTGCGCATGGTGTCGGAGGGCGTCGATGTGCCCCGGCTGACGGTCGGCGTGTACGCCACCAGCGCGTCGACTCCGCTGTTCTTCGCCCAGGCCATCGGCCGCTTCGTGCGTTCCCGCCGCCCCGGCGAGACCGCGAGCATCTTCCTGCCGTCGGTGCCCAACCTGTTGCAGCTGGCCAGCGAGATGGAAGCGCAGCGCAACCACGTGCTCGGCAAGCCACACCGCGAGTCCCAGGGCGACGAGTGGGACGAGGAGTACGAAGAGAAGCAGAGGAACGAGCCGAGCGAGCTGGACAACGGCTTCGAGATGCTCGGCGCCGACGCCGAATTGGATCAGGTCATCTTCGACGGCTCGTCGTTCGGCACGGCGACGCCCTCGGGCAGCGACGAGGAGGCCGACTACCTCGGCATCCCGGGCCTGTTGGACTCCGCGCAGATGCGAGATCTGTTGCGGCGCAGGCAGGAAGAGCAACTGGACAAGCGGACGGCCGCCGGCGGCACCGTCCCGGTGCGGTCCACGACCCACGGCCAGTTGCGCGATCTGCGTCGTGAACTCAACGCGCTCGTGACCCTCGCCCATCACCGCACCGGCAAGCCGCACGGCTGGATTCACAACGAACTGCGACGGATCTGCGGCGGACCGGTGTTGGCGGCGGCCAACTCCGACCAGATCACGGCGCGCATCGAGGCGGTCCGTTCGCTTCGGGCCTAGGGTCTGACGACATGGCAGCCGACAGCCCGACCATTCTGGCCACCAGCGGCGGCCTCCGCGGTGGCGTGCGAACGCGCTACGAATTCAGCCCCCTCACCGAGAAGGCGGTCGACCTGGCCGGGGTGACGGGTCGCGCGCCCCGAATCTGCTTCCTCGCCACCGCCCAGGGCGACAACCCCGTGGTGCTGCACGACCTCTACGCCGCCGCCCAGGTGCGCGGGTTCACCGCGAGCCACGTGTCTCTGGTGCCGATGCCGAACGTCGACGACGTCGAGGGGCATCTGCTGCAGCAGGACGTCGTGTGGGTCTACGGCGGCAGCGTCGCCGCACTGCTGGCACTGTGGCGCCTGCACGGCGTGGATCGGGCGATGCGGGCGGCGTGGCTGGCGGGAGTCGTGCTGACCGGGGTGTCCGCCGGATCGATCTGCTGGCACACCGGCGGCACCACCGACTCCTTTGGCCCCCAACTGCGTCCGGTCACCGACGGCCTCGCGTTGGTGCCATTCGCCAATGGCGTGCACTACGACTCGGAACCCCAGCGGCGCCCGCTATTTCAGAGGTTGGTCGCCGACGGCATCCTCGACGCCGGGTACGCGACCGACGACGGGGCGGGCGTGTGGTACCGCGGCACCGAATACGCCGGCTCGTTCGCCGAAAACGACTCCGCGGCAACCTACTTCGTGACCAGAAAGTCCTCGGACGGGGTCCACGAGACCCGACTGGACGTCGAGAGGCTGTAGCCGGGACCCATAAACACCTTGACAGCCCGGTCGGCACGAGTCTCACTTGATCATGAAGCCGACCCCGGATGGGGTTGGTGACGGCTGGGCGCACGCAGCAAGGGGTTGCGATGGGCACTTTGGTGACGCTCGACGAGTACTCGCGCCTGGTCTCGGCGATTCACGACGCCGCCGTCACGCCGGACCACTGGAACGACGCGATGGCGGCCGTGCGGGCCAGCATGGGTGGCGTCAGCGCCGCTGCGCTGGTCATTGCCGGGAACGGAAGTCGCGACATCAAGAGCGCCAATCTGGCGCCCGAGGCCCGCGACACGTACCTCGAGTACTACCGCGAGTGCGACTATGTCCTCGACGCCGTCGAACACGGACCCGTGGGCGCGACCCACACGGGCGTTGCCCTCATCGCGCTCAACCCACGGTCGGAGTTCAACTGCGACTGGATGCGGCCGCACCACATGGACGACGGTCTCTTCGTGCGACTCACCGACGGCCCGCAGCCGACGTGCTTCCTGGTCGCCTCACCAAAGCAGGATGATCCCTTCGCCTCCCCCGAACGGGTCGACCTCGTCAACGCCCTCGTCCCCCACCTGCAGCAAGCGCTGCGCACCCAGGAATACCTCACCGGGTTGGTGCACAGCGCCCAGGACGCCGCCGAGGCCGTCGACGGCATGCGGCACGGGGTCTTCGTGGTCGGTCCGTCCTCCGCCGTCACCTACGCCAACCGTGCCGCCGAGGCCATTGTCGCGGTCGGAGACGGGCCCGTGGTGCGGTGGGGCCGCATCGGGCTGGGCCTGCCCTCGGTCGACGCACGTCTTCAGCGCTGCATCGCAGATGCGCTCGGCGGCAACGACTCCCAGGCTCGTCACGGCAACTCCCTGCTGTGCCCTCGCACGGAACTGCGCCCCTACGTCATCCACGTCGTCCCCTTCACGTCGGTGCCACCCGACCGTCGTCAACCCCGGGCGCTGGTGATCGTCGTCGACCCGGAGCGGCAGGCCGAACCACACCGGGACATGTTGATCCGTCTGTTCGGGTTGACCCGGGCAGAGGCCGAGGTGGCGCTGCGCGTCCTTCGCGGCGACGGACTCAGGCCCATCTCCGACGAGTTGACCTTGTCGCTCGCGACGGTCAAGACCCATCTTCAGCGCGTCTTCGCCAAGACGGGCACGCACCGGCAGGCGGAGCTGGTCAGGTTGTTGCTCACGGTCACCCCCTGAGTCATCGGGTCGCCGCCAGTACCGGATGCACCCGCTGCCGACGGGACGCCCGCGCGACGTGGGCGACGAAGTCCGGCCTCAGGAGTCGCGCTGGCGTGGTCAGCATTCCGGTCACCCGCAAGAACTCCTGGGCGACGAACGGATCCGATTCCGCGGCCGCGAGAACCCGACCCACGTACGCATTGGTGATTCGCGCCGTCATCGTTCGCGGACCGGGGATCTCCGGCAACGCGAGGTCCGAGCCGACCGCCGTCTGCCACGCCACCCGGATCTTCTTCGCCGACGCGCGGTGAAAGCGTCGCGGCAGGTCCACGTCGCCGTGACGTAGGCAGTCGCGCAGGACCAGCGCCTCCATCGACGCCATCGTCATGCCTTGCCCGTAGATCGGGTTGAAGCTGCTCACCGCGTCGCCGAGGACCAGCAAGCCCTCGGGCGTCCGTGCCATCCTGTCGTAGCGTCGCCACCGGTTGGCGGGGAACCGGTGCATGCACACCTCGCCCAGCGGCTCGGCCGCCCGGGCCGCTGCCAGCGCATGCGGGGGCGCCCAGTCGGCGCCGAAGTCCACGATCTCGGCCTGGGTGGTCGGCGGGTCGACCGATCCGAGCGTGCCGGCGCCGAGGATCCACCTCTCGCCCTCCGCGCGGAACATCACGAATCCGTGGGGACGCCCCGGCTCGAACAACCGGGCGAAGGTGTGTTCCCGCAGTACCCCGTCCGGAATGCGAACCGGCACACTGGAATACGTGACGTGTACGGGCAGTTCCCGTTCCTCGGGTCGGCCGTAGCCGAGCCGCTGTAGAACGACGGGCGTACGAGATCCGCGACCCGTCGCGTCGACGGTCACGTCCGCGTCGAGGTTCACCGCCTGGCGGTCCGCGTGGCGGTGCAGCAGGACGCCCGTGACCCGGCCGTCGGACGCGGCGAGGTCGACGATGTCGTGACGGTCGAGAATCGCGACGTTCGGGATGCGCCGCAACCGACGCCGGACGTGACATTCGATGAACGGCCGGCTGGCGTGGTGGGTGATCAACGAGCCGGGCGACGGAATAGAGCCGGTGCGCGTGACCAGGTGCCCGCCGAAGAAGACGTGGAATCGCGACAGGTCGCCGTCGTTCCAGCAGTGCGCACCGTCGGCGACGAGTTCGTCGAGCAGGCCCGGAAACAACTCCTCGACGATCTCGCCGCAGCGAGACATCAGCACGTGGGGTTGCCGGCTCTGCGGAACGCCGCGTCTCGGCACCGCCTGATCGGTCAGCTCGTCGCGTTCCACCACCGACACCCGGTCGTAGAAGTCGCTCAGCACGCGCGCGGCAAGCAGCCCGCCCATGCTCGCGCCGAGGACTACCGCATGTTCTCCACGTCTACCCATCGCGCCGCTCCCCATGTCGGGGCCACACCCCCCGGGTGGCCTGCGTTCAACCAACCAGCCACGGGAGAGCGAAACGTCATCCAAACGGTTGATCTTGACGCGGTGGGCACCCGCGTCTACAGGCCGAGCAGCTCCGGCAGATCGGCGATCGAGTCGATGACGTGGTTGGGCTGCATGGCGAATTCGTCTGCGGCCCAACGATCCAACGTGTCCTGCCGGAACTTGCCGGTGCGCACCAGCACGCCGGTCATGCCGACGACCTGCCCGGCGAGGACGTCGTTGTTGAGGTCGTCTCCGACGACGTACATCTCCTCCGGTTCGACACCGAGCCTGCCGGCCGCGGCGAGGAAGCCCTCCGGCGCGGGCTTGCCGACGGCGGTGGCCTTGCGCCCCGACGTCTGCTCCATGCCGATGAGGTACATCCCGGTGTCGACGCGCAACCCCTCGGTGGTGTTCCACGCCGTGCTGCGGTGCATCGCCACGACGGGAACGCCCTTGGCCATCCAGTCGTAGACCCGACTCAGCGTGACGTGGTCGTACTCCGACCCCGCGCCACCGAGCAGGACCACGTCCGGGGTGTCGCCGTCGGACCCGGACACCTGGTGTGGGTAGGCGACGTCCACGCCGTGCATGTCCTCGGCGATCTGGCCGCTGTTGACCAGGAAGCACCTCGCCCCCGGATAGCGGTCCCGGACGTAGTTGGCGGTCAGCACGGCCGCGGTGATCACCTCGTCGGCGCTGACCTCCATCCCGGCGTCGGACAGCAGTGTGGCGATCTGCGCGCGGGTCTTGGTGGTGGTGTTGGTGAGGTAGGTCCGGGCGATCTGGTGGTCGGCGAGCACGCGCAGCGTGTCCGCCGCACCGGCGATGGGCTCCCAGGACGTCACCAGAACGCCGTCGATGTCGAAGAGCACTCCACCGATAGCCATGGTGCCGAGGTTAAACGGCAAACGTGTCAGCGCAACTCGGGCCCCGTCCATGGTGAGCCCAGTCATTCTCGACGAGCCATGGTGACGCCGACGCCGCCACCGACCACGCCAGCTCGGCGGGAACGTCGAGCACCCGGTAGCCCTTCACCCCCGCGGCGGTCGCCGCCACCAACGTTGCCACGCCCGCGCGCCGCTGAAAGAACGTCTGACGCACGGTCCAGCCGATGATGCCGTCGGCCGCGATGCAGTCGCGGCGTCGCTCGAGGCTGCCGGCCCGCGCGACCAGCCAGCCGTCGCCGCTGCGGTGCCCCAGCGCTCGCGCACGATCGGCGGCCAGCAGCGCGGCCACCGCCGTCGCGACCACCCACCCCAACCACGCCACCGGTGGAATCGCGACGACGAACGTGGCCCCGGCCAGTGCGACGCCCAGCACCAGCGGAAGTGCCAGGGCCCGCGTCCAGCGTCTGCGAGTCGCCGTCGGGCCGTGGCCGTGCAGCTCACCGCCGACGACGTCGGGACGCCCGATCAGCTCGGTGAGCACGCCCCGGACCGTGTCCGCCGGACACGGCGGCAGCAGCAGTGACGCCTCGCCCGATCCGTTGACGCCGGTCATCACCGCGTCCAGCCGAGCGCCGCCGAACACCCGCACGAGCAGGGGTTGGCGAATCGTGCCGCCGCGCAGCCTGCGCATGTCGAAGGTGCTCTCGCGCGCTCGCAGCAATCCGTGCTCCAGGTGCAGGACGCCCGCCCCGCCGTGGTCGTCACGCCGCGACAACACCAGGTTGCCGAACGTCACCAGCGACCGCGCGACGGACAGCACCACCGATCCCAGCAGCACCACCACGACGGCGACCGCCACGGTGACGACCACGCCGAACCGCTCCGCGGCGTCGACCCCTTGGCGAGCCAGTGTCGAATCCTGAAGCGCCACAGCCGCGCCCGTCTGATACACCAGACCGACGCCGGCGACGATCATCGCGAGGCCGGTGAAGCTCAGTGGGCTGTAGCGCAGCCACGACGGCTGCCACCGGGCGATCACCCGGTCGCGTGGCTCCCCGGACTCGACGGCCAGCGAGTCGGCCAGCAGGATCGCCCGCAACCCTGGCACGTCGCTCGACCTAATCGCGTCGAGGGTGAACTCCGCGTCCCCGGTGACCTCCCGGCCCGTGCTCACCGAGACCACCGTCAACCCGAGCAGTCGGTGCAGCAGCCGGGCGTCGGTCGACACCGACCGAATCCTATTGCGCGGCAACGACGTCACCGTGCGCTGCAACACGCCCTCCCGGCGCTGGATCTGCTCGTCGTCGATGCGGTAGGTGGTGGTGAACCAGCGCGCCAGGCCGAAGACGATCAGCAGCACCAGCACCGCGACCGACCACGTCTGGTTGCCCGTGGCCGACCCGAGCACCACCGATCCGATCAACAGGGGTAGTTGTCGCAGCAGCTCGTGCGCGGGGTGGACGAGAAGCATTCGCGGGCTGAGCCTGCGCCACTGAATCTCCGGAGCCGTCACGTGGCGTCCCGGTCCCCGATCGCGGCGACGTCGGTCAACTGCGCGACGATCCGGTCGGCGACGTCGGAGTCCAGCGCGACGATGCGCACCGCCCCCGCCGACGACGCGGTCGTCACGGTGACGTTGGCCAGTCCGAAGATTCGGTCGAGGGGGCCGCGGTGGACGTCGACGGTCTGCACCCGGGAGATCGGCGCGATGCGGCGCTCCTGCACCAGCCAGCCGGTCCTGGTGAAGACCGCGGGCGTCGGCACGTCCACGGAGACGTCCCACCGGTGCACGCGGTAGCGCCACAGCGGGGCCACCACCACGAACGTCACCACGCCGACCACGGTGACGGCGGCCGCGACGGTGTGCGTCCAGCCCGGGCTCCGCCGGTCGAGGACGAACCACACCACCTGCGCCACCGCGAGCACCGCCCACGGGATGGCCGCCGCGAGCGCCCACACCAGTGGCGCCCTTCGGCTCGGCGGGTTGGCGGGGTCGGCGAGTGTCACCATCACCCTTGAGTATCGCCGCCGCCCAGTATGGTCGTGCCCATGAGCCCCAACAGCACGTGGACGGCCGCCGACGTACCCGATCAGAGCGGCCGCGTCGCCGTCGTCACCGGCTCCAACACGGGGCTGGGCTATGAGACGGCGCTGGTCCTGGCGACCCGCGGCGCGCACGTCGTGATGGCGGTCCGCGACGTCGAGAAGGGCAAGGCCGCGGCGGCCCGACTGCACGGTCGGGTGCCGCGGGCCGACGTCACCGTGCAGCCGCTCGACGTGGGCTCGCTGACCTCGGTGCGAACGGCGGCCGACGAGCTCAAGAGCGCCTACCCGCGCATCGACCTGCTGATCAACAACGCCGGGGTGATGTACCCGCCGAAGCAGGTGACCGCCGACGGTTTCGAGCTTCAGTTCGGCACCAACCACCTCGGGCCGTTCGCCCTGACCGGCCTGCTGCTGGAGAACCTGCTCCCCGTCGAGGGGTCCCGCGTGGTGGCGGTCGCGAGCATCGCGCACACCATCCAGGCCGCCATCCACTTCGACGATCTGCAGTGGGAGCGCAAGTACAACCGCGTTGCCGCCTACGGTCAGTCGAAGCTGGCGAATCTGATGTTCACCTACGAACTCAACCGCAGGCTGGCGGCGCGCGACGAGCACACCATCGCCGTGGCGGCGCACCCCGGCATCTCCAACACCGAACTGATGCGGCACGTCCCAGGTTCCAGGCTGCCCGGCTTCAGTGCGCTGGCCGGTCTGGTCACCAACAGCGCGGAGGTCGGCGCGCTCGCCACGCTGCGGGCGGCCACCGACCCCGGCGTGCGGGGCGCCGAGTACTACGGGCCCGACGGCATCCGCGAACTGCGCGGCCATCCGAAGCGCGTCGAGTCGAGCAAGCAGTCCCACGACCAGGACGTCCAGGGTCGCCTGTGGACGGTGTCCGAGCAGCTCACCGGCGTCACGTATCCCGTATGAGGTCCGTCGACGAGCACCAGCGGGTCGTCGCAGGCCTGATCACACCGCGCGCCCCGGTCGACGTCGTCATCGGTGACGCGCTCGGCCTCGTCCTGGCCGCGGACGTCGTGGCGCCGCTCGCGCTTCCTGGTTTCGACAACTCGGCGATGGACGGCTACGCCGTCGTCGCCGAGGACGTCGCCGAGGCCACCGCGGACCGACCGGTGAAATTGGTTGTCGCCGAGGACATTCCGGCCGGCCGCACCGACTCGTTGACGCTGCAACCCGGCACCGCGCACCGCATCATGACGGGTGCACCGCTGCCCGCGGGGGCGACGGCGGTCGTCCCGGTCGAGGCCACCGACGGCTCCACGGAGACCGTGTCGATCCGCGCCAGCGTGCGGCCGGGCCAGCACGTCCGGCACGCGGGCGAGGACGTCACCCCGGGCACGACGGTGCTGCACGCCGGCCAGGTGCTCAGCCCGGCCGCCCTCGGGCTCGCCGCCGCACTCGGGTTGGGCTCGCTGAGAGTCGTTCCGCGCCAACGCGTCCTGGTGATGTCGACGGGTTCGGAGCTGGTGGCTCCCGGCACCCCGCTTCGGCCCGGCCAGATCTACGAGTCCAATGCCGTCATGCTCGCGGCCGCGGTCCGCGACGCCGGAGCCGACGTGGTGACGTCGTCGATGTCCGAGGACGACGTCGAGGCGTTCCGCGCCGAACTACGGAAGCACGCGCGCGACGCCGATCTGGTGATCACCACCGGCGGTGTCAGCGCGGGGGCCTACGAGGTGGTCAAGGATTCCCTGGCCGACGAGGTCGAGTTCGTGAAGGTCGCGATGCAACCGGGCATGCCGCAGGGCTCGGGCGTCGTCTGGGGCACGCCGATCGTCACGCTGCCCGGCAACCCCGTCAGCGCCCTGGTGTCGTTCGAGGTCTTCATCCGCGCGCCGTTGCGCGCGGCGATGGGGTTGCCCCATCCGCACCGGCCGCACCTCTCGGTGACTCTGACCGAGGCGCTGACGTCGCCGCCGGGACGACGGCAGTTCCGCAGGGGCGTGCTCGGGGCCGGCGGCGAAGAAGTCACCACCTACGGACCACCCGCGTCTCATCATCTGCGCTGGCTGGCCTCGGCGGACTGCCTGCTGGAGATCGGCGAGGACGTCGCCGAACTGCCCGCCGGATCACCGGTGCAGGTATGGGACCTGACCTGACCCCGTAGAATCGCAAGCCCATGGCCAGACCCGCGCGACCCGCCGATGCCGCCAACGAGTCCGAGATCTCCCGTTTCGTTGAGCTGGTCAGATCCACCGTCCCCCCGATTCACACCGCCGGCCTGCCGTTCATCGCAGGCGGGTTGGGAGTGGCCGCCGCCGGTCTCAAGCACCGGTGGCTCCGCAACGCGGGCCTGACCACCGCGGGCGCGTGTGCGCTGTTCTTCCGGCACCCGCCGCGCGTGCCGCCCACGCGGCCGGGCGTGGTCGTCGCCCCCGCCGACGGGCTGGTCACCCTGATCGAGGGGGTCCGTCCGCCCGCCGAGCTCGGCATGCCCGACGTGCCGATGACCAGGATCAGCATCTTCCTGTCGATCTTCGACGCCCACGTGCAGCGGGCGCCTGTCGCGGGTGAGGTGGTCACCGTCAAGTACCGGCCCGGTCAGTTCCAGTCGGCGGACAAGGACACCGCGAGCGAGGTCAACGAGTGCAACGCGGTGTGGTTCCGCACCGCCGAGGGCGTCGACGTGGCCGCCGTCCAGATCGCCGGCCTCATCGCGCGTCGCATCGTCTGCTCGGTCCACCCGCGGGACAAGGTGGCCCTCGGTGAGACCTACGGTCTGATCCGCTTCGGCTCGCGCTTGGACACCTACGTCCCCGAGGGCTCCCGGCTGATGGTCGAGTTGGGCCAACGGGCCATCGGCGGCGAAACGGTCCTCGCGGAGCTGGTGTGAGCCGTCCCAAGGGCCAGCCCGCCCGCGGTCTCCGCATCCTGCCCAGCGCGACGACGGTTCTGGCGATCTGCGCGGGGCTGACGTCCATCAAGTTCGCCCTCGACGAGAAGCCGTGGATCTCGCTGGCCCTGATCGGGGCCGCAGCCATCCTCGACGGCATCGACGGCGGCATCGCCCGTGCGCTGAACGCCCAGTCGCGAATGGGCGCGGAGATCGACTCCCTGGCCGACGCGGTGAACTTCGGCGTGGCACCGGCGTTGGTCGTGTACCTGACGCTGCTGCCGAACTCCCAGCTCGGCTGGATCTTCGTGCTGCTGTACGCCGTCTGCGTGGTGTTGCGGCTGGCCCGCTTCAACGCGCTGCTGGACGACGACACCCGCCCCGCGTACACCCGCGAGTTCTTCACGGGCATGCCCGCGCCGTGCGGCGCGGTCGGGGCGATCGGTCCGTTGGTTGCATACATGCAGTTCGGCCACGGGTGGTGGACGTCGCACTGGTTCGTCTGCGCCTGGTTGGCCGCGAACGCGGCACTGCTGGTCAGCAGGGTCCCGACGCTGGCGTTGAAGGCCATCTCGGTGCCCGAGAACGCCGCGCCGATCCTGCTGATCCTGGTGGCTGCCGGCGCCGCCGGGCTGCTGCTGTTTCCGTACGTGCTGGTGTTGCTGATCATCGTCGGGTACGTGTGCCTCATGCCGTTCACCATCCGCAGCCAGCGCTGGGTGGCCGCCCGCCCCGAAGCCTGGGACGCCAAGCCACAGCAGCGCAGGGCGGTTCGCCGCGCGGCGCGGCGGGCAGCGCCGGATCGGCGCTCGGTGGCTCGCCTCGGGCTGCGCAAGCCCGGCTCGCGGGGTTAGCCGGTGACCGATCTCGTGACCGACGCATTCGACGAGCCACGGGGTCGCCTTTCCCTGACGGCCCGACTGAACACCTCGGCGACCGACTCGCGCCGCGGTGTCGTCCGGTTGCATCCCGAGGCGCTCGCCGCGCTGGGCATCCGGGAGTGGGACGCGGTGTCGTTGACCGGCGCGCGCACCACCTCGGCCGTGGTGGGCGTGACCGGGCCCGACATCCCGGCGGGCACCGCCCTCCTCGACGACGTCACGCTGTCCAACGCCGGGCTGCGCGAGAACAGCATCGTGCTGGTCGCCCCTGCGACGGTCTACGGTGCGCGGTCGGTGACCGTGAGCGGATCCAAGCTGGCCACCCAGTCCATCTCGTCGGCCACCCTGCGGCTGGCGTTGCTCGGCAAGGTGATGACGGTCGGCGACACGGTCTCGCTGCTGCCGCGCGACCTCGGCCCCGGCACGTCGACGTCGCAGGCGTCGTCGGCCCTGACGTCCTCGGTCGGCATCACCTGGACCTCGGAGCTGCTGACGGTGACGGGCGTCGACCCCGCCGGCCCGGTCAGCGTGCAGCCGAACTCGGTGGTGGCCTGGGGTGACGGCACCACGCTGACGACCGACTCCCCCACGGGCGCGCACACCGTCGCCGAAGCCACCCGCGAGCCGACGGCCGCTCCCCCGGTGTCGGTCGACGATCTCCGGGGCGCGCACACGCAGGCCGGCCGGCTCGCGGAGTGGTTGAAGCTTTCCCTCGACCAACCGGAACTGCTCCAAAGCCTGGGCGCAAAGCCTCATCTCGGGGTCCTCGTCTCCGGTCCCGCCGGCGTGGGCAAGAGCACCCTGGTGCGTGCGGTCTGCGCCGGACGCCGCCTCGTCGAACTCGACGGCCCCGAGGTTGGGGCGTTGCGCGCCGAGGACCGGCTGTCGCGGGTGTCGTCGGCGGTGGCCACCCTTCGCGACGGGGGCGGCGTCCTGCTCGTCACCGACGTCGACGCCCTGCTACCCGGCTCGGCGGACCGGCCGCCCGAGCCCGTCGCGACCCTGATCCTGACCGAGCTGCGGGCCGCGGTGGCCACGCCGGGGGTGGCGTTCGTCGCGACGTCGGCGGTGCCGGACGCCGTGGACGCCAGGTTGCGGGCACCCGACCTGTGCGACCGCGAGCTGGGGCTGAGCCTGCCCGACGGGGCGACGCGCAAGGCGCTTCTCGACGTGCTCCTGCGCGGCGTACCGGCCAAGGATCTCGCGCTCGACGAGATCGGCGAGCGCACACCGGGTTTCGTCGTCGTCGACCTCGCCGCGGTGGTACGCGAGGCCGCACTGCGGGCGGCCGCCCGCGCCAGTTCCGACGGCCAGACACCGGCGCTGACGCAGGACGACCTGACCGGCGCACTGTCGGTGATCCGGCCGCTGTCGCGGTCGGCCACCGAGGAGGTCGCGGTCGGCTCGGTCACCCTCGAGGACGTCGGCGACATGGTCGAGACCAAGCAGGCCCTCACCGAGGCGGTGCTCTGGCCGCTGCAGCACCCCGACACCTTCGAACGTCTCGGCGTCGAACCGCCGCGCGGCGTCCTGCTCTACGGGCCGCCGGGATGCGGCAAGACGTTCGTCGTCCGGGCGCTGGCCAGCAGCGGCCGACTGTCGGTACACGCGGTCAAGGGCGCCGAGCTGATGGACAAGTGGGTTGGGTCCTCGGAGAAGGCGGTCCGTGAATTGTTCCGGCGCGCACGGGATTCCGCACCGTCGCTGGTGTTCCTCGACGAAATCGACGCCTTGGCGCCGCGGCGCGGGCAGAGCTTCGACTCCGGCGTCACCGACCGCGTGGTGGCCGCCCTGCTCACCGAGCTCGACGGCATCAATCCGCTGCGCGAGGTCGTCGTCCTCGGGGCGACCAACCGACCCGACCTGATCGACCCCGCCCTGTTGCGGCCGGGCCGGCTGGAGAAGTCGGTGTTCGTCGAACCGCCGAACGCCGACGCGCGGCGGGACATCCTGCGCACCGCCGGCAAGAACATTCCGTTGAGCGCCGACGTGAACCTCGACCAACTCGCCGACACCCTCGACGGTTACAGTGCCGCCGATTGCGTTGCGCTGCTTCGGGAGTCGGCACTGACCGCGATGCGGCGGTCGATCGACGCGGCGGACGTCACGGCCGACGACGTCGCGAAGGCCAGGGCCACCGTGCGGCCGTCGCTGGATCCCGCCCAGGTCGACGCGCTACGCGCGTTCGCGGCGAACCGCTGACCTCAGGCCCCTTCGGCGAGCGTCGCCAGCCCCCTCAGCGAGGACATCAGCGCGTCCTCACCGGTGGCGCGGGCGCGCACCATGCGCTTCTCGTCGCTCAGCCGCGACCAGTCGTAGGTGTGGGTGACGCGGGTGTGCGCGTCGTCCACGGGCGTCAGCTCCCAGCGCCACAGGTGCCCGGGTGGTGGCGAGCCAGGCTCCGACGGTCGCCAGGCGATGAGCCTGCCCTCCTCGAACTCCTCGACGTGGTTCTCCCGGACGCCGCCCTGACTGATGGTCATCAGGAACACGTCCCCGACGCCGTGCACGCGTTGCCCCTCGGCCGCCTCGGCGAGGTTGTCGTTGCCGTCCCACCGCGGCTGCTGGGCCGGGTCGGCGATCAACTCGAAGATCCGGTTCGCTG
Organism: Mycolicibacterium hodleri; assembly: GCF_025822245.1. Taxonomy (GTDB): domain Bacteria; phylum Actinomycetota; class Actinomycetes; order Mycobacteriales; family Mycobacteriaceae; genus Mycobacterium; species Mycobacterium hodleri. The sequence goes on from NZ_JACKTL010000017.1 coordinate 195,075, forward strand.
GCGCGGCGACGTCGAGGGTCGCGCTGGCCACTTTGTCGTCCTGTCCCATGGCTCCATTGAACCGGGTCACGTCGACCGCCGGCACGGGGTCCGACCTGGCCCCCGTAAACTAGGTGAAGACATAGCCTTAGACGGCTGACACCCCACTTGGTCAACGCGCTCGACGGCGCGACCAGAACCGGAGTGCCATGCTCGCCATTCTCTACGCCCACGCGGTGGCCGCCCTGGTGGCGCCGGTCCTCGTGCAGCGTTGGGGACGACACGCCTTCTACGCGCTGGCGCTGGTGCCGTTGGGTTCACTGCCATGGGTCGCGATGAACTGGCCGGGCCGCGGCGAGCAGACGGTTCACCTGCAGTGGGTGCCCGAACTGTCGATGGACATCACGTTCCGCTTCGACGCGCTGGCGGCGATCATGAGCGTGCTGGTCCTCGGCGTCGGCGCGCTGGTCCTGTTCTACTGCGCGGAGTACTTCCACCACCACGACGGCCACACCGAACGCCGGCTGCCCAGCTTCGCCGCCGAACTGGTCGCGTTCTCCGGCGCCATGTTCGGGCTCGTCATCAGCGACAACATGCTGATGCTGTACCTGTTCTGGGAGCTGACGACGGTGCTGTCGTTCCTGCTGGTCGGTCACTACGCCGAGCGCGCCACCAGTCGGCGAGCGGCCACGCAGGCCCTGCTGGTCACCACCGCCGGGGGCTTGGCCATGCTCGTCGGCATCGTCATCCTCGGCGAGTTGGCCGGCACCTACCGGCTGTCCGAACTCGTCGCGGCGCCCCCCACGGGGCTGGCCTCGAGCGTCGCGATCGTCCTGGTCCTCGTCGGTGCGGTGTCGAAGTCCGCCCTGGTGCCGTTCCACTTCTGGCTGCCCGGCGCCATGGCCGCACCCACCCCGGTCAGCGCGTACCTGCACGCCGCGGCGATGGTCAAGGCCGGCGTCTACCTCGTCGCGCGCCTCACGCCCGGCTTCGCCGACTCGCCCGCCTGGCGGCCGATCGTCGTCACCCTTGGCCTGGGCACGATGCTGCTCGCGGGCTGGCGGGCCGTGCGGGAGTACGACCTGAAGCTGATCCTCGCCTTTGGCACCGTCAGCCAGCTCGGCCTCATCACCCTGATGGTCGGCATCGGCGGCCGCGACGTGATGCTCGCCGGCCTGGCGATGCTGTGTGCCCATGCCATGTTCAAGGCGGCCCTGTTCATGGTCGTCGGCATCGTCGACCACGCCACCGGTACGCGTGACATCCGCCGCCTGGCCTGGCTCGGCGACCGACACCGCCCCTTGCTGATCGTCGCCATCTGCGCGACGGCGAGCATGGCCGCGCTGCCGCCGTTCCTGGGTTTCGTCGCCAAGGAGGCCGACCTCGGGACGTTGGCGGACAGCGCGTCGCTGGGCCCCGCCGCACCGTGGGTGCTCGGCGGTGTGGTGTTCGGTTCGGTGTTCACCACCATCTACAGCCTGCGCTTCATCTATGGGGCGTTCGCGCGCAAGGGCAGGCCCGAGCCAAGTACGCGCGTCGCCGAAATGCATCGTCCGCCAATCACGTTCCTGGTCCCGCCGGCGATCCTGGCACTGGCCGGACTGGTGTTCGGCGTCTGGCCGACGGGCCTCGACCACGTGCTGGCCGAATACGCCGACGACCTGTCCCGCGAGGCCGACTACCACCTCGCGCTGTGGCACGGCGTCAACGTGCCGCTGCTGTTGTCGATCCTGGTACTCGCCGCGGGCGTGGTCGCGTTCTTCGGCCGGAACCGCCTGCGCCGCGCCCGGTTCGGATACCTGCCGCTGGGCAACGCCGACCGCATCTACGACTCGGTGATTCGCGGCACCGACGTGTTCGCGGTCCGGCTCACCGCGCTCACTCAGCGCGGCTCGATTCCCGCCACGCAGGCCGTCATCCTCTCCACACTGGTGCTGCTGCCGACGGCCATGCTGGTGCTCGGGACGCGGAACCGTCCAGAGTTGACGCTGTGGGATTCGCCGTTGCAGGCGGTCGTCGGCCTCATCATCTTGGCCGCGGCCATCAGCGCGACCGTGCTCCGCAACCGACTCGCCGCCGTCCTGGTCGTCGGCGTGACCGGATACGGCTGCGGCGCGATCTTCGTCTTCCACGGCGCGCCCGATCTCGCCCTCACCCAGTTCCTGGTGGAGACGCTGACGCTGGTCATCTTCGTCCTGGTGCTGCGGACCCTGCCCGCAGAGGCCGACCAGGGCAACATCAACCGGCACCGGCTACCCCGGCTGGCGCTGTCGCTCGCCGTCGGCGCCACCGTCAGCGCGCTCGCGGTGTTCGCCATGGCGGCACGGACCACCCGACCGATCGCCGACCTGCTTCCCGACGCCGCCTATTACCGCGGCCAGGGCTCCAACACGGTCAACGTGCTGCTGGTGGACATCCGCGCCTGGGACACCATGGGTGAGATCTCGGTGCTCCTGGTGGCGGCCACCGGGGTGGCGTCAATGGTGTTCCGCAACAGGCGCTTCGGTAGCGCGCCCAGGGTGCCGAGGGATGTTCGTGACGCCGGCCAACCCGACATTGGCCGCATCCCGGTGCTGCCGACCAGCCCGGCCGTCGGCGACATCACCTGGCTGCGGGGCAGCGAACTTCGCGACCCCCGCTACCGATCGCTGGTGCTCGAGGTGGCCACGCGAATCATCTTCCCGCTCATCATGGTGCTGTCGTTCTACTTCTTCTTCGCCGGCCACAACACCCCCGGCGGCGGTTTCGCCGGCGGGTTGACCGCCGGCCTCGCGCTGGTGCTGCGCTACTTGGCGGGAGGCCGATTCGAGCTCGGTGAGGCGCTTCCCGTCGACGCGGGCAAGATGCTCGGGGTCGGCCTGGCGCTGTCGGCGGGCACGGCGGTCACGTCACTGTTCTTGGGCGCACCGGTGTTGTCGTCTGCCGTCTTCGAATTCGACGTACCGGTGCTCGGCCACGTCAAGCTCGTCACCGCCCTCTTCTTCGATCTCGGCGTCTACCTGATCGTCGTCGGCCTGGTCCTCGACGTCCTGCGCAGCCTCGGCGCGCGCGTCGATGTGGAGATGGCCCAGCAGAATCAGGCGGCCCGCCGATGACCGACCTCGTACCCCTGATCCTCATCGGCGGACTCACCACGGCCGGGGTGTACCTCCTGTTGGAGCGCAACCTCACGCGAATGCTGTTGGGGCTGCTGCTCGTCGGCAACGCCGTGAACATCCTGATCCTGACCGTCGCCGGGCCCGCAGGAAATCCGCCCATCCGCGGCCGAGTGTCCGACGGTCACACCGCCACCGCCGATCCGTTGGCGCAGGGCATGATCCTCACCGCCATCGTCATCACGATGGGGATCGCCGCGTTCGTGCTCGCCCTGACCTACCGCTCGTACCGGCTGTCGCGGGACGAGGACGTCGCCAACGACCCAGAGGACACCAGGGTTTCCGAGCTGTCCGACAAGTCCGCCGTCGCCATCGACGAGGACCTCGTCACCCACGACCCGCACCGCGACACCGACGCCCCCGACGAACTGGACGCACTGCCCGGGCACGAGGGCTCCCGATGAGTCTGTCCGCGGTGCTCACGCCGCTCCCCGTTCTGATTCCCACCCTGGCCGCGGCGGTCACGCTGTTCGCGGGCCGCACGCCGCGGCTGCAGCGCACCATCGCGGTGGCGGCGTTGTCCGCGGTGGTGGCGGTCTGCGCGGCGCTGGTCCACCTGGCCGACCGTGACGGCACCATCGCGGTGCACGTCGGCGGGTGGGGTCAGTCGGTTCCGGGCATGGGGCCGTTGGGCATCACCCTGGTGGTGGACCGGCTCTCGTCGATGATGCTGCTGGTGTCGGCGATCGTGCTGCTGGCCGTGGTGTTCTACGCCATCGGTCAGGGCATCCGCGACGGCGACGAGCGGCAACCGGTGTCGATCTTCCTGCCGACCTACCTGGTGCTGTCGGCGGGCGTGTGCACCGCGTTCCTGGCCGGTGACCTGTTCAACCTGTTCGTCGGCTTCGAGGTGCTGTTGTCCGCGAGCTTCGTGCTGCTGACCATCGGCGCCAGCACCGACCGGGTCAGGGCCGGCATCGCCTACGTGATGGTCTCGATGGTGTCGTCGCTGATCTTCCTGATCGGCCTGGCCATGATCTACGCGGCCACCGGCACCCTGAACATGGCCGAGTTGTCGGTGCGGCTGGAGGACATTCCGTCCGGCACTCGCGGTGCGATGTTCGCCGTCCTGATGGTCGCGTTCGGCATCAAGGCCGCGGTGTTCCCGCTGTCGACCTGGCTCCCCGACTCGTATCCGACCGCCCCCGCACCGGTCACCGCCGTCTTCGCGGGCTTGCTGACCAAGGTGGGCGTCTACGCGATCATCCGGGCACACACGCTGCTGTTCCCCGGCGGCGCGCTCGACAACGTGCTGATGGTCGCGGCGCTGGTGACGATGCTGGTCGGCATCTTCGGTGCGATCGCGCAGAGCGACATCAAGCGGCTGCTGTCGTTCACGCTGGTCAGCCACATCGGGTACATGGTGTTCGGCATCGCGCTGGGCAGCGAACTCGGCATGTCGGGCGCCATCTACTACGTCGCGCACCACATCGTCGTGCAGACGACGCTGTTCCTCGTGGTCGGACTGATCGAGCGGCAGGCCGGTGCGTCGACGCTGCAGCGTCTCGGAGGGCTGGCCGCCGCCAGTCCGCTGCTGGCGCTGGTGTTCTTCATCCCCGCCCTCAACCTCGGTGGCATCCCGCCGTTCTCCGGGTTCATCGGCAAGGTCGCCCTGCTGGAGGCCGGCACCCAGGACGCCTCGGTGCTCGCATGGGTACTGGTGGGGGGCAGTGTGGTGACGAGCTTGCTGACGCTCTACGTGATGGCCAGGGTGTGGACCAAGGCGTTCTGGCGGGCCCGCGCCGACGCCCCCGAGGGCAATCTCGCCGACGTCTCCCCGTCGTCTCTGATCGACGACTCCGAGGAGGACATCGCCCACGCCGATCGCGACGACGTGGGTCGCATGCCGGTCGGCATGCTGGTGCCGACCACGGCGCTCATCGCCGTCGGACTGGCGCTGACGGTGTTCGCCGGTCCGATCTTCGCCTTCAGCGAGCGCGCGGCGGCCGAGGTCGTCGACCGGGGTCAGTACGTGTCGGCGGTGTTGAGGCCGTGATGAGCGCTCGCGCGAAGAACCGACCAATCCAGTTGAGAACCATCCTTCTACGGGCCTGGGTGGTGTGCTGGCTGACGCTGGTGTGGATTCTGTTGTGGGGCAACGTCTCCGCGGCCAACGTGGTGGGTGGCGTCGCCGTCGCGTTGGTGATCACACTGCTGTTGCCGTTGCCGCCGGTGCCCGTCGAGGGCAAGCTGCATCCGCTGTCTTTGGTGCGGTTGGTCGCGCTGATCGCCTACTACCTGGTGCTGTCGTCGGTTCAGGTGGCCTGGCTCGCGATCAAGCCGGGCCCGCCACCGCGCAGTGCCGTGCTCCGCGCACACGTGGCGATCAAGTCCGACCTGGTGCTGGCGTTGACCGTCAGCGCGCTCAACCTCATCCCCGGTGGCATCGTGCTGGAGATCGACCAGACGCGACGCTTGATCTACGTACACGTGATCGACGCGGGCAGCGACAAGGCGGTCGCGCGCTTCTACCGTCAGGTCGCCGACATCGAGCGCTTGATGATCGCGACGTTCGAGAAGGACGCCGACTGGCGGGCCAGCGCGGAGAGGGAGGCGAGCGCCGAGTGAATGCCGTGTGGACCATCTCGGCGGTGATGTTGATCGCCGCCATCGCCGTCACCATGTTCCGACTGCTCGCCGGCCCTGGCACGCTGGACCGGCTGGTGGCGCTGGACACCTTCGTCGCGGTCACGATGTGCTCCATCGGCACGTGGGCGGCCTACAGCCTCGACACCACGGTGACCTACAGCCTGACCGCACTGGCGCTGATCAGCTTCGTGGGCTCGGTCAGCGTGGCGCGCTTCCGCGTTCGAGACACCGACCGGGCGGACGGGGAGCCTCAGTGAGCGGCATTCTGGACGTACTCGCCGGTGTCCTGGTGCTGGCCGGTTCGACGCTGGCCCTGACCGCGGCGATCGGCGTGGTGCGGTTCCCCGACACCCTGTCGCGAATGCACGCCGCCACCAAGCCGCAGGTGCTCGGGCTGTTGCTGGTGCTCGTGGGCGCGGCCCTGCGGCTGCGTGGCCATCCGGACGTCGGAATGTTGATCCTGGCCGGCCTCTTCACCCTGATCACCGCGCCGGTGGTGGCCAACCGGGTCGGGCAACTCGCCTACCGGGAGCAGAGCTTCCGCGACGACCTGCTGACCAAGGACGACATGGCGGACCGCCCCGAGGACTGACGGGCTTGTCGGTGGTCGAATGTATGTTCGAATCATGTCCGGGGTGGCAGTACGAGAGGCGATGGCGGCACTGCGCGACGCCCACGACGCGCTCGCGGCCTGCGACGTCGACCTGCTGACCCGCACCGAATTGTTGGCGACCCTCGACGAACTCGAGGCGCTGACCTGTCAGCTGCCCACCCAATTGCACCGACTGCTGGCCCGGCTCCAGCTCGAGACGACGGCGAAGGAACTGGGCGCCAAGTCCTGGCGGGACGTGCTCACCATCCGGTGGCGCATCTCGAGCGCCGAGGCCGGCCGCCGGCTGACCGACGCCGCGCTGCTGGCACCGCGGGGAGCACTATCCGGCGAGCCGCTCGAGCCGGAGCTCCCCGCGACCGCCAAGGGCCAGGCGCTGGGAATGCTCAACGGCGAGCACGTCAAGGTGATCCGCAAGGCGATGGCGCGCATGCCGGGCTTCGTCGACCCGCACACGCGCGGGCAGATCGAAGTGGACCTGGTCCGCACGGCGAGCCGAGTCGGCCCCAAGGAGTTGAAGGACTCCGCCGATCTGACGCTGTTCCTGCTCGACCAGGACGGTCCCCCGCCCGACGACACCGAGCGCGACCGCAAGCGCGGTGTCTCGAAGGGCAAGCAACGCCACGACGCGATGACGCCGATCACCGGAGAACTCACGCCCGAGGCGTGGTCCGTCTGGGAGGCGATCTTCGCGAAGTACGCCGCACCCGGGATGTGCAACCCCGCCGACGACGAACCCTGCACCTCCGGGACACCGACCCAGCAGCAGATCGACGACGACCACCGCAGCCTGGCCCAACGCCAGCATGATGCGATGGTCGCCGTCGGCCGCATCGCGCTGATGAGCGGGCGGCTCGGTCAGCTAAACGGGTTACCGGTATCGGTGATCATCCGAACCACCCTGCAGGACTTGGAGTCTCGCGCAGGTGTGGGCGTGACCGGCGGTGGAACGATCATGCCGATTCGCGACGTCGTCCGGCTCGCCGGCCATGCCAACCACTACCTGGCGGTGTTCGACCGCGCCACCGGGTCGGCGCTGGATCTGTTCCGGACCCGGCGGGTGGCGTCGGCGGCGCAGCGGATCATGCTGATCGCCCGCGACGGCGGGTGCACCAAACCGTGCTGCACCGTCGGCGCGTATGGCTCGCAGATCCATCATGCTCGGCGCGACTGGGCGGCCGGCGGACTCACCAACGTCGACGATCTCGCCTTGGCCTGCGGGCCCGACAACCGCTTGGTGGGCGCCGAGAACGGGTGGACCACCACCGTCAACGCCAGTGGCGACGTCGAGTGGATACCGCCGCCGCAGTTGGACACCGGACAGGCCCGGATCAACCACTACCATCGCCCCGAACGGCTGCTGCACCCGGCAGACGACGCAGAAGCATTGTGGCACGACGACGATGCCGACCACCCTGGCGGACCGGCGCCGCCCACCGACCAGGTGGCGTGAGTGCGAGCTAGTCTGGCGTGCCGCCGCCCGCGAGCTGAAACTCGATCATCGCGGCCACGGTTTCGACGGCGTCGCGCAACGCGTCCAACCGCGCCGCCGCCGACGGCGCGGCGAGTACCGCGTACCGGTCGGCCTGGCCCATCGGCACGCGGGACGACAACGCGTACAACCGTCGTCCGGCGTCGTCACCGGGTTCCGGTTCGCCGAGCAGTTCGAGACGCGACGGAAGCGTCGTCTTCTTCGCCGCCGCCAGCCGCTCGAAGGTCTCCATCAGGCGATCCTCCACGGCGGCGATGTCGTCTCCGCTGACGGCCGAGCCCGGCTCGTCTGGCCACGGCTCGACGTCGGCGCGCGGGTACGGGTCGTCGTCGAGCCACGACGTCACGCGAATCCGCTCGCGCATCTCGCATGCCAACAGGTAGTGGCCCTCGCCCAGGTCTTGGTACTCCACGATGTGCGCCATCGAACCCACGTCGCACCGGGCGTCCTCGCCACCGACTTCGCGCCCCGCGGCGATCAGGACGACGCCGAATTCCCGCGCGTCGCCGAGACACTCGCGGACCAGCGCGCCGTAGCGGGGTTCGAAGATGCGCAGCGGCAGTTCCTCACCCGGTAGTCGGACGGACTCCAGCGGAAACATCGGCCTGATGGTCACTGGTGACACCTACCCGCCCGAGGACCTAGAGAACCAACTCGGCGATCAACGCGTCGACGACGGCCCGCAGATCGCCGTCGTTGTCCTCGGCGACCCGCCGCTGCCGCTGATACGAGGCGCCCGTCTGATAGATGCTCGACACCAGTGCCAGCTCGTCGGCGCAGCCCAGCGACGTCGCGACCGGCTCCAGTTTGTTGAGCAAGTCGTCGAGGTCCTCGGTGACCAGACGCTCGTTGCTGTCCTCGTCGAGGATGATCACCGCGTCGAGGCCGTATCGCGCCGCCCGCCACTTGTTCTCCTGCACGTGCCACGGGGGCATGGTCGGCAGGTGCTCGCCCGCGTCGAGGCGCCGGTCCAAGTCGACGATCAGGCAGTGGGTCAACGCCACCAATGCACCGAGCTCGTCGATGTTGGAGATGCCGTCGAAGATTCGCACCTCGATGGTGCCCAGATGAGGCGAAGGCCGTATGTCCCAACGGATTTCGTTCATGTGGTCGATGATGCCGGTCTTCTTCTGGTCATGGACGAACTGCTCGAACTGGGACCACTCCTGGAAGTGGAAGGGCAGGCCCGCCGTCGGCAACTGCTGGAACATCATGGCCCGGTTGCTGGCGTAACCGGTGTCACCACCGTCCCAGTACGGCGACGAGGCTGACAGCGCCAGCAGGTGCGGGTAGTGGTTGAGCAGCGAGGTGATGATCGGCATGACCTTGTGCGCCGAGGAGACCCCGACGTGCACGTGCACGCCCCAGATCAGCATCTGCCTGCCCCACCACTGGGTGCGCTTGATCAGCTCGGCGTAGCGCGGCGCGTCGGTCAACTGCTCGGCCGACCACTTCGCGAACGGATGGGTGCCCGCGCAGAACAGTTCCATCCCGCGGTCGCGGACGATGCGGCGGGCCGGCGCGAGGGTAGCCCGCAGATCGTCCATCGCCTCGCTCGCGTTGTCGCAGATGCCGGTGACGACTTCGACGGTGTTGCGCAGCAATTCCTTGTGCACGTGCGGACTTTCGCCGATCTCGGCGATCACCGCGGCAGCCTCGTTGCTCAGCTCACGCGTCTCGGGGTCGACCAGCGCGAACTCCCACTCGACCCCGATGGTCGGCCGAGCCGACCCCTTGAAGTCGATCCGTTGAGGTCTCGGACCGACCGTCGACTCACTCGGGGGAAATGACACCGCACGCCACCCGCTTACCGGCGTCGCCGGTGGCCATCGTCGTCTCGTCGGGGCCGGGAGTGCCGTTGACCTGCTGGTAGCGCTCCGGCGGGATGTTGGCGAAGTTGTCGGCCTTCTCGTGGATGATGATGGCCGTCTTGGTGCCGGCCTCCAGATCCGCCGCGGTGAAGGCGTCGGTCGTGGTCACCGACATCGCCGAACCGTCGGCACGCACCTGCAGCGACGAGAGGTCACCGCTGGCCGGGTGCCCGGAGTGGCCGCCGACCTGGAAGTGGGCGCCCGCAGAGTTGAAGTCGCCGGGCGCTCCGCCGGTCGGAGCGACCGAGGCCGGCTCGCACTTGCCCACCGAATGGATGTGCATGCCGTGGAAGCCCGGCGTCAGCTGGCCCGAGGCGGTGGTCTTGACGGTGATCGTCGCGAACCCGCCGGAGAACACGAACTGCGCGGTCGCCACCGAGGTGCCGTCGGCGGTCTTCAAATCGGCGGTGAGCGTCTCGCCGGCCGCTGTCGTGGTGGCCTCGGCGCCCTGGCCTGCCTCACCGGCGGCCGACGGCGGCGGCGAGCCGGTCCACACGGGCGGAGTGGTGCCAGGCTGCGTGGCGACCGGCTCATACGGGGAGCATGCGGCCGCGATGGGGACGATGAGTGCCGCGGCGGCGAGAAGGCGAAGCGGGGCAGGGATCGGCATGTCGGAAAGCCTAACCGGTGACCGCCACGATCACGCCGGGCGGTTGCTCTGCGACCGCGGGTGTCCTCGGTTCCACGGCCGCGCCGAGCAGGGCACCGATCTCGTCGGCGGCTTCCTTCTCCCCTGGCGCCTCGCCGAAGTACACGGTCGTGCCGTTGAGGCCCTCCAGGGTGAGATTCCCGGTCTCGGTCACGTTCCACTCGGCGTCGCGCAGTCGGGTCGCGGTCTGATCGGCCAGACCCGCCACCTCGGAGGTGTTGAACACCCGCACGTCCGGCTTCGCAGCGGCCGGTGCGGAGGTCTGCGACGACGACGGCGCGGCGCTCGTCGCGGTGGTGGTGGCGCTCGAGGAGCCGGCGTCGTCGTCGTTCCCGGAATTCATGGCCTGGAACCCGACCAACAGAAACACGACACCGAGGAACAGCAGCACCATGACCATGGCGCGCAGCGGCAACCCGGAGGAGTCTCGTTGATTCATCGCACTCACTGTATCGAGCCGGTGCCCTCGGGCGAAAACCCTCAGGTACCGATCACGTCACGTCGAAGCCGAGGCGGCGGGCGGCCCGCGCCTTCTGGCGGCTGGCCCGCACGCGCCGGAGACGCTTCACCAGCATGGGGTCCACGGCGAGGGCTTCCGGACGGTCGACCAGGGCGTTGAGCACCTGGTAGTAGCGCGTCGCCGACATGGAGAAGAGTTCCTTGATCGCGTCTTCCTTGGAACCCGCGTACTTCCACCACTGCCGTTCGAAGGCCAGGATGTCGTGTTCGCGGCGGGTCAGGCCGTCGGCGAGAGCCTCGTCGTCCCCGGACTTTTCAGTCCGCGCAATGGCGCCGTCCATTTGCTCTGTGGACCCTTCCAACACTGATGACATTCCGGTGGTGACGGCCCACATTCAACCATGGCAGACCGGTTGGAGCCGTGACCCTTGCCCGCGAGTCGGCGGCGGAGCGGTCGCCCACTAATCTTCTCCGCATGGCCGTCGTACCCATCCGCATCGTGGGAGATCCCGTCCTGCACACCGCGACCAGTCCGATCCCCGTCGGTGACGACGGCTCGCTGCCCGCGGAGCTCGCCGATCTCATCCAAGACCTATACGACACGATGGACGCCGCCAACGGTGTCGGGTTGGCCGCCAACCAGATCGGGATCTCCCAGCGCGTGTTCGTCTACGACTGCGCCGACGAACGCGGGCTGTCGAGCCGCCGTCGCGGCGTGATCGTCAACCCGGTGCTCGAGACGTCCGAGGTGCCGGAGACCATGCCGGATCCCGACAACGACGACGAGGGCTGCCTGTCGGTACCCGGTGAGTCGTTCCCGACCGGCCGGGCCAGTTGGGCACGGGTGACGGGTCTGGACGCCGACGGCACGCCCATCACCCTCGAGGGCAACGGGCTGTTCGCCCGGATGCTGCAGCACGAGACCGGCCACCTCGACGGGTTCCTCTACATCGACACGTTGATCGGCAGGCATGCCCGCGCGGCGAAGCGGACCGTGAAGTCCAACGGCTGGGGCGTTCCGGGGCTGACCTGGACACCCGGCGAGGATCCCGACCCGTTCGGGCACTGACCAGCCATCGTGGTTGAGCTTCCCGAGGTCGGCACCAGGGTCAGCCTGCGGTACCGCCTGCCCGCGGGCTCGGTACCACCGATGAGCGACGTCGTCGGGCACCTGCGCGAGATCGGCCCCACGCTGCGGGTGCAGACCAAGCTCGGCGACGAGGTGACCGTCTCGGCCGCCGACGTGGTGTCGGTCAGGCCGCTGTCGGCGGCGCCGGTCCGCAACCGCGACATCCGCAACCTCGAACACGCCGCGGCGCTCGGCTGGCCGGGCGTCGAGCAGGAGTGGGTCGGCGGCTGGCTGCTGCGGTTCGGGCACGGCAGCACCAGGCGGGCGAACTCGGCGGTGCCGTTGCTGCCCACGCCCGGCGAGCACGTCGACGAGATTGCCGACTGGTACGCCACCCGCGGCGCACCGGCGCTGCTCGCGGTGCCGGATCGGCTGTTCGGCATTCCGCCCGGTCACCCGACCGACGGTGAGAACGTGGTGATGGCACGGCAATTGACCGAGGGGGTCGCCGCGGCGACGGCGCACGTGGCGCCCCGGCCGGACGACGACTGGTTGCGCCTGCATCCGAGGCAGGTGCCGGTCGACGTGCTGACCGCCGTCGTCGACGGCGTCGTGGCGTTCGGGCGAGCCGAGGACGCCGCGGTCGGCCGGGTGGCGGTCACCGTGGCTCCGGACGGCACCCGGTGGGCCGGCCTGTCGTCGGTCCACGTCGCGGAGAACGCCCGCCGTCGCGGTCTGGCGCGGTCGCTGTGCGAGGCGCTGCTGGGCTGGGCCGTCGACCAGGGCGCCACCCGTGCCTACGTGCAGGTTCTCGCCGACAACGCGCCCGCGAAGAAGCTCTACGAGTCGACGGGGTTCGGCGAGCATCACCGCGCCCGGTACGTGTCGCTAGGGTAACCGCGTGCGACTGGCCACCTGGAACGTCAACTCGATCCGCTCCCGCATCGATCGGGTGACCAGCTGGCTGGAACGCGCCGACGTCGACGTGCTGGCGATGCAGGAGACCAAGTGCACCGACGCGCAGTTCCCGACCATGCCCTTCGCCGCGCTGGGCTACGAGGTGGCGCACGTCGGGCACAACCAGTGGAACGGCGTGGCGATCGCCTCCCGGGTGGGGCTCGACGACGTCGAGCTCGGCTTCGCGGGCCAGCCCGCGTTCAACGAGGCCGACGAGGCCAGGGCGATCGGCGCCACGTGCGGCGGGGTGCGGGTCTGGAGTCTCTACGTGCCCAACGGCCGCACCGTCGAGGACCCGCACTACACCTACAAGCTGGAATGGCTTGCGGCGCTGCAGAACACCGCCGCCGGCTGGCTGGCCGCCGCTCCCGCCGCGCCGATCGCATTGGTCGGCGACTGGAACATCGCGCCGACCGACGACGACGTGTGGGACGTCGAGGTCTTCAAGGGCAGCACCCACGTCACCGAGCCGGAGCGGGCGGCGTTCCGGGCCATCGAGGCCCAGTTCGCCGACGTGGTCCGGCCGTTCGCGCCGCCGCCGGGCAACTTCACGTACTGGGACTACACGCAGCTGAGGTTCCCCAAGCGCCAGGGCATGCGCATCGACTTCATCCTCGGGTCGGCGGCGCTGGCCGCCCGGGTGACGCATGCCGAGATCGCCCGCGACGAACGCAAACCCGGCAAGAAGGGCACGCCCGCGCCGAGTGACCACGCGCCGGTCTTCGTGGATCTCTCCTAGAAGTTCAGCCGAACAGCGGAAGCGCTCGCTTGCGCGCCAATGCGTCCATCCCGCGCTGGATGCTCCGCTGCACCTCGTCGTACTTCTGGTCGACGTAGGCGTCGTCGTCGGCTCGGGCCGGATCGGCGTCGATCTCGACGGCCGGCATGAAACGGGTCCTGATCTTCGCGGGCAGCGGGAGCTGCGGCAGTGCCGCCGGAGCGATGCCCCAGGGCAGGGATATCGCCAGCGGAAAGACCTTGAGCCGCAACAACTTGTCGAGTCGCAACGCCTTCGACAGCCGATCTCCGCGGATCAGGACCGGCATGGCGTCGGCGCCGCCGACCGTGGCGATCGGCACGATCGGAACCCCGGCGCGGATGGCCATCTTGACGAAGCCCGTGCGGCCGGCCAGGTTCGCGACGTCGCGCTCCTGCCACGGCCGCAGCGAGTCGACCTCGCCGCCGGGCCACAGGGCCACGTCGCGGCCCTCGGCGAGCGCGGTGGCGATCGAGTCCGGCGCTGCGGGCAGCACGCCCATCGCTCGGAAGTACGGGCCGATCACCGGGATGGCCATCAACGCGTCGTGGGCGGTGCCGTGCAACGGGCGCTCCTGACCGAAACGGCGCCACCACTGAACCCCCACGGTCCAGGCGTCCCAGACGAACGGTGCACCCGAGTGGATGCCCACCAGCAGCACCGGGGACTCCGGCAGGTTCTCCCAGCCGTCCATCTCCATCCGGAACCAGTAGTCGACGAGAGCGTTCCACAGGAACTTCTGGCGCTGCATGGTCGTCTCGTCCTGGCCGGACAGGTCCCACTCCGACGCTCGCTCGGCGATCCAGCCGGCCACCCCGTCGCCGGAGTCGGCTCGCCTCTCGGCCACCTTCCGCCTGGCGTCCTCGGCGTGCCGTCGGGACTGGGCGCGGACCTCGGGCGGTCGGGTGTCGCTGGTCGTCATGGGGGTCACATACCCCCAATGTGCCCGGGGTCACACCCGCGGGCGACAACTCACCTCACGCGACGTTGTCGGCGCCCGCCTCGGAGCCGTAGCGGCCCGGGTTGAACAGCGACGCCGCCGCACCGAGCAGCATCATCACCGCGGCGGCGATGAACACCACGCTCAGCCCGGAGTGGAACGGTTCGGTGATGAGTTGCGGGAAGAACGTCTTGCCGGTCAGCAGGTCGGCGTTGACGCCGGGCTGGGTTAACGCGCCCGAGGGTCCGAGCAACTCGCCCATCGGGTTGTAGCCCAGGAAGGCCGCGAACAGGCTGCCCACCGGGGGCAGGTTGGCCACGTCGTTCGCGACCGAGGCCGAAACCCCTTGGGCCTGAAGGCCGGTGCTCATCGCCGAGGGCAGGGTGTGGGCCAGGCCGACGATCATCAGCGAGAAGAAGACGCCGATCGACAGCGACGAGCCCGCGTTGAAGAACGTCGCGCGCACTCCCGATGCCGCGCCGCGCTGGGCGGCGGGCACGCTCGACATGATTGCCGCGGTGTTGGGCGCCGTGAAGATGCCGCCGCCCAGACCGTTGAGGAATACCAGGAGGGCGAACACCCAGTAGTCGAAGTTGACGGGGATGAGCACCAGTGCGATGAACGTCGCCGCCATCAGAAGCATGCCGCCGACGGTGAACGGCCGGGCACCGAAGCGGTCCGACAGGGAGCCCGCGAGCGGCCCGGCGACCAGGAAGCCGACGGTGATGGGCAGCAGGTAGATGCCCGCCCACAGCGGGGTGGACTCGAAGCTGTAGCCGTGCAGCGGAAGCCAGATGCCCTGCAGCCAGATGATGAGCATGAACTGCAGACCGCCGCGGCCCATCGACGACATCAGCCCGGCGAGGTTGCCCATGCCGAACGACGCGGACTTGAACAGCCGAACGTCCACCATCGGTGAGTCGACGTGCAGTTCGATGAGGCAAAACGCCACCAGCAGGAGTAGGCCAATGCCGATGGCGCCCAGCACCATCGGGTTGGTCCAGCCGGTCGTGGCGTCACCGTAGGGCTGGATGCCGTAGGTGATGCCTGCAAGAAGCACCGTCAGCCCGAGCCCGAAGGTCAACGTGCCGGGCCAGTCCAGCTTGCCCGGGGTGCGGGCGCCCAGCTCGCGCAGCGACCGGACGCTCCAGATAGTGCCGGCGATGCCGATCGGCACGCCGACCCAGAAGATGGCCTTCCAGTGCCATTCGGACAGGAAGCCGCCGATCAGCAGGCCCAGGAACGAGCCGGCGACGGCCGAGACCATGTTGACGCCGAGCGCCATGCCGCGCTGGTTGGCGGGGAACGCGTCGGTGAGGATGGCCGACGACGACGCCATCAACATCGCGCCGCCGACGCCTTGGACGACGCGCCAGCCGATCAGCCACAGGGCGCCACCGCCAAGGTGGAACGGGTCGAACGACAACGCGACCGCGGCGGCCGTGAACACGACGAAGCCCCAGTTGTAGATCCTGACCCGGCCCAACATGTCGCCGAGCCGACCGAAGGGGACCACCAGGACGGCGGTGACCACCAGGTAGCCCATCAGCATCCACAGCAGGTAGCTGACGTTGCCGGGGGCCAGCGGGTTGAGCCCGATGCCGCGGAAGATCGCGGGCAGCGAGATCAGCACGATCGACGCGTTGATCGTTGCCAGCAACGTGCCAAGTGTGGTGTTGGACAACACGACCCACTTGTAGTGCGGGTGGTCGTGGTCCATCCGGCGCCGACGTTTGGCGGTGTCGGCGAGGGCTTCGTCGGTCTTCGTCATCTCAGTCGTCATCGGCTTCGCTTCACGTATCGGCAATCGGAGCATCGCGGGCCACGCTGCCCAAAACACATATGTTAGCTATACAAAACATCTCGTGGCAATTCCTATTCCCGTTCCCCCTCGCGCGCCGACCGGACGCTGGGGTACGTTCGCTTCCGTCCGCGCGGGAGTGCACGCAAGTGCGCTGAGAGGACGGCTAGCGCGCCGTCGACCGTATGAACCTGACCGGGTAATGCCGGCGTAGGGAGTGTTGAGATGAGCCATGTCGCCGAGGGTGGCAACCGCGTCTATCTACCCTTGAGCACGTGAACTACCTACCGCTCACCCCGCCGGGGCAGACCCCGCTGCGCGTGATGACCATCGCAGGCACCGATTCCGGTGGCGGCGCGGGTATTCAGGCCGACCTGCGAACGTTTGCCCTGCTCGGCGTGCACGGGTGCGTGTCGGTGCCCGCGGTGACCGTGCAGAACTCGTTGGGCGTCAGGGCTTTTCACGAAATCCCGGTCGACGTCGTCGCCGGGCAGATCCGGGCCGTCGCCGAGGACATCGGCATCCAGGCCGCGAAGACGGGCATGCTGGCGTCCTCGGAGATCATCGGCGCCATCGCCGCCACGTGGCGCGACCTGTCCGCCGAGGGTCTGGCGCCGCCGCTGGTCGTGGATCCGGTGTGCGCCTCCATGCACGGTGACCCGCTGCTGCACCCCTCGGCGCTGGACGCGATGCGCGTCGAGTTGTTCCCGTTGGCCGCGCTGGTCACCCCGAACCTCGACGAGGTCAGCCTGATCACCGGGATCGACGTCGTCGACGAGGCGACGCAGCGCGACGCCGCCCGCGCGCTGCACGCGATGGGTCCGGCGTGGTCCCTGGTGAAGGGCGGTCACCTGCGTTCGTCCACGCGCAGCACCGATCTGCTGTTCGACGGCACGGAGTTCCACGAGTTCGTCGCCGAGCGCATCGACACGGTCCACGACCACGGCGCCGGAGACACGCTCGCGGCCGCGACGGCGTCGGCGTTGGCGCACGGCCGTTCGATGCCCGAGGCGGTGGCCTTCGGCAAGGCGTGGGTCACCGAATGTCTGCGCGGCGCCTATCCGTTGGGCGCCGGCCACGGCCCGGTGTCGCCCCTGTTCCGGTTGGCCGATGGAGTTTGACGCGATCGCGGGCGTGGCCCACGCGCCCGCCGAGGAGGCGACCGGCATCGTCCTGCTGACCCACGGCGCGGGCGGCAACCGCGAATCGCCGATGTTGGTCAAGCTGTGCGACGAGTGGGCGAGCCGCGGGTGGCTGGCCGTGCGCTACGACCTGCCCTACCGCAGGCGCCGTCCGAAGGGGCCGCCGTCGGGTTCGGCCGCCGCCGACCAGGCGGGCGTCGTCCACGCGGTGGCGCTGGCCCGCTCCCTGACCTCCGGGCCGGTGCTCGTCGGCGGTCACTCCTATGGTGGCCGGATGACGTCGGTGGCGGTCGCCGACGGTCTCGCGGTCGACGTCCTGACGCTGTTCTCCTATCCGCTGCATCCGCCGGGCAAGCCAGAACGCGCCCGCACCGAGCACCTCCCCCGGATCACGGTTCCCACCGTGTTCACCCACGGCACCTCCGACCCCTTCGGCACCATCGACGAAGTGAGGTCCGCGGCCGCCCTGGTCTCGGGTCCCACCGAGGTCGTCGAGGTGACCGGCGCCCGCCACGATCTGGGCTCCAAGACGCTCGATGTTCCCGCGTTGGCCGTCGACGCCGCAGTCCGGTCACTGCGGCCCTGATCCTGCTATCTTCCGGTGATGACCTGGCCGTCGGGAGACCCGAACCAGCCACCTGCCTACCAGCACCCGGGTGCGCAGTACCCGCCGCCGCCACCCCTGCCGTATCAGCAGGGGCCCTACGGTCCGCCGGGGCAATACGGTCAGCCGCCGGCCGGGTATCCGTACCCGCCGCCGCCGAAGAAGAAGTCGCGCAAGGGCCTCATCATCGGGCTCTCGGTGGGCGCCTTCCTGCTCGCCGCATGTGTGGTGGGGGCCGCGGTGTTCTTCCTGGTCGTCACGAAGGACAAGGTGGTCGCGACCGACCTGGCCGTCGGCGACTGCCTCACCGAGATCCCCGACGCCTCGTTGGTCCAGCTGGTTCCGAAGACCGACTGCAGCCAGCCGCACGCCGGCGAGGCCTATGCGGTGCTGAACATGCCCGACGGCGCCTACCCCGGCGAAGCCACGATCACCGAGTGGCAGAACAAGTGCCCCGCCGAATTGGAGTCCTACTCCCCGGACGCCATGCAGGACTCCTCGGTCGGCGTGTTCGTCCTCTACCCCACGGCCGAGACGTGGGGCCAGGGCGACCGGGCGATCGTCTGCATCGCCACCACCGAGGACAAGCGCACCGGATCGCTCAAGGGCTGACGGCCGAACCGGACCTCCCGGTACCTGAGGTACCGTCTTGCCATGACTTCGGAGCACTTCGACGCGGTCATCGTCGGGGCCGGGTTCGCGGGAATCGGCGCAGCCATCCAGCTCAAGCGCAACGGCGTCGACGACTTCGTCATCCTGGATCGCGAGGACGACCTCGGCGGCACCTGGTACGTCAACCACTACCCCGGCCTGGCCGTGGACGTGCCCACGACGACGTATTCGTACTTCTTCGAGCCCAACCCGAACTGGTCGCGCCTGTTCACCCCGGGCCCGGAGATCAAGCAGTACGCCGACGACGTCGCCGACAAGTACGACGTCCGCAGGTACATGCGCTTCAACACCACCGTCGAGGGTGCGCGCTGGGACGAGGACGCCAGCCACTGGCGGATCGCCCTGGCCGGCGGCGGCACGATGACGGCCCGCTATCTCATCACCGCGACGGGATTCCTGTCCCAGCCCGCGGTGCCCGACATCCCGGGCATCGCCGACTTCGCCGGCAAGGTCGTCCACACCACCCAGTGGGAGGACGACTTCGATCCCGCGGGCCGTCGCATCGCGGTGATCGGCACCGGCGCCACCGCGGTGCAGCTGATCCCCGAACTCGCCAAGCAGGCCGCCGACCTCGTGGTCTATCAACGCACCCCGATCTGGGTGGTGCCCAAGATCGACGTGCGCTTCAGCGAGCGTGCGAAGCGGATGTTCGCGCGAATCCCCATGACGCAACGCGTCCTTCGCTGGCTGACCTCCTCGATCTACGAGGTGATGGTGTCGGTCGGGGTGCGGCACTACCGCACGTTCCGCGGCCGGTTCAACATCTCGGCCGCCGACCTGTCCCGCATGCATCGCTTCGCGGTGATCCGCGATCCCGATCTGCGCCGACGGCTGACGCCGGACTACGACTTCGGCTGCAAGCGGCCCACGTTCTCCAACGGGTACTACCGCGCGTTCACCAAACCGCACGTGCACCTGCAGGACGCCGGCATCGACCACATCGTCGCCGACGGCATCGTGGGCAAGGACGGCACCAAGAACGTGGTCGACACCCTGGTGCTCGCGACGGGATTCGACCTGTGGGAGGCGAACTTCCCCGCCATCGAGGTCATCGGACGTGACGGGCGCGATCTGGGAAAGTGGTGGCGCGACACCAGGTTCCAGGCGTATCAGGGGGTGTCGATGCCGTACTTCCCGAACTACCTGAGTCTTGCGAGCCCGTATGCGTTCCTCGGACTGAACTTCTTCAACACCATGGAATACCAGATGCAGTTGATGGACCGGCTGCTGACCGAGGTGAAGCGGCGCGGTGCGACGACCTTCGAGGTGACCGAGGAAGCCAACACCGCGTTCCTCAACCGGATGACCGAGCTGCTGGGCGACTCGCTGTTCACCAACGGCAACTGTGGCAGCGCCCATTCGTACTACTTCAACCCCGCGGGTGAGCCCACCCTGCTGCGTCCGTCGTCGACCGAAGCGGCGATCAAGGAAGCATCCGAGTTTCCGTTGACCGACTACCAGATTGCCTGACGAGAGGATCCATTCGTGCCGCAGGAGAAGAGTTCGAAGTCAGCCACGTTCGCAGGCTTGGCCTTGGCCGGCACCGGCGTGGCGCACTTCGTCCGGCCGGAACTGTTCGAGGGCATCACCAAGACGGCGTTTCCCACCGACACGGCGCGCTTCCTGAAGATCAACGGCGGGCTCGAGACGGCGCTGGGCCTCGGCGTGGCCATTCCGCAGACCCGCAAGCTCGCGTTGATCGGACTGCTCGGCTACGGCGGCTACCTGGCGGTGAACGTCATCCGCAACCAGTGATCGGTCACCGCTAGCACCGGCGCTCAGTCGACTGCCAGCCCAGCTTCCCCGGCTATCGGCCACTAGGCAGCTAACCTTCTGACTGTGCCCGATGTGACCAGAGTGACCAGAGTGACCAATGGGACAATGCTGTCCCGGCGCAACCTGCTCGCGGGCGCCATCGCCTCGGCCGCCGGCATCGCCCTGGTGCGCTGTGGCGCGGACGCGTCCAGCCACGCCGCCCAGCCGCCCGCGTCCGCACCGCCAGCGGCGCTTCCTGAGCCGCCCGCCTGGCCCGAACTCCTGCCCGCCCCACCGCCGCAGGCGCGGATTCCCCTGCCCGGCGGGGGCGTGCTGAGCGCGCTGCCGGGACCCGGCGATCTGTTGTCGCTCACGCTCGACGACGGCGTCGACACCGGGGTGGTGCGGGCGTACGCCCAGCTCGCCAAGGACACCGGCATCCGGCTGACGATGTTCGTCACCGGGGTGTTCTCGTCGTGGGCCGACAACCGCGACCTGCTGCAGCCGCTGGTCGACTCGGGTCAGATTCAGTTGGGCAACCACACCTGGGTGCACCCCGACCTGACGAAGCTGACCGGCAGCCGGATCGCCGACGAATTGCGGCACACCGACCAGTTCATCCGCGACACCTTCGGCGTGGACGCCACGCCCTACTACCGGCCGCCCTACGGCGCCTACAACGACCTGGTCCAGTCGGTGGCCGCCGACCTGGGCTACACCCAGACCGCGTTGTGGGACGGCAACATCGGCGACGACCAGATCCTGGCGCCCCGGGACATCGTCGCCAACGCCGACCAGTACTACGTGCCGCAAAAGATCGTCATCGGCCACCTCAACCACCCGCCGGTGACGGGTGTCTACCACGAACTGGTCGACATCATCCACGATCGCCGCCTGCGCACGGTGACGCTCAACGACGTCTTCTCCAAGCCGGAGGCCAGCCGCCTCACGTCGGCCTATCCCGCCTGAGCGCTCTACGCTGTCACGCGTGGCCGCGCCAGAACCGCCTGCCCTGCGCCGCACCCTCGGCACCGCGGACGCGGTCACCATCGGACTCGGCTCGATGCTGGGTGCGGGTGTCTTCGTCGCGCTCGCACCCGCCGCCGCGGCCGCGGGTTCGGCGCTGCTGATCGGACTGGCCGTCGCCGCCGTCGTCGCCTACTGCAACGCCACGTCCTCGGCCCGGCTCGCCGTGCTCTACCCGCAGTCGGGCGGCACCTACGTCTACGGCCGGGAGCGGCTCGGCCCATTCTGGGGCTACCTCGCCGGGTGGAGCTTCGTCGTCGGCAAGACCGCGTCGTGCGCGGCAATGGCACTCACCGTCGGTGTCTACGCCTGGCCCGCCCACGCGCACACGGTGGCGGTTGCCGCCGTGGTCTTCTTGACCGCAATCAACACCGTCGGGGTGCAGAAGTCGGCGTGGCTCACCAAGATCATCGTCGCCGTCGTCCTCGCGGTGCTGGCCGCGGTCGTCGTCGCGATCGCCACCTCGGGTGGCGCCGACGTCTCGCACCTGGCGCTGCACGACGCGAGCGTGCTCGGCGTGCTGCAGGCGGCCGGCCTGTGCTTCTTCGCCTTCGCCGGGTATGCGCGGATCGCCACGCTGGCCGAGGAAGTGCGCGACCCGACGACGACGATCCCGCGCGCGATCCGCATCGCCCTGGCCCTCGTGCTGGTGGTCTACGCGGCGATCGCGAGCGCCGTGCTGGCCGAATTGGGAAGTGCGGCAATGGCTTCTGCAACGGCACCGCTGGCCGACGCGGTGACTGCCGCGGGACACCCCGGGCTGACGCCGGTCGTGCGGGTCGGCGCGACGATCGCCGCGCTCGGTTCGCTGCTGGCCCTGATCCTCGGCGTGTCGCGCACCGCGCTGGCCATGGCCCGCGATCGCCACCTCCCGCCGGCGCTGGCGGTCGTGCATCCGCGGTTCGAGACGCCGTACCGCGCGGAGCTGGTCGTCGGAGCCGTCGTCGCCGTGCTCGCCGGCGTGCTGGACCTGCGGGGCGCGATCGGCTTCTCGTCGTTCGCCGTGCTGGTCTACTACGCAATCGCCAACGCCTCGGCATTCACGTTGGGCGCCAAGCTCATTCCGGTCGCAGGCCTCGTCGGGTGTCTGGTGCTGGCGGTCACGCTGCCGGTGACGTCGGTACTCACCGGGATGGCGGTCCTGCTGGTCGGAGCGGCGCTCTACGCCGCCGTAGGCCGTCGAGTGTGACTGCGATTCCTCGACTTCTCTACTTGGGCGCCGGGATGGTCCGGTATCCGGCGATGTGCCCAAGTGCCATGTTGAGGGCCAGTTCGAGGGGACGGGCGCTGCGGGTGGTCTGCGCCATGAGCAGTCCGCCCTGCAGTGCGCTCATCATCGTCAACGCGAGTTCGTCCGGGTCGGCGTCGGGGCTGAGTTCGCCGTCGTCCCGCATGCCCGCAAAGCCAGTGGACAGATAGGACTGCCACTCGGCGAACGACCGCGCGAGCTCGAGGCGCGCGGAGTCGGATCGGTCGGCAAGCTCGCTGACGAGGGAGCCGAGGGGGCAACCGCCGATACCCTGTGTCGTGCGGGTGGCGGCGACGAGATGATCGCACCAACGCTGCAGACCGCTCCAGGACGTCACCTCACGTAGGCGTGGCTCCTGCGCCGCGATGATCCGCCCGAGCTGAGTCTTGATGACCTCGCCGATGAGGGCGTCCTTGTCGGCGAAGTAGTGATAGAGCTGCGACCTGCTCGTATCACTGGCATTCATCACCGCGTCGAGGCTCGTTCCCGCCACGCCACGCTCACGGACCAGAGACGTAGCTTCAGCCACGATGCGAGCCTTGGTGACCGCTCCGCGAGCCGTCAGCCGCGGCGGAGAACCACTTCCCTTTGACGCCACGGACGGACAGTATCCGAATTGGAATTGTCGGTCCACTTTTCCGCCAGCATGATCTCCCACGTGTGGTCGGCGACTTGCCCGGAGGGACGTCGACTCCACGCTGAAGCGTCACCGACCAACTGGGAGGAACCCGTGAATCGCCCGCAAGACAACACGACATTGAGAAACAACTCGATGTTCCTCGGCGTGTTCATGTTCATGTTCGGGTTCTTGAAGTACTTCGAGCCGTTTCGCACCATGTTCGAGGCTCAGATCACCGAAAGTGGCATGCCGCGACTCAGCATCCCCCTGGGCAAGGTTGGCGAATTGGCCATCGGCTTGGGCCTACTGTTGCCGGCCAGCTTCAGGCGCGAGATTCCCCATCTCTATCGCCCGATCGTGTTCGTCGCGTCGGCTGGGCTCGTGGTCAACATGGGAGTTGCGACCTATGTGCACGTACAGCCGGAGGTTCCGGCGAACGTCCTGCCCCTCGGGGTCAAACCCCCATTCATCCCGCTGTTCGTCATGTCGTTGGCGGTCGTGAATCTCTACCAAGCCTGCCGAGGCAATGGCCGCCAGATCCATGGACAAGCCGAGACCGCAAGGGGATTCGGCCGATTGCAGACGTAGCCGACAGACTCGGCGAGATGCCCGTCCGTCGACGAATCACGATGAAAGGACCTCCATGTCGCGCCTCGACAATGGCCAACCGTTCCCCCCGCTCACCGTTCCCGCCGTGGGGGGCGGCACGATCAGCCTGCCGGGCGACCTCGCCGGCTCCTATGGAGTCATCTTGATCTATCGCGGGTCCTGGTGCCCCTATTGCCACGCGCAACTCGGCTCGTTCTCGCGCGCACTCGACATCCTGAGCAAGCTCAACGTCAAGGTCGTCGCCCTCTCCGTCGACGACGAGGACACTGCTGCGGAACTGGTTGCCAAGCGCAAGCTGAACTTTCCGGTCGGATACGGCGCGGACGCCGACCAGATCGCCGCCGCGATCGGTGCCTACGTCCACGACGATCCGCACTATCTGCAGTCGACCGGGGTCATCCTGGCACCGGACGGGACGGTATGCCTGGCCGTGTATTCGAGCGGGGCGATCGGACGGCTCGTTCCCGACGACGTCGCCGGCTTCGTCGAATACGTCTCCGCACATCCGGACGCACAATGACAAAATCCGGGTCGCGCCACGACCATCACGACACTCTCTTCAGCCCGACGTTCATCGGTGACGTGGAACTGCGCAACCGCATCGCCCTGGCGCCGATGACCCGAGTCAGTGCGGCGGCAGATGGCGTGCCCGCCGATCGAATCGGCGCCTATTACCGGGTATTCGCCGACGGTGGCTTTGGCTTGTTGATCACCGAGGGCCTCTACGTCGATGACAAGACCAGCCAGGGCTACTTCTTCCAACCCGGCATCGCCAACCCCGACCACGCCGCGGCCTGGGCTCGAGTCGTCGACGGTGTCCACGGGGCCGGGTCGAAGTTCTTCGCCCAGTTGATGCATGCCGGCAGCCAGTCACAAGGCAACCCGCACACCACCACCACCTGGGGACCCTCAGCCGTGAGACCCAAAGGCGAGCAGCTGGCGATGTACCGCGGGTCCGGCCCGTATCAGATTCCCAAAGCGATGACCGCTGAACACATCACGCAGGTCCGGGCCGCGTTCGTCACCGCCGCCCGCATGGCCCGCGACGCCGGGTTCGACGGCGTGGAGATCCACGGCGCCAACGGATACCTGCTCGACGCCTTCCTCACCGACTACCTCAACACCCGCACCGATGGATACGGCGGTGGCGTCGCCAACCGGGTCCGGCTGGCGACCGAGGTCTGCGGTGACGTCGTAGCCGCTGTCGGAGCCGACATCGCCGTCGGTATCCGGATTTCTCAGGGCAAGGTCTCCGACAACGAACATCGTTGGGCCGGAGGCGAAGACGACGCCGCCGAAATCTTCACCGCTCTGGCCGACACCGGGATCGACTACATTCACACCACCGAGTACCGCGCGTTGGCACCGGCTTTCGACAACACCGTCAAGCCATTGTCGAAGCTGGCCAAGCAGTACAGCCGCCTGTCGATCATCGCCAACGGCCACCTCGACGACCCACACGACGCCGCCGCCATCATCGACTCCGGTGCAGCCGACGTCGTCGCCCTGGCCAAACCCGCTCTGGCCAACCGCGATTGGCCACATCGCGTGCGTACGGGACAGCCGCTTTCAGCGGACCTGCCCGCCGACCTGTTCGGGCCGCTGGCGACCGTCAAGGACTGGGAAGTCATCGATATGAAGGGCACGACCCCGCGATGAATAACACCATGATCTTCTGGCTGCAGCTACTTTTGAGTTGTGTCGTCTGCGCCCTCGTCGCCACGTGGTACGTATGGCCGAAACTAACTAAACTACCCCTTGATTCTGCTCTCATTCCACTGATCTTCGTGCACGTTTTCCGCTATGTGGGAATGGTCTTGTTGGTTACGGGCATGGTCGATCCGAAGCTGCCCAGAGAGGCACTTTCCGCTGCTGCATACGGTGATCTCTTGGCGGCGGCGCTGGCCCTGGCTTCCATCTTCGCACTGCGCGGCGGGTGGCGTTTCGCCATTCCGCTGGTGTGGGTGTTCAGCGCGTGGGGATTCATTGACCTGTTGAATACATTGCGAGGTGTCGTGCAGACAAATCTTCCCAGTTTCAACCTCGGTCCCGCCTATTTCATCTATACCTTTTACGCTCCCACGGTCGTCGTTGCACATCTGATGATCTTCTGGGTATTGATCAGATCCAAGTCATGGAATAACAGAGTCGATGAAGGTCGACCCCGGACGTCGCGGTGACGAACAGGTTCTTGTCCGAAGATCTCACGGTTGGTCCCTTTCCGTGAGACGTGGCTGGTTGCTGAAGAGTTCGCGGTGTGCGTCCACCCACCGGGCGTACGGGGTGGCTGGCCGGCCCAAGATCTCCTCGACGTCCCTGGTGACGACCGCGGGTTGTGTCGCGGCGGCGGCCTGCAGAGCGATGTAGGCGTCGGCAAATTCCGGTGCCGCCCCGGCGGCGACGAGGCGGTCGCGTACCAGTGCGGGGTCGACTTCCTGGTAGCGCAGCGCACGGCCCAAGGCGTCGCCGATGACGGCGACCTGCTCGGCCACGGTGAACGCCTCCGGCCCGGTCAGCGGAATTCGCCGGCCGTCGAGGTGCCCGCCAAGGATGGCCTGAACGGCAACGGCGGAGATGTCGGCGTCGACGATTGGCGCGAACGACGCGCAGGCGAAGGGGCCGCTGACCACGTCGCCGGCACGTAACTGGGCCGACCACATGTCCGCAGACGTCGAGGCGAACACCGCAGGCCGCAAGCTGACCCACGCGAGCCCCGAATCGACTGCCAGCTGCTCGACTTCCTTGTTTCGGTCACCGCGAAAACGCGAGGGCTGCCGTGCGACGTCGTCGTCGGCATTGGCCGCCGACAGCGCGACGAGCCGGGTGACACTTCCTGCGTCCCTGGCGTCCGTGATCACCTGCGCCAGATCCGCGGCGAGCGCACGGGAATTGAGAAAGACCGCCGACGCTCCCCGCAGCGCCTCGCGGACGGAATCGGTGACCTGCACGCCGTCGGGCAGGTGGGCCCCCGCCGGGGTGCGGGTGACTGCGCGAACCTCGACTCCGGCGTCGACGAGGAGAGCGACCAGGGGACGCCCGACGTTGCCGGTGGCACCTGTGACGACGATCGGCCCGTCGGTCATGCCGCACCCACGTCGTGGCCGCGTGCGTGGAACCGAGCGGGTGGCCTGAGTACCGTGTAATGGATCATGCGATCCACTGTTCTGCAGCAAAAATGGATTATCAATACCAAAACGGTCTTGGGGTGACGCGGTGACGAGCACGAAGAACGGCCCGGTCAGGTGGACCCCCAAGGGGCAACGGACGCGCGCACGCATCATCCACGTGGCGGCTCGATTGATCTGGGAGCGCGGCGTGACCGCCACCACGCTCGAAGACGTCAAACTCGCCGCGGAAGTCAGCAGCTCACAGCTCTACCACTACTTCGCCGACAAGGAGCAGCTGGTCAACGCGGTCGTCGAGCACCAAGCCGACACACTGGTGAACAACACCGCACAGGCCAACCTCGGGACCGCCGAAAACCTCGCGGCGTGGCGCGATCTGGTCGTCGCACACGCCGATGCCATCCACGGCCAGGGCGGCTGCCCGCTGGGGGCGTTGGGAAGCCAGCTGGCCGAGTACGACCCGGAGGCACGCGCGCTCGTCGCCGCAGGATTCGGCCGCTGGGCCACCGCGATTCAGGAGGGATTGCGTGCCCTGCACGACCAGGGACGCCTGGCTGCCGACGTCGATCCCGACGACCTCGCGGTCACCATGCTGGCAGCGCTGCAGGGCGGACTACTGCTCGCCCAAGTTCATCGCGACGTCCGCCCCTTGCGGACCACGCTGCAGACGATCCTGACGATGGCCGGCGTGACCGACGCCGATGGGGAACCGGTGCGCTGAGATCGTCCTCCGTTTCAGTCGGTCGACCGGGCGGCGTGCGCCGTCAGGCAGCGCCGTCGACGAGTACCGACGCGGCCCCCGCCATGTGCTCGCGCACCGCGTCGGCCGCGGCGGTGCCGTCGCCCGACTCGATCGCGTCGACGATCTCGAGGTGGCGTTTGGCGTCCATGTTCTTCAGCGCACGCTCGACCCCGGCGTACATGATCGACATCCGGATGCTGCCCTCCAACGAGGACCAGGAGTGCATCAGCGTTTCGTTGCCGCTGAGCTGACACATCATTCTGTGGAAGCGCAGATCGGCCTCGATGCGGTCCTCGAGGTTGGAGGCCGCCCAGCGGTCCATGTCCTCGACGGCGGCGCGGAGGTTCGCGACGACGTCGGCCCGGTCGGGTCGGGACGCCAATTCGCTTGCGGCCAAGGCCTCCAACGCGGCGCGCACGCCGAAGATGTCCCGGATCTCCTTGGTGTCGAGGTGCCGGACCGACAACCTGCCCCGTGCCCCCGCGGAGATCAGGCCCTCCTGCTGGAGTTGTCGCATGGCCTCCCGCAACGTCCCGCGGCTGATCTGAAGCGCCTCGGAGAGCTCCGTTTCGACCAGATGCGTGCCGGGCTTGATCTGACCGGTGGTGATGGCCTTGCGCAGCGCCGAGAGCGCTTGCTCGCGCAGGCTGGTCTTCTCCAGGCGCAGGAAGCCGGGTTCCACCGTCATTCGCCGCCCCTCGAGTGTCGACATCTGAATGTCGACATCGATGCTACAGCCGGCCCAGGACCGAGGCGACGATCCGGCGCGTCGACAGGCCGTACCGGTCGTGCAGGGTGGGCAGTGCGCCCGCGGCAAGGAACTCGTCGGGCAGCGCGATCGGCGTCACCTGCTTGCCGAGCCCGCGGCGCACCACGGCCGACGCGACGGTCTCGAACAAGCCGCCGACGACGGTGTGGTTCTCCAGCGTCACGGCCAGGCGGTCGGTGTCGATCTCGCGTAACACCGTGTCCTCGTCGAAGGGCTTGATGGTGGGCGTGTGCACGACCGCGGCGTCCACGTGATGGGCGGCGAGCTCCTCGGCGGCGAGCAGCGCGCGCATCGTCATCAACCCGCTGGAGACGAAGACCACGTCGGCCCCGGGACGCACGACCTTGGCCTTGCCGAGTTCGAAGGTGTAGTCGTACTCGTCGAGCACCGTGGGCACGTGACCGCGCAGCAGCCGCAGGTAGCTGGGCCCGGGGGTCTCCGCGAGTTGCGGAACGGCCTGCTCGATGTCCACCGAGTCGCAGGGGTCGACGATCGTCAACCCGGGGATGCCGCGGAATATGGCCATGTCCTCGGTGGCCTGATGCGACGGCCCGTACCCCGTGGTGAGTCCGGGGAGCCCGCCGACGACGTTGACGTTGAGTCCCGGCTCGGCGATGTCGAGGCAGATGAAGTCGTAGGCCCTCCGGGTGGCGAACACGGAGTAGGTCGACGCGAACGGAATCAGGCCCGTCTCGGCCATTCCCGCGGCGGCGCCGAAGAGCAGCTGCTCGGCCATCCCCATCTGAAAGTAGCGGTCCGGCATGGCCTGGGCGAAGACGTGCATGTCGGTGTACTTGCCGAGGTCGGCGGTCAGGCCGACGATGCGCTCGTCGGCGCGAGCCGCGGCGACCAGGGCATGCCCGAACGGCGCCGAGGTGGTGCGTTGGCCGGGCTCGGCGAACGAGGCGATCATCGCCGAGGTCCGCAGTGGGGCGTGGGCGGTCATGCGGGTACTCCTTCGTAGCCGAGGGTCAGCTGCTCACGGCAGACCTGCCACTCGTCGGCGTCGATGCGCATGAAGTGCGCCTTCTCCCTGTTCTCCAGCAGTGGCACACCGCGGCCAACCCTGGTGTCGCACACGATGACTGCGGGCTGACCGGTCGGCGTCGACCGTTCCGCGACCGCGTCGAACGCGTCGAGAAGCGCCCCGACGTCGTTGCCGTCGACGCGTTGGGTGAACCACCCGCAGGCGGCCCACTTGTCGCCCACCGGTTCGGTGCGCAACACCCCGGCGGTGGGGCCGTCGGCCTGCAGGGCGTTGACGTCGACCATGGCGACCAGGTGACCGAGTCGATGATGGCTGGCCCCCATCGCCGCCTCCCACGTGGAGCCCTCGTCGAGCTCGCCGTCGGACAGGAAGTTGATCACCCGCGACGCCGAACCCTGATGACGCAGTCCGAGGGCCATCCCGACGGCGACGGTGAGCCCGTGCCCGAGCGAACCGCCGGAGATCTCCATTCCCGGTGTGTAGCTTGCCATTCCGGACATCGGCAATCTGGAGTCGTCACTGCCGTAGGTCTCGAGCTCGCCAACGTCGACGATGCCTGCCTCGGCGAGCGCGGCGTACAACCCGATCGCGTAATGGCCGGTGGACAGCAGGAACCGGTCACGTTCGGCCCAGTGCGGGTCGTCGGCGCGGTACCGCAGCTGGTCGGCGTACACGCAGGCGAACATGTCGGCGGCGCCGAGGGCCTGCCCGACGTAGGCCTGCCCCTGCGCTTCGCCCATGTCGAGGGCATGGTGCCTGGCCCGGTACGCGGCGGCTTCGACGGTCTGGCGGCGCATCAGGCGGCCAGCTCGTGCGACTCAGAGGTGGCCTTGTCGGCCAGCCGACGTTCGCGCGGTCCCCACGTCTCCCGGGTGGTGACGGCAGCCACCAGCCCGATGGCCATGTAACCGCTGAACAGCAGCGCCGGGCCCATCCAGCCGATCCACTCGAAGAGCAGGGTGGTGATGAACGGCGTGAAGCCGGAGACCATGGCCGAGATCTGGTATGCCAGTGAGGCTCCCGACGCACGGGTGTTGGCGTTGAACAGCTCGGGGAACCACGCGCCCTGGGCGCCGGCCAGGGCGTTCTGGCACACCCCGTAGGCGATCACGAAGGTCGCGACGATCAGGATCACGAGGCCGGTGTTCACCAGCATGAACATGATGACGCCGAACGGGATGCCGAACGCGGTGACCCACAGGTAGACCGGCCGCCTTCCGATCTTGTCGGTCAGCCTGGCCCAGGCCATGGTCGCGACGATGCCGAGTGCCGAGGCGACGCACAGCGCCAGCAACGTCTCGGTCTTGGTCGCCAGCTGCGCACCCTTGAGGTAGGAGATCATGTAGGTGATGGACACCGCGTAGCCGGCGGTCTCGGCGATGCGAAGACCTATGCCGCGCACGATGTTTCGCCAGTCCGTCTTGACGACCTCGACGATCGGCGACCTCACGATGTCGCCCTTGTCCTTGACTTCTTCGAAGACCGGCGACTCCGGCACCCTGGCCCGGATGATCAAGCCGACGATGACCAGGAAGATGCTCGCCAGGAAGGGCACCCGCCAGGCCCAGTCGCCGCCGAGGTGCACGCTGACGAGGAAGACGAGGTTGGCCAGCAGCAGCCCGACGGGGAAGCCGGCCTGCACGATTCCGGTGTAGCGCCCCTTCTGCTTCCAGGGGGCGTGCTCGTAGCTCATGAGGATGGCGCCACCCCATTCGGCGCCGAACGCGAGGCCCTGGACGATGCGGACGGTGACCAGCAGGATCGGCGCGACGATGCCGACCGATTCGTAGGTGGGCAGCAGACCGATGGCGAAGGTGGCCAGGCCCATCAGAATGAGCGACGCCACCAGGACCGGCTTGCGGCCGACCTTGTCGCCGAGGTGTCCGCCGATGATTCCGCCCAGCGGACGGGCGGCGAAGCCGACGCCGAGGGTGGCGAACGCCGCCAGGGTGCCGGCGACCGGACTGGCACCAGGAAAGAAGGCGGTGCCGAAGTACAGGGCCGCGGCCGTGCCGAAGCCGATGAAGTCGTAGGTTTCGATGACGGCGCCGACGCCGGAACCGATCGCGACCCGTCTGGCGTCCTTGGTGCCGCGCACCGGACCCCGCATCTCCAGAGCGTCATCGCTCATGGGCTCATCCTCTCAATTCGGTCCCACCAGGGCAATCGACCTCACTGTTGACGGTCAACAGTGCGTTAGGTCACTCAGTGTGACCCCGCCCACACCCATTGTCAACAGTCAACATCGCTGCCGGCCGGGGGTTGACTGTTAACAGTCAACCGCTTAGTGTGGCTGGCATCACACTCCCGACCGTTCCGAGGTACGCCGTGCCGAACACCCGCTTCGCCGCCCGTCTGGGGTGCTCGTCCATCAGCTTTCGGCACCAGCCGCTCGCCGAGGCGCTCGCGACGATCACCTCCCTCGGCTTCGACGAGATCGATCTCGGGGCCCTGCCCGGGGTGTGCGACCACGTGCCGTTCGTGCTGGACTCAACTGCGGTGGCCGACGTGGCCCGTACCGTGGCGGCCTCCGGCCTGCGCGTGCGGTCGGTCAACGGCGACGTCGGCGATCTGAACGCGCCCGCGATGGGTCGGCGTCGTTCGGATCGCCGAGCACACCTCGACACGTTGTCCACCCTGGCCGCCGCCGTCGGGGCGCGCGCACTGGTGCTGCCCTGTGGCGCACTCGACCACGAGCCGATCACGACGCTCGAGGCCGACATCGCCCTCGTCGCCGACGAACTCGCGACGGCGGCGGCCGTCGCGGCGTCCCACGGCGTCGAACTGTGGACGGAGTCGCTGCACCTGCACCGGCTGTGCTGGAACGTCGAGCGCGCCCAGATGTTGGCCGATCGCCTCGTCGACGAGGTCGGCATCGTGATGGACTTCAGCCACGTCGTGGCCTCCGGCGGCGATCCGGTCGACTTCGTCGCGCGCTTCGGACCCCGCATCGCTCACGTCCATGTCCGCGATGCCACCCCCGGCAACATCAACGTCTCGGTAGGCAACGGTCACGTCGACTTCGCCTGCGGCATCAAGGAACTCGTCGCGGCGAAATACCAGGGGCACTACTCCCTCGAGCTCGAGACCCGCGACATCACCCACGACCAACGCCCCGACGCCGCCGCCAGGGCGGGCGACGTCATCAGCAACCTCATATAGATCGAAAGGCAACCAACATGGCAACCACCCGCACCGCCGTCGTCACCGGCGCCACCTCAGACCGCGGCATCGGCATGACCCTCGCCCAGCGGTACGCCCGCGAGGGGTGGGCAGTCGTCATCCTCGACCTGGACGGCGAGACGTCGGCCAAGGTGGCCGCCGACATCGGCAACCAGTTCGCCGTGCCCGCCTTCGGACACGCGGTCGACGTCACCTCCGAGGAGTCGGTCGCCACCGCCGAGGCCGCAGTCGCCGCCGAGGTGGCGTCGGGCAATCTGCCGCCCGTCGGTGCACTCGCCAACATCGCGGGCATCACCAGCCCCGTGCCGTTCCTCGAGACCACCCTCGACATCTGGAACAAGGTCATGGCGGTCAACGCCACCGGTACCTACCTGGTCACGAAGGCCTTCCTCCCCGCCATGATCGACAACGGCTGGGGACGCATCGTCAACATGTCGTCGGTGTCCGCGCAGCGCGGCGGCGGCGTGTTCGGCAAGGTGCCCTATTCGTCTGCCAAGGCCGCCATCCTCGGCTTCACCAAGGCGCTGGCCCGCGAGATCGCCGACACCGGCGTCACCGTCAACGCCGTCACCCCCGGGGCCGTCGACACCAACATCCGGGTCGGCGCCACCGACGAGTCCGAGGCCGCGCTGGCCGCGGGCATTCCGGTGGGCCGCACCGCGACCACCGAGGAAGTGGCCGCCGTCATCACCTTCCTGTCGAGCGAGGACGCGAGCTACCTGACCGGGACCACCGTGGACATCAACGGCGGCAGCCATATTCATTGAGGCCCTCAATATAGACAGTTTCAACTGTTCAGTTTAGTCTGTTGAAATGGAACGGGTCAGTGAGTCGGCGGCCGTGGCGGCGCAGGAGCTTCGCGTGCTGTTCAGCAGGCTGCGCAGGCGGTTGCTCGAAGTCGCGACCGCCGACGACCTCACTCCGTCCCAGACCGCGGTCCTGATCCGTCTCGTCAAGGACGGTCCCGCGTCGACCAGCCAACTGGCCGGCGCGGAACGCGTGCGCCCGCAATCCATGGCCACCACGCTCGCCGGCCTGGACCGCCACGGAATGATCGTGCGCACACCGGATCCCGAGGACGGACGCCGTCAACTCGTCGACCTGACCGCCCTCGGGCGCAGGCACGGGGAGAACGACCGCAAGGTGCGCGAGGAGTGGCTGGTGCGTGCCTTGCAGGACCGCTACACCGAACCGGAGCGCCGCGTCGTCAACGAGGCGCTGGCGCTACTGGCCCGGCTCACTGACTAGCGAAGGGTACTGACTCACAATGAAATTGGCCGTCCACTACATCGACTTCCTCCCCGGCGCGCCGGAGAAACTCGCCCCGACCCTCGCCGCGACCGTCAGGGCGGCCGAGGACGGTGGCGTCGACGTGTTCACCCTCGCCGACCACTTCTTCCAGATGGAGAACGTCGGTCGCGCTGAGGATCCCTTCCTCGAGGGTTACACCACGATGGGCTACCTCGCCGCGCTGACCGACCGCATCACCTTGACGATGCTGGTCACCGGCGTCACCTACCGCCACCCCGGCGTGCTGGCGAAGACCATGACCACCCTCGACGTGTTGAGCGGCGGCCGTTCGATGTTCGGCATCGGCGCGGCCTGGTACGACCGCGAACACCACGCGCTGGGCATCCCCTACCCGCCCTTGAAGGACAGGTTCGAGATGCTCGAGGAGACGCTGCAGATCTGTCAGCAGATGTGGAGCGACGACGACGGGCCCTACGAGGGCAAGCACTACCAACTCGCCGAGACCATCTGCCAACCGCAGCCCATTCGCCGGCCACCGATCCTCATCGGCGGCTCGGGCGAGAAGAAGACGTTGCGCATGGTCGCGCAATACGCCGACGTGTGGAACGCGTCGTCGACGCTCGAGGAGCTCCCCCACAAGCTCGACGTGTTGCGGCGGCACTGCGACGACGCGGGGCGGGACTTCTCCGAGATCCGGCTGACCGCTGGATTCTTCGAGGATCCGTTCTCCGACGTCGACGGCTATCTCCGCGCACTCGACCAGTACGCCGCCCTGGGCTTCCACACGATGTGGACCGGACCGTTGCCCGGCAACCCCGACCCGGCGGGCTGGGTGACGCGGCTAGGCGACGAGGTCATCCCGCGGCTGCCCAGCTAGGAGTCCTGGGTAAGAGTCGCGCGACGCCCGCCGATGGTGTGTAGTCGACAACCGTGATCTCACTGCGCTGGAAGCCCGTCCCCTCCGACGCCTACGTCGTCGCACCGGACGAGCGACTGAGTTGGCCGCGCACCATCGGCATCGGCGCTCAGCACGTGGTGGCGATGTTCGGCGCCACCTTCCTGGTGCCCGTGCTGACGGGCTTTCCACCCGCCACCACATTGCTGTTCTCCGGCATCGGCACCGTGCTCTTCCTGATCATCACCGGCAACCGGCTGCCCAGCTACCTCGGTTCGAGCTTCTCGGTGATCGCGCCGGTCACCGCGGCGGTGGCGTCCAACGGCGCGGGCAGCGCGCTGGGCGGCCTGGTCGCCGTCGGCCTGCTGCTGATCGTCATCGGCGCGGTCGTGCACGTCGTCGGGACCGGCTGGCTCGACGCGACGCTGCCGCCGGTGGTGACGGGTGCCATCGTGGCGCTGATCGGCTTCAATCTGGCTCCGGCGGCCAAGGCGAACTTCGAGAAGGGACCCGTGGTCGGGCTCGTCACCCTGGCCCTGCTGGTCGCAATCCTGGCATTCTTCCGCGGCATCATCGGCCGGCTGGCGATCTTCCTCGCCGTGGTCATCGGCTACCTGCTGGCACTGGCGCTCGGCGAGGTCGACACCTCGGCGATCGCCGCCGCGCCCTGGATCGGACTTCCCCACTTCCAGGCGCCGTCGTTCAGCCTCTCGGTGCTGCCGCTGTTCCTGCCCGCGGTCATCGCCCTGGTGGCCGAGAACATCGGCCACGTGAAGTCGGTCGGCCAGATGACGGGCACCGACACCGACCCGGTGATGGGCCGGGCCATCGCGGCCGACGGCGTGGCCACCACGCTGGCCGGCTTCGGCGGCGGGTCGGCCACCACGACCTATGCCGAGAACATCGGCGTGATGGCCGCGACCCGGGTCTATTCGACGGCGGCCTACTGGATCGCCGCGACGGTGGCCATCGTGCTGGCCATGTGCCCCAAGGTGGGGGCTGCCATCTCCGCCATCCCGCCGGGGGTTCTCGGCGGCGCGACCGTCGTCCTGTACGGGCTCGTCGGCATTCTCGGCGTCCGCATCTGGCTGACCAATCACGTCGACTTCGGTCTGCCGGTGAACCAGATGACGGCCGCAATCCCGCTGATCATCGGGATTGCAGACTTCACCTGGCACGCAGGCTCGTTGATCTTCACCGGCATCGCGCTCGGGTCGATCGCCGCGTTGGTCATCTACCACGGCATGCGGTTGCTCGGTTTCCGGTCGGTCACGACCGACGGT
Source organism: Mycolicibacterium hodleri (assembly GCF_025822245.1). GTDB lineage: Bacteria > Actinomycetota > Actinomycetes > Mycobacteriales > Mycobacteriaceae > Mycobacterium > Mycobacterium hodleri. The sequence goes on from NZ_JACKTL010000017.1 coordinate 231,315, forward strand.
GACCGGGTCGACGAAAACGACGAAACCCCGACCCCACGGGTTGACGTGCGTGACAATGACGGCGAGTCGGCCAAATGAGGGGACGCACGACATGAAGAAGATGGCAGCAGTGCTGTTGACGGCCGCGGCGATGGGGGCTCTGCCGTTCGCAATCGCGCCGGCGGCTCAGGCCGACATCTGTGCGGGCGCGGGCGGTCGGCACGTGGCGGTGGGCGGTTGCACCAACGTCGCCGGCGACGTGGCACGGGGCGTGGCGATCGCCTCGTCGGACACCCCGTACGTGTGGGGCGAAGTGCCCTGCTACACGGTCGAGGGCGTGCCGTACTACACGCCTCCCGGCGACCCTTGCTGACGCCCCTCCAACACCGCTGACGGACCCCGGTTCATCAGCTGGCGGGCGACGATGAGGCGCTGAATCTCGCTGGCGCCCTCCCAGATTCGCTCGACGCGTAGCTCGCGGTACATCCGCTCGGCGACGTTCTCGCGCATGTAGCCTCGCCCGCCGAAGATCTGCACGCTGCGGTCGGCCACCCGGCCTGCCACCTCCGAGCAGTACAGCTTGGCCATCGACGCCTGTGCGTGCAGCGTCTTGCGGTCCGCGCCGCCGTCGACCGACCGGGCCACCTCGTAGAGCATGGTGCGCGCGGCGAACAGCTCGGTGGCGCTGTCGGCCAGCATGCCCGCCACCAGCTGGTGCTCGCCGAGCGGCTTGCCGTCGACCACGCGGTCCTTCGCGAACGCCGTCACGTCGTCGACGAGCCGCTGGGCGGCTCCGACGCACCGGGCCGCGACCATCAGCCGTTCGAAGCGGAACCAGTCCTGGGTGAAGGTCATGCCCTCCCCCTCGGCGCCGACGAGGTTCTCCACCGGCACCCGGACGCCGTTGAACGCGACGATCGGATGCTCGTCGGCGATGTGGTGTGAATACTGCGGTGTCCGAACGACTTCCACGCCCGGCCAGGGCAGGTCGACGATCAGCAGGACGTGTTGACCCTCGAACTCGCCGCCGACCAGAACCGCCTGCACGAAGCAGTAGTCGGCCAGGTTGTAGGACGTGACGTGCCACTTGACGCCGTCGATCACGTACTCGTCGCCATCACGGCGCGCCGTGGTCGCCAGCGCGGAGACGTCCGAGCCGGCGAACTCCTCGGTGATGGCGTACGCCTCGTGCTTCTCGCCCCGCACGGCGGGCAGTAGCCACCGCTCGCGCTGGTCGTCGGTGGCGACGTCGACCCACCACTGCGGCGGGGTGGCCATCACCCAGCCGAGTCCGTTGGTGGCCCGACCGCACTGCTCCTGCACCAATACCTGTTGCAACGAGGTGCAGCCCCGGCCCCCCACGGACGTCGGCATGTTGGTGGCGAAGAGGCCCAAATCAATTGCCCGGCCGTGATGTTCGGCGGTCACCTCCTTCGGAAGCTGACCGCCCGCCAGCTCGGCCTCGAGTTCGAGCGGGATCAGCGAGTCGACGAAGTCGCGCGCCGTGTCCTGGATGAGTCGATCAGCCTCCGATAGCCCGTACATCCACGCTCCTCGCTCTTGACTGAGCGTTCAGTCTATGTCAGCGTTCAGTGCTATGACTAGTTCCACCCAGGCCGACGTGGTGGTGGTCGGTGGCGGGACCGTCGGCGCGTGGACCGCCGTCCTGCTCGCCGAATCCGGCGTCGGCAAGGTCGTCCTGCTCGAGGCGGCCACGCTCGGCGACGGTGCCAGCAGCCGCGCCGCGGGCATGGTCCGCGCCCAGGGCGGCACCGAGCCCGCGATCACGCTCGGTCTGCGCGCCCAGGAGTTCTACGCCGCAAGTGGTGACCGCTTTCCGCTCGACTGCGGGTTCGTCGCCCAGGGCTATCTCATGCCTGCGTTCACCGAAGCCGAAGTGCAGCAGGCTCATTCCCGCATCGCGCTGCAGCAGAGCCTCGGTCTCACCGTGGAATGGCTCAGCAGCGACGACCTCGACGCCAGAACGACGGGCCTGGCGCCCGGCGTGACGATGGGCGCGTCCTACGCCCCCGGGGACGGCTACCTCGACGCGCCCCGCAACGTGCTCGCCTACACCGCCGCATTGGTGGCGCACGGCGTCGACGTTCGCGAGCACTGCGCGTTCACCGGCTTGCGCACCGCAGGCGGACGGGTGGTCGGCGTCGACACGACCGACGGACCGGTCGACACCGAACGGGTCGTCCTGACCGGCGGGCCAAAGCTGGCCGCGGTGGGCCGCGCGGCGGGTGGCCGCATCCACGCCGGCGGCGCCCGTCATCAGGTCGTCGTCACCGCCGCACCATCCGCCGTCGACGTCCACGAACTTCCCATGGTCTTCGACGTCACGTCCGGAATCTATTGGCGGCCAGGTGAAGCCGGTGGGGTGCTGTGGGGCATGAGCAACCCCGACGAACCGGCAGGTACCGCGGTCGACTTCGACACGCTGTACTACCGCAAGGCGCGCGACCGCATGGAGCAGCTCTTTCCGGCGGTCAAGGGCCTCGGACTTCGACGGTCGTGGGCGGCGACCATCGACTACACCCCCGACCATCTGCCGATCCTCGGCCCGTTGCTCACCGACGACGGCCCGATCGAGGGCACCGTCGTGGCCAGCGCCGCCGGCCACGGCATGATGTGGGGCCCCGCGGTGTCGCAGGTGGCGGCCGACCTGACGATGACGGGCCGGTGCGACTGGCTCGACCTCACCGACCTCGGCCTCGACCGGTTCGACGCCGAGGGCAACAGTCGCGTTGCCCCGGAACCAATTTCACTCCCATTCCCCGAGAGGGCCTCTCAGTGATCACCAGCCTGCTCCCCCACGCCGCCGATGCCGAGCTCGAGGACTGGGGGCCGCTCGACGAGGCCACCGGAGCGCCGATGGCCACCCACGGGTTGGAGGTCTGGGTGGACGGCGACGCGTCGGCCGGCATCTGGCAGTGCGCACCGGGCCCGTCCCGGTGGACGCTGGAGACCCACGAGGTGATCTACCTGGTGGCGGGCCGCATGACGGTCACCCCCGACGGTGGCGAGGCCTCCGAGATCGGGGTCGGCGACGTCGCGGTGTTCCCGAAGGGCTGGACGGGCACGTGGGACATCCACGAGACCGTGCGAAAGGTCTACTCGATCTTCTGAAGCGGCTCCGGTCCTTCTGAAACGACGCCGGTCAGCCCAGGCCCGTGGCCGAGCGGCGGCGCCGCGAGATGGCGTCCACGCTGGCCGCGAGCAGCAGCACGCCGCCGGTGACCAGGAAGTTGATGTAGGACGACTGGTTCAGCAGGCCAAGGCCATTGGCGATGGTGGCGACGACCACGCCGCCGATGACCGCGTCGACCGCCCGCCCCTTGCCGCCGAACAGGCTGGTGCCGCCGATGACCGCCGCGCCGACGGCGTACAGCAGGACGTTGCCCGCACCCGAGGACGCCGACACCTTGCCGCCGTAGGACGCGGCGATGATGCCGCTGACGGCCGCCAGCGAAGAGCCGATCACGAACACCGAGATGCGGATCCGGTCGACGTTGATGCCGGCGCGCCGAGCCGCCTCCGCGCTGCCGCCGACGGCGTAGAGGTGTCGACCGTACCGAGTGCGCGTGAGCACGAACGTGAGCACGATGAGCAGCACCACCACCAACGGCAGGACGTAGGGGATGCCGCGGATCTCGACCCTCGGGTTGACGCTGCGGTTGAGGCTCAGCAGGAAGGTCACGCCCAGCGTCACCGCGGCCACGCCGAGGATTCGCGCGATCACGACTCCCAGTGGGGCGTGGTGTAATCCGGCCGCGACCTTGCCGCGGTGCTTGATTAGTTCGACGCCGGCGAAGACCACGACGACGAGGAGCGCGCACGCCCACCCGACGGCCACCGGGAGGTTGCCGATCGTGATGCCGCGGATGACGGGGTCGTCCACCCGGACCGAACCGCCCTCGCCGATCAGCTTGAGCGTGACGCCCTGCAGGCCGAGGAAGAACGCCAGGGTTACGACGAACGACGGGATGCCCAGCTTGGCCCGCAACAGCCCGATCGACAGTCCGATGAGCGCGCCGCAGAGCACGCCGCCCAGCACGCCTGCCCACCACGGCCAGCCCTGACCGGTCATCGTCAGCGCCATCACGCAGGCGGACACGCCGCCCGCCACCCCGGCGGACAGGTCGATGTCGCCGAGCAGCAGCACGAAGACCAGGCCCATCGCGAGCACGCAGATCGACCCGGCCTGGGTGACCAGGTTGGCCAGGTTCAGCGCCGAGAGGAAGCGCTCGTTGGCCAGGCCGAACACCGCGAAGAGCACGATGAGTCCGAGGATCGCGGGCAGCGATCCCATGTCACCGCCGCGCACCCTCGCCCAGTAGCCGCGGGCCGCGTCGGCGAACGTGGCATCCGAGTGGCTGTCGACCGCAAAGGCCGTGTCGTCGAGTTCGGCCTTGGTGGTTGTCATGTCGCGATCCTTCACGTCGACTGGGCGGCGTCGGCAGGAGCCAGGCCGAGGCTGCCGGAATGCCCGGCGGTGATCAGCTCGACCACCTGTCCTCGGGTGACCTCGGCGGTCTTGACCTCGGCCGCCACCCGGCCCAGGTACAGCGCGCAGATCCGGTCGGCCACCTCGAAGACGTCCATCATGTTGTGCGAGATCAGGACGACGCCCAGGCCTTGGTCGGCCAGGCGTCGCACCAAGTCGATGACCTGCCGCGTCTGCGCCACGCCCAGTGCGGCCGTCGGCTCGTCGAGCAGGACGACCTTGGAGTTCCACAGCACGCACTTGGCGATCGCGACGGTCTGCCGCTGCCCTCCGGACAGGCTCGAGACGGTCTGTCGCACGGACTTGACCGTCCGCACCGACAGGGACGCCAGCGCCTCGCGCGCCATCGTCTCCATCTTCGCCTCGTCGAGCACGCCCCGCCGACGGATCTCCCGGCCCAGGAACATGTTCGAGACGATGTCGAGGTTCTCGCACAGCGCGAGGTCCTGGTACACGACCTCGACGCCAAGGGCGGCAACGTCGTTGGGGCCGTGCACCGTCACCCGCTCGCCCTCGAACAGGTACTCGCCGCCGTCGATCGGGTGAATCCCGGCGATCGCCTTCACCAACGTCGACTTGCCGGCCCCGTTGTCCCCGACGAGCGCCGTGACCTCGCCGGGGTAGACGGCGAAGTCGACGTCGCGAAGCACGTGCACCATGCCGAAACTCTTGTTGACTCCTCGAAGTTCGAGGATGGGCGTCACCTGGTTGGTCATCGGTCGGTCAGAGCCCCGCCGCGCTGCACATGGGGGCGAACTGGCCGGCACACACCTCGTCCTTGGACTGGCCACCGTCGGAGAGGACGACGTCGACGTTGGTCTTCGTGATCGACTTCGGGGTCAACAGCACCGAGGGAACGTCGCGATTGCCCTTGTCGTCACGCGACTTCCCTGGTGCGTCCACCGACTCGCCCTTCGCCAGCGAGATGGCGGCCTTGGCGAGCGCGCCGGCTTCTTCCTTGGCCGACTTGTAGACCGTCATGCACTGGGTACCGGCGAGCACGTTCTGCAGACCCTCGACCGTGGCGTCCTGACCGGTGACCGGCACCTGACCGGCGCGACCGTTCTTCTCCAGGATCGAGATCACCGAGCCGGCGAGGCCGTCGTTGGCGGCGTAGACACCGTCGATCCTGCCGTCGGCCGCGGTGTTCATCTGCTCGAAGATGGTGACGGCCTTGTCGTTGTCCCAATCCGGAACCGACTGCTCGCCGACGATCTTCACGCTCGGGGTCTTGTCGACCACCGAGTGCGCCCCGGCGGTGAAGAGGGTGGCGTTGTTGTCGGTGGGAGAACCGTTGAGGAACACCACGTTCGACGGCTTGCCCGCCAGGCAGTCGACCAGACCCTGGCCCTGCAGCTGACCGACGGTGGTGTTGTCGAAGGACACGTATACGTCGGCCGAGCCGCCAAGGGTGAGCCGGTCGTAGTCGATGGTCTTGACGCCCTGGCTGGCCGCCTTCTGCTGAATCGCGGCACCGCTGTCGGAGTCGAGGTTCACGATGGCCAGCACCGTGACGCCGTCGGCGATCATGCCGTCGGCGATGGTGGCCATGTTGTCCGCCGAACCCTCGGCGTTCTGAATCGTGTACGGCACGCCGGCGGCCTTGAAGGCCTCCTCGAGGGCGGGCCGGTCCTTGGACTCCCAGCGCACCGACGACTTGGTGTCGGGCAGGATCACGCCGATCTTGCCTTGAGACTTGGCATCACCGCCGCCACCGCCCCCGCCGTTGTTTCCGCCGCTCCCGCTGCTGCTGCAGGCGGACAAGACCAGCCCGGCGCCGACGACTACGGCAAACACCAGTGATGGCACTCGGTTCATGGATTGCTCCCCACATCTCGATTTGTTCTTGCCGACAACATATAGCGTGACGTGCATCACGTCTAGCGTCTGACGTTCCCCTTGCTCAACGAGCACCCAGCAGATGCTCGATGGCCAGCTGGTTGAGGCGGACGAAACCGAATCCCCTTGCGCCAAAATATGATTGGGCGTCGAAGTCCTCCATGGCCGATCGGTCGGCCAGCAGGTCGCGGTAGCTCTCGCCGGGGTCGAGGGTCGGCCGGCGCAACTCCTGGACCTGGGCCACCTCCATGGCCTCGGCAACCTCGGGATCGGCCCGGAACGCAGCCGCGCGCTGTTTGAGCAACAGGTACATGCGCATGTTGGCCGCCGCGGAGAACCAGACTCCGGAGGCGTCCTCGGTACGGCTGGGCTTGTAGTCGAAGTGGCGCGGACCGAGATAGCTCGGGCCCCCGTGTGGGCCGCCGTTCTCCAGCAGGTCGACGAGCGCGAAGGCGTTGGCCAGGTCGCCGTGACCGAAGACGAGGTCCTGGTCGAACTTGATGCCGCGCTGCCCGTTCAGGTCGATGTGGAACAGCTTCCCGGCGTCCAGCGCCTGGCCGATGCCGTGCACGAAGTTCAGGCCTGCCATCTGTTCGTGGCCCGTTTCGGGGTTGACGCCGACGATCTCGGAGTGGTCGAGCGTCTCGATGAACGCCAACGCATGTCCCACCGTCGGCAAGAGGATGTCGCCCCTGGGCTCGTTGGGCTTGGGCTCGATGGCGAAGCGCAGGGAGTAATCACTGTCGACGACATACTGGCACAACAGGTTCAGCGCCTCGCGATAGCGCTCGAAGGCGGCTTGGACGTCCTTGGCACTATCGTACTCGCTGCCCTCCCGGCCGCCCCAGAGCACGAACGTCTCGGCTCCCAGTTCGGCGGCCAGGTCGATGTTGCGCAGCACCTTGCGCAGCGCGAAGCGTCGCACGGAGCGGTCGTTGCTGGTGAATCCGCCGTCCTTGAACACGGGCTGGGAGAACAGGTTGGTGGTCACCATCGGCACCACCATCCCGGTGGACTTCAGCGCCGCCACCAGCCGGTCGACCGCCCGCCGGCGTTCTGCGTCCGACGACCCGAACGGGAACAGGTCGTCGTCGTGAAAGGTCAGGCCGTACGCGCCCAGGTCGGCAAGCCGCTCGACGGCTTCGACCGCGTCGACCTCCGGCCGCGTGGCGACGCCGAACGGGTCGGACGCGGTCCACCCCACGGTCCACAATCCGAACGAGAACTTGTCCGAGGGCTGCGGGGTGACGCCGTCGGCGATTGCGACACTGGACTGGGCTACGGACATCTCCGCCTCCTGGCTGTAGATTTGTTCAGCGCCCGAACTTATAGTGTGGTCCACGCCACTGTCAACGGGTAGATTTCGAGGGGAGGACCACCGTGAACCGCGTCGCCAGGATCGGTACCAGCACCGATGACGTCCGCAGGCGGAACCTCTCCGGGGTGTTGACGCTGGTGCACCGGCACCGGGGCATGAGCCGTGCCGAGCTGACCCGCCGCACGGGGCTGTCGCGGTCGACGGTCAAGGATCTCGTCGAGGAACTGGCCGCTCACCGGCTGATCGAGGAGACCCGGCCCGCCGCCTCCGCGCAGGTCGGCAGGCCCAGTCCCGTGGTGCGGCCACACCCGGGCACGCTGGCGATCGCGGTCAACCCCGAAGTCGACTCGCTCACCATCGGCCTCGTCACGCTCGGCGGATCCGTTCTCGAAGTGACCAAGCGGGCCACCCCGGGCGCCCTCACCGCGGAGCAGACCGTCGACCTCGCGGCCGACATGATCGACCGGCTGAGGCGGCAACTCGACCCGGACTGCACCGTCACGGCCGTCGGCGTCGCCGTCCCCGGCCTGGTGCACGCCGCCGGGGCCACCATCAGACTGGCCCCGCACCTCGACTGGCACGACGCCAGGATCGGTGAAATGCTGGGCGCGGCAACTGAATTGCCGACGTTTGCCGCCAACGACGCCAACCTGGGTGCGATCGCCGAGCACATCTTCGGGACTCACGCCAACGCCGACCACATGGTGTACGTCAACGGTGGCGCGGGCGGCATCGGCGCGGGCGTCGTGGTCGCCGGGCAGCTGCTCGACGGTGCCGCGGGTTACGCCGGCGAACTCGGCCACACCTACGTCGGCGGCGCACGGCAATGCCATTGCGGCGCAATCGGATGCCTGGAGACCGAGGTCAGCCAGTCGCAAACCTACGAGAAGGATTCCAGCGTGCGGGCCACGACGGTCGAACGCCAGGCACATTACCTCGGCATCGCGCTCGGCAACGTCGTCAACCTGCTGAACCCCGGTCTGGTGGTGCTCGGCGGCTTCCTGCGGGTCTTTCCCTCGGTGGCGGCGGACACGCTCGACGAGGCCATCGCCCGGCACGGCCTGCGCGCCCCGCGGGAGATGCTGCGGATCGTGCCAGCCAGCCTCGACGCGGACACCCTGATGATCGGTGCCGCCGAACTGGCCTTCGCCCCGCTACTGGCCGACCCCGCCTCGCTGTACCACCAGGGCGTCCACGGCGATCGCACCGGCGGCCGAGACGATCACCGGGTTGGCCTCGACCGCCTCGAGTGACTCGACGAGTTCGACTGCCAGCTGCGAGAATCCGACGACGACCCTGGCCAGTGCGCCGACGTCACTCGCGGGGGCGCCACGCCAACCGTCGAGCAGGGGCCGGATTCGAAGCGCCTCCAGCATGCGCAGTGCGCCACCGTCGGACACCGGCGGGCACGCCAGCACGCGATCGGCGAGGAGCTCGACCAGGGTTCCGCCGGCGGCGACGACGACCAACGGACCGAATGCCGCATCCCGCACCACGCCCACCGACACCTCGACGCCGTCGGGCACCATCGGTTGTATCGTGACCGACGGCCCCAACCGGTGGGCGAGGTCGGCATACGCCACCCGCACCGCCATGGCGTCGGCCAGGTCGAGCGCGACGCCGTCGACGTCGCTCTTGTGTTGGGCGGCAGTAGTCTTCACGACCACGGGATAGCCGATCTCCTCGGCCACCGCCACGGCATGGTCCACGGTGTGCGCCTCGGTCGCCCGGGCGACCGGTATCCCGTAGTCGGCGAGCAGATCGAAGGCCAGCGCGGGGTTCCAGTTCCGCAACCGCGCCTGCCACCGTCGTCGCCGGTCGACGTCGACTGCCGGCTCGGCGCACTCCAGACGCGCTGGCCACCGGGCCAGGTGCCCGAGCGCGACCACACCGCTGCGGAAGCCCTCCAGTATGGGAATGCCGTTGTCCCGCAAGCGGGCCGCCGCGTCACGGTCGACGGCGGCGGGCACGGAGGTCACGACGGCAAGCGGGGCGTCCGTCTCCGCGGCGACGTCGAGAACCGCGTCCACATAGGCGGTGTCACCGTCGAACTCCGGCACCAGGTCGACGGCGAGGGCGGTGACAGCGACGGCGGGGTCTTCGGTCATGACGCGTAGGCACGCCCGGAACAAGGCCCTGGTGTCGGCTCCGGTGCCCCAGACGTCCAGCGGGTTGGTGGCGACCAGGCCGTCGTCGAGCAGGTCCTCCACGGCCGACAGCGACCGCGCCGAGAGCTGCGCGAACTCGACGCCGACCTCGTGGGCCAGGTCGGCGATCATCGCCCGTTCGGCGCCGGAGTCGTGCACCGTGGCGATGCGGTCACCCGGCCCGGCCCGCCGTCCCGCGCTGAACAATTCGACCGCGTCGACGAACTCGGCCATGTCCCGCACGCGGACCGCCCCGACCGAATCGCAGAACGCCTGCCACGCGGCGTCACCGCCGGCCAGCGCTCCGGAGTGGGCGGCGACCATGGCCTGTCCCGTTGGCGACCCGCCGACCGGGAGGACCACCGCCGGGATCCCTCGGCCGTGGGCGCGGCGCAACGACTCTCGTAGCCGGGGTATGTCGCGCGGGGTCTCCAGCAGCAGCGCCAGGACCTTCGTGCCGGGGTCGTCCAGCGCGTAGTCGACGTAGTCGGCAGTGGTGGTGACGAGTTCCTGCCCCGAGGACACGGCCAGCCGGAAGCCGAACCCGCGACGGGACCGCAACAGCGTCGAGAACGCGGATCCGGAATGGGTGACCAGGCTGACCCCGCCCGCGGGCAACACCTCCGGTTCGAGGTACCCGAGGGCGCGAAGTCCGATGGCGTTGTTGACGAAGCCCATGCATCCCGCGCCGCACACGGCCATCCCGGCCTCCGACGCCACGGCGGCCACCTTCTCGCGGACACCGTTGGCCGCGCCGAAGACGACGGCCGATCGAGCACCGGCGTCGGCGGCTGCTGCCACCTGTTCGACGAGCACGCCGTCGGGCACGCCCAACAGCACCAGGTCGACGGGTTCGTCGAGGTCGGCCAGCGACGGCGCGCACGGTACGTCGCCGATCCGGTCGTAGCGGGGGTTGACCAGATGCATCCGTGCGGAACTACGCCGAGCCTCGACGATCATGCGGGCGCCGAAGCTGTCCTCGCGTGCGCTCGCGCCGACGATCGCCACCGATCGGGCTTCGAGCATGGCGGCCACCGCCGCGCGGCGCTGCTCCCCCACGGATCAGGCCCTAGGACGAGCGGCTCAGGGCGGCGCGGAGCCGCCCGGTGGCCCGCTTCTTGTCCGCCAGTGCGGCCTTGGCCGCCTGCCAGCCCGGGATTCCGCAGACTCCGCCACCGGCGTGGGTGGCCGAACTGCCGTTGTAAAGCCCGGCGATCGGGGTGCGGTAGTCGGCGAAGCCGGGCGCCGGCCGCATGTGGAACAACTGCTCCAGCGACAGCTCGCCGTGGAAGATGTTGCCGCCGATCAAGCCGTACTCCTGCTCCATCTCGTGCGGGCCGACGACGTCGCGGTGCAGGATCGAGGCCTTGAAGCCGGGTGCCACCTGGTCGTAGAGATCGATCAGCCGGTCGGCGTAGGCGTCGAGTTCCTGCGTGTGCGGGGCGTCGGCCCATTCCGCAGGTACCCACTGGGTGAACAGCGACATGATGTGCGTGCCATCGGGATTGAGCGTCTTGTCCAGAGTGGTGGGGATGACGCCGTCGCTGAAGGGCATCAGTGCCGGCTTGCCGAGCCGGGCGTCCTGGAAGGCCGCTTCGATGTACTCCATCGTGGGCGCCATCTCCACCGAACCGGTGTGGTGCTCGGCAATGCCCGAACTCGGGTCGGCGGTGAAGTTGGGGAGCTCGCCGAGCGCCAGGTTGATCTTCACGACGCCGCTGCGGGTCTTCCAGTGCTCGATGTCGCGGACGAAGTCGTCGGGCAGCTCGTGGCGCGGGATCTGGTCGAGGAAGGCGGTCCGTGGGTGCAGGGTGGTGACGACCAACGGCGCGGTGATCTCCTCGCCGTTCTCCAGCACCACGCCCTCGACCTTGCCACCTCGCACCTTCAGGGTGGAAACCCTTGCATTTGTTCGGATCTCGGCTCCAAAGGCTCGCGCCGAGCGGGCGATGGCCGCCGACACCCCGCCCATGCCGCCTTCGGGGAAGCCCCAGCTGCCGAGTTGCCCGTCACCGACGTCACCGATCGAGTGGTGTGCCATCACGTAGGCAGTGCCCGGCTCGTACGGGCCGGCCCAGGTGCCGATCACGCCGTTCACCGCGAGTGCCCCCTTGATCTGCGGGGACTCGAACCAGTCGTCGAGCAGGTCGGCGATGCTCATCGTCAGCAGGCGGGTGACGTCCGCGGTCATCCGGGTGGTGATGCCCTTCTGACTCCACGCCAGCTTGGCGAGGTCGAACAGGTCGGACGGCTTGTGGGAACCGATGTTTGGCGGTACCTGGGTGAGCAGCGGACCCATCACCTCGGCGATGCCCTCGAGCCATGCGTTCCACCTGGGCCACGCGTCGGCGTCCCGCTTGGAGAACTTGGCGATCTGCTCGTGCGTGCGGGCCGGATCGTCCTCGAAGATGGTCAGCGACCCGCCTTCGGGGAAGGCCTGGTAGTAGGGCCCCATCGGATGGACCTTGTAACCGTGGCGTTCCAGGCCGAGGTCGGCGACGATGGTCGGCGGCATCAGGCTGACGACGTACGACAGCCGGGTGACGCGCAGGTGTGGGGCGTCCTCCCACGGCGACTCCGTGGTCGCCGCCCCTCCGAGACTGCCCCGGGATTCCAGCACCAGGGTCTTCGCCCCGGACCGGGCCAGATACGCGGCCGCGACGAGACCGTTGTGCCCTCCGCCGACGATGACGGCGTCGTAAGCGTTGGCCATGAGCGACCTTCTTCCGTGTGGTGGACGACTGGCCTGACTGACTGTTCAATCTAATCGAGTGTTAGGCTTGCAGACAAGTAGCAGTGCCGCCACTGGAGGGGGATCGAGAGCGACATGGCCGAACCTGCGGCTGCGACGGAGAACAACGAGGGCCGTCGGGTCGAGATGCTGGACGCCGCAGCGAGCTTGATCTGCGAGCGCGGCTTCGGCGACACGCGCATCGCCGACGTCGCCAAGCGGGCCGGCGTCAGCTCCGCACTCGTCATCTACTACTTCGGCACCCGGGACCGCCTGCTGGTCGACGCCCTGCGCCACTCCGAGGAGTCGTTCTATGAGGCGGCGGAGAAGATGCTCGCCGAGGTCACCTCGATGCGCGAGCGGTTGTCGCTGCTGATCAGGTGGACGGTAATCCCCCAGGCGGACAACGAGATTCCCGGCGCTTGGGGATTGTGGTTCGACCTGTGGGCGCAGGCCTTCCGCCACGAAGAGGTCAAGGCGGGACGGGTCGAGCTCGACGCCCGCTGGCGCCGGATGATCGTCGACGCCGTCAAGTCCGGCGAGGCCACCGACGAACTCGGGGGCAGGGTCGACGCCCGGATGTTCGCGCTCGAATTCGCGGCACTGCTCGACGGCTTGTCGATTCAGGTCGCGCTCGAGGATCCCGAGGTGGACTCCGAGATCGCCTACGCCATCGCGATGCGGTTCTGCGAACGCGAACTCGACCTGCCGCCGGTGAAGAAGGGCCAGAAGAAGATCAGGCCGAAGAAGGGCTGAGCTCCTCGTCTGCGGACGCCGCCACGGGGTCGGTCGTCGGCGACGCCGTGCTGCGGTGCAACACCCGAACGGCGTCATGGGCGCACACGCACGTCACCCGGGCTCCGAGGGAGTGCGGCACCGAGGCCGGACCGGCGTTGTTCGGCACCTCGACCACCAACGTCGTCGCGGCGCCGACGTCGACGTGCACCTGCGTCTGGGCACCGAGGTACACGATCTGCGCCACCGTGCCGCTGATGGCGTTGTCACCCGTACGCACGGGGTCGTCGGGCCCCTGCAGCGCGATGCGCTCGGGCCGAATCACGATTGCCGCCGCGCCCCTCGTCACCGATCGGTCGACCACTGCGCCGAGTCGGGTGTCGACCGCCAGACACACCGCCGAGGTGCCGGAGACGTCGACCACGTCGGCGTCGAAGATGTTTGCGGCGCCCAGGAATCCGGCGACGAACGTCGTCGCCGGCGACGAGTAGATCTCCTGCGGCGGTCCGACCTGCTCGACCCGCCCGTCCGCCAGTACCGCGATGTGGTCGCTCATGGTGAGAGCTTCCTCCTGGTCGTGCGTGACGTAGACGAACGTGATGCCGACTTCCCGTTGCACGGCCCGCAATTCGAGTTGCAACTGCCTGCGTAGCTTGGCGTCCAGCGCGCCGAGGGGTTCGTCGAGGAGAAGCACCCGTGGCCGCAAGACCAACGCCCGCGCGAGCGCCACCCGCTGCTGCTGACCGCCCGACAGTTGGGCGGGGCGCCGCTTGGCGAACTTGCCCATCTGCACCAGTTCCAGGGCCTCGCCGACGCGCCGCCGGGTCTCCTCCCGCGAGGTCTTCAGGTACTTGAGCCCGAAGGCCACGTTGTCGGCCACGGTCATGAAGGGGAACAGGGCGTAGGTCTGGAAGACGGTGTTCACCGGCCGACGGTGTGGCGGATCGCCCACCACGTCGCGACCGTCGAGCTCGATGCGCCCCGAGTCGGGCTTCTCGAAACCGGCGATCATGCGCAGCGTCGTGGTCTTGCCGCAACCGGACGCCCCAAGGAGCGAATAGAACTGTCCCGCCGGAATGTCGAGGTCGATCCCCGTCACCGCGGGAACGCCGTCGAAGGACTTCGCCAGCTGGTGCAGACCGATGTGACCGCCCGTCACACCGCCACGGCCTTGGCCAATCGCGCGAAGTTCGCCGCGAACCGGTCGACGTCGGAGTCGTCGTGCTGAACGGACAGCAGCCATTGCTCCACCTTCCCCCATGGTGGCAGGAACACGCCGCCATTGTGCTGAATCAGCCAGTGCAGATGGCCGAGGCGCGCGTCGACCCGGAGGAAGTCGCGGAACTCCCGGACCGGCTCGCGGCGGAACGTCACGCACCCCTTGGCGCCGACCGAGACGACGTGCCAGTCGAACCCGTGCTCGGCGATGACCGCCTCCAGCGTCCCGCGAAGGCGCGTGCCCAACGCGTCGAGGTGGCGGTAGTTGTCGTCGGTGAGCACTTCCGACAGCGTGGCGCGGGTCGCCGCCATCGCCAGTGGGTTGCCGTTGAAGGTGCCCACTTGTTCGTAGCGACCGTCGGCGATGGCCGACATCACCTCCGTCGTGCCGCCGATCGCCGCCACCGAGATGCCACCGCCCAGCGCCTTGGCCAGGCAGACCATGTCGGGCACCACGCCGGAGAGGGCGGTCACGCCGCCCGGCCCGGTGGTGAAGCCGGTCTTCACCTCGTCGAAGACGAGCAGAGCCCCGGCCTGGTGGACGAGGTCTCGAATCGCCGCCAGATAACCGTCGTCCGGGGTGATGATGCCGGCGTTCATCATGACGGGCTCGAGGATCATCGCGGCCACCCGACCCCGATGGTCGGACAGTGCCCGCGCGACCGCGTCGGCGTCGTTGAACGGCACTACGACCACCAGATCGCGAATGGCTGCCGGAATGCCCGAATTGCCAGGCACACCGGTGGGATGATCGCGGGGTCCGATCTCGTCGGCCTCCGGCAGCACCGACACCTGGACCGAATCGTGGTGACCGTGATAGCAGCCCTCCACCTTGATGATGAGGTCGCGACCGGTGAGTGCGCGGGCCAGATGGATCGCGTCCATCGTGGCCTCGGTGCCCGAGTTGGCGAACCGCCACAGCGGCAGGTCGAACCGGCGGGCCAGCTCCCCCGCGATCCAGATCGCGTCCTCGGTGGGTTGCGCGAAGTGGGTGCCCCGGCGGACCCGGTCGCTCACCGCGGCGACGATCGCCGGATGGGCGTGCCCCGCAATGGATGCGCCGTAACCGCCATGCATGTCGACGTAGGAGTTGCCGTCGACGTCGTAGACCTTCGAACCCGCGCCGTGGCTCATCCAGACGGCCTGCGGCTCGGCGATTTGCCAGTTGGACGTGGCCCCGCCGGCGAGGTGCTCACGCGCCCGCACGATCATCTCCGAGCTGCGCGGCTGGCGCCGCAGGAAGATCCGCTCCTCGGTGGCGATGAGATCGTCGACCGCGTCCGACACTTGGCTCTGCAGCACCGTCGAGGGCACGGCGCACCTCCACTTCCTAGCGGTTGACTGAGCATTCAGTCTATGCGAGAGTCCTATCACCGACAAGACGCGAACCTGCGGGAGGCCCGGATGCCAGCCCAGAAGCCGACGCCCCGACAGTTCGCGTCGAATCGTCGCCAATTCCTGCAGCGCGCTGCGCTTCTCGCCGTCACGGCGCCCACCCTGGGCGCCTTCCTCGCGGCGTGCTCGAAGGAACCGGCCGGATCGCAGGGGGCCGCGCCCACGCTGACGATCGCCAAACCGGACAACCCGGTCAAGTGGGACGTCCCGGCTGACAACAAGCCCATCGCGGACGCGTTGGCCCCGGAGAAGGGCGCCACCCTCAAGATCTACAACTACGCCGACTACCTCAGTCCCCAGGCCATCAAGACATTCGAGGATCAGTACGGCTGCAAGATCGAGGTCTCCACCTTCAACGACGGTGACGAGGCCATCACCAAGCTGCGCAGCGGCGTCGACTTCGACATATACAACGCCAATTACACCGAGATGAGCCGACTGGTCACCGGCGGGCTGCTGCGCCCGTTGAACCACACCTATCTGCCGAACATCTCCAACGTGTGGCCGAGCTTCACCAACCCCTGGTATGACCAGGGCTGGCAGTACACCGTTCCGTACACCATCTACACCACCGGAATGGGTTGGCGCAGTGACCAAGTGCCCGCGAACATCGGTGAGCTGAAGAACCCTTACGAATCGCTGTGGGACCCCGCCTACAAGGACAAGACCGCGATCATCGACGACTGGCACACCGCCATGGCGATGGTGCTGTTGAAGCAGGGCATCACCGACGTCAACACGTCGTCGGCCGACGATCTGAAGATGGTCGGCGACCAACTCAGCGCACTGGTCAAGGCAACGTCGCCCAAGGTCACGATCACGATGTACAGCGACATGCCGGCGGGCCAGATCGGCCTGTGCCAGATGTGGTCCGGTGACGTCATCAACGCCCAGTCCTACCTGCCCGAGGGCGTGGGCACAGAGGTGCTGCAGTACTGGTTCCCGAAGGACGGCAAGGGGCTGGTCGACAACGACATGCTGGTCACCCTCAAGGGCGGGAAGAACCCGGTGCTCGCGCATCTGTTCCTCAACCACATGCTGGATCCCGCAGTGGCCAAGGAGAACTTCTCCGCAATCGGTTATCAGCCCCCGCAGAACACCCTCACCGCCGACTCCCTGATCGCCGAGGAGTTCATCCCCGAGAACCTGCGGTCGGCGATCGTCAAGCCCGAGTACTTCGACAGTGGCTATCGCCTGCTCGAGCTGGACGCCGACAACGACGCCGCGTGGCACAACGTCTGGAACGCGTTCAACGCCGGCGGGTCCTAGCAGCGGTGCTGCAGCGGTCCCGCGAACCCAACGTCCGGCTGTGGGCGGCCCTGGCCGCACCGGGCATCGGCTGGTTGGCGCTCTTCTTCCTCGCCCCGCTGTACGTGGTGCTGGCGATCGTGTTCGGTCGCGTCGACCCGCTGTTCCGTACCGCGGTCCCGGTGTGGAATCCGTTGCATTGGAACCCCTCCCAGTTCACCTACGTGCTGTCTCGAATCAGCCCGGACGGGGTCTACTTTCCCGCGCTGCTGCGCACCGTGGGCTACGTCGGCGCGGCGAGCGTCCTGTGCCTGGCCATCGCGTTCCCAGTCGCCTACTACGTGGCCCGGCTGGCCGGCCGACGCAAGGGGCTGCTGATCGCCCTGCTGATCGCGCCGTTCTGGATCAGCTACATGATGCGAATGTTGGCCTGGGTGAACCTGCTTCAGAACGACGGCCTGGTGAACCGGCTGCTGAACTTCGGGGGCCTGTTCGACGTCACCGTCGACTGGCTCACCGGCCAACCGGTCGTGGTGATCCTCGGCCTGGCCTACGGCTACGTCCCGTACATGATCCTGCCGCTGTATGCCGGTCTCGACCGGCTGTCACAACCCATGCTGGAGGCCGCGCGGGATCTGGGCGCCAACCGCGTGTCGTCGTTCCTGCGGGTGACGCTGCCGCTGTGTCGGCCGACGATACTGGCCGCGGTACTGCTCACCTGCCTGCCGATGCTCGGTGACTACTTCACCAACGACCTGCTGTCCGCGTCGCCGAAGACCGCGATGGTCGGCAACCTCATCAACGACAGCGTGCAGGCGCCGGGCCAGACCGGTCAGGCGGGCGCGTTCGTGATGCTGGTGCTGCTCGCCACGGTGTTGCCGATGTTCTACTACGTCCGAGTCACGTTGCGCGGAGACGAGGTTCGGACGTGATGGGCCCCGTGCGAGGACCGGTGGCGTGGTATCGCGACCCGTGGCGAAGCCCCCGCGTGCTTGCCGCCGTCACGGTCTTCTACCTGGTGTGGTCGCTGCTGCCGGTGGCGATCGCCGTGATGTTCTCCTTCAACGACGGCCGATCCCGCACCAATTGGCAGGGGTTCTCCCTGCGCTGGTACTGGGGTGATCCGACGCGGTCGGTGTGGCACGACGCGAGCCTGCACACCGCGCTGCTGCAAACCTTGAAGCTCGGTGTGATCGCCACCGTGATCACCGTGCCACTCGGGGTGCTGTTCGCGATCGGTGTCGACCGCTGGCGCGGCCGGCTGCCGTCCGGGGCAAACGTGCTGATGCTCATCTCGTTCGTGATCCCGGAGGTGCTGCTGGCCGTCGCGCTGCTGTTCGTGGTGACGAACCTGGCGCTGCCGATCGGGCTCGGCACCTCGGCCCAGGTCGTCGGTCTGGTGACCTACCAGGTGGCCTACCCCGCGGTGCTGGTTCGGGCCCGCCTCGCCACGATCGGCAAGCAATACGAAGAGGCGGCAACGGATCTCGGGGCCTCCCCGCTCGGATCGCTGTGGCGCGTCACGATGCCGATGCTGATGCCCGCCATCTTCGCGAGCACCGTCCTGGTCTTCGCCGACGTCATCGACGACTTCGTGCTGGTGCGCTATCTGTCGGCGGGGTCGTCGACGGAGCCGGTGTCGGTCAAGATCTACAACACCGCGCGCGCCGCCCCCACGCCGGCGCTCAACGCGCTCGCCACCCTGCTGTTGCTGGCCGCCCTGGCCGCCGTCGTCATCGGTTATCTGGTGTACCGCCGGATGACGCGGGGCGACGCCACGGCGGCCGATCGCGGTCTCGCCGCCTTCGCCGGCGAGGCCTGACCCGCACCGATCTGTGGACCGGCGACGGCCCAGCGACTATCCTGACTGTATGTTCAAACAGCACGATCCGGCTCCCGTTCCAGCCGACGACCTCGCCGCGAGCCTGGCGCCGTTCGGCTCGTCGCGAATGCTGCCCCGCGAGGCGTACGTCGACCCGGCGGTCTTCGAGTGGGAGCAGCGAAACGTCTTCTCCGGCTGGAAGTGCGTCGGCCACTCCGCCGACATGGCGGGACCGGGCACGCAGCGCGCGATCGGCTCCGGCGCGGACGGAATGCTGTTGGTGACCGGGGACGACGGGGTGATCCGCGCCTTCGCCAACACGTGCCGTCACCGCGGGCACGAACTCCTCGAGTGCGGCACCACCGCCAAGCGGCGCGGCATCGTGTGCCCGTACCACTCGTGGTCGTATCGACTCGACGGAAGCCTGCGCAACGCACCGGGATTCGACGACGGCTTCACCCCGGGCGAGTTCGGGCTCGTACAGCTGCGGCTGGTCGACTGGCACGGCTGGCTCTTCGTCGACGCCAGCGGCACCGACGTCGAATTCACCGACCACGTCGCGGGTCTCGAGGACGTCGTGCGCGGATACCGGCCCGAGGACCTGGTGATCGTCGACCGGCACTCCTACGAGCTGGCCACCAACTGGAAGGTGATCGCCGAGAACTACCAGGAGTGCTACCACTGTTCGACCATCCACCCCGAGCTGTCCAAGATCAGCCCGCCCACCAGTGGGGAGAACCTCCACTTCGAGGGCTCGTGGATGGGCGGCTGGATGTCGATGATCGAAGGCGCCGAGACGATGTCGTTCACCGGCAAGAGCGGCGGCGTGGCCATCAAGGGCCTCTCCGAGCACGAGCTGAGTACCGTCATGTACCTGGTGGGATTCCCGAATCTTTTGGTCAGCCTGCATCCCGACTACGTCATGACGCACCTGATGACCCCGCTCGCCGCCGACCGCACCCACGTCGAATGCGCGTGGGCCTTCCCGAAGGACGTGGCGGCCCGGGAGGACTTCGATGCGTCCTACGCCGTGGACTTCTGGGATCTGACCAACCGGCAGGACTGGGCGGCATGCGAATCGGTCCAGCGCGGTTTGAGCTCGCCCCACGCGCGACCGGGCCCCCTGGCGCCCGACGAGGACGGCGTCTACCAGTTCGTCACCCGCGTCGCCCGTGCCTATCGCGGCACGAGCTAGCCGCGGGCCGGCACCCCGTTCGGTCCCTCGGTCGACTGCGCGTAGGTGCCGACCGCGAAGGCCACCGCGGGACCGGTGATCGACAGCGTGGCCCGGTCGACGTTGGCGATGGTGTCGCCGCGACGCTGATAGTTGGGGTCGAACGCCACCCCGGCGCGGCCACCCCACAAGCGTGCCTGGGTCGCGGTCTTGCGCTGCGAGGACCCGGTCGTGATGCCCCCGATGGGGATTCCGGCGCGGAGGAACGCGCTGTAGTCGCCGGCCAGACCCAGCGGCTGATCGGCCGGCCGTACCCCGGCGAGGTTGAGGTACCCGGCCAGCGTCCGCTCGAGACCGGCCGACCCGGCGGGCACCCGCGCGGCCGGGACGTCGGGATTGGGCTGGCCGGACTGGTCGCCGTCGAGGGTGAAGTAGCCGGCGTTGGTCGAGCCGAGCAGATCGAAGTCCAGGTACAGGGCGACGTCGTCCAACCCGGTGCCACCCAGGCCCGCCACGTACTTCGACGACCCCTGCAGCCCCGTCTGCTGCGCGCCCCAGAAGACGAATCGGACCGCGTTGGTAACCGTCGGCGAACTGCCCAGTTGCACAGCGGTTTCCAGGACCGCCGCGACACCCGACCCGTTGTCGTTGAGACCGGGGCTGTCCGGTGCCGAGTCCAGGTGCGCGCCCGCGACGACGACGTTGTGCGGGTCGCCGCTCTTGGTCTGCGCCACCACGCTTCGCGACGTCACCACCGTGCTCTTGGCGTCCAGGGTCAACCGGACGGCCGCGGTCGTGCGGCGCAGCGCCGCGTCGGCGGCCTCGTCGAGCACGGCGACGGGCGAGGTGAGCTGCTGGTAGTACCCCGGCGTGAACAACCCGGCCGGACTTCCGTCGGCACCGGGATCGCTCACCACGAGTACGCCGATGGCACCCCGGCCCACGGCCGCGTTCTGCTTGTCGACCACCGAACAGCCCTTGTCGTCGACGATCGCGAACGCGCCGCGGACGTTGACAGAGCCGTAGTCACCAGGGGCGCAACCGGACGCCTTCTCCGGTCGCAGGGTGACGCCGCTGAGGCCACCGGCCGGGGTGGACACCAGCGGCGAGGCCTGCGTGACGGGAAAGCTCCGGCCCGACGCGACCAGGGTCGGCCGCCCTGGCGAGGTCATGGCGAGCCGGTCGAACTCGGGCGTCTCGACGTCGAAACCCTCGTCACGCAACGTCTGGGCGACGTAGTCGACGCTCGCGGCGAAACCCGGCGTGCCGTCGGCCCTGCTGTTGCCGTTGGCGGTGGCGATGTCCGCCAACTTCTCCAGGTGCACGTACATGCCGTCGGCGGTCACCTTGTCGGCGAGTTCACGTGCGGAGAGGGCGGCCGGCGCGGGTGGCGTGCTCTGCGACGAGCACCCGGCCACCAGCAGCAGGCCTGCCGCGATCAGTGCGGCTCTCACGACCCGGACACCACGTGACGGGTACGGTCCCCGCGCGCGGGGACGCCGTTGCGTCCGCCGTCGTCGGTGGCGTAGACGCCGATCGCGTAGGCGACCCCCTTGCCCTGGATGTCGAGCGCCGTGCGGTCGAGATGGTCGTAGGTGTCGGAACTCTTGTGATAGTTCGGGTCGAACGGCTCGTCGGCCGCGCCGCCCCAGAGCTTCGCTTCGTCGGCGGTCTTCTTCTCCTCGGCTCCGGCGAACAGCCCGCCCGCCGGAATGCCCGCCTCGGTGAAGCCGTCGTAGTCGGAGCGTCCGTCGAAGTCGGTGTCGCGCGACTCCTTGCCCGCGTCGCCGAGATACGCCGACAGCAGGCGTTCGATGCCCGCCGAGCCCTCCGGCACCCGCGGCACGTCGGGCGTCCGCGGCGCGGACTGGTCGCCGTCGTAGGTGAAGTAGCCGGGGTTCGGCGAGGCCAGCATGTCGAAGTTGAGGTAGAGCGCGATGTCCTTGAGCGCCTCGACGTCGAGGGTCTTGACGTATTCGGTGGACCCGACCAGACCCTCCTCCTCGGCGGCCCAGAAGCCGAACCGCACGGCGTTCTTGACCTTCGGTGAACTACCAAGTTGGACAGCAGTTTCCAGAACGGCGGCCACCCCGGAACCGTTGTCGTTGATGCCCGGCCCCTCGGGGACGCTGTCCAGGTGAGCGCCGGCCATGACGACGTTGTCGGCCGCTCCGGTCTTGGTCTGCGCGATGACGTTGCGCGTGCGGTCGACGCGCACGCCCGCGTTGAGGGCGATCGTCGCCGCCGCGGGCGTTGCGCGCAGGCGGGTGCCGTCGCCCTTGGAGATGCTGACGGCCGGGATCTTCACCTCGGTGTCCTCCCCAAGGGTGCCGCCGCCGATGTCGTCACCGTCGACGTTGTTCGCCACGATGACGGCGGCCGCGCCACGCTCGGCGGCCACGACCTGCTTGTCGCCGAACGGGCAGGCGCCGCGGTCGACCAGGACGACCGCACCCCTGACGTCGAGCCCGTCGTAGTCGGACGCCGCGCACCCGGGCCGGGGTCCGGTGCGGGCGGGCACCAGCCGGCCGGTGACTCCCCCTTCGGGCGTACCCACCGTGTAGTTGAGCGGTGCGGACTTGATCCGCTGACCGCCGACGGTCACGACCGGCTCGTCGGCGAACGGGATACGCACCTCGAAGTCGTCGGTCTTGACGTCGAAGCCCTTGTCCCGCAAGGTCTGGACGACGTAGTCGACGCTCGCGTCGTAACCCGGGGTGCCGAGGGCCCGGTTCCCGCCGTGGGCGTCGGCGATGTCCTGCAGCTTCTTGAGGTGCCCCATCATCGCGTCGGTGGTGACGCGGTCCTTCAACGCCAATGCGAAGTCGGGCGACGACGAACTCTCCGGCGCAGCTGTCTGCTTGGCACACCCCGCGACGCCCGCCGCCAACACCGCCGCCGTCAAGGCAGCCCCAACCGTCCGTGATCTCCGCCGCATCGTCCCAACGTTAGTCACGCCCGACGGAATACCTCCGACGCCATGCCAGTTGATTGACATGTCACGCAAAAGCGCGCACGCTCGAACCACCAAAGAGTCATCCACGAGGAGAAGTCATGGGATCACTGGACGGCAAGAACGCACTCGTCACCGGCGGCACCGCGGGCATCGGGCTCGCCTCGGCGCGGGCCCTGGCCGAGGCGGGTGCACACGTGTTCCTCACCGGCCGCAAGCAGGAGACGATCGACGAGGCCGTGGCGTCGATCGGACCGTCGGCGACCGGCATCCGCAGCGACGTGAGCGACCCGGCCCAACTGGACGCGATCGTCGACGCGATCACCGCCCACGGCGGCGGGCTCGACGCGGTGTTCACCAACGCCGGCGGCGGCGAGTTCGCCACCCTCGACGCGGTGACCCTCGAGCACTACCTCGACACCTTCAACCGCAACGTCGCGGGCACGATGTTCACCGTGCAGAAGGTGCTGCCACTGCTCAACAGCGGTGCCTCGGTCATCCTGTCCGGGTCGACGGCGGCGTCGCGGGGCATTCCGTCGTTCGGCGTCTACGCCGCGTCCAAGGCCGCCGTCCGGTCCTTCGGTCGCACCTGGGCCGCGGAGCTGGCGCCGCGCGGCATCAGGGTCAACACCCTGGTGCCCGGCCCGGTGGAGACCCCGGGACTCGTCGGGCTGGCCCCGGCAGGCGGCGAGAAGGAACTGCTGGAGAGCCTGACCGCCGACGTGACGCTGGGGCGCATCGGGCAGCCCGCCGAGATCGCCGCGGCGGTGGTGTTCCTCGCCTCGTCGGCGAGCAGCTTCATGACGGGCAGCGAGATGTTCGTCGACGGTGGCGAGGTCCAGACCTAGGTCATCGAGGCGCGGGCGGCCACTCCGGCGTGGGCAGCGTGCCCTCGCGCAGGATCGTCCGGTAGACCAGGTCGAGGAGATCACCCAGCTCCTCGACCTGGTCGTCGTCGAGGTCGGAGAAGAACACCTTGCGTACCCAGGCGGCGTGCTTGGGCGCCGCCACCCGTAGCGTGCCCATTCCCGCGTCGGTGAGCATCGCGTCGGTCGCCCGGCCGTCGGTGTCGGACTGCACCCGGTCGACGAGGCCGCGGCCCGCCATCCGCTGCAGGTGGTGTGACAGTCGGCTGCGCTCCCACCCGATGATGGTGGCCAACTGGGAGAGCCTCAGCCGGCGCCCCGACGCGTTGGAGAGCGCGTTCATCACCGTGTAATCGCCGAAGGACAGCCCACATTCGGCCTGCAGGTGCCGGTTCATCTCGTATTCCAGCCGGTGGTAGACGCTCATGTAGTTCAACCAGGTTCGCCCCTGGCTCGGCGTCAACCACACGGCCATTCGGACATCATCGCGATTGGTGAAACTTCACGCAAATCAGCTCGGCCACCGCCCGCATCCCCGCCGCATTGGGATGCAGCGGTGCGGCCCGGCCCGGCAGCGGCAGGCCGAACGTGGTCGTCCACGGGTCGTCCGACCACGCGTGGTGATCGCGGCTTGCCGCGGCGGCCCGCACCACCTCGCAGCCGGTGGCCGCCGCGGCCTCCGCGGTCAGCCGCTCCAAGTCCTCCGCGATCCGCCGGCCGGTCGCCGCGTCGTCGGCCGACAGCGGCCGGGCGGGTGT
>NZ_JACKTL010000018.1 GCF_025822245.1 Mycolicibacterium hodleri
GAAACTCCACGGGCGTCGCCGGCAGGTACACGTCGAGCTTCTTCGCCGCGGTGGCATGGGCGTCGGAGGACGACGCTGCGGCTGCGGGGCGCGGCGCGGCGGGCGCAGCTGCATCGCCTGCGTCGTGTCCTCGGTCCAATCGCGTTGCACCAGAACGTCTTGCGAGATGCGGTCCAGCACCTCCCTGACCTGGGTGCGATCGGGCTGGACGTGCAGCCCGGCGGACTGGGTGAGGCCGCTGGTGAGCCACTCGAGAGTGTCCGCGCGCACCAATTCGACCTCGCGAGCTCCGGCCGGCGTCAGCCAGAACTGATCCTGGGTGCGTTGCGCGAAGCCGGTGAGGGCGAGCCGGTCGAAGGCCGGCTCGAGGATTTCCCGCGGCACGCGGACGTGTTCGGCGATGTCACTCAGCCGGGCCTGGCCGGCGGCCTGCCCAAACCGGTACACCTGCAACAGCGCCCACAACCGGCTGATGTCGAGCTTGCTGCCCGGCCGCTCCGCGATGGCCCGAAGCTGCATGCCGGAACCCTGCTTGATCAACCGGCCGACGGCGTTCTCCAAGAGCTGGTCCGGCGAGTCGGTCGTCGGCATCGCGAAGCCCTCCCCCATGTCGGCGGCGATGCTGACGTCGTTGCTGCGCAACGGAACCTGCTTGAGCATCAGCGCCAATACGAACCCCACGATGGCCACCGGGGCGGCGTAAAGGAACACCTGGTCGAGCGAATCGGCGTAGGCCGACGCGATCGGGGCGGCCATCTCCGGTGACAACGCGTGCAGCGCGTCGGGTGATTGTGCAGCCGCGGCCGGTGCGCCACTCTTGGCCACGGCGTCGGCGAGCGGATCCTTCAGGAAGTTGTTGAACAACGACCCGAACACCGCCGCGCCGAACGAGCTGCCGATGGTCCGGAAGAACGTGACGCCCGACGTCGCGACGCCCAGGTCGGCGAAGTCGACGGTGTTCTGCACGATCAGGACGAGCACCTGCATGCACATGCCGATGCCCGCGCCGAGGACCACCAGGTACAGCGACTGCTCCAGGGTGGAGGTGTCCGGACCCATCGTCGACAACAGCACGAAGCCGACGGCCATCACCGCCGTGCCGAGCACCGGGAAGATCTTGTACTTGCCGGTGCGGCCGACGATCACGCCGCTGCTCATCGACATCGTCAGCAGCCCGAGCACCATCGGCAGGGTGTGCAGCCCCGACGTGGTGGCCGAGACGCCGTCGACGAACTGCATGAACGTGGGCAGGAACGTCAACGCGCCAAGCATCGCGAAGCCGACGACGAACGACAGCGCGCAGCACACCGCGAACACCGGCTCGCGGAACAGCCGCATCGGCAGGATCGGCTCCTTCGCCCGCAACTCGACGGCGATGAAGGCCGCGATCGCGACCACCGACCCGACGAACAGGCCGATGATCATCACCGAGCCCCACGCGTACTCGCTGCCGCCCCAGCTGGTGGCCAGCGTGAGCCCGGTGGCGCCGAGGCCGACCAGCACGATGCCTGCGTAGTCGATGACGGGACGACCCTTGCGGCCGAGGTTCGGGATGGCGATGACGGCGACGATCAGCACGACGACGGCGACGGGCACGTTGATCCAGAACGCCCAGCGCCAGCTGAGGTGGTCGGTGAAGAATCCGCCGAGCAGCGGGCCGATCACCGTCGTGACGCCGAAGACCGCTCCGAGGGCGCCCTGGTACTTTCCGCGTTCGCGGAGCGGGATGACCTCGCCGATGACCGCGGTCGCCGTCACCATGATCGCGCCGCCGCCGATGCCCTGCAGCGCCCGCGCCGCAATGAGAACCTCCAACGACCCGGCCAAGCCGCACAGCACCGACCCGGCCATGAAGAACAGCACCGCAGCGATGAAGACGGGCTTGCGGCCGAACAGGTCGCCCAGCTTGCCCACGATCGCCGTGACCACCGTGGAGGCCAGCAGGTAGCTGGTCACCACCCACGCCTGGTGGCCGGCGCCACCGAGGTCGGCCACCACGGTGGGCAGCGCGGTCGCCACGATCGTCTGGTCAAGCGCCGCCAGCAGCATGCCCAGCAGCACCGCCGTGAAGATCAGATTGCGCCGGGAGGTGTCGACCTCCACCTCACTCGATCGCGGCGGACCGGTCACCGTGTCCGTCATGCAGTGCCTCGCTCCGGGTCGCCATGGATGTCAGCGTTAGTTACGCGACCTAACAATGTACCCGCAGAACGCCTGCTTGAATCCCGTCAGTCCGCGGAACCGAACTCCAACGCCGGTTCCGCCGAGTCCACGTGACCGTTGCTCAGGATCGTCAGGCCGTCGGGCCGCACCTGGTACCTGGCGCCGTCGGCGGGGTTCACGGCGTCGTACCCGGCACCGGTCGGCACTGCGTTGGCGATGCGCACGTTGGCGCCGTCGCGCAGGCGTTCCCCGTGGTAGTAGAAGCTGCCCGGGGACTCCTGACAGATGACCGCCAACGACGACGCCGTCCTGATCGCCGAGACCACGGTGCCCGTGTCGCAGCGCGCGGCCTGACCGACGAAACCCTTCTCGTCGACGTTGGACACGCCGGAGACGCGCGTCGCGGTCGTCGTGGTGGTCGTCGGCGTTTCGCTCTCGGTCGTCGAACTGGGCGGGGCGGCCAACGGGCTCTGCGGCTGGGAGGCGGTGCCGCCGCCGGTGAAGACGATCGCCGCGGCCAAGCCTGCCGCCAGCCCGAATACCGCGACGGTCCCGGCGAGCAGAGCCTTCTGGGTGCGACCGAACCGCGACCGCGTCACGGTGGCCCGTGCCGCGACGGCCGGGTGCGGCACGTACGCCGGGGGCCGCTCGGCGGTGAACTGCCTGGTGTGAGGCGGCGCGGCGGGTCGAGGCGGGGCGTGGACCGCGGCGGCCGCCGCCCTGGCCAGCTCCCCCGCCGTGGCGAACCGCTCGCCGGGGCTCTTCGCCATGCCCTTGGCGATGACGGCGTCGAACGCGGGGTTGAGGCCCGGCCGCACCTCGCTGGGTCGTGGCGGCGGCGCGAACATGTGGGCGCTCATCACCTGGCGGATGTCGGCGGCCTCGAACGGCGCGCGCCCCGTCAGGCACTCGAACAGCAGGCACGTCAGCGAGTAGACGTCCGACGGCGGGCCGCCGGGCTTGCCGCTCAGTCGCTCGCTGGCCATGTAGGCGCACGACCCGATGATCAGGCCGGTCCTCGTGACGGTGGCCTCGCCGCCGCCGTTGGCGATGCCGAAGTCGACCAGGTACGCGAAGTCGTCGGGCGTCAGCAGCACGTTCTCGGGCTTGATGTCGCGGTGTACCAGGCCGTTGGCGTGCGCAGCGTCCAGGGCGGCGGCGACCTGGCTGACGATCGCCACCGTCCGTGGCGGGGGCAGGACGCCCTTTACCCGCAGTTCGTCCTTGACGCTGCCGCCTTCGACCAGGCGCATGTCGATGTAGAGGACCCCGTCGATCTCCCCGAAGTCGTGCACGGGGATGACGTGGGGCTCCTGCAGTCGTGCCGCGATGCGCGACTCGCGGCGGAACCGGTCCCGGTAGCTTTGGTCGGCGGCGACGTCGGCCCGCAGGATCTTCAGGGCCACCATCCGCTCGCGCACCGTGTCATAGGCGCGGTAGACCTCACCCATGCCGCCCATGCCGATGAGTTCCTGCAGTTCGTAGGGTCCGAACCGCGTGCTCGGACGCGGTCCAGCACCCGGGGACGCCATAACGATCCTTCCCTCACTCCGCCTCGGGCCTGCCACGCACCCGCTCGTGGGGGGTGACCTGGCGTGATGCCGAAGCCGAAGCAGCACAAGCCAATTGATTCGTGCCCAGGGTACAGGGCCGCACGGCCGCGCGCCGTTCGCGCCATGATCGCCCGGAGCGTCGCCCCGATCGAGAGGCGTAGTCGTTGATGGCGACGAACTACATCGCCGGCTGCTCGTCCCCGGGGGCGTGCCCACCCGGTCTGGAACTCGTCATCACCGGTGATATCACTTCCCGCAGTGATATCACCGGTGATAGAGACTTCGAGAGCGGGTCCAAGCCAAGAACGGCGACCTAGTCGTCGTCGGCGTCGGGGATGCCTCCCGGCGGCGGCGTCGCGTACGCCGGGTTGGCCGGCGCGACCTCCCCAGGCGTGACGTCGTCGGAGTTGGTGTCGTCCTGATCGGGCTGCGTCATCAACGCTCCTTCGTGTGCGGGCTGGTCATGCACCGACGACTTACCCACTGACCAACCCCCAAAACGGACGACGACCGACCCAACGAAACACCCCGCCAGTATCCGTTGTGGCGCAGCGGCTTTGAACGATCAGCCTGGTAGCCGGCCGTGACACGGGCTAAGCTGGCCTGCACGGTTGAGCCCGCAGCCGACAGCCCGACCGAAAGATCGGCCCCCGTTCGTGCTCACCACCAGCGCCCCGTCTCTCGCAGCACGCGGCCCCGTGACGGAATGCCACGGCGTCCAGCTGCGCGCGCAGGTGCGCAGCGTCGCCGTCCTCGTAGAGGTGACGGGCCGCCTCGGCGCCGCCAACCGCACCCTGGTGATCAACCAGGTGCGACGGTTCGCCCTGGTCGGCGGTGCGCTGGTGCTGGATCTGCGGGAGGCCGGTGGCGTCGACGACGAGTTCGTGCGCGGCCTGAGCCCCGCCGCCGAGCTGACGCTCGTCCTCGACCCGGTGCAACGCGACGGCCTGGTCGTCGACGACTCCGTGGCGGTCGCCGGTTCGTGGGGCGAGGCGATGCGACGCATCACCACACGGCTCACCGCTCGTCGTGCGCTCGTGGAGCTGTCGGTTTAGCCGACGCCAGCACGAACGGTCGGTTGCCATTCGACGACGACCCGGTCACCAGGTCGCACCAGCCGTACGATCGAAGAGTCACCACGACAAGGGAACGGATGTGTCCATGAGCGCAGTGACCACGGCTTGGAATTCGGCCGACGTAGAACCTTTGAGCGACTACACGTTGTCTCAACTCGACGGCTGGTGGCGGGCGGCAAACTATCTGTCGGTCGGCCAGATCTACCTCCTGGACAACCCGCTGCTGCGGACGGCCCTGGCCCGCGATGACGTCAAGCCCCGCCTGCTGGGTCACTGGGGCACGACGCCGGGACTGAACTTCCTCTACGCCCACCTGAACCGGGCCATCAAGGAGCGCTCGCAGTCCACCGTCTACGTCACCGGTCCCGGCCACGGCGGACCCGGTCTGGTCGCCAACGCCTACCTCGACGGCACCTATTCGGAGACCTACTCCGACATCACCTCCGACGCCGAGGGTTTGCGGAGACTGTTTCGCCAGTTCTCCTTCCCCGGCGGCATCCCGTCCCACGTCGCCCCCGAGACGCCCGGTTCGATTCACGAGGGCGGCGAACTCGGGTACGCGCTGTCGCACGCCTACGGCGCCGCCTTCGACAACCCGGACCTGCTGGTCGCCGCCGTGGTCGGCGACGGCGAGGCGGAGACCGGCCCGCTGGCAACCAGCTGGCACTCCAACAAGTTCGTGAACCGCACCCAGGACGGCGTGGTGCTGCCCATCCTGCACCTCAACGGCTACAAGATCGCCAATCCGACTGTGCTGGACCGTATTCCGCAGGACGAACTGCGCAGCCTGATGATCGGATACGGCCACGAGCCGTACTTCTTCGAGGCGACCGAGAGCACCGACCTGGCGCACGCCCACCGCGAGTTCGCCGAGCTGCTCGACACGGTGCTCAACCGGATTGCCGAACTCAAGGCACTCCCCGACGAGGACGTCGAGCGGGTCCGCTGGCCGATGATCGTCTTCCGCACCCCCAAGGGCTGGACCGGTCCTGCCTACATCGACGGGAAGAAGACCACCGGATCGTGGCGCGCACATCAGGTTCCGCTCGCCAACGCCCGCGACACCCCCGAGCACCTGAAGGTGCTCGCCGACTGGCTGGCGTCCTACCGGGCCGACGAACTCTTCGACGCCAACGGCACACTCGATCCGACGATCGCCGAACTCGCCCCGACGGGCGAGCTGCGGATGAGTGCCAACCCGCACACCAACGGTGGTCTGCTGCTGAAGGATCTGCGCCTGCCCGACTTCCGCGACTATGCCGTGGACGTGCCCGCACCGGGTGCGACGATCGCCGAATCCACCCGGGTGCTGGGAAGTTGGCTCACCGACGTGGTGCGGCTCAACCCCGACAACTTCCGCATCTTCGGTCCCGACGAGACGGCGTCCAACCGCCTGCAGGCCGTCTACGACGCCACCGACAAGCAGTGGAACGCCGAGTACGTCGGCCCCGAGGTCGACGAACACCTCGCCCGCGTCGGCCGTGTGATGGAGATGCTCTCGGAGCACCAGTGCCAGGGCTGGCTGGAGGGGTACCTGCTGACCGGGCGCCACGGCCTGTTCAACTGCTACGAGGCGTTCATCCACATCATCGACTCGATGTTCAACCAGCACGCCAAGTGGCTCAAGGTCACCAACCACATTCCGTGGCGCCGGCCCATCGCGAGCCTGAACTACCTTCTGTCCAGCCATGTTTGGCGCCAGGACCACAACGGCTTCAGCCATCAGGACCCCGGCTTCATCGACCACGTGGTGAACAAGCGTGCCGAGGTGGTCCGGGTGTACCTGCCACCGGACGCCAACACGCTGCTGTCGACCTACGACCACTGCCTTCGCTCGCGCCAATACGTCAACGTCGTCGTCGCCGGCAAACAGCCGAGCCCCAACTTCCTCACCATGGAGGAAGCGATCGCGCACTGCACCCGCGGCCTTGGCATCTGGGAGTGGGCGGGCAGCGAGAAACTCGGGGAGGAGCCGGACGTCGTCGTCGCGACGTGCGGTGACGTCCCCACCCTCGAAGGCCTGGCGGCGGTCGACCTGCTGCGAAAGAACGTCCCCGAGTTGAAGATCCGCTTCGTCAACGTGGTAGACCTGATGCGGCTGCAGGACGAGAAGGAACATCCCCACGGGTTGTCCAACCGCGAATTCGACATGCTGTTCACCCGCGACAAGCCGGTGATCTTCGCCTACCACGGTTACCCGTGGCTGATCCACCGCCTGACCTACCGCCGCGCCAACAACGAGAACCTGCACGTCCGCGGCTACAAGGAGGAGGGCACCACCACGACGCCGTTCGACATGGTGATGCTCAACGACCTGGACCGCTACCACCTGGTGATCGACGTGATCGACCGCGTGCCGTCACTGCAGTCCTCGTATGCGACGCTGCGCCAGCAGATGGTCGACAAGCGCCTCGCCGCCCGGGAGTACACCCGCGCTCACGGCGACGACATCCCCGAGGTGCGGGACTGGGTGTGGCCGGCCGCCCACGGCGCCACGTTTGGCGCCGTGGGCGCCACCGAGTCGACGGGCGGCGACAACGAGTGACCGGCTAGCCGGAGAAGACCGGCAGCTCGATTCCGTACGCGGCGTTCTGCTCGACGGACGCCAGCTGGTAGCCGTATTCGGCGCTCTTGGCGACGAATTGGGCGACCTCCTCGGCCGTGGGCGGCTGCAGGTCGGGGGTGACGGGCCTGCCGACCTCCTCGAAGAAGCGTCCTAGCCGCGGCGTGGTGATCACCAGGTCGACCGCCGGCCGGTCGGTCACGTTGCGATGCGCGTGGACGGCGTTGCCGGGCACGCGGATGTAGTCGCCCGCGTTGGCGTCCCGCCATACCATCGTGTCGCCGTCGGCGACCAGTACCTGCTGGCTTCCGGACAGGATCAGGAAGTCCTCGGCGTCGTCGTGGCTGTGGGCCGGCACGACCGACCCCGGCGGGACGATGCCGCGCAGGACCCAGAAGTCAGGTCCCTTGCTGAGGATCTCCATGAAGCCGCCGTAGCAGTCCAGCGTCGGGCCCGGTGCGGTCGTGGCCAATGCGGCCAGAACGGCGCTCATTTCGGTCTCTGCGAACACGTCGACTCAATCTCCTTCGCCATGGCGAGGTCACCTGCTGACCTCCCATTCGAGACTGCTCCGCCGTCGTGGTGCGTGCGTGAAGATTGCGTGGAGATCACCTGGAGAGTGGTCGCATGGCCTAACGCATCGCCCGCCCGGCCGACCCCAGCATCGCAGCGGCCTCGACGACCCGTGCGGCCATGGCGTTCTCGGCCGGCTTGCCCCACGATCTCGGGTCGTACGCCTTCTTGTCGCCGTAGCCGCCGTCGACCTTGAGCACCTGGTCGTATCGGGAGATCATGTGACCGGCGATCGACCGGGTGAACGCGTACTGGGTGTCGGTGTCGACGTTCATCTTGACCACCCCGCTGGCGACGGCCGACGCGATGTCTTCGGCGCTCGAACCCGAGCCACCGTGGAAGACGAGGTCGAAGGGCTTGGCCCGTCCGGTTTCACCGCCGACGACGGTCTGGATCTCCTCGAGGATCTCCGGACGCAGGTGAACCGACTCCGGATGGTAGACACCGTGCACGTTGCCGAAGGTCAACGCGGTCAGATACCGACCGCGCTCCCCTGTGCCCAGTGCCGCGACGGTGGCGCGGGCGTCGTCGACCGTGGAGTAGAGCTGTTCGTTGATTTCGTGGGAGATGCCGTCCTCCTCACCACCGATCACACCGACTTCGATCTCGAGGATGGTGTTCGCCGCCACCGACGCCTCCAGCAATTCCGATGCAATGCGCAGGTTTTCCTCCAGCGGCACCGCGGACCCGTCCCACATGTGCGATTGGTACAGAGGGTCCAGACCGCGGGCGCGGCGTTCCGTCGCATCGGCGATCAGCGGCCGGACCCAGTCGTCGAGGTTCTCGGCGGGGCAGTGGTCGGTGTGCAACGCCACCGTGACCGAGTAGTGCGAGGCGACCTCCTGGGCGTAGAGCGCGAGCGCCTTCGACCCGGCGAAGCGGCTTTGAACCTTGTTGCCGGACAAATAGAGTGCCGTTCCCAACGACACCTGGATGATGCCGTCGCTCTCGGCCTCCGCGAAGCCCTGCAGCGCGGCGTTGAGCGTCTGGGAACTGGTCACGTTGATCGCCGGGTAGGCGAACCCGCCCTCCTTGGCCCGGTCGAGCATGGCGACGTACTGGTCGGGGGTGGCTATCGGCATTGCTTGGTGTCCTGTCGGTGAAGTTACGTGCAACCGCACGAATTGCGATGGTGGAAGGTGGTCGGCACCCGGATGCGTTGCGGTGCATCGTCACTGCCACGGATTCGGCGCAGGAGAAGTTCGACCGCCGTGGCGCCGATCGCGTCCACGTCCTGCGCTGCCGCGGTGAGCCTGGGCTCGAACAGATCCGACCACTCGAAGTCGTCGTAACAGACGAACGCCACGTCGGCCGGGATCGACAGACCGAGACGGCGGACGGCCTTCAGCGACCCGATGGTCATGGAGTTGTTCAACGACACCAGCGCGGTGGGCCGGTCGGCACCGGACAACAGCGCGTACACCTCGCGTTCGGCGACGTCGGTGCTGGAGGCTCCGTCGAGCACCAAGGCGGGGTCGACGGCGAGGCCACGGGCGGCCAGCGCCGCGGAGTACCCGTCGAATCGCTCGGTGGTGGAGGAGATTCCGGCCAAGCCCCGGACGACGCCGATCCGCCGGTGCCCCAGGTCGAGCAGGTGCTCGGTCAGCGACCGGGCCGACTCGACGTTCTCCGGGCCGACCTGGTCGCTGCCGACGTCGACGCCGCGGTCGATGAGGACCAGCGGTGTCTTCGTCTTGGCGATCGTCGGGAGCGTGACGCGCTCCGACCCGGCCGCGGGCGCCACGATCATCCCGTCGACCTGCCGGTCCAACAGCGAACCGGTGACCCGCTTCTCGGAGTCCACGTCGTCGTGGGAATCTCCCACGATCAGCACGTAACCGGCGTCCGAGAGCGCCCGCTCGACGGCGTGCACCAGGCTGCCGAAGTACGGGTTCGTCAACGCGGAGATGGAGAGTCCGACGGTGTGCGTGCGTCCTGCGGCCAGCGACCGGGCCACGACGTTGCGGCGGTACCCGGTCTTCTCGATGGCCGCCTCGACGCGGAGCCGGGTGGCCCCGTCGACTCTGCGCGTGCCGTTGAGCACGTGCGACACCGTGGAGGCGGAGACCCCCGCGAGACGGGCGACGTCGCCCATCGTGGTCACCGTAGACGCACGATCCGGTCGGCCCGGCCCGCGGTCGACTCGATGAGTTGGGCGTTGCGCTCGTCGGGCCCCAGCGCCCAGAACGCCGCGTCCTCCGGTGACTTGCCGTACGCCTCGTGTCGGCGCAGCAGCCGCTGATGGCGAACGTCGGTGTCGGGGGCCAGGAACCACACTTCGTCGATGCCGGACCGGGCCGCCGGCCACGCGTCGACGTCCAACAGGAGGTAGTTGCCCTCGGTGACCACCAGCGGCACCGTGGGTGGGACGGGAATCGACGAACCGATGGACTCCTCGATCTCGCGGAGAAACCGGGGCGCATACACGATCGCGTCGTCGGCGCGCTGCGCCCGCAGGGTCGCGATCAGCCGCGCGTAGCCACCGTCGTCGAACGTGTCGTGCGCACCCTTGCGGTCCCGGCGGCCCAGGTCGAGCAGCACGTCGTTGGCCAGATGGAAGCCGTCCATCGGGACGAGCACGGCGACGTCCGGACCGAGCGCGGTGACGAGTTGCTCGGCGACGGTGGACTTCCCGGCTCCCGGAGCGCCGGTGAGACCGAGGACTCGGCGTTCGCCGTCGACGACGAGCGCCTTGGCCCAGGCGACCAGTTGGTCGAGGGTGGCGTCCTGCACGTCCTGCTCGATGCTCACCGTTCTCACTTTCGAATCTGTTCGTTGGACAGTTCGCCCAACCATGCCCGCGGGCCGACCACCGAACACCGAAGGGCCGCCACCTGGGCGGAGCGCTCGATGCGTTCGGCCACACTGCCGTCGCCGCAGGCCGAGAAGTACGAATACGCACCGTGAAAGGCGTCCCCGGCTCCCAGGGTGTCGACCACCACCACCGGGGGCACCGGCACCGATCCGCACTCGCCGTCCGACCACCACTGGACGGGATCACCGCCGTGGGTGGTGACCACGGTACGCACGCTGCCACCGATCAGTGCCGCGGCGGTGGACTCGGCAGTGTCGGTGCCTGGTACGCGGAAGTCATTGGAGCACACCATGTCCGTGGCATGCCCGGCGAGGTCGCCCATCACCGGTTTCCATCGGCCGGCGTCCACGACCAGCGTGGTCGACCGTTCCCGCGCATGCCGGGCGGCGGCGAGGGCGATCAGGGGATGATGCCCGTCGACCAGCACCACGTCGGCGTCGGCCACCACGTCGCCGAGCCCTTCCGGCGGTGTCGCGTCGGAGTTCACGGCGTCCAGCGAGACGACCGACCGGTCACCGGTCGACTCGACGACCGACACCGCGGAGACGGGCACCGCTCGGGTGGTGCCCGCCGCCGCGTCGACCACGGTCACCCCATGGGCGGCGAGATCGGCCCGGATCAAGTCGGCGATCGGGTCGTCGCCGAGCGCGGTCACCAGGGTCGCGTCGCCACCGAGGGCGGCGAAGGTGACCGCCGCGTTGGCGGCCGGTCCACCCGCGGCGACGAACTGCGCGGCCGAGGTGATCTTCTGGTTCACCGCAGGCGCCTTGGCGATGCGGTGGATCACGTCGAGTGTCGCCAAGCCGACGAAGACCCCAACCGGGGCCTTCTCAGAGACCGGCGCGTTCCTCATCGGTCGGCTCCTCCGCACCCGTCATGAGCGCCACCACCTCGGACATCGAGCGCGTCTTCGGGTCGACGACCCCGGCGCGCTGACCGAGCCGGTGAATGTGAATGCGGTCGGCGACCTCGAACACGTGCGGCATGTCGTGGCTGATGAGCACCACGGGGATGCCACGGTCGCGGATCGACTGGATGAGGTCGATGACCTGTCCGGACTCTCGGACGCCGAGAGCGGCCGTCGGCTCGTCCATGATGATCACGCCCTTGCCGAATGCGGCGGCCCGCGCCACCGCGACGCCCTGACGCTGCCCACCGGACAACGTCTCGACCGCCTGGTTCACCGACTTGATGCCGATCTTTAGGTCGGCGAGGTGCTGGGAGGCCTCCTCGCGCATCCTCGGCATGTCCAGTCGGCGGAACAGGCTGCCTGCCAGACCCCTTCGCCGAACCTCGCGGCCGAGGTACAGGTTCGACGCGATGTCGAGGGCCTGTACGACCGCCAGATCCTGGTACACCGTCTCGATGCCGGCGGCTCGAGCGTCGCGAGTGTTCTTGAACGACACGGGTGTTCCGTTCATCAGCATCTCGCCGGAGTCCGGAACCACCGCGCCGGCCAGGGCCTTGATGAGGCTGGTCTTTCCGGCGCCGTTGTCGCCGATGACCGCGAGCACCTCGCCCGCGCGCAGTTCGAAGTCGGCCCCGTTGATCGCCGTCACGTTGCCGTACTTCTTGACCAGTCCTCGCGCCTCGAGGACCGGCGCACCGCTCGTCGTGGTCGTCATTGTGACCTCCTGCGGGCGAATTGGTCGACGGCCACCGCGACGATCACGAGGACACCGGTCGCGATGTTCTGGTACAGGTTGTCGACGCCGGCCTGGGTGAGACCGTTGCGCAGGACGCCGACGATCAACGTGCCTACCAGCGTCCCGCCGACGCCGCCGCGGCCGCCGAACAGACTCGTTCCACCGATGACCACCGCCGTGATCGACTCGAGGTTCGCGTTCTGGTACGCGTTCGGGTCGGCGTTCGGGATGCGGCCGAGCGCGGCCCACGCGGCGATGGCGGCGATCACACCCGTGGTGAGGTAGACGGAGAACAGCACCCGCTGGGACTTGATGCCCGACAGGTTCGATGCTTGCGGGTTGCCGCCGACGGCGTAAACGTGTTTGCCCCAAGCGGTTTGGGACAGCGCGTACCACATCACCAGGTAGACCAGGAGCATCGTGACCACGCCGTACGTGGTCGAGAACGACCCGACGCGGAAGGACGTGCCCAGGAAGGTGAGCAGTCCCGGTTCCACGCGGTAGGTCTCGGAGCCCGCGAGCAGCCGGGTGGCCGCCTGGATCGCGGTGAACGTTCCCAGCGTGACGATGAACGGCGGCAGTCGCAGTGCCGTGACCAGGCCGCCGTTGACCGCCCCGAACACCACGCACACCAGCAGCGTCGACCCCAGGGCCATGAACGGTCCGCCGGCACCGGCACTTTGGGCCATCACGATTGTCCCGAAGACGGCCACCGCACCGATCGAGAGGTCGATGCCGGAGGTGAGGATGATCAGCGTCTGGCCGACGGCGAGGATGCCGACGACGACCGACTGCTGCAGGATCAGCGAGACGTTCTGCGGGTTGAGGAACGAGTCCGAGACCGCGCTGAAGATGACGATGGCGATGACCAACGCCACCAGCGGACCGAGCAACGGCTCACGCAGGAGGTTGCCTGCGTTGAACCGGCTCGCGACCGACGGCCGTGCCGTAGACGGTGCCGTCTCAGGAGCGCCAGTGGTCATGAACCGGCTTTGCCCCAGCAGTTCTGCTCGCCCCAGGCGGTGTCCTTGGAGTCGAGTCCGGCGACGGGCTTGTCCGTCACCAGCTGTGAACCGGTGTCGTTGAATCCGCTGGGCTTGGTGCCGTCCTTGGCGAACTTCACCACGGCCTGCACGCCGAGCTCGGCCATCTTCGCCGGGAACTGCAACACCGTGGCGCCGATCTTTCCGGCCTTCACGTCGGCGATGCCGGTGCAGCTGCCGTCGATCGAACCGATGGTGATCTGGTTCGCGCGGTTCGCGGCCTGGATCGCCTGGTAGGCGCCGGCGGCCGCCGGCTCGTTGATCGTGTAGAGCGCGTTGATGCCCGGTGCGCGCTGGAGGATGTTCTCCATGGCGGTCTGCGCCTTGGTCTGGTCGCCGTTGGTGTTCTCCTGGCCGACGATCTCCGGCGAGCCGTTCGCGATGCCGAAGCCCTCGAGGAACCCGTCGTGCCGGAAGGTGTCGACGGTGCCGCCGGGGGTTCCGTCCAGCATGACGACCTGCGGGGCCGCGGTGCCGAGCGCGCCCTTCACCCACTTGCCCTGGCTGACACCGGCGGCCTTGTTGTCGGTGGCGAACGTCGCGTCGACCGCGTCCTCGGGATCGGTGGCGGTGTCGAGCGCGATGACGACGACACCGGCGTCGCGCGCCTTCTTGATGGCGTCGAGTACGCCGGTCGAGGAGTTGGGGGTGATCAGGATGCCCTTGACGCCCTGGCCGACCATGTTCTCGATGGCCGCGACCTGGCCTTCGTTGTCACCGTCGAACGCGCCTGCGAGCGCGATCAGCTTGGCGTTGTCCTTGTCGGCCTGCGCCTGGGCCGCCTCACGCAACTTCACGAAGTACGGGTTGGAGTCGGTCTTGGTGATCAGTCCGACCTTGACGCCCTCGGAATTGGACCCGCCGCAGCCGGTCAGTCCGAGGACCAGCGTGCCGGCCACGAGTGCCGCCCCGACCAGTTGCGTACTCGTGTTGCGCTTTCCGAACATGCGGACTCCCTTGTCCCTGATGCGACGGCCGGTCGCGTCGCGCGGTGCTCAGGAGCCTAAGGGGCAGGCAAGCGCTTGCGCATGCGCTTTCGCAAAATCACCGACCCGGGTCGTGGAAGCGGCCGATGATCGGGATGCGGTCGATGATCCGGTCGCGCAGCCGCGGCTGCTGCACCGGCGGCGGCACGTAGACCGGGGCGGGGGGCACGTATGCCGGGGGCGGGGCCGCGACCGGCGGCGGGACGTACTCCGGCGCGGGCGCGGGTGGCAGCGCGACGGTCATCGTCTTCGCGACGGCGTTCGCCATCTCCGCCAAGCCGACGACGGGGCGCGCCGGCGGTGGAGGTGCCGCGACACGCTCGGATTCGCCTGCCGCACTGATGGTTTGAGCCGTCTCGACCGGGTCGCTGCGGGTCAGGTTCAGCCCGATCGCCAGCGACAGCGACACCACGAACGTCACCACCCCGACGGCGAGCACACCCACCAGCAGGCCCGCCCGCGACACCGGTCGAAGGCTCAGCCCACCCAGCCGAGGCCCCGACATGTCGAGCGTCCGGGCGGCGACGAGCGCGGCGCCGCGGGCCAGCGCGAGGTCGGCCTCGGCCGCGGAGAAGACGGCGGCGACGGTGATCGCCTCGATCGCCGCCACGATCACCGCGACGTCGTCCGAGCCGATGACGAAGATCGCCTCCAGCTCCCGGTCGAGGGCGACGATGACGCTGCTGGTCAGCTCGATCGTGTCCGCCCGGTCCGCGGGCCGGTCGATGTGCTCGACCGTGACCGCCCCACCGTCGACCACCGCCACGAAGGCCGAGTCCGGCTCCACGATGCACACCGCGACGTCGTCGTACTCGGTGAGGTCGGCGATGCCTCCGGCCAGGGCGGCGACGGCGGCCGAGTCGGAGACGTGCGCGACGCCGTGGTGACCCCGCGCCGCGAGGGCGGCGACGACGGCGCCGACGGCGGGTTCCGCGTCGGCGGTCGAGGTGACGCCGACGACGCGAATGCGATGCTCGGGGATGACGTCGGGATTCAGCACGGCGCGAATTAGCAGATCGGCGTCGACGTCGTCGATCGCCGGGATGTCGAGCTCACCGCGGTCGACCGGGTCGCCCTCGCCCGTCGTGCCCTCCACGAGTACCCAGCGCAGCGCCGCCGTGGTGAGCGACAGGCCGAGTACGAGGTCCACGGGTTTTACGTTACCGGTGGGGGCAAGCACCTCGACCGGTGTGGCGGGAGACCGGGGTCGGCACACCCGGGCAGATTCGATATCACCCGTGATATCAACTCCCAGAGGGGGTCTGGGCTTGCTCTAGCCCGCCCCGTTGACCACCGGGGTGTCGATCAACCCCTTCTCAACCCCCCACTGCGTCGCGATGGTCCGATACTCGCCCGTCTTCATCAGTTGCTCCAACCCCTGCTTCAGCGACTCCGCCAGCCCGGACCCCTTGGCCACCGGCCAGCCGTACGGCGCGGCGTCGGTCACCTCCCCCGCCGTCTCCAGGACCCCGGCACTGAGCTTCACCGCGAAACCGGTCACCGGCGAATCCGCCGACATCGCGTCGACCTCGCCGGCCACCAACGCCTTGGTCAGGTCGTCCTGCCGGGTGAACACCACCATGTCGATCGGCGACAACCCGGCCGCCACACACTCGTCGCTCTTGGCCGGCACTTCCTTCGACTCCTGCAATCCACCTTGGGCCACACCAACTTTGAGACCGCACGCCGCCGACGGCTCCACCGTCGTCCCCGCGCGCCGGGCCCACAGATTGCCCACCCGGAGGTACGTCACGAAGTCGACGCTCTGCTCCCGGTCGACGGTGTCGGTGAACGACGACGCCCCCACGTCGAAGTTGCCGGCCTGAACCGACGGAATGATGCTGGCGAACGCCGTCTCTCGATAGTCGGCCTCCAGCCCCAACGTCCGGGCGATCGCATTCATCAGGTCGACGTCGAAGCCGATGATCTTCCCCTGCGAATCCTTGAACTCGTTGGGCGCGTAGGGAACGTTGACCCCGATCACCAGACGACCGGACTGCCGGACGTCTGCGGGCACCGTGGCCGCGATCGACGGGACGGCACCCGCCCGCAGGTTGGGGTCCGGTGGCGCCGTGCTGTTCTCGACGGCGGCCTGCCTGGTGTCCTCGTTCTCGGGTCCGCTGCGCCACTGCACGACGCCGAACGTGCCGAACGCCGCGACCAGCACCACCGCCGAGACCACCGTGACGATCTTGCGGGACGGACGCCAGGCGCCGTTCGTGGGCACCCGGCGGGCCGAGTGCCGACCTGAACGGTTGGCGCCACGCACCGGCGCGCTCAGTGCGCGACGGGCGGCCGCGGCCAGTTCGGCACCGGTCTGATATCGCTGCGCCGGCTTCTTGGCCATCCCCTTGGCGATCACGTCGTCGAAGGCCGCCAGCCTCGGGTCGAACGCCGACGGCCGCGGCGGCGCCTGCACCATGTGCCCGGCGATCTGCTGCTCCAGGCTGTCGGCGGGAAAGGGACGCGACCCCGTCAAGCTCTCGTACAGCACGCACGCCAATGCGTAGACGTCCGAGCGTGGGTCGCTCTGCCCCGCGTCGAAGCGCTCGGGAGCCA
This sequence comes from Mycolicibacterium hodleri, assembly GCF_025822245.1. Taxonomy (GTDB): domain Bacteria; phylum Actinomycetota; class Actinomycetes; order Mycobacteriales; family Mycobacteriaceae; genus Mycobacterium; species Mycobacterium hodleri. The sequence goes on from NZ_JACKTL010000018.1 coordinate 16,978, forward strand.
TGTAGGCCAACGTGCCGAGGGTGTTGCCGGCGGTCGTCATGCCCTTCTCGCCCGTGGTGCGGGCCAATCCGAAGTCGATCAGGTAGGCGAACTCGTGCCTGGTCAGCAGGATGTTCGACGGCTTGACGTCCCGGTGGATCAGGTTTGCCTCGTGCGCGGCGTCCAGGGCCGAGGCGACCTGGTCGACGATGGCCACGGCCAGCGCCGGGTCGACCGGACCCTCCCGCTCGGCGAGGATGTCGCCGAGGGTCTTGCCGTCGATGAGCCGCATGTCCAGGTAGAGCCGCCCGTCGATCTCCCCGTACCCGTGGATCGGCACGACGTGGGGGTCGCTCAGGCTGGCCGCGGCCTGCGATTCCTTGCGAAAGCGCTGCTGAAAGACGGTGTCCTCGGCCAGGTGCGGAGGGAGTACCTTGAGCGCGACGACGCGGTCGGTCCTGGTGTCGTAGGCGCGGTATACCTCACCCATTCCACCGCGGCCCAGCAGCTCGCGCAGCTGATAGTGCCCAAATGGCGTCGCGTCCACCGTCTACTCCTTGGCGGCAGCCACCCCCGTGGCTGTCGACCGAAGCTACCGCACGTGCGGATACTCCGGCGAACGGTCTTGAAAAGCGAGGATGTCCGGGTTGACGATGGTGCCCTCGCGGATCTCGATCGCGCGGCGCACCGTTTCGTCGTCGTCCCACTCCGTGGGCCCGGCCAGAATCGTTGGCAGATAGGGAATCAATGCCTCACTGATTTCCCAGGTGGCGGCGTTCCACAGGTAGGACGGGCTGTGGTCGACCGCGTAATAGGTGATGTTGTTGCCGACGATGAACGTCGGATCGTCGAACGACGTCGGCAGCGCCCAGCTGAAACCCATTCCGGCGTCGCAGGATACGTCGATGAAGAGGCTCCCGGACCGGAAGGCCTCGAGGTCGGCCTCGTGCAGGAAGACCAGCGGCGCATTGGGGTCCTGCAGTACGCAGTTCACGACGACGTCGTGCTCGGCCAGGTATTGGGCCAGCCGCACCCGGCCGTCGTCGGTCAGCGCGAAACTCGAGCCTTCCTCGTCGGACTCGAACTGCACGATCTCCGCCGAGTGGATCGGCGACGCCACTTCGGAGACGTTGCGGTTGGTGAGGATGTCGATGTCATGCACACCGATGGCGTTGAGCGCCGTCACCGCCCCGCGGGCAGTCGCGCCGAAGCCGATCACCGCGGCACGCAGCCGCCGCCCGTAGGTACCGGTCGAGCCGATGATCTCCAGTGCGTGCAGGACGGAGCAATACCCGGCCATCTCGTTGTTCTTGTGGAACACGTGCAGTTTGAAGGAGCCGTCCTTGCGCCACAGATTCATCGCCTCGAAGGCGATCAGCGTCAGGTGGCGGTCGATCGCCTGCTGCGTCAACTCCGCGTCCTGCACGCAGTGCGGCCAGCCCCAGAGGATCTGACCGTCGCGAAGTTCGGCGAGGTCGTCGGCGTCCGGCTTGGCCAACAGGATGACGTCACACTCGGCGATCAGTTCCTCGCGCGACCGCAGACCGGCGACCGTACGCGACAGCTTCTTGTCGGAGATCCCGAAGTGTTCGCCGTAGCCGCGCTCGAGGTAGATCTGGCCGATGACGCTCTTGTCGATGCGGTCGAGGTGCTCCGGATGGATCGGCAGCCGGTGCTCGTTCTCCTTGTGCGTCCGTGCGATGACGCCGAGCTTGAGTCCGCTCACTGGCCCTCCCGAAGCTTGGTCATCCCCGAAGTCGGATGCCGACTCGGTAGCTAGACCGTACGCGATCACCGGTCGGCGGTCTGATTTCGCCCACGTGTCAACGAAATTGACACGTCGGCGATATCCGCGTCTACTGGAGTCCTACCAAGAATCCGAGGCGCCGTCGTGACCATGAATTCGATCGTTCTGATCGTCGTGGCGGTTCTCGTCGCCCTTGCCCTCGCCGGCTTGGTGGCCATCTTCTCCCGAAAGTTCCGCGCCGACCGACGCCTGCTCGGCGGCGCCACCGTGCTCGGCGAGATGGCCGCGGATGCGGCGGTCGTCCAACATCGCGACGACCTGCGCGCCCAGCAACACGACGGTCGCCCCGCCACCGACGGCTGACCAGCCCTCAGCGAATCGACACCAGCTGGTCGATCGAGTCCCGTGGCAACTGCCCGTCGACGATCGCGGTGACGTACATCGAGTTCAGCGTGATCGCACCCTTGTGGTTGACCAGGAAGGCCGTGTCGGCGGCGTCACCGCCCGTGGCGATCCGCACCAAACTCTGTCGCGGCGCGAGCAACGTCGCGTCGACGACCCGCCACCGACCCTCGACGAACGCCTCCGCCACCGCGTGGAAGTCCATCGGGTACAGCCCGGGGGCGTAGACGGCGACCACGCGGGCCGGCACGTTGACGGCCCGCAGCAGCGCCACGACCAGATGGGCGAAGTCGCGGCACACACCCGCGCCGGCGAGCAGCGTGTCCACCGCCCCGTCGATCGGATCGCTGGATCCCGGCACGTAGTTCAACCGGCTGCCCACCCACGACGACACCTTCTCCAGCAAGGTGGCCGAATCGAGGTAGCCGCCGAATTCGGTTGCGGCGAAACCGTAGAACTTGTCGGCCTCGGCGTACCGCGTCGGTCGGAGGTACCGCGACAGGTCGTAGTCGGTCACCGGTGCGGGATCGGTCTGGCCGATGACGGTGGCCGAGTAGGCCACCTGCAGATTTCCCCCGGAGACCTGAAGCTGGTGAATCCGGTTGCCGTGCTCGCCACTGATTTCCTTGGCGGGCACGTCGACGCCGTCGAGCGTGAACGCCAAGGCCTCCCACACCTCGGCGTTCGGATGCGGGGCGACGGCGATCTGAAACTCCAGCGTGGTCGGCGCCGTGACGTCCACGTCGAGCCCACAGGCGACCTGCCGCCGCATCGCGGCGGTCGTCATTCGGCGACGGCCGAGAAGCGCTGCGCGTTCTGCAGCGTCGACACCACGGCCAGCGTGGACATCGCACCCTGGTTGCGGTCGACGCCCTCGGTGTCGAGACCGTCGAAGCCGCCGCCGGTCTGCGAATCCCACATCGGTTGCCCGGATTCGTTGGCCCCCTCGAACCAGGCGACGGCCGCGCGGACGGCGTCCGGCCACCGCGGGCTGGCGTCGACGCCCGCCGCGCGCACGCAGGCGTCGGACATCTCGGCGACCGCCGCGGGCTGGCGGTGGACTGCCTCGTCGTCGAGCAGGCGGTTCAACAGGTCCAAGCCCTGCTGGCACAGCTCCGGCCGGTCCAGCGTCGTCCCGGCCGCGATCATCGCCTCGGCGGTGACGGCCGCGCCGGAGGTCGGTGCCGCCGTCTCCGCGTCGGCGTAGGCCACGAGGAGGGCGCGGGCAATCGCGTGGTCGGGCTGCACCGAGAGGATCTCGGCGGCGCCGAGCGCGGCGTACGCCATCGCCAGCGGGTACGGCGACCGCACCTTCGCGGCGCGCTCGAACTGGATGACGGAGATCCGACGGACCAGGCCCACGCTGCTGTGCGCGGCGGCGGTGCCGAGGGCCCACAGGCAGCGACCCCACCAGACGTCCAGCGACGGTTGGTCGACCCAATTGCCCTTGACGTCCATGTGGTTGTGGCACGGGCCCGCGAAGGACTGGGCTTCGTTGAGGTACCGGACCGCGAGACCGGCAAGGCCGTTGACCGGGCCGCCCGGGTCTGGCTGGCGGGTGGCGACGACCAGCAGCCGGGCCATGTCGTCGGTGCGGTAACCGCCACTGCGCTCGGGTTCGGTCAGCAACGCGTGCTCGAAGATGCCCCGCCGGTCCGAGAGGTGCAGGAGATGGTCGAAGACGGGCGGCGGGGTGCTCATACCATCGCCGCACGATCGGCGACGACGCGGCGGGCAAGCGCAAGGTACTCCGCCGACGCGACGGGCCAGCCCATCGACGGCGCCAAACGCCTTGCCTCCGCGGCCATGTCGCCCGTCATCCGCGGGTCGGTCAGCATGCGGCGCAGCGCCAACGCCAGCGCGTCCGGATCGTCGTGGTCGACGACGACGCCGGCTCCGCTGCCCAGGAGTTCGACGGCGTGGGGGAAGGCGGTCGCGACGACGGGCCGGCCCGCGGCCAGCGCGTCGACCAGCACCCCGGAATTCGCCTGGTCGGTGGAGTCATAGGGCAGCACCACCGCGGCGGACGTCTGAATCAGCGCCGACAGTGACGCCGTGCTGCGATAGATGGAGTCGAAGCTCACCGCGCTCGCGACGCCGGCGCTTCGCGCCCGCTCGATGCAGGATTCGCGGTAGGCCTCCCCCTCGGCGGCGAGCACCCTCGGGTGCGTGGCACCGGCGACGAGGTAACGCGGTTGTCCCCGCAGGTCCTTGAGCCCACTCATCGCGTCGATGACCCGCTCGACGCCCTTGCCCGGGCCCATCAGGCCCCACGTCAACAGCGTCGGCCGGCCCGAGCGCTTCAGCGGGGCCACCGTCGGCAGCGTCGCGCCGCGCTGAATCGTGACGACCCGCCCACCGTCGACGGCGTACTCGGCACAGAGTCGGTCGTTGGCGGCCCGGGACATGACGACGATCCGGTCCGCCTTGGCGGCCATCGTCTCCATCAATGAACGTTGTTGCGGCGTCGGATGTTTGAGGATCTGGTGGGCGACGACGATGGTCGGAACCCGCAGCGCCTCGACGACGTCGAGCACCTCGGTGCCGAAGAGGTCGAAATCATGCTGGATGACGGCGACGTCACGCTGGTTGAGTAGTTCGACGCATGCGGTGACCGAGGCCGACGAACCGTTGACGAACTCCCCGATGACCGCCGTGCTCGACGGCTGCGCACCGTCGGCAACTCGAATCACCCCTACGTCGGAGCCCTTGTTGCACAGGCCGTCGGCCAGCCCCGCGCTGAAGGTGGCAAGTCCGCACGGCGTCGGCGGAAAACTCGTCAGCATGCCGATGGTCGGGTTCGCGCGGCGTTCCTGTGCCATGTGGCCCATGAAGGAGGGAAAACGGGTTGGGACGTTCAAGGTGCTCCCGGCAGGCGGATGTCACCGAAGTGCCCGGCGTGAGCGGTTGCTCGGTGAGAACAGCGGCGGACAGCTGTCTCGATCCCGGACTGGTTGGGGTCCCAACGACCCCGACTTTACCACCTCGGACGTGCTCCGACCTGCCCAACGACGACCATTCGTACTGCTAGAAGGGCTGCTGAGCGATCTCAGGGCGTCTTGTTTCGCGCTTGCGCACGCCGTACCGCTTCGTCGACGACGAGCGTGGCGACGTCGGCGAGTTTGCGGTGTTGGCCCTGGCTCATCCCCTGCAACTGGACGAACGCGTCCTCGGCGGTGCGGCCGGTGCGCGCGCGGATGATGCCGATGGCTTGGTCGATGACCGGCCGGGAGGACAGCGCTCGCTGCAGCTGGGCGTTGAGCACGAGGGCGTCGGTGAGCACCTGGGCGTTGTGAACGGCCGCCGCCGCCGGGTGCGCGAACAGCTCGCCCAGCTCCTCGGCGTGGTCGTCGAAGACGTCCTTGGCGTAGGCGTAGACGGTGATCGCCCCGACCACGCGGTCGGGCAGGAGAAGCGGTAACGCCAGCACGCTGTGCACGCCCATCCGGCCGACGCGCGGACCGAACCGTGGCCACTTCTTCTCTCCACCCAGGGAGCCCGAACGCACCGGTCGCCGACCGCGTGCGGCGGTGATGCCGGGCCCCTCGCCGAGGGTGACGTATTGAATCTCGTCGATCGCGGCGACGAACGGTGCACTCGCCGCCAGCGCGGCCACGGTGGTGTCGAACTGCAGCAGAGTCACCGCGGCCCCGTCCGCACCGGGTATCGCCCGGCACGTGAACGCCGCCACCTGCGCCAGCAGTTCGGGCAGGGCCAGGCTGCCCGCCAGCAGGCCCGCCAGCGCGTCGATGCCAGCCCGGAGGTCGGCGACGTCGGCATCGGATGCCGTGACTTCCGTCATGCCCTACCTGCCAGCCGTGGAGTGCCGCGAACGCAGCAGAACGCCCTCCAGACTATGCCCGCGACGGCCTCACCGACGCACCACCTGGCCCACCGGCAAAACCCATTGCCGCAGAACGATTCTCGGTGCCGCCACCGTGGCCGGACGCGGTGCGCGCGTATGGTCGTGGGACCGGGACCACTCAGGCCCCCAATGCAAGGGGCCAAAGATGTCTGACAAGTCTCCCAGATCAGCGATGTCCAAGAAGGCCGGCAAGTCGTTGAAGGAGAAGCGCGCCGACAAGCGCACCAAGGCCGACACGACCTCGGCGACCGAAGACGCGATCCGCAAGAAGCGCTGACCCACGCGCCTCCAACTCGATGTTCAAACGACGCCAGTTGGTGATTGACGGCGTCGTAGCTGACAGCTAAGTTTGTCCCAAGTTTGGGACGGTTTTGCTATCGGGGGAGTACGCATGGGGCGCTGGATCGTCGAGACTTTCACAGCCCGCCGGACCGTGGTGGCAAATCCGGACGAGGGTTGTTCGGTATGCGACCACCCGTTCGGGCACCTGACCCACGCGTGCATCAGCTCGATCGGGCCGGTTGCGCCGATCCGCGTTGCGCTGCCCATCCGTCTGCCCGAGGCCGTCGTCGCCTAACCGACTTCTCGCGAAATACGGTCAGCGGTAATAGATTTCGTCGCCGGTGGGGTATCCCCCGCCGAACGTCGTGAGGTGGACGTGGTCGAAGTGGCCGGCGCCGGAGTTCTGCGGACCACTGGGCGTGTAGTACACACCGCGCCAGATCGCATCCTGTAGTCCGAATCGCGCCGCGTTCTCCAGCGCGTACGCCACGATCTTGTTGCCGAGCGCAATGCCCGCCGGCGAACTCGGGTTCGACACCATGACGTCCAGGGCCAAACCGTTCGGATGCCACCGGAGCGCGTCGGCCCGAACGCCGCCGATGCTGTGAATCTCGGGGAACACCACACTGATACTGCGCGCGAGGAAGATCGTCTTCACCTGTAGGCCGGCCTCGGGAGCCACGCCCTGAGGCAAGATCCGATGAAGGTCGATGACCCGCCACCGCGACGCGGCGACCGGAGCGGCCACGGTGCGGGCCGGCGCGGCCGACGAGAACAACGCCATGCTGACCGGGAGCGCCGAATGGACGGCGTCCGACGCGGTGACGACCTGCAGACAGCACGCCGCGGCGGGCAACGGAACGGACTGGGCCACCTCGTCGACGACCACCGGGTGAGGGCTCGCGCCCGAGGTCGCCAGCACGGCGAGGGAGGCCACGACGCCAGCCAGCAGCAACGGCGGTTTACGCCGACGCCTGACCATCCGATGCCTGCCCACAAGAGCACTTTACGAGGTCTCGACGCCTAAACAGTAATCTTTCCGATATTCAATCGTGATCTGCACATTCGAATGCAGATAAAGAATGCGTCGTGAATCGCCCGCCGAAAGACATCCGTTGCGGTGTACGGTCCCGTATCGTACTGTCAACCTAGCTAATCTAACGACCGCGTGACCGGCACCTCCTACTACCGTCCGCATGTCCCCGCTCGCCGAAAGGGCCACGCTTGCACGGGATTTCGATCGGAAGGCGCCTGGGCCGACGGTGGATGCCACTGGTCGCCATCCTCGTCGTCGCGGTGGCGGGCTTCACGGTGTGGCGCCTGCAGGCCGTATTCGCCTCCCAGGACGTGGTCTCGACGCCGAGCGCAGGCGCCAACGAAATCGTCCCCTTCAACCCGAAGCACGTGGTCCTCGAGGTGTTCGGCCCACCTGGCACGGTCGCGACCATCACCTATCTGGACGTGAACGCCCAACCGCAGCGCGCCGACGACGTCCCGCTGCCATGGGCCTACGACGCGACGACCACCCAACCGTCGGTGTTCGTCAACGTCTCCGCGCAGGGTGACAGCAGCTCGCTCGGGTGCCGCATCAAGATCGACGACGTGGTGAAGGACGAGAGAACGGTGAACACGCTGAACGCTTACACCTACTGCCTGGACAAGTCCGGATGAGCACCCACCAGGCCGAGCGCAGCACCCGAACCGACCGATTTGGCCACGGGATCCGGCGGTACTCGGCGCTGATCGTGCTGTTCTGGCTGGCACTGGCCGTGGTCACGAACGTCTTCGTGCCGCAGCTGGAGAAGGTCGCCGAAGCCCACAACGTGTCGCTGAGCCCCCAGGACGCGCCGTCACTGCAGGCCAGCAAGGAGATCGGGAAGAAGTTTCAGCAGTACGACTCCGACAGTGCCGCGATGATCGTGCTGGAGGGCCAGCAGCCCCTCGGCGCCGACGCACACCACTACTACGACGACCTGGTGAAGAAGCTGACCCAGGACACCACCCACGTCGAGCACGTACAGGACTTCTGGGGTGATCCGCTGACCGCGGCCGGCTCCCAGAGTTCCGACGGCAAGGCCGCGCTGCTTCAGGTCAACCTCGCCGGCAACCAGGGCGAGTCGCTGTCCAACCAATCCGTCGACTCCATCCGAAACATCGTGAACAGCTCGACGCCACCGCCCGGGGTGAAGGTCTACGTCACCGGCGCCGCTCCCCTGGTCACCGATCAGTTCGAGGTCGGCCGGCAGGGCACCCTGAAGACCACCCTGATCACCCTCGGCGTGATCGCCCTGATGCTCTTCTTCATCTATCGCCGGCTCACCACGGTGTTCGTCGTGATCTTCACCGTAATGATCGAGCTGACCGCCTCCCGCGGCGTCGTTGCCGTGCTGGCCAACGCGGGCATCATCGAGCTCTCCACGTACTCGACCAATCTGTTGACGCTGTTGGTCATCGCCGCGGGCACCGACTACGCGATCTTCATCCTCGGTCGCTATCACGAAGCGCGCCAGATCGGCGAGGACCGCGTGACGGCCTACGGGACGATGTACCGCGGCACCTCGCACATCATCCTGGGGTCGGGCCTGACCATCGCCGGCGCCGTGTTCTGCCTGACCTTCACCCGACTCCCCTACTTCCAGAGCCTCGGCGTGCCCGCCGCGGCCGGCGTCCTCGTCGCCGTGATCGCCGCGCTCACGCTGGCGCCCGCCCTGTTGTCCATCGGGCGGCACTTCGGCTTGTTCGAACCGGCCCGCCCACTGCGCACCCGCGGCTGGCGACGCATCGGAACGGCCATCGTGCGGTGGCCGGGACCGATCCTCGTGGCCACGATCGCCATCGCCCTCATCGGCCTCCTCGCCCTGCCCGCATACAAGACCAGTTACGACGCCCGGCCGTACATCCCCGCCACCGCCCCGGCCAACGTCGGCTACGCCGCGGCCGAACGGCACTTCTCCCAGGCCCGCCTCAACCCCGAACTTCTGATGGTCGAGGCCGACCACGACCTGCGCAACCCAACCGACATGATCCTGCTCGAGCGGGTCGCCAAGGCCGTCTTCCACACCGACGGCATCGCCCAGGTGCAGTCGATCACGCGCCCGTTGGGCACCCCGCTGGACCATACGTCGATCCCGTTCCAGATCAGCGCGGGCAACTCCGCACAGATCAACAATCTGCCGTTCCAGCAGGCCCGCACCGCCGATCTGCTCAAGCAGGTCGCCACCATCGACGACGGCGTGCGGGTGCTCCGCGAGCAGTACGCCCTGCAGCAACAGTCCGCCGAGGTCACCGACGAGCAGGCCAAGGCGTTCCAGCAGACCGTCGCCACGGCCCAGGACCTACGCGACAAGATCGCCAACTTCGACGACTTCTTCCGGCCGCTGCGCAGCTATTTCTATTGGGAGCCACACTGTTTCGACATTCCGGTGTGCGCGGCCCTGCGGTCGATCTTCGACGCGCTCGACGGCATCGACGCACTGACCGATCAGCTGGGTGACGTGGCGGGCAGCATCGCCAAGCTCGACGCGCTGCAACCGAAACTGCTTGCGCTCTTCCCTCCTCAGCTGGCCAACCAGCAGACCAACCGCGACCTGACGATGACGAACTACGCCACCAATCAGGGCATCCAGGACCAGAGCGCGGCGTCGCTGCAGAACTCCACGGCCTTGGGCCAGGCCTACGACGCCTCGAAGACCGACGACTCCTTCTATCTGCCGCCGGAGGCGTTCACCAACCCCGAGTTCCTGCGGGGGCTGAAGCTGTTCCTCTCCCCGGACGGCAAGGCCGCGCAGATGATCATCACCCATGAGGGCGATCCCGCCACCCCAGAGGGCATTTCACACATCGACGGCATCCGGCACGCCGCGCAGGAGGCCGTCAAGGGCACGCCGTTGGCGGGATCCAAGCTCTACCTCGCCGGAACGGCGGCCACCTACAAGGACATTCAGGACGGCGCCAAGTACGACCTGATGATCGCCGCCATCGCCGCAATGAGCCTGATCCTGCTGATCATGATGTTCATCACCCGCTCGTTGGTGGCGGCGTTCGTCATCGTGGGCACCGTCGCGCTGTCGTTGGGCGCCTCGTTCGGGCTGTCCGTGCTGATCTGGCAGGACCTGCTGGGCATCGACCTGTACTGGATCGTGTTGGCGCTGGCCATCATTCTGCTGTTGGCCGTGGGATCGGACTACAACCTGTTGTTGATCTCCCGGTTCAAGGAGGAGATCCACGCCGGGTTGAACACGGGCATCATCCGGGCGATGGCCGGCTCGGGTTCGGTGGTGACCGCCGCCGGTCTGGTGTTCGCCGCGACGATGGCCTCGTTCGTATTCGCCGACCTGCGGATCCTCGGTCAGATCGGGACGACGATCGCGCTGGGCCTGTTGTTCGACACCCTCATCGTGCGGTCGTTCATGACGCCGTCGATTGCCGCCCTCCTGGGACGGTGGTTCTGGTGGCCGCAGGTGGTGCGCCCCCGACCCGCCCGGTACTGGCCGCAGGCCGACGACTCACGCCACTCGGGTCGTCAACTGCCGCTGTGGGAGGACGAGGACCCCGAGGTCGGTTCGGTCAGGCGCTGACGCGTTCCGGGGCCACCTCGGCCAGCCGGCGCTTCAACCGCGCGACCTTGCGCAGCTGCACGGCGATGTTCATCGACGACAGCATGGGGATGCCGCCGACGAAGGTGCGGAAGGACGGGTTGCCGCCGTAGACGTGGAGCTCGTACAGGCAGCCCACCACGTAGAAGAAGCCGCAGCAGAAGAGGGTGGCGGGGATCGCCAGGGCGAGAGGTGAGCGGGCGTCGTCGACGAGCTCGGTGGCGTACTCGATCTCGTCCTGCGACATCGGCTCGCCCTTGCGCAACTTGGCCAGGATCGCCTTGTGCGCGCCGACCTCCTCACCCAGGGGGGCCGGCGAGCGGTTCTCCAGCCGTCGCAGGTAGACGAAGACACACGCGGCGAACGTCAGCCCGGCCAGGCCGGCCAGGATCGTCAGCAGTCCCCACTCCATGGCCGCTCCCCTTTCGATGACTACGTAGTACCTCTAATAACGCTACCTCAACCCCGTTGCGTCCCACTTTCTGCCAACGATCTCGTCGAGAACGCCCGGTTCCGGTCTCAACTCCCCTCCGCGAGTTTCTTACGTTTCGCGTCACAAAGTTTGCCGCGACCGTCCGCGGGCAAATCCCCGGCCCGACAGCAACGACGCGCACATTCGGCGCCGAAGGGAAGAACACATGAAGGCCAAGAACATTCAGCGGATCGCAGGTGTAGTCGTCAGTGCCACAGCACTGTTCGGAACCTGTGCCGTCGCCCCCGCCTCGGCGATCAACAACATCAAGGGCTTCGGCGTCCAAGAAACGCTGAAGGACTTCTACAACCTCGGCGACTTCAGCAGCGAAATCGGCTACACCGTCAAGGACCTCAAGCCCAGTCGTGACGTGGTGCCGTATCCGGTGGCCGGTCGACTCTACGAGGCAAACGCCACCACGACCGCAGTCGTCGGTACGGTCACCCCTCAGATCGTCAACTTCATCGCGCGCAGCCCGGGCGGCACCGACTATCGCGTGCTCCCCACGGTGTCCACCCTGAGCGGTGCACCCCTGAACCAGGGAGCCAGCGCATCCGGGAAGCTGTACTTCGACGTGGTGGGCGAAAACCCCGACAGCGTCGTCTACAACGCCGACTTCCAGGACCAGCTTGGCTGGGTGGGCCTGCAGCCCGTCGAGCCGGCCGCGGTCGTACCCGGAACCGACAGCAGCGGTGGCACGTCGTCCGGAGGGACCTCCGGCGGTGACGGCGGCACCGGCGTGCAGGGCTCGACCGGTCCGATGCAGGCCACGCCGCCGGTCGTCGGCGACGGCGCCCAGAACGGTCCCTACGGACCGTCGGGCAGCACGCCGCCGGTGGGCAACTGACTTTGGTTGCCGCCGTAACGGATTGACACAAGGACCGTCCCGCACTCCCGGTACCGGGGGTGCGGGACGGCCCGTCTTCACGCCGGCGTCAGCGGGCCGATTCAAGCAGCGGCGGGACGCGTCGGCCGTGTCCCGTGGCCTCCTCGAAGGCGGCCGCGACGGCCAACAGCCGCGCCTCGGTGCGGGCCCGCGTGACCACCTGCAGACCGACCGGCAGGCCCTGCGGGGTGAAGCCCGCCGGCACCGACATGGCGGGGACTCCCAGCGGGGTGATGAGGTAGCACGACGCCATCCAGTCCAGATAGGTCGTCATTACGGTGCCGGCCACCTCGGCGGGCCAGGTCCAGGTGGCGTCGAAGGGCGGGAGCTGGGCGACCGGCGCCAGCAGCACGTCGTAGTCGTCGAAGAACGCGTCGGCGGCGCGTTGCAGGCGGGTCAACTCGGCCACGGCCCTGGTGACTTCGCGCCCGCTCAACCCTCGGCCCCGCTCGACGTTCCAGGCAATGTCGGCCTTCACCGCATCGGGTTGCCGTTCGACCAATTCACCCCAGGCAAAGTCGAACTCGGCGGCCCGCAGTGTGCGGAAGACGAAGTCGGCGCCGTCGAGATCGGGGCACGCGTGAGCGACGTGGGCACCCGCCGCCTCGAACACCGACACCGCGTCGTCCAACACCGACAGCACCTCCGCCTGCACCGGTACCCGCCCGCTCAGCGTGGGCGCCCAGGCCACCCGAAGACCACGCAGCTCGGCGGGGGCGACGTCGGCGAAGCCGCTGGGATCCTCCGACAGCGTCATCGGATCCGAGGCGTGCGCGCCGGCGATCACCGACAGCATCAGGCCCACGTCCCCGACGGTGCGGGCCATCGGACCCGCCACCGACAGCGGAAAGAGGGGCAGCTCGTCGGTGGGGTCGGGTACCCGGCCGGGTGTGGGCCGAAGCCCGACGACGTTGCAGAAGGACGCGGGATTGCGCAGCGAGCCACCCATGTCGCTGCCGTCGGCCAGCGACTGGAAGCCCATGGCCAGAGCCGCGGCCGCGCCACCGCTGCTTCCGCCGGCCGACCGGCTGAGGTCATACGGGTTGAGGGTGGTGCCGAAGACGGGGTTGAAGGTGTGCGACCCGGCCGCGAATTCGGGGACGTTGGTCTTGCCGAGGATGACGACTCCCGCCGCGCGCAGGCGACGGACGATCTCGTCGTCGGAGGTGGGCACGTTGTCGGCGAACAGCTTCGAGCCGAACGTGGTGCGCAGCCCCGCGGTGGCGTGGGTGTCCTTGATCGACATGGGCAGCCCCGCCAACGGCCCGCACTCAGACCCGGCGGCACGAGCCGCGTCGACCTGCGCGGCGGCGTCGGCCGCCCGGTCCACGTCCAGCGAGACGACGGCGTTCACCGTGGGGTTGAACCGCTCGAGTCGTTCGACGTGGGCCGCCAACAGCTCCCGTGCCGAGTATTCGCGGGCCGCCAGCCCCCGCAGCTGCTCGCGGGCGCTGCGCATCACCAGGGAATCGGTCATCGACCGATCATCTCCCATGCTCGACCGTGTCGTGTCGGCGTCTCCGCCGCCGAACGGTCGACGGGGCTCAGTCGTGCTCGGCGTCGCTCAACGCCGCGTCGAATCTCGTGAGGGTCTCGTCGACGTCGGCATGGGTGTGTGCCGCCGACACGTACCAGATGCCGCGGTAGGCCACCCAGATCCCGGCGGCGATCAGCTTGGTCGCGAAACGGCCGTAACGCTCGCCGTCCAAGGCCTGCACCTGGGCATAGCGGGTGACGGGTTCGGTGCCGGTGTCGAAGCGGGCGTGGAAGGCCATCGGCAAGCCCTGCAGTTTGATCGGCACGTCGTGGTGCTCCAACAGGGCGGTGAGTCCGTCGACCAAGGCGGTACCCACCGATTCGACGTGGCGGTAGACGCTTCGGTCTTCGAGTTCGTCGAGTGACGCGAGTACCGCGGCGGTGGCGATGGTGTTGCCGTTGAAGGTGCCCGCGTGCGTCAGTGCGCCGACGGCCACGTCGGAGAAGAGCTCCGCCCGGCCGACCAACGCCGCACACGGCCACCCGGCGGCCATGGCCTTGCCGTAGACCGCCAGGTCCGGCGTGACACCAAACCGTTCGGCCGCGCCGCCGAGTGCCACCCGGAAGCCGGAGATGGTCTCGTCGAATATGAGCACGATGCCGAGTCGGGTGCACGCCTCGCGCACCTGCTGCAGGTAGCCGTCGGCCGGCACGATGGCGCCGGCGTTGAGCATCATGGGCTCCATCACGACGGCGGCGATCGTGTCGCCGTGATCCCGCAGCGCCGCGGCGAACGCCTCGGGGTCGTTCCACTCGACGGTCAGCATCGGATCGAGCGCCTCGGGGACCTGCCCAAGGCTGCCCGGAAGGACCCGGTCTCCCTCCGAGCGGATCTGGACGTTGTCGAACCAGCCGTGGTAATGCCCGTGGAACCTGAGGATGTTGCGTCGTCCCGTCGCGTTGCGTGCAATTCGCAAGGCGGCCTGAATCATCTCGCTGCTGGAACTGCCGAAGCGCAACTGATCCGCCCAGGGCAGGATGCCCAAGATTCGTTCGGCGGCCTCGATCTCGCGACGATGGGTGGCCGCGTAGATGATGCCGTCGTGTTGGGCGGCCACGATCTTCTCCACCACGCGCGGCGGACCGTAGCCCAAGAAGTTGGGCCCCTGGCCCAGGAGGTAGTCGAGATACTCGGTGCCGTCGACGTCCCACAGCCGGCAGCCGCTGGCACGTTCGACGATGAGATGCGGGTTGAGCAGCCGGGTGTTGCTGCTGACGCCGCCGGGCAACACGCGCTTCGCGCGTTCCCGAAGATCCTGCTGCATCGTGGTGACGCCGTTCATGAGTGCACTTCCCCCAAGCTGATACGGGACGGTCGGTAGACGTTCAAAGCGTTGTCGTACATGATCTTTCGCCGATCGCCGTCGTCGAGCGCCGAGAGCGACTCCACGGCGGCGGCCACCACCTGGTCGTACGGTGCGGCCAGCTCGCACACGGGCCAGTCCGACCCGAAGAGCGCACGCGAGACGCCGAACGCCCCGAGCAGGTGGTCGACGTAGGGCTGAAGGTCGGCAGTCCTCCACTCACTCCACGACGCCTCGGTGACCAGACCCGAGAGCTTGCACCACACGTTCGGGCTCTCCGCGAGGGTGCAGACGCCGTCGGCCCAACGTTGCGACCAGCCCTCGGCGACGGGAGGTTTGGCCCCGTGGTCGAGGACGAAGCGCACGTCGGCGTGCCGGCGCACCAACGTAGTGGCGGCGGGAAGCTCACGCGAGGTGATCTCCAGGTCGAAGGTCAGGCCGCTGGCGGCCACCTCCCGCATCGCCGCGTCGACGTCCTCGCGAAGGAGCCAGGACGGGTCGGATTCGTCGGCCACGGCGTGCCGCAGGCCGACGAGGTGCTCACCGCCGATCCCACCGCGCAGACGGTCGACCTGCCCGGCCACGTCCGTCGAGGTCAGGTCGACCCAACCGACGACGCCGACGACTTCCGGTGTGCACGAGGCAAGTTCGAGCAGGTCGACGGTCTCGGCCAGATCGGCGCGCACCTGCACCACGATGGTCGCCGCCACGCCGTTGGCCACGAGGTGGGGCAGCAGATCCGTGACGTCGTAACGCCGGCGTAGTGGTTCGAAGTCACCCGTCATCCACGGATACTCGCCGATCTCCGGATCCCACAAATGATGATGTGCGTCAACCACTCTCACCGTGGATCACCCACGGGAGCACTCTCGTCGAGCAACCCCTTCGACATCAGATCGCGCCACAGCTCGTCGGGGATCGGGCGGTCGAAGAGCTCGACGTTCTCGACGATCTCGGCGCGACTGCGGGCGCCGGTCAGCACCGCCGTGACCGCCGGATGGGCCAGGGGAAACTGCAGCGCGGCAGCCTTGAGGGGCACGTCATGACGGCGACACACCTCGAAGAGCCGGTGGGCGCGCGCCACCGTCTCGGGCGGGGCAGGGTCGTAGTCGTACCGCGCGTTCGGCCCGGGGTCGGCCAGGAGACCGCTGTTGAACACGCCGCCGGCGACCACGGCGATCCCGCGTTCGGTGCACAGCGGCAGGAACGACTGCAGCGCAGTCTGTTCCAACAGCGTGTAGCGGCCCGCCAGCAGGAACATGTCGGGATCGCTCTCGCGGGCGAAGCGTTCCAGTGCGGCCGTCTGGTTCATTCCGGCGCCGATCGCCGACACCACCTTCTGGTCGCGCAACTCGATCAAGGTGGGGAACGCCGTCGCCAACGCGTCGTCGACGTAGTCGTCGGGGTCGTGCACCAGGGCCACGTCGAGACGGTCGGTGCCGAGCCGGACGAGGCTCTCCTCGATCGAACGCAGCACCCCGTCGCGCGAGTAGTCGTACACCGTGGCGACATCGGGTGCACCGGCGTCGTACGGGCGACCCGTCGAGTCGAAGTCGTCGGGATGCGGGTCGGCGTCGGCGCGCAGCAGGCGGCCGACCTTGCTGGACAGCACGTAGTCGTCGCGCCGATACCGGGCCAGCCCACGGCCCAGCCGAGTCTCACCGTTGCCGCGGCCGTACTGCGGGGCGGCGTCGAAGTAGCGCAGCCCGGCCGCCCACGCGGCGGCAACGGTCTCGTCCGCGTCGTGGTCGCTGACTTCGGTGTACATGCCACCGATGGCGGTCGCGCCAAATCCCAGCGCCGTCACCGTAAGTGGGGTCCGACCAAGTCGAACGGCGGTGTCGTGGACGACGCGTGACGTCGCGCCGGCTTGCTTCGCGCTCATCTATCGCACCGTTCCGTCGGGTTGCAGCTCGGTGACCTCGTCGACGCCGTCGTAGACCACGGCGACGACCTCGGTCGACTCGGTTTCGTCGGGCCCCAGCAGGCGGGCCCGCCCCGCGGCGACGGCCTCGTCGAGCGGGCTGGGATAACCGGTCCACGGTTCGACGAGCGCCTGGTGATAGCCCCGCCATCCCCCGTAGACGAGGCAGAACCACACCACGGGAAACAGCTCGTGGTCGAAGCAGAGCCCGAAGCCGCGACGGTCGGCGACGTCGGTCGCGGCGACCCACCCCGCGGTCAATCCGGTCAGATAGTGCAACGCGAAGGCTCCGACGTCGACGTCGTCGGCGCGCCGCAGGTCGTACCCGCGCAGCATCGGCCAGTCGTATTCGTCGCCCGGCCTGCCGAGTACGTCGCCACCGGCCTCGTCGACGAGGCCCCTGGTCGCCGGGATGTCGAAGCGCATACCGGATCTCAGCGCGAGACTTGGATGCACTCCCCAGTTGTAGTCGAACGGCATCGTGCCGATGTTGCGCAGCGTGTAGCCCAGGGTGAAGCGCTGCTCGTCGGCACGCAGGGTGATCGTGCGCGTCAGCTCGGCCGGTGTGATCGGCGTCCGCACCGTGGTGGTGAGCACCACTTCGTCTGCATTGGAATGAATTTCGTAGTTCGCACGTGCCGTCCACACCTCGCCCATGTAGGGAAGCAGGTCGCCGTAGCGGTTGCGGCACGCCCGTCCCCCGGGGAAGGCGTCGTCCCAGCCACCCGCCCAGTGATCGTCGAAGTCGGCGTGCACCGCCGCCACGTGGGGGGCGACGCGAGGCGACTTCCACAGCAGGTCGAGGTCGCGCTTCTTGTCCACCACCCGGAAGATGTTGGCCCCGCGCTCGGGCAGCACGTCGAGAGCCAGGTGCTCGTTCTGCATCCGCACCACCCGCATGCCGTGGTAGGTCCAGTCGTCGTCGACGTTCACATGCGTTGTCCCCCGGGTCATGACTTGGCAGCCTCGGGGGTCTCTCCGTGAAAGCCGCCGGTGACCCGCGGCGCTCCGGCGGACGTCGGGCGGTGCAGATGCTCTTCGACTTCCTCGACCGCGACGGCCAGGTACCCCGCCTCCGCGGTGAGTCCCTCGTCGCGGCTCAGTGACTCGGCGATCCGTCGCGTGGTCTTGGGGGCGGCGAAGATGACCACGATGATGGCGATCACCCAGGCTGCCGCGATGACGATGTTGGCCCGTCCGGACCCGGTAGTCGGCCAGGGTGAGACGTTGCGAAACATGGTGTAGCCGATCACGGCAATGGCCAGCAGCGGTACCACGTAGTCGAGGACAGCCGCCTCGTGACCCAGGCGCGGCGCCCGGATGCAGAGGTAGTACCACGCACCGACGGAGAACAATGCGTAGGCCACCAGGAGCACCAGTGTGCCAACCGTTCCCGACCAGGCGAAGAGGTCGAAGGCGGTGTCGGTGACGAACACCCGCATCAGCACGATGATGGCCGCAGCCAGCCCGCAGACGAACAGCGTCGCACTGATCGGCGTGCCGGACTTGGCCGAGACCTTGGTGAATCCGCGGCGTTCGAACGCCCCCCGGTTGAGGGCGAACAGCAGCCGCGACGCCGCGACCGCGGTGGCCAGCGCGCAACCCATCGCGGAGATGGCGGTGCCCAACGTCACCAGGTCGCCGACCACGGGGCTCACGTACTGCTCGCCCAAGGTGCCGAACAACGAGGCCGACTTCGAGAACGCCTCGACGCCTGCGTCGTCGGTGCCGAAGCCCAGCATCTCCACGCTGGTGCCGACGATGTAGAACAGGCCGCCGAACAGCGCCACCCCGAAGATGGCAATGGGGATGGCCCGCTTGGGATTGGTCGTCTCCTCGCCCAGGCTGGCCGCGGCCTCGAAGCCGGCGAACGACAGGAAGCCGAAGACGATGCCGAGGAACAGAGTGCTGGTCGAGATCCCTGGCGGCACGCTGAACATGTCGAGATTGAACCGCTGTCCACCGGGGGCGCTGCCGCCGGCGACGCGGACGACGACGACCACCGCGATGACGACGATCACCGCGGTCGTGCAGATCTCCACCCACAGCAGGGTGGCCATCGACTTCTTGACCGGGGAGATGGCCAGCAGTGTGGCGATGCCCACGGAGACCAGCGCGATGATCCAGGGGACGATGTCCGGTGTCGTCTCGTAAAGACCCAAGCCACGCAGGAATTCGGCCCCGAAGATGCCGGCCGTCATCGACGTGGTGAGCATGAAGCTCAGGTAGGCCCCCAGCAGGGACCACCCGGCCACCACACCGGCCCGCGGCCCGATCGTCACGCCGGTCAGGCCGAACACCGAGCCGGCGTGGCTGAGTCGACTGCAGATCCTGGCGAATCCGTAGGCGACCAGCAGCACCCCGATGGTGGCCAAGACGAAGGTCAGTGGCACGGCGCGGCCGACGGTCGCGCCCGCACCCTGAGGGTTGATGTTGACCGCCAGGCTGGCGCCCATCGCGGCCACGGACAGCGAGATGGCCGCCCACGTCGCCAACGATCGCCGCAGCTTGGGTTGTGTTCCCGATGAATCTTCTGGTGAGGTCATGCTTCCCATTTCTCGTGCGGCGACCCTCGGGCCGAAGTGCCGCTGCATCTAGTAGCGGCCGGGGACGTGCTGACACCTACCGGGTGACGTCACGTCGAACACCACGTTGCGACGAGACCACCGATCGGAGTGGATCGACCGTATGACCGCGATCGGCCCGACACAATGACGAACCTGGCGGTTCATTGTTCGGCCGATCCGAATGATGCTCACGGGATGGCAAGCCGGTTGGCTGCCTTGAGTTGTTCGGCGATCGCGCTGAACCCCGTGGCGATGGCGACGAGATCGGCGACCTTGGCGGTGTGTTCGGGCCACCACGCCAACGCCACCACGCACGGCGGAATGTCACGGATCCGGCGGAACGCCACCCCGGGTCGTGAGTAGAACCGTTGCGCACCAGCGGAAGTCACGCTGATGCCGACCCCGCGGGCGACGAGGTGCAGCTCGGCGTCCCGGGTACTGGCCTCGTCGACGACCAGGGCGGGCGTGGTGCGGTACTCACTGAGAAGCCAATAGTCGCGCCACGGCCCAGGTGCCTTCGGCGCAGCGATGATGGGTTCCTTGAGCAGATCGGCGACGCACACGCTGTCCTGACTCGCCAGCGGGTGCCCGTCCGGAAGGCACACCACCCGGTCCTCGCTGACCAGGTCCAAGGTGGTGAGGCCCGCCAACCCGGTGGGCGGCCGGATGATGGCGGCGTGGACCGACGAGTCCCGTAGCCCGGCCGTGGGGTCGGCGAAGTCGTACTCCACCGACCGCAGCAGTCGCTGCGGGTATTCGGCGGCGAACGTCCTCAGCAACCAGGGGATGACCTCCAGACCCGCCCCGATCGTGTACCCCAACGTCAACGCCGAACCGTCCCGGTCGGCGGTCCGCTGCGCGGACTTGATGGCGGCGTCGAGGTCGTCGAGGATCCGCGCGACGAGGTGGGAGAAGACGGCCCCGGCGTCGGTCAGTTCGACCGATCGGGTGGTGCGGACGAACAGCTGCACCTTGAGCTGACGTTCCAGGTCCTTGATGGTTTCGCTCAACCAGGGGTTGGACACCAGCAGCTGCTCGGCCGCGCGCGAGAAGTTGCGGTGCTCGGCGACCGTCAGAAACGCGCGCAACTGGCGGAGGCTGACATTGGGCTGGGTCATGCGGCGAAAGACTACTCGGCCGGAGGCTCCACTGTTCGCCATCGACGAATAATCGTCGGCGGTGTTCGTCATTGTTCGACGAGGCTTCGGTACCTAGTGTCGGTGACGCTGCAGAACCATGCAGCCCAACGGTTTTGGAAAGAGGACGAGTGGTTTCCGCATTGTGGGCGTCGTCGCAGGCGAACATCAGCCTGTTGTTCGGCGAGGTGCCCTTCGAACGTCGGGCCGCCGCCGCGGCCGCGGCGGGGTTCGACGCGATCGAGTGCTGGTGGCCCTTCGCCGTCGCGTCACCACCGTCGGCCGAGGTCGACGCCTTCGTCGCGTCGGTCGAAGACGCCGGGGTGGCGCTGCGCGGCCTGAACTTCTTCGCCGGCGACATGCCCGGTGGTGACCGGGGTGTCGCCTCCAACCCCTCCCGCAGAAGTGAATTCGACGCCAGCGTGGCCGTCGCGGTGGACATCGGTGCTCGCCTGGGCGTCACGGCGTTCAACGCGCTCTACGGCAACCGGCTGCCCGGGGTGAGCGCCGGCCAGCAGGACGAGGCGGCCCTCGACGCCCTCGCCGCCGCCACGGAGCAGGCCGACTCGATCGGGGCGACCGTCCTCGTCGAACCGGTCAGCGGAGTGGCGGCCTACCCCCTCAAGCTGGCCGTCGACGCGTTCGCCGTGATCACCGGGGTCCGCGAACGGACTCAGGTCGGCAGGATCGCGTTGTTGGCGGACCTGTATCACCTGACCGTCAACGGCGACGACGTGCGCCGCGTGGTGACCGACCACGTCGACCGCATCGGACACGTCCAGATCGCGGATGCCCCCGGTCGTCACGAGCCGGGCACCGGAACCGCCGACCTCGTCGCGCTGGTCGACCTCCTCGAGCAGTCCGGTTACACCGGAGGCCTCGGGCTGGAGTACGTCCCGGCCGGTGACACGGTCGCCGGCCTCGCCTGGCTGTACGAATTGGTCCCGAGCCTGGTCGACGACGTCGATTCCGTTGCCAACGAGGTGGTTCGATGACCACTCCCGAGCACCCCACCGTTGCGTTCATCGGACTCGGCATCATGGGCTCGCCGATGGCGGCGAATCTGTGCGGCGCCGGCCTGGACGTCGTCGGCTTCAGTCGCACCCGAGCCAAGGTCGACGCGCTGGTGGCCAAGGGCATGCGGGCCGCCGACGACGTCGCGGGCGCCGTCCGCGGCGCAGACGTGATCATCACGATGCTGCCCGACTCCCCCGACGTCGAGGCCGTGGCACTCGGCGCCGAGGGCATCCTCGAATCGGCCGCCCCCGGAACGTTGTTCGTCGACGCGAGCACCATCCGGCCCGACGCCGCCCGTGCCATCGGCGAGGCGGCGGAGAAACGTGGGCTGCGCTTCCTCGACGCCCCGGTCAGCGGCGGCGAACAGGCCGCCGTCGACGGCACGCTGTCGATCATGGTCGGCGGGTCCGAGGAGTCGGTCGCCGACGCCACCACGGTGCTCCGACACGTGGGCAAGACCATCGTCCACGTGGGCCCGGTGGGAGCCGGGCAAACCGTCAAGGCCGCCAACCAACTGATCGTGGCGGGCAACATCGAACTCCTGGCCGAGGCCCTGGTGTTCCTCGAAGCTCAGCAGGTCGACACTGAGAAGGCCATCTCGGTCCTCGAGGCCGGCCTGGCCGGCAGCACGGTCATGACGCGCAAGGCGCGGACCATGGTCGCCCGCCAGTTCGCCCCCGGTTTTCGGATCGCGTTGCACGACAAGGATCTCGGCATCTTCACCGCCGCGGCCAGGTCGTCGCGGACCGCCACCCCGCTCGGTGCCGTCGTCGCCCAATTGATGTCGAGCGCCCACGCCCAAGGCGACGGCGACCTCGACCACTCGGCCCTGTTCCGGCTCGTCGAGCGGCTCTCCGGCCACTCGACACCGTGACGCCGTTGACACGTAAGGGAATTCACATGACCGATCTCGCCACCACCGTCGCGGTGGACGCCGACACCATTGCCGTCAACACGATCCGGACTTTGGTCATCGACGCCATCGCGCAAGCGAAGTCCGGTCACCCGGGAGCGGCGATGGCGTTGGCGCCGGTGGGCTACACCCTGTGGAACCGGACGCTGACCTATGACGTCGACGATCCACGGTGGGTCAACCGCGACCGCTTCGTGCTGTCGGCGGGGCACGCCTCCATGCTGCTCTACGCCTTGCTGCACCTGGCGGGCGTCCGCTGCGCCGACCAGGACCGTCTGGCCATCGAACTGGACGACATCCGTCGCTTCCGCCAACTCGGAAGCCCGTGCGCGGGACACCCCGAACACGAACTGGCCGACGGAGTCGAATGCACGACCGGGCCGTTGGGCACCGGCGTCGCCACCAGTGTCGGCATGGCCATGGCCGGCAAATGGCAAGCAGCGCACTTCAACCGACCGGGCTTCGACGTGTTCGACTACCGCGTCTACGCCCTCGCGGGCGACGGCGACATGATGGAGGGCATCGGCCAAGAGGCGGCGTCGCTCGCCGGACACCTCAAGCTGGACAACCTCTGCTGGATCTACGACAGCAACGCAATCACGATCGAGGGCGAGACGTCGCTGGCGTTCACCGAGGACGTGGCCACCAGGTTCCGCGCCTACGGCTGGGCCGTCACCTACGTCGCCGACGCCAACGACCTCGGTGCATTGCACCGGGCCTTCACCCAATTCACCGCGCACACCGGCTCTCCGATGCTCATCATCGTCCGCAGCATCATCGGTTACGGCGCACCGACCAAGCAGGGCACCGCATCCGCGCACAGTGAACCGCTCGGCGCGGACGAGGCTCGCGCGGCCAAACGCTTCTACCAATGGCCGGTGGACGCCCAGTTCCTGGTTCCCGACGTCGCCTACGAGCAGTTCGCCCGCGGCGTCGCCGAAAGAGGCACCCGGCGGCGCGGCGACTGGAACGCCATGTTGGCCGGGTACCAGGACGCCCACCCGGCGCTGGCCGACGGGCTGGCGTCGATGGTCACCCGAACGTTGCCCGACGGCTGGGACGACGACCTGCCCGAGTTCACCCCCGCCGACGGCCCCATGGCCGGGCGAATCGCCAATCACCAGGTACTCAACGCGGTCGCGGCGGCGGTGCCCTGGCTGCTGGGTGGCGCCGCCGACCTGGCGCCGTCGACCAAGACGGCGCTCGGCGGTGCGAGCGGGCACTTCGGCCCCGCCGACTTCGGCGGACGGAACCTGCACTTCGGCGTCCGCGAGGCAGCCGCCGCGGCGGCCGCCAACGGCCTCGCGCTCAGCGGTCTTCGCCCCTTCCAAGCCGGCTTCCTGGTCTTCTCCGACTTCCAGCGCGGGCCGCTACGGCTCGGCGCCCTGATGGGCCAACCGGTGATTCACGTCTACACCCACGACTCCATCGGCATGGGCGAGGACGGCCCCACCCACCAGCCCGTCGAACAGCTCGCCTCGCTGCGGGCGATGCCCAACCTGATCGACCTCCGCCCCGCCGACGCGAACGAGGTGCGCGAAGCCTGGCGGGTGATCATGTCCGTCGATGACAGACCCGTCGCGCTGGTGCTGTCCAAGCAGGACGTGCCCGTCTTCGACAGAACGAACCTCGGGTCGGCCGCCGGTGTCGCCCGCGGCGCGTACGTCCTGGCCGACCCGGCCGACGGCACCGATCCGGTCGCGCTGATCATCGCCACCGGAAGTGAGGTCGCACTGGCGATGCAGGCACGCGAGCGTCTTGCGCAGTCCGGCATGGAGGTTCGCGTGGTCAGCATGCCGTCGTGGGCCCTGTTCGACGAGCAGGATCCGGACTACCGCGACGCGGTCCTCCCGCCGAGCCTGACCGCGCGAGTGTCCGTCGAAGCCGCGTCCGCGTTCGGCTGGGAACGCCATGTCGGGCCACTGGGGCGGATCGTCGCGGTCACCGGCTTCGGTGCCTCCGGCCCCGCCGCAGACCTGCACCGCCACTTCGGTTTCACCGCCGACGACGTCGCGCGGGCCGTTCGAGAGGTCGTCGGCGTCCCGTAGGGCGTGCGTGCGTCACTCGGGTCGGGTGGCACCGAGCGCGGTCAACATGCCCCCGGCCGCCCGCGGCCAGGTGAACTGTTCGGCCCGGTCGCGGGCATCGCGCCGACGTTGACGCTCGGGTCGACCGATGATCGCCGCGACCGCGGCGGCGACGGCGACCGGGTCGTTGTCGGCGGCCAGCCCACTGCCCGCGGTCAAGATCTCCCGCAATGCCGAGGTCCGCGAGACCACCGCCGGTGTCCCACACGCCAACGCCTCCAACGCGGCCAGGCCAAACGTCTCGTGCGGGCCCGGGGCGAGCGCCACGTCGGCCGAGGCAAGGATGCCCGCCACGGTGACGCGGTCGCCGACGAAGCCGGTGAAGTCGACCGGCAGCCGCGCCGCCTGGCGCTGAAGACGCGACCGCAGTGGGCCGTCTCCCACCACCACCAACCGGACGTCCCGACCGGCGTCACGCAGCGCCGCCACCGCGGCGATGCTGCGCTCGGGAGACTTCTCGACCGACAGCCGACCGCAGTGCACCAGCAAGGTCTGCCCGGGATCGGCCCACCGCCGTCGCATCGACGCCGAACGCCGATCGGGATGGAACACCTCGAGGTCGACACCCAGGGGTACCGTCACCGCGTTCTCGGCGCCGATTCGGTCGAACTCCTTGCGCGCGAACGCCGTCGTGCACACCACGGCGTCGTACTGAGATGCCGTGCGGCGGTTGGCGACATCGGCGACGGCCCGTGCCAGAGGCCGCGGAAGAACCTGCCCCACGAGTCGATCGAGGCGCTCGTGGGAGATCGTCACCGTGGCGACGCCACGAGCGCGTCCCCACGCACCCAACGACCGCAACGTCAACCGGTCCGAGACCTCCAACGCGTCGGGGGCGAGGTCCCCGAGGAGCGCGGTGACCGGCTTCGGGCGCACGGCCCGGTAGCCGCCCGTCAAGGGGATGACGGGCGCCGGGATCGAGATGCGCACCACCCCGGAATCGAGGCGCTGATGGCCGGCCGTGCGCCCCGGGACGACCAGGAATACCTCGTGCCCCGCCGCGCAGTACTCGGCACCGAGCCGGTCCACCGCGGTACGCAACCCACCCGAGCGCGGACCGTAGAAGTTGGCGACCTGGACGACCCGCATGTCACGAATCAGAACCGGCCGGCACGAGCGCGCGACGAAATCACGTGTTCACGTGGCTGAACAGCCCGTGAACACCGCGACGGCCGTTCTCCTGCCGTTGCCCTTCTTGAAGTGGAACCGCCAGCGGCCGGTTCACGATCGAGCGCCCCAACGCAGCCAGGCCCCCTCGAAAGGGGGCCTGACAAGTGTGGCAGGCACAGGATTCGAACCTGTGTAGGCGTAAGCCGACGGATTTACAGTCCGTAGGTCGCGGTTTCCGCAGGTCTGTAAGTGCCCTGACTGTCGCTGATGTGCAGCGATGATGTCAGCAGGTGCCCGCGCACCTCGCGACGTTTCGCACCTCTTGTGACAACCTTGTGACAAGCGCACGGCTCATCGGGCACCGCCCCCGGCAAACCCACGTTGGATGTGACAGCGGTGTCACACGACATACCTGGCAGATTTCAGGTCCTCGGCGCGATTATCGAACTTGTCAGGCATAGCCCATACGCTCTGCTCATGGGGACATTTGCCGCACTAGCGAGGAACCTCGACCAGGACAGCAATAGCCGCAGGGGCAAGCAGTTTGAACGGATTTGTCAGTGGTTTCTTACCCATGATCCCGTGTATGCCGCGCAGCTTCGGCGGGTGTGGCTGTGGGATGAGTGGCCGGGCCGGTGGGGCATCGACGCCGGGATCGACTTGGTCGCTGAGGACCACGATGGGCATCTGTGGGCAATCCAGGCCAAGGCTTACGACCCTGCCTATCGGGTCACGAAGAGGGATGTGAACAAGTTCCTGGCCGAGGCTGGCCGGCCGATCTTCGGCTTTCGGCTGTTGATCGCCACGACGAACCTGATCGACAAGATCGCGGAGCGCACCATCCAGGGGCAGGGCACGGCCAGTTTTGTGAATCTCTCGGCCCTGGAGGCCGCGGAGGTGGACTGGCCATCCTCCCCGTCACGGTTGACCGTCGCCAAGCCGGCAAAACGGAAGAGGCCCCGCCCGCATCAGCGGGTCGCGATCAGGGACGTATTGAAGGGATTCCAGGGAGCCGATTGCGGTCAATTGATCATGGCTTGCGGGACGGGCAAGACGCTGGCAGCGCTGTTCATTAAGGAGAAGCTGGATGCCGAGCGGACGCTGGTCCTGCTGCCGTCGCTGTCGCTGCTGAAACAGACGCTGCGGGAGTGGACCGCTAACGAAACGACCGGCTTCGAGTTCCAGGCGGTGTGTTCTGACGATACCGTTGTAGGCGATGATGTCGCGATCGCACACACAAGTGACCTAGGTGTGCCGGTCACGACGGACCCGGTGAAGATCGCTGGGTTTCTGCGGCGTCGCTCGGGCCGGCGGGTGGTGTTCGCCACCTACCAGTCCTCTCCGCAGGTCGCCGAAGCCTTTGAGCTGGGCCGTGTTCCAGGGTTCGACCTGGTAGTGGCTGACGAGGCGCACAGGTGCGCCGGCCCGGTGTCGTCGGACTTCGCCACTGTTCTCGACGTAGGGAAGATTCGGGCAAAGCGGCGGTTGTTCATGACGGCGACGCCGCGTTACTTTACCGGGCGGCTGGTTCGGGAAGCCAAGGAAGCCGAGTACGAGATCGCCTCCATGGACAACGACGAGGTCTTCGGGCCAGTCTTTCATCGATTGCCGTTCGGGGAAGCGATCGGACTCAAGCTGCTCACCGACTACCAGGTGGTGATCGTCGGTGTGGATGACGCCACCTACCGGGAGTGGGCAGAGCGGGGTGAGTTGGTCGTCCTCGACGGCGACACCCCGAGGAAGACGGATGCCCGGACGCTCGCCGGTCAGATCGGGTTGGCGAAGGCCATGCGCAAATACAACTTGCACCGGGTGATCTCTTTTCATTCGCGGGTCAAGCGAGCGCGGGATTTTGCCCGGTCGATGCCGGAGGTGATCGCCTGGATGCCGGCGCGGCAGCGGCCGAAAGGCCGGTTGTGGGCCGACTACGCGTCGGGCGAGATGACCGCCGGTGACCGTGAGGTTCGCCTGTACCACCTCGCCAGACTCGATGACGATGAGCGCGGCCTGCTCGCGAACGCGCGCTGCCTCGCTGAGGGTATCGATGTGCCAACCCTCGACGGGGTGGCGTTCGTAGACCCCCGCCGTTCCGAAGTGGACATCATTCAGGCGGTCGGCCGGGCGATCCGCAAGTCCGACGACAAGACGGTCGGGACCATCGTCATCCCTGTCTTCATCGATACTGATGAAGATCCTGAAGTCGCCCTGGAGGATTCGGCGTTCAAACCGGTTTGGGACGTCATCAAGGCGCTGCGCTCCCACGACGAGGAGCTGGGTGAGCAGCTTGATGAGTTGCGCCGTGCGCTCGGCCGGCGCGGGGCGAGGGTGAAGCTGCCCAGCAAGATCCATGTGGATGTTCCGGCCAAAGTCGGCGCGGACTTCGCCGCGGCGTTCGACGTGCGCCTCGTCGAGCGGACCACGGTGTCGTGGGAGTTCTGGTTCGGTTTGCTTGAGCAGTTCGTCAACGAGACGGGTCATGCGCGAGTGCGCGCGGACGACGACATCGATGGCTACCGCCTCGGCGCTTGGGTCGCGAATCAACGCACGCAGTATGCGAAGGGCGTGCTGAAGCCGCAACGGCAGGACGCGCTTGAGGCTGTCCCAGGCTGGACCTGGGATCCGATCACTGACTACTGGGTTGATCAGTGGGCGGAGCAGTGGGAGGAAGGCTTCCGCCAGCTCCTGGGCTATGTCGAGCGCGAAGGTGACGCGCTCGTTCCGACGGGCTTGGTTACCCTGGCCGGGTATCGGCTTGGGTGGTGGGTGACGTGGCAGCGTCAGCTGCACGGCGACAGCGAGTTGGATGCGGATCGGGAGCGCCGTCTTTCCGAATTGCCAGGTTGGACCTGGGATGCGCGGGCGGAGCAATGGGAGGAAGGCTTCAGCAATCTCGTCGAGTACGTGAAGCAACATGGCGATGCTCGCGTTGTCATGACGTGCAACTTCGACGGGTTCAAATTGGGCAGCTGGGTCAAGGTCCAACGCAGAGAGTTCGCGAAAGGTTCGCTCGCGACTGACCGACAAAACCGCCTGGAGGCGCTGCCCGGCTGGTCGTGGGACCCGTTCACCGACCAATGGGAGGAAGGCTTCCGGCGGGTCGCAGACTATGTCGCCAACAACGGGGATGCCCGCGTGCCGCGGTCATACGTAGCAGACGGTTTCAACCTCGGCAGTTGGGTGAAGAAGCAGCGCGGCGCGTTCGGCCGCGGATTGCTCGACGCTGATCGGCGACGACGCTTGGAGGCATTCCCCGGCTGGTCGTGGGACCCGTTCAACGATCGGTGGGAGGAGGGCTTTGGGCGGCTCAGCGACTATGTGAAGCAGCGCGGTGACGCCCTCGTTCCCAGGAACTACGTGCTCGATGGGTTCAACCTAGGATCCTGGGTGCACGTACAACGCCAAAAGTACTCGCGGGGGAATCTCGACGCCGATCGTCAACGACGGCTACAGGGGCTATCCGGTTGGAAGTGGGAGGCCCTCGGCGACAAGTGGGAGGACGGTTTCCGGCACCTGCTGGCTTACGTGACCGAGCACGGTGATGCCCGAGTTCCGCGGTGGACTTCGACCGAAGATGGCTATCGACTTGGTGCGTGGATCAACACTCAGCGCAACAGCTATAAAGCAGGGACGCTAACCGTTGATCGGCAAGAGCGCCTTCTGAAACTGCCCGGGTGGACGTTTGACGCCCGAGGAGACCAGTGGGACGACGCTTACCAACGGCTATTGAAGTATGTCGAGGAAACGGGTTCGGCAGACGTGCCAAGTTCCTCCAGTATTGGCGGCTTCCACTTAGGCGCGTGGGTGGGAAACCAACGCGTGGCTCATACCAAAGGCGCCCTTCCGAAGGAACGCGAGGATCTGCTGACAGCGTTGCCGGGTTGGACGTGGAACTCACGGGCGGGCAAGTGGGATCAGCACTACTCGTTGTTGCTGCGGTATGTGAAGAACCATGGAAATCCCCGGGTTCCATCCTCATTCGAGATGGACGGTCACAAGCTCGGCATCTGGGTTGTTGGTCAGCGAGCCAAGTTCAAACAGCACGCCTTGAACGCTGAACGCGTTCAGCGTCTAAACGAAGTTCCCGGCTGGTCCTGGGATCCGTTCGCCGATCAATGGGAGCAGGGTTTCTCAATCCTGGTCGACTATGTGAGGTGCAACGGCGACGCTCGCGTGCCACGGTCACATGTTGTCGACGGATTTGCCCTTGGCGCCTGGGTCCAGAAGCAACGCTCGGTTTTCAATCGAGGTGGCGGAGACCCTGAGCGGCGCCAACGCTTAGACGAACTGCCCGGCTGGATATGGACGGCAGCTTAGAGTCGAACTCGCTGTTGGCGTGCTCTCCTGGCCAGAGGGTCCCTCGGCTGCTGAGTCATCGCGTCGCGGTGAACGCCGGTGGACTGGCTGGGCGGAAACGTGATGCGTGTTGTCGAGCCCACGACCAACGGATTCGCGATCAGCCCGTCTTGGAAGGCCGAGAGATCGCGATTAAGTATTGCTGCACAATGGATTTCGTCGTTTGAGCGTTACCAACGCCACCGGGTCATTCTCGCCGTTTCTCGGACATATCCGCCGAATAAACGTCGACTGCCTAAGACCGTCTGTCGCTCCCTGGATCGTCCGTAGACGCGAGGGCGCCAGCCCAGTGTCCGGCCCGTCGACCGCTTTCATCGATCATCGATCTCACCTAGCGCCCCTGGCCCCCGTACGCCACCCCCAGCTGCCGTTCGGCCGTCAGCGACTCGACCGCCAACCCAGGTATGCAACCCCAAAGTCAGAACGACTGCCCCGCCGTCACTTTCGGCCACGCCCCACACGCAACCACCACCAGTATCGCACCCTGTGCAAATGTGCCACTGCAGTTTCTTGGGGTGTCGGGAATAGTACGTGGAGAAGTGGATGGGCTTGTGTATGAGATGTTTTGGGTGAATCGGAGAGAGTTGTGGTGGAACGACTAAAGACGGAAATGGGCTAGCGGGCTGGCGGTAGGAAAGATCTGTGTTGCGACCGATGCCGGCTGGCGATGTGACCCCTCAGGCGATCCGCTCGATCGCACCCAATTTGGTCGCCAGCTTCTCGCGGGCGATCTCGGCGTCATAGTGCGCCTGCATGTTGACGAAGAACATGTCCGTCAGCCCGAGCGCACGCGACAGTCGCAGCGCCGTGTCGGCGGTGATTCCCCGCTTGCCATGCACGATCTCGTTGATCCGGCGAGCAGGGACGTCGATTGCCTTCGCAATTCGATACTGCGTAATCCCCATCGGCTCGAGGAACTCGGTCATGAGTATCTCGCCGGGGTGGGTCGGTGCGAAGTCGGCCATTGGGATTCCCTTCCTAGTGGTAGTCCACGAGTTCTACATTCGATGCGCCGCCGGCGCTCCAGCTGAAGCAGAGACGCCACTGGTCATTCACTCGGACGCTGTACTGACCGGCGCGATCACCGGACAACTTCTCCAGCCGGTTGCCTGGAGGCACACGCAGGTCGTTGATGCTCTCGGCAGCGTTGATGAGGGCCAATTTGTTGTAAGTGAGCTTGGCAAGCTCCGGGCTGAGCTTCTTGACGTAGCGGCGGTGCCAGATTGCCTCTGCGCCCTTTCCCCGGAACGAGCGGATCACCCGGTGATAGTAACGCTTCCCAATACTAACGACTAGCGTTACCATCACCGAACGAGGGCGAAGATTGTGCAGAACTCGTCAGACGGCGGAATTACAGTTACGAGACACCACAAGACACAAGGTGATCGCATGACCCATTTCACCCTTCGAGGTACCCATGACTGGACACGACTCCCCTGACGCCAGGCCGACGACGGTGAGCCGGCTTCTCACCGTCGTAGAAGCCGCATATGCGCTGAGGATTTCACGCTCGTCTGTCTACCGACTGTTCGATGCGGGGCAGCTCGCCTGGGTCCAGATCGGTACATCCCGCAGAGTCGCGGCCGCCGAGATCGACCGTTTCATCACTGCGCACACCGAAGACGCGGCGTCGTGAGCACTGCGCAGCGCTGCCGGTAGCACCTGATGACCGAACGTCGACAACTTCCCCCACAGATCAAAAGGGTGGAACTAGCTCAGCGCGATGGCGGCCGGCCCGTCATTCGCTATCAGCTCACCGTTGACGTAGGAGACGTCGATGGCAAGCGCAAGCAGTTGCGGAAGCGCTACCCCACCGAGAAGCAAGCGCGAACAGCGCTGGACGAAATCCGCGGCGAGGTAAGTCGCGGCACGTATGTGCACCCGACAAAGATCACACTCGCCGAGGCGTGCGAGGGCTGGCTGGCCGCCAAGCACGGACTCAAGCCGTCGACGTTGCACGGCCACAGAGTCAACCTCACTGCTGCCATCGCCGAGGTCGGTCACATAGAGGTTCAGAAGCTGACCAAACGACATCTCGACGACCTGGTGACCAAGTTGCGGGCTGGCGGGCTGTCCTCACCGACAGGAAAGACCCGCAAACCGTGGTCTCCCCGATCGATCAATTACATGCTCGGGTTGCTCACCGCGGTTCTCAAAGATCAGATGCGCCAAGGCAATGCCGTGCGCAACGTCGCCGAACTCGTCGACCGCATACCCGCTGATGCGAAGCCTGCGTTTCGTCAAGTGATTTGGCCCCACCGTCGTCATGAATTTTGGCCCCACCTGGCCTAGGTGGCGCGCTTGGTTCGGGTAGTGGTTTTGCTGGTGC
>NZ_JACKTL010000019.1 GCF_025822245.1 Mycolicibacterium hodleri
GGCGCCGGCCCCGGACGCCGCGCCCGCCGCAGCCACCGTCCCCGGCCCGGACGGCGCACGCGCGCCGGCGCCCGCGCCCAACTTCGGACCGGACGCACCCACGACGCAGGACTTCATGTATCCGTCGATCGGCAACGGGTGCGCGTCAGACGGTGGAAACGTACTGGCGGCGGCGATCTCGGTCGCGGGCCCGGCCTCGATCCCCAAGCCGGGACCCGTCGCCGGCCAGACGGCCTACGTGTTCACCGCGATGGGCACACCCGGTCCGGCCGCCGTTCAGAAGCTCCCGCTGAACGTCACGTGGGTCAACCTGACCACCGGCAAGTCGGGTACCACCACGCTGAAGCCGCAGGCCGACATCAACCCGGCGGGGCCGACCACGTTGACCGCGATCGCCGACACCGGGTCGGGCAGCATCATGTCGACCATCTTCGGTCAGGTCACCACCACCGAGAAGCAGTGCCAGTTCATGCCGACGATCGGGTCGACCGTCGTCCCCTGACCCCTCCGCGAAACAGCACTGGCTGTCGTCGAGCCTCGGCATCGACGACAGCCAGTGCTGTTTCGGTGGCCGGTCAGTAGGCCATGAAGAGGATCATCTCGCGGTCGTACTCCCGGCCCGGGTGCGCTTCGGAGAGATGCGACTGAGCCTTCTCGACGAGGTCGTCCTCGTCGGTGCCGACAATGGCCTCGCCGCAGGGACAGCTCAAGTGTGTTTTCGCCATGCCATCACGATCCCACAGCCCCGGCCTTCGCCGCCGCCTTGGCGGCCTTCTTGTACGAGCGCACCTTCTCCAGCGAGCCCTGGTCCACCACGTCGGCCACCGACATGTGCGTGCCGGCCTTGCCGTAGTCGCCGGCCGCCGCGCGCCAGCCCTCGGGGGTGACGCCGTACTGCTTGCCCAGCAGCGCGAGGAAGATCTTGGCCTTCTGCTCCCCGAAGCCGGGCAGTGCCTTCAGCCGGCGCAACACCTCGGCGCCGTCGGGGTCGCCGGCGGTCCAGAGCGCCACGACGTCGCCGTCGTACTCGTCGACGACGGTCTGCGCCAGCGTCTGCAGTCGCTTGGCCATCGAGCCCGGGAACCGGTGCACCGCAGGCTTTTCGGAGAACAACGCGACGAAGGCGTCCGGGTCGTAGTCGGCAATCGCGCGGGCGTCCACGCCGCCCATCCGCTCGGCCAGCTTCTGCGGGCCGGCGAATGCGACCTCCATCGGAATCTGCTGAGAGGTGACAACACGATTGCGAACCAGGCGATCGGCGATCTTCTTCGGCCCCCTGAAGGCGACTTCGAGGGGGATCTGTTGGTCGAGAGCCATTCCGACCATCAGCGCGAAGGGGCTTTCCGACAGGAGTTCGTCGGCCTCTTGCTCTTGGGCGAGCCAGAGATTATTCGCCATACGGGCTGCCCTAACCTTTCAACAACAGGAGACAACAGAAGATGACAAACAATGTATCGGTGAGCAGGACTGGATGGCTGATCGCCGACGGTGACAACCGGCGGCTGGAGGTATTGGAGTCGCCTCTTGTGAAGAGCACCAAGCCGATCTATCAGCCTGTGCGCCAGTTCATCGCAGACCACGGTCTCGTCTTGGCCACGCAGCAGACGTTCCAGGACATCGATTGGATGCTTGGAGAGGTCGAGATGTCGGTCTACGTTCCCCTTGCGTCGCGGAACGCCAGCTACTCAGCAGTGTCTGCGTGAACATGGTTTACCCGAGAATCTCTGACGCCGACCGCGCCGAGGTTCAAGCCCGCGCTGAGGTAGGAGCACCTCCAAAAACCAAGCTGGAGCGTTACCGAGAGGAGCACCCAGGTGAGTTCGCCGGGTGGTACGTCCCGAAAACGGGCGGGTACGTCGTCGCGATCGACAACCTAAAGGTCTATCGAGGCCCGTGCAAGCACTGCGAGACCGGAGTGGTTACAACCGTTCGCAAGCTTTCGATCAGGCAGCAAGCCGGGTACGCGAGTGCATTGGGCGGGGGTCGGTGGCCCGAGACCTGCTCGGATTGCCAGGTTCGCAAAGCCGAAAAGCACGCCGATGACGCCAGACGTCGGATGCGGCGAGCAAGGACGGGATCACCCCCAGACCGTCGGAGGCGGGAGAATAAAGAGCTCCCTCCGCACCTCTGACCAGCAACCTCGTTCCAAACTTATACCCTTATCTCGTTCCAAACTTATACCCTTATAGTGAGGGACAAAGCGGTCCCGACCGCAAAAACTTCCGCTGTGTTTCCTGCGAAGTCCGCAGCGGTGAGTGGGAGTCGGTGAATCGGCTCCGTTCCCTTGGGTGGGAATCGAGAGGCCCTCGGTTGAGTCCATGAGGCCGACCGGGGGTCTCTCCGCTTTTTGACCTAAATCAGTCCGATCGGACACAGAAACCGCCTGTCTGTGGCAGGCGTCCCACCGATGGCTCGTCAGAGGCGAGCCTGGAAGCGAAGCACACGATGCACGGCAACGCCTGCACCAAACACCCCCGCGACGAATCGCGGTCCCGCTGCATGCACTGCAAGCGCGCTGGCGACCGCCGCTACACGCAAGCCTGCCGAGACGCCCGCCGCAAGCTGATCGCCATCGAGGCCGCTCTAGCCGTCTAACGGCCCCTGATTTGCCGTCCCAGAACAACGGAGACGGACGAACGCAGCCACCTGAAGTGGTTGTGCCCCAATGAATGCCGAGCCCAGGTGGCAGGCATACCCTCCGAGGAGAAACGAATGTACGACGAAGAGTTCGATCCTGCCCGCGCAGAGCGGCTGATTGTCAGCCTCCGGATCGAGAACCGTCAGTTGAAGGCTCGGATACGAGCCGCGGATCGGCTGTCGGCGCTGGAACTGCCCGCGAAGTGGCAGAAGAAGTTCGCCGAGATCCGACGGCAGAACGCCAAGTACCGGACTGAACGCAACGAGGCACGCGCCGACCTGGCCGCACTGCGCGCCGAGCGTGTCTGATGACGTTCTCCAAACTCACCTGGCACAAGCGGACTCACGGCCATGAGTTCACCGGGGCTGAGTTCCGCGTGCTGATGTCAATCTTCGATCACTCTGACGAGCGTGGCCGGAAGTCACACCCCGGCCTGAAGCTGCTGATGACCGAGACCGGTTACGGCAAGACTGCCGTCTCCGAGGCGCTGACGGTGCTGCAGGAGCGCGGATGGATCACCCAGACCCGCAAGGGCTCGGGCACTTCGGGAAAAACCTCGGTCTACGAGCTGGTCCCAGAAGCGCCGAGTAGTACCGCTGGAACGGTATTACCTCGAGAGGGAAGTAGTACCGCTGGAGCGGAGCAACCCAGCGAGGTTGGTCCGGTGGAGCGAACCAGTTGGTCCGCTGGAGCGGACTCAGTAGGACCGCTGGAGCGAACACCTACAGATCCTGGATCAGATCCTGGATCAGATCCAGGATCAGATCCCTTTAGATCAGATCAGAGAGAGGTTCGGTATTCACCGAACCATCGAGAGGATCCTTTCGAGACCGCTCCCTACGGGCGGTCTCTAGCGGTTGAGGGAAGAAATGAGGCACCGAACAACGGTGCCGATAGTCGGGGCCGAGAAGGCCGCTCCCGTGAGGCCGCCTCATCGTCGGGAGCCGAACATCCTTTCGGCCCGGCTGAACCTGCAACCGCAAGCTTCGACTGGTCGCAGTACGAATCAGGAGATGACCGAGACATGAGCGAGAAGGCCCAACGCATTCGAGCACGCAGACCGTTCTGGTCCAACTGACTCAACCGCAGCACCTACCCGGAGCCCTGGCCTGACAGCCGGGGCTCTCGTCATTTCAGGCTCGGCAACCGCCGAGCTTGACACCCACCCAAGAGGAGCGAGCACCACATGGAAGACCCAATCGCAGAGGCATCCATCGAGGCTGCCGAGCACGGAGCCCCACCGAAGGTGTGGCACGCCGGCCCGGAGGCCGTGATCCAGTTGGCCGACGGCAATGGCCATCTGCTGACAGGCGCAACCGTCACAGCGTGGGAACTGCCTGACGTGATGACCGGACGCAGCGAGTGACCCTTTACTTGGCTTGGGTCGGCTGCAGTTACGTACTAGGGGCCTCGATGCTGTTGACCGACTGGCTCAGCGAGCGGAGGTCGTCCCGGACCCGCCGCCGAGATCCCCGAAACCCCGGGAACTACACCATCACTGAGGAGCTTTCCGTATGACCGAGACACCCGCCCAGAAACCCTTCCCGAGCTCTGAGAGCCACGCTGACGGACTTTCCACCACACCTCTGGGGGACGGGACCGGAGAGCCGCAGAAGGGCAACCGCGAAGCGCGATACCGCACCGAGCGGAATGCAGCCCGGGAGGAGCTTGCAGCCGCGAATGCTCGCCTAGAACGGATGCAACGATCCGAGGTCGAACGGCTGGCGAGCGAGCATCTGTTCGATGGCGAACGATCTGTTCAGCCTGAGCGGCAATGAGGTGGCCGACTACCTGACCGACTCAGGAGAGGTGGACACCGAGAAGGTGGCCGCTGACGTCGCCGCCGTCCTGGCCGAGCGGCCCGGTCTGCGGAGGTTCACTCCCGGATACGACCCGAGCCAAGGCACCGGGGGCCGAGTGCCACTGCAGCGTGAACCGACGCTGGCCGATCTTCTCAAACAGGCTGGCACGTACCAGCCCTACTGATCTTTGAGCGCACAGCCGTCTGTGGCGGCTCCGCTCGCAACAAGCCTCTGTGAGGCATCCGAGGACCGATCCGAGATCGGTCCTTTTCCATTGCTACACGACACTCTCAGGGAGAAATCAAATGACCATGCTCCACTCCAATACCGCTGACGCGTTCACTCCCGAGGACTACGGCAAGGCCGTGGATCTCGCAGTCAAGGCCAACTCGGTCGCGGCCCGTTCCGCGACGGTCGTCGGCACTGACAAGGTCAAGATCAACTTTCCGATTTGGACCGCCGACCCGGCTGTCGGTTGGTACAACGAGAACGACACCATCGCCGAGACCGACGGTGCGACCGACGAGGTCGAGGTCACCCCGACCAAGACCGCTGGCCTAACCCCGATCTCCAACGAGCTGGCCGACGACTCGACTCCCGAAGCCCTGGACCTGATCGCGGCCGGTCTGTCGAACCAGATCACCCGCGCCATCGACGGCGCATACCTGGCCAACACAACCGCCAAGGGACCGAACGGATTGCTCAGCATCGCCTACACGGGCGTGGAGACCGGTACGAGCCTGGCGAACCTGGACCCGTTCGTCGCGGCGCGCTTCGCGGCCAAGACCCACGGCTCGGATCTAACTTCGTGGATCGTCTCCCCGGCTCAGGCCGAGGCCCTGAGCAAGCTCAAGGTGGCCAGCGGCTCGAATCAGTCGTTGATCCAGTTCGTCGAGGACGGCATCACGGTTGCCGGTCTGCCGGTCCTGGTCTCCGATCAGGTCGACGCCAACACCAAGTTCTGGGGCATCCCCTCGTCGCATGTCGTCCTAGTCATCCGCAAGGGCACCCGCGTGGAGCGGTTCCCGAACGTCCAGAAGGACGGTCAGTGGGTCCGCGCCGTCTCACGTCTCGGCATCGGGTTTCTGAACCCGGCGGGCGTGGTCCGCGGGTACAAGATCACGTGACCGGGATACTGGGCTAAAGGACCAGGGGAGGTCCCAGCCTCTTTTGAGGCTGGGGCCTTCTAGCCTCTCAGGCGCACGACCCAAAGGGCGACGCCTTGTGACACTTTCCAGAGCGCACGGTCAGCGGAATCGCTTGCGGTATCGCGCCGCCGAATCGTCCCGGACGACGGTTGCGAAGTCCAGGCGCTCTCCGCGCAGGTAGCCAGCCACTCCGAGGGCCGTAGTCAGGGCACCAGACACCCAGGCTGTCCAGGCAGACCCGCTGTCGGCGAACCCGCCGACCCACGGGGACAGAAACAAGGCTAATCCGACGACCGCCAATGTCAGGAAGTCGTGGGTGGGGTCCACGGCCAGCAGCGACCAAACGGCGATCACCGCCATCATCGCCCCGAAGCCGACGGTGACCGCTGTCCCGGCTGCCGTCGAGTGCAAGGCAACGCCCATGAGGACGGTCACGAGGCCGACGAACAGCGCCGTCCGGCCGATCCAGAAGCTCCACGCGCTTCGCAGCCCCTGATTGTCGCCGATCTCATTGATGCGGTCCCCCGTGTGCGCCTTCTCCTGCGTCCAGCCGACGCCGCCGAGGATCATGGCCAATGCCCCGGCGACCCAGCACGTCCAGGAAGCGCCGAGATCGTAGGCGTAGCCGTTCCCGAGGAACGGAACGATGAACATCGCTAGTCCGACGACGACCAAACCCCAGTAATCTGGGGCACGGGTGTGGGCGAAGACACTCAGCACCCCGAAGAAGACTATGAACGCGCCGAAGCCGAAGGCGAATCCCTCACCTACCCGCGTCGAGCTGGCCGCGAACGCCGCCACGACGGCGCAGACCCCGACTGCGGCTGCCGCCCAACAAATCCATGTTCCGCGTGACATCACAGAAACCTCCTGACACCCATCGCAATACTGGCACGGCCTCTAGTGGTATGTCTGCTGCCAATTGCCGGAACCGTGATAGGGACGGTGTATGCACGCCGAGCCGACACTGTTGCTTGCGCTGGACCTGACCGGCACCTTCGTTTTCGGACTCAACGGGGCGTTGACGGCTGTGCGGGCTGCACGACTCGATGTGGTAGGCGTAGTGACCCTTGGCATGATGACGGCGTTGGGCGGTGGGGTCATCCGCGATGTTCTCATCGGCTCAATACCGCCTGCCACCTTTCTTGATTGGCGTTACTTCGCCCTCGCGGCTGCTGGCGGACTGATTGCGTTCGCGCTTAGCAAGCGGCTCAGTCGGCTTGAAACCCCTATCACGGTGCTCGACGCGATCGGGTTGAGTGTCTTCGCGGTCATTGGCGCAAGTAAAGCGATGAATGTTGGTCTCGGAATCGCGCCCTCTGTCCTGCTTGGTGTTGTTACCGCAGTGGGTGGAGGCACGATACGGGACACTCTGGTACGTCAAATCCCGACGGTGCTGCGGAGCGAGCTATACGCGATCCCCGCGCTGGTAGCCGCCGCGATCACCGTTGCCACAATGCGGATGGGTCTCTATGGGCTACCAGCGGCGTTGGGAGCTGCGGCGGTCTGCTTCGTCATCCGAATGATCGGCGTCCGGTTTGGTCTCAACGCCCCAAGCCCACCGGGCACCGTGGAGGATTCCGGTGATCCCGAATCGGACCCTCCCCCCGCCTCGGGGCCTGCAGATCGGCAGTGAGTCAGGTTGCGAGCCACGCCAGCGCAGCGACGACGAGTGCTTGGGTGCCAGTGTCCAGAGTGGGCTGAATGACCGGGGCGAAGGTCGGCGAATGGTTGACCGGGATGTCCTGTGCGACCCGTCCAGCATCTGCGGCCTTGCGGTATTGCTGCTCGTCGATTCCACCGATACCCCAATACGTGTACGGGACGCCGAGGGCATTGGGAATGTCGCTGAAGTCCTCACTCGCTGACTGCGCCGCCATTGGCTTGAACCGCTCGCCGAAGTATCTGCCGAACGCGCCGCTCACCCTGTCTGTGATGTCGTCATCGTTTACGGTGAGCGGGAAGCGGTCGTAAAGCTCAAAATCGGGTCCCTTGGGCGAGTTTGACGCCTGACACTCTGCGATGACGATGCGCCGGATCGCATCAAGTACGGCAGTGCGTACGGCTTCGTCATAGGTACGCAGGTTCACCTCCAGCACAGCGTGATCACCAATCACATTGCTCTTGCTGCCCGATTGGATACTTCCGACGGTAAGGACGACGGTTTCGGTGGGCGCGACCTCTCGCGAGACGATCGTTTGCAGCCGGACCACGATCATCGCCGCAAGCACCACCGGATCTACGGCGGCTTGCGGCATCGAACCGTGGGCACCGCGACCGTAGACCGTGATCCGCATGCTGTCGGCGGCCGAAAGCACAGAGCCGCGATGAGTGCCGACGAGGCCAGCCGGCGCCGGAAGCACATGCTGGGCGAGAGCAACGTCCACCGGCGGAATCACGTCGGCGAGGCCGTCATCGACCATGCCCCGCGCACCGTCACCGACTTCCTCAGCCGGTTGAAACAACGCTATTACGGTTCCATTCCAACTTTGGGTTCCTTCGGAGAGCAGTGCAGCAGCGCCGAGCAGGCATGTGACGTGCACGTCGTGGCCGCAGGCGTGCATGACGGGTACTGCGTTACCTGCGGCGTCGTTGGTGTGCACGGTACTGGCGTACGGAAGGCCGGTCGCCTCCTCGACGGGGAGCGCGTCCATGTCAGCGCGAAGCAGCACCGTGGGACCGCTACCGTTCCGAAGGACGCCGATGACGCCGCTGCCTCCAATTCTGTCTTGCACTGCGTAGCCTGACGCGCGCAGTCTGTTGACGATCAAATCTGCAGTGCGATGTTCCTGGTGGGAGAGTTCGGGGTGCTGGTGGATGTCTCGGTAGAGATCCTCCTGCCACGATCGGACCTCGGATAGGCCGCGGAGCACCTCGGCAATTGGGTTTGACGGACTGTTCATGTTCCTCCGATCAGTGATGACCGGTGAGCGTCCACGCCCGGCTCGCCCGGTCGAGGCTGAGTTAGTAGCTAGTTTGGCAGCAGGATCTTGACTCGCAAAGACCTTGTCTTTTCAGTCGGGCGAATACAGGTCCTCCTACCCCAGGGGGTATCCCCTCCCGCCCCCCTTCAGGACCGGTCTGTTATGCGGGTGCCGAATCATGCGAGACATAAACCCCTATTTTTCGAGAGTCAGTTAGTTGAGGAGAAACATGCGTACACCTGCGG
The DNA here is from genome assembly GCF_025822245.1 of Mycolicibacterium hodleri. Lineage (GTDB taxonomy): Bacteria > Actinomycetota > Actinomycetes > Mycobacteriales > Mycobacteriaceae > Mycobacterium > Mycobacterium hodleri. The sequence continues at coordinate 8,758 of NZ_JACKTL010000019.1, forward strand.
GTTTGAGCACGCAGGGCAAAGCCCTTTGGAAGAAAATCACAGGTGAGTTCGCCCTGGAAAACGAGCCAGACAGGCTCGAACTGCTATTTCAGGCGTGCAAGACCGCCGATCAGATCGCAGAACTGGACGAGGCAGCCGCGGAGGCCCCGCTGACCGTCAAGGGCAGCATGGGGCAGCCGGTCATCTCCCCGTTCATCGCAGAGGCCCGCGTCCAGCGTGCCCTGCTCGCCACGCTCTTAGGTCGGATGAACTTCGCGGAGACCGATGAGTAGGGCCGGTCGTAAGACCAAGCGCCGCAGGGGCGCGTCGCCCATCGAGGCCAGGAACACGATCGAACTATTCCGAGAGCTATACCTGGCCCGTCTGAAGGAATCAGCCGCCGCATGGCGCGAGCGGATCTAAAACTCAAGGAGGAGAACAGAACTGATGGCTTACGCAACCGCCGCTGATGTTCAGACCGTCTCCGGTCGGGTATTGACGACCGAGGAGACGGCGCTAGTCGAGCGCAGGCTCGCTCAGGTGGAGCGGATGCTCATCCGCAGAATCCCAGACCTGGACGCGAAGATCGCAGCCGAGGAGATCGACGCGGCTGACGTGATCGACACCGAAGCCGAGGCCGTGCTGAGACTCGTCCGCAACCCCGAGGGATACGCCTCGGAGTCAGACGGGCAGTACTCGTATCGGTTCAACCGCGAGGCGGCCAGCGGGACGCTGGAGATCCTGGCGGCGGAGTGGGAACGCCTCGGCATCAAGCCGAGTCGGATGTTCTCCATCGCCCCGAACCTCGGGGGTGGCCGGTGAGTCTCCTCAACCGCGGGACCGAGACCGTCAAGGTCTTCCAGGAGGTCCAGACTCCGGACACCGACTCAGACGGCAACACGTACACCCGAGCGGCCAAGGTCGGTACCCTGGTCCGTGCCGTGGTCCAGCCGATCAGTTCGACCGAGAACACTGACGGAGGTTTCAACACCGAGAGCCGCTACCGGCTCCGGTTGATCAACTACCCGAACATCCTTGGCGCACAGAGCCAGATCGAATGGAACGGCAAGCGGTACAGCATTTTCGGTGACGCGATGATCTACAACGGCAGCCGCCGAACGGCTCACGTCGAGTACGTCATGGTCCGGAGTTGATCGGCCCTACGCGTCGACCGTCCTCGTCACGTTGACCAACTCGGCGATCTCGATCGCGATGTCCTCCATCGAATCGTCGGCAGTGTCGAGCCCGTTCCGCGATGCCAACAGGGGGCTCTCCTCTCGGAGAGCCATGTACGTCGTCTCATGCACAATAGGGATGAGCAGGTCGCGAGCCAGCAGCTCCGAGAGTTCCTTGTCGGCAACTCCGCCTGTCGGGAGACGCTTCAGAAGTGCGGGAGTCACTAGCACGATTCCGGCGCGTGACTTCGCCAAGCCCTTGTCGATGGCACGCATGAAGGGCACGCCGAGGCCGATGTTCTCCTCGCTGAACCACACTGTCACACCCTTGGCCTTCAGCAGGTCGCAGAGTTGCTTGGCCGTACCACGCCGGTCATCCCAGGCATGGCAGAGAAACACGTCGAAGAACTCAGGGTGAGCCTGCGCTCGCAACTCAACCTGGGCGCGGACCTTGTCCAGATCCCTCACTTGGGCAGGCGTGTAGTTGACCGAAGAGCTACCCGACGACCACCTCGGCCGCACACTGCCGCCGGGGGAACCGCCGGAGGACACACTCGGTCGCGACTGGTGGGCAGGTACGGAGTTGGAGTAACTCGGCGCGGAGTAGGACGAACGACCGTAGCCGTAGGAACGGCGCCCACGGCAAGCCGGACAATTGGCGGCGGCCGATGAAGACCGATGGCCCTCGACGGGTGCTGTGCATCTGCTCATGTTCATCTCCTAGAGGGGAGTGCCACGGTGACGAGGATCATCCGAGGCGTTGCTCGCATACTACACCTGGTGTCCGACACCACTAGGAACTACTACATGTAGTAGTTACATTCTTGTATTTCCAGACCGGTCGAACCAATCGCGTTCGCCCTTGCGGGTCAGCACGTAGCGCATACCGGCATCCAGGTAGAGCTGGCGCCGACCGGCCTCGTCGGCTGCCCGCCACGCTTCGGCCTTCGTCTGGTCGGTCTCCGCGGTCACCCACCCGGCTGCACGGCTCGGCATAGCCGCAAGCTGATCTCGCTTGGCTACCTGAGCCTTCATCCGGTCCAACCAACGGCTCTCGTCCTCGGGCGTGGTCAACAGACCGGCGTCGGACTCCAACCGCAGGCGATCGATGGTCGAGTTGACCTGGTCCAGTTCGGCGCTGTGGTCCTCTCCTGGCACGAACACCCTCCGCGTAGCCGACTCAGCGCCGCGATGGTAGGTGAACTCATGCGCTATTTGAAAGTCCACGTCCTCCCCGCGTGCGGACACGCCGTTGCAATTCAACGGAGTTCGTCCGCAGCGGTAGGAGCGCCACTCCTTCATCTCGCCTGTCGTCTTGAGCTTCTTTCGGGTGATCTGCTGAGCCAACGAGGATCCACAAACCCCCTCGGTCACCCCACAGGCTGGGCAGCCCGTGCAACCGCAGACCGCTACGCCGAGAACGGGATTAGCTGTCTTGCTCGGCGTCCGCTGGCCGATCTTGCGCTGTTGTGCTGCCTCCTGCAGCTTCTTCCATGTGTCGGCGTCAAACGTAGGCTCTGCGAGCCTGATCGGCTCCCCCTCGGCGTCGAGCACGGTCATCGTGTGCTTGCCTCTGCCGGTCATCTTGAGGCCCTGAGTCCTCGGAGAGGTCAACGCGTCGATTACGGAGTTGACCGACCACGGTCGAGCCTTCGGGGCCTTGCCGCTCGCCACCCGAGCCCGGTCCATGTTCGTCAGCGCACCGGACTCGTTGAGCCACGCCGCTATACGGATGAACGACCAACCACCGAGGAGCTTCTCTGCCATGCCGTGCAGCAGCCCGTAGCCCTCCGTGTCGCGTTCTAGACCCTTGCCCTTGCCCGAAGGGTGGTCAACGACTTTGAACCCCAGAGGGGGGACTCCAGAGGCCCACCGATCCAGTCCGCGGAGCACTCTGTGCGAGTCGGCTGCACGAGACTTGAACCGGTTGAGTTCCAACTGAGCGAAGAACGAACCGAGATAGACGAATAACTCAGCCATCATCGCGTCGATGCCCTTGACGGCTCCGGGCCGATAGTCGAGCTTCAGGCTGTCCTCTGCGAACACCACAACCTTGCAGTGGGCCTCGGCCCACTGTGCGAAGTCAACACAGTGACGCGTGGAGCGGAAGGCTCGATCCATCTTCGACCAGACGATTGCATCCCACTGTGAGGCACCCTCCCCGGTCAGCCACTTGCCGAGATCTGGCCGGTCCTCTGGCCGCTTCTCAGCGGACACGCCGAGATCTTCGAACTGTCCAATAACGTTGTAGCCGTTCGCTTTTGCCCAATTGATGGTTGTCTCTAGCTGCGCCAGGTGCGAGACCTTCTCGGGGCCCTGGACGACGGACACGCGAGCCCCTACGAGGGCTCTCGGCTTCTTGGTCATAGTCGCAATGGTACTGTCACCTGCTGATCCAGCATCATGCCGACCAGCAGCGCAAAGGGATTGGACTCCAGCAGATCGTCGGCGACGGGATCTTGCACTAGCTGCAGTTTCGCCATGGCGTCAGTCTAAGGTGACGTTCACTTCCGCAGACCCTCCGACCGGGCGAGGTGCCATGCCTGCCGAGATCGCACTCGCCTTGGCGGCAGCGTTGCTCCTGGCCGTCGCCGCCGCCGTCGTCGCGGTCCGCACCCGCCGCGTCGTGGCCACCCCCACCGAGCGTGCCGTGCACGCCGCGCTGCACACCGCCTCGCTGGCGGCCCATGCGTTGCGGCACGGGCTCGACGCAGACTCCGCGCACCGGGCGGCGCCGTTCCTGCGCCAGCTCACCGGCGCCGACGCGGTCGTCGTCTACGACGCGGCCGGCGAGCACCTGGCCCACGATCCGTCCGACGCGGCCGACGCACTCGACGCCGCCGGGACCGTCGCCGCCGACGCCCTCACCGGCCGGCGCCGCGTGATGTCCGGGCACCGCGCGGGCGCGATGGTCGCGCAACCCCTGCTGACCGGTGACGGCGACGCGCTCGGCGTGCTGGTCGCGGTCACGTCGCGCCAGCCGGGCCCCGGCATGGTCGGCGCCATCGGCGAGGTGGCGGGCTACGCCGCCAGCCAACTGGAACTCGCCGACCTGGACGCCTCGCGCGCCCGCCTCGACCGCGCCGAGGTGTTGGCGCTGCGCGCGCAGATCAGCCCGCACTTCATCTACAACGCCCTCAACACGATCGCGTCGTTCGTCCGCACCGATCCCGGCCGCGCCCGGGAGTTGATCCTGGAGTTCGCCGACTTCACCCGCTACTCGTTCCGCGCGGCGGGCCAGTTCACCACGCTGGCCGACGAGCTGCGCAACATCGACCGCTACCTGACCTTGGAGCGAGCCCGCTTCGGCGAGGCGCTCACCGTCAGGCTGCAGGTGGCTCCCGAGATGCTCGCGGTGGTGGTCCCGTTCCTGGCGCTGCAACCGTTGGTGGAGAACGCCGTCCGGCACGGGCTGGCCGACCGCGGCGGCGGCACCGTCGAGATCGTCGCGCGCGACGAGGGGACCGACTGCGTCGTCACCGTCGAGGACGACGGCGTCGGGATGGACCCCGACGTACTGCGGGCCGGCTCTGCCGACGCGCTGGCCGACGGGGCCCCGGACGTGAGCGGTCATTCCGCGCACGTGGGGCTGACCAATGTCGACCATCGCCTGCGCGCGGCGTTCGGAAACGACTACGGTCTGGTGGTCGAGACGGCCGTTGGCGCGGGCACCAAGGTCCTGATGCGGGTCCCGAAGTTCAGATCGGGCGTGCGGGCTGGCGGAGGTGCGTTCAGGTGAGGTCGCTGGTAGTGCTCGCGGTCGACGACGAGGCACCCGCTCTCGACGAGCTGGTGTACCTGCTGGACCAGCATCCCGACATCGGCCAGGTGCTGCGGGCCGGTGACGCCACCGCGGCGCTGCGGGAACTGAACCGCCACCCGATCGACGCGGTGTTCCTCGACGTCAACATGCCCGGCCTCAGCGGGCTCGAACTCGCTGGAGTTCTGGCCCACTACTCCTACCGTCCCGCGGTGGTATTCGTGACGGCGCACGACGACAAGGCCGTCGAGGCGTTCGACGTCGGTGCGACGGACTACCTGCTCAAACCCATCCGGCAGAGCCGGCTCGACGAGGCCGTCCGCCGAGTGCTCGCCGCACCGGTCGAACAGAGCCGCGACGACGACCCCGCCGACGACGACGTCATCCCCGCCGAGCTGGGTGGGATCACCCATCTGGTGCCGCGCGACACCATCGGCTGGGTGGAGGCCGAGGGCGACTACGCCCGGCTGCACTCCGAGTCGGGTGCGCATCTGGTGCGGATACCGTTGAGCGCCCTCGAATCCCGTTGGCGGGAAAGGGGATTCCAGCGAATTCACCGCTCCTATCTGGTGGCGCTTCGGATGGTCGTCGGACTGCGGACGACCGACGGCGCGGTACTGGTCCGGCTGCGCGCCAACGGTGCGTCGCCCGCGATCGAGCTGCCGGTGAGTCGCAGGCAGGCCCGCGAGCTGCGCGACCGGGTGATCCGGGAACCGATGCGAAACCTGAGGCCCGTCGGGGGGCAGGAGCGCGGCGACGCGGGAATGGACCTCGATGACTAGCGGACGCCCACAGCGCGAACGGGTGATCCTGGCCCACCGCCGCGGTGCCAGGGTCATCCGCACGCGGGTGGAGGTGCAAGAACAGACCGGGGTCGGCGACGCATTGGTCCGCGGTCTGGTGCGGGCCCAGCTCGGGCTGGCCCTGCGCCTCGGGGCCGTCGCCGTCTGCGCGGTCGCGCTGATCCCCGTGCTGCTAGGACTCCTTCCGCAGATCGACCACGTTCAGCTCGCAGGCATCCGGCTGAACTGGCTCGTCCTCGCCGTCCTGGTCTACCCGGTGCTGTACGGCGTGGGTCGGCTCTACGTCCGGCTGGCCGAGCAGGGTGAGCGGGACTTCGTCCGCGTGGTCGACGGCGACCGATGACGGGCGCACCGCTCACCGCGGCGGCTCTGCTCGCCGCGGCCCTGGCCACCGTCGGCATCGGCTTCTACGGGATTCGGTTGTCCCGTACGACGTCGGACTTCCTGGTGGCGTCCCGCAGCATCGGCCCGCAGTGGAATGCCGCCGCCATCTCCGGTGAATACCTCTCGGCGGCGTCGTTTCTCGGCGTCGCCGGCCTGATTGCGAAGTACGGCGCCGACGCCCTGTGGTATCCGGTCGGCTTCACCGCCGGCTACCTCGGCTTGTTGCTGTTCGTCGCCGCACCGCTGCGCCGCTCCGGGGCGTACACCGTGCCCGACTTCGCCGAGTTCCGGCTGGGTTCGGCGTGGCTTCGCAAGGTGGCGATGCTGGTGGTCGTCGTCGTGTGCACCTTCTACCTCGTCCCGCAGTACCAGGGCGCGGGGCTGGCGCTCAAAACCCTTCTGGGCCTACCGGTGTGGGTGGGACCGGTGGCGGTGGGCACCATCGTGATCGTCAACGTCGTCGGCGGCGGCATGCGGTCCATCACGTTCGTGCAGGCCTTCCAGTACTGGTTGAAGCTCACGGCGATCGCCGTACCCGCGCTGGCGCTGCTGGTCCTGTTCCTCGGCGACGCCACGACGTTGGCCGGGCCGTTGCCGCCGGTCGTCCAGCAGCAGACCACGGTCACCGTCGAAACCGACGTCGTCGTCCAGGTCGCCGAACCCGCCGGCATCACGGTCACCGGCGACGTCGACGGCGTGCGCATGGACGACGCCGCGTTCGGCGCCCCCGGCCGGTACGCGCTGGCCCACGGAACCACGCTGACCCTGGCCGCGGGTTCGGCGACCCCGGTGGTCGCGGGCGCCCCCAGCTCGGGCGACGACTGGCTTGCCTCCGGCCACGGGCTGGGCGGCAGTCATCCGCTCTACCAGGTGATCTCGATCATCATCGCCACCTTCCTCGGTACCATGGGACTGCCCCACGTGCTGGTGCGCTTCTACACCAACCCCGACGGCACGGCGGCCAGGCGAACCGCCCTGGCGGTGATCGCCCTGCTGTCGCTGTTCTATCTGTTCCCCACGCTGCTGGGCGTGTTCGCCAGGCAGTTCGTGCCGCAGCTGCTGATCACCGGCACCGCGGACGCGGCCGTGCTGCTGCTTCCCAGCGCCGCGATCGGCGGCGGTGCGGGTGCGGTCTTGGCTGCCCTCGTCGCCGCCGGTGCCATCGCCGCCTTCCTCGCCACCTCGTCCGGCCTGCTCGTCAGCATCGCGGGCGCGCTGTCGACCGACGTGCTGCGCGGGCGCGTGCGCGACTTCCGCGTCGCGGCGGTCGTCGGCGGCATGGTGCCCATTCCGCTGGCCCTGCTGGCGTCGTCGCTGGAACTGTCTCGCAGCGTCGGCCTCGTCTTCGCGGTGGCCGCGTCCACGCTGTGTCCGCTACTGGTGCTTGGCATTTGGTGGCGCGGACTGACCAGCGTGGGCGCCGCGTGCGGGCTCGTCGTCGGCGGACTCGCCTCGGGCGCGGCGACGACGCTGGCCGTCGTCGGCGGTCTCGACGACCGCCTGCTCGGCGGCTGGCCCGCGGTCGTCGTGGGATACCCCGCCGCGGTGACCGTTCCCCTGGCGTTCCTGACGATGGTGGTGGTCAGCCTGCTGACCGCGGGGTCGCGACCGCCTGAGGTGGCCAGGATCTTCGCCCGCATGCACGTTCCGGAACGCCTCGGCATGGGGGTGGAGCGGCTACCCCGAGAATGAGGCGGACCGTTCGTCGCCACGGGCCGACCGTTCACCGCAGGTGGTCCCGGCTTCGGCGTCCGATCCTGCGAATCTGCTGAGTGTGTGACGTGAGTCTCACTAGCCTCAAGGCTGCGATCTCACTTCCAGCGTCAGGAGCACCGCGGTGGCGACCACCGATAGTCCGACGGCCAACACGGCCCAGCAATTCGTCGACATGCAGGCCAGCCCCGAGTTTCAGGAGTTGCGAACACGTCTGCGCCGCTTCGTCTTTCCGATGACGGCGTTCTTCCTCATCTGGTACGCCACCTACGTTCTCCTCGGGGCGTTCGCCCACGACTTCATGGCTACTCCGGTATTCGGCAACGTCAACGTCGGGCTGCTCATCGGCCTCGGACAATTCCTCACCACGTTCCTCATCACCGGCATCTACGTGCGGTTCGCCAACCGCGAGCTCGATCCCAGGGCAGCGGCTATCCGCGCCGAGATGGCGGGTACCGAGCGATGACACTCCTGGCAGCCACCGAGACCGTCGGCAACCCGGCGGCCAACATCGGCATCTTCGCGCTGTTCGTCGTCATCACGATGGTCGTGGTGATCCGGGCCAGCAAGAAGAACGCGACGGCCGAAGAGTTCTTCACTGGCGGCCGGGCGTTCTCCGGCCCCCAGAACGGCATCGCCATCGCCGGCGACTACCTGTCCGCGGCCAGCTTCCTCGGCATCGCAGGCGCCATCGCCGTCTACGGTTACGACGGCTTCCTGTATTCGATCGGATTCCTCGTCGCATGGCTGGTCGCCCTGCTGCTGGTGGCCGAATTGATGCGCAACACAGGACGATTCACGATGGCCGACGTGCTGAGCTTCCGGCTCAAGCAGCGTCCGGTGCGGATGGCAGCGGCCACGTCGACCCTGACGGTGTCGCTGTTCTACCTGCTCGCGCAGATGGCCGGGGCCGGTGGCCTGGTGGCACTGCTGCTCGACGTGCAAAGCAGGAGCGGCCAGTCCGTGGTCATCGCCGTCGTCGGCCTGCTGATGATCGTCTACGTTCTGGTCGGCGGCATGAAGGGCACCACCTGGGTGCAGATCATCAAGGCGGTGCTGCTGATCACCGGGGCCGGCGCGATGACGGTCATCGTGTTGGTCAAGTTCGGGCTCGACTTCTCGGAGATCCTCGGCTCGGCGCAGCAGGCGATCTCGGGCGCCACCACCGCCGGCGTGGCCAACCGCGACGTCTTGGCGCCCGGCGCCCAGTACGGCGGCTCGTTCACCTCGCAGATCAACTTCATCTCACTGGCGATCGCCCTCGTGCTCGGCACGGCGGGTCTGCCGCACGTGCTGATGCGCTTCTACACCGTGCCCACGGCCAAGGAAGCCCGCCGGTCGGTGGTGTGGGCGATCGCGCTGATTGGTGCGTTCTACCTCTTCACCCTGGTGCTCGGCTACGGCGCCGCCGCACTGGTCGGGCCCGACCGCATCCTCGCCGCGGCGGGCGGGGTGAACTCCGCGGCACCGCTGCTGGCGTTCGAACTCGGCGGCGTGGTCCTGCTCGGCGTCATCTCCGCGGTCGCCTTCGCGACGATCCTCGCGGTCGTCGCCGGGCTCACCATCACCGCGTCGGCCTCGTTCGCCCACGACATCTACGCCAGCGTGCTGAAGAAGGGTCAGGTCAGCGAGAGCGAGCAGGTCCGGGTCTCCCGGATCACGGCGGTCGTGCTGGGTGTGCTGGCGATCGGGCTCGGCATCCTCGCCAACGGCCAGAACGTCGCCTTCCTGGTGGCACTGGCGTTCGCGATCGCCGCGGCGGCCAACCTGCCGACCATCGTCTACTCCCTGTACTGGAAGCGGTTCAACACCCGCGGTGCGCTGTGGAGCATGTACGGCGGACTGATCTCGACGCTGGTGCTGATCGTCTTCTCGCCGGCGGTGTCGGGTGCGAAGACGGCCATGATCCCGGGCGTCGACTTCGCCTGGTTCCCGCTGGCCAACCCCGGCATCGTGTCGATCCCGCTGGCCTTCCTGCTCGGCATCGTCGGCACCATGACCTCCAAGGTGCCCGGCGATCCCGTGCTCGACGCCGAGATGGAGGTCAGGTCGCTCACGGGCGTCGGCGCGGAGAAGGCGATCTCACACTGACCGCGGCGGGGCGCCGGGAAGCCCCGGCACCCCCGGCGCGTTGAGGGCAACGTGCCTACGATCAGCAAAGTGACCGAACAGCTGCCCACGCCCGTGCGCCAGCGGTTCGGGTTCGCCCTGCTGGCGTATGCATTTGCGGCGATCATGGTGGGCACCACCCTGCCGACGCCGATGTATGCGCTCTACTCGGACCGCATGCACTTCCAGGTGCTGACCACCACGGTGATCTTCGCCACCTACGCCGTCGGCGTGCTCGCCGCGCTGCTCCTGTTCGGCCGGTGGTCCGACGCGCTCGGAAGGCGGCCCGTGTTGCTGGCCGGCGCCGGTTTCGCCCTGGCCAGCGCCGTGGTGTTCCTGTTCGCCGACGACGTGCCGCTGCTGTTGGTGGGCCGGGTGCTCTCGGGCCTGTCCGCCGGCATCTTCACCGGAACCGCGACCGCCGCCATCGTCGAAACCTCGCCGTCGCATCAGCGCGACCGGGCGACGGCCGTCGCGACCGTCGCCAACATCGGCGGCCTCGGTGCAGGTCCGCTGCTCGCGGGCGTGCTGGTGCAGTACGCGCCCGGCCCGTTGCAGCTGTCGTTCGTCGTGCACATCGTGCTGGTGCTGCTGGCCGTCGGCGCGGTGTGGGCGGTCCCTGAGACGTCGTCGCGCACCGGAACACTTGGGCTGCAACGCCTCTCGGTGCCAGCGGAGATGCGCCCCGTCTTCCTGACCGCGGCGACCGCGGCGTTCGCCGGCTTCTCCGTCACGGGCCTGTTCATGGCGGTGGTACCGACGTTCGTCCGATCGGTCATCGGGATCGAGAACCACGCCGTCGCCGGTCTGGTGGCGAGCTCCATCTTCGTCGCCTCGGCGATCGTCCAGCTACCGGCTCGTCACATCCCACCGCGCCGGGCTGTCGCGATCGGCTGCGCGATCCTGGTCGTCGGCATGGTGATGCTGGCCGTCGCGCTGTACCTGGCGTCGCTGCCGCTGCTGGTCGTCGCTGGCGCGGTGGCCGGCATCGGGCAGGGCATCAGCTTCAGCCGCGGCCTGGCCGCCGTCGCCGAACTGGTACCGGCCGACCGCCGCGCGGAGGTCAGCTCGACGTACTTCGTCGTGGCCTACGTGGCCATCTCGCTGCCGGTGATCGCCGAGGGCTTCGCTTCTCAGCACCTGGGGTTGCGCACCGCCGGGGTCAGCTTCGCCGTCGCCACCGCGGTGCTCGCCGCCGTCTGTCTCGTCGGGGTCGTGCTGCAGGAACGTCGGGTAGCCGTCGCTACATGACGGCGGTCCGTCACGGCAGCTTGGCCGCGATCTCGCGCGCGCCCGCGACCACCTGGGTGCCCGCGTGCGCCAGGCTCTCGGCAGTCAGCCGGTGGGTCAGGAAGCTGATGCTCAGCGCGTAGCGCGACGGTGCCCCGTTCGCGGTGGGCACGGCGGCGGCCACGCAGGTGAGTTCCTCGGCGGCCTCTTCGCGGTCGACCGCGAAGCCCTGCTCGCGAATCTCCGTGATCTCCGCGGCCATGTTCTTCATCGAGGTGATCGTGTGTGCGGTCAACTCCGGGAGCCCGGCCGAGGCGACGACGTCGTGCCAGACGCTGTCGGGCATCGTCGCCAAGAGTGCCTTGCCCAACGCCGACGCGTGCCACGGGTCGGTCTGGCCCACGTCGCTGACCTTCTTCACCGCACGCCTGCCTTCGACGACTTCGAGGATGACGACGCTGCGGTCCTTGTGCACGGCGAAGTTCACGGTCTCGTTGAACTCGTTCACCAGCCGCTCCATGGTGGGGATCACCGCGTCGGAGGGAACCTGGTTGGAGAAGGCCCGCTGGCCGAGCCGGAAGATCTCCCAGCCCAGTCGGTACTGGTTGGCGTTGAAGCGTTCGACGTAACCGAGCGAGGACAGACTGTTGAGGTAACGCAGCACCGTCGCCTCGTTTAGCTCTGTGCGCCTTGCTATTTCGGTGAGATTTCCGACCTCGGAGTCCGCCACCGCGGTGAGAATCCTGGCCGTGCGTTCGACGCCGATCAGGCTGGTGGACTTCTCCGATGCCGCAGCTGTTTTCACTCAGTGAAGGTTACCAGTACCCAGTGAATCGCCCGTTCCGGTTGACAGCGTGACCCACGTCTCCTAGATTTCATTCAGCGCAGTTAGATATCACTCAGTGAAACTTCCGGATGATGCGCCATCCGGCCTTCGAAGGAGAAGCGATGCCCACCGCAGCCGACAGCCGTCGTTCCAAGGTCGACGGGGCCAGCATCCTGGCCGCACAAGACCTCTTGACGGCCGACGACTACGCCCTCACCCCGTCGACCAAGGCGTTCGACGACGGCGGCAAGTATCGCCTGGAAATCTCTGGGGTCGAACGACTTTCGACCATGGAGGCCATGCTCGACGAGGCCGACGAGCAGGGGGTGTTCATCCACCGTGCCATCGCCTTCGGCGGCGGTACCACGTTGCTCACCACGAGCGAGCTGGCCGACGTCGCCGCCCTGTCCGCGGAGCGCGGGATCGAACTGATCGCCGTTCCCGGGCCGCGCACCGGGTGGGACCTCGGCCGCCAGGCGCTGAGCACGGAGGGTCAGGCCGGCGGGCGACGCGTCCGCGGCCTGGACAACATCCGTTACCTGCTCGACGACTACCTCCGCATCTTCTCCACCGGCATCCGCGGCGTATTGGTCTGGGACGAAGGGGTTCTCGACATCCTGAACAAGGCGCGCGACGCCGGCCACATCCCGGCGGACGCCAAGTTCAAGATCTCGGTCTACGCCGGTCACGCCAACCCCGCCTCCATCCGGATCCTGCAGGATCTCGGCGCCGACAGCGTCAACCCCGTCGGCGACCTCTCGCGCCCGATGCTGGCTGCCATCCGCAACTCCGTCGACGTCCCGCTCGACGTCTGGGCCGAGACCTTCGAGTCCTTCGGCGGTATGAACCGGCTCTGGGAGGCCGGCGACATCGCGCGCGTCGCGGGACCGGTCTACTTCAAGATCGAGCCCGGCGAGTCGGAGGCGGTCATGTACAACGGCTGGGTTCGCCCCGAGTTCCACGCCGACCTGGTCCGCCACAAGGTCCGCCACGCCGCGATCCTCAACGAGCTGGTGCAGACCAGCGCTCCCGACGTCGCGGTCTCACCGAAGCCGCGGCCCGTGGCGCACGCGCACACCAACTGACACCGCGACGACGACGAACGGAGGAATGATGACTCGACGTCATCGGGCCGCCATCATCGGGTCGGGGAACATCGGCACCGACCTGTTGATGAAGCTGCGCCGCTCGAGCGTGCTCGACGTCGCGGCGATGGCCGGGATCGACTCGCACAGTGACGGTCTCGCGCGTGCCGCCGCGCTGGACGTGGCGGTCACCGCCGACGGCGTCGACGGTCTGCTGAGGCTCGACGCCTTCGACGACGTCGAGGTGGTGTTCGACGCGACCAGCGCCGGTGCCCATCACGTGAACGACGCGGCGCTGCTGGAGTCCGGCAGGCGAGTCGTCGACCTCACCCCCGCCGCCATCGGTCCGTTCGTCGTACCCGCGGTCAACATGGCGCGCCTCGCGGGTCAGCGGAACCTCAACATGGTGACGTGCGGCGGCCAGGCCACGATTCCGGTGGTCGCGGCGCTGGCCGGTGTGACCGACGTGCACTACGCGGAGATCGTCGCGTCCATCTCGTCACGGTCGGCGGGTCCCGGCACGCGGGCCAACATCGACGAGTTCACCGAGACGACGGCGCGCGCCATCGAGATCGTCGGCGGGGCCACCAGGGGCAAGGCGATCATCGTGCTCAACCCGGCCGAGCCGCCAATGCTGATGCGCGACACCGTCGCCGCGCTGGTGTCGACGGCGGACGAGGACGTGGTCGACTCCGCGGTCACGGCAATGGTCGCCGAGGTGGCGCGCTACGTGCCGGGTTACCGCCTGGCCCAACGCGTTCGCGTCGACCACGTCCCGACGGCGGACCCGCGTCGTCGCCTCGCCGGGGCCGCCGGCCACCTCGACCTGATGCAGGTGACGGTCTTCCTGGAGGTGGAGGGTGCCGCGGACTACCTTCCGGCCTACGCGGGCAACCTCGACATCATGACGGCCGCCGCCGTCCAGGTCGCCGAGCAGTTGGTCACCCTAACCCCCGAGGCGGTCCGATGACCACGGAGGTCTACGTCCAGGACGTGACGCTGCGCGACGGCATGCACGCCGTCGGGCACTCGCTGAGCCTCGACGACGTCAGACGTGTCGCGAGCGCCCTCGACGCCGCGGGCGTCGCCGCGATCGAAGTCGCCCACGGCGACGGATTGGCCGGCGGCAGCCTCACCTACGGGGCGGGCGCGCACGACGACGGCGCCTGGATCGCGGCCGCGGCCGAGGTGGTCCACACCGCCCGTCTGACAACGCTTCTCATCCCCGGCATCGGAACGCTCGACGACCTGCGCGCAGCCGTCGACCTCGGCGTCACCTCGGTGCGGGTCGCGACCCACTGCACCGAGGCCGACATCGCCCGCCAGCACATCGGCACCGCCCGGTCGCTCGGACTCGACGTCGCCGGCTTCCTCATGATGTCGCACCTCACCCCGCCGGACCGGCTGGCCGCCCAAGCCAAGGTGATGGAGGACGCCGGCGCCGAGTGCGTCTACGTGACCGACTCGGCCGGCCGGTTGACGATGACCGGCATCCGCGATCGGGTGCGCGCCTACCGCGAGGTCCTCGCACCGACGACCTCGATCGGGGTGCACGCACACCACAATTTGGCTCTGGGCGTTGCCAATTCGCTGGTGGCGGTCGAGGAGGGCGCGCACCGCGTGGACGCCTCGCTGACCGGTCTCGGTGCGGGCGCGGGCAATTGCCCGCTGGAGGCCTTCGTCGCCGTCGCCGAACTCCACGGATGGCAGCACGGGTGCGACCTGTACGCCCTGATGGACGCCGCCGACGACGTCGTCCGGCCGTTGCAGCAGCGGCCCGTCCGAGTCGACCGCGAAACGCTGACGCTGGGCTTCGCCGGCGTGTACTCCAGCTTTCTCCTGCACGCCGAGCGCATCGCCGCCGACGTCGGCGTCGACACCCGCGACCTGCTCGTCGAAGCCGGCCGCAGGTCGATGGTCGGCGGTCAGGAAGACCTTCTCCTCGACCTCGCACTCGGCACGAGGGGGTGACGGACCGCCGCGCCGCCCGGTCCCCTTGCCTCTTCACACGCCCAAAGACACGAAAGATGAACGACTATGGAGAACGTCACCGCCTCCCTACCCCCGCGCCGGCCCGTTTCGACGTCGCCGACCGGCACCCCGCCCGACACGTCGCCACCTGCCGGGCGGCGCAACCATGGCCTCAAGCAGAACAGCCTCGGCGTGCCGAGCATCTTCTTCTACATCATCGCCGCGGCGTCGCCGCTGACCGTCGTGGTCGCGCTGTTCCCCATCATCATCGGTTCGGGCAACGGCGTCGGGATGCCCGGTGCGTTCGTCATCGCCGCGGTGGTGCTGATGATCTTCGCCGTCGGATACGTGGCGATGAGCCGACACGTCACCAATGCGGGCGCGTTCTACGCCTACGTGACGTTGGGGCTAGGACGCATCCCCGGACTGGGGTCGGCGTTCCTCGCGATCTTCGCCTACAACGCGATCCAGGCCGGGCTGTACGGCGGTTTCGGCTACTACGCCGCCGAGCTGATCAATCCGCGACTGGGCGTCGACGTTCCCTGGTGGGCATACGCATTCGTCGGCCTGCTGTTGTGTCTGGGCCTCGGGGTGCAGGGCGTGCACTCCGGCGCGAAGGTCCTCGGGGTGTTCATGACGCTGGAGGTCACCATGATCACCATCCTCAGCGCGTTCAGCCTGTTCGGTGACGCGGTGCCCGTGTCGCAGTTCTCGTTCGAGCCGTTCGCGCCCAGCGTCGTGCTCGGTGGCGCACTGGGCGTCGCGTTGATGTTCGCGCACGCCTCGTTCATCGGCTTCGAGGGGTCGGCGATCTACGGCGAGGAAGCGCGGGATCCGGCGCGCACCATCCCGCGCGCCACGTATCTGTCGATCGCGTTCATGGGCGTCCTGTACGCGGTGTCGGGCTGGCTCGTCATCAACGCCCTCGGCGTCGACCGGGTCGTCGGGATCGCCACCGAGACGGGTGGCAACTTCATCTTCGTGGCCAGCGACACCATCATCGGCCACAACATCTCCCTGGTCTTTCAGATGCTGATCGTGACCGCGACGTTCGCGGCCATCGTCACCTTTCACAACAACGTCTCGCGCTACACGTTCTCCCTCGGCAGGCAGGGCCTCATCTGGCAGCCGCTCGGCTGGACGCTGCCGCGCCGCCAGACGCCGTGGGTCGCGTCGATCGTCCAGAGCGTGACCGTCGGCGTCGTGATCGCGCTGTTCGCCCTCTTCCGGCAGGATCCGTTCGCGACGCTGTTCACCTGGGCGACGGGCATCGGCACCGTCGGGGTGATCCTGTCGCAGCTGGTCGCGGGCATCGCAATCTTCGCGTTCTTCCGCAGGTCCGACGTCGACAAGCGGCCCTGGAACACCGTGATCGCACCGCTTCTCGCGATCGTGGGACTCGGCGGGTTCTTCGTCCTGACCCTCGACAGCCTCGACGTGCTGCTCGGCGTGCAGGGCACCATGGCGGCGATCATGCTCTCCCTGGTGTTCATCGCCTTCCTCGCGGGTGCGGCCTACGGCGCCTACCTCAAATTCGCGGCACCGTCTCGGTATGCACTGGTCGGGCAGGCGCTCAACGAGCGCGACGTGCCCGAGCCGGCGCCAGAAGCTCAGTAGTCCAACGTCTTTCACCGTTCGCCGCGCGCCGACGCCCGACGTTACGTACATTTGTCCGCAACGATGCGTACGAATGTTCTTAACGAGGGAGTGGGCATGGGATCCGCACCGCGGCGGGCACGTCGACACGACCCCGACAGAAAGGAGCGCATCGTGGCCTCGGCCCTGCAGGTACTCGCCCGCGACGGCGTCGCCGGCATCACCCACCGTGCCGTCGCCGCCGCCGCCGACGTGCCACTGGGCTCGGTCACCTACCACTTCGCGACGCTGGACGACCTCGTCCAGCGCGCATTCGAGGCCCACGTCGACGCGTTGGCCACGCGCTTCGAGGCCCGCCTCGCGGCGTGCGGCGACGGGGACGACATCGTCGAGTGCATCGCCTCGGCGATCACCGACGACCTCGCCAGCCAGCCCAACGAACTCGCCGTCACCTACGAGCTGTACGGCGGCGCCGTACGCAGGCCTGCGATCCGGCACCTGACCCAGCGCTGGATGGAGCGCGCCGAGGATGCCCTCGCGGAGCACTTCGACCGCACCACCGCGCGGCTCGTCGACGTCGTCGTCGAAGGCTTGATGGTGCACACGTCCATTGCGCAACAACCCATGTCGAAAGACGAAGTTCGCGCCCTGCTGGCCATGGCGGCCGGCGGCGCACCCACCACCACCGAGGAGTGAGCATGACCTTCCACACCAAGATGTTCGTCGACGGCACCTGGACCGAGGCGGCCGGCGGCGGCGTCGACCAGGTACTCGCCCCCACCACCGGTGAGGCCTTCGCCGAGATCGCCCGTGGCGGTGCGGCCGACGTCGACCGCGCGGTAGCGGCCGCCGAAGCCGCCTTCCCCGACTGGGCGAGAACACCGGTGGGCGAACGCGCCCGGGCGTTCCTCACCCTGGCCGACCGCGTCGAGGCCGACCAGCGCACGCTGGCCGAGATCGAGTCCCGCAACGTGGGCAAGCCCATCGGTCTCGCACTCGAGGAAATGGAGATGATCCCCGATCACCTCCGGTTCTTCGCGGGCGGCGCCCGCACCATGGAGGGCCGCGCCGCGGCCGAGTTCGTGCGGGGCAAGACGAGCATCATCCGGCGCGACCCCCTCGGTGTCGTCGGCTCGGTCGCACCGTGGAACTACCCCCTGCTGATGGCGATCTGGAAGATCTCCCCCGCCCTTCTCACCGGAAACACGTTGGTGCTCAAACCCTCCGAGCACACGCCCTACTCGGTGCTGCGGCTCGCCGAACTCGCCGAGGACCTCTTCCCGGCGGGTGTGTTCAACGTCGTGACCGGTGACGGCAAGGAGGTCGGCGCCCGGCTGGTCGCCCACCCCCGGGTGCGCATGTCCTCACTCACCGGGTCGGTCGCGACCGGCCGGGCGCTGATGCACGCCTCCGCCGATTCGAACCTCAAGCGGCTGCACCTCGAACTCGGCGGCAAGGCACCGGTGCTGGTGTACTCCGACGCCGACGTCGCGCAGGCCGTCGCCAAGATCACCGAGGGTGCGTTCTGCAACTCCGGACAGGACTGCATGGCTGCGTCCCGGCTCTACGTTCACGACTCCGTGCACGACGAGTTCGTCGCCGGTCTCGAAAAGGCGGTCAAGGAACTGAACTTGGGCGACACCGCCGACGAGAACACCTCGATGGGTCCGGTCATCACCGCAGCCCACCGCGACCGGGTGGAGGGCTTCGTCGAGCGCGCCAAGGCCACCGGGCACACCGAGCTGATCCAGGGCGACAATCCGGGCACCGGTTTCTACACCGCGCCCACCGTCGTCGTCGGCGCGCGTCAGGGCGACGAGATCGTCACCAACGAGGTGTTCGGCCCGGTCACGTCGGTGACGCGGTTCGGCGACGGCGACGACGTGATCGCTTGGGCCAACGACACCGAATACGGCCTTGCCGCATCGGTGTTCACCAACGACCTGTCCCGGGCGATGACCGCGTCCAGCGATCTGCAGTTCGGCACCGTCTGGATCAACGACCACCTGCCCGTCACCCCGGAGATGCCGCACGGTGGCTTCAAGCAATCCGGCAACGGCAAGGACATGTCGGTCTACGCCCTTGAGGAGTACACCGAGGTCAAGCACGTCATGATCAACCGCGAGATCGCCTGATGCCCGTCAGCGCGGTCAACACCTTTCGCCTGCGCCCCGGGGTCACCGCCGAGCAGTTCGAACGGTTCTCGGCCGAACTCGACCGGCCCACGTGCCTGGCGTTCGACGTGGTTTTCGGCTTCGAGGTGTACCTCGTCGACGGAGACGACGGCGAGGGCGCCGACGTCGTCGAGATCATGACCGTCTCGTCGTGGCCCGAATGGGAACGCGTCCGCGATTCCTCACCGCAACTGAAGCCGGTGGTCGAGAAGTTCGACGAACTGGTCCAACCCGGCAGCGTCGTCACGCTGCTGACCCGCAAATCACCGCTGCCGCAGGAGATCTGACATGACCGAACAACCGGAGTACGACGCCGTCATCATCGGTGCGGGCCACAACGGCCTCGTCACCGCCAACTACCTGGCCAAGGCTGGGCAGCGGGTGCTGGTCCTGGAGGCCCGGGACCTGGTCGGCGGGGCCTGCGTCACCGAGGAACTGATCCCCGGCAGCAAGTGGTCGTCGTGCGCGTTCATCGCGGGACTGCTGCGGCCCGAGATCATCGCCGACCTCGAGCTGGCCCGCTTCGGCCTGGACCTGTACCAGGGAGATGCGCTGTCCTTCAGTCTCTTCCGCGACGGCACCTCGTTCACGATGTGGAAGGAGACCGACCGCACGCTGCGCGAGCTGGAGAAGATCAACAAGGACGACGCCCAGGCCTTCCTCGACTTCGGGGTGCGGCTGCAGCGCTTCGCCAGTCTCGTCACCCCCTATCTGCTGTCGCCGCCACCGCAGCGCTCGGAGGTGTTCGCCGCGTTCGAGGCGGCCGGCGAGCAGACGCTGTTCGACGAGTTCACACTGCTGTCGGTCCGCGACCTGCTGGACCGGTACTTCGAAGACGAGCGGCTCAAGAGCATGCTGACGTTCTTCGGGATGGTGTCGATCTTCGGCGGACCCTCCACGCCCGGCACGGCGTACACCTACGGGCACCACTCCTGGGGCGAGTTCAACGGCAACTTCGGCCAATTCGGCCTGGCCCGCGGCGGCATGGGCGCCATCAGCGAGGCACTGGCCGCCGGTGCGCGTCACCACGGTGCGACGATCCGCACCTCGACGCCGGTCGAGAGGGTGATCGTCGAGCGCGGCACGGCCACTGGGGTGCGGCTGACCGACGGAACCGTGATCACCGCCGCCCGGGTGATCTCCAACGCCGACCCCAAGCGGTCGCTGCTCAAGCTCGTCGGACCGGGAGTGCTTCCGGCCAAGCTGGTCCGCGACGTCGAGAACATCGACACCCGCGGCTCGATGGCCAGGATCCACCTCCTGATCGACGAACTGCCGCAATACCTTCCGTTCCCCGACGCCACCGAGGGCCCGCAGCATCACGGACATCAGCTGCTCGGTCCCAGCCGGGAGGCGTTCGAGGAGGCCTACGAGGCGCAGCGGCGCGGGACCTTCCCGAGCACCTTCGTCATCGAGGCGGTCACGCAGTCGGTGACCGACGACTCGCTCGCCCCCGCCGGACTGCACACGATGACCCTGGGCATCCAGCAGCTGCCCTCGGAACTGACCGGGACCACGTGGGCGGCCGAGAAGGAGAAGTGGGCCGACCTCGTCCTCGAGGATCTGTTCACCTACGCGCCGAACCTTCGCGAGCACATCCTCGACCGCGTCGTCATCACCCCCGACGACCTGGACCACGAGTACCTGATCACCGACGGCAACATCTTCCACGGCAGCATGATGCTCGACCAGCTGTTCGGGGCGCGGCCGCTGCCCGAGCTGGCGAATTACCGGACGCCCGTTCGCAACTACTACCTCTGCGGGTCGGGTACCCACCCCGGCGGTGGCGTGATGGGAGCCAACGGCCACAACGCGGCACAGGTCGTCCTCGCGGACGCGTCGGGCACGGCCGCCCCGGTCCGCGCCGGCACCGGGGCCGGTGGCCGCAAGGCGCCGTGGCAGCAACGCGTCGTCGGCGGCCTGATGTCCACCAGGCCTGGACGCTGGGTGGGCTACCGGGCGGCGCGCCAACCCGCGCTGCGCAAGGTCACCGCGTACGCAGCCCGGGTCCGCTGACCGTGACGACGCCCGCAGGCGGGTTGCGCAGCGCCAAATGGTTCGCGGGCAAGGACGTGCCGGGGTTCGTGCACCGCTCGGCCATGCGGGCGTCGGGGTTCTCCCGGATGGCCTTCGAGGGCAGGCCGATCGTGGGCATCTGCAACTCGTGGTCCGAAGTCGTCAACTGCAACATGCACTTTCGCGGTCTGGCCGACTCGGTGCGGCGCGGGGTGCTTGCCGCGGGCGGCTTCCCGCTGGAGTTCCCCACCATGTCACTCGGCGAGCAGTTGATGAAGCCGACCACCATGCTGTTCCGCAACCTGATGGCGATGGACGTCGAGGAGTCAATCCGCGCGTACCCCTTCGACGCCGTGGTCCTGCTCGGCGGCTGCGACAAGACCGTGCCGGCACAGCTGATGGGGGCCGCCAGCGCCGACGTCCCCGCCATCGCGCTGACCGGCGGACCCGCCGCGCCCGCGGTGTTCCGGGGCAAGCAGCTCGGGGTGGGCACCGACCTGTGGGAGTACGTCGACGACGTGCGGGCCGGCCGGATGTCGATGGCCGAGTACGAACAACTGGAGGCCGCGGCGGGACCGTCGCGGGGGCACTGCCCGGAGATGGGCACCGCCTCCACGATGGCCACCCTCGTCGAGGGTCTCGGCATGACGCTGCCCGGCGCCGCGGCCATCCCCGCGATGGACTCCCGCCGGCTGCAGGTGGCCGAGGAGATCGGCGCGCGAGCGGTCGGGTTGGCCGTCGAACGGCTCCGGCCGTCGCAGGTCATGACGCAGGAGGCCTTCGACAACGCCATCACGCTGATGCTCGCCGTCGGCGGGTCGACCAACGCCATCGTGCACCTGCTGGCGATCGCCGGCCGGGTGGGAGTTCCGTTGTCGCTGGACCGGTTTCACGAACTCTCGGCGCGCACCCCGCTGGTGGTCAACGTGCGGCCGGCCGGTGAGCACCTCGTCGAGCAGGTCTTTAACGCCGGCGGAATACCGGCGGTGATGAAGTCGGTGGAGTCGCTGCTGCACACCGACGCCGTCACCGTGACGGGCAAGACCGTGGCCGACAACCTTCCCACCGCCGCGGCGACCGACACCTCGGTGATCGCACCGTTGGACGCGCCGTTCCAGCCGCCGGGCGGCCTCGCGGTGGTGCGGGGCAACCTCGCGCCCAACGGGGCAGTGATCAAGTGCAGCGCCGCCAGCCCCGAACTGCTGGTGCACCGGGGACCGGCCGTGGTCTTCGAGGACATGGCCGATCTGATGCGACGGTTCGACGATCCCGAGCTGGAGGTGACGCGCGACTCGGTGCTCATCCTGCGGTCGGCCGGGCCGCGCGGCGCACCGGGCATGCCGGAGTGGGGTCAGCTGCCCATCCCGAGCAAGCTGCTCACCGAGGGCGTCACCGACATGGTTCGCATCTCCGACGCCCGGATGAGCGGCACCGCCTACGGCACCTGCGTGCTGCACGTCAGCCCGGAGTCGGCGGTGGGCGGCCCCCTCGCCCTCGTTCGCGACGGCGACGTCGTCGCGCTCGACGCCCGCGCCGGGACGCTCGACATGCTGGTGTCCGACGACGAGTTGGCCGCGCGCCGAGCGGCCTGGACGCCCAGACCGTCACGTCACAACCGGGGGTACGCCTCGATGTACGTCGAGCGCGTGCTTCAGGCGGACCGGGGCTGCGACTTCGACTTCCTCGTCGGCCGATCGGAGCGTCCCGAGGACGAGCCGGAAGCGATCTTCGAGGGTTGGGTCGGCGGGTGGTGACCCGGGGCTAGCCGCTCTTGCGGCGGAACTCGCGGTGAGCCTCGGCGGGGCCGGTCGAGCGCGGGCCGTGCTTGCGTCCGCCGTCTTTGTGGTCGGACCCGCCGCCGGCGTTGGCCTTCTTGCGCTCGAGCGCCTCGCGGAACTTGCGCTTGTTCTCGTCTTCGGGTTGCTCGGCCATGCGTTGAGACTAGCGCGTGTCAGCGCATGCCAGGCGGCATGCCGTAGAGATGGTGGATCGGCATCGTCATCAAGACCCGTCGGTCGTCGACCATGGCCCGGCGGTAGTCGTCCCAGTCGGGGTGATCCTTGCCGGCGATGTTGCGGTACAACGCAATCAGGCCCTCGACGGTGTCGTCGTGCGGATTGCTCGCGGGCGGGGTCAGGATCGCGTCGCCCTCGGCGACCGCGTATGCCCAGCCGTCGTCGGAGCTGACGTGAATCGACGCCCGCGGGTCGCGGCGCAGGTTGCGGGTCTTGGCGCGCGGCTCCGTGATCGACACCGACATCGTCAGCTCCCGCGGGTCGAAGTGGTAGGACACGTTGGACAGCTGGGGCCTGCCGTCCCGTTTGACCGTCGCGAGAACGCCCAGCGAGTTGCCGCCGATCAAGGCCAGGAGCTTGTCGTCGAACACGTCGCGCGTCATGGTGGCCAGCGTACGACCGTGGCGCGGCGTGTGGTCGGATTCGGCCTCGCCGGCTCCTACCATGGAGCCATGAACACCGTTGCGGGAACCACGCTGCCGGAGTTCGGGTGACGCGCTACGTCGCCTTCCTCCGTGGCGTCAACGTCGGCGGAGTCAATCTCAAGATGGCCGAGGTCGCGCGGGCGCTGACCGACGCCGGCTTCACCGACGTCGAGACGATATTGGCCAGCGGAAACGTGCTGGTGACGAGCAAGGCCAAGGTCGACGCGGTGCGGACCACGGCCGAGACGGCGCTGCGCGACGCCTTCGGCTACGACGCCTGGGTGCTGGCGTACGACCGGGACGCGGTCGCCGACGTCTCGGCCCGGTTTCCCTTCGAGCGCGAGGTCGACGGCCACCACTCCTACGTCACCTTCGTCACCGACGCCGACGTACTCGACGAGCTCGCGGCGCTGGCCGCCGACGCGGGGCCGGACGAGCTGATCGAGCGCGGCGACGGCGTCGTGTACTGGCAGGTGCCCAAGAGCGGCACGCTGGACACCACCATCGGACGGACCATGGGCAAGAAGCGGTACAAGTCCTCGACCACCACCCGCAACCTACGAACCATCGAGAAGGTGCTCGCACGATGAAGGTGAACGTCGACCTGTCCGGAGTCTCCGAGACCGCACTGCTGACGTTGCAGGTTCGGGCGCACGAAGCCCGCCGGGCCGACGGCATCATCGACGATCCGATGGCGGTCCAGCTCGTCGACTCCATCGAGTTCGACTTCGCCAAGTTCGGCTATACCCGCCGCCAGGACATGGCGGTGCGGGCACTGGCCTTCGACGGCGCCACCCGCGACTACCTGCGCGAGCATCCCTCGGCGACGGTCGTGGCGCTCGCCGAGGGGCTGCAGACCAGCTTCTACCGGATCGACGCCGGCGACGTCGGCCACCAATTCCGTTGGCTGACGGTCGACTTCCCGCCGGTGACCCAGCTGCGCGAGAAGCTGCTGCCGACGTCGGACCGGGTGTCCGTCTGCGCCCAGTCGGCGCTGGACTACGGCTGGATGGACCGGGTCGAGCAGACCGACGGCGTGTTCATCACCGCCGAGGGCCTGTTGATGTACCTGCAGCCGACCGACGCCATGGGTCTGATCACCGAGTGTGCGCGGCGCTTTCCCGGCGGCCGGATGATGTTCGACCTGCCACCGTCGTGGTTCGCCGCACTGGCCCGCCGGGGCGGCCTGTGGACCTCCACCCGCTACCGGGTGCCGGCGATGCCCTTCGGCATGTCGCCGTCGGAGGCCGCCCGGCTCGTCGACGTCGTGCCGGGCGTCCGCGCGGTTCACGACGTGCCCTATCCCCGTGGGCGCGGTCGCGTGCTCAACGCGGTGCTGTCCGGGATGCAGCGCGTCCCGTTGCTCGACCCGGTCCGGCCGTCGCTGACCCTCCTCGAATTCGGCTAACCGAGCGCCGTTTCCACGTAGCGCAGCGCGTCGTCCTTGCAGATTCCGAGCGCCTTGGCCGCCGCGGCGAAGGTGTGCGCGGCGGTCGCCATCGCCGCATCCGCGGGATCGATTCGCGCCACGAACGTTCCGAATCTGCCGCGCGTCTCCAACAGACCCGCCGCCTCAAGCTCCCGGTACGCACGCGCCACCGTGTTCACCGCCATGTTCAGCTGGTGCGCCAGCTCACGGACGGTCGGCAGCCTCGTGCCGGGCGGCAGCCTGCCGTCCCGCACGCCCGCGATGATCTGCGTGCGCAGCTGGTCGAACAGCGGCCTGGCCCCGTCCGGGTCGACCCGGACCCACTCCCCCAAATCCCCCACGTGCCCAGTATCACAAAAAGCGGCTACTTTGGTGGCGTGCGAGTGACGGTGCTCAGCGGAGCGGGGATGTCCGCGGAGAGCGGCGTTCCGACGTTTCGCGACGTCGAGACGGGTCTGTGGGCCAAGGTCGACCCCTACGAAATCTCCAGTTCCGACGGCTGGCGTCGTCATCCGGAGAAGGTCTGGGCGTGGTACCTGTGGCGCCACTACATGATGAAGGCGGTCGGGCCGAACGACGGCCATCGCGCGGTGGCGGCCTGGCAGGACGGCGCCGAGGTGCAGGTGGTCACCCAGAACGTCGACGATCTGCACGAGCGGGCCGGCAGTGGCCGGGTGTACCACGTGCACGGCAGCCTCTTCAGCTTCCGCTGCGACCGTTGCGAGGCGCCATACGGGGGTCCGCTGCCCGCGATGCCGGCTCCGGTGGAGACCGTCGCACCGCCCAGGTGTGGTTGCGGCGGCATGATCCGGCCCGACGTGGTCTGGTTCGGCGAGCCCCTACCGTCCGACGAGTGGGATCGTTCGGTGGAGGCGGTCACCCGCGCGGACGTGGCGATCGTGGTCGGCACGTCGGCGATCGTCTACCCGGCGGCGGCCCTGCCCGAACTGGCGCTCGCCGAGGGCATCCCCGTCGTGGAGGTCAACCCCGAGGAGACTCCGTTGTCGGATCGGGTCACCATCTCACTGCGGGAGACGTCGGCGTCGGCGTTGCCGGGGCTGCTTCAGCGGTTGCCCGCCCTCCTCGGCTAGGGGCACTGCCCGTTGTTCACGCATCCGGGCGCGGCGGTCGCCTTGTACGTGGGCGCGGCCATCGGGGTCGCCAGCGTCGTGGGCGCAATCTCGTTGGTGGTCTCGGGGGCTTGGACGACCGTCGCCGGGAGCTTCATCGCCGACGCCGTCGGCTGGACGTAGCTGGTGTCGGTAGGCGAGTCACCGGAACCCCCGGCGACGACGTCGGGCGAGGCGCCCGGGCCCATGATGGACACGACGGCGCCGGCGACGACGAGAGAGCCGCAGGCGATTGTCGCGGCAGCCAATTTAATACGTTCGACGGTCATTTCTCCTCCAACGATTCAGTGGCCCACAGTCGGCGAATGCGACCGGCCATAGAAGAAGTCAACCGCGACGAGCGGCCCGCGTCTAGTACTTCCAAAGCTATCCGAAGCGCACTGTCAGGAGTTGAACATATTGGGCAGCAACGCAATTCGCACTTTGCCCGGCGTCACGAATCCCGCACGCCCGGGGCCGGCAGCACAGCCGACATTTGGATTCAACGCCGCTGGCGAACGCAGTATTCCCGCACGCACCGTCTTTCGCCGTTGTCCTGCGAACGGTCGACGTTTGGCACAGAATTCTGGCCACTGCAATGGAGGAATCATGACCGTAGTCCGTGGATTGACGGCAACCCTGATCGCCGCCGGGGTATCGGTGGGGTTGGCGGGCCCGGCCTGGGCCGACGACTTCAGCGGCAGGTACACGTTGGACCTGATCGGCGCCGGAGCTCACACGTCCTGGACGGTCCGTTCCACCTGTCCCCCGTCGCGCCAGTGCGTCGCGCACATCACCAGTTCCAGCGGATGGAGCGGCGACGCGCAGCTGGCAGGCGGGCGATGGACGATGACGGTCGACAGGCCGGACGGCCACAGCTGCCCCGACGGCACCCGCGGCGCGGAGTTGCAGACGTGGTCATGGGACGCGATCAGCCTCAGGGGTCAGGTAAGTGGCGTCTCGGCCGAATCCGCGACCTGTCCGGTGGGTCCCGCCAACGACTTCACCCTGAGCAAGACGGTCCCGGGCGCCGTCAGACCCGTCTAGCCGTCGCTACGCGGGTCGCACGGCCCGGCCGATCGCGGTCTCCGACACCGGCACCGGCACCCATGCCGGCATCACCCACTCGTGGCGGCCCTCGCGCACCTCGAACCCGGCGCCCACGATCGACCGTTCGGTGTCGCGGTGGGTGTGGCAGTTGCCCAGCAGGCGTGGCCAGATGGTCGCGTCGGCCAGCTTTTGCAGCGGCGCCCGCGCCCCGCCGCTGGCGACGTGCTCGAGGTACCGAAGCTCGCCGCCGGGCCGCAGCATCGAAAACAGTTGGCGCAGAACGCCGTCGGGGTCCTCGACCGAGCACAGCACCAGCGAGCAGACGACGGCGTCGAAGGGCTCGTCGGTCTGAAAGTCCTCGACGGTGTCGGTGGTGACGGTCACCGGTACCGTCGCCGACGCCGCGGCCCGCGTGGCGATGGCCGCGAGCCGCCGCTCCGGTTCGACGGCGACCACCTCGGTGACCGTGGCCGGGTACAGCTCGAAGTTGGTGCCGGTACCGGCCCCCACCTCGAGCACGCGTCCCGTCAGTCCGGCCAAATTCTCGCGACGCAGCCGCCGGACCGTCTCCGGCTCGCGGCTGGTCATGTTCGACCACAGCCGCGCGAAGAACGGGTTGTCCACCACGTCGGCAGCCATCAGTTCACCAGCCCCTTGATCTTGCCGACCGCCTCCATCGGCGGCACGTCCAGTCCCAGCATTCCCGTCACGATGTGCCCGCAGCACGCGGATCGCATCACCCGGTCGGCGAACGCCTCGACGTCGCCGAAGGGCAGATAGGGTCGCGAAATGGCAAGGGCGGCAACGCCGTGCGCCACCGTCCACAGTTCCAATGCGGCCATGGTGGCATCGCCCGCCGGGTAGACGGCCTCGTCCATCAGCGACTCCACCGACGCCCGCATGTGCACGAACGCCGAGCTGTTGAGGGTGACGTCGACGTCGCTGCCGGGCCTGCCCTCGCCCATCGTGGCGATGCGGTACAGCTCGGGGTTCGCCATGGCGAAGCGGATGTACGCCAACCCCTGCGCCCGCAACCGGTCGATCGTCGACGGCTGGTCCAGCGCCACCTGCTGCATCACCTGGTCCAGCGCCTCGAAGTACCTGGCGCACACCGCGTCCAGGAGGGCGTCCTTGTCGGCGAAGTGCAGATAGATCGACGGCGGCGTGACGCCTACGCGATGCGCCACCGAGCGGATCGACACCGCCTTGGCGTGCCCCGTCTCCATCAGCAGATCGGTGGTGGCGTCGAGGATCTCCTCGCGGAGGTGATCCCCGGAACCTCTGGCGGCCCGGCGACGCTTGAGCGGCGTCACGTCAGCGACCGTCTGCCGAGGCGACCATGCCGCGGTCTGACGTCGGCCGAATCTCGTGGTCGGGCCCCAAACCGGCCTCGCTGATGCCGATCCGCTGGTGCAGCCAGACCAGCGGCCGTGGCGCCCACCAGTTCCAGCCACCCATCACGTGCATGAACGCGGGCACCAGCACCATCCGGACGAGCGTGGCGTCGACCAGCACCGCCAATGTCAGGCCGACGCCGAACATCCGCATGAACGACACCTCGGCGGCGATCAGCGCGGCGAACGATATCGACATCACCAGGGCGGCGGCGGTGATCACGCGCCCGGTGCGGGCCAGACCCAGGGCGACGGCCTCGTCGTTGTCGGCACGCGCCGCGTGGATGGCCCGCAGACCCGACGGCGTCGCATCCCCGTTCGCCCTCAGCCCCAGCCAGTACTCCCGGATGCGGGCGACCAGGAAGACCTCGTAGTCCATCGACAACCCGAAGGCGATGCAGAACAGGAGCACCGGCATGTTGGCGACGAGCGTTCCGGTCGGCGTGGTGCCCAGCGCGTTCAGATGGCCGTCCTGGAAGATCCACACCAGCGCGCCAAAGGCGGCGGTCAACGAAAGGATGTTCAGCAGAACGGCTTTCAGCGGCAGGGTGACGCTGCCGGTGAGCAGGAACAGCAGACCGAACGTGATGACGGCGATGAGCCCGAGCACCCACGGCAACCGGGTGGTGATCGCCTGCACGCTGTCGCGGTTGATCTGCGCGACGCCGCCCAGCTGGACGTCGCGGCCGCCCGGTCCGGCGACGCCGTGCAGCGCGTCGAGCTGCGCCTCGGAGGCGTCGGAGAACAGCGACGCCGTGCTGCCGACGCTGAGGAACGCGCTGCCGTCGGCCAACCCGGTGGCGGCCGACGGTGGGCCTACTCTGGCGCCGCCGACGAACGTCCCCGTCGGCGCGGAGACCGAGGCCACGTCGGGCACCTTGGACAGGTCGGCGGCGTACGTCCCGAGCGCATCTGGTGCGAGTCCGTCGACGTCGGGGACGACGACGGTCACCGTGGTCGACGAGTCGTCGGCGAAGTCGTCACGAAGCTGGTCGCCCACCTGGTGCGCGGACGCCGACGTGGGCAACACCCGGTCGTCGGGGAATCCCCACCGCACGCTGAGGAACGGGGCTCCGAGCGCGAGCAACAGCACCACCACGGTCAGTCCGACGGGGATCGCGTGGCGCATGACCGCCTTGGTGGAGCGGTACCAGAAGATCTGCTCGACGGGTTTGGCCGTGGGCTCGTCCCTGCGCAACAACCGTCGCAACGGTCGACGGACGTCGAGGCCGTCGAGCCGGTCGCCGAGCAGCCAGATCGCGGCGGGCGTGACGACGACCGCCGCGGCGGCGGCGAACGCCACCGTGGCGACGCCCGCGTAGGCGAAGGACTTCAGGAAGTACATGGGGAACATCAGCATCGCGGCCATCGACAGCGCGACCGTGGTGGCGGAGAACAGCACCGTCCGGCCGGCGGTCGACATCGTGCGGATCAGGGCCTGGTCGCGGGGGACGCCGTCGGCGAGCTCGTCGCGGTAGCGGCTAAGGATCAGCAGCGTGTAGTCGATGGCCAAGGCCAGCCCGAGTGCGGTCGAGAGGTTGAGGGCGAAGATCGACACGTCGGTGCCGAGCGTGATGAGCCGCAGCACCGACATCGACCCCACGATCGCCAGGCCGCCGACGAGCATCGGCAACGCGGCGGCCACCAGCCCCCCGAACACCCACACCAGCACCAGGAAGCTCAGCGGGATGGCGATCGACTCCATCAGCAGCAGGTCGCGTTCGGTCTGCGCGGTGATCTGGGCGTTCACCATGGCGAGGCCGCCGGAGCGAACGGTGACGCCGTCACGGTCCTGCGTGACGGCGTCGGACAGTTCCTTGGCGTACTTCTGGGCGTCGTTCTCGCCGCCGGTGATGCCGGCGACGACGAGGCCGGAGGTGCCGTCCCTGCTGGTGAGTGCCGCCGCGGCGGCCGGGGGGACGGTCCACGCCGAGGTGACGTCGGCGACGTGCGGAGACTGCTTCAGCCGGGTGACGACGTCGTCGGCGACCTTGGTCGCGGTGGGGCTTCTGATGCCGTCCGGCGCCGTCACGGTGACCAGCATCTGCATGTCACCCTGCCCGAACTTGTCGGTGAGCAGCCGGCCGGCCAGAGACGATTCCGCGTTCGGGTCTTGGAAGCCGCCCGCCGAGAGGCTCTTGGCCACCGGGATGCCGAAGATCGCGGCGGCGACCATGACCAGCGCGGCGACGGCCAGGATGCGGCGTGGTGCGGCGATCGCCGAGCGTGCGATGCGGTGCAGCACACGGTCCCCTTCCTGTAGTACCGGCGGTAACTTATCAGCGTTAACTTGAATTGGTCAACGCCTCTCCCCTCAATGGCACGACGGCGGGGGACGGATCGTTCAACGCACCCCTAGGGTGGTCGCCATGGCGACGACCGGCGTGCTCACACGGCGAACCAGGAACGCCACGTCACTGCACGACGTCGGGGTCCTGATCCTGCGGATCGGGGTGGCCGGCACCGCGCTGCAGGCCGGCATCCTCAAGGCGGTCGACTTCACCTCCACCGCGCAGTTCATGGCGAACGGTGGCTGGCGGTCGCCCACATTCGCCGCCTACCTGGTGACGGCCACCGAGATCGCCGGCGGCGCCGCACTGCTGCTGGGTTTGCTGACTCCGTTGGCCGCGTGCGGCATCCTCGCGGCGATGATCGACGCCTGGGCGGTCACCGTGTCCGGCGCCGCCGTGTGGTCGGATCCCTTCAACGTGCCGTTCCTCGTGGCGTTTGCCGGAGCGGCCTTGCTCTTCGTCGGGGCCGGCGGCCATTCCGTGGACGCCCGCGTGTTCGCGCGACCGAGCTGGCCGGGGACCGTGACGATCCCGTTGTTCCTGGTCGCAGTGGCCGCGGCGGTCGCCACCTGGGTGCTGCTGAACGGCGTCAACCCGCTGCACCTGAGCGCCCCGGGGGCCTAGAACCCTACTTCGAGGTAAGAATTGCCAGGGTTTTCCGAATCGTGACTCAAAGAACTCTTAATGGTGATGGTTACTGTCCAGTACATGTGGATCGACGACACCAGCGCAGATGTCATCAAGGTTGACTTCGAGGCCTTCTACCACGGGGACTTCCTCGTCGAGGGTGACTGCTCCGAGCAGTTCCCCGACCTCGCCCAAGCCGTCTAATCGGTCGCGGGTTCACCCGCAACCAACGCGAGCCGACCGGTCGCACCCTCGGGTGCACACGGGATCCGTCCTGCCCACGCGGTAGGCGAAGCCGCCGACGTATCCGTCGGCGGCTTCTTGCGTTCTCGGCCGGGTGGCACAGGGGACGAACCTACTTCCCGGTAACAATTGCCACCATTTTCAGAATCCAGGCTCAGAGTTCTCTCAATGCCTGAGGTTACTGTTCAGTACATGTGGATCGACGAGAGCAATGCCAACGTCATCAAGGTTGATTTCGAGGCCCTCTACCACGGGGACTTCCTCGTCGAGGGAGACACTGCCGAGCAGTTTCCGGACCTCGCCGAAGCCGTCTGAGACGGCGCCTGCCAGACCGATACACGAAGAGCCGCCGACCATGGGTCGGCGGCTCTCGTGCGTCTAGGGGTCAAGCGGTAGCCGCAACGGGGGTGGCCACCATGCCGCCCAGCCGTGCGGTGATGACGTCCTCCGCCTCCCGCACGATGCGGGAGATCAGCTCGTCGCACGTCGGGATGTCGTTGATCAGGCCCATCACGGTGCCCACCGTCCAGATGCCGGCGTCCAGATCGCCGTCGTCGAACACCTTGCGCCCGCGAACCCCGGCCACCAGATCCTTGACGTCCTCGAACTGACCGCCGCCCTTGAGAATCTCCACCACTTCGCGCGACACCACGTTGCTCGCGACACGGGCGGTGTTGTGCAGGGTGCGGAAGATCAACTCGGTGCCACGCTCGTCGCCGGCGACGATGGCGTCCTTGACGTTCTGGTGGATGCACGATTCGACGGTGCACATGAACCGCGTGCCCATGTTGACCCCGTCGGCCCCCAGCGCCAGCGCCGCGACCAGTCCACGGGCGTCGCCGAAGCCGCCGGAGGCGATCATCGGAATCTCGATCTGCGCGGCAGCCGCCGGGATGAGCACCAGCCCGGGGACGTCGTCCTCGCCCGGATGGCCGGCGCACTCGAAGCCGTCGATGCTGATGCCGTCGACGCCCAGCCCCTGAGCCTTCACCGCGTGCCGCACCGAGGTGCACTTGTGCAGCACCTTGATGCCGTGGTCGTGGAACATCGGCAGGTGTGGGGCCGGGTTGGAGCCCGCGGTCTCGACGATCTTGACGCCCTCGTCGACGATCACCTGCCGGTACTCGTCATACGGCGGAGGGTTGATCGACGGCAGGATCGTCAGGTTCACCCCGAACGGCTTGTCGGTCAGCTCACGGGTCTTGGCGATCTCGCGCGCCAGGTCCGCGGGGGTGGGCTGCGTCAGCGCGGTGATGAAGCCAAGTCCGCCCGCATTGGCCACGGCCGCAACGAGTTCGGCGCGGCCGACCCACTGCATGCCGCCCTGGGCGATCGGATGCTCTACACCGAAGACCTCGGTGAACTTCGTCGTGATGCTCATGGCTCTACCGGGGAGCCATCCGGATCGCGCCGTCCAGGCGGATCACCTCGCCGTTGAGCATCGGGTTCTCCACGATGTGCTGCGCGAGCGCGCCGTACTCGTCCGGATCGCCGAGGCGGGCGGGATGGGGCACCTGCGCACCGAGCGAGCGCTGCGCCTCCTCGGGCAGCGAGCCCAGCAGAGGGGTCTTGAACAGGCCCGGCGCGATGGTGCACACGCGGATCAATTCGCGGGACAGGTCTCGGGCGATCGGCAGGGTCATGCCGACCACTCCGCCCTTGGACGCCGAGTACGCCGCCTGGCCGATCTGGCCGTCGAAGGCCGCCACCGACGCGGTGTTGACGATGACGCCGCGCTCCTCACCCACGGGTTCGGTCTTGGCGATCCGCTCGGCGGCCAACCGGATCACGTTGAAGGTGCCGATCAGGTTGACCTCGACGACCTTGCGGAACCCGTCGAGCGGGAACGGGCCGTTCTTGCTCACCGTCTTGACCGCGTTGCCGATGCCGGCGCAGTTGACGTTGATGCGCAGCGGCCCCATCGACTCGGCGACGTCGAGAGCCTTGGCGACGGCGTCCTCGTCGGTGACGTTGGCGGTGACGAACTTGGCGCGCTCACCGAGCTCGGCGACCACCTCCTCGCCCTTCAGATCGATGACCACGACACTGCCGCCGGCGTCCAGCAGTCGCTTGACAGTCGCCAGGCCCAGGCCCGACGCACCTCCCGTGACGACCGCTACCGAGTCCTTGATCTGCACTGATCGGTTCCCTTCGTTAATTCAACCCACTGGTTGGTTGGGACTATACCCAATCCCGCAGAACGGCCTCGGTGTCCGCACCCTTCTCGCCGGGCGGCGTCGGGGTCGGGGGCACGCTGCGCGAGAAGCGGGGAGCGGGAGCGGGCTCCAGGTTGGCGCCGTCACGGAAGAAGGTGCCGCGTTCGGTGATGTGCGGTTCGCTCTCCACCTCGCCGAAGCTCAGGACGGGGGTGACGCAGGCGTCGGTGCCGTTGAACACCGCGGCCCAGTGGTCCCGATCGTGCTCGCGGAACGCCGCGGCGAACGTCGCCCGCAGTTCCTCCGCGCGCGCCGCGTCGTGCTGGCCGGGCAGGTCCGCCCCGTCCAGCCCGAGCCCGGAGAGCAGCTGCGCGTAGAACTGCGGCTCGATCGCCCCGACGGCGACGTACTTGCCGTCGGCGGTTTCGTAGGTGTCGTAGAACGGCGCACCCGTGTCGAGCATGTTGACACCGCGCTCGTCGCTCCACATGCCGCCGGCGCGGAAGCTCCACATCATCTGAGACAGCACGCTGGAGCCGTCGACCATGGCGGCGTCGACGACCTGGCCCTTGCCGGAGGTCTGTCGCTCCCACAGCGCGGAGAGGATGCCGACGATCAGGAACATCGACCCGCCGCCGAAGTCCCCGGCGAGGTTCAGCGGCGGCACGGGTCGCTCGCCCTTGCGGCCGATCGCGTGCAGGACGCCGTTGAGCGAGATGTAGTTGATGTCGTGGCCGGCCTGCTGCGCGCGCGGCCCGGTCTGACCCCACCCCGTCATGCGGCCGTAGATCAGTCGCTCGTTGACCGCGGCGCAGTCCTCCGGCCCCAGGCCGAGGCGTTCGGTCACCCCGGGGCGGTAACCCTCGATGAGCACGTCGGCCTTGGCGATCAGCCGCAACACCAGTTCGCGACCCTCGTCGCTCTTCAGGTCTGCCGCGACCGAACGCCGGTTGCGCAGCATCGAATCACGGCCGCCGACGGGCACGCCGCCACCCTTGCCCGGCCGCTCGACGCGCACCACGTCGGCACCGAGGTCGCCGAGGATCATCGCGGCGTGCGGCCCCGGGCCGATCCCGGCGAGCTCGACGACCCGCAATCCGTGCAGTGGTCCAGTCATCGTTGACACCCTCCAGCAGTTCGACCCAGTTGACCGCGACATAGCTTACTTGTATAACCAAGTCGACCGATCGCGGGCCTCGCGCTCGCTCAACCAGAGGCGGGCATGACCAATACCGAGACCTACACCGGCATCGACGATCTCACCGTGACGCTGCACGACGGGGTTCTCGTGGTGACGCTGAACCGGCCCGACAGCCTCAACTCGCTGACGGCCGCCATGCTCGAGACCATCGCCGACACGATGGAGCGCGCGGCCACCGATCCCGCCGTGCGCGTCGTGCGCCTCGGCGGCGCGGGACGCGGCTTCAGCTCCGGCGCCGGCATCGGCCCCGACGACGCCGCGCCCGATTCCGACGATCCGTTCGGCGACACGTTGTCGGCGGCCAACCGCGCCGTCCGCTCCATCGTCGCGCTACCCAAGCCGGTGGTGTCGGTCGTGCAGGGCCCGACCGCCGGGGTCGGGGTGTCGCTGGCGGTCGCCGCCGACGTGGTCTTGGCCTCGGAGAAGGCGTACTTCCTGTTGGCGTTCACCAAGATTGGGCTCATGCCCGACGGAGGCGCCTCGGCGTTGGTGGCGGCCTCCATCGGCCGGGCCCGGGCGATGCGGATGGCGCTGCTGGCCGAGCGCCTCTCCGCCGCCGACGCGTTCGCCGCGGGACTGGTCAGCTCGGTGCACGCGGCCGACGACCTCGAGGCCGAGGCGAACGCGGTGATCGAGACGCTGAAGTCCGGGCCCGCGGTGGCTCTGCGCAAGACCAAGGCCGCCGTCAACGCCGCCACGTTGACCGAGCTCGAGGGCGCGCTCGCGCGCGAGACCGAGGGGCAATTGGCCCTGCTGTCGTCCCACGACTTCCGTGAGGGCACCACGGCGTTTCAGCAGCGGCGGCCGGCGACCTTCACCGACGACTGACGGGCGCCGCCCTGGGCACGGACCCGGTCTCGAAGTCTCCATCACCGGCGCTATCACTGCGCGGGTGATATCGCCGGTGATAACGGATTCCAGATCGGGTGGGTCCTCGCTCCTGGGGATGAGCCGTCGACGACCCCGTGATTCGCCGAAAATCGTTCGACTCGGCGGGGGGCGATCAGCCACCATCACCGAGTGAGTACGCATGTCGAACTAGAACCGCCGGTCACCGGCGGCTGGCGCGTGCTCGCACCATTCCGGTTCCGCGAATACCGCTTGCTGATCGGCGCACTGTCCATCTCGATCTTCGCCGAGGGCATGTGGGCCGTGGTGATGGCGATGCAGGTGATCGCCCTCGACGACGATCCCGCGTCGCTGTCCCTGGTGGCCACCTGCCTGGGCACCGGCCTAGTCGCGTTCGTCCTGATCGGCGGGATCGCGGCCGACCGGATCAACCAGCGCACCATCATCATCGCCGTCGAGACGGTCAACGTCGCCGTCGTCCTGACGGTCGCGACGTTGAGTTCTCTTGGCGTGCTTCGCATCTGGCACCTCGCCGTCGGGGCCGGCACACTGGGTGTCGCCGCGGCGTTCTTCTTTCCCGCCTACAGCGCCATGCTTCCGCGGATCCTGCCCGCCGACCAGCTGCTGGCCGCCAACGGCGTCGAGGGCGTCGTACGCCCGGTGTTCCAGCGAGCCGTCGGACCCGCGGTCGCCGGCGTCCTGGTCGGCATGACGTTCCCCGCCCTCGGTGCGTTCACCGTGGCCGCCCTGTTCGCGATCGGCCTGGTGCTGCTCGTCGCCACCCGGCCGGCGAAAACCGTTGCGCCGCAGCATGAACAGGCACAAACCCATGTGCTGCGCGACATGCGCGACGGAGTTCGCTTCATGGTGCACACCCCCTGGTTGCTGTGGACGCTGCTGTTCGCGTGCGTATTCGTGCTGGTGGTCCTCGGCCCGATCGAGGTGCTGCTGCCCTTCATCGCACAGCGCCGGTTCGACGACGGCGCACGGATGTACGGCTTCATCCTGGCGGCCTTCGGGATCGGCAGCGCGATAGGTGCGCTAACCGTGTCGTCGGGTCGGCTGCCGCGCCGCTACCTGACGGTGATGATGGTGATGTGGGGCGCGGGTTCGCTGCCGCTGGTGATCGTCGGCGCAACGTCGTCGTTTCCGTTGATGGCCGCGGCGACGTTCGTCGTCGGCGTCACCGACGGTGCGGGCAGCGTGATCTGGGGAACGCTGCTTCAGCGCCGGGTGCCGAGGGAGATGCTGGGCCGCGTGTCGAGTCTGGACTTCTTCGTCTCGCTGGCGTTCATGCCGCTGTCGTTCGCGATCGCGGGTCCGCTGTCGAAGGTCGTGCCGATGGAGACGATCTTCGTCGCAGCCGGCGTCGTACCGGTCGTCCTCGCGGCCATCGCGATGGTGGCGGCGCGGATGCCCCGTGACGAGATCGCGAACCCGCTGCGGTAGCTAGACGCCGAACATCGGCGGCAGTGCGAGCACCATGACCAGACCCCAGAAGAAGTGGGTCAGCATGGGCGCGAGCACGCCGCCGGTGATTCGGCGTTCGTAGGCGCACACCGCGCCGAGGATGATGCCGGCGAAGCCCAGCATGGGGTTGCCCGCCGCGGACACGGCCAGGGCGTAGACGATCGTGGAGACGATCTCGGGATGGAACCGGCCGAGCGAGCTGAACAACGCGCCACGGAAGAACATTTCCTCGGCGACCCCGTTGATCACGGTGATCAACACGACCAGCCACAGCGAGCCGTAGTTGGCGTACTCCAGGACCGCGACGATGTATTCGCGCACCGGGGCGATCTCGCGGCACACCAACCCACCGACGATGAACACCAGGCCGAGCGCCACGCCGACGCCCGCACCCGTGAAGATCGGCCGCCGCAGCTTGCCGCGGAACGTCACGGCGCCGAGGTGCAGCGGCCCGGAGAGTCGGGCCCCTATCGCCCACACCGCGGCCAGTGCCAGCGTCAGCACGTAGAACGCGGTCTCACCCGGCGTGGTGCGCAGCGACGTCCCCAGCAGGGACGCTCCGATCACCAACACCACGGCCACGACGACGCGGCGCCGCCGGACCAGGATCGGCGGCTCGTCGTGCGGTGCGGCCGGCGTCGCCGCGATCGCACCGATGTCGGAGAAGAATCCGATCACGACAATCCCTTCGGGGCGAGTCCAATCACGGTGTCCAAGCCGGTCCGCACCCAGCCGGCGACGGGTCCGGGGACGGCGCAAAGCAGGCCGAGCGCGGGGTGCGCGACCGACGGGGTGACCGCCGACGCGAGAGTACGAATCCGAGTGACGTCGCCGCCGGCCCACGCGGGATCGGTGTCGGCGAGGTGGTGCGGATCGGCCAGCTGGTCGACCGGCAGCCGGTGGTGTCCGGACAGCGACAACTTGATCGCGTCCTCTGTGCTCACCGGACCACCCGGCGGCTCGGGCACCAAACCCTTGAGCCCGTCGTTGGACGCGATCATCGGATAGTCAAGGGACTGAACGAGATCCGCGGCGAGCGCGCGCGGTACCGGCACGAAGAGGGCGGCCACCTGCGACACCAGTTCCATGTTGACGTCCGGCACGGGCACCCCGCTGCGCCACAACCCCGACACCCGCGCATAGGTCAGCAGCAGGTCACCGTAGGTCGTCGTCTCGGGTCCGCGAATGTCGTAGGAGCCGGGGGGCACCCGGTCGGAGTCGGCCGCCGCGATCAGGTAGTAGAGGACGTCGCTGATCGAGATGGGGTCCAGCGGGTTGTTCGCCCACGGCGGCATGGGGATCAGGAGGAACCGGTCGCCCACGGCGCGCAGCATCTCGAACGACGTCGAACCGGCGCCGATGATGATCGCGGCACCCAGCCACACGACCTCCGGTCCCTCGTCGAGGGTGAGCGCCTCGGCGACCTCCGCACGGCCGGCAAGGTGTTCGGAGAGCTCGTCACCCTCGGGCACGAAGCCGCCGAGGTAGACGATGCGCCGGACGCCCGCGTCCTTCGCGGCCCGGGCCACGTTGGCGGCCGCGGCGTTGTCGGCCTCGCGATAGCCGGGTTGCCCGATGCCGTGCACCAGGTAGTAGACGACGTCGACCGGTCCGCAGACCCCAAAGGCGCTGCTCGCCGATTCCGGATCGGCGGCGTCGAGCATCACCGGCGTCACGTCGTCGATCCACCCGAAGTCACCGAGTCGCTCGGGATTGCGGCTGGCCACGACCACCTCGTGCCCCTCGCCGAGCAGAGCGGCGACGAGCCGGGAGCCGATGTAGCCGGTCGCTCCGGTGACGAGTGTGCGCATGGGTTTCACCGTAGGTAGGTACCCGCGCGAAAGCTATTCCACCGCAGTGCGGTGGACGTCACTCAAATGCTCGTAGACCTGCGCGTTGAGGCGATTGTGGCCGATCTCGTCGGCGCTGAGTTCGCGCTTGACCTTGCCCGGCACGCCCGCGACCAGAGAGCCCGGGGGGATGACGGCGCCCTGGCCGACCACCGCGCCGGCGGCCACCAGCGAACCGGCGCCGACGCGGGCTCCGTTGAGCACGACCGCGCCCATCCCGATCAGGCAACCGTCCTCGATAGTGCAACCGTGCAGTACGGCGTTGTGGCCGACGCTGACGCCGGCCCCGATGCTGGCCGGAAAACCGGGGTCGACGTGGACCGTCACGTTGTCCTGCAGGTTGGCGCCGTCGCCGATCTCGATGGGTTCGAACTCCGCACGCAGGACGGCGCCGTACCAGACACTTGCCTTCGCCCCGACCGTCACCCGACCGATGACGGTGGCGTTGGGCGCGACCCACGACTCCGGGTGCAGCTGCGGCCCGTGGCCGTCGACGGACAGGATCAGCGGCTCTGGCATGGCCGAAATCCTAGCCGTGGCGGTTCAGGCGCCCTGAAAGACCTTGCGGTAGCTCGACGGGGACATCCCCAGCCCGCGTCGCAGCTGGTGACGCAGATTGCCGCCGGTGCCCAGGCCCGCGAGGCGTGCCACCTCGTCGATCGCGAGGTCGCCGGACTCGAGGAGTTCGCGGGCGTGGTCGACCCGCCGGCTGCGGATCCACGCGCCGGGCGCCTGCCCGGTCTCGTCGCGGAAGCGGCGGTTGAAGGTGCGCACGCTCATGTGGGCATGCCGGGCCAGGCGTTCGACCGTCAGATCCTCGTGGAGGTGCGCCGACGCCCACGCCCGGGTGGCCGCGGTGGACGCGTCGTCCTGCACGGGGAGGTGCCGGTCGACGAACTGCGCCTGGCCACCTTCGCGCCACGGCGGCACGACGCAATGCCGGGCGACCGCGTTGGCGACCTGGACGCCGTGGTCGGAGCGGATGACGTGCAGGCACAGGTCGATGCCGGCCGCCAGACCGGCGGAGGTCAGCACGTCGCCGTCGTCGACGAACAGCACGTTCTCGTCGACGTCGATGCTGGGAAACATGCCGCGCAGCTCGGGCGCGAACTTCCAGTGCGTCGTGGCGCGGCGACCGTCGAGCAGGCCCGCCGCCGCCAGCACGAAGGCGCCGGTGCAGATGGACAGCATGCGGGTCCCCGGTCGAATCGAGTCGAACGCCGCCCGCGCGGCAGGGGTCAGCACACCGTGGTCGCGCGCCGACGGAAACCGCGTGCCGGGGACGACGACGGTGTCGGCGGTCGCCAGCGCCTCGGGACCGGCGGCGGGCACCATGCCGAACCCACTGGTCGTGGGCACCGGATCGGTGTCGAGGCCGCACACCACGACGTCGTAGAGCGGTTGGTCGTCCTCGCCGGCGGCCTCACCGAACAGCAGCGGGGCAATCGCTGCGTCGAACCCCACGACGGGCGGGAGCAGGAGGACGGCGACGCGGTGCATGCGTCCAGTTTGGCACGTTCTTGACGGGTCGTGTCATTCATGCCACTGGCGGACCGGCTCCCAAGACGACATCGTGTGCTGGTGACAATCGCCAAACCAGACGTCGAGCGTCGTCCCCGCCTGCACAGGGCCTGGGTGATCGCCGCGGTCAGCTTCGTCGCGATCCTGGGCGCAGCCGGCTTCCGTTCGGTGCCCGGCGTCATGATGAACCCGCTGCACCACGAGTTCGGCTGGTCGCACGGCACGGTCGGGTTGGCGATGTCGGTCAACATGACGTTGTTCGGGCTCACCGCACCGTTCGCCGCTGCTCTGATGGACCGCTTCGGGGTGCGCCCGGTTCTGACGGTGGCCCTGCTGCTGGTCTCCGCGGGGTCGGCGTTGTCGGTGACGATGACGACCAGTTGGCAGCTGGTGCTGCTGTGGGGCGTGCTGGTCGGCGTCGGGACCGGGTCGATCTCGATGGGCTTCGTGGCCACCATCGCGACGCGCTGGTTCGAACACCGGCGCGGGCTGGTCACCGGCGTCCTGACCGCGGCGAGTGCCACGGGCCAGCTGATCTTCCTGCCGGTGGTCGCCGAGGTCACCACCCGGCACGGGTGGCGGTGGGCGTCGCTCATCGTGGCGGCGGCGGCGCTCAGCGTCGTACCGCTGGTGCTGGTGTTCATGCGGAATTACCCGAGGGACGTCGGGCTGACCGCATACGGGGCAACGGAGGAAGTGCCCGCCGTGGTGCCGGCCGGCAGCTTCCGAGCGGCCTTCGACGGCCTCCGGATCGGCGTCCGCGTACCGGCGTTCTGGCTGCTCGCCGGCAGCTTCGCCATCTGCGGCATGACCACCAACGGGCTCATCGGCACGCACTTCATCCCCGCCGCCAACGACCACGGCATGCCGAGCACCGTCGCGGCCGGCCTGCTCGCGACGATCGGCGTCCTCGACGTGGTGGGCACGATCTTCTCGGGCTGGCTGACCGATCGCGTGGACCCGCGGCTGCTGCTCGTCGTCTACTACCTGGGCCGGGGCGTCTCGCTGCTGCTCCTGCCGTCGCTGCTCTCGCCCCACGCCGAGCCGAGCACCTGGGTGTTCGTCATCTTCTACGGCCTCGACTGGGTGGCGACGGTGCCACCGACCATCGTGCTGTGCCGCCGCTACTTCGGCGGGCGCACGCCGGTGGTGTTCGGTTGGGTGTTCGCCTCCCACCAGCTGGGGGCTGCGGTCGCCGCCGCCGGCGCGGGGTGGCTGCGTGACCTCGAAGGCGACTACGACCTCGCGTTCTACCTCGCATCCGGGCTGTGTGCCGTGGCCGCGCTACTTTGTCTGAGCATACGGAAACCGCAGGTCAGCGCCGCTCCGGAGCAGGTCGCGCACGGATCCGACTTTGCCGATTCGTGATCTGAGCCCTTACGCTTCCACTGGCGTCGTCACGAGAGTCGGGCTCTAGGCGACGCGATCAACCACGTTGAGGAGCCGAAAAGTGAAGACTCGCACCAGTCGAGCCATTGGAATGTCCGCCGCGGTCGCCGCGATCGCCGTGTCGCTGCCGTTGGCGATCACCGCGCAGGCAGATCCCCCGCCGACCACGGCGGCCGACGTCAAGCCGCTGCCGGACTGGCAGGGCAACTGCGATCCGGTACGCACCGAGCTGGCGCCGAGCGGTGTCACCAAGGAGAGCCTGGCCACGCTGCCCCTCGGGCAGGTGCTGGCCAAGATCCCGTCGCTGAGCACGTTCACCTCGGCGGTCAACGGTGGGCTCAACCCCGCCGTCAACGTCCTGCCCGTGCTCGAGAACGGCCCGTACGTGGTCTTCGCGCCGAACAACGACGCGTTCGCCAAGCTCGATCCCGCCGCCCTCGAGGCCATCAAGGCCGACCCCACCGCGCTCAGCAAGCTCGACTACTACCACGTGTTCCTCGGCCTTCTGGGCCCCGGCGACGTGGCCGGTCAGCGACCGACTCAAGAGGGCGCCGAGGTCAAGGTCACCGGCAAGGACGGCGACATCAAGGTCAACGACACCGCCAAGGTGATCTGCGG
Organism: Mycolicibacterium hodleri; assembly: GCF_025822245.1. GTDB lineage: Bacteria > Actinomycetota > Actinomycetes > Mycobacteriales > Mycobacteriaceae > Mycobacterium > Mycobacterium hodleri. Next base: position 51,216 of record NZ_JACKTL010000019.1, read on the forward strand.
TGGCATCCAGGCCGCCAACGCCCGGATCTACATCCTCGACACCGTGCTGGATCCGAATTCTCCGCCGGAGCCGATCACGCCGAAGACGTCGTTCGACGGCACGGGCAAGCCGCTCACGCCGACCAGCACCACGACGTCGGCCCAGCCCGCCGAACCGGCCCCCGCGCCGGCCGCCGGCTGACCCCACCCGTACGCGGTTTCGGCGCGTCACCCCGCGGGGTGACGCGCCGAAGTCGTCTCTACAGGCCTAGATCCTTGCCGATGATCTCCTTCATGATCTCCGTGGTGCCGCCGTAGATGGTCTGGATGCGCACGTCGACGTAGTCGCGGGCCACCTTGTACTCGTTCATGTAGCCGTAGCCCCCGTGCAGTTGCACGCAGTGGTCGACGACGCGCTTGGCCAGCTCGGTGCACCACCACTTGGCCTTGGACGCCTCGACCGCCGTCAGCTCGCCGTCGACGACGGCCTGCAGGCACCGGTCGACGTACGACTCGGCGATCTCCAGTTCGGTGTCCATCTCGGCCATGACGAACTTGTTGTGCTGGAAGCTGCCGATCGGCTGACCAAAGGCCTTGCGGTCCTTGACGTATGCCAGCGTGTCGGTGAACGTCGCGCGGGCACCGGCCACCGCGGCGATCGCGATCGACAGTCGCTCCGAGGGCAGGTTGGTCATCAGGTGATAGAAGCCGCGACCCTCCTTGCCCAGCAGGTTGGCATTCGGGACGCGGACGTTCTCGAAGTTCAGCTCCGCGGTGTCGGCGAAGTGCTGGCCCATCTTGTCGAGTTTGCGCCCACGGGTGAAGCCCTCCATGCCGCGTTCGACGACCAGCAGCGAGAAGCCCTTGTGACCGGCCTCGGGATCGGTGCGCGCCACCACGACGACGAGGTCGGAGTTGATGCCCGCGGAGATGAACGTCTTGGAACCGTTGAGGATCCAGTCGTCCCCGTCGCGGACCGCCGTGGTCTTGATGCCCGCCAGGTCGCTGCCCGCGCCCGGCTCGGTCATGGCAACCGCACCGATGAGCTCACCGGTGACGTACCCCGGCAGCCACCGCTCCTGCTGCTCCTCGGTGGCGAGGTTGGCGAAGTACGGGCCGACGATGTCGTTCTGCAGACTCAGGCCGGGTGACGGCAGACCGTAGCGGGTGAACTCCTCGACGACGACCGCGTTGAACCGGAAGTCGTCGACGCCGCCACCACCGAACTTCTCGGGCATGTTGAACCCGATCAGCCCGTACTTGCCCGCGGCGACGTAGGCCTCCCGGTCGACGATGCGTTCGCTGTCCCACTTCTCGGCATACGGCGCGCATTCCTTCTCCAGGAATTGGCGCGCGGTCGCCCGCAACTGCTCGTGCTCTTCTTCGAAGATCAATCGCTTCATCGTCGTTCTCCTACTTGGCTTGCCATACGGGCTGTCTCTTCTCGGCGAAGGCCAGTGGCCCCTCCCTGGCGTCCTGAGAACGCAGTACCGTGCCCATTTCGCGCATGGTCCTGGTCCACCCGGCCTCCTCGGCGGTGATCACGCCGTCGTCGATGCCGGCGGCCACCCGCTTGCTCGCCCACACCGCGAGCGGTGCGTTGACCGTGATGCGCTCGGCCAGGGCCAGGGCGGCGTCGACGACGGTGCCGTCGGGCACGACCTGGTTGACCAGTCCCCACTTCAGCGCGTCGGCCGACGACATCGGCTCGCCGGTGAACAGCAACTCCATCGCGATCTTGCGCGGCAGGTGTTCGACGATGCGGAACACCCCGCCCGCCGCCGCGATCAGGCCGCGCTTGACCTCGGGCAGACCGAACATTGTGCGTTCCTCGGCGACGACGAGGTCGCTCGCCAGCGCCAGTTCGGTGCCGCCACCCAGCGCCGTGCCGTTGACCGCGGCGATGGTCGGCTTGTCGATCACGTGTTGCACGTAACCGGCGAACCCCCACTCCCCATGGTCGGGGTGATACAGGTTCTCCCGCCGCGAGATGGCCTTGAGATCGGCTCCGGCACAGAACGATTGACCGGCACCGGTGATCACGACGGCACGGATCTCGGGATCGTGCTGAGCGTCGTGCAGGGCGTCGCCCACCCCGATGCTGACGGCGGCGTTGACGGCGTTGCGCGCCTGCGGCCGGTTCAGCGTGATGAGCAGGACGTTGCCGCGCCGCTCGGTGAGGACGGCACTCTCGTCGGCGGCCCGTGGGTCCGCCGTCACAGCAGTTCGAGGATCGTGGCGTTGGCCTGGCCGCCGCCTTCACACATGGTCTGCAGGCCGTACTGAATTCCCTTGTCCCGCATGTGATACAGCATCGTGGTCATGATCCGTGCGCCCGAACCACCCAGTGGGTGACCCAGCGCGATGGCTCCGCCGTTGGGGTTGAGGTTCTTCTCGTCGGCGCCGATGTCCTTGAGCCAGGCCAGCGGAACCGGGGCGAAGGCCTCGTTGACCTCGAACACGCCGATCTGGTCGACCGTCAGGCCCGAACGCTTGAGCGCCTTCTGCGTGGCCGGAATCGGTGCGGTGAGCATGATGACCGGGTCGGCGCCCGCCAGCACGGCGGTGTGCACCTTGGCCAGCGGCTTGAGGCCGAGTTCCTTGGCCTTCTCGGCCGACATGAACAGCAGCGCGGCCGAGCCGTCGGAGATTTGGGAGGCGTTGCCCGCGTGGATGACTCCGTCTTCCTTGAACGCCGGCTTGATGGCGGCCATCTTCTCGATCGTGCCGCCGCGGCGAATGCCCTCGTCCTTCAGTACGGCATTGCCGTCCTGGTCCTTGATGGCGACGATCTGATCGTCGAAGGCCCCGGCATCCTGTGCGGCGGCGGCCTTTTCGTGCGATCCGAGGGAGTACTGGTCGAGCGCGGTGCGGTCGAAGCCCCACTGCTCGGCGATCATCTCGGCGCCGACGCCCTGGTTCGGGGTCTGGGTGTAGCGGGCGCGGAACGCTTCGGGGTACGGGTGGCCGCCGTTGGCCAGCGAGGCACCCATGGGCGTGCGCGACATCGACTCCACGCCACCGGCGACGACGATGTCGTAGTGCCCCGCCACGACGCCCGCGGCGGCGAAGTGCACCGACTGTTGGCTGGAGCCGCACTGCCGGTCCACGGTCACGCCGGGAACGCTCTCGGGCCAGCCGGCCGTCAGCACCGCGGTGCGGGCGATGTCGAGCGCCTGCTCGCCGGCCTGCATGACGCAGCCCCAGATGACGTCGTCGACGAGCGCCGGGTCCACCCCGGCGCGCTCGACGAGTCCGTTGAGCACCTGTGCCGACAGCTCGCCGGGGTGCACGCCGGACAACCCGCCGTTGCGCTTTCCGACGGGCGAGCGGACCGCTTCTACGATGACGGCTTCGGCCATGGACATCTCCTTTGACGTGGTGCAACTGGACGGTTCGCGTGATGTTGCGATGACTTCGAAGGTAGATGAGTAGGTTTACTAGGTCAACCTACTGGTTGGTAGGCGGGCGGCGACGATCACGCGGCTGGGCTTGCCCCCACATGGTTTACTGAGTTGAACAACCGGCCGGCTACAGCACGGAGACCACGTTGGCTCGCACCACGCCTTTGGCACCCATGATGGGGCCGAATGCCGTCGCGCAGCGCGGCGGTACCACGATCCGCTCCCCCAAGACCGCCGAACTGGTCGCCGGGACGCTGCGCCGCATGGTGGTCGACGGCCAGCTCAAGGAAGGCGACTTCCTGCCCAACGAAGCCGAGCTGATGACGCACTTCGGCGTCAGCCGGCCGACGCTGCGCGAAGCGGTCCGGGTGCTCGAATCCGAACGACTCGTCGAGGTGCGGCGCGGTTCCCGTACGGGTGCGCGGGTCCGCGTGCCGGGCCCGGAGATCGTCGCCCGGCCGGCCGGGCTGCTCCTGGAACTCTCGGGCGCCACCATCGCCGACGTGCTCGTCGCGCGCTCGGGCATCGAGCCGCTCGCCGTGCGGCTCCTGGCCGAGACCGCGTCACCCGGCGCCCTCGACGAACTCGACGCCATGCTCGCCGACGACATCCCCGCGGGCTGGCAGTCGGGGCGGCTGGCCGAGGCCACCGGCGAGTTTCACCGTCGCATGGTGGAGCTCTCGGGCAACGCCACCCTGACGATCATCGCGGGCATGCTGCACGAGATCACCGTGCGCCACACGGCATTCGCCATCAAGGAGCTCCGCGAGGTCTCCAAGGCCGACTACGACAAGCTGACCCGGTCCTATCGGCGGCTGATGACGCTGCTGCGCGCAGGTGACGGGTCCGGCGCGGAGACACACTGGCGCAAGCACCTCGACACCGCACGCAACCTGCTACTGCAGGGCCTCGAGGACGTCAAGGTCCGCGACGTCATGCAGTAGTGGCACCTTCCGACCACGTCACGTGGACGGGCACGTCGTCGGCCCACGGCTGGCGCGTGACCATGTCGGCCACCCGCACGAAGCCGCGTTCGAACTCGCCGGTGGCCGCGTCGACCAGCCGGTAGGCCTGCCGCTGCCGGTGAATGGGCTGGGCGTCGAGCAGCACCACCCGCACCTCGCCCGGCTCGAAGCCGCAGCGCTCCTGCATCGCGGCGATCAGCTGCTCGTTGTGCATGTGCCCGTCGCCGAAGTTCCAGCCGATCGCGGTGCTGCACAGCCGTTCGCCCTCGGTGACGACGTAGTCGGCTTCGTCGCCGTCGGCCATCGCGCGGTGCACCAGGGTGAACAGCGCCCGGCCGTGGGTGTTCATCGCCCGGAACGCATAACCGGAGTGCAGCATCACCAGCGCCTGCTCGGGGCTGCCGTAGATGCGTTCCACTTGTGACTGCGGCATGCTCGCGATCGCGACCAGCCCGGCCCTGATCTTCTCCTCCGCCGAGGGCTTCATGCACCACTGCGTGGTGTCCCAGTTGCCTGCGTAGTAGCGCATGCCGGGCAGGAAGGACACCTTGCGCGGGAACAGGTTTCCCACCGCGACGGTGCCGGCCAGCACGGCGAACAGGACGATCGGCAGCGGGCTGGTCAGGTCGCCGAGGCCGACGTCCGCGTGGCCGACGAACAACGCCAGCACGCTGAACATCATGAAGACGTTCCACTCCAGCGGCACGCCCATCGGAATCGCCGAGAGGATGCCGAAGTGGAAGACCAGCATCACGAACGCCGCGATGGCGGTCGGCCAGCCACCATGGGTGAAGAACAGGACGAGCGGCACCAATCCCTCGACCGCCGTGCTGAAGTGGGCCACGATCCGTGAGATCCGCCCCGGCCGCAGGTCGTCGGGGAATCGCTCGAAGAACGCCCGCTTGAACGCCTTGGTGCGCACCAGCGGACTGTTGGACATCATCGTGGAGATCACGAACGGGAAGTGCTTGTTGAGCTTCGAGGTGGCCGCGCCGATCCAGATGGCCAGACACACCAGCTTGGCGGCGATGATCATGTCCACCCCGCCGAAGAGGAACGCCACCGTGAAGGAGGCGTACACCTCGCCGCGCGCGGCCAGGAAGATCACCTTGTCACGCAGGCCGGCGACGGCCAGCAGGCCCAGGATGGTCCAGATCTGCCACGTCGGTAGCACCCCGACGGTGGTGCCGAGGGCCGGAATGGGGCCGGTGCCGTCCGAGAAGAGAGCGACGACGAGCACCACGAGCAGCGCGCCGTAGAGCAGGGCGTCCAGCGGAGTGCGGGCCGTGCCCCGGGTCAGAGGGACACGTGTCGGCCACGGTGGCAGCCGGATCGTCCCCGGCCGCAGCCAGTAGAGGATCGATCCCATCGGCGGGAAGAACCGGTTGTTGAGCGGGCCGAAGCCGCACCCGAGCCCGACGACCTCGAACAGCATCGTGAAGAGCACGACCTTTTGGAACACGATCGGCTCGTCGTACCAGGCGGCCACATTGGTCAGTCCGCCGATTCCCGAGGTGGCGACCGCGAACAGCGCCCCGGCCAGGACGTAGAGCAGGATCTTGACGACGTAGAACAGGTGCAGCACCACCGGCGTGCCGAAGCCCACCTCGGCCCAATGGCGGGCCAGTGGTCTGATCCTCTCCGCGCGGGTGCCCTTGCTCCATTCGGCGAAGTCGACCACCGGTAGGTCGGGCTTGAGAAATCCCATGCCGGCCAGACTAGAACGTGTTCTAGATGCGTCGGGGCACTTTCCCCGGTCGCGTGGCGTAAAGTTTGGACCCGTGAGTCCAAACGGGATGCAGAAACTCACCCCGAAGGGCCGTGCGACGCGGCAGCGGATCGTCGACGGGGCGGCCGCCGAGATCCGAGTCCGCGGCGCGGTCGCCACCACACTCGAAGACGTCATGGCGCACACCGCAACCTCCAAGAGCCAACTGTTCCACTACTTTCCCGGCGGCAAGGACCAACTGCTGCTGGCCGTGGCCGAGCAGGAGGCGGCGCGGGTGCTCAGCGACCAGCAGCCGCACCTCGGCCAGCTCGTCTCGTGGGCGGCGTGGCAGAGGTGGCGCGACGCCGTCGTCGAGCGGTACCGCCAGCAGGGGCAACTCTGCCCGCTGTCGACGGTGATGTCGGAGATCGGTCGCACGCCCGGCGCACAGGCCGTCACGTCGACCCTGATCGACCAGTGGCGCTCGGAGATCGAGGCGGGCGTGCGGGCCATGCAGGCCCAGGGCAAGGTCGACGCCGGCGTGGACGCCTCGCGCGCCGCGGCGGCGATGCTGGCGGGCATCCAGGGCGGCGTGCTGGTCCTGATGAGCACCGGCGACCTCGGCTACCTGGAGGCCGCGCTCGACGTCGGCATCGCGGCGCTGCGGGGTTAGGTGTCCGACAGCGCGGTGCCGAGCGCGGCCACGTACTCGTCGATCCCGTCGGGGCCACCCAGTGCCGACTCGGCGGCGTGCACGCCGATCGTGACGGTGTCGCCGACACCGCCGACCACGTGGGTCAGGCCCATCATCGGCGACAGTCCGGCGAAGGCGGTCATCAGCGCGACCGGCGCCCCGCCGAAGCTGAAGTCGGCGGCGCCGCAGTTGACGCTGGAGACCACGGTGTTGCCCGTCACCGCCGCGGGGCGGACGTCGGCGTCGAACTTGCCCATCCCCCAACGCAACAACGTCGCGGGCGTCGCGGCGAACGCCAGGTCGGCCGCGCGCATCGCCTGGTGACCGGCGCGCAACCGCCGGGCCGCCAGGTCGTCGGTGATCCGGGCGATCCGGACCCGCCCGGGCAGGCCCGGATACAGACCGACGCCGACGTTGCCAAAGTGGTTGTAGCCCAACCGCGGTGGTGGCTTCGTCATGGGCACCTCGGCACCGAGCGCCGACACGTCGTCGCCCACGGCCGCCAGTCGCGCACCGAGCGCGGCCGACACCGCGGACAGGGCGGCCACCGTCACCGTGGCATCCGCCAGCTCGGAACGCCGCCGGACGACGGTCCGAAGGCTGCGTGGTCCCGACGGTCGGTCGTTGGTGCGCAGCAACGGGCGCAGCTCCGCCTGCGCGGGCACCGCCCCGCTCTCGACGTCGGCCATCAGCCTGCGGTGCGCCCGGGCGGCCCGAAAACCGGCCAACGGCAAGCTGATCGGGCCGATCGACCGGGGATGGATCGCCGGCAGGTCGACGTCGGCTCTGCCGAACATCAGCGCCGCATGCGCCGAGGTGCGGCCGCCGCCACCCAGGGCGTGCGAGATCTGCAGCACCGCCACGGTGCCGGGACCGTCCACCCCGGGCAGCGCGTCGACGTCGGTGAAGACGTGCAACCGCCACGCCGTGTCGGTGGCGTCCAACTGCTCGTCGACCAGCGCACCGACCGCGGCCAGGCACCCCGCCCAGGTGCGGTCCTCCAGGTCGTGCACCACGAACTGCGACCGGTCGACGTCGCGGTGCACCCAGCGCGGATAGCCCCACGCCCCGCCGTCCTGCACGCGCACCGACAACTCGGGACAGCTGCGGGCACGGGACTCGAGACCGTCGAGCGTGCGAGCCACGTCGGCGGGACCACCCGCGAAGCCGAACAGCAGGACGGTGTCGTTCGGGATCTTGCCCGCCAGCCAGAACGTCTGTGCGTCGATCGGCGTCAGCCGCTCCCGCGTCATGGGCCCAAGGCTAGGCTGCGGGCATGCTTCCAGCGGCCAGTGACCACGGGACGGTGCTCGTCACCGGCGCCTCGTCGGGCATCGGTGCGGAGCTCGCCAGGGAATTCTCCAGGCGGGGCCGGCACGTGGTGCTGGTGGCGCGGCGGGCCGACAAGCTGCAGGCCCTCGCGGCGTCGCTCGGGTCGGGCGCCGAGGTGCTGGCCGCCGACCTCTCCAAGGCCGACGAGCGCGCGGCCCTCCCCGGGCGGGTCGCCGAACTGGGACTGGTCGTCGACGTGCTGGTCAACAACGCCGGGCTCAGCACGTCCGGTCCGGTCGCGACGTCGGACCCCGTCGCCGAGCTCAACCTCGTCGAGGTCGACGTCGCCGCGGTGGTGGACCTGTGTAGCCGCTTCGTGCCGGCCATGGTCTCCCGCGGCCGTGGTGCCGTGCTCAACGTCGCGTCGGTCGGGGCCTTCGGGCCGCTGCCGGGACAGGCCGCCTACGGCGCGGCCAAGGCGTTCGTGCTGTCCTACACCCAGGCCCTCGGTCAGGAGCTGACCGGCACCGGCGTCGTCGCGGCGGCATTGTGCCCAGGTCCGGTGAAGACGGAATTCGGTGCGGCAGCCGGCATCTCCGACGCGGACGCCGAGGCCGCGCTGCCGAAGGCGATGTGGGTCAGCGCCGCCGACGTCGCCGCCGCGGCGGTGGACGGGTTGGCCGCCGGCAAGACGGTCATCGTCCCCGGCGTGTTCAACAGGGTGGGCGCCGCGGCCTACCAGATCCTGCCGCGCCGGCTGTTGCTGCCGATCCTGGCCCGCACCCACCCGGCCCTGAAGAAGCGCTAGCTAGCCGTCGGTTCCGACGAAGTCGACGATGCGGCGTGCCACGTCGTCCGGTCGATCCAGTTGCATGAAGTGCCCTGCGCCGTCGACGATCTCGGCCCGGCTGCCCGCCGGCAGCGCTGGCTCCACCCACCGCGTGTAGTCCGCCGAGGCGCACCCGTCGTCGGAGCCGTGCAGGTACAGCGTCGGCAACCGAAGGGGTGACAGCCAGTGCTCGTGCAGCTCGGCGTAGCGCGGCGGCGGGGTGCTTCCACGGACCGCCGCGCGGTAGTAGCCGAGCGCGGCACGCCAGTTGTCGGGGGCACCGATCGCGTCGAGCACCAGTGCCACGTCCTCGTCGGCGGCATACGACGGTGACCACTGCCGCCAGAGGCGGGGCACCACCCAGGACGCAGAACGCTCTGGCAGCAGCGGCAATTGGAAGAACATGATGTACCAGCTCCGCAGCAGCTGACGAGGAAGTTGGGCGGCCAGCTTGCCGGCGTCGGGGACCTGGCCGAACGGCCGGAAGGACCCCGCGGGCGGCACCGACATGATGACGGCCTTGCGGAACGGGCTGTCGGGCACGGCCGCCAGCCCGGCACCCGCGATCGCCCCCCAGTCGTGTCCGACCAGTACGTCGCGACCGGTCGGGCCGGCCGCGTCGAGCACGCGCAACGCGTCGTCCATCAGGGCCCCGACGTGGTAGCTCCCGTCGGCCGAGGTCGACGACGGGGCGTACCCGCGCATGAACGGCGCCACCACCCGCCACCCCGCGTCCACCAGCGTCGGCGCAATCTTGCGCCAACCGTGTGCGGTGTCGGGAAAGCCGTGCAGGCACAGCGCAATCGGGGCGTCGTCGGGGCCCCAGGTCAAGGCCTTGAGGCGGACGTCCGGGGTGGTGACGTCGAGCCAGCGTGGCTCCGTCCTCTCCTCGCCTGCCATGTTCGCTCCTTCGGCGTCGCCCGCGCGTCGCACTCAAGGTACCGGCCCGTCGTGCGGCGACCGGAGTCAGACGTCGCGCACGGCCTCCTCCAGTTCCGCGACGACGATCCGGCGCATGCCGAGCATTGCCGCGGTCGCAGCCGCGGCCCGGGCGGGGTCGGGGTCGTCGAGCAGTTCGAACAGCCGCTCGGGAACGATCTGCCAGCTCAGCCCGAAGCGGTCCTCGAGCCATCCGCAATGCGACTCGACACCGCCGTCCAGAAGCCGGTTCCAGTAGTAGTCGACCTCGTCCTGGTCGGCGCACCGCACCTCGAACGACACCGCCTCGGTGAACGGAAACTGCGGGCCACCGTTGATGCCGACGAAGCGGTGTCCGTCGAGCACGAACGTGCCGGACATGACCTCTCCCGGCGTGCCGGGGCCCGCCTCGGTGTAGCGGTTGAACCCCTCGATCGACGAATTGGGGAACACCGAGGTGTAGAACTCGGCGGCGTTCTCGAGATCGCCGTCGAACCAGAGCGACGGGGTGATCGGTGGCATGGTCGACGACCTCCTGTGTGGGATTGATTCACCCGTGCTGACCGGGCTCGACGCCGAAAGTCATCGCGGGCGTGCGGCCAGCGTCGAACGAAGATCGGCACCTTGTAACGTGCGGGCATGGCCACGAGCGAGGCAAGCAGCACGTTGACGACGGTGACGTTCCGCGGAGCGGACGACCTCGCCTTGGTCGCCGACGAATGGAACAGGGGTGTGGGCACCGCCGACGGGCGGCCCTCCATCCTGATGCTGCACGGCGGCGGGCAGAACAGGCACTCGTGGAAGAACACCGGCCAGGTCCTCGCCGACGGCGGCTTCCACGTCGTCGCCCTCGACAGCCGCGGCCACGGCGACAGCGACCGCTCGCCCACCGCCGACTACTCCGTCGACTCGCTCTGCGCCGACACGTTGCGGGTGGTCGACCAGATCGGCGGGCCGACGGTACTGATCGGCGCCAGCATGGGCGGGCTCACGGGCATTCTCGCCGCGCACGAGGCGGGTGCCGGCGTGGTCACCAAGTTGGTGTTGGTCGACGTCGTCCCCCGGTTCGAGAAGGACGGCAGCGCCCGCATCCGCGACTTCATGTTCAGCGGCGTCGACGGTTTCGAATCGCTGGAGCAGGCGGCCGACGCGGTCTCCGCCTACCTGCCGCACCGCGCCAAACCCCGCAGCCCCGAGGGGTTGAAGAAGAACCTGCGGCTGCGCGACGGCCGATGGTACTGGCACTGGGATCCGGCGTTCCTCACCAAGCCCGCCGACGACCCGTTCGTCCGAATGGACGCACTCGAACAGGCCGCGATCGACCTCCGGATTCCCATCCTGTTGATCCGTGGCAAGCTGTCCGACGTGGTGAGCACCGAAGGTGTCCAGGACTTCCTCGCCAAGGTGCCGCGCGCGGAGTTCGTCGAGCTCTCCGCCGCCGGCCACACCGCCGCGGGTGACGACAACGACGCGTTCACCGACGCCGTCGTGGGATTCGTGAACCGATGAGCGCCACCTTCCGTGTCACGGGCTTCAACTTCCTCGAGCAGCCGGAGCTGCCGGCGCCCCAGGTCGACGACGAGCGAGCCGAGGCGGTGTTGGCCACTCATTACGGCCTGACCGCCAGGGTGAAATCCCTTGGCAGCAATCAGGACAAGAACTTCCTGGTCTACGACGGCGACGACCGGCTGCTCGGCGTTCTGAAGATCGCCAACACCGCCTTCACCGCCACCGAACTGGCTGCGCAGGACGCCGCGGCCGAGGCCATCGCCGCGGCGGAGCCGACGCTGCGGGTGGCGGTGCCGCTGCCCAACCTGGCAGGCGAGCCGGCGACGACGGTCACCGATCTGGTGGACGGGACCGCTCACGTCCGGCTGCTGAGGTTCGTCGACGGCGGCACGCTGGTCGACAGGGGCTATCTGGCACCCGCAGTCGTCGCAGGCATGGGCGAGCTCGCGGGCCGGGTCAGCCGCGCGCTGAAGGACTTTCGCCATCCTGGCCTGGACCGGGCGCTGCAATGGGACCTCCGCTACGGCCACGACGTCGTCATGGCTCTGGCCGCGCACGTCGTCGACCCGTCGGCTCGGGAACACCTGACACGCGCCGCCGCCAACGCGTGGGCGAGGATCGCGCCCCTGGCCGACGACCTACCCCGCCAGGCGGTGCATCTCGACCTGACCGACGCCAACGTCGTCGCGGGGAACGGCACCGGCCGACCGGACGGCATCATCGACTTCGGCGACCTGTCGGACACCTGGGCGGTCTCCGAGCTCGCCGTCACCCTGTCCTCGGTGCTCAGCCATCCCGGCGCCGGCCCCACGTCGATCCTGCCCGGCGTCAAGGCCTTTCACGCGATCCGGCCGCTGAGCTCCGCCGAGGCCGACGTGCTCTGGCCGCTGCTGGTGCTCCGCACCGCAGTGCTCATCGTCAGCTGCGCCCAGCAGGTCGTGCTGGATCCCGACAACGAGTATCTGACCAACCAGTCCGACGACGAGATCCGGATGTTCGAGCGGGCGGCGTCGGTGCCGCTCGACGTGATGACGGCCGTCATCCGGGCCGAGCTCGGCCTCGCCGACGACGCGGGACCGGTGAGCGGGGCGTTGATTTCGGGTCTCGACGCCACGACCGTGCGAACGCTCGACCTCTCCACCGTCTCCGAGGTCTTCGACGACGCCCCGGAGGACTTCGTCGCCCCGGCTTTTCAGGACGTGTTGGCGCGCAAGGAGGTCGACGGAGGCGCGAGCCTGGTCGTCACCCGGTTCGGCGAGCCCAACCTGACCCGTGCGCCACTGTTGAGCCAGGACTCGCCAGCCGTCGTGGCCACCGGTGTGTCGCTGTGGCCGGCCGCACCGGTCACGATGGTGGCGCCGTGGGCCGGTGACGTCGTCCGGTCCGAGAGCGAATTCACGCTGACCGGTGCGGATTACGAGCTGACGGTCAGCGGGGTGCCGACGGCCGACCGCGTCGAGGAGGGCGCGGAGCTGACCACCGTCGCCGCCGACCGTTGGACCACCGTGAGCGTCCGGCCCGTCGGCGCGCCGGTGGCCCCGGCCTTCACGACCGCGGAGCTGGCCCCCGGCTGGCTGGCGCTCTCGCGTGACCCGCGTCCGCTCCTGGGCCTGCCCGCCGTGCCGGGCACCAAGGCGCGCGATCTGCTGGCCCGCCGCGACCAGAGCTTCGCCCGGGTGCAGGAGCACTACTACGCCGACCCACCGCAGATCGAACGGGGCCGACGGCACTACTTGATGTCGACGGCGGGTCGGGTGTACCTCGACATGGTCAACAACGTGACGGTGCTCGGGCATGCGCATCCGCGGATCGCCGAGGTCGCCGCGCGCCAGTTGCGCCGACTGAACACGAACTCCCGCTTCAACTACGAGGCGGTCGTCGAATTCAGCGAGCGCCTGGCCGCCACCCTGCCCGAGCCCCTGGACACCGTCTTCCTGGTGAACTCCGGTTCCGAGGCAAGCGATTTGGCGCTACGCCTGGCCATCGCGGTGTCGGGGCGCCGGGACGTGATCGCCGTCGGCGAGGCATACCACGGGTGGACCTACGCGACCGACGCGGTGTCGACGTCGACGGCCGACAATCCGAATGCGCTGACCACGCGACCGGACTGGATCCACGTGGTGGAGTCGCCCAACAGCTTTCGCGGCACCTACCGCGGCGCCGACGCCAGCCGGTACGCACCCGATGCGGTCGCCACGGTGGCCGAGATGGTCGCGGCGGGGCGCCCGCCCGCAGGGTTCATCTGCGAGTCGGTGTACGGCAACGCCGGCGGCATGGCCTTGCCCGACGGGTACCTGGCCCAGGTGTACGCCGCGGTCCGGGAGGCCGGCGGCTTCGCTGTCGCCGACGAGGTGCAGGTCGGGTACGGCCGCCTCGGCGAATGGTTCTGGGGCTTCGACCAACAGCAGGTGGTGCCCGACATCGTGTCGGTCGCGAAGTCGGTGGGCAACGGGTATCCGCTGGGCGCGGTGATCACCAGCCGTGCGATTGCCGAGGCGTTCAGCTCACAGGGCTACTTCTTCTCGTCCACGGGTGGCAGCCCGCTGTCCAGCGCGATCGGCATCACCGTGCTCGACGTACTGCGGGACGAAGACCTGCAGGGCAACGCGTCCCGGGTGGGAGGCCACCTCAAGAGCCGGCTGCTGGCGCTGCGTGAGAAGCACCCCGTCATCGGCACCGTGCACGGCATGGGCCTCTACCTCGGCGTCGAGATGGTCCGCGACCCCGAGGCCCTGGAGCCGGCCACTGAGGAGACGGCGGCCATCTGCAACCGGATGCTCGAGCTCGGGGTGGTCATCCAGCCGACCGGCGACCGGCAGAACATCCTGAAGACCAAGCCGCCGCTGTGTCTCGACGTGGCAGGCGCGGACTTCTACGTCGACGCGTTGGACCGGGTGCTTACCGAGGGGTGGTGAGCGCGGCGACTCCGTGGTTGCCTTTCGCCGCCACCGCACGTTTCATCGAGGCATGACAAACGATCCCGCCGAGCTGGTGACCGAGTTCTGCGCCCTGTGGGCCAACCCGGATCTCGAGACGATCCTGAGTTACTTCACCGAAGACGCGGTCTACCACAACATTCCGATGGCACCCGCCGAGGGCTTGGCGGCGATTCGGGCTCTACTGCCCATGATGCTCGACGGCATGGAGGGCATCGACTTCACGATTCATCGGCAGATCGCCAAGGGCAGTCTGGTGATGAACGAGCGCACCGACGTCATGCGACGGACGAACGGCGGTCGGCTCGAACTGCCCGTGATGGGCACCTTCGAGGTCCGCGACGGGCACATCGCCGCGTGGCGGGACTACTTCGATCTGGCGACGGTGACCGCCGGCTTGGCGTAGCTCGGCGCCGAGTGTGGGCCCTACGGCGATCAGTGGTGGCAAAATCCGCCATGGGGCCCACGGTCGGCGCGATGGTCCGGCATTGATAATCAACCCGTGTCGCTACCGATGATCGCGATCTACCTGCTGCTCGCCGTAGCCGTCGCCGAAGCCGGCGCCATCGCCGTCCTGTGGCAGCGGGTCAAGAAGCGCGACCAGGAGCTGGGTGAGTTGCAGCGCCGGCTCGACACCCGGGCCAACCTGGTGTCCGGCGGACGCGAGGCCGTCAAGACCGTGTGGCAGACCGCGAACATCTTCCGCAAGGAGGGATTCGGCGCAGCGGTCCGATCCAACATCGAGGACCTCGCCGACTGGGCGACCGTCGAACGCCCCGACCTGGCCCGGCTGGCGCCCAACGGACGCGTCGCCATCGTGTTCTCCGACATCGAGGGGTCCACCGCACTCAACGAGCGCATCGGCGACAAGGCCTGGGTGCGCCTCATCGACCGGCACGACAAGACGGTGAGCCGCTTGGTCAAACGCCACTCCGGATACGTCGTCAAGAGTCAGGGCGACGGCTTCATGATCGCCTTCGCCCGGCCCGAGCAGGCGGTGTGGTGCAGCATGGATCTGCAGCGCGAACTCGCCAAGCGGCCCAACGGGATTCGGGTCCGCATCGGCATTCACGCGGGCAAGTCGGTGCGCCGAGGCGACGACCTGTTCGGCCGCAACGTGGCCATGGCGGCCAGGGTGGCGGCGGCGGCCGAGGGCGGTGAGATCCTGATCAGCGAGTCGGTGCGCGATGCCCTCGGCGACGACGTCACCGTCGACGAGGGCAGGGACGTCGAACTCAAGGGGTTCAACGGCACTCACCGGCTGTACGCGGTGACCGCCTGAGCCGCCTACTCCTTCGCGTCGGACTCCGCCAGCCGCTGGTGCAGCTTCGCCCTGATGTCGTCGGGCGTATAGGCATTTCGCTTGCGCTGATCCCGCGCGACCAAGGCGCCGCCGGCCACCACCCCGGCAACACCGGCCAGTCCGATCCACTTCCAGATGCCTCGCATCGCCCCAGTCTGCATGAGAGCCCCGGGTCGCTTCGCTCATGCCCACCGAACCTAAGCTGCCATGGTGAATGCGAACACGGTGACGCTCGAACACGCGCTGGCCGAAACGCGAACCGGGGACATCTGGCTGTTCCGCGGCGAGTCGGGTCCCGACCGCGCGATCCAGACCATGACCAACGCCCCCGTCAACCACGTCGGCATGACGGTGGCCGTCGACGATCTGCCGCCGCTGATCTGGCACGCCGAACTCGGCGACAAGCTGGAATGCCTCTGGAGCGGCGGCCATCACCGCGGCGTGCAGCTCAACGATCTGCGGCAGGCGGTCGAGCGGTGGATGCTCACCTACGGCCAGCGATGCTGGCTGCGCCAGATGACCCCCTACGCCACCCGTCAGCAGGAAGACGACCTGCTGCGGGTGATCGCCCGGATGGACGGCACCGCGTTCCCGACGACCGCCAAACTCACCGCGCGATGGTTCCGCGGTCGGCTGCCCACGTTGCACGACTGGACGAAGGGCATTCCGATTCTGGACGACCGGGTTCAGCACCTCACCGGGCGCAAACGGGAGCGCCGCCGCAAGGTGGGTCTGGAGACCGCATACTGCGCCGAGACCGTCGCCGTCACCTACCAGGAGATGGGGCTACTGGCCACCGACAAGGACACCAACTGGTTCGATCCCGGCAAGTTCTGGAGCGGTGACACCCTCCCCCTCGCCCCGGGCTACGACCTGAGTGACGAGATCTCCGTCGTCCTCTGAACCTCGGCTGGGTACCGTAGCGTCGAGGCATGTACCGAACCGTCGCGGTCTTGGCCGCCATAGGTGTCGCCCTCGCGGGTTGCGCGGGGATCGGCGACGCGTCCACCACGTGCCATGACTTCACCGGCATGAGTCGAGACACCCGCAGTGCCACCGTCGCGAACGTCCTCAAGGCGCGCAACGGCCGCAACGCCTCCACCTCCGACGTCGCGACGCGCGTCGCGGCCACCCTCGAGTTCTGCGGCAAGGACGCCAACCGCGACAAGACCGTCGGCGACCTCAGCTGACCCGCAGGGCCGTCGACAGCGCACGCACCACCGAGTGCCGACCCAGGTCGACCTTGAACCCGTTCTGGCCCAACGGTTCGGCGTCCGCCATGATCCGCTTCGCGGCGCGCCGGAAGACGGCGTCGGTCGGCGACTGACCGATCAGCAGGGCGTCGGCCTCCGCCACGCGCCACGGCATCGGGGCGACCCCGCCGAGCGCCACGGCCGCGGCGGTGACGACCCCGTCCTCGACGCGCAACCCGGCTGCGACGGACACCAGCGCGAAGGCGTAGCTGTGCCGGTCGCGGACCTTGAGGTACCAGGAATGCTCGGCGAACGGCGACGGCGGCAGCTCGATCCCGACGATCAACTCCGCAGCGCGCAGGGTGTTGTCCCGATGAGGCTCGTCTCCGGGCAGCCGGAAGAACTCCGAGATCGACACCTCGCGGCGGCCGTCGGGTCCGTGCACGTGCACGACGGCGTCCAGGATGGCCAGGGCGACGGCCATGTCGGACGGATGGATCGCGACGCAGGACTCGCTGGCCCCGAAGATGGCGTGCTCGCGGTTGAAGCCGTCCCTGGCCGCGCATCCCGAGCCGGGATTGCGCTTGTTGCACTGCGCGAACGCGGTTTCCATGAAGTACGGGCACCGGGTCCGCTGCATCAGGTTTCCGCCGACGGTCGCCATGTTGCGAAGTTGGGTCGTCGCTCCCGACAGGATCGCTTGCGACAGAACGGGATACCGAGACCTGATCAACGGGTGGTTGGCCAGCGCGCTGTTGGTGACGCCCGACCCGATGAGGACGCCGCCCGATTCGGTGGCGGTCACGTCGCGCAGTCCCAGGCGGCGGACGTCGACGAGCGCTGCCGGTTCCTCGACGCCACCCTTCATCAGGTCAAGCAGATTCGTTCCACCGGCGTAGAACTTCCCGCCCGTCGCGACGACGCGGTCGACGGCGCCCTCGACGGTGGTGGCGTGCTCGAACTCGAAGGTCTTCACTTCTGCTCCTTCACCACGCCCGCGATGGCCTCGACGATGTTCGCATAGGCGCCGCAGCGGCAGATGTTGCCGGCCATGCGCTCGCGAATCTCGCTGTCGGACAACGTGTCCGGACCGTGGCACACCGTGGCTCGGCCCGCCTCGAAGGACGCCGTGGACAGGTCGCCCCTGGCGTGCTCGTGCAGCATGGCGTGCGCCGAGGAGATCTGGCCCGAGGTGCAGAAGCCGCATTGAAAACCGTCGCAGTCGACGAACGCTTGCTGCAGAGGATGCAGTTGGTCGCCGTCGGCGATGCCCTCGACGGTCAGAACGTCGCCGCCGTCGACCGACGCGGCCAGGGTCAAGCAGCTGACCACGCGCTCGCCGTCGACGGCGACGGTGCAGGCGCCGCAGAGACCGTGGTCGCAGCCCTTCTTGGTGCCGGTGAGGTGCAACGTCTCGCGAAGCAGGTCGAGAAGCGTCGACCGGACGTCGGCGGACACGGTGTGCGAGGTGCCGTTCACGGTGAGGGTGACGTCTCTCATGGGGTGCCTCCAGCATCCTCGAACGGGGTCATCAACTGCTCCAGGGTGATCGGCAGGTCGCGCAGCCGCTTGCCGGTGGCGTGGAAGATCGCGTTCGAAATCGCCGCGGGCACACCGCAGGTGCCGATCTCGCCGATCCCCCGCACCCCGACGGGATCGAGGCCGTAGTCGGGGACGTCGACGAAGCCGATGTCGAACTCGGGTCGGTCGGCGTGCGTGGGCAAGTAGTACTCGCCGATGAGTTGCGCGAGGTGCACGTCGTAGGGCACCTGCTCGAGCAGAGCCATGCCAAGCCCGAACGTGATGCCGCCCATCACCTGGTTGCGGGCCAGCTTCGGGTTGAGCACCCGGCCACAGTCCATGACCGCGACCCAGCGCGTCACCGACACCCGGCCGATCTCCTCGTCGACCGTGACCTCGCAGAAGTGCGCGCCGAACGACTGGGACACGGGCCCGTCGTCAGCGGCGCCGTCACTGGTCGTGGTGAAGCTCAGAGTTTCGAGTTGCCCGGGGCTGAGGCCGTCCAGTCGACCGCCCATGTCGTCCAAGCGCTTTCGCCATTCGGTGGCGGCCTGGTGCACGGCAGAGCCGACGGTGGCCGTCGTCTGCGACGCCCCGCTGTAGGGCGCGTCGGGAAACAGCGAGTCGCCGGAGTCGAAGCCCACCACCGCGACGTCGAGGCCCGCGGCATCCGCGGCGATCTGGGTCATCACGGTGCGGACGCCCGTGCCGACCTCGTGGGTGGCCGACGAGAACCGCACCTGGCCGGAGGCGTCGGTGGTGACGCGGCAACTCGCGGGCATGCGTCGGCCGGGGTAGGTGGCGGTGGCCATGCCCCAGCCCACCTGGAGACCGTCCCGGCGAAGCGACCGCGGGGCCATCGGACGTTGCGCCCACCCGAAGCGCTCCGCGCCCTGCAGATAACACTCGCGCAGATGCTTGCCCGACCATGCCTTGCCGCTGGCCTGGTCGTGGTCGGTGTCGTTGCGCAGGCGCAGTTCGAGCGGGTCGACGCCCGCGGCGTAGGCCAGTTCGTCCATCGCGACTTCGAGGGCGAACAGGCCCGGCGCCTCCCCTGGACCCCGCATGAAACACGGTGTGGGGTAGTTGATCCGGGCGACGGTGTGCGAGACGACCAGCCGCGGCGAATCGTAGAGGAACCGAGCCGAGAGGCCGACGGGTTCGCAAAAGTGCGCGACGGTGGACGTCTCGGTCAGGGTGTGTTGCTCGGTGCTCAGGATGTGCGCCGACTCGTCGGCGACCAGGGACAGGTGCTGCTCGGTGCGGGGGCGATGACCGGTGGAGGAGAACATCTGCTCGCGGGTCAGCACCAGCTTGACGGGACGCCCAACCTCTCGCGCGGCGACGGCGCACAGCGCGACGTGCATCCAGAGGAAGCTCTTGGAGCCGAATGCGCCGCCGACGAGTGGAGACAGGATGCGCACCTTGGCCTCGGGAATGCCGAGATAGGCGGCCAGCGCCATGCGTTCCCCGGTGATCCACCGGGTGGTGTCGTGGACGGTGAGGACGTCGTCGTCCCACTGCGCGATCGTCGCCGACAGCTCGATCGGGTAGTGCGTGTTCAGCGGGGTGGTGTAGGTGGCCGAAACCGTTGCGGCGCCCGTGGGTTCGTCGTCGGCGCCGCGGCTGTCCTGCAGCTTCTCCTCGCTGAGCTTGACGAAGTGGTCCGGCTGATAGACGCCGTGGCGGATGGCCCCGTCGTCGTCTCCGGCGCAGGCCCCCTCGTCGAGCACCGCTCGGGCGCTGAGCTGAGGTGCGGCGGTCTCGTAGGCCAGCTCGAACGTCGACGCCGCGGCGGTGGCGTTCTCCAGCGTGTCCGCGACCACCAGGGCCATGTGCTGGCCGACGTGTTGCACGGTCAGGTCGGACAGCGGTGGGCGTCGCTCCAGGGGCAGGTCGTCGCTCATCTGGGTTGGCGGGGCGTGCAGCGGAGGGCAATTCAGCGGAGTCAGGACGTGCAGTACTCCCGGCGCGGCGAGGGCACGCTCGGTGCTGGCCCGTAGCGAGTCGGCGGTGACGGTGCCGTGCGGGATCTCCGATTGCACCAGCGCGGCGTACGTGGTTCCCGAGACGACGACGTCGGCGGTGTAGGTAGCGTGCCCGGTCACCTTCTCGATGCCCTCGACTCGGTTCATCGGCGTGCCGACGATCGCCGTCGCGTCCGCGGTCGACGTCATGTCATCACCCTCGCCCCTCAACACAGTTCACGTCGACGCTGCTGGCCACCAATACGAATACCCGCTAGCGGGTATCGGCGCATGCCGAATGATCGGGACCGGCTGGGCCGAGCAGGGACTGGGCGGCCAATCGCATGCCCGACCGCGCCACCGATTCGAGGTGTGCCAACCGGTGCGCCTCCCAGGAACCGAGCCGCTGCTGGGACAGGCCCGCGGGCGGCCGCCAGCCGTGGAGGGCATGCGCCAGAGTCGCGGCGTCACCGAGCGCCTTGGACGTGCCGGAGGCGGTGTGCGGGCGGACCGTTCCCGCCGCGTCGCCGAGGAGCATCACGTGGTCGGCGACCATCCGCGCCGGCGGCAGGTCGAACACCGGTTGCATGAATACGTGCGACTGCTCGACCAGCTCGACGAAGGGGCCTGGCAGCGTCCGTTCGGCCAGTGCGGTCACCTCGGTCCGATTCTCCGCCGTCAGCTCCCCCGGTGGCAGGAAGTTGTCGTAGCGCCGGCCGGACGTGCCGGTGAGCAGCCGTCCGAGGCTGCTCTCGGCGGTGTTGACGTACCAGACCCAGTTGACGCGCCGCGAGCCACGTTCCAGCTCTCCGTTCGCACCGGGAACCAGGTAGCAGAGCATCTGCATTCCGGGGGCGCCGAATGAGGTGAACCGCTCGGCGACCAGGTCGACCAGGTGCGCGGGCAACTCCGCCTCCGGCTCGAGTCCGCGCCAGGCGACGTAGCCCGCGTAGGCGATGTCGCCGGGCAGCCGCAGCAGGCTGCGCGTGGTGGACCCGACGCCGTCGGCTCCGATCAGAAGATCGGTCGTCGTCCGGTGGCCGTCGGCGAATGTCGCAGTGACACGGTCACTTTCGACACTCAGATCGTGAAGTTCGCTGCCGAGGCGGTAGCAGACGTCGCCGAGCGGGGCCCGCAGCGCGCCGTACAGGGTGTCCCACGCCGTCATCCACTGCGGCGCCTCGTAACGACCGACGCGGCCGTCTCGGTGCAGTTGCTGACGTTCGTGCAGCAGAACGCTGACCGACGGCACCGAGACGCCGAGGCGGGCCAACAGCGATTCGACCTCGGCCTGCATGACGATGCCGGCGCCGCGCGGTTGGGTGCGGTCGACCGACCGCTCGTAGACGGTGACGTCGCCGCCGATGGACCGCAGCTCGTGGGCGGCCGCGAGCCCGCCGACGGACCCGCCGACGATCGCGGCCGTGAACGGGTGGGCGGCGGTGTGCATGACACCAGCCTGGTCTGGCGCGCAGCCGTCGGCAATGTCGCCGTTCACACACCTCGACCAGAAGCATGTACCGCCCTACACCGACGCCACGTCCAGCACCGTCAGCGCGGCGCTGAACTGCAACGCGACCGACGGGTCGGCGAGGTCGACGTCGCAGAGCTGTTCGATGCGTCGAAGGCGCTGGGTGACGGTGTTCGGGTGGATGTGCAGGGCACCGGCCGTCCGGCTCCGGTCGAGCTTGCAGGCGAAGTGGGTACGCAGCGTCTCGACCAGGTCGGTCCGGTGGACGGCGTCGTAGTCGAGCAGTGGACCCAGCGTGCGCCCGGCGAAGTCGACCAATTGCGTCGAGTCCTCTAGTTGCAGCAGCAGGCCAAGCACGCCCAGATCGTCCAGCCGCACCACGGTATTGGTGCGACCGGCGCGCATCGCGATGTCCAGCGCACCCCTTGCCGTGCGGTACGCCTCGCCGTAGCCGTGCGCCCCCGGCGCCGACACCGCCACGGTCGCGTCGGCCGACCTGGACACCGAACCCATTGCCCGGCGGATCAATTCGGCGGCGTCGTCGCTGGGTTGGCCGTCGACCGGCCACAACGTCACCACGTTGCCGCGATGCATCGCGGTCAGGGGTCGGGGGCGACGCGCGTGGGCGAGATCGGCGACGAGCGACAGCGACCGCTGGTAGAGCCGGCTGTCGGCAGGCTCGTCCGCCGAGCCCAGCGCACCCACCACGACGACGTGCGGTCGGCTGGGATCGTGGCCCAGCCGCTGCGCCCGCTGCACCAGCTGCTCGGAGACGTTCGGCCCGCTGCTGAACAGCTCGGCCAGCAGCTCGCCGCGCAACCGGTGCTCCACCTCGGCGGCCGTCCGAATGCGCAGCAGCTCCAGCGAGATCACGATCGACGCGTGCTCGACGGCGCGCACGCCGACCGGGTCCAACGCCGATCCCGCACGGGGGAACCAGATTCGGGCCACGGCCTCGTCTCCCAGCCAGGCGACGGAGACGAAGTACGCCGAACCGTCGTCACCGTCGAGCAGCACCGGGGCCGAGGCAATCGACCCGTCGACCACGGCCGACGCGCGCCAGTCGTCGTCGGGCAGCTCGGTGGCGTCACCGGCGGTGGCGAGGACGACGTTGCGGGCGTCGTCGATCAGCACCGGACGCCCGATCAACTCCGCGAGTACCGCCGCGATGCCGCTCAGTCCACCCGACCTCAAGGTCACCGACAGGAGGCGCTCGTGGATCTGCTCCGATCGGGTCAGCGCGTCGCGTTGTTCGCGCAGCGAGTCGTTGAGTTGGCGGAGTTGGTCGAGTCGGCTGGCCGACGTCAGCGCTATCGCGGCGTGATTCGCCAACAGGGTCAGCCGTTCCACCTCGCTGCCGGTGAACGTGTGGACGGGGGCGTAGTACCCGTTGAGGGTGCCCAGGATCTGGTCGCCGGCGACGAGCGGCACGCAGATAATGGCCCGATAACCCTGCTCGCGGGCGACGCCGCCCCATGGCGTGAACTCGGCCTCCGCGTCGATGTCGCGGATCGCCACGGCCGTGCCCGCGTGGAACGCCCGGCTCGACGGTGAGCCACTGTCGAGTCGGACCGGTCGATCGGTGTTGACCCGGGTCACGTACTCGGCCGACAAGCCACTCCACCCCGCGATGACGAGGGCTTCGCCGTCGGCGTCCGGCGTCAGCACGCCGCAGAAGTCGTACCCCAGTAGCGATCTCGCGGTGTCGGCGACGAGGTCGAGGACATGGCGTAGGTCGCTGGCCGAGGTGGACGCCGAACTCAGCTCGCGCAGCGCGCTCAGCCACGTGACCAGCTCGGCGTCCGGCCGCCGTCCCGCATCCACCGACATGCCGACCAGCATCCCACGCGAGTGTTCTGGGACACACAGCATTGGTCGAATAATGTTTCGCTCGACATTGAGGGCGGCGGGGACTGTGACGACACTCATAGACATGACCACCACCGCCCAAGATCCGGCCGCGACTGCCTCACCGTTCGACGAGGGCGTTCGCGACATCGTCAACCCCGCGACCGGCGCCGTCATCGCGACGGTCACCGAACACGGCGCCGCCGGCGTCGACGCGGCGGTCGCCAAGGCCAAGGCGGCATTCGAGAGCGGGCCGTGGCCCGCCCTGGTCCGCAGTCAACGCGCCCGCCTGCTGCTGCGCATCGCCGACGCGATCGAGGCGAACTCCGACCGGCTCTACACCCTGGAGGCTCAGAACAACGGACGGCCGATCACCGAGACCCGCGCGCAGCTGTCCCGGGTGCCGGAGTGGTTCCGCTACAACGCGGGCCTGCTGGCCGCCCAGCGCCAAGCGGTGCTGCCCGGCGACGGGCCGTACCTGACCTACCAGGAGCGCCGCCCGCTCGGCGTCTGCGGCATCATCACCCCGTTCAACCATCCCCTGCTCATCCTGGCCCGTAGCGTGTCCGCCGCCCTGGCCAACGGCAACACCGTCGTGGTCAAGCCGTCGGAGCTGACGCCGCTGACCACGCTGGTGCTGGCCGACATCATGGCCGAAGCCGGCCTGCCCGACGGCGTCGTGAACGTGGTCACCGGCGCCCGGGAGGCAGGCGCCCGGCTCACCCAGCATCCGGACGTCGCAAAGATCACGCTGACCGGCGGCACCGAGGCGGGCCGCGCCGCGGCGATCGCCACGGCGTCCCGCTTCGCCAGGGTCACCGCCGAACTCGGCGGCAAGACCCCCGTCCTCGTCTTCGACGACGTCGATCCCGTCGTGGCCGCCGAGGGTGCCGCGTTCTCCGCCTTCGTCGCCGCGGGCCAATCCTGCGTCGCCGGTTCACGATTCCTGGTGCAGCGCAACGTGTACGACGAGTTCGTCGCGGCCCTGTCGGCCCGCGCCCGCGCCATCCGCATCGGCGATCCCACCGACGCCGACACCCAGCTGGGTCCGCTGATCAGCGCTCGCCAACGCGACAAGGTGCAGGCCCTGATCCGGACCGGAGTCGACGAAGGCGCCCAACTGGCCGCCGGCGGCGGGGTGCCGGAGCTGCCAGAAGCGTTGCGGGAGGGCTTCTTCCTGCAGCCCACCGTAATTGCCGACGCCACCATGGCCAACACCGTCGCCATGGAGGAGATCTTCGGCCCGGTCGCCGTCGTCATCCCGTTCGACGACGAGGACGAGGCCGTGCGGATGGCCAACGACAACCGCTACGGCCTCGGCGCCGGAGTGTGGACCACCGACGTCGGGCGCGCGCACCGCGTCGCGTCGGCCATCGTGGCGGGCATGGTCTGGGTCAACGACCACCACCGCCTCGAACCGTCCCTGCCCTGGGGCGGAGTGAAGGAATCGGGTCTCGGCAAGGACGCCGGATCCGAGTCGTTCGACGACTTCTCCTGGATCAAGACCGTCGTCGTCCGCACCGCCGCCGATCACGTCGACTGGTACGGCGGTGCGGAACACGGCCGGTTGAACTGATCCAACCTCCCCCAAAGACTCGTCGTACGAAAGGAACCCGCATGACGTCCAGTACCGCACCACCGGCGGGGTGGCGCACGGAGATCACCCGCACCCAGTGGCTCGTCCTCGCGGGCACCACCCTCGGCTGGGGTCTCGACGGCTTCGCCGGCAGCCTCTACATCCTGGTCCTCGGACCGGCGATGAGCGAGCTGCTCCCCAACAGCGGGCTACATGCGGGCCCCGCCACCATCGGCTACTACGGCGGCATGACCGTCGCCCTGTTCCTCATCGGCTGGGCCACGGGCGGCATCCTGTTCGGCGTCCTGGCGGACTACTTCGGCCGCACCCGGGTGTTGTCGCTGGGCATCCTCACCTACGCCGTCTTCAGCGCGTTGGCGGCCTTCGCAGACACCTGGTGGCAGCTCGGAATCCTGCGCTTCATCGCGGGATTGGGCTCCGGGGTGGAGGCACCCGTCGGCGCGGCACTGATCGCCGAGACCTGGCGCAACCGCTTCCGGGCCCGCGCCGGCGGAATCATGATGTCGGGCTACGCCGCCGGCTTCTTCGCGGCGGCCGCCGCCTACGCCCTGTGGGGTAGCCACGGCTGGCGACTGATGCTGGCGTTGGCCGGCCTTCCCGCACTCGTGGTGTGGTTCATCCGCCGCTACGTGCCCGAGCCCCCCGAGATCAACGCTCACCTGACCGCGCGCCGCGAGCGAAAGACCAACGGCACCAGGACGGCTGACGACCAGTTCGTCCTGCGCCGGCTGTTGGTACCGCCGTTCCGCCGGCCGATGCTGATCTGCACGGCCCTCGCGTCCGGTGCCCTGATCACGTTCTGGAGCGTGTCCACCTGGTACCCGCAGATCATCCGCCAGCTCACCGCCGCCGAGAACCTGCCGACCGGCCTGGCCGACCACCGCGTGGCCACCGCGGCCATGCTGTTCAACGCGGGCGGCATCGTCGGCTACGCCTCCTGGGGCTTCCTCGCCGACGCGATCGGCCGGCGCAAGGCGTTCCTGGTCAGCTTTGGCATCTCGGCGGTGACAGTGGCGTGGACCTTCCCGTTCGACCGTGGCTACACCGAATACCTGATCGTGATGCCACTTCTCGGCTTCGGTCTGTTCGGCGCACTGTCGGGGACGTTCATCTACGCCCCGGAGCTGTTCCCGCCCAGCGTTCGCGCCACCGCGCTGGCGGTGTGCAACAGCGTGGGCCGCTACGTCACCGCCCTCGGGCCACTCGCCGCGGGCGCCATCGCCACCTCGTGGTTCGGCGGCAACCTCGGCATCGCCACCGCGGTGGTGGCCGCCTTCGGCCTTATCGCCGTCGTCGGCCTGGCGTTCTGCAAGGAGACCCGCGGGGACGCCCTGCCCGCCGATCCCATTCCCTCACAACACCTTCAGTCCACCGAGAAGAGCGCATCATGACCGACTACTCCAACTCACGGGCCATCGTCGTCGGCGGGTCGATCGGCGGGCTCACCGCCGCGCTGCTGCTGCGGGACCTCGGATTCACCGTCGACGTCTACGAGCGGACCCCCACCGCGCTCGACGGCCGGGGCAGCGGCATCGTCCTGCAGCCGGACACGGTGCGCTGGTTCACCGAACGCAGCACCCAGGACCTCGCCAACCTGAGCACGTCGACCTCCGCGGTCCAGTACCTCACCCCCGAGGGGGACGTGGAGTACCGCGAGGAGTGCACCTGGACCTACACCTCGTGGGGCACGTTCTACCGCGCGCTGCTGGCCGACTTCGGCACCGCGCACTATCACTACGGCGAATACGCCTGCGGCTTCAGCGAATACGACGACGGCGTCACCGTCCGATTCGTCAGTGGCCGGCGGGAGTCCGCCGACCTGGTGGTGTTCGCCGACGGGGTCACCTCCGTGGCGCGGCAACGGTTCGACCCCGAATCCGGGCTGCACTACTCGGGGTACGTCGGGTGGCGCGGCACGGTCGCGTTGCGCGACCTCGACGCCGCGACGCGGGACGTCCTGCAGGACGCCATCACCTATCAGGTGATCCCCCACTCGCACATCACGATGTATCCGATCCCGGGCGAGAACGGTCTCGGCCTCGAAGACCGGCTGATGAACTACGTCTGGTACCGCAACGTGCCCGCCGGGCCCGACCTGACGGAGATGCTGATCGACAAGCGTGGTTTCGCCGGCTCGGTGTCCGTGCACCCGGGCCAGGTGCAAGACCGCTACGTCGACGAGATGAAGCAGACGGCCGCCGAGCGGATGGCACCGGCAATCGCGAACGTCATCCAGGCCACCGAAACCCCTTATCTTCAGGTCGTTTCCGACAGCCGATCGGCACGCATGGCCATGGGGCGGGTGGCCCTCATCGGCGACGCCGCCTGTGCCGCCCGCCCGCACGCGGCGGCTGGAACGGCCAAGGCCGCGGCCGACGGGTGGGCGCTGGCCGCCGCGCTCGAGGAAGCCGGCGGCGACGTCGCCGCCGCACTGGTGAAGTGGGAGCCCGCCCAACTGCAGATGAGCGACGCCCTGTTGCGGCGCGTCGTGGCCATGGGCGAGCGTTCGCAGTTCAGCAACACCTGGACGCCCGGAGATCCCGATCTGCGCTTCGGGCTCTACGGCCCCGGCAAGTAACCAACTCCCACACACGAAGGACGACGACATGACCGACAGCAGCTTCCTCTCCGACCTGCCATTGGCCGGCGAGCTCATCTCCACGAACTTCGACGGCTGGCCCGAATGGCTCAAGGCCGAGTTCGCCGAACACGCGCACGACGGCGAGGTGGGATCACGACTCCTCAGCGAGAACGACCGGGTGCGGGTGTGGGAGATCCGGCTCGCACCAGGTGCGCGGTGGCACGCCCACCGGCACGTGCTCGACTACTTCTGGACCGCGGTCAACGCCGGCCGCAGCAGGCAGCACACCTTCGACGGGACCGTCCGCGAGGTGTCCTACGATGCCGGTGAGACCCGCCACTTCCACTTCGGACCGGGAGAGTATCTGTTGCACGACATCGAGAACATCGGCGAGTCCGAGTTGATCTTCAGCACGGTCGAGCACCTCGACAGCGCCAACGCGCCGCTGACCACCGGCCGAGAGTAGAAGACGTCATGGCGCACTTGTTCACTCCTCTCGTGCTGCGGGAGGTGACCTTCGCCCACCGGGCGTGGATGTCGCCGATGATGCAGTTCGCCGCCCAGCCGGACGGCGAGGACGTCGGATCCCCGTCGGACTGGCACCTGCAGCACCTGGGGTCGCGAGCCGCCGCCGGGGCGGCGCTGGTGATGGTCGAGGCCACCTCGGTGCACCCCGTCGGCCGCAGCAGCGTCTACGACACCGGCCTCTGGAACGACCGTCAGGCCATGGCATTTCGGCGCATCACCGAGTTCGTCTCGGCGCAGGGCTCGGTTCCGGGCATCCAGCTGGTCCACGCCGGCCGCAAGGGCTCGACCGGCCGGCCGTGGCCCGACGAGGACCGCGAGCCGGAGTCGTGGCAGACGGTCGGGGCCAGCGACCGGCCCTTCGGCCGGCTGCCGAGTCCCGCCGAGCTGAGCGTCGACGAGATCGCGTCACTGGTGACGGCGTTCGCCGATTCGGCGAGCCGCGCGGCCGCCGCGGGCTTCAAGGTGTTGGAACTCCATGGGGCGCATGGCTATCTGATCCACCAGTTCCTCTCCCCGCACTCCAACGCCCGCACTGACCAGTACGGCGGCTCGCTGGAGAACCGTCTGCGCTTCGCCCTGGAGGTGACGACGGCCGTGCGCCACGCCTGGCCCGAGGAGCTGCCGCTGTTCTTCCGCGTCTCGGCCACCGACTGGCTCGGCGGTGACACCGACGACGAACGGCCCGGGTGGACGGTCGACGAGACGCTCGAACTCGCGTCGCGGCTAAAGACCCTGGGCGTCGACCTGATGGACGTCTCCAGCGGCGGATCCGCCCCGGACGCGAAGATCCCCGTCGGTCCCAGCTACCAGGTTCCGTTCTCGGCGCGGGTGCGCAAGGAGATCGAGATTCCCACGGCCGCGGTGGGGCTCATCACCGAAGCCGAGCAGGCCGACACGATCATTGCCGAAGGGGACGCCGACGCGGTCTTCCTGGCCCGCGTGCTGCTGCGCAATCCCAGTTGGATCAGGCAGGCCGCCGACGAACTCGGCGCGACGCTGGCGCACCCACCTCAGTACGCGCGGGCGTTCCGCTAGGCACCGACTCCCAGGAGGGGCTGCTAGCGTGCGACCGATGGGCAGCGCCGGCAGTGTTCAGATCGTCGTGATGGACGGCCCGACGGCCTCCACGCTCTCGCAGATCCTGCCGTTGCTCCTGCTCACCCTGATGGTCGAGCTACGGCGAAGCGCGTTGCACCAGAGGATCTCTCGGGTGCTGTTTGGCGTGTTCTTCATGGTGTTCGGCGTCATCGAGACGGTGCTCGTGCTCTCGATCGACGGAACTCTCTACCCGTTCCAGTGGGGCGATCTTCTCTCCGCCCTGGCCATCTTCACGCTGCTCGCGATGATCTTCGTGATCTCGTTCATCGACCCCGGCCCGCGATGGGACGACGTTCGGGAGCGGCGCGACGGAGGCAACCCGAAGTAGGGGGGCAGCCGCAGCAGGTAGACCAGCCGATCGAGCCGCCGCCGACGGGCGCGCAGCTTGAGCGTGACGCGGATCCCGACGACGAGTGCCGCCGTCACCACGCCGATCCACAGGAGCGCGGCGACCAGAACGATCACGTCGACGGCAGTCATGCCGTCGACCCTTCCCGATCGTGGTCCCGCCAAGGTCACGGCCAAGCCACACCTCGGCCACCCTTCCGGCTAGCTGCAATACGGAATGGGTGTCAGCAGCGACGACGTGGCCAGCTCCCCGCAGCAGGATTGGAGATGTCACACAGACCGACCCACACGAGGAGCCATCATGAAGACACCGTTCACCTACGTCATCCCGGGACTGGCCGCCATTGCAATCGGTGGCGTCGTCGCCCTCGCCCCCGCCGCCAACGCCGCTCCCCTCGCGGCCCCGGCCGCCCACTCGGTGATCGCGACCGCAAGCGGTGAGGGCACCGACCCGCTGGTGCCCTTCGGCACCGAGCCGCAGGAACCGGCTCACCTGGGATACGTGGACTCCAACCACGACGAGGCCAACACCAGCAACGGCCAGGTCGACCTGCCGTTCTGACGCACGGGAGAGGCGGCGGCCCGGTCGACACACCACGACCCTTGCCGCCGCCCCACGTGCGCTGCGCTGCACGTCATTTCACCCCAAGCCGATCGCAGACCTCCGCTACCGACAGTCCGGTGGTGTCGACTTCCCGGAACTCACCGCGCCACGGCGCGTAGTCCCTCGCGCGATCGCACACCTTCGACCACGATGGCTCCGCAACACGAGTGAATCCGCGGTGCCGGCGTTCCAGACGTCGCCGGTGCTCATCCGGATCCGAGCAGGCGAGCACCACGAACGTCACGGATGCGGTGACCCTGCGCCACGTGTCGCGTGCCGCGTGACTGTCGTTGACCGCGTCCACCACGACGGTCCTGCCCAGGGCCACGTTCGCCGCGGCCATCGACGCCACCGCCTCGTAGGCCGCGACGCCCAGATTCCAGCCGGGCGGCAGACCGCAGGCCAGCAGTGCCTCCTCCACGGGGTCGACCGACAGATGCACCGCACCCAGCCGTCTCGCGATCTCGGTGGCGACCGCGGTCTTGCCGACGCCGGGCAACCCGGACACGACGAGGAGCGCTCCCCCTGCCGGCTGCTCCACGGTCAACGCCGCCCACCCACCGCGTCCTCGGGGTAGGCGTGGACCAGCGCGGAGGTCAACCGCGGGACGGCGTGCGTCAGCGTGTGTTCGGCAGCGTGGGCGATGCGATGGGCGTCCGACAGGCCGAGGGCGGGATCGATGTCTAGTTCGGCGTCGGCGTGCAGCCGGTGCCCCATCCATCGCATCTTCACGCTGCGCACCCCGGTGACGCCGGGCTCGGCGGCCAGGGCCGCCTCGGCGGCGTCGACGTAGGTCGGGTCGACCCCGTCCATGAGGCGACGGAAGACGTCGCGCGCGGCGGTGCGCAGAACCGCGAGGATCGCGATCGTGATCACCAACCCGATGATCGGATCGGCCAGCGGGACGCCGAGGGCGACGGCGCCAGCGCCGAGAAGCACCGCCAGCGAGGTGAATCCGTCGGTGCGAGCGTGCAGGCCGTCGGCCACCAGGGCCGCCGATCCGATCCGACGACCCACCCGAATCCGGTAGACCGCGACGACTTCGTTGCCGATGAACCCGACGAGACCGGCCACCGCGACCCACGCGACGTTCTCGACGGGAACGGGGTCGACCAGGCGACGGATCGATTCGATCCCGGCGACGACGGCCGACACGGCGATCATCGCCACCACGAAGAGTCCGGCCAGGTCTTCGGCGCGGCCGAATCCGTAGGTGTAGCGCCGGGTGGCGGCCTTGGTACTCAGCGCGAACGCGATCCACAGCGGGACGGCGGTTAGCGCGTCGGAGAAGTTGTGAATGGTGTCGGCCAACAACGCGACCGACCCGGAGACGGCGACGACGGCGATCTGGGCGACGGCCGTCACGCTCAGGGCCAGCAGGCTGATCTTGACGGCCCGGATGCCGGCGGCGCTGGATTCCAGCGCGTCGTCGATGCTGTCGGCGGCATCGTGGCTGTGCGGCGCGAACACGTCGCGAACCGCCGAGCCAAACGACCCGCCCCAGCCGTCGTGGTCGTGGTGATGGTCGTGGTCGTGGTCGTGGTCGCGCGTACCGGTCGGCTGGTGGGCCATCAGGACTCCCCCTGCAACGCAGTCGGTTCGGGATGAAGGGCGCGCAGCGCGGCGACGCCCGCATGATGCCCGGGCACGCCCGGTCCCGAGTGTTCGGCGTTGAACACCGCATCGGTGACCAGCTGGGCGACGTGGTCGTTCTCCAGGCTGTAGTAGATCGTGGTCCCGTCGCGGCGGGGCCGGACGAGCCGCGCCATCCGCAACTTGGCCAGGTGCTGAGACACCGAGGGCGCCGGCTTGCCGACGTGTTCGGCGAGCTCGCTGACCGACATCTCCCGATCCACCAGCGCCCAGAGGACCTGAACCCGGGTCGCGTCGGCAAGCATCCGGAACACTTCGACGACGAGACCCGCCTGATCGTCGGGCAGCCGACGACGGCATCCACCCGTACTTGCATTCATACGCAGATAATGTACGCGACTGCGCCCGCTGCGACGAATCCGTGGACGTGCGTCGAGTGCCGGTGACGGGTTACCCGTCTTCACCGCGTGCGCCAGCCTCGCGCGTCCGGTAGGCCCGCGTCACGGCCGTTCGCGAAACCCCTGCTGACGGATGGCGTCTCGGTCGATCAGCGACCACACCTCGCCGATCCGCCGGTCGTCGAACCGGTAGAACACGTGCTCGACGAACGAAACCCGTTGTCCCGTCGGCCCGAAACCCAGGAACGCGTGCTGCGGAGTGCAGTGGAAGACGAGCCGGCAGGAGACGACCCGATCGTCGGCGAGCAGGAACTCCGGGACGAATTCGAGGTCCGGGATCGCGTGCGTGTCACCTTCCAACATCGCCCGATACCCGCTCAGACCCAGCGCTCGCCCGTTGTGCACGACGTCGTCGGCGACGTACTCCCCGAGGTTCGACCACCGCCGATCATTCAGGCACGCAAGGTAATTGCGGTAGAGGTGGAGCAGGTCGTCGGCCATTCGTCGGTCACCCTCCGTCGTCGACGCGGACCCCCTGCAGGAAGGCGCCGCGGCAAAACAGGTCGTCGTCGCTGAGATCCCGCCAGCGCGGTGCGAGCCGTTCGCGACCTATGCCGTCGCGGCGGTGTCGTTGCAGGGCGGTCACCAGCTGCATGCCGTTGCCCTCGATGCACGCCACGTGCTCGGAGTATGGCAGGCGGTTGATCAGCCAGGCGCGTCGTCCCGTCACCACCTTCCACAGCCATTCCGGGCACGCGCGGTGTCCGTTCCAGACCGGCGACAGGTTCAGCGAGCCGAGGTCGATCTGGTGGCTGAACCATCCACCGGGCGCGAGCCATTGGCCGACGCAGCGCTGGGTGCCCGGCAGGTCGGCCACGTGCTGGAGAACGGTGTGGGAGAACAGGAAGTCCACCGTGCCCTCGGCCACGTGCGACGCGTCCTGCCAGGGGGCGACGTAGCGAATGCTCACGTCGTCCGCCTCCCCGCCCTCGAGCAGCGCGCGACGGATGGTCGCGACGCGCGCCGGGGCGAGCGTCCGGTCGAGCAGCTCGTCGGTCAGGATGTGGCTGGGGAACAGGTCGTCGTCGAGCCACTGGTCGTAGTCCGGCCAGCCTGCCGCCGGCCGCGGCGCACGACGGCCGAACATCTCGACGAGCTCGTCGAACAGGTCGACGTTGCCGCGCAGGCTGG
Source organism: Mycolicibacterium hodleri (assembly GCF_025822245.1). Classification (GTDB taxonomy): domain Bacteria; phylum Actinomycetota; class Actinomycetes; order Mycobacteriales; family Mycobacteriaceae; genus Mycobacterium; species Mycobacterium hodleri. The sequence goes on from NZ_JACKTL010000019.1 coordinate 84,671, forward strand.
TGTACGGAGTGGTGTCGAGCGCGTACAGGGTCGTCGCCCCGCTCAATAACGCGCTGAGTCCTGCCCCGATGCTGTCGCCGGGACCGAGTTCGGCGACGACGCGGGGGATCCGAGGCATGCCGTGGTGCACGGCCAACGTCAGGTGCTTGATCCAGAGTTCGTAGAAGTAGCCCGCCTCGGCCCGGTGACCCGTGTCGCGGTCCGCCCTGAGGCCGGTGCCCGGAACGTAGGTGAGAAGGCCCCGCACGATGGGGCCGGGACGCATCTCCCACGGCACTTGGCATTCCCCCGCTACCCCGACGGCGCACCGCATCCGTCGCAGGCCAGGGTCGGTGGCCACGGCCGGGTCGGCCCGCCGGAAGGTGCTCCCGACCAGCCTAACTCAGCGGCCCGGCGACGCCTGCTGGCTCAGCGGGGGCATCAACGCACGACGCCGACGACGAGAATGATGCTGCCGGCGATCATCGCAGGCGCCAGCGACACCAGCAGAAGGTTCACTAGGCGCTCCCTTGCGGCAGATGCCACGTGCTCACCCGTCGCGAGCGGCGCGAACTTCCGACCTGCGCCCCATAGTGCTGCGAGTTGCGTTGCGAGCCAGTTTGCATAGGCGCCGTACACGAGTAGCGCCGCAGAAACGACCTGCCAGGCGTGGGACAGAGTGACGTGCGGCCACAACAAGCCGATTACGACGAGAAGCGGGCCGTTCGTCATTCCCTGGAGGTGACTGGCCAGCCCCATTCGGGGGTTCTTCATGGCCGGGATCGCCACTCCCGTGACGAGACCGAGAACGAAGAGGATCAGCCCCAGAGCGAACAGGAGCGTCTGCATGGTCGGATGCTACGAGAACACCCCGCGAACTGCATGAATCCTCAGATTCATACGTTGAAGCGGAATTCCACCCAGTACGGCGCACCGCGAACCTCCGGTCACTTCATAGATATGCCGCGCCGCCTCAGCGTCGGTGTTCTACGGTCGTCTGATGGGGGTCCGAGACACCGTCATGGCGGGCATTGCTCAGCAGCTTGGTCATCCAAGGGGGCTGCGCGGTCGGCTGGTTGGTGCGGCGCTCAATCGGGGCAACCGACGGTTCGTGCGCGCCGCCGCGCAGGCGATGGTGCAACCCGGCGAGGCCTCGGTGGTGGCCGATATCGGATTCGGTGGCGGGGTGGGGCTCAAATTCTTGCTTGCCGGTGTCGGCCCGTCGGGCCGTGTTCACGGTGTCGAGGTGTCCGAGACGATGATCAACCAGGCCGCAGGGCGGTATCGCCGCGACATCGCCGCGGGGAGGCTGTCACTGCATTCGGCGACCATGACGCAGCTACCCTTCGCCGACGGCGAATTGGACGGCGCCATGACGGTCAACACCATCTACTTCGTCGCTGATCTCGACACGGCGTTCCGAGAGCTCGCCAGGGTGATGAATGGTCGGGGTCGACTCGTCATCGGTCTGGCCGACCCCGAAGTGATGGCGAAACTGCCATTCACGGGACATGGGTTTCAGCTCCGTCCGGTGCCGGACGTGATCGACGGACTACGCAGCACCGGCCTTGCGGTCGAACACCGTCAGATCAGTGCAGACCCCAACGCTCCGCACCTGCTGATCGCCCACGCGGCCCCGTGAAACGTCGTGAACGAGTGACGTGGCTCGGCCGGAAGGCACGCCTTACTGCTTCGTCTAGACGTTGAAGCGGAACTCCACGCAATACCGCGACCGAACAACATGTCGCGGTAAACTCCCCACCGTGACCCTCCCACCGCTCCGAACCGTTCTCTACCTGCGGGTATCTCTGGACCGAACAGGCGAACAGTTGGCGGTGGAGCGGCAACGGAAGGACGCGGAGCGAATCGCGAGCCAGCGAGGGTGGCACATCGTTGACACCTACACCGACAACTCGGTGAGCGCGGCGGGCAAGAAGGCGCGACCCGCGTTCACCAAGATGCTTGACGCCATCAAGCGCGGCCAGGTCCAAGCCGTCGTCGCCTGGTCGCTGGACAGGTTGGCCCGAAACGCACGGGACCGTCTGGCACTCGTTGAAGCCTGCCGAGACCACGGCGTGATTATCGCACTGGTCCAGGGCTCAGACATGGACCCGACGACCGCATCCGGTCGCCTCGTCATCGGCGTACTCGGTGAGGTCGCCGAGATGGAGATCGGCCTAAAGAGTGAGCGCCAGACCGCCGCTGCGGTCCAACGTTCGAACCTTGGCCGTCCTCCGCTCGGTGTGCGCCTGACCGGCTACACCCCTGGCGGCGAGACGATTGCCGAGGAAGCCGAGCTGGTGCGTCGAATCTTCACGTTGTTCCACGCGGGCGAATCGCTGCGATCCCTCACGCGGCTACTGAACGAGGAGGGCGTCACCACCCGGAAGGGCCGTCCATGGAACTCCTCCAGCATCCGAGGAATCCTGACCAACCCGCGCTACGCAGGCCGCGCCATCTATCAAGGCGAAGCGACCGGTAAGCGAGGCAACTGGGAGCCATTCGTCTCCGGCGATGTGTTCGACCTGATCCAGGCCCGGCTGGCGGACCCGCGCCGCACAACCAACCGGGTGGGCACCGACCGCAAGCACCTCGGTTCGGGTCTATACCGCTGCGCGGTCTGCGAGATGCCCACGTCGTCATGGTCTCAAGGCCGGTACCGCTGCAAGGAAAAGCATGTGAATCGCTCACAGAGCCAGGTTGACCCCTACGTCCTCGACGTGGTGGCAGAACGCCTGCGCCAGAGCGACATTGCGGACCTTCTGGCACCTGCCAGAGCTGATCTAGCTCCGCTCCTCGAAGTGGCAGGGCGGTTATCCGCGCGGCTGGAGCAGATTGAATCGGACTACGACGCGGGACTGATCAACGGTGTGCGCTACGCATCCGCCAATGATCGAATACGCGCGGAACTAGCAGCAGTGCAACAGGAGATGGCCGACGCTGACTCCGGTTCGGCACTGGGATTACTCCTCGGAAGCAAAGACCCGGCCTCCGAGTTTCTGAACGCTGGCCTTATGACGCAGCGAGCAATCGTGGATGCGCTTGCGACAGTGCGGCTTCATCCCGGGACGCGCTACTCACGCGTGTTCGATCCCGACTCGGTTCAGGTTGACTGGCTGACGGACTGACGCCCCCCGTCAACAGCGCGACGAGCTTGGCCCGCTGCTCTCCAGTGATAGGTGGCGCTTTCGCGACCACTTCTCGGATGCACCGCGCCCGCTTCTCTTCGGGCGTCTCCGCAGGCGGTGCAGTCGGCAGTTGACGGCGTGACGCCCGCCGCGCAGGGGCCTTCGCCGCCTGCTGGTCTACACATTCCTTATCCGCCACGCCTCACAGGAGATACCGTCCCTGTAATCCCAGGTAGCGTGTTTGCCGGAAAGCTCGCGAGCTTCCCTGTAATCCCTTCTTTGACTGGTCTACGCTGGTGAGGACCAGCGATGAATCCAGCGGACTCCCTGGAATCAGAGTTTGCTGTAAACTGGAGTGAGAGCCAACAGGAGGTGTGATCCATGTCAGAGACCAGAGTCATCGATGGACGCACCTACACCGTGAAGCACCTTCCCGCTCAGCGGGGTTGGACGCGGAACGTCATTGCTCACAAAGGGGCACGCGGCGGTAGGCGTGCGATACATCGCACGGGGCGACCCGGGCCGATCAGGGTCGGTTAAGCGCAGAACATAGGCGGGCAGGCTCAGCGCCTCAACACTGAGCGTGGGGGTAACCGGGTGCCTATCGTCCCAGACCTAAGCAGCGTTGAGCTGTGAGCGACCCCTAGGCCGATCTTGCGAAAGATCAATCCCGTTGGGACGCATGTATGCCCAAGAGCGAACGGCGAAGCCCCACCGAACACCATGACGATTGATCCCATCGTGAATGGGCTGGTGTTCAACGGAATTCGCATCCCCATCCCCGAGGAGAACGCGGGCATGGAGGCATAAGGGCAGAGGTGTTATCCCCTCTCCCGAGCCCGTAGTACAGAAGCCACTCACCAGTAGGAGCAGACCCCGTGGCGCACACCGATGAACTTTTCACAATCGAGGAGGCCGCCTCGTATCTCGGTCTCGGCACGTCCCGGCTGTATCAGCTTCGGGGGGCGGGTGAAGGCCCGGTGAGCTGGCGGCTAGGCAAGCGCCTGGTCTACCCGCGAAGCGGACTGGACGCGTACCGGGCGGACCAGCGGCAGCGGACCATGCGCGGCCGTGGCGTGGTCACCGCGTGAGCAACACCCACGAAGCCCAGACCGCACCGCTAGTGCGAGTAATGAAGGGACGCTGCACAATTCGATGCCCGTTTTGCGGCGGTCATCATAGTCACCCAAAGGCCAACATGGGCAGCAGCGCGACACTGGCCCCTTGCCACCAGCCCGACCGCGACGAGCTGCGCGTCTACGCCATACCCACCCACCTGGAGACGAGGACACCATGACCGCTACCGACCAGGTACTCCGCATCGAGCTGGAGTTCAGCCGTGAGCAGACCGAAGCGCCCAGCTTCGTCGCCGTCGCCACCCGTGCCTTCACCCGCGAACTTGGCCTCTACGTAGACGTGCCCACCGACGAACGTGACATCGTCCGTGAGAAGGAAATTGCCATCCTCTGGCTGCGCGACAAGATCACCGAACTCGAAGCCGAACTAGCAGACCGTGAACGCGCAATCAACGCGTCGTTCATCGAGTCACTGGGCTAGTGGCCGACGCACTCCGCGAGCGCATCACGGAAGCACCGTACGCGGACGCACCGCTGATCCTCTGGGAGGCTTGGCAATCCGGCCACATGACCGCCGACCACCTCGCCCGCTTGGCGTCATGGGTGTGGGGTAGAGCAGGAGCAGAGCGGCACACCGCCCTCACCCGCCCGCAGTGGCGCCAACTGTTCACCGCCGCAGGGTTCACCCGCAACGGCCAACCCGACACCGCACCACACGCACTGACCCTGTACCGGGGATCACCCGTGAAGTACCGCGCCAACTGGTCGTGGACCGAACGCGTAGACGTAGCTGAGGGTTACGCACACCAGCACGACGGCCAGGTGTGGACGCTCACCGCGCCGTCCTGCGCGATCCTGGCCTACCGCTACTCGCCCGTCCTGGACATCTCGGAGTACGTGGTCGACACCAAGGGTCTGGAGATCCGCGAGCACCAGTGAGCACACTCCAGCGACCATGCCTGACTTGCGGAACCCTGATCCCCAGCGGATCTCGGTGTCGCGACTGCAGGCCCAAGCGCACCACCACGGCAACCCGCCAGGAACGCCACCGGCCAGCGGCATGGGACCGGCTGTCCAAGCGACTGCGCCAGCTCTCCCCGTTCTGCGAATGGTGTGGCACAACAACGGATCTCGTCTGTGACCACATTATCCCGGTGAGTGAGGATCCGACGCTCGCACTGGAACCACTCAACTGCCGAGTGGTTTGCAGATCCGAGAACGCCAGCCGCAAAGCCAACTGCACCGACGCCGAACGGCAGATGGTCCGCGACCGCATCGAAGCCCGTCGCCGCCAACGAGCCCTCAGGGCGACGCAGCGCTAGCAAACAAGACGCCCCGGTGTGATCTATCCGAACGCACTGTTCACGTCCGTCAGCGTTGCGCACAGCCCCAGCCCCCGGCAACCAGGGGGATCGGGTCAAGGCGACCCGTCTCCGGACAGACCGGCAAAGCCTCGAGAGCTGAAATCGCACTTTGTGCAGCTCAACCCGCAAATCCTGTTTCCGACAGTTGGAGTACCTGATGGCACGACCGAAGGTTGTGGACGACAGTCCGCTGCCGTGGCGTCCGCCGAAGGGTCCGCGCTCCGAACAGTTCAGGTACTTCTGCCACCGATTCATCAAGGTCGGCAAGGGTGGCCAGAAGCTCACGCCGCTGGTGCTGCGCGACTGGCAGATGGACATCGCCCGGGACATCCTCGACTCACCATCTCGTCTGGCGTGCTTGCTGATCGGGCGCGGAAATGGGAAGTCGTCCCTACTCGGGGCACTCGCCGCCTTCGACCTCTTTACCTACGGCGAGTCAGCGTCCATCGTGATCTGCGCGACCAACCAGGAGCAGGCCGGAATCATCTTCGGCATCGCACGCCGGTACATCGAGCTGGCACCGGAGCTTGATTCACGCTGCCAGATCGCGAATGAGAAGATCTTCATTCCGCACACAAACTCCTCCATGGTGCGCCTTCCTGCCGACCCCAAATCACTTGAGGGTCTGGACTATTCGAGCTGCTATCTAGATGAGTGCGGCGTCGTGTCGCGGGACACCTACGAGGTGCTGCTACTGGCACAGGGCAAGCGCGAATCGTCCCGGTTGATCGCCGCAGGCACCCCGCCGACGAACCCGCAGGACTCGGTGTTGACCGACCTGAGGAACCTGCACCGCGAGCTAGGCGACGACGCCGTGGTGTTCCGTGCCTTCAGCGCTGACGACTTTCAGCATCACCCCGCCACGTGCATGCATTGTGCCCAGCTCGCGAACCCGGCGCTCGGGGACTTCCTGCACGCCGACGCCCTGAAGCTCTCTCGGGGCACCCGCGAGAACACCTACCGGCGTCAGCGGCTGTGCCAGTTCGTTGAGGACAATGAGTCTCCCTTCGTCGATGCCGAGACCTGGGACGCGTTGAGCACCGGCCAGGCCATCCCCGCAGGCACCGAAGTGGTGCTCTCAGTGGACGCCAGCCTCAAGGACGACAGCACCGCAATCGTGCTGGGCACCGTGGAGGCCAAGCCCCACTTCGACAAGCTCGCGGTCTGGGAGAAGCCCGCCGACGGTGACGGGTGGCGCGTCGACATCTTGGCCGTGGAGGACGCGATCCGGCAGGCGTCACGCCGGTGGAAGATCCGCGAGGTTGTCTACGATCCGGCCTACTTCACCCGCTCTGCACAGGTACTCGCCGCCGAGGGATTGCCGATGGTGGAGTTCAGCCAGAACGCGTCACGGCAGACACCCGCGACGAACGATCTGCACAGCGCCGCCATCAACGGTCTGATGAGCCATTCCGGCGATCCAGATTTGCGCCGCCACGTACTGGCCGCGACCGTGCGCGAGTCCGACAAGGGCATTCGTATTGCCAAGGTGTCGCGTTCGAAGAACGCCCCGAAGGTGGACCTGGCTGCGGCCCTCGTCTTTTGCCACTCGCGTTGTTCCTGGCTGGCCAGCCGACCCAAGAAGCGCCGCCACCGAGTCATAGGAAGCCGATGAACTCCCCACTGCTGAACGACCTCCTCGACGCGTTGAACGCGCCCCAGGCCCGGCTTGCCGAACTGCACCGCTACGCGACGGGCACGCAGCGGCAGGCATTCCTGTCCGAGGAGAGCCGCAAGGCCCTCGACAGCCAGCTCTACCGGCTCGCGGTGAATATCCCAGCGCTGTCAGTCTCCAGCCTGTGCGAGCGGCTTCGCATTCATGGCTACAGCGACCCGCGAGCAACGGAACTGTTCACCCGCACCGACCTCGATCAGCTTGCAACACAGGCAATGTCGGACGCCTTGACCTACGGCACCGGCTACGTCCTGGTTTGGGCGAAGAACGGCAAGCTCGTTGCGTCGGTGGAAGACCCGAGCCAGTGCGCCGTCCTCAAGGATCCTGCTGACAGGTCCGTCCTGGCGGGCATCAAGCGCTATCAGACCGCCTCGACCACCGAGGTCTACATCTACCTAGCCGATGAGGTGCAGCACTGGTCAGCGCCCACCAAGGGCGGGGTCACTTACGCACTGGTGGAGACGATCCCCAATCCGACCGGAATGGTCCCGCTCATCCCCATCGACAACGGGCGCTCTGAACTCGATGACCTTCGGGGGCCGGTGGATGCGCTGAACAAGGTCATCCTCTGCATGCTCGTCGGCGTCCACCGGGCAGGCTTCGGACGCTCTTGGGTCACCGGCCTGGAGCTGACCGAGCGGCCCATCCTCGACGGGGCGGGCAACCCCCTCTATGACGACGAGGGCAACCCCTTGGTTGAGGTGGTCAGTCCCATCGATGACCTCTCGACGCTGCCCATGGCCATCGCGGAGGCACCGGATACCAAGTTCGGCAACTTCAACGAGCCGACGCTGGGCGGCTTCGAGACCGCCGTGCGGGTTCTGGTCTCGCAGATCATGGCCGTCAGTGCGCTGCCGAGCCATTACCTCGGCATCCTCACCTCGCAGCCCACCTCGGCGGATGCGGTACGCGCCTCCGAGGCCAGTCTTGTTGCGCGAGTCGAACAGCGGCAGTTGACTTTTGGACGCGCCTGGGAACAGGTCGGACGGCTGCTGCTGGCCATCGACACCAACACCGACACCGCAGACATGCCGCTACGCGTCACCTGGGCACCGGCAGACACCCGCAGCGAAGCGCAGGTCAGCGACAGCGTTACCAAGCTCGTCCAGTCGGGCATCCTGCCCGTGAGCTACGCGCTGCGCCGACTGGGATATTCCGAGCGGGAGATCACCGACATTCTCGCCGCCCGAGAGTCCGAGATTGCCTCGGGCATGCGGGCCGACATCCAGCGGTACACCAACGCCACGATTCAGAACGGATAGGGACGACCCCATGGCAGAGAACGACCCCCTAGATAGCCCGTCAGCAAACGAACAGGCCCCGTCAGGCGTGGACACACCGGAGGTTGATTCGGAAGTGGCAGAGGACGACACAGAGCCTCTCGTCAGGAAGCTGCGCGACGAGTCCGCAAAGTACCGAACCCGCGCCAAGGATGCCGAGGCACGCATCCACACCCTGAGCCGTGAGCTGTTCGCGCTCAAGGTGGCCGCGCTGGACAAGCTGGCCGACGCGACAGACCTGGAGTACAACGCCGACTTCCTGGACGATCCCGACGCACTGGCCCTGGCCGTGGACGAACTCCTCGAAAAGCGCCCGCACTACGCGAAGCGCAACCGGCCCAACGGCGCTGTTGGACAGGGTGATCGGGGCGACAGCGTCGCAGCGCCCACGTTTGCCGCACTCCTCCAATCGCGCCGCTGACTTACACTTGAGGTAGCCGAATCGTCCTGGTGGCGCGTGCTACTCACCCCTGAGCCCGGCGCTCAAACCCCCGTTCGCCCTGGCGGCTGAACGTCAAACACTCACCACCACATAAGGATTCATCATGACCGTTTTGAACTCAAACCTCGCAGCCGCTTGGACGCCGGAAGACTACGGCGCTCTGGTCGACCGCGTGGTCGACGCCACCTCGGTTGCGTTCACCGCAGGCACCGTGATCGACACGCAGCTCCAGTCGATCCGCATTCCCATCCTGGCCGCTGACCCGTCCACCGGGTGGTACGCCGAGAACACGCCCATCACGCTGACCGACCCGACGACCACCGAGATCGAGATCAAGCCCACCAAGGTCGCAGGTCTGACCCAGGCATCGAATGAGGCCGTCGCCGATTCGGAGCCCGCCGTGGCTAACCAGATCGGCACCTCGCTAGCCCGCGACATCTCCAAGAAGGTCGACGCCGCGTTCTTCGCCAACACCACCACCAACGGCCCTCCGGGTCTGCTGTCCGTGTCGGGCGTGCAGGTGGTCGACACCGGCGCTGTCTGGGCCAACATCGACGCCGTCCACGACGGCAAGGCCGCTGCACTGGCGCAGGGTGCGAACCTGACTCACATCCTCCTCGCGCCCGACGTGGCTCTCCAGCTCGCCAAGACGAAGGTTCAGACCGGCTCGAATCAGGGCCTGTTCGACAACGTGGCCGATGGCATCACCCTGGCCGGTCTGACTGTGCTGGTGTCCCCGGCGATCCCGGCAGGCAACGCGTGGGCCGTCGACAACTCGCAGGTTCTCATCGTGCGTCGCACCGGCACGGCGGTCGTCGTGTCGACCGACGCCGCGTTCGGCTCGGACGCCGTGCAGATCCGCGCAACCTCGCGTGTCGGGTTCGGCTTCGCCAACCCCGCTGGCATCGTCCGCCTGTACGACGCAGCCTGATCGTGGCGGCGCTTCCCACTAGTGCCGACCTGTCCGCACTGATGGGCCGGAACCTGGACAGTGAGCAGGCTGTTCAGGTTCTGGCCATCGTCACCTCGATGGCGAAGGCTCACACGCGGGGACGCGGCTTCGACGCCAACGGCGATCCCGTCGCCGAGATTCGCGCCGTCATCCTGACCGCCAGCGCCCGCCTGTTGAGCAACGCCAAGGGGCTGCTGTACGACGAATCCGTTGGGCCAGAGTCCATCTCGTATCGATCAGCCTTCAACGGCTGGACGCTGGTCGAGCGCATGTGCTTGGACCGCTACAGGATCAACGCGCTCTGATGGCGACCGGCACCCTCTACCGCGCCGCCGCACTGGACGCCTATGGCGATCCCGTCGACAGCGACGGCAACGTCATCCGCGTCGGCAGTGACGGCACCCGCGTGGGCGTCGTTCACGGCATCGTGATCGGTGGCCCGTCCTGGCGACCCGCTGACGGCGGCACCGTCGACACCACCGGGCTGATCGGCGTGCCGACCACGGAACCGAACCAGCCGATGCACGGTGACCGCCTGGTCCTCGACGGCATCCGCTACACCGTCCAAGGCCCGCCGCAGTGGGCCACGCGTGGACTGGTCGACACACCAACGCGCTACCGCTGGTGGGCCGTGACCGCCACTTCCAACTAGAAGACTTGCCGTCCGTTCCGACAGTCCACGACGGGGATGACGCGGGCGGCACCCAGACACACCACCGGGCCAGAGCGCATGACGCTCAGGGATCAAGGCTCCCGCCAACCCGGTGGTCAGGCGCGACTCGTCCTCGCGCCCACGCTCCTGGTCGGTTGAGACCCGATGCAGGGGCACCTACTCCCCGGGAACCGTCCCGGGTGGTGCGCCGTCCCCCACCTGGCAGCACCTGCGCAGCCCCCCACTGGCGACTTCTCCCGCCAGTGAGGGGCTGTTGACGTTCGGTGCCCTCCACCAACATGCAGGCCGTTTTGTTTCGGGCACCTAAGTTGTGGTCCGTCCTCATCTAGCATCGAAACATGTCCGGACTGGAACCTGTGGCAATCGCTGGTGCAAAGGCTGTGGCGAAAGCCGTCGAGGAAGACCCAACGGAAAAGACGCTCCTCGCGAAGATCGCGGCGGAGTCTGGCGAACTGGATCCCGCAGCACGTGCGCTCGCGAAGCGCTCGACAGTGAAACAACACGTCAGGTTAAAACTGATGCAGCCGTTGGGCATGCTGTTCGGGGTTCCGCGTGAATACTTCGCGACGAACTTCGAAAACGAGATGGCCGACAGGCTCGCGGACGTACCCGACGAGGATTTAATAGCACCCAAACTGTCCGTTGCGGGGCCAACAGTTCAAGGGATTGCCTTCACCGTCGAAGAACCGGACCTGAAAGCGATGTATCTGAACCTCCTGGCGACTGCTTCGGATAAACGAGTGGAGGCGTCTGCGCATCCCGCCTTCGCCGAAGTCATCAGACAGCTCACTTCGGAAGAAGCGAGGCTGCTTGCTGGAGCCTTGGACGCGGTCCATAGAGCGATCGTGGTGATCCGTCGACGCATCACCACGACCGAAGATCCGACCGCGCAGGGCCATATCGTCATCGCAAATCACGTAGTCAACATGACTAGCGGCAATACCCCAACCTGGTCGGCCGAGACCGCTGTCTACATCGATAACTGGATTCGGTTGGGCCTTGTGGACGTTGACTACGGCAGCTTTCTTACGGCCCCGGGCAGTTACGACTGGGTAAGCAAGAATCCGAGATATCTCACTGCCCAGGCAGAATTTGATACCGAGGAACTGCAGGTGGTCGAGTTCGGTCAGGGGATATTGAGCCCGACCGATTTCGGGCGGCTGTTCCATCGGGTTGTCATGGGACAGTCGGACGCTTAGCGGTCACGCGCCAACGCCACGACACCCCACGCCCGAGTGACCTAGGCGACCCGCGCGTTAGCCACCAACGGCGCGGAAACGTCATAGGTCAATAGTCGGGGCTCAACCCTTGCTGGTAGACGTTGATCCAAAGCGGAACTCCACCACGTCACCGTCGACCATGACGTAGTCCTTGCCCTCCATCCGCACCTTGCCCGCGGACTTCGCCGCGGCCATCGAGCCCGCGGCGACCAGGTCGTCGAAGGACACGATCTCGGCTTTGATGAAGCCCTTCTCGAAGTCGGTGTGGATGACGCCGGCCGCCTTGGGCGCGGTGTCGCCCCGATGGATCGTCCACGCCCGTGACTCCTTGGGCCCGGCGGTCAGATACGTCTGCAGGTTGAGGGTGTGGAAGCCGGCGCGCGCCAACGCATCCAGGCCCTTCTCGGTCTGGCCGATCGACTCCAGCAATTCGGCGGCCGACTCGTCGTCGAGCTCCTGCAGCTCGGCTTCGATCTTCGCGTCGAGGAACACCGCGTCCGCAGGCGCCACCAACGCGCGCAGCTCGGCCTTCTTGGCGTCGTCGGTCAGCACCGACTCGTCGGCGTTGAACACGTACAGGAACGGCTTGGTGGTCATCAGGTTCAGCTCACGCAGTGACGCAACGTCTGCACCTGCCGCGAAGAGCGTGGTGCCGCCGTCCAGCGTCGCCTGCGCGGCCACCGCCGCCTCGTGAACCGGCTTGCGGTCCTTGTTGTTGCGCGCCTCCTTCTCCAGCCGCGGCACCGCCTTCTCCAACGTCTGGAGGTCGGCCAGGATCAACTCGGTCTCGATGACCTCGATGTCGGACTTGGGGTCCACCTTGCCGTCGACGTGGACGACGTCGTCGTCGGCGAAGACCCGGACCACCTGGCAGATGGCGTCGCACTCGCGGATGTTGGCCAGGAACTTGTTCCCGAGACCGGCTCCCTCCGAGGCACCCTTCACGATGCCCGCGATGTCCACGAACGTGACGGGCGCGGGCACGGTCTTCTCCGAGGAGAAGATCTCGGCGAGCTTGTCGAGCCGCGGATCGGGCAGCGCGACGACGCCCTCGTTCGGCTCGATGGTGGCGAACGGATAGTTCGCGGCGAGCACGTCGTTGTTGGTCAACGCGTTGAACAGCGTCGACTTTCCGACGTTGGGAAGTCCGACGATTCCAAGATTGAGGCCCACGGGTTGAACAGTCTAGGGGTCGGCCGACCCCGGTCCGTGGGCGCGCCAGCGCGCGCTGTCAGTGCACTCATCGCGATTGCCGGTACGGTCGACGTGTGTCAGGACTGCGTGGACGGTCGGCGGTGGCCGTCGACCATCGATCGGCGCTGCCTCAGGTTCCCGGAATCCCCTGGTGGGGGGCCGCGATCGTGGCAGTTGCCCTCACGGCCATCGGTGTTGCGTTCGACGCGGGCAGCGGCACCGACGCCCTCGGTGGGGTCTTCGCCGCGTGTTACGTGCTCGGCTGCGTGGCCGCCGTGCTCGCCGTCCGGCAGTCGGGGATCTTCACCGCCGTCATCCAACCCCCGCTCATCCTCTTCGTCGCCGTGCCCTTCGCGTACTTCGTGTTTCACGGCAGCACCTTCACCGGCATCAAGGACACGCTGATCAACTGCGGCTACCCGCTGATCGAGCGCTTTCCCCTGATGTTCTTCACCTCCGCGACGGTGCTCCTCGTCGGCCTGATCCGGTGGTACCTGGGAACGGCCGCCAAGCGGGCTCTGCCAAAGGACGCCGAACAGACCGCGGAGGCGCCGGACGAAGTGGCCGTCGCGGCCAGCAAGTTGGCCACCAAGGGCCGTCGCAGTACCCGAAGTGCCCGCGGCACCGAGGGCCGCGCGGCCCGCGCCGCCACGGCCGAAACCGTCGACCCGACCGACGACGAGGCACCGCGACCCCCGCGCCGCCCGAGGACGTCTGCCGCCGGTGCCGACAGGTCGACCGGGGCAGCCGCGGGCAAGGGCTCCCGGCGTTCGCGGCACTCCCGTCCGCCCGAGACCGAGATCATCGAGCCCGTGCTGGACCGGCCCCGTCGGCGCAACACCCCGCCGGTCGACCCGCCCGCCGAACCACGCCGTCGCCCCCGGACCACCGAGTCCCGCACCCGCGAACCGCGCGAACCACGGGAGCGCGCCGATCGGCGCCCCCTGCCCCCGTTGGACCGCCGAGGCGGCTCACCGGACCGGGACCGTCCGGAACGCGAGCGCTACGACCGCCCTCAGCGACGCGAACGAGCCGACTCCTACGAGCGTCCGGAACGGACCGAACGCCGGCGGCCCCGCGCCACGGACTACGACTCGTATGAGCCCTTTGAGCCGTACGAGCCGCCGGTCACCCGCACGAACGGCAGCAGCGGAACGCATCACCCGATCTCCCGGGTGCGTTATCGCGGGTCGGAGGACGACGACTCGCGCACCGAGCACCGCACGAAGCCGCGCCGGCCCCGGCATTCGGCGCCGGACTCCTGGGAGTAGGGCGGCGGGTCAGACGTTGCGCTTGGCGCGGATCGCCTTCGGCAGCGTGAACACCAGCGTCTCGTTGGCGGTCGTCACCGGCTGCACCGTGCCGTAGCCGTACTCGGCCAGGCGATCCAGCACACCGCGCACCAGCACCTCGGGCACCGAAGCACCGGAGGTCACGCCGACCGTGGTCACCCCGTCGAGCCAGGCCGGGTCGATGTCCTCGGCGTAGTCCACCAGGTAGGACGCGTTCGCACCCGCCCCGAGCGCCACCTCGACCAGCCGCACCGAGTTCGACGAGTTGCGCGACCCGACGACGATGACCAGCTCGCACTCCGGCGCCATCACCTTGACCGCCACCTGGCGGTTCTGGGTGGCGTAGCAGATGTCGTCGCTGGGCGGATCCTGCAACTTGGGGAATCGCTCACGCAGCCGCTGCACCGTCGCCATGGTCTCGTCGACGCTCAGCGTGGTCTGCGACAGCCAGATGACCTTGTTCTCGTCGCGGACGGTGACCCCGTCCACGGATTCGGGGCCGTCGACCAGCTGAACGTGGTCGGGCGCCTCGCCGGCGGTGCCGACGACCTCTTCGTGGCCCTCGTGACCGACGAGCAGGATGTCGTAGTCGTCGCGGGCGAACCGCTTGGCCTCGTTGTGCACCTTGGTGACCAGCGGGCAGGTGGCGTCGATGGTGGTCAGGTTCCGCTCGGCGGCCTCGACGTGCACCGTCGGTGCGACGCCGTGGGCCGAGAACACCACGATGGACCCCTCGGGCACCTCGTCGGTGCGCTCGACGAACACCGCACCGGCCTTGGCCAGGGTCTCCACCACGTAGCGGTTGTGGACGATCTCGTGGCGGACGTAGACCGGGGCGCCGTGTTTCTCCAGCGCACGCTCGACGGTCTCGACCGCGCGGTCGACGCCTGCGCAGTATCCGCGCGGCTCGGCGAGCAGTACGCGCTTGCCCTCCACCGGCGCGACGACGGAAAGGGTCGCGCCCGGCATACCCATGTTGATCGTCTCCGGCATGGGGTCCAGGGTACTTACCGTCGGCCTACCAGCACCACCTGTGGACTCGCCCGTACTCTTGCACTCATGGCTACTGCCCCCTATGGAGTCCGTCTGCTGGTCGGCGCCGCGGTGACCGCGCTGGAGGAAACTCGCAGACTGCCGCAGACCGTCATCACCTACCCGATGACCATCGTCAGCCAGTTCGCGCAATTGGTCATGAAGATGCAGCAGGACGTCGCCGATCTGGTGAACCGGGGCGACGAGACCCTGGACCATCTGTTTCCGCCCAAGGACGAGCAGCCCGAATGGGCCACCTTCGACGAGGACGACGACGAGTCCGACGACGGCTCCGACGAAAGCGGTGGCGACACCCCGCGCAACGGCGAACGGCTGACCGAGGGCCGGTTCGCTCTGTACAGCACCGGAGAACCCGAGTCCCGCGACGCCCCCGAACCCGCACCCACGGTCGACGAGGCCCCGGCACCGGCCCCCGGCGTGGTCGCCGAGTTGGACTACGAATCGCTGACGCTGGCCCAGCTTCGGGCCCGGCTGCCCTCTCTGAAGGTTCCCGACCTCGAGGCGCTGCTGGCCTTCGAGGAGGCGACCAAGGCGCGCGCGCCGTTCCAGACGCTGATCGCCAACAGGATCACCCGCGCGTCCGCCAAGTCGTGATCTTCCCCGTCGCTTCGCTCGCCCGACCGTGACAGAACCCGCTCAGGGCAAGTCCGCCGACAATCCGTGGCCGGTCCGCTCGGTCGCGATGATGGTCAAGGATTGGATCGACCGCCTCGGCACCGTGTGGGTCGAGGGGCAGATCGCCCAGCTCAACGTTCGACCCAACTCCTCGACGGCCTACATCACGCTGCGCGATCCGGCCGCCGACATGTCCCTGCAGATCACCTGCCCGCGGGACCTGGTCTTCAACGCACCGGTGAAGCTCACCGAGGGCACCCAGGTGATCATGCACGGCAGACCCAACTTCTTCGTCGGCCGCGGCTCGTTCTCGTTGCGCGTCAACCAGATTCGCGCCGTGGGCATCGGCGAGCTGCTGGCCCGCATCGAGCGGCTCCGCCAGCTGCTCGACGCCGAGGGCCTGTTCGACCCTCGCCTCAAACGACCAATTCCGTTCCTGCCCAACACCGTCGGACTGATCACCGGCCGCGCGTCGGCCGCCGAGAAGGACGTCGTGTCCGTCGCCGAGGCCCGCTGGCCCGCCGTGCGCTTCGCCGTCCGGAACACCATCGTTCAGGGTCCCAGCGCAGTGCCCCAGATCATCGACGCCCTACGGGAACTCGACGCCAACGCGGCAGTCGACGTCATCGTGATCGCCCGCGGCGGCGGCAGCGTCGAGGACCTCCTGCCGTTCTCCGACGAGACGTTGTGCCGCGAGATCGCCAAGTGCACGACGCCGGTGGTGACCGCCATCGGCCACGAGCCCGACAATCCGCTCTGCGACCTGGTCGCCGACGTCCGCGCCGCCACGCCCACCGACGCCGCCAAGCGAGTGGTCCCCGACGCCGCGGCCGAGCAGGCGCGCGTCGCCGATCTCCGCGAGCGATGCGCCAGGGCCCTGCGCAGCTGGGTGCACCGCGAACAACGGACGTTGGAGCAGTTGCGCAGCCGTCCGGTGCTGGCCCAGCCCCTGGCCGCGCTGACCGCTCGCGTCGAGGAAGTCCACCGCGCCAGGGCGACGGCCCGCCGCGACGTCACGAGGCTGATCGAGACGGAATCCCGCAGTGTCGCCCACCTGTCGGCGCGGCTGGCCACCCTGGGACCGGCGGCCACCCTGGCGCGCGGCTACGCGGTGGTGCAGATCGCGTCGGACTCGATGTCGATCCTGCGGTCGACGACGGATGCGCCGGCGGGCACCCGGCTTCGGATCCGCGTCGCAGACGGCGCGATAACAACGGTGAGCGAGGGATCAGATGAAGCCCATTAGTCAACTCGGATACGAACAGTCCCGCGACGAACTCATCGAGGTGGTGCGCCAGCTCGAGGAGGGCGGACTCGACCTCGACGCGTCGCTCAAGCTGTGGGAAAGAGGCGAGGAGCTGGCCAAACGGTGCGAAGAGCACCTCGCCGGAGCGCGGGAGAAGGTCGAGCGCGCGTTGGCCTCCAGGGATGACGCCGACGCCTGACCGCACGGCCCCCTGACCCAACTGGGGTCGAAACTGGAACACGTTTCAGTTACTCTCGCCACATGGGCGACTCAACGCTGACCACTGACCTCGGCCGCGTGCTGGTGACCGGCGGCTCCGGTTTCGTCGGGACCAACCTCGTCACCGAGTTACTCGACCGCGGCCACGCCGTACGCTCCTTCGACCGCGCGCCGTCCCCCCTCCCCCCACGCGACCGGCTCGAGACCGTCGTCGGAGACATCACCGACGCAGACGACGTCGCCCGTGCCGTCGAGGGCGTCGACACGGTCATCCACACCGCCGCGATCATCGACCTGATGGGTGGCGGATCGGCCCCGGCCCGCGAGCGCAGCTTCGCCGTCAACGTCGGCGGCACCAAGAACCTGGTGCACGCCGCCCAGGCCGCAGGGGTCAAGCGGTTCGTCTACACCGCGTCGAACAGCGTCGTGATGGGCGGACAATCCATCACCAACGGTGACGAGACCTTGCCCTACACAACGCGATTCGCCGATCTTTACACCGAGACCAAGGTGGTGGCCGAGAAGTTCGTGCTGTCGGCGAGCGGCCAGGGCGGGATGCTCACCTGTAGCATCCGGCCCAGCGGCATCTGGGGCCGCGGCGACCAGACGATGTTCCGCAAACTGTTCGAGAGCGTGCTGGCCGGTCACGTCAAGGTGCTCGTCGGCAGCAAGGACGTCAAGCTCGACAACTCCTACGTGCACAATCTGATTCACGGTTTCATCCTGGCCGCAGAGCATCTGGTGCCCGGCGGTTCGGCACCTGGGCAGGCCTACTTCGTCAACGACGGCGAACCCGTCAACATGTTCGAGTTCTCCCGACCCGTGATCGAGGCGTGCGGTCACCGCTGGCCCCGATTGCGGGTGTCCGGACGGCTGGTCCACGCGGTCATGTCGGCATGGCAGTGGCTGCACTTCCGCTTCGGACTCCCCCGCCCGCTGCTGGAACCCCTTGCCGTGGAGCGCGTTTACCTCGACAACTACTTCTCCACGGCCAAGGCCGAGCGCGACCTGGGGTACCGCCCGCTGTACACCACCGAGGCAGCCATGGCCGACTGCCTGCCGTACTACGTCGACCTGTACGCCAAGCTCAAGGATGCGGGCTCCCCCGTCCCCGCTCCTGCGTGAATCTTTGGCGCAAGCCCTGACAGGGCACCCCTGCCCGCCTAGCGTTGCTCTCGCACGGTCCGACTCGAGCGAGGGAGCTCATCATGCCCGGCGGCAAACCCAACATCCTGGTCATCTGGGGTGACGACATCGGCATCTCGAACCTGAGTTGCTACAGCGACGGCATGATGGGCTACCGGACGCCCAACATCGACCGCATCGCCACCGAGGGCATGCGCTTCACCGATTCCTACGGCGAACAAAGCTGCACCGCGGGCCGGGCGGCCTTCATCAGCGGCCAAAGCGTGTACCGCACCGGAATGAGCAAGGTCGGCGTCCCCGGCGTCGACATCGGTTGGGCCGCCGAGGATCCCACCATCGCCGAACTGCTCAAACCGCTGGGCTATGGATGCGGACAATTCGGCAAGAACCACTTCGGCGACCTGAACAAGTATCTGCCCACGGTGCACGGCTTCGACGAGTTCTACGGCAACCTCTACCACCTCAACGCCGAAGAGGAACCCGAGCAGTTCGACTACCCGCACAAGGACATGTTCCCGCGGCTCTACGAGTTGGCGCTGCCGCGCGGCGTCCTGGACTGCAAGGCCCTGTCCGAGGATTCCACCGAGCCCGACGACGAGAAGTTCGGACCCGTCGGCAAGCAGACCATCACCGACACCGGCCCGTTGACCGCCAAGCGCATGGAGACCATCGACGACGACATCGCCGACCGCACCGTCGAGTACATCACTCGGCAGCACGAAGCGGACACCCCGTTCTTCGTCTGGTGCAACTTCACCCACATGCACCTCTACACCCACCTGAAGCCGGGCAGCAAGGGCCAAGCCGGGATGTGGCAGTCCGAGTACCACGACGCGATGATCGACCACGACAAGAACGTGGGCACGGTGCTCGACGCTCTCGACGACCTCGGAATCGCCGACGACACCATCGTCATCTACTCCACGGACAACGGTCCCCACCGCAACAGCTGGCCAGATGCCGGCACCACCCCGTTCCGCAGCGAGAAGAACACCAACTGGGAGGGTGCCTACCGGGTGCCCGAGTTGATCCGCTGGCCCGGAAGGATCAAGGCGGGCAGCATCTCCAACGACATCGTCCAGCACCATGACTGGCTGCCGACGCTGCTCGCTGCGGCCGGTGACCCCGACGTCAGCGAGAAGTTGAAGAAGGGTCACGCGGCCGGCCGAGACGGCGACACCGAATACAAGGTGCACATCGACGGCTTCAACCTGTTGCCGTATTTGATGGGCGAGGTCGAGAGCAGTCCGCGCCGCGGCTTCTTCTACTTCAACGACGACGCGCAGATGGTGGGCATGCGTTTCGAGAACTGGAAGATCGTGTTCGCCGAGCAACGAGCACAGGGCACGCTGCGGACCTGGTCCGAGCCGTTCACCGAACTGCGGGTGCCCAAGCTGTTCAACCTGCGCACCGATCCTTTCGAATACGCCGACATCACGTCGAACACCTACTACGAGTGGTTCCTGCGCCGCGACTTCTTCGTCCTCTACGCCACCGCGATGGCGTCGATGTTCCTCGACACGTTCAAGGAGTTTCCACCTCGGCACCCGCCGGCCAGCTTCAGCATCGACCAGATCGTGAAGAAGCTCGACGAATTCCTGGCCGCCGACTAGATGCTGGAGTCCTGGAAGGATGGGGCCACGAAGTCGGCGATCGTCGACTTCGTGGAGGGTACGGCCACCGACCTCCCTCCCGAGGAACGAGTCGCGGTGTTCGACAACGACGGCACCCTGTGGTGTGAAAAGCCGATGTACGTCCAACTCGACTTCCTGCTGCGCAGGTTCGCCGAACAGGCCGAAGCCGACCCGTCGCTGCGGGGCGAGCAGCCCTACCGGGCGGCCTACACCGGTGACCTGACGTGGTTGGACAATGCCGTCACCAAGCACTACCAGGGTGACGACTCAGACCTGAAACCGCTCGTGGCAGCAGTACTCGACTCCCAACACGACATCACCGTCGACGAGCTGGCAGCGCGGGTGACGACGTTCTTCGCCGACGCGAAGCACCCGACGCTGGATCGGCCGTACACCGAATGTGGCTACGTCCCAATGGTCGAGTTGTTGCGCTACCTGGAGTCCCACGGTTTCACCAACTACGTCGTCTCCGGCGGCGGACGCGACTTCATGCGTCCGATCACGTGGCGGCTCTACGGGATTCCGCCCGAACGGGTGGTCGGCAGTTCGGTGGGCCTCGTCTATCGCGAGGGACACCTCTACACGACGTCCACTCCGGAGTTCTTGGACGACGGGCCCGTCAAGCCCGCGCGGCTGTGGGACCGCATCGGTCGGCGGCCGATCCTTGCTGCGGGAAACTCCAACGGCGACGTCGAGATGCTGGAGTTCACCCACGGTCTGAAGCTGCTCGTCCGGCACGACGACGCCGACCGCGAATTCGCCTACGTCACCGGCGCGGAGCGGGCGCTGGCGGACGCCGAGAAGGGCGGCTGGACCGTGGTGAGCATGCGCGAGGACTGGGCGAAGGTCTTTGGCTCCCGCTGACCGTCGCGTGTGCGCACAGATCGCGAAAGTGAGCGAATGACCGACCCCACAGCACACCCGATGACGGGTGGCGACGGCTTCGCGTGGATCCCGCCACAGACCGCCACGCTCGGCTCCGACGCGCACTACGCCGAGGAGGCGCCCGTCCGCGACGTCACGGTCGGCGGCTTCTGGATGCACACCCATCAGGTGACCAACGCCGACTTCGCGGCGTTCGTCGACGCCACCGGCTACCGCACCGTGGCGGAACGGCCCCTCGACCCGGACGACTACCCGGGCGCCCCACCAGAGAACCTGCACCCCGGGTCGATGGTCTTTCACCGCACCCCGGGACCGGTCGACCTGCGCCATCTGAGCCAGTGGTGGACCTGGACGCCGGGCGCCTGCTGGAACCACCCCCGCGGACCGCGGTCGACGACGCGGGGCCGCGAGCGGCATCCCGTCGTCCACGTCGCCTTCGAGGACGCCGCGGCGTACGCCGACTGGGCACACCTCAGCCTGCCGACCGAGGCGCAGTGGGAGGTCGCCGCCCGCGGCGGACTGGACGGCGCGACCTACACCTGGGGTGACGAGCCGGAACGGCCCGGCCAGCGACTCGCCAACTACTGGCACGGTGAATTCCCCTACCTGCCCGACACCGGCTACGGCACCACCCTCGCCGTCGGCAGCTTCGCGCCCAACGGGTACGGCCTCTTCGACATGGCGGGCAACGCCTGGGAGTGGACAGCCGACTGGTGGTCGGACACCACCGACGTCGAATCCTGCTGCGCCGCAGACAGTTACGATCCGGCCCAGCCACAGTTCGCCCGGGGGCGCAAGGTCGTGAAGGGAGGGTCGTTCCTGTGCGCGGACGGCTACTGCCTGCGGTACCGTCCCGCGGCGCGCCGCCCCCAGATGGTCGACACCGGGATGAGCCACATCGGGTTCCGCTGCATTCGGACGCCGTGACGTCACCCGAGAGCCCAACCCTGGTGAACCGCGCCCGTCTAGGCAATGATGCCTGCAACACGTTCTAGTCGACGAGGGAGTTGCATGACGGACGCCGTACTGGTGACGGGAGCCTTCGGGCTGGTGGGATCCTCGACGGTGAAGCGGCTCGCCGCCGACGGCCGTCGGGTGGTGGCCACCGACCTCGACGTCGCGGCCAACCGCAAGGCCGCCGACAAGCTTCCGCCGGGTGTCGAGGTGCAGTACGCCGACCTGACCGACCCCGCCGCGGTGGACGCGCTGCTCGCGGCCGTCGCACCGGCGGCGATCGTCCACCTCGCCGCGATCATCCCGCCGTTCATCTACACGAGGAAGGCGCTCGCCGAGAAGGTGAACGTCGGAGCGACGCGCTCCCTGCTGGCGGCCGCGGAGAAGCAGCCCCGCCCGCCGCGGTTCGTCCTGGCGTCCAGCATCGCGGTCTACGGGGCACGCAACCCGTACACCCACCCCGACCCGTTGACCGCGGACACCCCACTCGACCCGGCCGACGTCTACGGCGCACACAAGGTCGCGGCCGAGGCGCTGGTCCGGGCGTCGACGCTGGACTGGGTGATCCTGCGCCTCGGCGGGGTGCTGACCGTCGACCCCGCGGCTTACATGAAGATGGACAACCTGTACTTCGAGGGCGTGCTGCCCGTCGACGGCCGGATCCAGACCGTCGACGTGCGCGACGTGGCTCGCGCCTTCGCGGCGGCCACCACCGCCGACGCGGTCGGCGAGACGCTGCTCGTCGGGGGCGACGACACCCACCGCCTGGTCCAGGGTGACGTCGCACCCGCAATGGCCGCGGCGATGGGTCTGGTCGGCGGGCTGCCGACCGGCCTGAAGGGCGACCCGGCCAGCGACGCCGACTGGTTCAACACCGACTGGATGGACACCACTCGCGCGCAGGAAGTGCTCAAGTACCAACACCATTCGTGGCCGGAGATGCTCATCGAGACCGCCAACAAAGCCGGCGCCACCCGTCACCTGCTGCGCGTCGCCGCACCGCTGACCAAGGCGATCTTCACTCGCCGCGCGGCGTATCACGGCCGCACCGAGCCGTACGCCGACCCGTGGGGCGCGATCGCCAAGAAGTGGGCCGACCCTCGGCCGGACGGGGTCGTCGCGTGAGAACGGCCGTCGTCGTCGGAGGGGCCTCGGGCATCGGCTGGGCGTCGGCCCGGGCACTGGCCGCCGACGGGTACCGGGTCGTCGTCGCCGACCTCAACGGCGACGCCGCCACCGCGCGGGCGACCGAACTGGGCGATCCACACCGCGGGGAAGTCGTCGACGTCGCCGACGAGTCCTCCGTCGCAACGCTTTTCGAGACCATCGGCGCGTGCGATGCGGTCGTCAGCTGCGCAGGCTTCTCCACCTTCGGCCCCATCGTCGACCTTCCGGTCGAGCAGTTCCGCTCGGTCGTCGACGTGTGCCTGACCGGGGCCTTCATCGTCGCCAAGTACGCGGGCCGCCACTTGGTGGACGGCGGATCGCTGGTGTTGATCTCCTCGCTCAACGCCCGCCAGCCCGCCATCGGCATGAGCGCCTACTGCTCGGCGAAGGCCGGCCTGTCGATGCTGACGCAGGTCGCCGCGCTCGAACTCGCACCGCGCGGCATCCGGGTCAACGCCGTCGCACCGGGATTCGTGCTCACCCCGCTCACCGAGGGCGCCGCCCTGGTGCCCGGCGTCGTCGAGGAGTACGTCGAGAACACGCCGCTGGGCCGGTCGGGCACGCCGGAGGACGTCGCCGAGGCCGTCCTGTACCTGACCAAGGCGGCGTGGCTCACCGGCGAGGTGCTGGACCTCAACGGTGGCGCACACCTGAAGCGTTATCCCGACATCCTGGGCCACCTGACGAAACTGGGAGCGCCGTAGGCTCGTCGCCGTGGCCATGACGACGGAGTTCACCGAAACCCAGAAGCGCGCGCTGGCCGTCGCGGTCGTCGTCGCCCTGGCCTTCGGCGCGTACTTCCTTCGCGGCTACTTCGTGCTCGTCGTCGTGGCCGCGGTCGCCGCCTACCTCTTCAACCCGCTGTTCAACTGGTTCCTCACCCGGTTCAGCCGCGGGCTGTCGGTGACGTTCACGTTGTTGGCGGCGATCTTCGCGGTGATCATCCCGGTGGGCCTGCTGATCCTGCTGGCCGTCGTGCAGATCAGCGCCATGGTGCGCAGCGTGTCGGACTGGGTGTCGCGGACCGACCTCAACTCCCTCGGCGACCACGCGCTCAAGTGGACCAACGACGCCGTCGACAAGATCCCGTTCCTCGGCGACGTGCAGGTGACGCCGCAACTGCTGCAGGAGAAGATGAGCAGCTTCGCCCAGAGCGCAGGCCAATACGCGCTTGGCGCGCTGGAGGGCGCCGTGGGTGGACTCGCCGGAGGGCTCACCGCGGCCGTCCTGTTCATCTACGTGTTCATCTCGCTGCTCTCCAATCGCGAACGCGTGCAAACGCTGATCCGCAAGCTCAACCCGCTCGGCGAGGACGTCACCGATCTCTATCTCGAGAAGATGGGCGCGATGGTGCGCGGCGCGGTGTTCGGCCAGTTCGTCATCGCGCTGGCCCAGGGGTTGGCGGGCGCGGTGTCGATCTACCTCGCCGGCTTCCACGACGGTTTCTTCATCTTCGCGATCCTGCTCACCGCGCTGTCGGTGATCCCGCTCGGCGGCGGCATCGTGAGCATCCCGTTCGGCGTCGGAATGATGTTGTTCGGCAACGTCTTCGGTGGGCTCTTCGTCATCGCCTGGCACCTGATCGTCGTGACCAACATCGACAACGTGCTGCGGCCGATCCTCATCCCGCGGGCGGCCCGCCTGGACTCCGCGCTCATGCTGCTGGCCGTCTTCGCCGGCATCACGATGTTCGGCTTCATGGGCATCGTCATCGGTCCGGTGCTGATGATCGTCATCGTCACCACCGTGAGCGTCTACCTCGCGGTGTTCAAGGGCGTGCCGATCGACGACCCCGACGACGACGAGGACAAGGGACCGGGGCCCGTCGCCCGACTGGTCGACAAGGCGCGCACGCGCATGTGGGGCCACCGCGACCGCAAACGGCGCGAGGCCCAGGCCGTGGCTACTCCGCAGCCAGCCGAGACGTGAGGAAGTCGACGACCCTCTTGCGGGCCTCGTAGGCCGGGTGACCCTCCACCTCGCGAACCTCGAGCGTCAGCACGGAGTGGGCCATCTTCCCGAACCCGTGCTCGTTGCCCTTCTTCGAATTGATCTCGATCACCTCGAAGGCGTCCCCGAGCCGGGCCTTCAGCGTGGTGAAGCGCGCGGCGGGCGACAACGGGTCCTCGCTGAACCGCAGCCCCAGCGCGCACAGGCCGTCCTCGGCGACCCGACGTTCGACGACCTTCAGCTCTGCCTCCGAAAGACCCGGATCGGCCTTGTGCTTGGCGGTCAGCCCGATCGGCAGTGACGGCTGGCTCAGCACGGGCGCCAGCACGCTGTCGTCCACCGCGGCCGCCAGGGCGAACCCTCCGCTCCAGCACTCTCCGATGACGCCGACGCCCTTGCCCGGCGTCCGCTCGTTGAGGTCACGGGCCAACGCCCGCAGGTAGTGGGCGACGGGCCGGTCGGCGTTGGTCGCGAAGGCCGCGAACTCCTTGGCCACGCACCCGCGCAGCATCACCGGAACCGCACCCGGCCGGATGCCCTTGGCTCCCGGCGTGCCGTATAGCGAGGGACACGCCACGGTGAAGCCGTTGTCCACCAGGTGGTTTCCCAACGCCAGCACCCCTGGGTGGATGCCGGGCATCTCCGGGATCAGCACGACGCCGGGGCCCTCGCCCTTGCGGTAGACGTCGTAGGTGTAGCCCTCGGCGGTGAAGGGCGCGACGGCCCATCCGGTGAGGTCTGATTCCGGTCCGGGCATTTGTTCTCCTAGACGACGGGCAGCGGAGGCTGCGACTGCGTGGCCGCCGCCAGCGTACGGTACTCGGCGGTACCCGCCGGTCCGGTTACCGCAATCTGCGCCGGGCCCGTCGGACCCGCGAGGCGGGTCGTCCACACCGGGCGGGAGTCGTCGCCGCCCTCGTAGACGATCCAGCGCACGCCGTCGACGTCCTGGGTTCCCGTGGGCACCACGTCGGCGTCGATCCACCTGACGAGGCTCGGCTCGTCGGCGTCGCTCTGAATCAGGCTGATGAACATCCCCGTCGGGGCCAGGAAACCGGTCCGGGAGATGACCGCCCGCGCCGGACGTCCGTTCTCGCTGCGGCCCCCGTCGATGCTGGCGCGCGAACCGGAGTTGGCGTGCCACCCGTCGGGCAACCGCGGCAAACGGATCGGAATCTTCAGCGTCTGCGCGTCGGCCTTCATCGCCGCGGCGGTGTCATACGGCATCACAGGACCCTGACCAGGCCCGTTCGGCGCAAAGGAGCACATTCCCAGCACCCCCGCCAGCAGGATGCAGACCAGGACCAGCGGCGCCATCGACCAGAACATGTCGCGGCCGTCCTGCAGGAGCCGCGACTTGGCCGGCTTTGGTTCCGGAGCCGCCTGGGGTGTGGTCACTCCGCCAGTATCCCAGCTCCCCAACCGTGAATCGCTAATGGGAGAATCTGCACATGACTGCGCCTGATGCTCCTTCCGCAAGCGGCTCGTCGCGATCGCGACGCGAGGCCCCGGATCGCAACCTCGCCCTGGAGTTGGTGCGGGTCACGGAGGCAGGCGCGATGGCCGCGGGTCGCTGGGTCGGCCGCGGCGACAAGGAGGGCGGCGACGGAGCCGCCGTCGACGCCATGCGTGAGCTGGTCAACTCGGTGTCCATGCGCGGCGTCGTCGTCATCGGCGAGGGCGAGAAGGACAACGCCCCGATGCTCTACAACGGCGAAGAGGTCGGCAACGGCGACGGTCCGGACTGCGACTTCGCCGTCGACCCGGTCGACGGCACCACGCTGATGGCCAAGGGCATGCCCAACGCCATCTCGGTGCTCGCGGTGGCCGAACGCGGCGCCATGTTCGACCCGTCGGCGGTGTTCTACATGAACAAGATCGCCGTCGGCCCGGACGCCGTCGACGTCCTCGACATCACCGCACCGATCGGCGAGAACATTCGCCGCGTCGCGAAGGTCCGCAAGTCCTCGGTCGCCGACATCACGGTGTGCGTGCTCGACCGACCCCGGCACAGCCAGCTGATGGCCGACGTCCGCGAGGCGGGCGCCCGCATCCGGCTGATCTCCGACGGTGACGTGGCGGGTGCCATCGCGGCCTGTCGCCCCGGTTCGGGCACCGACATGCTGGCAGGCATCGGCGGCACCCCCGAGGGCATCATCACCGCCGCCGCCATCCGCTGCATGGGCGGCGCCATCCAGGCCGTCCTCGCCCCCACCGACGACGCCGAACGACAGAAGGCGATCGACGCGGGCCACGACCTCGACCGCGTGCTGCACACCGAGGACCTGGTGTCCGGGGAGAACGTGTTCTTCTCCGCCACCGGCGTGACCGACGGCGATCTGCTCCAGGGCGTCCGCTACTTCGGCGGTGGCTGCACCACGCAGTCGATCGTGATGCGCTCCAAGTCCGGCACCGTCCGCATGATCGAGGCCTACCACCGCCTCTCCAAGCTCAACGAATACTCCGCGGTCGACTTCACCGGCGATACCTCCGCCGCATATCCGTTGCCGTAGCACAGTTTTCATCCCCCACACCACCAACGAAACAGGGAGCAGATGTCCTCCGACAGCGCAGTCGAGACCGAGTACCGCATCGAGCACGACACCATGGGTGAAGTCCGGGTGCCGAAGAGCGCCCTGTGGCGCGCTCAGACGCAACGCGCGGTGGAGAACTTCCCGATCTCGTTCCGGCCCCTGGAGCGCACCCAGATCCGCGCCCTCGGCCTGCTGAAGGGCGCCTGCGCCCAGGTGAACAAGGACCTCGGTCTGCTCGACGCCGAGAAGGCCGACGCCATCATCGCCGCGGCCGCCGAGATCGCCGACGGCAAGCACGACGACCAGTTCCCCATCGACGTCTTCCAGACCGGGTCGGGCACCAGTTCCAACATGAACGCCAACGAGGTGATCGCCTCGATCGCGAAGGCCAACGGCGTCGAGGTCCACCCCAACGACCACGTCAACATGTCGCAGAGCTCCAACGACACGTTCCCCACCGCGACGCACATCGCCGCCACGGAAGCCGCTGTCCGGCACCTCATTCCGGCACTCGAGGTGCTGCACGAGTCACTCGGCAACAAGGCCAGGCAGTGGCGCACCGTGGTCAAGTCCGGCCGCACGCACCTGATGGACGCCGTCCCGGTGACCCTGGGCCAGGAGTTCGGCGGCTACGCCCGCCAGATCGAGGCCGGCATCGAACGGGTCAAGGCCACGCTCCCCCGCCTCGGCGAACTGGCCATCGGCGGCACCGCCGTCGGCACCGGCCTCAACGCGCCCGACGGCTTCGGCGCCAAGGTCGTCGACGTGCTGGTCGACCAGACCGGGATCGCCGAATTGCGCACGGCCGTCGACTCGTTCGAGGCGCAGGCCGCCCGCGACGGACTCGTCGAGGCGTCCGGCGCGTTGAAGACCATCGCCGTGTCGCTGACCAAGATCGCCAACGACGTCCGGTGGATGGGCTCCGGACCGCTCACCGGCCTTGGCGAGCTTCAGCTGCCCGACCTCCAGCCGGGCAGCTCGATCATGCCGGGCAAGGTCAATCCCGTTCTCCCCGAAGCCGTTACGCAGGTGGCCGCCCAGGTGATCGGCAACGACGCCGCGGTCACCGTCGGCGGCCTGTCGGGCGCCTTCGAACTCAACGTCTACATCCCGATGATGGCGCGCAACGTGCTCGAGTCCTTCACGCTGCTGTCCAACGTCTCGAAGCTGTTCGCCGAGCGGTGCATCGACGGCCTGGTCGCCAACGAGCAGCACCTCCGTGAGCTCGCCGAGTCGTCGCCGTCGATCGTCACGCCGCTCAACTCGGCGATCGGCTACGAGGAGGCCGCGAAGGTCGCCAAGGAAGCCCTCAAGGAGCGCAAGACGATTCGGCAGACCGTCGTCGACCGTGGCCTGATCGGCGACAAGCTGTCCGAAGAGGAGCTGGACAAGCGCCTCGACGTGCTGAAGATGGCGAAGGTGAAGGACGGCGACTAGGTCGCCGCGCGCGCCGGGGTCGAGCTCAGCCACCTGATCCCCGGCCACGCCGACAGGCTGTGCAACACCAGGCTCAGTGACACGGTCACCGCGACCACCTGGATGATCAGCGACTCCTGCTCGATGCTGCCGCGTTCCAGCACGAGTAGGCCCAGCACCAACGTGCCGATGCCGCGCGGGCCGAACCAGCCGATGAACACCCGCTCGCGCACCGGCACGTCACTGCGCAGCAGTGCCAGGCACACCGCGACGAGGCGTACGCCGAACAGTGCGACGATCGCGAACACCACGACGCGCCAGCTGACGTCGCGCCACCCCACGATCACCGCGTAGCCGCCGAACAACGCGAAGACGGTCAGCTCGAGCAGCTGGCCGGCGGCGTCGGACACGTGCGTCTCGGGCCGCGAGCCCGCGCGGCGCGCCGCATGGGCGAAGGCCAGACCCCCGGCGAAGGCCGCGACGAAGCCGCTGCCGTGCAGTATCTCGCCGACCTGGAAGCACACCAGCGCGACGGCCAGCGTGGCGAGCTGCGCCCAGATGTCGCTCATCCAGCCGCGTCGTCGCGACCTGCCAATCACCCAACCGCCGGCAGCCCCGATGGCCAGGCCGACGGCCACCGACACCAGTTCGGTGCGCACCAGGAAGTACCCCCAGTGCACGTCGGAGTCGGTTCGCTCCGAGGCGAACGCCACCGCCGCCAGAAGGGCCGCGAGGGCGAAGCCGTCGTAGAACCCGCTCTCGGTCGACAGGGCGTGGCGGATCCGCTCGGGAACGCTGTCGTTCTCCAGGAGCGCGTCGATCAGCGCAACCTCGGTCGGCGCGACGATCGCGGCCAGACACACCGCCTCCCACGTCGGCATCACCGGGAACAGCAGCACCGCGGTCCCGACGCCGAGCGCGATGGCCAGCGGGATGCCGATCACCAGCAGACGGAAGGTGACCTTGCGGCGACCGACGACCGCGGACAGGTCGAGCTCGGCAGCCTGGTTGAACAGGATCACCGTCAACGCGAGCTGCGCCAGCACCGTGAACGTCGAGGTGTCCGGACCACCCTCGAGAAGGTTGAACCCGAACGGCCCCAACGCCATTCCGCACAGCACGAAGATCAGCGCGGGCGCCAGGTACCACTGCTTGACCAGACCCGAGACGACCGCGTAGGCGAGCACCAACAGCGTCAGAACGAACGCGGTGGCCGTCGTCATGAGGTGTGGTCAGGCCCCATTGTTGGGGCCACCGGAGTTCTGGTTCGGAATGTCGGTGATCGGGAAGTTCGGCATCGGCGCGGGTGACGGCGTGTTGGGCAGCGTCGGGATCTCCCCGGGCGGGATGTCGACCAGCTCGTTGACGGGCGGGCCGTTGTCGCGGCTGCCGTAGGTGCTGCCCGGCGCACGCTCACCGAGCATCTGGGTGACGGTCACCATGTGGTAGCCGTTGGCCTTGAGCACCGGGAGGAACTGCTGCACCAGGTCGACGGTCGAGGAATACGAATCATGGAACAGCACCACGGAATTCGGCTTGATCTGGCTCATCAGCATGTAGCGGGTGGCCGCGGTGTTGCCGTCGTTGGCCCAGTCGAACGGGATGACGTCCCAGTTGATGTCGGCCAGCCCCTGCTTCTTGGCCTCCGCCAGCACCTGGTCGTCGATCAGACCGCCTGCAGTGCGAACGAGCTTGGGGCGTTGACCCGTCGCGGCCTCGATGGCGTCACTGGCCTTGCTGAACTGGGCCGGGATGTCCTCGGGCGGAATCGTGGTCATGTTGGGGTGTTCCCAGGTGTGGCTGCCCAGTTCCATGCCCGCCTCGACCACGCGCTTGGCGCCCTCGGGATTGGCGGCCACCTTGTTGCCGATCTCGAAGAACGTCGCCTTGGCGTCGTTGGCGGCGAGGACCTGAAGCAACCGGTCGGTGTACGGGCTCGGACCGTCGTCGAACGTCAGCGCGATGCACTTGTACTGCGAGCAGTCGACCTCGTCGGCCTTGGCCACGTGGCCCGTCAGACTGCCCACCACGACGATGGCCACCCCCGCGCACACGCCGATGACGGTGCGCCAGTAGGACCAGCTGGGCTTTTCGGGGCGCTTTCGCACCAGCACACCTTACCGACCGGGCCTGACTCTGCGTCCAGCGCGACGACGTGCGAGTACGGGTCGCACTGGACGCAGAGTCGGGGACGTCAGGGCAGCGCGCCCGGGCTGAACTCCTCGAGCATCTCGGTCACCAGCGCGGCGATCGGCGAACGCTCACTGCGCAGCAGGGTGATGTGGGCGAACAACGGGTGGCCCTTGAGCTTCTCGATCACCGCCGCCACGCCGTCATGCCGCCCCACCCGCAGGTTGTCGCGCTGGGCGACGTCGTGGGTGAGCACCACCCGCGAGCCGGCGCCGAGGCGCGACAGCACGGTCAGCAGGACGTTGCGCTCCAACGACTGCGCCTCGTCGACGATGACGAAGGAGTCGTGCAGCGAGCGGCCGCGGATGTGGGTCAGTGGCAGCACTTCGAGCATGCCGCGGGCATGCACCTCGTCGAGGACCGCCGGGCTGGCCAGTCCCTCCAGGGTGTCGAAGACGGCCTGCGCCCACGGGCCCATCTTCTCGCTCTCGCTACCCGGCAGGTAGCCGAGATCCTGGCCGCCGACCGCGTACAGCGGCCGGAAGACGACGACCTTGCGATGGGTGCGGCGTTCCAGCACCGCCTCGAGGCCGGCGCACAGCGCGAGCGCCGACTTGCCGGTGCCCGCCTTGCCGCCGAGGGAGACGATGCCGACCGACTCGTCGAGCAACAGGTCCAGGGCGACGCGCTGTTCGGCTGACCTTCCCCGGAGGCCGAACACCTCCCGATCGCCACGGACCAACTGGACCCGCTTCTCGGCGTTCACCCGGCCCAGCGCCGACGAGTTGCCGCTGAGCAGGCGAACACCGGTGTGGCAGGGCAGGTTTCGGGCCTCTTCGAGGTCGACCTCGCCGTCGGTGAACAGCGCGTCGATCTCGTCGGCGGCCACGTCGACCTCGGCCATGCCGGTCCAGCCCGACGCCACGACGTCTTGGGCGTGGTACTCGTCGGCGGGCAGGCCGACCGCACCCGCCTTGACGCGCAGCGGGATGTCCTTGCTGACGAGGGTGACCAGTTTGCCCTCGGCGGCCAGATTGGCGGCGCAGGTCAGGATCCGCGCGTCGTTGGTGCCGGTGCGGAAGCCCGCGGGCAGCACCGACGGGTCGCTGTGGTTGAGCTCGATCTGGAGCGTTCCGCCTTGCGTGCCAATGGGAATCGGCTGATCGAGTCGCCCGTGTTCGAGGCGAAGGTCGTCGAACATCCGCAAGGCCTGCCGCGCGAACCAGCCCAGCTCGTGGTGGTGCCGCTTGTCCTCCAACTCACTGATGACGACGAGGGGCACGACGACTGCGTGTTCGGCGAACCGACTGCATGCCCAGGGATCGGACAACAGCACGGAGGTGTCGAGCACGTAGGTTCTCACCGGGGTTGAGGCGGACGAATCGATCACGTGGCGCTCCTAGGCCCGTGCGGCACCGCACGAACTCCCTCGGTGGATACCGCGGTACCAGGACCGGGGCCGGCCCCTTCGTCGAAACGACGGGTACCGCCCGGATAGCAGAGCATGTCGGCCATCGAAGCCGACGCTACTCCCGTGCCGAGGATTGCGCCGCGCAGGCGCGCCGTGGCCGAAATGTGACCACGCTGTTAACTATTTGGCGACGAATTCCGCCAGTGCGGGAGCGTCCGCGACGCCCCACGCGCCGACGCGATCGGAGAGCACCTTGCGGCGGGCCGCGTCGTCGAAGATCCCGGCGTCGGCGACGACGCGGACCTTGTCGGCGTAGGCGTCGATGTCGGCACCGATGGCCTCGAACTCGGCGGCGCGGCTGGCGATCGCGGCGATCGTCTCGTCCCGCTGGGTGGTGAGGCAGTGCGCGACGAGGTTGGCGAAGAACTCCTCGTGACGCTCTTCGTCCTTGGCGATCCGGCCGACCATCGACGCCAGGATCGGCTCGGTGATCTGGGCCTGCAGGTTGCGGCAGAAGACGGCGTGCGCGCGCTCGAGGAACGCCATGAAGACCAGCGTCTCGATCTGGCTGTACCTGTCGGCGCGGTAGCCCTTCATCACGTGCTGGACGCGGACGTCCTCGTTGGCGCTGGGGTCGATCTCGCGCGTGACCACCAGGTAGTTGCGCAGCGCGACGGCGTGCAGATGCTCCTCGGCGGTCCACCGGCCCAGCCAGCGGCCCCACTTGTCGTCGAGGATGAAGTGCTCGACGAGCTCGCGGTGATACCCGGCGAGGTTGTCCTTGACGATGAGGAGGATCTCGAGCGCGTCGGTCACCGGCTTGGGCAGCGTCACCGACGACTCGTCCCAATCCGTGCCGCCGAGGAAGGCGAAGTTCTCCCCCTTGTCGAACGGCACGAAGTCGTGCGCGTACCACATCTCCTCGGTCGCGACGTGGCGCGCCAGGTTCTCCTCGACGACGGG
Organism: Mycolicibacterium hodleri; assembly: GCF_025822245.1. Taxonomy (GTDB): domain Bacteria; phylum Actinomycetota; class Actinomycetes; order Mycobacteriales; family Mycobacteriaceae; genus Mycobacterium; species Mycobacterium hodleri. The sequence continues at coordinate 118,269 of NZ_JACKTL010000019.1, forward strand.
CTCGAGCTCGAGGGTCAACGCATTGGCTACGGGCTTCTCTGCCATGAAACTAACTGTAACCCGTGGACACACGTTCCCCGAAATCGCCGGGCGGCGTGTCCCGTCAGAGGGTCAGACCGGGGTACAGCGGGTTCGCGGCCAGCAACTCGGCCGACGCGCTGCGGACGCGCGCGGCCACGCCGTCGCCCAGCACGTACTTGGCCTTCGAGGAGCCGTCGGGCTGGGTGTTCTTCAGCACCTCGACGACCAGTTCGGCCACGCGGTCGAAGTCCTCCGGACCGAACCCACGGGTCGTCAACGCCGGGGTGCCGAAGCGGATGCCGCTGGTGTACCAGGCGCCGTTGGGGTCGGCCGGGATCGAGTTGCGGTTGGTCACCACGCCGGCGTCGAGCAGTGCCGACTCGGCCTGGCGGCCGGTCAGCCCGAACGACGTGACGTCGAGCAGCACGATGTGGTTGTCGGTGCCGCCGGTGACCAGACGGGCACCGCGGGTCAGGAAGCCGTCGGCCAACGCCTTGGCGTTGTCGGCGATGCGCTGCGCATATTCCTGGAACGACGGCTGACGGGCTTCGGCGAACGCGACGGCCTTCGCGGCCATCACGTGTGACAGCGGGCCGCCGAGCACCATCGGGCAGCCCTTGTCGACTGCCGCCGAGTACTCCTCGGTGGCCAGCACCAGACCGCCACGCGGGCCGCGCAGCGACTTGTGCGTCGTCGTCGTGGTGACGTGCGCGAACGGCACCGGATCCTCGTCGCCGGTGAACACCTTGCCGGCCACCAGACCGGCGAAGTGCGCCATGTCGACCATGAAGGTGGCGCCCACCTCGTCGGCGATCTCACGCATCTTGGCGAAGTTCACCCGGCGCGGATAGGCCGAGTAACCCGCCACCAGCACCAGCGGCTTGAACTCGCGCGCGGCCGCGGCGACTTTCGCGTAGTCCAGCAGACCGGTCTCGGGATCGGTGCCGTAGCTGCGCTGGTGGAACATCTTGCCGGAGATGTTGGGCCGGAAGCCGTGCGTCAGGTGACCGCCGGTGTCCAGCGACATACCCATCAGACGCTGGTTGCCGAGCTTGGCCCGCAGCTTCTCCCAGTCGGCCTCGGACAGGTCGTTGACGTTCTTGGCGCCCAGCTCGGCCAGCTCGGGAGCTTCGATGCGCGTGGCGAGGATCGCCCAGAACGCGACCAGGTTGGCGTCGATGCCGGAGTGCGGCTGCGCGTAGGCATACGGCGCGCCGAACAACTCGCGAGCGTGCTCGGCGGCCAGCGCCTCGACTGTGTCGACGTTCTGGCAGGCCGCGTAGAAGCGGTGCCCGATGGTGCCCTCGGCGTACTTGTCGGAGAACCAGGTGCCCATGGTCAGCAGCACGGCCGGCGAGGCGTAGTTCTCGCTGGCGATCAGCTTGAGCGAATCGCGTTGATCGGCGAGCTCCTGGCGCGTCGCCGCGGCGATGCGCGGTTCGACGGACTCGATGACCTTCAGGGCGGCCGTGTATGCGGCGCTCGCGGTCTCGGCGTACTCGGCGCCCAGCGCGGGCGTGGTCACGGCGTCTGCGGTCATGTCACAAGGGTAAACCGCCGGGCGGCGCCGTTACAGACTCGCCCTGCTAGGCCACGTCGGCGCGCAACCCCGACGGCACCAGCGGCTCGTCGAGAAGCCTGCCGAACCGCTCCGTCAGCGTGACCTCGGCGGGACGCGCGTCGAGCCACGCCCGCAACAATCGGTATCCCTCGACGTAGGTGCTGGTGTAGGCGCGCCACAACGGGGAGGACAGGAAGCGCAGCGACTGACGGGCCCGCGTCTCGCTGGTGAGTTGCCACCGCTGCAGGAACGCGACCACGTCGTCGACGTCGCGGTGCTCGTCGTGCAGCATCAGCGCGGCGTCCTGCCGGACGTCGGCCAGCGCAGCCGAGGCCTGCGACACGGCCACCGCCCGTTCGCCGTCGAACCGCAGCCCCAGGTCGGCGTAGATCTCGGTCGCCCACTGACCCCAATCGGGCCCGATCGCCGCGTACAGCGCCAGGTCGGCAAGGCCCTCCGCCATCAGACACTGCGGCGTGTTCACCAGGAAGATCGTCTGCTCGGTCTGATTTTGACCGGCCACTAGCCGTTCTTCTTTGCGGCAATGCTCGGTGTGATGACCCGGGTAGGACTCGTGGGCGACCAGCCGGGGCAGACCCGACATCTGCTGCTTGAGGTCGGCGTTCACCGCGACGGTGGACCGGTAGTCGCCCTCGTAGTAGTTGAATCCCGACCACGGCTTGTCGGTGACGATCTCGTAGTTGATCGTCTCGGCGTCGGGCAGCGGGAAGTCGGCTCGGACCCGGTCGCGCAGGGCGCTCGAGAACGCGTGGATGCATTCCTCGAGGCGTTCCGGTGGGATCTCCTCTGCGCTGCGGTAGCTCTGCATGCGTTCGGCGAGATCGCCGGTGCCGCCCAGGGCTTCGTCGAGCTTGCGGTGCGCCTCGCGGTACTTGTCGGGATCGCCCTTCGCGATGTCCACGTCGAAGTAGTCGTGCACCTCCTGGACGAAGCCGATGTCCTCGCCGGCGAACTTGCGGCCAGCACTGGCCAGCGCCCGCAGGTGCGCCGCTATGTAGTCCGCCCGCTGATCGTCGAGACCGTCGGCGCCGGCCATGTCGGCGATCAACCGCTGCGCCCGACGGGCCAGATCGGCGGGATCCGGCGGCGGTTCCGCGGCGACGACGGCCCGCAGCGCGGGGTCCCCGGTGTAGGAGTCGACATAGCCCTCCTCGATGCGGTCGAACCTCAGACCCAGGAGCAGATACTTACGAATGACGGTGGTGGCGTCCATGCCGTCAACCGTAAATGCAAGACTGACTCCATGGCGCGGACGAGCGAGCCGAGTCCGTACGTCGAGTTCGACCGGAGTCAGTGGCGTTCGTTGCGGATGTCGACCCCGTTGAAGCTCACGGAGAGTGAAGTCCTCGGACTTCGCGGTCTCGGCGAACAATTGGACCTGCTGGAAGTCGAAGAGGTCTACCTCCCGCTGGCCCGGCTGATCCACCTTCAGGTCGCCGCACGCCAGCGTCTGTTCGCCACGACCGCGGAATTCCTCGGTGAGCCGCACCAGAATCCCGACCGCCCGGTGCCGTTCGTGATCGGCGTCGCAGGCAGCGTGGCCGTCGGGAAGTCGACGACCGCCCGTGTGCTGCAGGCGCTGCTGGCCCGCTGGGAACACCATCCCCGCGTCGACCTCGTCACCACCGACGGCTTTCTGTACCCCAACGCCGAGCTGCTGCGGCGAAACCTGATGCACCGCAAGGGCTTTCCCGAAAGTTACGACCGACGCGCGCTGATGCGGTTCGTCACGGCGGTGAAGTCGGGATCGGATCAGGTGTCGGCGCCGGTGTACTCGCATCTCATCTACGACATCGTCCCCGGCGAGCAGATGACCACCAAGCACCCCGACATCCTGATTCTCGAGGGTCTCAACGTGCTGCAGACCGGTCCGGCGTTGATGGTGTCGGACCTGTTCGACTTCTCCGTATACGTCGACGCCCGCATCGAGGACATCGAGGGGTGGTACGTGTCGCGTTTCCTGGCGATGCGGGCCGGCGCATTCGCCGACCCGCAGTCGCACTTTCACCACTATTCGACGTTGACCGACGAGCAGGCGGTGTTCGCCGCCCGTGACATCTGGCATTCGATCAACCGGCCCAACCTGATCGAGAACATCCTCCCCACCAGGCCGCGGGCCACGCTGGTGCTGCGCAAGGACGCCGACCACGCCATCAACCGGCTGCGCCTGCGCAAGCTCTGACTACGCGCGCAGGCGGCGCAGACCCAGATACTGCAGGTCGGCCATCACCAGGGTGTACACGCCGCTGCCGAGGGTCAGCACGATCCCCGTGGTGGTGAGCGGCCACACCCCGGCGAGGACGACGGCGACCGCCGCCACGGTGAAGACGACGTTGCCCACGGTGACGAGGACGCCAGGCGTGCGGACGTGCCTCAGCCGCGACAGGGCGTACACGGCGATCCCGTAGGCGACCAAGAAGGCGGCCAACGAGTACTCCATGGCCGGGGTGGTGCCCGACAGTTCGGCGATGCGGGGCGCCAGCGCGAGGCCCGCGAGTCCGACGACGCCGCTCACGATTGCGTCCAGCCGCATCGCGAATCTCAGGAACGCGTCCTTGGTCCCGGTGCGGGCGGCGGTGGTGATGGTGGTCATGAATCTTCCCTTCCTGGTTGTTTCTTCGAACACTCGATGGCCGATGCGGGCCGCCCGCGGTGACCTCTCGCCTCGCGCGACCGCGCACCGGTGCTCGCGGGGGGTCAGGCCAGCCGGCGGACCCCGAGGTACTGCACGTAGGCCAGCCCGAGGGTGGCGGCGACGGTGGCCAGCATCATGGCCACGCCAAAGCCGGTGAGCGGCAAGACCCCGGCCGCCACGACGGCGACGGCGGCGACCGCGAAGACCACGTTGGCCGCGACGATCCCGACGCCGACGCGCCGGACGAACGACGCGGCGGCCAGCACGTAGAGCGCCGCGCCGTAGCCGCCGAGGGCGGCCCCGGCCAACCACTCCGCGGTGGCCGACAGACCCGAGAGCCGCGACAGCGGATCAGCGGCGAACGCGAGCATCAGCCCAAGGCCCGCGCATACCGTGGCGTCGGCCCGCATGGCGAAGCGCAGCAGGCTGTCCGAACTGTCGGACAGGGGTCCGTGGGAAATGGTGGCGGTCATGGCGGCTCCTCGACGGTGAGGGATGTGGACCCCTCCGACGATGGTCGGAAAGCACTGCCACATCGACGCCGAACGCTGCCAAAGACTGCCAGCTGCAGGTCAGGACGTGTTGTTGACCGACGTCACCCGACTGCCGCGCAGATCGGCGGCGATGACGCGGGCGGCCGCGTTCTGCCAGTTGTGGAGTGAGCGCTGCGGGACCTCCGTGACGAACCACTGCCACGCCTGCTTGGCGACGGGGTCCAGGCCCGCGGCCGTCGCGTTCTGCGCGTACGCCCGCACCCCGACGACGTACGGAAAGTACAGCGAGTTGTAGTGCCGCCACTGCTCGGTGGTGCCGAACTCCCCGCCGTCGCGTGGCCGCAGCGCGGCGATCCGGTCGGCGAGCAGTGCCCGCAGCTCGTTGGCCCGCTCCAGCGGCTGATCGGGTACGCCGCGGCGAGCCAGCCGCTCGTCGAGGACGGGCAGCGCAGTCAGCGGGCTGGCCACCAGTTTGGACAAGTCTCCGTAGTGACCCAGCGCGCGGCGGGTCAACCGGACGAAGGTCTCGTCGTCGACGCCGCGCAACGGATCATCCGACCGCAGCGGCAGCGCGGACTCGGTGCGCCGCAGCGCGGCACGGTCGGCCCGCAGGGTGGGCGAGCGGGAGAACGCAAACCGGTCCAGCACGCCCGCCAACGGGTCGGCCATCACGTTGATGCCGATCGCCACCGCAAGGCTGGTGAACAGCAGCACCGACAGCGCCGAGTGTTCGTCGGTGACCGCCATGCCGACGAGTACCTGACCTCCGAAGAGCGCGGCGACGACCACGCTCCCGGCGAACGACCGCAACATGTCGGCCCGCAGCGCCTGACCCTCGTCGAACGAATCCCACAGTGCCACCGCCACACCCAACAACAACACGTCACAACCCGTGGACGCCAACGCCAGCCAGCTCGGCACCAGGCCCAGCGGAATCACCAGGATCGCGTTGCCCAGGGCGAAGAAGAGGGTGGCCAGGACCACCGAGCCCGTCACCGAGCTGGGCCGCCGCCCGCCGGCCAGCATCCTCGCCATCGCCCCGAGGGTCGCCGCCGAGACGACCGCGAACATCACCCAGTGTCCGGTGCGCAGCGGGCCGTCGACGGAACCGGCCATCGAGGCGCCCAGCAGCGCCAGTGCGGCGACCACCACGACCGCCGAGATCTCCCCGACCCGGCCACGCCAGGTGTCGCCGGGCCGCGCCAGCTCCAACAGCACCGCGAACCACGCCACGCCGGGCACCACGACCAGGTACACCTCGACATGGCTGAGCAGCCCCGCGTGCGACGTGCCGAGGTGGCGGACCGCGTCGAGCGCCACCACCACCGCGAAACTCGACAGCCCCACCGCGGCGAGGACGAGAACGGGTTTGCGGGGATCGCGCGCCAGGAGATACAGCCCGAGCCACCAGCTCAGGCCGAACACCACTGCCGACATCGCGGCCACGGGTTCAGTCTGACATGGTCGTCATCCCCGGTCGCTGCGCTCCTGCCCGCCGGGGCCTAGCGGCCGTAGCGCCGGTCTCGCAGGGTGTAGTCGCGCAGGGCACGCAGGAAGTCGACGCGACGGAAGGCCGGCCAGTGCGCCTCGGTGAACCACATCTCCGAGTACGCGCTCTGCCACAGCAGGAAGCCCGACAGCCGTTGTTCGCCGGAGGTCCTGATCACCAGATCGGGATCGGGTTGGCCGGAGGTGTAGACGTTCTCCGAGATGGCTTCGACGGTGACCGAGTCGACGAGCTGCTCGGCCGTCGCACCGTTGGCGAGTTCCTTGCTCAGCACCGCGCGGACGGCGTCGGCGATCTCCTGACGACCGCCGTAGCCGACGGCGACGTTGACGTGGAAGGCACCCGCGGGTGCCGTGCCGACGGTGCCGTCCACGGCGTCGCGGAGGCGTCGCGCCGACTCCTGCCCGAGCAACTCGAGATCGCCCACGGTGCGGACGCTCCAGCGGTTGACGGGCGCGCAGATCTCCTCGACGACGTCGGTGATGATGGCGATCAGCGAGGCCAGCTCGGCCGGATCGCGCTGCAGATTCTCGGTGGAGAGCAGGTACACGGTCGCCATCTCGACGCCGGCCTCCTGGCACCAGCGGAGCATCTCGGCGATCTTCGCGGCACCCATCAGGTAGCCGTAGCTCACGTCCGCGTGACCCTCGTCACGCGCCCAGCGCCGGTTGCCGTCGCACAAGACCGCGATGTGCCTTGGCAGTTGGGATTTCGATCTCGACAGCTGGTGACGCAGCCGTGCCTCGTAGACCCGGTAGGCCGGTTCCTTGAGCCGCGGGGGAATGAGTTCCACGAGGATCCAGACTACTGTGATGAACGGGTCCACCCATGCCAGATGGCGGAGGCGACATGGCTACTTCGATCGACACGACCGACTCAGATCCGCCCGTCGGCCACCGCGAGGCGGAGGATCTGCCCGAGGCCGTTGCGCAGTTCCTCGGTCGGCCACGCGCACGCGGTTGGATTCACCTCTACTCGGCGATCGTCGCCACCATCGCGGGCACCGCGCTGGTGTCGGTGTCCTGGGCGCTGGAGGGCACCCGCGCGGGCGTCGCGACCCTTCTCTACGCGCTCACGATCGTGGCGATGTTCGCGGTCAGCGCGACCTACCACCGGGTGACCTGGGTGTCGCCGACCAAGCGCAAGTGGATGAAGCGCCTGGACCACTCGATGATCTTCCTGTTCATCGCGGGGAGCTACACGCCGTTCGCCCTGCTGGCGTTGCCGTCCAACCAGGGCATGCTGCTGTTCTGGATCGTCTGGGCGGGTGCCCTGGCGGGTGTGCTGCTGAAGATGTGCTGGCCGTCGGCGCCGGCGTGGGTGGGCGTGCCGCTCTACCTGCTGCTCGGCTGGGTGGCGGCGTTCTTCATCGTGCCGATCATGCACGGCGCGGGCGTGGCGGCGCTGGTGCTGCTGATCGTCGGCGGCGCGCTGTACAGCATCGGCGGCGTGCTCTACGGGCTCAAGTGGCCGAACCCGTGGCCGACGACGTTCGGTCATCACGAGTTCTTCCACGCGTGCACCGCGGTGGCGGCGATCTGCCACTACATCGCGATGTGGTTCGCGGTCTTCAGCAACTAGAGCTCGCCGAGACAGCGTCCACGGTCGTCGGGCAAGCCGATCGACGACCGTGACTGCTGTCTGGACGAACGTCGCTAGAGCTGCGTGACGTTCTCCGGGCCCCAGTAGGCCTTCATCGCCGTGATCTTGCCCTCGTCGTCGAATGCCATGACGCTGAGGAGCTCGAGCCGCATCCGGCCGCTCTCGCCGAGATCCAAGGTCAGCGTCCATAGGTAGGCCGCCTCGTGGCCGAGTGCCCGCAGCGTGATGATCTCGGTCTCGCCCTTGGCGCCAAGGGCGCCCTTGTAGAACCCGAGGATCGCCTGCCGCCCGATGTGCACCTCGCCGCCGACCGGATCCTCGACCGTGGCGTCGTCGGCGTACAGGTCGGCGATCTCGTCCGGCTTGGCCTCGCCGACGAGTTCGAGGTAGCGATTGACGTTCTGCGTGATCAGCTCGGCGCTCGGCATGTGCCGCACGCTACACGGCTGCGCCGAGCGCGGCAGCGAGATCTTCGGCCGTCGTGACGGGAAGGTCGCACACGTGCCCGCGGCACACGTAGGCCGCGTCGCGACCACCGATCCGGTCACGCCCGCGCAGTAACTCCGACGAGTCGACCGCTCCCCCGACCACCATCGCGCCGCCCGGCGCCAGCCGTCTGGCGTCGTCCAGCAGCGCCGAATCGAGGGGGTCGCACGCCACTGCGATCTGCAGCGGTCCGCGCACCGCGGCCTCCGCCACGGCGAGCCAATGACCGCCCGAGCGTGGCAGTTTCGCCAGAATCGTGGTCGCCGCCGCAAGCGACGCATGGGCCGCCGAGGCGTACCGCTCGGACCCGGTCAGGTGCGCGGCGAGCTGCAGCGCCTCGGTGATCAGCGACGCCCCCGACGGGGTTGCGCCGTCCAGCGGATCCGACGGCCGGACCATCAACCGCTCCGCGTCGTCTGCGGTGTCGAACCAGCGTCCCTCGCGGTCCGGATCGGCGAAGTGGTCGAGCGCGACGTCCAACAGCCCGGTGGCCGCAACCAGCCACTCGGGGTCACCGGTCGACTGGAACAGCACCAGCAGCCCCGTCGCCAACCCGGCGTGATCTTCGAGAATGGCCGCGCTGTCGCCGACGCGGCCGCCGAGGCTGGCGCGGCGGAGCCGGCCGTCGACGACGTGCAGGTCGACGATGGAGCGCGCGCATTGCGTTGCGGCGTCCAGGAATTCGGGTCGATCCAGGGCGACGGACGCCTCGGTGAGCGCCGTGATCGCGAACCCGTTCCAGGCCGTCACCACCTTGTCGTCACGGGCGGGCTGTGGCCGCCCGAGCCGCGCGGCGAGCAGCATCGTGCGCGCCCTGACGAAACGCGACAACGAGTCGGGGTCGTCGCGCAGTTGCAGCACCGAGGTGCCGTTTTCGAACGTTCCACCCTCGGTCACCCCGAAAAGCGTTGCGGCCCAGTCGCCGTCGTCGTCGCCGAGCACCTCGCGCAGCTGTGCCGGTGTCCACGCGTACGTAAGCCCCTCCACGCCGTCGGCGTCGGCGTCCAGGGACGAGGTGAACATCCCGCCCTCGCCGAGATCGCGCACGATGAACGAGGCTGTCTCATCGGCGATCTTGCGCGCCAACGTCTCTCCGGAGCGTCGCGCCCAATGCGCGTACACCCGCAGCAGCAGCGCGTTGTCGTAGAGCATCTTCTCGAAGTGCGGCACCACCCACGACGCGTCGACGCTGTAGCGGGCGAAGCCGCCGGCCAGCTGGTCGTAGATGCCACCGCGAGCCATGGCGCCGAGCGTGCGCTCGACGGTCGCGAGCACGCCCGCGTCACCGGTGCGCTCGACGTTGCGCAGCAGTGCCTCCAGCAGTGCCGACGGCGGAAACTTGGGGGCCCCGCCGAAGCCGCCGCGTGCGACGTCCTCGTCGGCGAGCACGCCGGCGACGGCCCGATCGCATACCGCGGGTTCCAGTGCGGGACCACCGCCAGGCAGTCCGGACGCCATCGCGGCGAGTTCGCCGGCGATGTCGTCGGAGGCCTGCTCCACCTCGGCGCGCCGGCTGCGCCACGTGTCGGCGACGGCGGCCAACAACTGCAGGAACCCCGCCTTGGGGTAGTACGTGCCGCAGAAGAACGGCCGACCGTCCGGAGTCAGGAAGCACGTCATCGGCCAGCCACCCTGACCGGTCAGCGCGACCGTCGCCGTCATGTACACGGCGTCGAGGTCGGGGCGTTCCTCGCGGTCGACCTTGACGCAGACGAAGTCGGCGTTCATGGCCACGGCCACCTCGTCGTCGGCGAACGACTCGTGTGCCATCACGTGGCACCAATGGCAGGCGGCGTAACCGATCGACAGCAGGATCGGCACGTCCCGCGCCGCCGCCTCGGCCAGCGCGTCGGCGCTCCACTGCTGCCAGTGCACCGGATTGTCGGCGTGCTGGCGCAGGTAGGGGCTGGTGGCGACCCCGAGGGCGTTAACCGCCACCGTCTGGACGACCGCCCTTGGTCAAGCCGGGATCACCGGGCTCGACGACGGTTCCGTCGTCGACGGCCTGATCGGGTTCGGGGTGCTCGGGATCGAACGATTCCGGCAGCTTCTTGAGGTGCTTGTTCATCGACCAGACCAGCAGGAACGTGCCGATGAGCAGCACCACGATGACCACCAGGCCGAACGGGCTGGCCTTGCCGAAGTCCGGCCCGGTGTCGCGCGGCGCGTCGTCGGCAAGCAGCCCGACGACGAACAACAGGTTGTCGGTCACGGGTCGATCCCGGCGAACAGGTCGTCCTCGGGCAGCGTCACGGGGATGCGCGACCGCGCCAACTCGTACTCCTCCGTCGGCCACAGCCGCTGCTGCCACTCCATCGGAGTGGTGAAGAAGAAGCTCTTCGGGTCGATCTGCGTGGCGTGCGCGATGAGGGCCGCGTCACGCTGCGCGAAGTACTTCGAGCACTCGACGCTGGTGGTGATCCGGCTGTCGATGACGTCGAGTTCGGGATCCCAGTCCTTGAGCCACTTCTCGAACGGCCCCACTTGGCCGTTCCTGGCGAACTCGTCCTGAAACGCCTGCATTCGCTTCCGCAGGAATCCGTGGTTGTAGTACACCTTCGACACGGCCCACGGCTCGCCCGCGTCGGGAAACAACCGATAGTCGGCGGCGGCCTCGTAGGCGGCCATCGACACCTCGTGGCACCGGATGTGGTCGGGGTGCGGGTAGCCGCCGTTCTCGTCGTACGTGGTCAGCACGTGCGGCCGGAACTCGCGGATCGACCGGACCAGACGCTCCGTCGACTCCACCAGCGGCACCAACGCGAAGCAGCCCTCGGGCAGCGGTGGCAGCGGGTCGCCCTCGGGCAGACCGGAGTCGACGAACCCCAGCCATTCGTGCTCGACGCCGAGGATCTCCGCGGCCTTCGCCATCTCGTCGATCCGGATCTCGTGGATCCGGCCGTGCACCTCGGGCAGGTCCATGGCGGGGTTCAGGATGTCGCCCCGCTCGCCGCCGGTCAGCGTCACCACCTTCACGCGGACGCCCTCGTCCACGTACTTGGCCATCGTGGCGGCGCCCTTGCTCGACTCGTCGTCGGGGTGGGCGTGCACCGCCATCAAACGCAGTTCGCTCACGTATGCCTATCTTGATCTCTCGCCATGGTCGTCACGGTTCAACCAATTGGGGTGCCCCTATAGTTCCAGTCCTAGTCCGATCTTCCGAACCCAGACCCATGCTGGCCATCCGACGGAGGGGTGAATCACCACGTGATCGAGCGCCCCGCCGCCCGCTACGGGCGGCAACGGCTGGCAGGCAGCTCTCGTCGCCGGCTGGTAGCCGTGCTCTTCGTCGTGATCGTGGCCGCGGGCGTCGCCCTGGCGCTCGTCGCCTACCAGCGGCTCGGCACGGGTGAGGTCAAGGGCGACCTGGGCGGCTACCGGCTGGTCGGTACGGACGGAGTCGAGGTCACCATCAGCGTCACCCGCGACGACCCGTCGCGGCCGGTGGTGTGCATCATCCGCGCCAGATCGGTCGACGGCGCCGAGGTGGGTCGGCGCGAGATCTTGGTGCCGCCGTCGACCGCGGCAACGGTTCAGGTCTCGGCGATGGTGAAGGCCACCCGGCAGCCCGTCGTCGGCGACGTCTACGGCTGCGGCACCGAGGTTCCCGGATACCTCAAATCACCCTGACGACGTTTGGCCGAGACGGGCGTCGGGCAACCGTTCGAAGAACGCCGAACAGCCAATACGTGAAAAACGGTTGACTTGGCGGTGCTAAGATGGGGTTGTACACGGTTCCCATCGGAGCCGTGTATTGCTGATTTTATGCGCCCTCAGCGCCTGCGATTGCGGCATACGCCGAACATTCCCCGCTGACTAGCGCGAGACGAAGACAGGAGCGCGAGACATGACGGATACCCAGGTCACCTGGCTCACCGAAGAGGCTTTCGACCGGCTGAAGGCCGAGCTCGACCAGCTCATCGCGAACCGACCAATCATCGCCGCCGAGATCAACGACCGTCGCGAAGAGGGCGACCTCCGCGAGAACGGCGGCTACCACCAGGCCCGCGAGGACCAGGGGCAGCAGGAGGCCCGGATTCGACAGCTCCAGGAGTTGTTGAACAACGCCAAGGTCGGCGAGGCCCCGAAGCAGTCCGGCGTCGCGTTGCCCGGCTCGGTGGTCAAGGTCAAGTTCGTCGACGGCGGCGACGTCGAGACCTTCCTGATCGGCACTCGCCAGGAGGGCGTGACCGACGGCAAGCTCGAGGTCTACTCCCCCAAGTCGCCGCTCGGCGGCGCGATCATCGACGCCAAGGTCGGCGACAAGCGCAGCTACGTCGTCCCCAACGGCAGCACCATCGAGGTCGAACTGCTCAGCGCGGAGCCGTACCACTCCTGACCTGATCGACGGTCCGTTCATGGCGCAGATTGCCGAAGACCTCTTTCTCCTGCTTCTGGACAACGCCACCGCTCAACCCGCGCTGGAGCGTCAGCGGCGGGAACGCGTGCTGGCGGCCGGCGTTCTGCTGGACCTCGCGTTGGCGTGCCGTGTTCGGCCGTCGGCACCCGGTGACGCCGTCGAGCAGGGCCGGCTGGTCGCGTTGCAGGCTGGCGCCTCCGCCGATCCCGTCGGAGAACCCGCGTTCGCGCTGCTGCAGAGGCAGCCGCTGTCGCCCGAGCGCGCGGTGGCCAAGGTGAGCAAGGGCGTGCAGGACGTCGTGGCGGTTCATTTGGAGCGGCTCGGGCAGATCAGCCGCGTCAAGGTGCCGTCGTCGCGCTTCAAGCCCCTCTACGCCTGGCCACTAACCCGTCGCGAACGCGTCGCCGCGGCCCGGACCGATCTGCTGGCGGCGTTGTTCGACCGACGACCGCCCACTGCGGCGACGGCGGCCATCATCACGGTGCTGCACGCCGCCGACGGGCTCGGCGCACTTCTGAGCCTCAACGACCGAGGCTGGCGATGGGTGCACTCGCGCGCCACCGAAATCTCCAGCGGCAGCTGGGTCGACGAATATCCGACGGCGCTGCCGGAGGTCAACCTGGCGGTCACCGCCTCCGCGTTGCGCTCAGCCCTTTCCTAGCGCCTGTTCCAGGTCGCCCAGCAGGTCGGCGACGTCCTCGATGCCGACGGACAACCGGACCAGGTCGTCGGGGACCTCGAGCTGCGAACCCGCGGTGGACGCGTGGGTCATGGCGCCGGGATGCTCGATCAGCGACTCCACGCCGCCGAGCGATTCGGCGAGGATGAAGATCTCGGTGCGCGCGCACAGGTGGTGCGCCGCGTCCCGGCCGCCCTTCAACCGGGCGGACACCATCCCGCCGAACCCCGACATCTGCCGGGCCGCGACGTCGTGGTTGGGGTGGGTGGGCAGGCCGGGGTAGAGCACCGCGTCGACGGCGGCGTGCTCGGCGAGGAACTCCGCCACCCGAGCGCCGTTGGCGCTGTGCCGTTCCATCCGCAGCGACAGCGTCTTGAGCCCACGCATCGTCAGGTAGGCGTCGAACGGGCCGGGCACCGCGCCCGCACCGTTCTGCAGGAACGCAAACGCCTCGTCGAGTTCCTCGTCGTTGGTGAGCAGGGCGCCGCCGACGACGTCGGAGTGCCCGCCGATGTACTTCGTCGTGGAGTGCAGCACGATGTCGGCGCCCAGGGCCAGCGGTTGCTGCAGGGCCGGTGAGGCAAAGGTGTTGTCCACCAACACTTTCACGCCCGCGGCCGAGGACAGCTCGGCGATGCCGGCGATGTCGGCGATCGTCAGCAGCGGGTTCGTCGGCGTCTCCACCCACACCAGCTTGGTGGCCGGGGTGATCGCGGCGCGAACGGAGTCGAGGTTCGACAGCGCTACGGGGGTGTGCGTCACGCCCCACTGGGAGAAGACCTTGTCGATCAGACGGAAGGTGCCGCCGTAGGCGTCGTCGGGGATGACGACGTGATCGCCGGGGCGCAGCACGGCCCGCAGCGTGCAGTCAGTGGCCGCCATGCCCGAACTGAAGGCGCGCCCGAACGTGGCGCCCTCGACCGCCGCCAGGCCCGCCTCGAGGGCCGCGCGGGTCGGGTTGCCGGTTCGCGCGTACTCGTAGCCGCCGCGCAAGCCGCCGACGCCGTCCTGGGCGAACGTGGAACTCGCATAGATCGGCGCGTTGACCGCGCCGGTCGCCGGATCGGGCCGGTAACCGGCGTGGATGGCCCTGGTCGCGGGACCGTAGGCGCGGTACGCATCTGCCTTGGAACGCTGCTCACTCATCGCCGTTCAGGGTAACGGTGTCGAGTATCGGCGAGCGCCGGTGTAGAACTTTCAGCATGTCCACGACGATCGAAAGTCTCCTCGACCTCGACACGCTGCTGACGCCCGAGGACCTCGAGCTGCGCACCATGGTCCGGCAGTTCGGCGATTCCCGCCTGCGCCCGCACATCGCCGAGTGGTTCGAGACCGGCGACGTCCCGGTCCGCGACCTCGCCGTCGAGATCGGCAAGCTCGGCCTGCTCGGGATGCACTTGCAGGGATACGGCTGCAGCGGGTCGTCGGCCACCGCCTACGGGCTGGTGTGCCAGGAGCTGGAGGCCGTCGACAGTGGCTTGCGCAGCCTGGTGTCGGTGCAGGGTTCGCTCGCGATGTTCGCCATCCACCGCTGGGGCAGCGAGGAGCAGCGGGAGCAGTGGTTGCCCGGCATGGCCGCGGGCGAGCTGATCGGTTGCTTCGGATTGACGGAGCCGGACTTCGGTTCCAACCCCGGCGGCATGCGGACGACCGCCCGCCGCGACGGGTCGGACTGGATCCTCAACGGGTCCAAGATGTGGATCACCAACGCCTCGATCGCCGACGTGGCCATCGTCTGGGCCCGCGCCGACGAAGGCGTGATCGGGTTCGCGGTTCCCACCTCGACGCCGGGCTTCTCCGCGCGGGCGATGACGCACAAGATGTCGCTGCGCGCCTCGGTCACCTCCGAGTTCAGCCTCGACGACGTCCGCCTGCCCGACGACGCCAAACTACCTGGCGCACGCGGCCTCTCCGGTCCGTTGGCCTGCTTGTCCGAGGCGCGGTTCGGCATCGTGTTCGGGTCGGTCGGCGCCGCGCGGGATTGCCTGGAGACGACGTTGGACTACGTCGGCACGAGGGAGGTCTTCGACAAGCCGCTGGCCGGCTACCAGTTGACGCAAGCCAAGATCGCCGACATGGCCGTGGAACTGGGCAAGGCGCAACTGCTGGCGCTGCACCTCGGCAAGCTGAAGGACGACGGCAAGATCAAGCCGGAACAGGTAAGCTTCGGCAAGCTCAACAACGTACGCGAGGCCATCAAGATCGCCCGTCAGTGTCGAACCCTGTTGGGCGCCAACGGCATCACGCTGGAGTACCCGGTCATCCGCCACGCCAACAATCTGGAGTCCGTCCTCACCTACGAGGGCACCTCGGAGGTGCACCAGTTGGTGATCGGCGAGGCGCTGACGGGCGTCAGCGCGTTCCGCTGACCACCGTCGACGACAGCTTGTCCGCGAAGGTCTGACTCCTTCGGTCCCACAGCGGCCACAGGAAGCCCACACCGACGGGCACCACGTCCGCGAGGTGGGTCAGGTGGCGAATCACCGACCGCCAGAAGCCAATCGGTTGCAGCGTCGTCGCGTCGAGCACCCGGATCCCCAGCAGGCCCTTGCCGAGGCTGGAACCGGAGCGTCCCTGACGCAGCCCGACGTTCCACAGCGCGTAGCCGACGATCGCCGACCAGCAGGCGACGAAGCACCACAGGCCCAACGTCGTCGCACCCGAGTCACCGCACTGCGGGCCGAGATCACGCACGGACGGATCCCCGTCGCACAACGGGTTTCGCGTCACCCAGACCAGAGCGACGGCCACGACCGCAAGCACTACGACGGGGAGCAGGTCGACCACGGTCGCCACCACCCGTCGCCACCACGGCGCGTAGGTCGCTCGCTCGGGGATCAGATCGGCACGCAGACGGTCTTGACCACCTTGTCGACCAAGGACTGACCCTTGGGATCCCACAGCGGGAAGAGCACCGCGACGAGCCACGGGACGAAGCACAGGGCGTAGGCGACGACGTAGACGACCTCACGCAGCAGCGACTTGCTGACGCCGACGGGTTGGCCCGTGTCCTCGCCGACGACCTTGAACTTCATGACACGCTTGCCGATGCTCGAGCCCGTGCGGCCCTGTTTCACGCCGAGGTTCCAGATCACGTAGAGCACTGCGACGACCTCCAGGACGGCGTAGACCGCCCAGGCCGCGCCCGTCGGGCCGTTGGTGCCCGTCGGGCAGAAGTCACCGATCTGATACCCGGAATCGTCCACGATGCAAGCGCTTTCGACGTTCTGCATGGTGAACAGGACGATCGAGCCGATCCCCGAGAGGATCGCGACCGGAACCCAGTCGACGAGCCACGCGAGCACACGGGTGAGCCACGGCGTGTACTGCAGGGCTCCGCGGCCACCGTCGGCCGCGGAGCCTCCGCGCTGTACGTAGCCACCACCCGGAGGAGGTGGCACGTATCCCCCACCGGGAGGCGGGGGTGGGTTCGTCATCGTCGACCCTTCGTCGTCGCTACGGAGTCAGTGGTGCGATCTGGCCGCCGGTCAGCGTGCGGTATGCGTGCACCAGGTACAGGTAGGCCACCGGCCCCGAGACCAGGACGCCGATGCCGCACACCAGCACACCGATCACGGCGATGACGGCGGTGATCAGCCAGGTGAGCAGTACCGCAACGAAGTTGGCCTTGACGATGTCAATGCTCGCCTTGATGCCGTCGATCGGCGACAGGCCACGCTCGACGATCGAGACGGTCGTGAACAGCGTGAAGATCGTCACGATGAGGCCCGGGATGATGCAGAGGATCGAGCCGATCGTGGAGGCGATGCCGACGATCAGGCTGGCGATCAGCACGCTGCCGACGTTGCGGGGCTTGAAGAACGAGCCGATCTGCACGGGTGTCCCGTTGGCGATGTCGAGCAGGCCGCCCCAGTACGCCGACGCAACCGCCCCACTGATGACGAACAGCACCAGGTAGCCGACGATCATGGTCAGGATGCTCGCCACGCCGAAGCCGGCGTCGTAGGAGTAGCTGAACCCGCTGCCGTCATACGAGTCGTAGGTGCTCGTCGACGTGGGCGCCAAGGCGCTCGCGGCGAAGTTGATGAGCCCGTAGATCGCGCCGAGTACGACTGCGTAGACGAGCGTCGCCACGATGAGCGGGACGGCGTTCTTGGTGAACTTGTTCCACGCCCAGCCGAACGTTTGACCGATGTCGACCTGGTTGTTGGCCGGGGGCGGGTAGCCGCCCCCGTAGCCACCCTGGGCTCCGTAGCCACCCTGAGCCCCGTAGCCACCCTGGGCTCCGTAGCCACCCTGGGCCGGGTAGCCGCCCTGCGGCGGGTAGTAATCGCCCTGGGGCGGAGGCGGATAACTGCCAGGAGGGGGCGGTGCGGATCCGCCCTGCGGTGGTGGAGGCGGCGGGTAGCTTCCCTGCGGCGGCGGAGGCGGCGGGTAGCCACCCGGGGGCGGCGGCGGTGCGCCGTAGCCACCCTGAGGAGATGGCGGCGGGTAGTTCCCCTGTGGGGGCGGTGGGTAGTTGCCCTCGGGCGGTGGGTAGTTGCCCTCGGGCGGTTGGTATCCGCCGCCCTCGGGCGGCTGGGGTGGGTTGGTCATGTCACGTCCTCAATCGGTCGGTCGTCGGGGAGTATCGTCACGCCGCCGAGCACGGCGAACGAAGTTGACTGTGCGAGTAGGGGTTACGTGGAGAAATAGACAAGGGACACGACGACGCTGAGCACCAGCGACACCGCGCCGACGATGACGCCCGCCAGGGCGAGCCCGTGCCCGGCCTGACCGGTCTTCTTGATCTGGTTCATGGCGACGATGCCCAGGACGATCCCGACGATGGCCCCGACTCCGCAGAAGAGTCCGATCACCGAGCAGATCAGGGAGGCGACGGCGAGGTTGTTGTTGCCGCGCGCCGGAACGGGCTCGAATCCGCCGTATCCCCCTGGTGGGGGATAACTTCCAGGTGGAGGCGGGGGCGGATAGCTCCCCGGAGGCGGGGGTGGGTAGTTCCCCGGAGGCGGCGGCGGATACTCGGTCATGAACGCCTTCCAGTGATCACGTGCGGGGTCTGAGCGCTGTTACCCTACCCGAGAACTTGCTGAGGGCGACGGCTAAAAAGCGAACCTGGTTACCCTGTTGATCTAGATGACAAACGCGGAGCGCCTGGCCTGGCCGACCGGTTTGCCCAGCATCGGGGGCCGTCAGCCCGGCAGTTCTACCGCCGTGCGCTGCCGTTGGACAGGAAGCCCAGCAAGTCGTGCCGCGTCAGCACGCCGACGGGCTTGCCCTCCTCGACCACCATCACGGCGTCGATTTCACGCAATGTCTTTGCCGCAGCACTCACGAGTTCACCGGCGCCGATCAGTGGCAGGGCCGGGCTCATGTGCTGCGACACCGCGTCGGCGAGCTTGGCCCTGCCCTCGAAGACCGCGGAGAGCAGTTCGCGCTCGGACACGCTTCCCGCCACCTCGCCCGCCATCACCGGGGGCTCGGCGCCGACGACGGGCATCTGGGACACGCCGTATTCGCGAAGGATCCCGATCGCGTCGCGCACCGTCTCCGAGGGATGGGTGTGCACGAGGTCCGGCAACGCACCCGACTTGCCCCGCAACACGTCTCCGACGGTGGTCTGCTCGACGGAGCCGTCGAGCCGGTCCCGCAGGAAGCCGTAGGACGACATCCACGAATCGCTGAAGATCTTCGAGAGATAGCCCCTTCCGCCGTCTGGCAGAAGGACGACGACGACGGCGTCGGGCCCGGCCTCCTCGGCCACCCGGATGGCGGCCACCGCGGCCATCCCGCACGACCCGCCGACCAACAGTGCCTCCTCGCGGGCGAGGCGGCGGGTCATCTCGAAGGAGTCGGCGTCGGAGACGGCGATGATCTGGTCGGTGACGGTGGGGTCGTAGGCCGACGGCCAGAAGTCCTCCCCCACGCCCTCGACGAGGTAGGGCCGGCCCGTGCCGCCGGAGTACACCGATCCCTCGGGGTCGGCGCCGATGATCTTCACGGCCCCGCCCGACACCTCCTTGAGGTAGCGACCAGCACCGGTGATGGTCCCGCCCGTGCCGACGCCGGCCACGAAGTGCGTGATCTTGCCGTCGGTGTCGGCCCAGATCTCCGGACCCGTCGTCTCGTAGTGGCTCGCGGGGCCGTTCGGGTTGGAGTACTGGTCGGGCTTCCACGCTCCGTCGATCTCGCGCACCAGGCGGTCCGAGACGCTGTAGTAGCTGTCCGGGTGGTCCGGCGGCACCGCGGTCGGCGACACGACGACGTCGGCACCGTAGGCGCGCAACACGTTTCGCTTGTCCTCGCTGACCTTGTCGGGGCACACGAAGATGCACTTGTAGCCACGCTGCTGTGCGACCAGGGCAAGCCCGACGCCGGTGTTGCCGGACGTCGGCTCGACGATCGTGCCGCCTGGCTTCAGCTCACCGCTTGCCTCGGCGGCGTCGATCATCTTGATCGCGATGCGGTCCTTGGAGCTGCCACCGGGGTTGAGGTATTCGATCTTGGCCGCCACGAGCCCGGCGCCTTCGGGCACAACGGAGTTCAGCCGAACGAGAGGCGTGTTGCCGATGAGCTCACTGATATGACCTGCGATACGCATGCGTCCATCGTGTCAGGCGCGCGTTCGGGTTACCAGGTCGCCTCTCGGATGTAGGCGCCGATCTGCTTCAGCGACCGCGTCGCCTCCTTCACACTTGGCGCCGCCAACTGGAAGACATGCATCTGACCAGGCCAGACGTGCACTTCGACGGGCACGCCCGCCGCGGCGAGCATGTGCGCGGCCTTCCTCGCGTCGTTGAGCAGAACCTCCGAGCCCGAGACGTGGATGAGGGTCCGCGGTAGGCCGGTCTCGACGTGGTCGAGCGGTTCGTACACTTCCTCGGCCCTGCCGTCGACGACGTGACGCTTGGCCGCGCGCTCGATCAGATCGACGAGCGCGTCGAAGGCCTTCGCCGGAAACATCGCGTCGGAGTGCGAGTTCGGATGTTGCGCGCGCCCCTCGTTGTCGATCTCGAACAGCGGTGACATGGTCACCATCGCCGCGGGCAGCTCGCCCTCGAGGTTCAGCCGCTCGGCCAGCGCCAGCGACAGGTAACCACCCGCCGAGTCGCCCGCCAGCACGATCTGCGACGGGTCGTAGCCCTTGAGCCGCAGCCACTGATAGGCGTCGTAACAGTCGTCGACGGCCTCGCCGATCGAATGCTTCGGGATCATCCGGTAGTTGACGACGAGCGCCGGACTGTCCGCAAACCGGGACAGGGCGGTCACCAGCCGTCCATGCGTGTTCGCCCCACACGTGAGGAATGCGCCGCCGTGCAGATAGAGAATGACGCTGCGTTTGCCGTCGGCGGGCAGTACTCCAGCCGCCCGGACGAGTTGAGCGGTGCAGTTCGGGAGCCCGATGGTGGCGCGGACGGTGCCGGGGGCGGGCCGCAGCACACGCGCGGCGAAGTCGACCACGCCGAACGGCCATGGCATCCGTGGGATGTAACTGCCGACGGCGAGGGTTGGCTTGATTGTCATCATCGCGCCTAGAGCAAACAACCTACCGGCGATGCTCGGGCCGTCTTCGACCACTTCGACCGGGGCGCCGTCACTGACGGGGAACCGCCGCGTTTTACGCGTCCTACCACCGCTTACGCCGGTTCCGTACGATCCCGAAACTTCACTAGGTGCGGTCATCGTCACCACTTCCCTACGCCAATGTAGTGCCCGGTGCGGTTAATGCTTAGCCAACCCCAGGTAATTTAGCTTGACACCTGCCAAATGTTCAACGAACGGAGAACCCGATTTCGTACCGCACTTGATACCGCACCGTGACCGGCCGTGACCGGTACGACGCAGATAACCCGTCGAGACGCCCCTAAACTGGTCGCGTGGTCATTCGTGCACCGCGTAGGTCGACCATTGCCTTGGCAGCGGCCGCCACACTCGCGTCGACGGGCTCCGCGTACGTCGGAGCCCGTAACCTTCTGCACGTCCAGGCCGACCAGGCCCGCCAGGTCATCCCCAAGTCGTGGGCCGTCCCACCGCGGGCCGACGGCGTCTACCTGCCCGGCGGTGGACCGTTCGAGAAGTGGCATCGCGGGGTGCCGTTCGACATCCATCTCATGGTCTTCGGCGACTCGACCGCGACCGGCTACGGATGCACCGTCGCCGACGAGGTGCCCGGCGTGTTGATCGCCCGCGGCCTCGCCGATCAGTCCGGCAAGCGAATCAGGTTGATCACCAAGGCAATCGTCGGCGCCACGTCGAAGGGCCTGTCCGGACAAATCGACGCGATGTTCGTGGCGGGCCCGCCGCCCGACGCCGCCGTCGTGATGATCGGCGCCAACGACGTCACCGCGCTCAACGGCATCGGGCCGTCCGCACGCCGCGTCGGAGCTGCGGTGCGCCGACTGCGTGGCAGCGGAGCCGTCGTCGTCGTGGGCACCTGCCCGGACTTCGGCGTCATCACCGCCATTCCGCAACCGCTGCGTACCGTCGCCCGCACCATCGGCCTCCGACTCGCCCATGCGCAGGCCGTCGAGGTGCGCGCCGCGGGCGGAGTCCCGGTGCCGTTCTCGGCGCTGCTGTCCTCGGAGTTTCAGCAGGCGCCCGAGGAGTTCTTCTCCGACGACATGTTCCACCCGTCGGCGGCGGGCTACGCGCTGGCCGCCCAGCAGTTGCTGCCCGCACTGTGCAAGGAACTCGGCGAGTGGAGCGACGACACCGACGTCGAGCCGGCGCTGGAGGCGCGGGCCGGCGACGATTCCGTGTTGGCTCGCCTCGGCGGGGTCACGCGGTTCTGGCGGCGCACGACGGGCGTACCCGCGCCGATCGTCGCCACGGTCACGGGTTAAGTTCGCTCTAGCCTTCACCGTTTCGAGAAGCCAATGAACTAGGAGTTCGCCATGCCCGAAGCCGTCATCGTCTCGACCGCCCGCTCCCCCATCGGCCGCGCCAACAAGGGTTCGCTGGTGGACATGCGGCCCGACGACCTGGCGGCGCAGATGGTCAAGGCGGCGCTGGACAAGGTGCCCGGGCTCGATCCGCGCGAGATCGACGACCTCATCATGGGCTGCGGTCAGCCCGCGGGCGAGGCGGGCTTCAACGTCGGGCGCGCGGTGGCCGTCGAGCTGGGCTACGACTTCCTGCCCGGCACCACGGTCAACCGGTACTGCTCGTCGTCGCTGCAGACCACCCGGATGGCGTTCCACGCGATCAAGGCCGGCGAGGGCGACGCCTTCATCTCCGCGGGCGTCGAGACGGTGTCGCGCTTCATGAAGGGCAGCGCCGACGGCTGGCCGGACGTCAAGAACGGCGTCTTCGCCGACGCGCAGTCCCGCTCGGATCAGGCCGCGGCCGGGGCGACGGAGTGGCACGACCCGCGCGAGGACGGCCTGGTGCCCGACGTGTACATCGCGATGGGCCAGACCGCCGAGAACGTCGCACTGTTCACCGGCATCAGCCGCGAGGACCAGGACCACTGGGGCGTCCGCAGCCAGAACAAGGCCGAGGAGGCCATCAACAACGGCTTCTTCGAGCGGGAGATCTCGCCCGTCACGCTGCCCGACGGCACGGTCGTCTCCAAGGACGACGGCCCGCGCGCCGGCACCACCTACGAGAAGATCAGCCAGCTCAAGCCCGTCTTCCGGCCCAACGGCACCATCACCGCCGGCAACGCGTGCCCGCTCAACGACGGCGCGGCTGCCGTGGTCATCATGAGTGACACCAAGGCCAAGGAGCTGGGGCTGACGCCGCTGGCGCGCATCGTGTCGACCGGTGTGTCGGGGCTGTCGCCGGAGATCATGGGCCTCGGCCCCATCGAGGCGTGCAAGCAGGCGCTGGCGCGGGCCGGCAAGTCGATCGGCGACATCGACCTCTACGAGATCAACGAGGCGTTCGCCGTGCAGGTGCTGGGCTCGGCCCGCGCGCTGGGCATGGACGAAGACAAGCTCAACGTCTCCGGTGGCGCGATCGCCCTCGGCCACCCGTTCGGCATGACCGGTGCCCGCATCACGGCCACGCTGCTGAACAACCTGACGACCTACGACAAGACGTTCGGCCTGGAGACCATGTGCGTCGGCGGTGGCCAGGGCATGGCGATGGTCATCGAGCGCCTGAGCTAGCCGCAGGCCGTCCAGGCACCCAAGCACCCGTCGAGTGTGCGTACAGATCGCGACTTCACGGATTTTCGCGATCTGTACGCACACGCGATTGCCAGGCCCGCTGCACCCGCGCCAGGACGTCCGCCGGCCGGTTGGCCTTCGCGACTCGAATGACCTGCCACCCAAGCTCGTTCACGAATTCCATGCGGACGATGTCCTTGGCGAACTGCGCCGAGTCGGTCCGATGGTGGTCGCCGTCGTACTCGACCGCGAGTTTGACGTCGTCCCATCCCATGTCGAGGAAGTACGTCGGCTGCCCATATGCGCCGCCTACCGGAATTTGCGTCCGCGGCCGCGGGTAACCCGCGCGAATGAGCACGAGCCGCAACCATGTCTCTCTGGGTGACTCCGCGCCTCGGTCGTAGAGTTCCAACACGGCAGGCAGCTTCCGCACGCCGGGCGATCCCGGGTGTCGACGCGCCACCGCCATCACCGCGTCGACGGCCAAACCCGTTGCGTTGCCAAGCGCGTCGATCCGCTCGATGCAACCGTCCAGCGGACCCCGGCGACCGAGGTCGAATGCCGTTCTCGCCACCGTGGTGACCCAGATGCCGTCAACTCGCTCGACTTCGCCGGACAGGAGGCGGTCGCGGCGGGTCTTGACGCCTCGTGGTGGTCGCGCATTCGGCCATATCAGTTCAACGGGCACGTCGTCGGCGATCCAGCGACTGCCGTGCATCGCGGCTGCTGCCAGTCCGCAGACGACGCCGTCACCGTACGTCCACTGCCACGCGCCGCGGGTCCGCTGCCGTAGCGTCGGCTCGGCATCTTTGGGCAGGTAGATGTCGGGAAGAATCGCTCGATAGCGCGTCCGCAATCGATACTTGTTCGGCACGCGTCCGTTGACCAGAGCCTCGCTGCCGATGAATGGGTTCGTTCTGTCGTTCACGTTCAGCAGCATCGCGACGGTGAACGACGCCAACGCCCGTCGAGTGTGCGGACAGATCGCGATCTGTGGATGAAACGCGATCTGTGAGCGCACTCGATGGAGAGGCCGTCCGAGACAGCAGAAAGCCCGTTCGCACTACGCGAACGGGCTTCCCTGGGTAGCGCTGCTAGTCGTTCTGGAAGTAACTCAGCAGACGCAGGATTTCGAGGTACAGCCACACCAGCGTCACGGTCAGGCCGAGCGCAATGCCCCAGCCCGCCTTCGACGGAACGCCCGCGCGGACCATCTGGTCGGCGGCGTCGAAGTCGATCAGGAAGCTGAACGCCGCGAGCGCGATGCAGAGCAGCGAGAAGCCGATCGCGATGGGGCCACCGCTGCGCAGTCCGAAGCCCTCGCCGCCGCCGACGCCGAAGATCGCGAGGACGACGTTGAGCAGCATCAGGGCCATCACGCCGAACAGGCCGGCGATGATCATGCGGGTGAGCTTCGGCGTGACGCGGATGGCGCCCGTCTTGTAAACCACGAGCATGCCGAAGAACACGCCGAACGTAGCCACGATCGCCTGGGCGATCATGCCGGGGCCACCCGTGGAGACGAGGTTCGCGAACAGGAACGACGCGGCACCGAGGAACAGTCCCTCGAGCGCGGCGTAGCTCAGCACGATCGCCGGGTTGTCCTGCTTGCGACCGAACGTCGCGATCAACACCAGCGCTAGGCCACCGAAGGCGCCGACGAGCGTGAACGGCATCATCAGGCCGAGGTTCTGCGACACCAGGAAGTACGACACCACGGCGACCGACGACAGCACGGCCAGCGTGATGCCGGTCTTGGTGACGACGTCGTCGATCGTGAGCGGTCGGGAGACCTGGCTCGACTGATCGGTGTACGGCTGAGCCGCGTACGGATCGGCCTGTGTTGCCGCCGCGCCGTAACCGGCGGCTCCGCCACCGAATTGGGCATATCCGCCGCCCTGCTGCTTGGGCAGGGAACGGAATACCGGGTTGCTGCTCTCGCGCACCGTCGGTTCCTCTCGTGTGCTGGGTTCGTCGGGGTGACGAACGTCGTCGAACATTCAGTCAACGTCTGGCGACTCGGACCGGTTCCCGGCCTCGTCGGTCTAGCTGTGAACTTCTTGGGAAAGATTACCCGTGTCGCTTCGGCCTGGGGTCACGATCTAGATTGCACACCGTGCCCGAAAACGAGGATCTCCTAGTAACTGTCGAGAATGGCGTGGGTCTTGCCACCCTGAACAGGCCAAAGGCCATCAATTCCCTCACCCACGGCATGGTCACCGATCTTGAGAGCGCTCTCAGGAACTGGGCCGACGACGACGCCGTGCACACCGTGCTCCTCACCGGCGCCGGCGAGCGCGGACTCTGCGCGGGCGGTGACGTCATCGCGATCTACCACAGCGCCAAGTCGGACGGCTCCGAGGCGCGGTCGTTCTGGCACGACGAATACCTCCTCAACGCCTACATCGCCCGCTATCCCAAGCGATACGTCGCGATCATGGACGGCATCGTGATGGGCGGCGGGGTCGGCGTGGCCGCTCACGGCAGCGTGCGCGTGGTCACCGACACCACCAAGATGGGCATGCCCGAGGTCGGCATCGGCTTCGTCCCCGACGTCGGCGGCACCTATCTGCTGTCGAGGGCACCGGGACGGCTCGGTCTGCACGCCGCGCTCACCGGGGCACCGTTCTCTGGGGCCGACGCCATCGCGATGGGCTTCGCCGACCACTTCGTTCCCCACGACCGGTTGGACGACTTCACCGACTCGATCGTCGCCGACGGCGTCGACGCGGCACTGGCCGCGTTCGCCGTCGAGCCGCCGCCGAGCCCCCTGCTGACACAGCGCAGTTGGATCGACGAGTGCTTCGGCGGTGACACCGTCGTCGACGTCGTCGACGCTCTGCGCGCCAAGGGTCCCGGGCCTGCCGAAGACGCCGCCAACCACATCGCCAGCCGATCCCCCATCGCGGTGGCGGTGGCCATGGAGTCGGTACGGCGGGCGGCGCACCTGAATACGCTCGAAGACGTCCTGCGCCAAGAGTTTCGGACCGCCTGCGGGGCGCTGCGGTCCCACGACCTGGTGGAGGGCATCCGCGCGCTCCTCGTCGACAAGGACCGAAACCCGAAGTGGTCGCCGCCGAGTCTGGCACTGTGTTCCAAGGACGACGTCGAGAAGTACTTCGCGCCGGCCGACCCGGACCTGGTGTTCCCCACCGAACGAGAAGGAGCCGAACGATGAGTTACGAGACGATCCTGGTCACCCGCGAGGGCCGCGTCGGCACCATCACCCTGAACCGGCCCAAGTCGCTCAACGCCCTCAACAGCCAGGTGATGGTCGAACTGACCACCGCCGCAGCGGAATTCGACGCCGATTCGGGCATCGGTGCGATCGTCGTCACGGGCAACGAGAAGGCCTTTGCCGCGGGCGCCGACATCAAGGAGATGGCCGACCTGTCGTTCGCCGACGTGTTCGCCGCCGACTTCTTCGCGACGTGGTCGACGTTCGCCGCCACGCGGACGCCCACCATCGCCGCGGTTGCGGGGTACGCCCTCGGCGGCGGATGCGAGCTGGCGATGATGTGCGACATCCTGATTGCCGCCGACACCGCCAAGTTCGGCCAGCCGGAGATCAAGCTCGGCGTGCTGCCGGGAATGGGCGGTTCGCAGCGGCTCACCCGCGCGATCGGCAAGGCCAAGGCGATGGACCTCATCCTGACCGGGCGCACCATCGACGCCGCCGAGGCCGAACGCAGTGGCCTGGTGTCGCGCGTCGTCCCCGCCGACACGCTGCTGGAGGAGGCCAACGCGACCGCCGCCACCGTCGCCGGCATGTCGCTGTCGGCGGCCCGGATGGCCAAGGAAGCCGTCAACCGCGCCTTCGAATCCTCGCTGACCGAAGGCCTGCTCTACGAGCGTCGACTCTTCCACTCCGCCTTCGCCACCGACGACCAGACCGAGGGCATGGCAGCCTTCAGCGAGAAGCGCCCACCGAACTTCACGCACCGTTAAGGTGCGGTGGTGACCGATACGGACACCACGACCGACGAGCGACCCCCCGTCGCCTCCGAGCCCACCCCGCGACCGGACTGGTGGGTACGTCACTACACGTTCTTCGGCACCGCCTTCGGCCTGGTGTTCATCTGGCTGTCATTGACGCCGTCGCTGCTCCCCCGGGGACCGCTGTTTCAGGGCCTGGTGAGCGGCGCGGCGGGTGGCATCGGTTACGGCCTCGGCGTGTTCGCGGTGTGGTTGGTGCGCTATATGCGGTCGGTCAACACCAGCCCGCCGGCGCCGCGGTGGGCCTGGATCGCCCTCGTCGTCGCGGGCCTGATCGGCCAGACGTTGGCCGTCATCGGGTTCCACGTCTGGCAGGACGACGTTCGGGACTACATGGGCGTGCCCAGGCTGGACTTCTGGGACCACCCGCTGACCGCGGTCCTGTCGATCGTCTTCCTGTTCACCTTCGTCGAGATCGGCCAGCTGGTCGGCAAGTTGGTGCGATTCCTGGTCAGGCAGCTCGATCGGGTTGCGCCACCGCGGGTTTCGGCCGTCGTGGTGGTCACGCTGTTGCTCGTCCTGACCGTCGCCCTCCTCAACGGCATCGTGGTGCGGTTCGCCATGAGCACACTCAACAGCACGTTCGAGTCCGCCAACGACGAGGAGGATCCCGACTTCGCCGCCCCCACCACGCCGCTGCGGTCCGGTGGACCGGAGTCGCTGGTCAGCTGGTCCTCCCTCGGGCATCAGGGTCGCATGTTCATGGCGGGCGGCCCGTCGGTGGACGATCTGTCGAAGTTCAACGGGGCCAAGGCCGTCGAGCCGATTCGCGTCTACGCCGGATTGAGCTCCGCCAAGGGTTTCAAGGCGGCCGCCGAACTCGCCGCCCGCGAATTGTTGCGCACCGGGGGCCTGAACCGCGCGGTGGTCGCGGTGGCCAACACGACGGGCACCGGCTGGATCAACGAGGCCGAGGCGGCGTCGCTGGAGTACATGTACAACGGCAACACCGCGATCGTGTCGATGCAGTATTCGTTCCTGCCGAGTTGGTTGTCGTTCCTGGTGGACAAGGAGAACGCGCGCCAGTCGAGTCAGGCGCTCTTCGAGGCCGTCGACGCCCTGGTGCGCACGATGCCCGAGGCCCGTCGGCCCAAGCTGGTGGTGTTCGGCGAGAGCCTGGGCTCCTTCGGTGGCGAGGCGCCGTTCCTGTCGCTGAACAACCTCATCGCCCGCACCGACGGCGCGTTGTTCTCCGGCCCGACGTTCAACAACACCATCTGGACCACGCTGACGGCCGAGCGCGACGCGGGATCACCGGAGTGGTTGCCCGTCGTCGACGGGGGCGAGAACGTCCGGTTCGCCGCCGACGCCTCCAATCTTCAACGGCCGCAGGCTCCCTGGGGCCAGCCGCGGGTGGTGTACCTGCAGCACGCCTCCGATCCCATCGCGTGGTGGAACCCCGATCTGTTGTTCTCCAAACCTGACTGGTTGCGCGAACCCCGGGGCGCCGACGTGTCGCCCGAGATGGAGTGGATCCCCGTCGTGACGTTCCTGCAGGTGTCTGCCGACATGGCGGTGGCGGTCGACGTGCCCGACGGCCACGGCCACGTCTACGTGCGCGACGTGGCGAACGCGTGGGCGGCGATCATGCAGCCGCCCAACTGGACTCCCGAGAAGACCGATCGGCTACGGCCGCTGCTGCGCTCCGACGAATGACGCGCTGAGCACGTCGAGCACCCCGGCCGCCTTCAGGGCGTGGTAGCCGCCGACGACGTCGGTGGACCGGTGCAGACCCAGGTCGACGAGGGCGGCCGCGGCGAGGCTCGACGTGTAGCCCTCGGAGCACAGCACGATCCACTCGACGTCGTCCCCGACGGCCTCGGGCACCCGGGCGTCGCTGGTGGGGTCGCAGCGCCACTCGAGGACGTTGCGTTCGATGAGCCGGGCCGCGGGGACGTCGCCCTCGGCGGCACGCTGGGCGGCCGGTCTGATGTCGACGAGCAACGCGCCGCGCTCCAGGGCGGCCGGCACGTCGGCTGCCTCGATCCGGGTCAGCTTCTCGCGCGCGGACTCCAGGACGGCGTCGATTCGGCTCGGCATCTAGTCCCCCTCGGGCTTGTCCGTCAGCTCGGTGCGCTCCCGCCGCAGCGTGTTCCGGTCGGTGACCTCGTAGTAGGACATCGCGGTCAGCGGCGGCGAGTAGGCGTGCACGCTCAGGGTAGGCGTCGAGATCCGGACGGGCTCGCCGGCGGGACGGGAAGGCGCCCAGACCACGTCGTGGACCCAACCCAGCGGGAAGCCCGCCTGGTCACCGGCGTCGAGGCGGCGCTCCCGCAGAGCACCGCCGTCCCAACGGGTTTCGACGAGCGCTCCGGACACCACCGTGAGGGCGCCCAGCGAACCACCGTGATCGTGCAGTTCAGTGGACCGCTCGGGCACCCAGCTGATGAGCCACACGTCCAGCTCGTCGTCGCCGTGCAGGCGGGTGAACCAGCGCTCGTCGGTGGGAGGCCCGCCGACGGGCAGGACGTGGTCGTAGCGGCCCGACAGGACGTGGTCGGCGGCGACGTCGGTCGCCTGCAGCAGGTCGGGGATGCGGAGCCGGGTGGGAGCGACGACGGACGTGAAGGCAAGAGACATGTGAGGGAGACTCCAGGGTGTACCGGGAAGAGGGGACGGTCAGGGGGCGGGCGTCACGCCCGACAACACTCCCGACGACTGGTCCGTTCCAACACGCTGGCGAGTGTTGCATAGATTGGCAGCATGCGCAGCTACCCGATCTCGGCCGCAGCGGTCCTCGCGGTCCTCCTCGCCGGCTGCTCGTCGGGTTCCGGCGGAGGCGACGCGACACCGTCGTCCACGGCGGCCGGCGGTGCGACGACGACCACGACCACCCTGCAGACCCACACCGCCGAACCCGGGGCGACCGGGGTGTCCCCGAACGGCGTGACGACCGCCGTCGGCGCGCCGGCGCAGTCGACCGAGGACGAGTACTTCCAGGCCTGCCACGCCGCGAAGGTGTGGATGCAGCAGCGCGGCGGCGATCAGAAGGCACAGTTCGAGCCGTACCTGGAGAGCGTGCAGAAGTCGGACGCGCCCGGCCCCGGCACGTTCGACACGCCGTGGTCGCGACTGCCTCCGGCTCGGCAGGCGGCGGTCATCGTGGCGGCCGACGCCGCGGCCGACGACCTCTGCGGCTGAGTACCCAGCCCTTTTAATCACGCGGGTCCGAAGGCCGGGCCGACACCGGTCCGAATGCCAAGGCAGACAAACAATTAGGTCGTCTACGCGTTTGTGGCGCCGGTCACAAAGTTCGGTACTATGTGTCCCTCATCACCTTGGAGGGCTCATGATCGGACCGGACAACGGCAAGCTGGCACCACCGCAGACCGCTTTGCCCCGCGCTGCCGGCGGCTCGATCAACGGCATGCGAATCCTCATGGGCCTGTTGCTGTTGGCCATCGCCGTGGGCGCCGTCACCGGTGTGCTCGTGGCGCTCTCCAGCGGCCAGCCGACCATCGCCCTGATCATCGGCTTGGTGGCGGCCGCCTTCTTCACCAGGGTGGGCTGCTAGCCCCCTGCGTTGAACACCAGGCAGAACGGGTGCCCCGCCGGGTCGCGGTAGACCCGGAAGTCGTCTTCGCCCACCGCGTCGGTGACGCGGGTCGCGCCCAGCGCCAGCACCTT
Source organism: Mycolicibacterium hodleri (assembly GCF_025822245.1). Taxonomy (GTDB): domain Bacteria; phylum Actinomycetota; class Actinomycetes; order Mycobacteriales; family Mycobacteriaceae; genus Mycobacterium; species Mycobacterium hodleri. Next base: position 149,331 of record NZ_JACKTL010000019.1, read on the forward strand.
TGACTCCGCCTCGTCGACGTCGTCGACCTCGACGTCGAGGTGGAACTGCTGCGATCCCCGGGGGTCGGGGAACGTCGGCGGCTCGTGCTCGGGCGCCAACTGAAACGCCAACCGCCCGTGGCTCGGTGCCGTTAGCACCACCCACGTGTCGTCCTGCGCCTCCACGTCACCGCCGAGCACACCGGCGTAGAACGCGGCGAGTTGCCGTGGATCCCTGGTGTCGAGCACCACCGAGCGAAGTCGTCCGATCACGAGTGAGGGGGTTGCCGCTTTCGCGGCGATCCAACCCGTTGACAATGGATCGATGCGAGTGGCGCTCAGTCTCGGCAGCGGCGGTGCCCGGGGGTACGCGCACATCGGGGTGATCAACGAGCTGCGCGACCGCGGTCACGACGTCGTCGGCATCTCCGGATCGTCGATGGGCGCGCTCGTCGGAGGGCTGGCCGCCGCCGGCAAGCTCGACGAGTACACCACGTGGGCGACGTCCCTGACCCAACGGGCCGTGCTGCGTCTTCTGGACCCGTCGCTGACGTCGGCCGGGGTGCTGCGCGCCGACAAGATTCTCGACGCCGTCCGCGAAATCCTCGGCGACGAGAAGATCGAGGACCTGCCGATTCCCTTCACCGCGGTCGCGACGGACCTCATCGCCGGGAAGTCGGTGTGGCTGCAGCGCGGTCCGGTCGACGCGGCCATTCGGGCGTCGATCGCGATCCCGGGAGTCATCAAGCCGCACGTGCTCGACGGCCGACTCCTTGCCGACGGGGGCATCCTCGACCCGCTGCCGATGGCACCGCTGGCCGCGGTCAACGCCGACCTGATCATCGCGGTCAGTCTCGGCGGCGACGATCCCACCCGGTCCACTCCCGAACCCAGCCCGGCCCCGGGGCCGACCACCGAACGCCTCAGCCGAATGTGGCGCAACACCACGGCATTGCTCGACACGACCACCGCCCGCGCGCTGCTCGACACCCCCGCGGCCAAGACGGTGCTCAGCCGGTTCGCCAACGACGGGGTCGAGATCGACGACCACGACGACCACACCGAAGTCGTGGTCCCGAGGCTCGGCGGCTTCGAGGTGCTGAACCGCTCGATCGACATCGCGCAGGCCGCCCTGATGCGGCACACCCTTGCGGCCTATCCGCCGGACCTGCTGATCGAGGTGCCTCGCACGGTCGCGCGAAGCCTCGAGTTCCACCGCGCCGAAGAGGTCATCGAGGTCGGCCAGGAACTGGCTGCGGCCGCCCTCGACACCCTGACGCCGCCGACGTCACACGCCTAGGAACCGCGCGATCCGGTCTGCGTGGCGCCGCCCTTGCGCACGCCCCGCGTGTGCCGCCGGGATTCGGCAGGCCGGATCGAGCGGGTTGGGGCCGAACGCGGCGATCGCCTCGTCGTCGGCGAACACGGCAAGGGTCTCGCCGGGGAAGGCGGCGATCTCGGCCGGGGCGCCGACGCCGAACGGCGTCGGCGTCGACTCGCTCGAGGGCACCAAGACGACGATCGCGTCGCAGTCCGCGGCGGCGGACACGTTGACGCTGCTTCCGACGCCGCCGTCCATGAACCGACGATCGCCGATGCTCACGGGCGGCCAGACCCCCGGCACCGCGCAGCTCGCCGCCACGGCGTCGACGAGCGCGACGCCCGAGTCACGATCGAGGATCACCAGCTCGCCCGTGTCGACATCGATTGCGGAGATGCGCAGCACCCTGTCCGGCCACTCCCGGGAGGGCAACCGGTGGCCGATCACGGCGCGGCGGACCGGTTCGGGAACCGTGTCGGCGGCCGCCGCGATGGCGCCGATGCGCCGCAGCCGCTCCTCGAGCGTGGCGCCGGGTGCCGCCATGGCGCTGGTGAAGAATTCCATCACGTCGTCGATGCTGGCTCGTGGCAGAAGCTCGTGGGTCTCGGTGGCGACCTGGGCGTCGAAGAGCGCCCCGAGGTCGGTGCCGCTCCCGAGCTGCGCCGCCACCGTAGACCCGGCCGACGTGCCGAGCAGCACGTCGGCGGCGAGGAGGGCACCCGCTGCGTCGGGCGCCTCGTCGGAGATGCCCGCGAGGACCCCGGTCTCCCAGGCAATGCCCGCTAGTCCTCCGCCGGCCAACACGAGTCCACGTTTCGTCACGGGTGCCGAGTGTGCCAGGTATTGCCCCGTCGAGCCCTGGTACCCTCTGGTACCAGGCGTCTGACGAAGGGAACGGCATGGTTGGGACGATGAGGGCGCAGCGCTTCTACGCCGACTCCAAAGAGATTGCGGTGGAAGACGTCCCGATCCCGGAGCTGGGCCCCGGGGAGGTTCTGGTCAAGGTCGCGTTCTGCGGAATCTGCCATTCGGACCTCAGCCTCATCAACGGAACGTTCCCGTCGCAGCGGGCGGTGGTGACCCAGGGCCACGAGGCGTCGGGCACCGTCGCCGCGCTGGGCCCGGGGGTCACCGGGTGGGCCGAGGGCGACCGCGTGGTGGTCGCCGCCGGCCGGCCGTGTCTGCAGTGCGTCAACTGCCGGCGCGGTGACGTGTCGAACTGTCTGCAGATCCGGCTGATGGCGTTCGCCTACGACGGCGCCTGGGCGGAGTACACCGTCGCACAGGCCTTCGGGCTCACCAGGATTCCCGACAACGTCTCGCTGGAGCAGGCCGCGATCCTGGCCGACGCGGTGTCCACTCCCTACGGTGCCGTCGTGCGCACGGGCAAGGTCGGCGTCGGAGAGTCGGTGGGCGTGTGGGGCGTCGGCGGCCTCGGGACGCACGTGGTGCAACTGGCTCGCCTGGTCGGGGCCGCACCGATCATCGCCGTGGACGTCAAACCCGCGGTCCTGGAACGCGCCCTGGCCGTCGGCGCGGACTACGCGTTCGACGCCCGCGACGACGCGCTCGGAGACAAGATCCGCGACGCCACCGGTGGTCGCCAGCTCGACGTGGCGTTCGACGCCGTGGGGCTGAAGTCGACGTTCGAGCAGGCGCTGGGCAACCTGACCGTCGGCGGCCGCCTCGTCGGGATCGGCATGAGCGCAGACGTCCCGTCGGTCGGTTCGACGGCGATGTTCAACCTGCTCAAGTGGCAGGTGCTGGGCCACCTCGGTTACCAGAACGCCGACATCGGCACGCTGGCCACCCTGGTGTCGATGGGGCGGCTGGACCTGTCCCGCTCGATCAGCGACATCGTGCCCCTGGAGGACGTGGCCAGGGGCATCGAGAAGCTGGACAAGGCAGAGGGCGATCCGATCAGGATCCTCGTCCAGCCCTGACTCGGGGTCTACCGCAGGTGCGGTGCGGCCTTGCCGCTGATCAACGGCAGGTCGAGATAGGTGGCGATGCCGGGTTCGGCGGCACACACCGCGGGAATCGAATTCACGCAGTGTGCTGCCGTCGCGACGATGCCGTTGTTGCTCTCCAGCCCCTCTGCGACGCTGTCGGGCTGGAAGCCCTTGACGGTGACGGTGAAGTCGGGATTGCCCTTCACCTCCATCTCGTAGCGTTCGCCGGCGGGCCCGAAAGTCCATGGCGGATCGAGGTTCTCCTGACCCATGAACCAGTTGACAGTGATGCGGACGACCACCTCGCCACCAACGAGGGCCTCCCAGTGGAACTTTCGGCCGGCAACCTGACCCGGTTGGATGGCGCCCATCGGCGAGTCGATGGGCGCGGTGGCCACCGCGATCTCCTGGGTGGCCCGGATCTGCGGGTCGGCGGCGAAGCCCATTTCGTCGACGCACATCCGGACGGACTGGATGAAGCCGCCGTCGAGTAGTTTCTGCATGGGACCGGTCAGGGCCTTCTCCGGGGTGTCGCCGAAGCCCATCACGTACCTCAGCACGTCGGGGGCGTCGTAGGTCCGCAGATCCGAGAACTCCTCGGCGCGAACGAATGTCACGCTGGTCGACATGGTCGACAACACCAGCGGGAACTTCTCGCTGATGCCGCCGGGTGCGATGCCCGTGCCGTGCAGGGTGACGCCACCGGCGAGGGCGGCGTCGCGCATCGGACCCGCCTCCTTCTCCCCCGGATAGAACCATCCGACGGGCGTGACGACGTTCTTGCCCGAGCGCAGCAGCGCCGTGACCTCGTCGGGGTTGGGCAGCAACGGGGAGTAGATCACCGCGTCGGCCTCCAGGGCCAGGATCGCGTCGACGTCGTCGGTGGCGACGACGCCCAGCGGATCACCGCCGACGAGTTCGCCGACGTCCTTGCCGCTCTTGGCTTCCGAGTGCACCCAACAGCCGACCAGTTCGAGATCCGGGTGTTCGAGCACGCCCCTGATCGCGGCGACACCGACACCACCGGTCGCCCACTGCACTACTCGCAACGCCATCGTCACTCCCGTCGGGGCCTCGGAACTAGAACACGTTCTACCCAGATGTACACCACCCGAGCCCCCGCTGTTATGTTTCGACGAACGCAGCGTCGCGAAGGAGCAGTCGATGGCCAGAAGCAGCAACAAGGTGTTCGTCGTCGGGGTCGGGATGACGAAGTTCGAGAAGCCGGGCGCCCGCGAGGGATGGGACTACCCGCAGATGGCCAAGGAGTCGGGCACCAAGGCACTCGATGATGCCGGCATCTCCTACGACGCCGTCGAGCAGGGTTACGTCGGCTACTGCTCGGGTGACTCGACGTCCGGCCAGCGCGCCCTCTACGAACTCGGGATGACCGGCATCCCGATCGTCAACGTGAACAACAACTGTTCCACCGGCTCGACCGCGCTGTATCTCGCGGCGCAGTCCATCCGCGGCGGGCTGGCGGATTGCGTGCTGGCCCTGGGCTTCGAGAAGATGCAGCCGGGCTCCCTCGGCGGCGGCGCCCAGGACCGCGAGTCGCCCCTTGGCAACCACGTCAAGGCCCTCGCGGCGTTCGACGAGTTCGCGTTCCCCGTGGCACCGTGGATGTTTGGTGCGGCGGGCCGCGAACACATGAAGAAGCACGGCAGCACCGCCGAGCACTTCGCGAAGATCGGCTACAAGAACCACAAACACTCGGTGAACAACCCGTACGCGCAGTTTCAGCAGGAGTACAGCCTCGACGACGTGCTCGGCGCCCGGATGATCTCGGATCCGCTGACCAAGTTGCAATGCTCGCCGACGTCAGACGGCTCGGGGGCCGCGATCGTGGTGAGCGAGCAGTTCGTCGAGGACCATGGACTGGCCGAGCAGGCGGTGGAGATCGTCGGCCAGGCCATGACGACGGACTTCGCCAGCACCTTCGACGGCAGTGCCGCCAACGTCATCGGCCACGACATGAACGTCAAGGCGTCCCAACAGGTCTACCAGCAGTCCGGCCTCGGCCCGGAGGACTTCCAGGTGATCGAGCTGCACGACTGCTTCTCGGCCAACGAGCTGTTGCTGTACGAAGCGCTGGGGCTGTGCGGTGAGGGCGAGGCACCGCGGCTGGTCGACGACGGTGACACCACCTACGGCGGCCGCTGGGTGGTCAACCCGTCGGGCGGGCTGATCTCCAAGGGCCACCCGCTGGGCGCCACCGGGTTGGCCCAGTGCGCCGAGCTGACCTGGCAACTGCGCGGCACCGCCGACAAGCGTCAGGTGGACGGCGTCACCGCCGCGCTGCAGCACAACATCGGCCTCGGCGGCGCGGCGGTCGTCACGGCCTACCAACGCGCCGAACGCTAGTCGCGGGCCTCGAGCACCTCGTAGGCACCGTCGGCGTGGCGCGCCCGGATGGTCTTCTTGTCGTACTTGCCGACGCTGGTCCGGGGCACCGCGTCGACGAAGGTCCAGCGTTCGGGCAGCCACCAGCGAACGACCTTGTCGGCGAGGAACTCTCGTAACGCCGCGGGGGTGGCCTCGGCTCCCTCGTGGAGCACCACCGCGGCCAAGGGGCGCTCCTGCCAGCGCTCGTCGGGCACGCCGACCACCGCGGCCTCGAGCACGGCCGGGTGCGCGATGAGGTGGTTCTCGAGCTCCACCGAGGAGATCCACTCGCCGCCGGACTTGATGACGTCCTTGGCGCGGTCGGTCAGGGTGACGTAGCTCAGCGGGTCGATGCGGCCGACGTCGCCGGTGCGCAACCATCCGCCGGCGAACTTGGAGTCGTCGTGGTTGCGGTAGTAGGAGCCGGTGATCCAGGGTCCCCGGACCTCCAGTTCGCCGACGGCCTTGCCGTCGTTGGGCACCGGCTCGCCGGCGTCGTCCACGATGCGCACCTCGACGCCGCACATCGGCCTGCCCTGGGTGGCCCGCAACGCCCAACGCTCGTCGTCGGAGGCGCCCGGCGGCGGCCAGGCCATCGTCGCCACCGGAGAGGTCTCCGTCATCCCCCACAGCTGCCGGATTTGGACGTCGAACTTCGCCTCGAACGCCTTCATCAGCGACACCGGCACCGCCGATCCGCCGCACGACACCAGGCGAAGCGACGAGATGTCGTGTCCCGGTGAGTCTTCCATGCAGTGCATGACGTCGTTCCAGATGGTCGGGACGGCGCCTGCCACCGTGGGCCGCCGAGTCTCGATGGCATCGATGATCGACTTCGCGTCGAGGAAGCGGTCGGTGAGCACCAGGTCCGCACCGGCCATCAGCGCGGCGTACGGCAGGCCCCAGGCGTTGGCGTGGAACATCGGCACGATCGGCAGCACCGAGTCCTCGGCGCCGATGCCCAGGGTGTTCGCCGAGCAGGTGCTCATGGCGTGGAGGTAGCTCGAACGGTGGCTGTAGACAACGCCTTTCGGGTTGCCGGTGGTACCGCTGGTGTAGCACATCGCGGCGGCGTCGGTCTCGACGATCGCCGGCCAGTCGAACTGCGGGGACTGCCGGGCCAGCACCTCGTCGAAACGCACCACGGCCGGTCCCGATCCGACCAGCGCGTCGACGTCGCCGTCTCCGACCACGAGCACCGTGTGCACCGTCTCCAGCAACGGCAGCACCGCCGCAAGCTGCTCGGTCAGCGACGAGTCGGCGATGATCACCTTGTCCTCGGCCTCGTTGGCGACGAAGCCAATCTGTTCCGGTGACAGTCTGATGTTCAGCGTGTGCAGCACCGCGCCCATCGACGGCACCGCGAGGTACGCGGCGAGGTGCTCGGCGTTGTTCCACATGAACGTGCCGACCCTGTCGTCACCGGCAATGCCCAGCTCCCGCAACGCGTTCGCGAGCCGGCCCACCTGCTCGCCGAGTTCACGGTAGGTGACGGTGCGGTATCTCCCGTCACCCATCGCGGTGGTGACGGTGCGGTCGCCGTTGACCTCGCAGGCGTAGCGCATGATCGCCGTGACCGTCAGCGGGACGTCCTGCATCGTGCTCTGCATGTCGATCTCCGGAGTGGTTGGCGCGTCGACCGCAACGAAAACGTTGCGAGCGGCGATATGGAGGTGAAGGATTTCCTCCAAAGATAGGGGGCGCCGATGCGTCCATCATCGCTTCTCTCCACATTCGTCACTTCTGCCGCGGTAGTCGTCACCTCGCTCGGCACGTCGGCCTCCGCGAGCGCCGACCAGACCGCCCAGGAGAAGATCGACCAACTGCAGTCCGACGGCTTCACGGTCAACGTCGACCGGGTCGGCAGCGGCCCCATCGACAGCTGCGTCGTCACCGGCGTCCGCAATCCGCAGACGCAGACGCGCAACGTCCGCGACTACTACGGTCCCCGCGACGCGAACGGCGACCGCAAGTACCGGATCGTCGAAGTCGTCGTCAGCCGTTCGATCTCGGTGTCGTTGGACTGCAGTACCTGAGTCGCGCCACCCGCGGAGTTCCGCTGACGCGACGAATAGTGGATGATTGCCAGCAACCTGACAGGAAGGCGCCCCATGCGCACGAAGTGGACGATCGCCGCGGCAGCCCTCGGTGTGTGCGGTGCCGCGTTGGCCCCGGCGGCCTTGGCCGGTGCGGAGACGGCTCAGGAGACCATCAGCAAGCTTCAGTCCGAGGGCTACACCGTCACGATCGACAAGATCGGCACGGCACCGATCTCGCAGTGCCAGGTCACCAGCGTGCGCAACCCGCAGAGCACCTCGCAGCTCGTGCCCTACGTCGGCCCCGGCAACAACGGCGACCGCATCCTCGTCCAGCAGCAGACCAGCCAGACCATTTCGGTGTCCCTGGACTGCACCCGCTGAGCCCACGCGCACGAGGAAGAGCCCGGTCGGAATCCGACCGGGCTCTTCGCATGATGCGCCCTATGCCGGTGCAGGGAGCTTCGCCTGCGCCGGCTCTTCGGCGCGTGACTCGTGGTCGTCGACCATCGTCGCCTCGTTGAACGGGTCCTTGCCGCTGAGCACCCTCTCGACCTGTTCGCCGTCCACCGTCTTGGTCCACGAGCCGACCAGCATCGTCGCGACCGCGTTGCCGGAGAAGTTGGTCACCGCGCGGGCCTCGGACATGAACCGGTCGATGCCGACGATCAGGCCGACGCCGTCGAGCAGGTCGGGGCGGTGGCTCTGCAGCCCGCCGGCCAGGGTGGCCAGCCCGGCACCGCTGACGCCCGCCGCGCCCTTGCTGGCGACGATCATGAACACCAGCAGCGAGATCTGCTCACCGATCGCCAGCGGCTTGCCCATCGCGTCGGCGACGAACAGGGAGGCCATGGTCAGGTAGATGGCCGTGCCGTCCAGGTTGAACGAGTAGCCGGTCGGGACGACGACGCCGACGGTGGTCTTCTCGACGCCCAGGTGCTCCATCTTGGCGATCAGGCGCGGCAGCGCCGACTCCGACGACGACGTCGCGAAGATCAGCAGGTACTCCCGGGCCAGGTAGCGCACCAGCCGGAAGATCGAGACGCCGGCGACGGCGCGCAGCAGCACGCCGAGGACGCCGAACACGAACAGCAGGCAGGTGATGTAGAAGCCGAGCATCAGCGTCAGCAACTGGGTGACGGCGCTCCAGCCGGTCTGTCCGACGACGTTGGCGATGGCACCGAAGGCACCGATCGGGGCCAGCCACAGGATCATGGCCAGCACCTTGAACACCAGCTTCTGGACGGCCTCGACGCCACGCAGGATGCCCTCGCCCGCAGCACCCATGGACTGCAACGCGAAGCCGACCAGCAGCGCGACGAACAGCGCCTGCAGGACGTTGCCCGCGGTCAGCGAGGAGAACAGTGACGTCGGGATGATGCCCTGGATGAAGTCCATCAGGCCGCCGGCCTCGTGCGCGGTCTCGGCGAGCTGGTTGCCCTTGTTCGACGTCGACTGGATGTTGAGGCCGGTGCCCGGGCTGAGCAGGTTGCCAACGACCAGGCCGATGGCCAGCGCGACGGTCGACATGGCCAGGAAGTAGACGAACGCCAACCCTCCGACCTTGCCGACGGTGGCGGCGGCCCGCACCTTGCCGATGCCCAGCACGATGGTGCAGAAGATGACCGGGACGATCATCATCTTGATCAGGCTGACGAACATCGTGCCGAGGACGCCGACGCTCTTGCCGACCTCGGGGGCGAGGATGCCGACGGCGACGCCTGCCACGACCGCGACGATGACGGCGATGTACAGCCAGTGCGTGCGGTCTCGTTTCTTGGGTGGGGAGGACGTGTCGACGTGGTCTGTCATGGCGGATGCTCCTTGGTGCGGTCGGCCTGGGTCTGCAAGGGGTCTGTAAGGATGATGTTCCCCCACGTGACCCAGGTCACGCTTTAGTTCATTGTGTTCACCTCGAATCGGTCCGGAGGTCAGATGCGCCAGTGGTGGCCGCGCTCGTTGGCCGGCCAGGCGATCGCGCTTCAGATCGCGGTCATCGCCGTGGTCGTCCTGGTGGGCAGCGCCCTGGCCCTGCTCGACGCCCGGCGGGACGGTGACGCCGCGGCCCGGCAGCAGGTGGTGAGCATCGCGACGGCGCTGGCCGATTCGCCGTCGACCGCGCAGGCGATCGAGTCGGGCCGGGCGACGCAGATCCTGCAACCGGTGACCGAGGCGGTGCGGACGAACACGCAGATCGCGTTCATCACCATCATGTCGACCGACGGAACCCGGTTCACCCACACCGATCCCAGCCAGATCGGCGGCCACTACCTGGGCACCATCGAGCCAGCCATGCGGGGCGAGACGTTCACCGAGGTGTACACCGGCACCCTCGGTCCGTCGATTCGGGCGATTGCTCCCGTGCGCGACTCGTCGCACCGGGTGATCGGGCTGGTGTCCGCGGGCATCACGCAGCAGACGTTGGCCCAGCGGTGGCGCGACCAGTGGCCGATGATCGCCGGCGTCGGCCTCGGCGCCCTGGTCCTGTCGATGATCGGGGTGTGGGCGATCCGACGCCGCCTGCTGCGCCAGACACACGGCCTGCGGCCCGACGAGTTGCGGGTGATGTACGAGCACCACGACGCGATCCTGCATTCGGTGTCCGAGGGGCTCGTCGTGCTCGACCGCGACCGGGTGGTGTTGGTCAACGACGAGGCGCGCCGCCTGCTCGGCCTGGCGCCGGGCCGGGTCACCCAGGCCGATCTACCAGAGTTCTTGCGCGCGTATGCACCTGGCGCCCGCGACGAGGTGCACGTCACCGAGGACCGCGTCCTGGTGGTCAACCGGTCCCGCGTCGCCGACTCCGCGCATTCGGAGGTGGTGACGGTGCGCGACCGCACCGAGTTGCAGGGCGCGCTCGGTGAGTTGAGTTCGCTTCAGGTCCTCACCGATTCACTGCGCGCCCAGGCGCACGAGGCGGCCAACAAACTGCACACCGTGATCACCATGGTGGAGATGGGCAGGCCGGACGACGCGGTCCGCTTCGCCACCGAGGAGCTGGCCCTGTCGCAGCGCCTGGTGGACCGGCTGTCGCACGACGTCGGCGAGCCAGCGCTGGTCGCCCTGCTGCTCGGCAAGACCGCCCAGGCCGACGAGCGGGGCATCGCGCTGACGATCACCGAGGACACCCACCTGCCCTCGGACGCCGACGACGTGCCGCTGTCGGCGCAGGAGATGATCACCGTGCTCGGCAACCTCGTCGACAACGCGATGGACGCCTGCGACCGGGACGACCCCTGGGTGGAGGTGACGGTGGCGCTGGAGCAGACAGAGCTGTTGATGCGCGTGGCCGACAGCGGTGCCGGCATGACGAACGAAGCCTTCGAACGTGCCATGCAGCGCGGGTATTCGACCAAGACCGACACCGAACCCGGGCAGCACGGCCTTGGCTTGGCGCTCGTCGCGCAGGTGGTGCGACGCCACGGCGGAACGCTGACCGCCGACGTGACCTACGGCTCGGTCGTCACGGTGCTCGTCCCGGGGCCCGTCTCGTGATCTCGGTCATGATCGTCGAGGACGACGCCCTCATCGCAGAGGCGCATCGCACGTATCTCTCACGCCTGGATGGCTTTTCGGCCGTGGCGGTGGTGCACACCGCCCGCGACGCGATGCAGACCGCCGCGGCGGCGGCGTCGACCGACGCGCCGGTGGACCTCGTGCTGTTGGATCTCGGACTGCCCGATGCCAGCGGTATCAGCCTGGCCTCCGCGCTTGCCGGGTTGCGTCCCGCGCCGGACATCATCGCCATCACCTCCGAACGCGACCTCGAGATGGTGCGGGCCGCGGTGGCCCACGGCGCGCTGGCCTATCTACTGAAGCCGTTCACCTTCGCCGCGTTTCGCGACCGGCTCGAACGGTATCGGCGTTACCGATCGGCGCTGCCGGCGGGGGTCGACGCCGCCAGCCAGGAGGAGGTCGACCGCGCATTGGCTGAATTACGGGTCACGGCAGACAAGTCCTTGGCTCCGAAGGGCGCCGCACCGCAGACCAACGACGACATCGCCAGGGCGATTCGCGACGACGCCAACGGGTTGACCGCAGACGAGGTCGCCAAGAAGGTTGGCGTGTCCCGCGTGACGGCGTGGCGATACCTCGAGCGGCTCGCCGACGAGGGAACCGTGACGCGCACGACGGACTACGGCGGTGCCGGTCGACCGAAGACGCGTTACCAATGGCGCTGAGACCTAGACGGCAGGCTCGAGCTCGCGCGGCGCCGGCAGGGCCGAGGCGTCGACGAACTGCGAGTACAGCATCGGCACCGACGCGGCGACGGCGTAGGAAGTGACCGCGCCGTCGTAGTCGGCGACGAAGAGCCGCTCGCCACGCAGGGCGATCGCCGACGGGCGCGCGCCGACGGACACCTCGGCGACGACCGCACGGTGCTCGACGTCGACGACCGCGACGTGGTCGTAGTCGACGACGTAGGCCCGCGTGCCGTCCTCGCTGACGACCAACTGCGTGGGCGCCGCGGCAACGCGGACGTCCGCGGTGATCTGGTTGTCGACCAGGTCGACGACGTAGAGGACGCCGCCGTCGGCGATGTCCGAGGTCAAGACGTATGCGGTGCTGTCCATCCCGAGCGCGAGCCCGCGGATGGGTGCGCCGATCTCCAGCGTGCGGCGTACGCGCGCGGTTTCGACGTCCACGGTGAGCAGGCGACTGCTGCGGGAGTCGGAGACGCCGACGTACAGGCGGCGGCCCGTGACGTCGAGGCACAGCGCGTCGATCGTGGCGTCGGCGCCCTTCGCGACGTAGAAGGTGCCGACGCGTTCGGCGGCGACGTCGAGGACGGTGACGTCCACCCCCTCGTCGCCGGCCCGACCCGCGTACACGCGCTTGCCGTCGGCGCTGGTCGCGAGCGCCGTGACGTTGAACGACAAGGGGTATTCCTTGACGACGTCGCCGCCGACGGTGTCGATCACGGCGACGGCGTCGTAACTGGCCGAGGACACGGCCGCAAAGGCACGATCGCCCACGACTGCAACGGCGGTGGGCTGGCCCGCGACCACGGCACCGCGCACGGCGAGGGTGTCGGCGCTCAAGACGGTGATCGAATCGCCGCCGAAGTTGGTGGTCACGACGGTGTCACCGTCGACCGCGATGTCGGAGATCGGGCCGTGCCCGATCGTCGCCGACTTCAGCAGGGCGACGTCCTGATTTCCCACGGTCACGCTGGTCGAGCGCGCACGAGTACTAGCCATGTGTTCGGCACCTCCGCCGGCATCACTGGGGCCGGCAATAGATTCGAGCTGTGACGTTCCCGACGGGAACGTGGTCGTCACCGATTGTAGCGACGGAAGACGGGGTTCCCGGGAGCCGCGAAACGCGGGTGGGCGACACCCACGCGATCCTCTCAGGACATGCTTAGGAAACCTGCTGTTATCACATCGTTATCTTTGGATCGCAACGGTTACATCGCGCTCCACCAGCGTCTTTGGTGCCGTGGCAACTCCACGGCGAACCCCCTGAGAAGTAGTTCAGGTCACGGTTTCTTAGCATTGGCGCCAAAAATGAGCGGCAGATCACACCCGACACGACAGCAAATGTGGCGCCGACGCGCGGCGCGACGGACGCACGTGTCTCACGAGGCCGTTGTGGTCGACGAGGCGGAGGCGACTGGCGGGGCCGAGGAGAATAATTCGTGCCCTGGGCGGCGTTGTAACCAGTGGCTTGGTCCGCCGGTGAATCATCCCCGACACCGGCGGACCGGCCACCAAAAGAGTTGCGGCGACGGCGTTCTCAGCCGTGCTCGACGACGTTGGCGCTGCCGGAGTTCTCGATCTCGGGTGCGCCCGACAGGTACGTCACCCGATCGTTCATCCCGGATGCGCTGATCCGCACCGACGCCTCCACCGTCACCACGTTTCCCATGCCCGACACCGTGACGTCGGCGCATGTTCCGGTGATCACGATCCGGTCGTCGACGCCGCTGACGTTGACCACGCTGTCGTTGCACGCGATGGTCTTGTCCTGACCCACCCCGGCCACGTTGACGAAACCACCGGGCTCGGGGGGCGCCGCGGGAGTCAAAGTCGGTGCCGGTGGCCAATTCAAGCCGCTCCGACTCGGTGGCGGGTCGAACGGGCCGCCGCCGCGGGAGGCGGTGGGACCGTCGTCGGCGCGGTCGACGACGGAGTGGAACGCGGTGGCGACGAACAGGGTGACGCCCCCGATGATCACGGCCACCACCGTGGCCATCACGGCGTAGAGGACCCACGCCCGACCCGAACCCGTCGACGTCGGCATGGGTGGCGAGGGCGGGGCGCCGGAGGGCTGCCGGTGGTCGGCGGCCACCGTGGGACCGCCCGTGTCGTAGACGCTGTGCGTCAGTTCGGTCGAGTGCTCGCTCAGGGAGCGTTCCAGCTCCCGGATCCGCGCCTCCGGGTCGTCGTGCGAGCTCATCGGCCGATGCTCGCACAACGCAGGGCCGGCTGGTAGCCGTTGACTCTCACCAGTGAGGATTTCGGTCGTGGCGGCGGGCGCCCCATTCACCGACCATTGACCGGTGAATCAGATTGTCGCCGAACGCAGCACGGCCGGCTGGGTCCACGCCGCAAGGGGTGCAGCGGCATTGGGCGCGGCGATGGGCATCGGGCGCTTCGCGTTCACGCCCATCCTGCCGATGATGACCACCGGCGCCGGCCTGACCCCCGAGGCGGGTGCCACCCTGGCCACCGCCAACTACGTCGGCTACCTCGCGGGGGCGCTGGCCGCCACGACGTCGCCCCGACTGGCCCGGTCGCCCGTGGTCCTGCGGTCGTCCCTCGTTGCGGTGGTGGTGACACTTCTTGCGATGCCGTTGTCGGACAATCCGATTCACTGGGCCGTCGCACGACTGGTCGCGGGGTTCGCCAGCGCGCTGGTGTTCGTCACCGCCGTCAACCTCATGATGGAGCAGCTGCGCCACCACTCCCCCCACCTGGCCGGGTGGGGCTTCAGCGGCGTCGGCCTCGGCATCGCCGCCTCCGGATTCCTGGTGCTGCTGCTGCCCGCGGGCGTGGACTGGCGGGGCGCATGGTGGACCGTCGCGGCACTCGCCGCCGTGCTGGTCGGCGGTGGCTGGGCGCGCCGGCATCGCCACCTCCCCGACCCGACCGTCGCCGACGTGCGGGACCCAGCCCAATCACCGCGGTCGGGTCGGTGGTTCGTCATCCTGATGGTCTGCTACACCCTGGAGGGCATCTGCTACATCGTCGCGGGAACCTTCCTCGTCGCCGCCATCGAACAGAGCTCGCCCGGCTGGCTGGGGAAGAGCGCGTGGATCGTCGTCGGACTGGCGGCAGCCCCGTCGGCCGCGCTGTGGGCGTGGCTGAGCAAGCGGTTCTCCCACCCGGACCTGCTGGCCGCGGCGCTCGTCATGCAGGCGGCGGGCATCGCGCTGCCCGCCGTGGCACCCGGCCCGGTGGCCGCCCTCGTCGGCGCCATCCTGTTCGGCGTCACGTTCATCGGCGTGAGCACAATCGCACTGGCCTCGGGCGCGCACCTTCGGGTGCCGCGCGCGGTCGCGCTGCTGACCGCCGGGTACTCGGTCGGCCAGATCGCCGGCCCGCTACTGGTCGCGCCCCTCATGCACCGGGGCTTCCACACCGTCCTGCTCGTCGGGGCGGGCGTGGTGGCGTGCGCCGCCGTGACCGCGGCCGTGCTGCGAATCGGCTATCCGGTGCCCGACACCGACTGAGGCGCATGGGGATCGGTCTCCGGCACCCACGATCCCTCGTCGCCGAGGCCGGCGACGCTCACGCCGGCGGTCAGCACGTCGACGACCGCCTGCACCGTCTGGTCGGCCTCCCCGCGGCGCGACACCAACGACCACGTCCAGTACGGCGCGGGATTGACGACGGGACGTGCGACCAACCCCGCGGGCAGCGACTCACCCTGTCCCTTAGGCGAATTGAGCACCGGCCTACCCAGCGTCCGGACGTGCTCGAAGAACGCGGGTCCGGTGATGCCGCCGTCGTCGACCCGCAGCGGGGTCGCCCCGGTGTCGCGCGCGAACTGCTCGCCGTAGCGATTCGACGACGACCACGTCGCGGTGTCGGCGTCGAGCAGGACGACGGTGTCCTTGGCCTCGACGGGTGTGGAGTCGCTTCCGGTGGCCACTGCATACAGCCGGTCGGCGCCCAGGAGGCGTGCTTCCAGGCCCCGCTCGGCGAGGTCGGTGGTCTGCACCCAGCAGATCGCCACGTCGAGGCTGCCCTCCGCGACGCGGGCCGCCTGCGTGTGCGAGGGCAGCACCCAGGTGTCGACCCGCAGTCGCGCGACCCCGGCGACCCGTTCGGACAGGTCGGGCGGACACCACTTCACGTAACCGATGCGGACCGGATCCGAGCGCACGAGACCGCTGGCCTGCCTGCGCAACTCGTCGGCCTGGGCGATCAGCGCGCGGGCACCGGGCAACAGTGCCGCCCCGGACGGCGTCAGCGTGACCGATCGCCGATCCCGTTCGAAGAGGCGGACTTTGAGGTCGTTCTCGAGCACCTTGATCTGCTGCGAGAGCGACGGACTCGCGATGTGGAGCCGTTCGGCAGCGCGGCCGAAGTTGAGTTCCTCGGCCACCGTCACGAAGTAGCGCAGCTGCCTGAGCTCCAC
Source organism: Mycolicibacterium hodleri (assembly GCF_025822245.1). GTDB lineage: Bacteria > Actinomycetota > Actinomycetes > Mycobacteriales > Mycobacteriaceae > Mycobacterium > Mycobacterium hodleri. The sequence goes on from NZ_JACKTL010000019.1 coordinate 165,593, forward strand.
GACCGGATCGTAGTCCAGTGGGAGGCCGTGCCTATCCGAGCGCCGCACCCACGGGTTAGTGCGACTTCAGCAGTCGCTGCGACACCTCGAGCATCACCCGCCGCGGCGTGAACCGGTAGCCGGAGGCCAGCAGCTGGTTCGCCAGGCCGGAGACCACGGTGGGCGACGACTTGTCGAGGGCTGCCATCGCCACGTCGACGACCTGCTTGGAGGTCTGCCTGCCGCTGGTGAGGAACTCCTCGCCGGTCCGCGCGAAGAACTCGGTCTCGGTGGCGCCCGGGCACAGTGCGAGCACGCGGACACCGCTGCCGCTGGTCTCCTTCCACAGCGCTTCGGTGAAGGACAGCACGAACGCCTTGGTGGCGCCGTACACCGCCATCCCGGGGGTGGGTTGGAACGACGCGGTGGACGCGACGTTGAGCACCACGCCGTGGCGCGCCGCGGTCATCGCCGGCAGGTAGATCCCGGTCAGCTCGGTCAGCGTCACGCAGTTCAGCTGGACCTGGGCGGCATTGGTCGCGACGTCCTGCCCGACGAAGTCGCCGTGCAATCCGACACCGGCGTTGTTGATTAGGACGTCGACCTGGCGCCCGAGGTCGGCCACCTTTGAGGCCAGGTCGGCGGCCGAGCCGGGAAGCGAGAGGTCGGCGGCGACCACGTCGACCTGCAGACCGGGGTGGGTCTGTAGCAGCCGGTCGCGCAGGGCGGCCAGCTTGTCGGCCCGCCGGGCGACGAGCACGAGATTGGCTCCGCGCCGGGCCAGCTGCACCGCGAATTCCTCGCCGATGCCGCCGCTGGACCCCGTGATCAGGGCGGTGTCGTTCTTCAGGTCCATGAGAGATCTCCATGCAGGTCGGGACGGAGGGGCTGCGACGATCCTATGGTGGACAGATGACATCGGAACCTGCACCGCGTTACCCGCAGATGGCGGCCGTTCGCGGCCGAACGGAGCCGGCACCGCGGCGCGTGCGCGGCATGGTCGACGGGCACGTGCTCTTCGACACGACCGCGGCGCGCTACGTCTGGGAGGTTCCGTATTATCCGCAGTACTACATTCCGGTGGCGGATCTGGACCTCGCCCTGCTGACCGACGAAAACCATTCTCAGCGGCTGCAATTCGGACCGTCGAAGCTGTACTCGATCACCGGTAGCCAGCAGGGGGAACCGGCGGTGCGCATCTTCGACGCCGACGGCGACGGACCGGTGGCGGGATACGCCCGCGTCGAGTGGAACAGCGTGCAGTGGTTCGAGGAGGACGAGAGGATCGTCGGCCATCCCCGCAACCCCTACACCCGCGTCGACGCGCTGCGCTCGCACCGCCACGTGCGGGTGGAGCTGGACGGCACGCTGCTCGCCGACACCCACAGCCCGGTCCTGGTGTTCGAAACCGGTTTGCCGACAAGGTATTACGTCGACCGCACCGACGTGTCGTTCGACGCCCTGGTGCCCAGCGACACCGAGACGCTGTGCCCGTACAAGGGCACCACTTCGCAGTACTGGTCGGTTCGGGTGGGGGACGCGGTACACCCGGATCTGGCCTGGACCTATGACTACCCGCTGCCCGCCGTGTCACCGATCGCGGGACTGGTGGCGTTCTTCGACGAGAAGGTCGACGTGGTGCTCGACGGCGTCCCGCAGGAGCGCCCGCGAACGCACTTCGGCTGACGAACCCTCAGAATCCCGGAATGCCGAGTCCGGACAGGCCGGGCAGACCCATCTGAGCGCCCTGGCCGATCCAGTTGCCGTTGGCCAGCGACGCCATCATCGACGGGCAGTACATCGAGATCGCGATGCTGGTGAACAGGTTCGCCATCCCCGGTGACACCCCGTTGGTACCGCCCATCTGGGAGGCGACGGAGGCGAAGTCGCCGCCTGGTTTGACGAGCATGGGACAGATCGACTGCGCCATGCTCACGGCCATGTTCGGGTCGGCCACCGAGACGCCGGAGCCGGTGAGGGCGGCCAGGAATTGGTCGCTGACCGCGTCGGCTCGAGCCGTGGCAGGGGTGGCGCTCGCCGCAACGACGATGCCCACGGAAAGGGCCATCGCCATCGAAGCCTTCGCGGATACGTCGATCAAGCCGGTGATGACCGTCATGGGTACTCCTAGGTTGATCACGAAAGCGAATCACTGCTGTAACTTCTGGAACAGTGCTCTACTTCTGTAACATTTGGAGCACGACGCGGCCACGATTTGCACGCGGCGCGTTTCGCGAACGGGGTCCGCACGCAGTCGATGCGACACTGCCCGGCCCCCGCGAAACGCCCGACAGGTGCAATCCGCTTCGTGCGCAACGACATTCACCGCACTTCGCTGTGATCCGCACCGCACGGCACGGCCCCAGGACCACCCCAACCCGGCGCACATTAGAAAACGATGAGAGGATTCGGACGTGGACGAGGACGCCGGAAGCGCACAGGCGCTGGCCCTGCTGCGCGAGCTGCACGGGCACGTCGCCGGCCTCTCGCACAAACTCGCGGCCGCCGAGGCCCGGAGCCGCCGCGCCAGGGCACGCGGCAACACGCGCAAGGATCCCGTCACCAGCACCCTCCGGCGCGACCTGCACGAGGCCCACCGCCTGATCGACGGCCTGCATCAGCGGTACCCCACGCTCGCCCGAGACCGGTCGACGATCTCCAGCTGATCTCCACACGACCTCCAAGCTCGGAGGTACCGCCGGGCAGCACCATTCATTCGAGTCACGAAGCACCACCAATCGGAAGATCTCCGAAGTGACCCGAACGAAGGGAGCGGTCATGCGTACCGCATCGATCATCACCGCCGCCGTCGCCGCCGCCGCCATCGGAACCCTTGCGCTGCCGCCCATTTCGGCCAACGCCGCCGACTCGGCGATCGTCACCATCGGCCAGCTCAAGGCCCAGGGCTTCGACGTGCGGGTCGACCGCGTCGGGAGCGCCCCGCTGTCCCAGTGCGAGGTCACCGACGTCCGCAACCCGCAGGATCGCACCGAGTTCGTCCGGGTCGACCGGTTCGGCGGCCGTGACCGCGTCGTCCCCGTCGTGGTCGCCAGGACCGTCACGGTGTCGCTGGACTGCTCGTCGCGATAGCCCGCGCGCGGGGAATGCGACGGCGCATTCTGACGTCCTTCCTTGGGATTCCCCTCGGCGGTCGAACGAAGGAGTGCACATGCGCGTTGGAGTGGTCTTCCCCCAGACGGAGCTCGGCGCAGACGCCGGCGCGGTTCGCGCCTACGGCCAGCGCGTGGAGGAGCTCGGTTTCACCCACCTGCTGGCCTACGACCACGTGGTCGGCGCCGACCCCGCGGTCCACACCGGCTGGAACGGCCCGTACGACGTGCGCACGACGTTTCACGAGCCACTGGTGATGTTCGGCTTCCTCGCCGGGATCACCCACACGCTCGAATTGGTCACCGGCGTCGTCATCTTGCCGCAGCGCCAGACCGTGCTGGTGGCCAAGCAGGCCGCCGAGGTCGACCTGCTGAGCGGGGGTCGCCTGCGGCTGGGCGTCGGAATCGGCTGGAATGCCGTGGAATACGAGGCCCTCGGGCAGGACTTCGGCACCAGGGGCAAACGGTCCGCCGAACAGATCGAGCTGCTCCGCCGGCTCTGGACCGAACCGTCGGTCACCTTCGAGGGGACGTTCGACACGGTGATCGGCGCCGGACTGGCCCCGCTGCCGGCGCAGCGCCCGATCCCCATCTGGATCGGCGCCGCCTCGGCCGCCGGATACCGCCGGGCCGGACGGCTCGCCGACGGTTGGTTCCCGATGATGGCACCGGGCCCGCAACTCGACGAGGCACTCGCCGAGATCGAGCGGGGTGCCACTGCCGCGGGTCGCGACCCGGCGTCCATCGGCATGGAGGCACGGGTGAAGTGGGCCGGCGACGACGACGCCGTCGCCGGGCAGATCGCGCAGTGGGCGGAGGTGGGCGCCACACACCTGTCGGTCGACACGATGGGCGCCGGCCTGACGCACACCGACCAGCACCTCGACGTGCTGGCCAGGGTCGCCGCGGCGCTGTAGCCGGGCGCGGTTGCGCGCCGTCGGCGGGACCCACGGCTAGGCTCGGGGCGTCATGACGAGACGTTGCTTGCCGTGGATTCTGGTCTGCGCCCTACTCTTCGGCTCGACGGGATGTTCGCTGTTCTCCAGCCCCGGCCCGCAAGACGCCCTACGCGCGTTTGCCGATGCGCTCGGGCGCAAGGACGCCTCGGCGGCCGGCGCGACCACCGACGACCAGGGTGCCGCGACCGCCGCGATCACCTCGATGCTCAACGGCATGGGCAAGGACGCCACGCTGACGGTCGGCCTGTCGAAGCCAGGTGACGACGACAAGACCGGACGCCTGGCCTATTCGTGGTCGTTCGGGCCGAACAAGACGCTGACCTACGACGCGACGGCGACCGCCACCCAGTCGGGCGACGACTGGCGGGTGCACTGGGAGACGACGGTGCTCAACCCCAAGCTGCAACCCGGGATGACGTTCCAGTACAGCGACGACAAGAACTTCCTCACCCCGGTCACCGACCGGGACGGACAACCGTTGCTGACGTGGCAGACCATCGGCGTCGTCACCCTGACGCGCGAGCGCCTCGACTCCGCGGCCGCGCTGGCCAACGTCCTGCACGCGTTCGACGACACCATCACCGCGGAGTCGATTGCCGGACAGTTCGCCGCGACGACCGACGATCGGGTGACCGTCGTCAAGCTGCGCCAAGACGACCTCGCGACGGTCCGCGACCAACTCGGGCAGATCGCCGGCGTGTCTGTGGCCGAGCAGGGCGCACTCCTCACGGCCAACCGCGACCTCTCCTCACCGGCGTTGGACGGCATGCAAGCCCTGTGGCAGAAGACGATCGACGCGTCGGCGGGGTGGTCGGTGACGCTGGTTGACGACAAGGGCCAGCCGACCGAACAGCTCGCCTCGACACCGCCCGGCGACACCCCGCCGATCCGCACCACGCTCGACCTCAGATTGCAGTCGTTGGCCCAGCAGGCCGTGGCCAACGAAGCCCGGCCCGCCGTGCTGGTGGCCATGTCGCCGTCGACCGGCGGCATCCTGGCTGCGGCGCAGAACGCGGCGGCCAACGCCCAAGGCCCGATCGCCTTCTCGGGTGCCTACCCGCCGGGGTCGACCTTCAAGACCATCACCACGGCAGCGGCGCTGCAGGCCGGCCTCGCGACGCCGGACACCCCCGAGGCCTGCCCAGGCACGGTGACCGTGGAGAACCGCACCATCCCGAACGAGGACGAATTCGACCTCGGCACCGTGCCGCTGTCGACGGCGTTCGCGAAATCCTGCAACACGACGATGGCGGCGCTGGCCGACCAGCTGCCCGCCGACGCGCTGCCGAAGACGGCGCGCCTGTTCGGCATTGGCGTCGACTACGTCGTCCCCGGCCTGACCACCATCACCGGCAGCGTGCCCAACGCCGACACGCCGGCGCAGAAGGTGGAGAACGGGATCGGCCAGGGCACGGTCACGGTGAGCCCGTTCGGGTTGGCGGTCGCCGAGGCCAGCCTGGGACACGGCTCGACCGTCACGCCGACCCTCGTCGTGGGGCAGACCACGACGGCCGACACACCGTCGCAGCCCATTCCCGGCCCGGTCACCGACGACCTGCGCGCGATGATGCTGCAGACGGTGTCCGACGGCACGGCCACCGCCCTGCAGGACGTTCCGGGTCTCGGCGGCAAGACGGGCACGGCCGAGTTCGGCGACAACACCCATTCCCACGGCTGGTTCGCAGGCATCACCGGCGACATCGCCTTCGCGACACTGGTGGTCGGTGGCGACACGTCCACCCCCGCCGTCGCGGTGTCCGGCGACTTCCTTCGTCCCGCCGTCGCGGGCTGACGTCGTGCCCACCGCACCGTCGCGCCGTCGCGCGCTCTGGATCGGCGTCGCCGTCGCCGCCGTCCTCGGACTGGTCGTGGCGGTGTCACCGCTGGGCTTCGACGTCGTCGGGTCGGCGTGGGGCTCGCGGTCCGACGAGGCGCGGGACGAGCCCGTGCCGGTCGACGGGGCCCGGCTGGGCGGTTCAGAGCCCGGCAGCCTGGTCAGCGCCATGACGCTGTCCAAGTTCATGGCGGCCGCCAACCATCCCGACGTGCGCGCGGCACGGGTGGTCTACCGCTCCACCAACGGCGACACGGGCGCCCAGACCACGGTCTCCGGCGCGGTGTTCACCCCCGGCCGCCCGCCGCCCCCGGGCGGCTGGCCGGTGATCGCGCTCGCGCACGGCACGACGGGGCTCGACGAGGAGTGTGCACCGTCGCTCACCCGCGACCTGTGGGGCCTGTCCCAACCGGTGCTCAATTACCTGGCCAACGGTTACGCCGTCGCCCTGCCCGACTACCAGGGCCTCGGCGAGGAGGGTGGACATCCCTACATGGACTCGAAGACCGCCGGCCTCAACGTGATCGACTCCGTCCGCGCCCTGCGGCAGGCGTTCCCCGGCGTCTCCGACCGGTGGCTGGCCTTCGGCGGGTCTCAGGGCGGCGGTGCGGCATGGGCCGCCGACGAGCTCGCGTCGGCGTACGCCCCGGAGCTCAATCTGGTCGGCGCCGTGGCCAACTCACCCGCGGCCGACCTCACCGGCGTGGTGACCAAGGCCCAGGACGACGCGCTGACCCCCGACCAGATGCCGCTGTTCCTGACCATCGTCGAGTCGGTGGCACGACTGCATCCCGACGTCGACCGCGGCGACTTCCGCTCCGATGCCGCGGCCACCTACTGGGTGCCGCTGCTGTCGTGCAACCCGGACACCAGCACCTACCGCGCCGCCCAGAAGAAGCGCCTCACCCCAAGCGATTTCGCGCCGCGGACGCCCGCCGCCGCGGACCGTCTTCGCGCGGTGCTCTCCGGCTGGGCGCTGCCCCACGGCCCGTTGTCGGCACCGCTGTCGGTGGACTACGGCGCCGCCGACACGTTCGTCGACGCCCAGTGGACCACCGACGCAATCGCCCGCCAGTGCGCTCTCGGCGGGGTGATGCAGTGGGACCTGCAGCCCGGCAAGGGACACGGCGACGTCGACATCGCCAGCCAATTCACCTGGCTGGCCGACAGATTCGCCGGCAAGCCGGCGGTCAACCAGTGCCCGTGACGCTTGCCGTCACACTCGGGCGCCGCCGTCCACCCGCAAGATCGCTCCCGTGACGTAGGACGCCCGGTCGCTCAGCAGCCAGAGGGCGGCCTCCGCGACCTCCTCGGGCTGGGCCGCCCGCCGCAGGGGGGTCGCCGCGTTGAGTCGGTCGACAATCCCGGGACTCGCGGCGTCCCATTCCATGATCATCTCCGTCAGCGTCGATCCCGGCGCGATGGCGTTCACCCGAATTCCCTCCGGGCCGTAGGTGATCGCCGCCGATTCGGTGAGACTGTTGACGGCGCGCTTCATGGCGCCGTAGGACGGCAGCTCCGGGTTGCCCGTCAGACTCCCGACGCTCGAGGTGTTGAGGATCGCACCGGTGCCGGCAGTCGCCCGGATCGCGGCGACCTGCGCCACCATCGCCAGGTAGACCCCCTTGAGGTTGACCTCGTACACCCGGTCGAAGTCGGCCTCGACGACCCCGTCGAGCGGGCCGGGCGGCGAGATCGTCGCCCCGTTGTTGAACGCGACGTCGAGCCTGCCGAAGGCCGCCACGGTCGCGTCGACCGCGGCGCGGACGCTCTGGCCGTCGGCGAGGTCGCACACGACGTACCGGGCGGATCCACCGGTGGCCACGATGTCGTCGGTGACGGCGGCGAGTTGGCTCTCGGTGCGAGCGGCCAGCATGACGTCGGCACCCTCCGTCGCGAACAGGCGAGCCGCGGCCGCTCCGATGCCGCGGCCCGCGCCACTGACGAAGGCGACCTTGTCGGCCAGCAATCCGGTTCTCTGCGTGGTGGTCATGGCTCCACCATGGGGGCGCGGCGCACTGCCAGCCAGGTACCGCTCGTACCTGGCTACGGCGACGGTGCGGCGCACAATGGACGCGTGGACTCCCAAGAGCTCGGTGCGTTCCTGCGCACCCGCCGCGAGCGCATCAGCCCCGCCGACGTCGGGCTGCCCGCGGGCGCCAGGCGCCGCACGCCGGGGTTGCGCCGCGACGAGGTGGCACAGCTGGCCTTCATCTCCACCGAGTACTACACCCGCCTCGAGCAGGCCCGCTCGCCGCATCCCTCCCGCGAAGTGCTGGCCGGGTTGAGCCGCGCGCTGCGGCTCACCGACGCCGAGGGCGACCACCTGCACCGCCTGGCCGGCATCGAGCCCGCCGCCGCACCCGGTCCGCCGCGCGCCGTCCGTCAGAGCATCCTCGATCTGCTGCGGCGTCTGCCCCATGCCGCCGCAATCGTCGTCTCCGCCACCTACGAGGTGCTCGCGTGGAACGACCTGGCGTGCGCGCTGATGGAGGACTTCTCGGCGTTGCCCCGCCGCGATCGCAACCTTGCCCGTCGCGCCTTCCTCGGACCGCATCCCGAGGGCCGACGGCTCTACGGCGTGTCCGACGCCGACGAGTTCGCCAAAACCTGTGCGCTGCAGCTGCGCACGGCGGCGACGCGCTATCCCGACGATCCGGACACCAGTCAGCTAATCGCCGAATTGCACACGGGTAGCCGGGAATTCGCGGCCCTCTGGGACGCCCACGACGTGTGTGCGCGGCCCACGCTCTGCAAGACGTTCACCCATCCGACGGTCGGGCCGATCTCGGTGAACTGCGACGCGCTCGACCTCGCCGACCGCGACCAGCGGGTCGTCATCTACACCGCGGAGCCCGGCTCGCGATCCGAGGAGGCGATGCGTCTGCTCTCGGTCGTGGGCACGCAGCGCATGGACGTGCCGGGCTGAGTATCGTGCCCCAGTATGCCGACACCCCTGACGATCATGTTCTGGCCGGAGTCGGCCTACGGGCCGACGAATCAGTGCATCGGCCTGGCCGCCATTCTGCGCGACCGGGGCCACACGATCGTCTTCGCGGCGGAGAGTTCGTGGGCGGGCAAGTTGGCGCCGCTGGGGTTCGTCGAGGAACTCGTCGACCTGGCGGAGCCGGAGCCGGCCGCAGCCGACGGTGACGCCGACGCCGGGAAGTTCTGGACCGACTTCATCGCCGAGACGGCACCGGAGTTCCGCAAGCCCACCGTCGAACAGCTGGAGTCGTTCGTCGCGCCCACCTACCAGGCGTTGATCGACGGTGCGAAGTACTGCGAGCCACGGCTGCGCGAGATCATCGCCACGCACCGCCCCGACGTCGTCGTCGAGGACAACGTCGTGCTCTTTCCCGCGTTGGTGACCGCGGGGGCGCCGTTCGTGCGCATCGTGTCGTGCAGTCCGTTGGAGGTGCCGGGACCCGGTGTCCCACCGCCCTTCTCGGGGCTGCCGAGCGACGATCCGGCACAGTGGCAGGCCTACCGCGACGAGTTCGACCGGACTCATCGCGCCATGTGGACGGACTTCGACTCGTGGGTTCGGGCTCAGGGCGCCGACGCGCTGCCCGAGCTGGAGTTCATGCCCCGCGACAATGCCGCCAACCTGTACGTCTACCCCGCCGAGGCCGACTACGTCGACGCCCGGCCGCTGGACGAGAGCTGGACCCGGATGGACTCCAGCGTGCGGGAGACCGACGGTGACTACCACGTGCCCGCCGAGGTGGCGGACCGCCCCGAGGACAGCGCCCTGATCTACCTGTCGCTCGGCTCCCTCGGCGGGGCCGACGTGGAACTCATGCGCCGGCTAGTCGAGGTCCTGGGCACCACCCGACACCGCTTCATCGTCAGCAAGGGGCCCCAGGCCGATCAGATCACGTTGCCCGACAACATGGTCGGAGCGCAGATGCTCCCGCAGACCAAGGTCATCCCCCAGGTGGACCTGGTGATCTCCCACGGCGGCAACAACACCACGACCGAGGCGCTGCACTTCGGCAAGCCGCTCATCGTGCTGCCGCTGTTCTGGGATCAATACGAAAACGCCCAGCGCGTCGACGAACTCGGGTTCGGGGTGCGGTTGGACACCTATTCCTTCGCCGACGCCGAGCTGACCGACGCCGTCGAACGGCTGCTCGCCGACACCGACCTGCGGGCCCGGTTGGACGAGATGGGCGCCGCGATCCGTGACCGCGACGGACTACGCGTCGGCGCCGACGTCATCGAGCAGGTCGGCACGCGCCACCGAGACTCGGTTGACTGAGCCCCTGGACGCACTGCCGCTCTCCGAGGGGCGACGTCTCGCGGTGGTCGACGACGGCGCCGGTCTCGCCGCAATCCCTCAGGTGCGCGACGACGACGGACGGTGGCGCCGCGCGCAGCCCGGTGACGGCGTCGCGTCGGCCCTCCTCGAGGTCCTGGCCGCGGGATCGGTGACCCGCGAAGCCTTCTCGGTGCGATCCTGGACGACGCGAACGGCCACCGGCGAGCGGTCGGTCGGCGTCGACCAGACCAACGAGTCGGTCATCGTCGGTGACGTCGCCGTGGTCAAGTGGGCGACTCACCTGCAGGAGGGTCCGCACCCCGCGCCGCGGCGGATCGAGGTGCTCCGCGCGGCCGGCTTCGCCGGCATGCCGACGCCGTGGGGCCTGCTGACCTGGCGAACGCCGACCGGCGCCGACACCGTGGTGGCCTACGTCGACGACTATCTGCCCGACGCGGTCGACGGCTGGACGTGGGCGGTCGACCTCGTGACCGCGGCTGTGCGCGATCGCGAGCCCGGTGCGTTCGCGGCCGCGGCAGCCGACGTGGGTACCGTCGTCGCCGACCTGCACGGCGCGCTGTCGGGCACCGCGACGGTCGCGTCGGGCGCCGACGCCGCGCGGTGGCGTGACGGCGCGGTCGAGACCCTCGACACCGCGGTCCGGCTCGGGCACCCCGGTGTGGTTGCCCGCCGCGCCGAGATCGAGGTGCTGCTGAGCGGGCTCGGCGGGTTGGCGGGCAGCCCGGTCGTCGACGGTCACGGCGACCTGCACGTCGGCCAAGTGCTCTGCAGCCGTGGCCGTTTCGTGGTCACCGACTTCGACGGCAACCCGGTGCTCACCGCACCGGAGCGGATGTTGTCGATCCCCGCGGTGGTCGACGTCGCCGGGATGACCCAGTCACTGGCACACGCCGCGATCGTCGCGGCGAAGTACGCCGCCCTGGACCCGGCGACCCTGGCCGTGGTGTCCGCCGCCGGGCGAACCGCGTTCCTAGAGGCCTACACCCGCCGGCTCCACGAGCTCGGACACGCGGACCTGTTCGACCCGACGCCGCTGCGCGCGTTTCGCGCGCAGCAGGTCCTTCGTGAGATCGTCTACGCCGCACGGCACCTCCCCCGATGGATGTACGTTCCCGACGCGGCGCTGCCCGCTCTCCTCGACGAAGGGACCCCCACGTGAAGCCCGACGGATTCGCCGCCGACCTCAGGCGCAAGCCCGACGTGCTCGGCCGCCTCGCCACGACGCTTGCGGCGGGCAACCCGTGGGCGGAGGTGGTACCTGCCGGCGTCGAGCGCGTGGTGCTGCTCGGCATGGGCTCTTCGGCGTACGCGGGTGGGGTCGCCGCCGCGCGGATGCGCGCCGCGGGGTTGACCGTCACCTCGGAGTTGGCTTCGTCAGCACTGCTTCCCGATTGGGGCGCAGGCACTCTCGTCGTCGCGACGTCGGCCAGCGGCGGCTCGGTCGAGACGCTCGACGCCCTCGACCGTCTGCCCGAGACCGCGTACACGATCGCCCTGACCAACACGGCGGGGTCGGCGATCACCGAACGCTGCCGCGACGTCGTCGAGCTGGCCGCCGAGACCGAGGTCGGCGGCGTGGCCTGCCGCAGCTACCAGCACACCCTGGCTCTGCTGCTGGCGCTGGAGTGCCACCTCACCGGTAAGGACACGGCCGCCCTCGCGGCGTCAGTGGCCGCCGCAGCCGACGGCTCCGCCCATCTCCTGGCCACCGAATCCGACTGGCGGCCGCAGGTTTCCGAGCTGTTGCTCGGCCCGACGGGCACGCACTTCGCCGCGCCCGCGCATCGCTTCTGCTCGGCCCAGCAGGCCGCGCTCATGCTCCGCGAGGGTCCGCGCCTGCCCGCGGTCGGGTGCGAGACCGGGGATTGGAGCCACGTCGACGTCTACCTGACCAAGACCACCGACTACCGGCTCGGGGTCTTCGCGGGCTCGGCGTGGGAGGCGCAGCTGGCGGAGTGGACCACTGCACGCGGCAGCACCGTCGTCGGCATCGGCGGCGACGTCTCTGGCGCGCGGTACCAGCTGCGGTATCCGGGCGACGCCGACGACGACGTCCGCCTGCTCACCGAGGTGCTGGTGGCCGAACTCGTCGCCGCCGGCGCGTGGGATGAGCCCTCCACGTCGTGAGCCGAGCCTTCGTGGACGGCCCGCCGCACTACCAGAATTCTCGCCGGCGTGCCTAAACCATCCACAGGCCGACCTCCCTGAAACCCCCTGTGTCACAGCAGTTTCAGGCCAAATTTCGTGTCGGTGGCTCGTACTAGCGTTCGAGTATGAGTTCGGATCGGGTCACCGCGGCAGTTGCGGCGTACCAGGCTGCCGCGGCCGAACTCCTGGATCGGTCCTTCGAGGAGTTCACCCACCTCGAATTGGTGGAGTTGTTGGGTGAGCTGGAGACGGTGACCTGGCAGCTGCCGACGGTCGGGCATCGGGTGATCGCCCGGCTGCAATGCGAAGCCTCCCCGGTCGAGTTGGGCGCGAAGTCATTGGGGTCGGTGCTGACGCAGCGGTTGCGGATCTCGGGCAAGGAGGTCCGCCGCCGGCTGTCCGAGGCCGAGGATCTCGGGCCGCGGACCACGCTCAACGGGCAGCCGTTGACCCCGAAGCTGGCCCCCACCGCCACCGCGCAGCAGTCCGGGGCGATCGGACCCGAACACGTCACCGAGATTCGGTCGTTTCTGGACAAGCTGCCGACGTGGGTGGACCCCGAGGTTCGGGAGCTCTCGGAGAAGACCCTGGTGGTCGTCGGGTCCGGCACCGGGCCTGAGGAACTCGGCAAGGTGGCCCAGCAGCTGGCCACCGCGATCGACCAGGACGGACCCGAACCCGACGACCGCGACCGGGCGCGGAAACGATCGTTGACGATCGGGCCGCAGCAGGCCGACGGGATGAGCCGCATCACCGGGCTGCTGGATCCCGAAGCCCGCGCGGTGATCGAACCGATCCTCGCGAAGTACGCCGCACCCGGGATGTGCAACCCGGCTGATCACGAACCCCGAATCTCGGGGACACCGTCGCAGGAGCAGATCGACGCCGATGACCGCAGCGTCGGGCAACGCACCCACGACGCGCTCATCGCCCTCGGCCGGTCGGTCCTGTCCTCCGGGGAACTCGGCCAGCAAAACGGCTTACCCGTAACCGTTATCGTCAGCACCACACTGCAAGACCTGGAAGCCGCCCGCGGCAGCGGTGTCACGGGCGGGGGCAGCCTGTTGCCGATGGCGGATCTGATTCGGATGGCCGCCCACGCGCATCATTACTTGGCGGTGTTCGACAAGCACACCAACGAAGCCCTCTACCTCGGCCGCACTAAACGCCTCGCCTCGGCAGGACAGCGGATCGTGCTCCATGCGCGGGACCGTGGGTGCACCAAACCCGGCTGCACGGTGCCTGGGTACGGGGCTCAGGTGCACCACACCACCGGGTGGGCCAAGAACGGGCAGACAAACATCGACGACGTGGTCCTGGCCTGCGGAGCGGACAACCGACTCGCCGAACACGGCTGGACCGTCCAACTCAGAGACGGCGTGGTGGAGTGGATCCCACCGCCGGAGCTCGACGTTGGGCAAGCCCGAATCAACTACCTCCACCACCCCGAACTCCTGCTCACCAAATCGGAGTACTAGGCGGCGAGGTGACTCCACCGTGGCGCCAGCTCGGTCCACGGTCCGCTCGCCGCGACCGCCCCGTCGACCAGCACCACGACCCGGTCCGCCCGGGCCAACGCCGCCCGCTTGGAGGTGGCACCGAGCACCGTGATTCCCCTGGCGCGCAGACTCGTCCACAGCTCGACCTCGGTGGCGGCGTCGAGTGCGCTGGAAACGTCGTCGGCCAGAAGGAGTTCCGGTTCGACCGCCAGCGCCCTGGCGAGCGCCAGCCGCTGCACCTGCCCGCCGGAGAGCCGAACCCCGCGGTGACCGACGACGGCGTCGACCCCGCCGGCCTCGGCGACGTTCGCTCCGAGCCGGGCGTCCTCCACGGCCCGCTCGACGTCGCGGTCGTGGTCGAGGCGCACGTTGTCGGCGAACGTGCCCGACAGCACCAGCGGCACCTGGGCGACGTGCGCGACCTGCCCCGGGCGCAGGAACGTCTGCGCGTCGGCGACGTCGACCCCGTTCCACTGGATCCGGCCGGTGTGGCCCACCAGCCCGCACAGCGTCGAGAGCAGGCTCGACTTTCCCGATCCCACCTGTCCGAGCAACAGGACCAGCTCCCCCGCCGCGACGGTGAGGTGCACGCCCGTGACGCCGCGCGTGCCGTCGTCGTGCACGGCCGACACGTCGACCAGATCGAGGCGCTGCAACGGCGTTCGCGCCACCGGAGGCGGCAAGGGCGCCGTCCCGGCCAGCAGGTCGACGCCCGCGGGAGTGTCCATCAGGTCGGCACCGCCGGCCAGTCTGCTGGTCGCCTGCTGCCAGGCGCGGGTGCCCGGCGCGTCGGTGACGACCGCCCCGGCCACACTGCCGAAGTAGTCGAACCCGGCGACCGCGCCGGAGACGAGCAGAGCCGCCGCCAGATCCCACCCTCCGAGCAGGTAGACGATCCACGCCGCGACGACGCCGAGTTGCACCATCACGACGGGAACCCCGAGGAGGATCGACTGGATGCGGTGCTCGCGGACGGCCGCACCCACGCGGCCGCCGTCGACGCGGTCCAGGTGCGCGCGCACGTCGGCCGTCGCGGCGGCCAGTTTGACGGTCCGGACGCACTCCAGCACCGACACCAGCGACCGGCCGAAGTGGGCGCGGGTGGCCGACGCCGCGGCCGACGAGCGACCGGCGACGGGCCGGCCGGCCACCGACGTCACGGCGGCGGCGACCATCACCAGCAGCAGGATGGCCCCGGCAACGGGCGTGCCGCTGAGGAAGGACGCGACGACCACGATGACCAGGCCGCCGACCACGTCGTTCCACCGGTCCGCGTAGTGCAGGAAGCGGTCGCTGTCGAGCACGCGCGACACCACTTCACCTGGCGGCGTGCTGGCCAGCCGGTGCTGCCGCGTCTGCGCATCGAGCACCGTCATCCGGATGCGCAGCGAGCACGCCGACCACCACGGCAGGAACCGCCGCAGGGCCAGCGCCAGCACCAGCGGCTCGACGACGATGCTGAGTACGACGGCGACGGTGATCAGCGTGGGAGTCCTTCCCTCGCTGAGGCCTTGGACGAGGTGCCCCCACGCGAACCCGCTGATGGCACCGGTCGCACCGACCAGCCCGGACAGCACGAACAGCGAGGCGCCCACCAGGCCCCAGGTGGGATGTGTGCGGACCATGCGGGCAATTCCCCGCGCCAGGCTTGGGCCGCCGTCGACGTCGGGAGGCTCGGGCGTGGCCCCGTGGCGGCGCGCCCCGCCGATGGCCGCGCCGTCGTCGGCGGACGGTGCCACGTCGTCGTCGACGCCGCTGGCCTCCAGCAGCCGCAGGAAGGGCCCGGGGCGAGCGGCGAGTTCCGTGCGCGGACCCTGGTCGACGACGCGGCCGTGGTCGAGCACCACGACGTGATCGGCGCGTGCCACGGTCGAAAGGCGGTGTGCGATCAGGATTCCGGTGCGGTTGGCCAGCAATCGGTCGGCGGCGCGGACCACCCGCGCCTCGGTGAGCGGGTCCATCCGCGCGGTAGCCTCGTCGAGGACGACCACGCGCACCGCGCGGACGAGCAACCGGGCGAAGGCGACGAGCTGCTCCTCCCCCGCGGACAGCGTCGTCCCACCCGGGCCCAGGAGGGTGTCGACGCCGTCGGGCAGGCTGGCCACCCAATCGGTGAGTTCGAGTTCGGCCACCGCGTCGTGCACGCGCTGCCGCGGCAGGTCGGCGAACAGCGCGACGTTCTCGGCGAGGGTGCCGGCGAGGATCTCGGTTCGTTGCGTGACGACGCCGACCGATGCCCGCAACCCCTGCACGTCGAGGTCGAGCACGTCGACTCCGCCGAGGAAGACCGCCCCACGAGCGGGGTCGACGGCGCGCGACACCAGCGACGCGAGAGTCGACTTGCCGGAACCGGTTCGGCCGACCAGGGCGCACGTCGTGCCCGCCGGGATCCGCAGGTCGACGTCGTGCAACACCGGTGGCCCGTCGGCGTAGGCAAAGCTCAGATTGCGCAGCTCGACGTCCACGGCGTCGGCCGAGAGGGCGCGCCCGCCAACGGGTTCGGACTCGGCGACGATCAACTGCCGAAGCCGGATGACCGCACCCATTCCCGCCTGCAGTTCGGGCAGTTGACGCGCGAGTTGTGCGATCTCGCCGACCAGCGTGGCGCTGACCAGGAACAGCGTGATCAGTTGGGCGACGTCGAGGCCGCCGCCTGCGACCAGCGCGACACCGGCGATCACGACGCAGGCGAGCAACACGTGCAGCAGCCCGCCGGCGCGCAGGGTGATTCGCGACTCGATCGCCACCACCGCGCGGAAGCACCGCTGGATGTTGGCCGACAATTCGGCGCACCGGCGCAGGACGAACGCTTGACCAAGGCTGGTGCGCAAGTCATCTCGCGCGGCGATGCCCTCCTCCATGGCCGCGGCGTGGTCGGTCCAGGCGATCTCCTCGACGACCTTGCGCTGGCCGAGCTCGCGCAGCAGGGGCCGGATCGCGAACGTGATCAGCGGGACCACGACGGGAAAGACGATCCAGGCGGGCCACCACGTCAGTCCGGCGACGATCCACATCGGCACCGCGGAGAAAACCGTGCGCATGGCCTCCCACACCTGCCTGCGCACCAGCGACCCGACCTCGTGGGTGTCGTCGTCGACGCGGTCGAGGATCTCGCCGACGGCCTGCTCGGACAGACGTTCCAGCGGCTGGCTCAGCGCGGCGGTGAGCAGGTCGGCCCGCAGTCGGCCCTCGGCCCTGTCGGCGATGCGCGCCCAGACGGTGCGCCCCAGGGTGTCGAGCACGGCGGCACCCAACAGGCATGCCGCGAGCACCCACACCGTCGTCCACACGGGATTGGTCGCCAGCCAGCCGATGACGACGGTGCCCAGCGACTGCAGGACCGCTGCAACCATCATCGCCAGGAGCGCGACGGTGACGCCGGGGCTCTTCAGCCGTCGCCAACCCACGGAGCGGTCGAGGTCGTCGACGGTGCCCACGGTCCGAGCGGCCGGGGAGGTGCCGAGCCGTGTCGTGGTGGTGGTCATCGCGTCGTGGACGGTACTCGTCGCCGGCCCCGCCACGCATCTCCTTTTGGCGGCCGGCCCACCCCCGACCGCCCAGGACTTACGTGGTGACCTGCGGTGTGAGCAGGAACTTTTCGCCTGTCGCGCGCTTGAGGTAGGCGGTGAACGCCTCGGGCGCGAGCATGCCCGCCAGGGAAACCTCGCGATCGTAGGTACTGGCGAACGTCGTGGTGAGTTCGGCGGCCACCCGGGACCGCAACCGTCCGATCGTGTCGGCGCCGGCGTTCTGGAGGAACGGGGTCAGCAGCCACCCGCCGATTCCCCACGCCATGCCGAACTTCCGGTTCAGCGTCGTCGGTCCCGCGTCGAGGGCACCGTAGACGTAGACCTGCTTGTGCACGGTCGAGCCGTAGCGCGAATACCCGGCACCGGTCGCGTTGGCGGCGCGCTCCATGCCGTTGAGGATGTCGCCGGCGATGGTGCCGCCACCGATCGCGTCGAACGCCAGCGTGGCCGAGGTCGCGACCAGTGCCTCGAAGAGGTCGTCGGTGAACGTCGGCGACGACGAATCGCACACGTACACCGCGCCGATCGACCGCAGCAGCTCCTCCTGTTCGGGCTTGCGGACGACGTTCACCAGCGGAATCCCGTCCTCCAGGCAGATCTTCACCAGCATCTGGCCGAGGTTGGACGCCGCCGCCGTGTGAACCAGGGCCGAATGTCCTTCTCGCTCCATGGTTTCCACCATGCCGAGCGCCGTCAGCGGGTTGACGAAGGACGACGCGCCGTCGCGAGCCGGCGTCCCGTCGGGAAGCACCAGGCACGCCGCGGCCTTCGCCACGCGGTACTGCGCGTACATGCCGCCGCCGGCGAGCCCCACCACCTTGCCGAGCAGCGCTCGGGCATCGGCCGACGAACCCGCCGCGACGACGGTGCCCGCCCCCTCGTTGCCCACGAGCAGCGAGTCGTCCAGGCGCGCCTTCAGCGCGTCGAGGGCCTCGGGGGCGATCGGGGCCGTCACGACCGGACGGTCGGGGGTGCCCCCGACCGTGGCGGCGCTCATGTCCGCGGAGGCGACGAGGAGGCCGATGTCGGACGGGTTGATCGGCGCGGCTTCCACGCGGACCAACACCTCGTCGTCGGCGGGGGTGGGGACGGGGACGTCGTGCAGCGAGAGTTCGAGCGTGCCCTGCGCCGTCACCAGCGATCGCAATTCCAGTGCGGTGTCCGGAAGCGTTTCGGTCATGGGTGCTGCCTCGTTCCTGTGGTGGGTCTGCCCTCCCACCTTAGGAACCGTGCCACGGGTTCTGCGTCAGCAGTCCAGTTCTCCCATCGACGCCGAGATGATGTCGAGAGCCGCGGCCACCGAGATCCCCAGGTCGTTCGTCACCATGGGGATGGCGTCCGCGGTGGGCCGGCCGACGCCGACGTACCGGCACACCTTGTAGCCCTCGGTGCGCAGCTGCTGGGTGGTGAGGTACGCGAGCCGCGGCGACAGCTCATTCAGGTAGCCACTCTCGTCGGCGGTGGCCGTTGGCGCGGCCCCGATCGCCACGCCGACTGTGACCGCGACTATCAGCACTAGCTTCACGGGACACCTCCTGGTCTCCGCCACCGTAATTCACCGGGGGTCTTTGCTGGCGGGTTTTCGGCGAAGAGGTGGAGCAGTTCGCTACGCGGCGGCGAGGGGCGGTCGACCATGCCGCCGGCGGACCGGGATGGGGCGTCGATCGATTGCCACCATCCCGGCCCACGGCGTGGTTGCCTAGTGGTGCCCGTTGCTGCCGTTGCCGTTGAAACCGTTGCCGTTGACGCCCTGGCGTTGTTTGAGGGCGGTGATGGCACGGTGTTCGGCGGCGTGCGCGGCCTCGACGAGGGCGGCCTGTTCGCCCTCGGGGTCGGCGTAGAGGAAGTTGCCCGTGCCCGGCGCGCCGGCCGAACCCAGCTTGTTCATCTTCTTGGGCAGCGGAGCGCCCTGGTACTCCAGCGGGATCGGGTGGCCGTGCTCGTCGACCGGACCCAACGGCTGGTGCAACTCGACGTAGGCGCCGTGCGGCAGCCGCTTGAGGATGCCCGTCTCGATGCCGTGCTCGAGAACCGCGCGATCACTGCGCTGCAAGCTGATCGCCCACCGGTAGGTGACGTAGTACACGATCGCGGGCAGCACGACCATCCCGATCCGACCGATCCACGTCGTCGCGTTCAGCGAGATGTGGAACTTCAGCGCGATGATGTCGTTCATCGCCGAGAAGGTCAGCACGATGTACAGCGCGATGGCCATCGCGCCGATCGCGGTGCGCACCGGGGCGTCCCGGGGACGCTGCAGCAGGTTGTGGTGCGCGGTGTCCTTGGAGAACCGCTTCTCCAGGAACGGGTACACGGTCAGCAGGATGAAGACGAGTCCCATCAACAACGCCACCTGCAGCAGGTTGTGGTGCGCGGTGTCCTTGGAGAACCGCTTCTCCAGGAACGGGTACACGGTCAGCAGGATGAAGACGAGTCCCATCAACAACGCCACCGCCACGGCCGCAGGCACGGTGTGGCCCAACGGATACAGCTCCCACGGTGGCCAGATCCGGGCCAGGCCGTCGGTCCACATCATGTAGAAGTCGGGCTGCGAGCCGGCCGAGATCTGGGAGGGCTTGTACGGGCCGAGCTGCCAGATCGGGTTGATCTGCAGCAGCCCGCCCATCAATCCCAGCACCCCGACGGTCATGGCGAAGAACGCGCCGGACTTGACCGCGAACACCGGCATCACGCGGACGCCGACGACGTTGTGTTCGGTGCGGCCGGGGCCGGGGAACTGGGTGTGCTTCTGGAACCAGACCATCGCCAGGTGCACCCCGATCAGGGCCAGGATGATGCCCGGGATCAGCAGGATGTGCAGGGCGTACAGCCGGGGAATGATGATGCTGCCGGGGAAGTCGCCACCGAACAGCGCCCAGTGCAACCAGGTCCCGATCAGCGGCAT